>NZ_FNKP01000002.1:1200000-2400000 GCF_900099835.1 Paraburkholderia fungorum
CCCATGGCAAATTGCGGGTCGCCTCGGTCGAAGTCGCGTCGTATTCCAGTGGACAGGTCGGTGCAAAACAGGGCGACGTGTCCTGCGATCTGCTCGCGATGTCGGGCGGCTGGAGTCCTGTGCTGCATCTCTTCGCGCAGTCGGGCGGCAAGGCGCATTGGCACGATGACAAAGCCTGTTTCGTGCCGGGCAAGGCGATGCAGCCGGAAACGAGCGTCGGTGCATGTTCGGGTGACTTCACGCTGGGCCAGGGCATCCGCTTTGCCGTCGATGCGGGCGTCGAAGCTGCACGCGCGGCGGGCTATATCGTCGCGCGGCCGAATCCGGTTCAGGTGGCCGAGATGACCGAAGCGAAGATGCAGCCGTTATGGCTGGTCGGCGGACGCGAACTGGCTACGCGCGGGCCGAAGCAATTCGTCGATTTCCAGAATGATGTATCGGCGGCCGATATCTTTCTCGCGGCGCGCGAAGGCTTCGAATCCGTCGAACACGTGAAGCGTTATACGGCGATGGGATTCGGCACCGATCAGGGCAAGCTCGGCAATATCAACGGCATGGCGATTCTCGCGCAGGCGCTCGGCAAAACGATTCCCGAAACCGGCACGACCACTTTCCGGCCGAACTATACGCCGGTAACGTTCGGTACTTTCGCGGGCCGCGAATTGGGCGAGTTTCTCGATCCCGTGCGCAAGACGGCCGTGCACGAATGGCATGTCGAAAACGGCGCGGCCTTCGAAGATGTCGGCAACTGGAAGCGGCCCTGGTATTACCCGAAAGCGGGCGAAGACATGCATGCGGCGGTCGCGCGCGAATCGCTCGCGGTGCGTGAGAGCGTTGGTATTCTCGACGCGTCGACGCTCGGCAAGATCGACATTCAAGGCCCAGATTCGGCAAAACTGCTCAACTGGGTCTATACGAATCCGTGGAGCAAGCTGGAGGTCGGCAAGTGCCGCTACGGTCTGATGCTCGACGAAAACGGCATGATTTTCGACGACGGCGTGACCGTGCGTCTCGCCGACCAGCACTACATGATGACCACCACCACGGGCGGCGCCGCGCGCGTGCTCACGTGGCTCGAACGCTGGTTGCAGACCGAATGGCCGGACATGCGCGTGCGCCTCGCGTCGGTCACCGATCACTGGGCCACGTTCGCGGTGGTTGGGCCGAACAGTCGCAAGGTATTGCAGAAAGTCTGCCACGACATCGACTTTGCAAATGCGGCGTTTCCGTTCATGAGTTATCGCGAGGGCACGATTGCGGGCGTGGCATCGCGTGTGATGCGCATCAGCTTCTCGGGCGAACTCGCCTATGAAGTGAACGTGCCCGCGAACGTAGGGCGCGCGGTGTGGGAAGCATTGATGTCCGCCGGAGCCGAATTCGACATCACGCCGTACGGCACCGAAACCATGCACGTGCTGCGCGCGGAAAAAGGCTACATCATCGTCGGGCAGGATACGGATGGTTCGATGACGCCGTACGATCTCGGCATGGGCGGCCTCGTCGCGAAGTCGAAAGACTTTCTTGGCAAGCGATCATTGGCACGTTCCGATACGGCGAAGGCGGGGCGCAAGCAACTGGTCGGCCTGCTCTCCGACGACCCGTCGTTCGTGATTCCCGAAGGCTCACAGATCGTCGCCGGGCCGTTCCAGGGCGACACGGCGCCGATGCTCGGGCACGTCACGTCGAGCTATTACAGCCCGATCCTGAAGCGCTCGATTGCGATGGCAGTCGTCAAGGGCGGTCTCGACAAGATCGGCGAAACGGTCACGATCCCGCTCGCCAGCGGCAAACAGATTGCCGCCAAAGTCACCAGCTCGGTGTTCTATGACAGCGAAGGAGCACGTCAACATGTGGAATGAAACAGGCGGCACGGTGTCGATGGTGGATCGCGCTGTCGGCAAACAGACCGGCGTATGGCAGGAGTCGCCGCTGGTGGGCGCACACGCGCTGCTGAAAAAGCATCAGGCAACGTCATCGGCGGCGTTCAGGTTAAGCGAGCGGCCGTTTCTGGAACTGGTGAATCTGCGCGGCGATACCCGCGACGCGGCGTTTATGCAGGCAGTGGAAAGTGTGATCGGTTGCCGGCCGCCCGAGAAAGCGAACACGTTTGCCCGTGGCAATGGGTACGACCTGCTGTGGCTCGGTCCTGACGAATGGCTGGTGCGCTCCGCCACCGCGCATGACGCGACTCGCGCCGCGCCGTTGCAGGCAAAATTCGGCGCCGTGTTTGCAGGGGTATTTGCGTCGGCGGTGGATGTCGGCAGCGGCTATACCGTGCTCGAAATCGGCGGCACGCGTGTGCGGGAAGTGCTGGCGCGCGGCTGTCCGCTGGACCTGCATCCCAAACTGTTCGGCGAAGGGCAGTGCGCGCAGAGCCACTATTTCAAGGCGTCGATGACGTTGCTGCCCACTGGCGCGGATAGTTTCGACATCATCGTACGCCGCAGTTTCGCCGACTACTTCGTCAAGATCATGCTCGATGCGGCTGAGCCGTTGATGCCGTAATTCGTGTCGTAACTCAAGTCGTAACGCCTTCAGCACCCCATGACGTCAACACGTCTAGCCACGACACGTCTGACCGAGCGTGCGTGTCACGAAGGCGATGCCGATGCCGCACTCGCGTTGCTCGATCAGAGCATCGTGTTGCGGCATCGTCGCATTGCGCTCATCCGTTATCTACTCGCGCAGCAACTCGGCGCGCCGCTTCAGGCGCGGCATCACCAATACGTCGAAGAGATCGCTGCGCATCTGAGCGCGGACACGCTCGCGCGTATTGCGGGCGCGGCGCGCGCGCGTCTGCGGCCATAGCATCCATTGGCTGATGACGGGACGCAGCAAACGACGCCCCCGTTCCATCCTGATGACGCATTTCTTCTATGTGGCCGATTTATGTCGGCGTCTACTGAAAACACTGGAAGCATTGATCGGAACACCCACGCGGCACACGCCGCACTGACAAGGGGATCGCATGTCTACCGTTTTTCAGCCTCGCGCGAGTGCCGCCGCCCGACTCGAACGACTGCCGTTCTCCGGCTATCACCGAACCCTTTTCGTGATCATTGCGATCGCGTTCTTCTTCGATTCCGTCGACCTCGGCACGATGACCTTCGTACTCGGTTCGATCAAGACTGAGTTTCATCTGTCCACGGCGACGGCGGGCCTGGTCGCCAGTGCGAGTTTCTTCGGTATGGTGATCGGCGCGGCAATTGCGGGTCTGCTGGCGGATCGTTTCGGACGTCGGCCGGTTTTTCAGTGGAGCATGGTTTTATGGGGACTTGCATCGTATCTGTGCTCGACAGCGCAGAGTGTTGAAGCGCTGATTTTCTATCGCGTGCTGCTCGGCTTCGGCATGGGGATGGAGTTTCCGATTGCGCAGACCTTGCTGTCCGAGTTTGTACCGGCCGCATCGCGCGGACGTCTGATCGCATTAATGGATGGCTTCTGGCCGCTGGGTTTCATCGCATCGGGCGTAGTGTCGTATTTCGTGTTGCCGGCTTTCGGCTGGCGTACCGAATTCGCGTTGCTCGCGATTCCCGCTGTATTCGTGCTGATAGTTCGCCGGGTTGTGCCCGAATCACCACGTTGGCTCGAACATCGCGGACGCCACGAAGAAGCGGACAAGATTCTCGCCGACATCGAATCGAAAGTGATGCGCGCAGAGGGGCTGAGCTGGTTGCGCGCACCGGCGGCGCTCGCCGAGCCGATCACGGCCAAAGGCACGGGCGCGTTCCGCGAAATCTGGAGCGTTGCATACCGGCGTCGCACGATCATGGTGTGGACGCTGTGGTTTTTCGCGCTACTCGGCTTTTACGGGCTGACATCGTGGCTCGGCGCGTTGATGCAGCAGGCGGGCTTCGCGGTGACGAAATCCGTGCTGTACACCGTGCTGATTTCGCTCGGCGGCATTCCGGGCTTTATCTGCGCGGCGTGGCTGGTCGAACGCTGGGGGCGCAAGCCGACGTGTATCGCGTCGCTCGCGGGCAGTGCGGTCATGGCGTATGTGTACGGGCAGACCGCATTGCATGCGCAAACGCCGACGTTGCTGATCTGCGCAGGTCTCGCCATGCAGTTCTTCCTGTTCGCGATGTGGGCGGTGCTTTACACCTACACGCCGGAGCTTTACGGAACCGGCGCGCGCGCAACCGGCTCGGGCTTTGCATCGGCGATTGGCCGCGTGGGTTCGCTGATCGGACCTTACGTGGTGGGCGTCGTTCTGCCGATGTTCGGCCAGGGCGGCGTCTTCTCGCTCGGCGCGATGTGTTTTGTGCTTGCCGCTGCGGCCGTGTGGATAATGGGAATCGAAACGCGAGGACTGGCACTCGAGACGCTGGTGTCGGAAGCGGTTGAAGCGGACCCGCAGGGGGTCTTGAGTCCGCTTCGGGAATAGTAGTCAGGCGTTGTTTTTGCGGATAAGAGAGTGCAGTCCGGCGACTGCACCTTTTGCTACCGGATCGAATCGTCCGCGAAATCAAGGCTTAATGTTCGCGCCTGGCAAGCTCCGTCAGGATCTGATGAGCTACATTCACGCGATCTTCAATGGGGAAGTTCTTGTTCGCGAGTATCACAATGCCGATATGTTTCGCTGGAACGAACGCTACATAGGCCCCGAATCCGTTGGTCGAGCCGGTTTTGTTGATCCACACGTCCAGGGTCGGCGCTTGCGGAGGCTTGATCTCGACAACCGGCGTCGCGTTGAAGACCATAGCCGTGCCGTTGCCTTCCTGCAATGTCTTCAGTGCAACCGGATACGGGTACTGTTCCCATATCAAATCCTGAGTCAGTACGCCCGCCTTGAAATAGCCCGTGTGCGTAGCCGTCACCGCTTGCTGAAGTTTGCCGTTGAGACCGATTAGCTCCATGTTCTCCGCGACGAAGCGAAGCATATCGGCGGCAGTCGATTTGACGCCATAGGCTTCAGCGGATAAAACCCCCGGCGCCACGCGAACCGGCGTGCCGTCCTTTTTATAGCCTTGCGCGTAGTCCGGCATTCTCGCTGGGGGCACGTCGATGTAGCTGTTCTTCATTCCCAACGCGGGAAACAGGCGCTGCTCCATCAACGCGGTGAAGTCCTGTCCCATGCTTTTTGCGGTGATCAGGCCGAGCGTACCAATGCCCGGGTTCGCGTAAGTCCGGTAAGTGCCGGGCGCATAGGTGGGTTTCCACGCGCTGAAATACTGCATTAATTGAGCGTTATCGTGGATATCGTCGGGAACCTGAAGCGGAAGTCCGCCCGGTGTGTGAGTACCGAGATTGAGAAGACTGACGTTGCCGAACGGCGTGTGTTCGAGTGCAGGCAGATACTTGCCGGTCGTATCCGATAGAGACAGGTTACCGTTGACCTGCGCATAGGAAGCAAGCGTCGCTGTCAACGTTTTGCTGACCGAGCCGACTTCAAACAGCGTATCTCGCGTAACCGGCTTGCCGCTTGCTCTCGACGCGACGCCATAGTTGAACACATACGGCTTGCCTTCGGCGATCACGCCAATCGCCATGCCGGCAATATGATATTTCGCCATGACGGGCTGAATGGCGGCGTCTACTGCGGGCTTTATCCGCGCTTGCGTGTTATCGGCCGCACGGCTGGCGAGCGGAGCGGCGCACAGTGAAAACACAACGGTCGCGATAAGGCTGATCGCTTTTAACTTCATTTGCTGCGGTTCCTTTTGGGTATGTCGGCGGGATGGCGAGGTTGTACTATCGGGCTTTTAAGCCGTGCCGACAATCGACGATATCTTGATCGAGGGGAAAGAAAATCTTATGGGACGAAGCAGGCAACGCACGCGCCGACGAACACGAATTTGTCGGTTCCGGCCAAACCCATGTCGTGTTCGCTGCGAGTGCTTTGTTCCGGCGGGCGCTACGCTCTTTGGACGGCGTGCCGCGCAAAGCCTCGCATTATCCTGATTAGGCAACGCGCTCGGCAACGCCGCTCACAAGACATGGAGACAAGACAATGAGCAGCAATCGCGGCGTCGTGTATCTCGGGCAAGGCAAGGTGGAAGTGCAGTCGATCGACTATCCGAAGATGGTCGATCCACGCGGCCGTTCGATCGGCCACGGCGTGATCCTGAAAGTGGTCAGCACGAATATTTGCGGCTCCGATCAGCACATGGTGCGCGGCCGGACGACCGCCGAAGTCGGCCTGGTACTCGGCCACGAAATCACCGGCGAGGTGATCGAAACCGGCCGCGATGTCGAAACGCTGAAGGTCGGCGATCTCGTGTCGGTGCCATTCAATGTCGCGTGCGGACGCTGTCCGACCTGCAAGGCACAGCACACCGGTGTATGTCTGAACGTGAATCCGTCGAGAGCGGGCGGCGCATACGGCTACGTGGATATGGGCGGCTGGATCGGCGGCCAGGCCGAATACGTGATGGTCCCGTACGCGGATTTCAATCTGCTGAAATTCCCCGACCGCGCGCAAGCAATGGCGAAAATCCGTGACCTGACGTGTCTGTCCGATATTTTGCCGACCGGTTATCACGGCGCGGTGATGGCGGGCGTGAAGCCGGGCGCAACCGTCTATATCGCGGGCGCGGGGCCGGTGGGAATGGCCGCGGCTGCGTCCGCGAGATTGCTGGGTGCGGCCTGCACGATTGTCGGCGACATGAACGAGGCGCGGCTTGCGCACGCACGCAAGATGGGCTTCCAGACAATCGATCTGTCGAAAGACGCGACGCTCGGCGAGCAGATCGAGCAGATTCTCGGCAAGCCCGAAGTGGATTGCGCGGTGGACTGCGTCGGCTTCGAGGCGCACGGCCACGGCAGCAGCGGCTCGCATGAAGAAGCACCGGCCACGGTTCTGAACTCGTTGATGGAAATCACGCGGGCCGCCGGGGCGATCGGCATTCCAGGCCTTTATGTGACTGACGACCCAGGCGCGACCGACGCCGCTGCGCGCAAAGGCAGCCTGAGCATTCGTTTCGGGCTAGGCTGGGCAAAGTCGCATTCGTTCCATACCGGCCAGACGCCGGTGATGAAGTACAACCATAATCTGATGCAGGCAATCTTGTGGGATCGCCTGCCGATTGCCGACATCGTCAACGTGACGGTCGTGTCGCTCGAAGAAGCGCCCGAAGGGTATCGGCAATTCGACGGCGGTGCGCCGCGCAAGTTCGTGATTGATCCGCACGAGTTGTTGAAGGCGGCGTAACGGTTGCGTGTGTCAGGCCGCACAAGCAAAAACGCGTTGAACGGAGAACCGGTCAACGCGTTTTCGCCTTTAATCAGGAACTGATCTGGCTCGACCCTCAAGCTGCCATCACAGGCACTGCAGAGAGAGAAGGCGCCTGCTTGCGCCGCTCGCGCGTCGGCGCCGTGCCGAACGCATCGCGATAGCTTTTCGAAAAGTGGCAAGCCGACTGAAAGCCGCAAGCCATCGTGATATGCATGATCGACATGTCGGTTTGCAGTAGCAACTCACGCGCGCGCCGCAAGCGTAACGTCAGATAGTAATGCGTGGGCGTCATCCCCAGATGTTCGCGGAACAGCCGCTGCAATTGTCGTTGCGACATACCGGCAAGGCGCGCGAGTTCTTCGCGTGACAGCGGCTCTTCGATGTTGTTCTCCATCAGCGAGATCACTTCGAATAGCGACTTGTTGGCCGAACCGAGCCGCGCGACCAGTGGCATTTTCTGTTGCGCGCTGGTGTCGCGCACATGTTCGACGATGAACTGCTCGGCGATTTGCGTAACGCGTGCGGTGCCGACGCGCGGCGCGATCAGGTTCAGCATCATGTCGAGCGGCGCGACGCCGCCGGTGCAGGTGACGCGATCGCGGTCAATGACGAATAGCTCTTTCAGGAAGCGCGTTTCTGGAAATTCTTCCTTCAGCGCCGACATGTTTTCCCAATGAATCGCGCACGCATAACCGGCCAGCAGACCCGCGCGAGCCAGTGCGTAAGTGCCCGTGCACAGACTGCCGAGCACGCTGCCAAGGCGCGCGAAGCGGCGCAACGCGCTGAGGTGAGCGGGGCTGGTGGCACGCTGCACGTCGATCCCGCCGACGACGAAAACAATGTCCGGTTGGCCGACGCATTCCACCGGCCCGGTATCGACCGCGAGGCCATTGCTCGCGGTAACGGGTCCGCCCTCGGGACTCACGATCGACCAGCGATACAGCGTTTGTCCACTCAGATAGTTCGCCATGCGCAGAACTTCGATGGCATTCGTGAACGCGATCATCGTGAAGTTCGGGAGCGGCATGAACGCGAAGTGCGACAACGACGCCGTGCGATCGGTGGACATGGGGGAATTGATTCCTTCGAATCTGTTTATGTAGGTCGCCGTGGGGAGCAGCGACTCATTCAATTCTGAGGACTAGCGCAACTACCGTGCCATCAGGCTAAACCCTCGGTTGTTATAGAAAAGTGTTGGATAGCTAAACAACTGGCACCAGAACGGAGCCGGAGACGCGCAGCAGCGCACCCGAACAGCGCATGGCGATCGGCCGCAGTGCAGCAAACGCACCCTGGTTTCAGGCACTCGTGGCGTCTTCGCAGGACGGCCACGCACACGCCGCCCACGCCGACTTGTCGAAAAAGGTCGCCTATGGCGGAAAAGGCAAAGAACGCGTCTGAATTCGTAAATTGGCGCGCAAGGCGAACGTCAAGAATAGACGCAATGCAGACCGGTCGCAGCAGCGAGCAAGCAGCGTGAAAGCGCCGCGCAGGCAGTGTCTTCCGGCTCTCCGTCAACGACTCCACGGAACCTCCATGTCGAACCCGAATCCTTTTTTCGAAGAATCGCTGGCCACGCGCGACACCGCGGTGCGCGGCGCAATTCTGAAAGAACTCGAGCGCCAGCAGTCGCAGGTCGAACTGATCGCGTCGGAAAACATCGTGTCGCGCGCGGTGCTCGAAGCGCAGGGTTCGGTGCTGACCAACAAGTATGCGGAGGGTTATCCGGGCAAGCGCTACTACGGCGGTTGCGAATTCGCGGACGTGGTTGAAACGCTGGCCATCGATCGTATCAAGCAGCTGTTTAACGCGAAATTCGCCAACGTGCAGCCGCATTCCGGCGCGCAGGCGAACGGCGCGGTGATGCTGGCGCTGGTCAAACCCGGCGACACCGTGCTCGGCATGTCGCTCGATGCGGGCGGCCACCTCACTCACGGCGCGAAGCCCGCGATGTCGGGCAAGTGGTTCAACGCAGTGCAATACGGCGTAAATCGCGACACGATGCTGATCGATTACGCGCAGATCGAAGAGCTTGCGCAACAGCACAAACCCGCGCTGCTGATTGCAGGTTTCTCGGCGTATCCGCGAGAACTGGATTTTGCCAGGCTGCGCGCGATTGCCGACGGCGTCGGCGCGAAGCTGATGGTGGACATGGCGCACATCGCCGGGATTATTGCGGCCGGTCGTCATACGAATCCGGTCGACCATGCGGATGTGGTCACGTCGACCACGCACAAAACCTTGCGCGGTCCGCGTGGCGGCTTTGTCCTGACGAATGACGAGGACATCGCGAAGAAAATCAACTCGGCGGTGTTTCCCGGCTTGCAGGGCGGTCCGTTGATGCATGTGATAGCGGGCAAGGCGGTCGCGTTCGGCGAGGCACTGCAACCGGGTTTTAAAACCTATATCGACAACGTGCTCGCCAACGCACAGGAACTCGGCGAAGTCCTGAAAGAAGGCGGCGTCGATCTCGTGACCGGCGGCACCGACAACCACCTGTTGCTGGTCGATCTGCGCCCCAAGGGGCTCAAGGGTAATCAGGTCGAGCAGGCGCTGGAACGTGCGGGCATCACCTGCAACAAGAACGGCATTCCCTTCGATACAGAAAAGCCCACGGTCACTTCCGGTATTCGTCTCGGCACGCCGGCTGGCACCACGCGCGGTTTCGGCGTGAGCGAATTTCGTGAGATCGGGCGGCTGATCGTCGAAGTATTCGATTCGCTGCGCGACCATCCGGAAGGACATGCCGCCACAGAACAACGCGTGCGCCGCGAGATTTTCGCGCTGTGCGAACGCTTTCCCATTTACTGATCACGCGACTATTCACTTACCCCGCACGCCTGGAGCAAACGATGAGTACTTTGCACGACAACAGCATCATCATCGACGGTCTGAACATTTCGAAGTTCGAGCGCTCGGTATTCGAAGATATGCGCAAGGGCGGCGTGACCGCAGTGAATTGCACGGTGTCGGTTTGGGAGAGCTTTCAGAAGACCGTCGATAACATTGCGGAGATGAAGCAGCAGATCCGCGAATACGGTGAAATTCTCACGCTAGTGCGGACCACCGACGACATTCTTCGCGCGAAGAAAGAGAACAAGACTGGCATTATTTTCGGCTTCCAGAATGCGCATGCGTTCGAGGACAACCTCGGTTATATCGAGGCGTTCAAGGACCTCGGCGTGAACGTCGTGCAGCTTTGCTACAACACGCAGAACCTGGTGGGCACCGGTTGTTACGAGCGTGACGGCGGCCTGTCCGGTTACGGCCGCGAAGTGATTCAGGAGATGAACCGCGTCGGCATCATGGTCGATCTGTCGCACGTCGGCGGCAAGACTTCTTCTGAAGCGATTGCCGCTTCCAATAAGCCCGTGTGCTATTCGCATTGCTGCCCGTCAGGTTTGAAAGAGCATCCGCGCAATAAGAGCGACGAGCAATTGAAAGAGATTGCCGATGCAGGCGGCTTTGTCGGCGTGACGATGTTCGCGCCGTTCCTGAAGCGCGGCCCGGACGCGACCGTCGACGACTACATCGAAGCAATCGACTATGTGGTGAACCTGATCGGCGAAGACCAGGTGGGTATCGGTACCGATTTCACGCAAGGCTACAGCACCGAATTCTTCGACTGGATTACGCACGACAAGGGCCGTTATCGTCAATTGACGAACTTCGGCAAGGTCGTGAATCCGGAAGGCATCCGCACGATCGGCGAGTTTCCGAATTTGACTGCTGCGATGGAGCGCGCCGGATGGAGCGAGTCGCGCATCAAAAAGATCATGGGCGAGAACTGGGTGCGAGTGTTCGGTGAAGTCTGGAAGGTCTGATCTTTCCTCTATCAAATCCGTTAAATAAAAAAGCGAGCTCCCACATGCAACCTCAATTGCCTATCGACGTCGATCCGGACACGGGCGTCTGGACCACCGACGCACTGCCGATGCTGTACGTGCCGCGTCACTTTTTCACCAACAACCATACCGCTGTCGAAGAGGCGCTCGGGCTCGATGCCTACGCTGAGATTCTTTACAAAGCGGGGTACAAGTCCGCGTATTTCTGGTGCGACAAGGAAGCCAAACAGCACGGCATTTCCGGCATGGCGGTATTCGAGCATTACCTGAACCGTCTGTCGCAACGCGGCTGGGGCATCTTCAGGATCGTCGAGTCCGATCCGTCGACCTCGCATGCGCGGATCGAATTGCACAACTCGTCATTCGTGCTGGCTCAGCCGGGCAAAGAGGGCAAGCTTTGCTACATGTTCGCTGGATGGTTCGCCGGGGCAATGGACTGGGTCAACGACACCGCGCCCGATGGCACACGCAAAGGTCCGCCGTCGCATTCGAAAGAAGCGCAATGCGCGGGCGAATGCCATCACCACTGCGTGTTCGAAGTATCGCCGCTCGCTTCATAACGGTGTCTCGTAGACCGCACGCAAACAGGCAAGCACGGCAGGCGCAATAAGCCTATTCATTCCGAGGTCGATCGCAATGCGTTACCCGAACCTTTTCAAGCCCCTCACGCTGAACAAGCTGACTTTGCGCAACCGCATTGTCAGCACCGCGCACGCGGAAGTCTATGCGGAACCCGGCGGCCTGCCCGGCGACCGTTATATCCGTTACTACGAAGAGAAGGCGAAGGGTGGCGTCGGACTTGCGGTATGCGGCGGGTCGAGTCCGGTATCGATCGACAGTCCGCAAGGGTGGTGGAAATCGGTGAATCTGTCGACCGACAAAATCATCGATCCACTTGCGCGGCTTGCCGAAGCAATGCATGCGCACGGCGCGAAAATCATGATTCAGGCGACGCATATGGGACGCCGTTCGGCGTTTCATGGCGAGCATTGGCCGCATCTGATGTCGCCTTCAGGCGTGCGCGAACCGGTGCATCGCGGCAACGCGAAGATTATCGAAGTCGAGGAGATTCACCGCATCATCGGCGATTTCGCTGCGGCGGCGAAACGGGTGAAAGATGCTGGCATGGATGGTGTCGAAATCTCGGCGGCGCATCAGCACCTGATCGATCAGTTCTGGAGCCCGCGCACGAATTTCCGTACCGACGAATGGGGTGGTTCGCTCGAAAACCGCCTGCGTTTCGGCACTGAAGTGCTGAAGGCGGTACGTGAAGCGGTCGGTGCGGATTTCTGCATCGGCTTGCGGATGTGCGGCGACGAGTTTCACGAAGACGGGCTCGATCACGAACAGTTGAAGGAAATCGCGCAGGCCATGAGCGAGACCGGTCTGATCGATTACCTCGGCGTGATCGGCTCCGGTGCGGACACGCACAACACACTCGCCAACTGCATGCCGCCGATGGCGTTGCCGCCCGAGCCGTTCGTGCATCTCGCGGCCGGTATCAAGTCAGTCGTGAAGCTGCCGGTGATGCACGCGCAGAGTATTCGCGACGCAGGGCAGGCCGAGCGTCTGCTCGCCAGCGGCATGGTCGACCTGGTCGGCATGACGCGCGCGCAGATTGCCGATCCGCATATGGTGATCAAGATTCGCGACGGCCGCGAGGACGAAATCAAACAATGCGTCGGCGCAAACTATTGCATCGACCGTCAGTACAACGGACACGACGTGCTGTGTGTGCAGAACGCGGCGACATCGCGTGAAGCCACGATGCCGCACGTGATCGCGAAAACGCGCGGGCCGAAGCGAAAAGTCGTCGTGGTCGGCGCGGGGCCGGCCGGACTCGAAGCGGCGCGAGTGGCGAAGTCGCGCGGCCATGACGTGGTGCTGTTCGAGAAGAACGACTACGTGGGCGGCCAGATCATGCTTGCCGCCAAAGCGCCGCAGCGTGAACAGATGGCGGGCATCGTGCGCTGGTTCGACATGGAGACGAAGCGCCTCGGCGTCGATCGGCGTCTAGGTGTTGCCGCCGACGAAAAAGCCATCATGGCCGAGAAGCCCGACATCGTCGTGCTCGCTACCGGCGGTTCGTCGTTCACGTCGCAAGTTGCGGCGTGGGGCGTCGAAGAAGGCCTCGCGGTGAGTTCCTGGGATGTGCTGTCGGGCAAGGTCGAACCCGGCAAGAACGTGCTCGTGTACGACGGCGTCAGCACGCATGCCGGTGCCGGCGTCGCCGATTTCATGTCGAGCCGTGGCTCGAACGTCGAGATCGTGACGCCCGACGTAAAAGTCGCGGACGACGTTGGCGGCACCACGTTCCCGATTTTTTACCGGCGTCTCTACGCGCAAGGCGTGATCCATACGCCGAATTACTGGCTCGACAAGGTCTACGAGGAAGACGGCAAGAAGATTGCCGTGATCCGCAACGAGTACACCGAGGAGCAGGAAGAGCGCGCGGTCGATCAGGTGGTGATCGAAAACGGCAGCACGCCGAACGACGCGCTTTACTGGACGCTCAAGCCGGAGTCGGTGAATCGCGGGCAGGTCGACGTGCACAAGCTGTTCGCGTCCGAGCAGCAACCGTCGCTTGACGAAGAACTCGGCAATGGCCGCTTCCTGCTGTTCCGCGTTGGCGACTGCATTTCCATGCACAACATTCACGGCGCGATTTACGACGCGCTGCGCCTTTGCAAGGATTTCTGACGATGAGCCCCGTGTTTGTCATCACTGTCCTGCTGTGGTTGTCGGTGGCCGGTCTTGCCTTCGCGGTCGCCAAACGCGCGGCTTACTGGCGCGAAGGCCGCGCGACTGCGGCAGGTGCTTACGGCTGGACCAATCTGCTCGCGATTCCGAAGCGCTATTTCGTCGATCTGCATCATGTCGTGGCGCGCGACCCGTACATTGCAAAGACGCACGTCGCCACGGCGGGCGGGGCGATTCTCGCGATGGCACTCGTATTCGTCAATTACGGCCTCGCTATCTATTCGCCGTGGCTCGACAGGCTGATCTTCCTGGCCGCACTTGTGATGCTGGCTGGCGCGGTTTTCGTGTGGCGTCGCAGGCATGGCGCGAAGGCGGCTCCGGCGCGGCTGTCTCGCGGACCGTGGGACCATCTGCCGCTGTTGCTCGGTTCGTTTGCGCTCGGCCTCGCATTGTTTATCGTGCTGCCCGCCGCGACGATGTCCGGTGCGCTCGCGATCATCGTTGCGTTGTTGATCGCGGTGGGCGCATTCACGATGACGTTCGGCGCGGCGCGCGGCGGTCCGATGAAACATGCGCTGGCCGGTCTGTTGCATCTTGCGTTTCATCCGCGTCAGGAGCGTTTTGCCGCGCGTCACGACAACGATGTGGTGCCGCCTACAGCGCTCAAGGCGCCGCTGCTCGATGCAAAGGAATACGGCGTCGGCAAGCCCGTGGAGTTTCGCTGGAACCAGTTGCTCAGTTTCGATGCGTGCGTGCAATGCGGCAAGTGCGAGGCGGCGTGTCCGGCGTTTGCCGCGGGTCAACCGCTCAATCCGAAGAAGCTGATTCAGGACCTCGTCACGGGGATGGTGGGCGGCACGGATGCCGACTACGCCGGCAGCCCGACGCCGGGTATTCCGCTCGGCAAGCATGCCGGCGCACCTGGAAAACTGCTGATTTCGAGCCTGATCGAAGCCGATACGCTGTGGTCCTGCACGACTTGCCGCGCTTGTGTGCAGGAGTGCCCGATGCTGATCGAGCATGTCGATGCGATCGTCGATATGCGCCGCAACCAGACGCTGGTCGAAGGCATCGTGCCGGGCAAGGGGCCGCTGACGCTCGCCAATCTGCGTGAGACGGGCAGCGCTAACGGCTATGACATCGGCGCGCGTTATGACTGGGCGGTCGATCTGCAAGTGCAGGTCGCGCAACCCGGGCGTCATGTGGACGTGTTGCTGATCGCAGGCGAAGGCGCGTTCGACATGCGCTATCAACGCACATTGCGCGCGCTGGTCAAAGTGCTGAACCGGGCGGGACTCGACTATGCGGTGCTCGGCGGCGTCGAAACCGATACCGGCGACACGGCCCGCCGTCTCGGTGACGAAGCCACTTTCCAGCAACTCGCGCACAAGCTGATCGGCACGTTGTCGCAATACTCGTTCAGCAGGATCGTCACGGCAGACCCGCACGTGCTGCATAGCCTGCGCAACGAATATCGCGCACTGGGCGGCTTTTACGACGTTCAGCATCACACGGCGCTGATCGAACAACTGGTCGCGAGCGGCAAGCTGTCGCCGCGCGCCACGGCGGCATTCGCGGACCGCAAGATCACCTATCACGACCCGTGCTATCTGGGCCGCTATAACGGCGAGACCGAAGCGCCACGCCGGGTGCTAAAGAGTATCGGCATCAAGGTGATCGAAATGGAGCGCAACGGTATGCGCGGACGCTGCTGCGGAGGCGGAGGCGGCGCACCGCTGACCGATATTCCGGGCAAACGCCGCATTCCCGACATCCGTATCGACGACGCCCGCGCGAGCGGCGCTGACATCGTCGCGGTGGCTTGCCCGAATTGCACGGCGATGCTCGAAGGCGTGGTGGGGCCGCGTCCCGACGTGCTGGACGTTGCCGAACTGGTTGCTGCGGCGCTGGAGTAACGCGATGAATACGCTCAAACGAATCGATCCGCGCAGGCCGTACACGGTGACGGCAGAGGGGCTCAAACGCATCACGCTGGGCGCGACGGGTGACGCGCTCGCAATGCAGTTCAACATGCCGGGTGGCGTGGTCGTGCATCATGAATCGTCCAGGCCGCGCCGCACGACCGCCGCGCCGCAACGTGTATTGCTGGTAGCCGCACATGCCGACCGTGGCGCATTGGACGACCACGCACGTCAGACGCTGGCGGCCGCCGCCTTTATCGCCGATGCAGCGACGGAAATCGTGCTGCTCGTATTCGGCGAATTCACCGGCGACGCCGCCACGTCAGGAGCCGACAAACTGATCGAACTGCCGATGTTCGACCGCCGCCAATATGCGCCCGATGACGAATTGAACGTGTTGGCCGCGTGCGTCGCGGCCTATTCGCCAGTGCATGTTTTTCTGCCAGACAATGCCACTGGCGACGGCGATCTGGGTCGCCGCTATGCCGCAGCCGCTAACGCAAGCATCGCAACCCACGTCGTAGAAATCGACGCGCAGCATGTCGCCGCTTATATCCACGCGAATACGGCGCTCGCTTCACGCAATCTACCGGACGTAGTGCTGCTCGCACCCAACGCGGTCGATCCGAAACTGCCGTTCGTCGGCGCAGGCGAACGTGTTGTGTGGCGCTTCGATAGCGCGACTATTTCGTCAAAAGGTGCCGTGCGCGATCTCGGTATCGAGGAAATCGACGCCGCGCAACTGGCGCTCGAAGAAGCGGATTTCATCGTGTCCGCAGGTAATGGCGTGAGCGACGTGCCGGCGTTCGAGAAGCTGGCGGGCACCTTGGGCGCGGCCATCGGCGCGAGCCGTGTCGCCGTCGACGACGGCAAATTCACCCGCGACAAGCAGATCGGCGCAACCGGCAAGACGGTCGAAGCGAGCGTGGTTATCGCGTTCGGCATTTCCGGCGCCGTGCAGCATCTGCAAGGGATCAAGGATTGCCGTCACGTGATTGCCGTGAATCTGGACGCCAGCGCGCCGATCGCGAAGCGGGCGAATCTGACCGTTATCGCGGATGCGCAGGAAACCATCGCGGCGCTCAACGAAGCGGCCGCAGCGGCGCGCAAGGCTCGTGGAACCGGCGCGGCCTTGCTCAATACGACGGCGGCTCCCGAAGGAGTGCTCGCATGAAGATCGCCGTTCTGGTGTCGGTGGGGCGTCATCCGGTTAGCGGCGTTGCGCGCTATTGCCGCAACGATGCAGCGGCGCTGACCATCGCGCTATCGCTCGCAAAAGCGCACGACGCAACGCTCGACGTGCTGCATGCCGGCGATCCGTCGAATCCTGCGTTAAAGGAGTATCTGGCACTCGGCGCGCGTTCGGTCGACGTACTCGAACTGTCCGGCGAATCCGCTTCGCAGGCTGACGCCGCGACATGGCTTGCGGCGCGTCTGCGGGATTACGACCTTATTCTGACGGGCACTCGTGCAGAAGGCGCCTTCGACAGCGGTATGTTGCCGTATCGCGTCGCGCACGAGTTGGACATTCCGCTGGTGGGCGCAGCAGTCGACCTGACTGTGCGGGACGGACTCGCGCAAGTGCGGCAGTTCATGCCGAAGGGCTTGCGCCGTCGCGTGGAAGTCGAATTGCCCGCGCTGATAGCCGTGCATCCGCTCGCTAATGCCGCGCCGACTTACGCTTATGCAAGGTTGCGCGAAGGCACGATCCGCTCCGTTGCCGCGACTTCATCATTAAAAAACCCCGACCACCTCGCGTGGAGCATCCGTCCCTCGACCGCAAAACCGGTGCGTCTCGCCGCCGCTGAAAAGCGCTCGGGCCACGCGCGGATGCTGTCGGCGACCACCACCGAGAGCCGCGGCGGCAGCGTCGTAATTGAAGGGAGTTCCGTCGAAAAAGCACAAGTGATTCTCGCGTATTTGCGCGAGCATCAACTCGTGGATTATTGAATTCCGGTTCGGGCCAGCGTGCGACCAGGAGGGCCTGGTGCAGCGCCAGACGTGACATGCAACGGAGCACACAATGAAAGTTTCGGCAGACGTTCGCGCAATGATCGAACGCCGCAAAAAGAATTACACGCTGGAAGCGCCGTTCTATACGAGCGAAGATATTTTCGCGCTCGACATGGAAGCGATTTTCCGTCAGCACTGGATTCAGGTCGCAATAGAACCCGACGTGCCGGAACCGGGCGATTACATCACCGTGGAAATCGGCCGCGATTCGATTCTGATCGTGCGCGACGACGATATGCAGGTGCGCGCGTTTCACAATGTTTGCCGCCACCGTGGCGCGCGTTTGTGCAATAGCGACAAAGGCTCGCTTGGCAATATCGTCTGCCCGTATCACAGCTGGACCTATAACCTGAGCGGCGACCTGATGTTCGCCGAGCATATGGGTGAACAATTCGACCGCTGCAAACACAGCCTGAAGGCCGTGCATGTCGAGAATCTCGCCGGGCTGATTTTCATCTGTCTCGCCGACACACCGCCCGCTGACTTTTCCGTGATGCGCGCTGCCATGGAGCCGTATCTGCTGCCGCACGATCTGGCGAGCTGCAAGATCGCCGCGTCGATCGATATCGTCGAGGAAGGCAACTGGAAGCTCACGATGGAGAACAATCGCGAGTGCTATCACTGCGTCGCGAACCATCCAGAGCTGACCATTTCGCTGTATGAATACGGCTTCGGTTATCAGCGCACGCCCGCCAATGAAGAAGGCATGGCCGCGTTCGAAGAAACCGTCGCGCGTCGAACTGCGCAGTGGGAAGCGATGAACTTGCCGTCGGCGGAAATCGAACGGCTCGCCGATCTGGTCACGGGTTTTCGCACGCAACGCCTGCCGCTCGATCGCGACGGCGAGTCGCAGACGCTCGACGCGAAAGTGGCGTCGAAGAAGTTGCTCGGCGGTTTCGAGCAGGCCGATCTCGGCGGCCTGTCGTTCTGGACGCAGCCTAATTCGTGGCATCACTTCATGAGCGATCACATCGTCACGTTCTCGGTGATTCCGTTGTCCGCGGATAAAACGCTGGTGCGCACGAAATGGCTCGTGCACAAAGACGCGCGCGAAGGTATCGACTACGACGTCAACAATCTGACGGCCGTATGGCGCGCGACCAATGATCAGGACCGCGCGCTCGTCGAGTATTCACAACGTGGTGCAAGCAGCAGCGCGTATGAGCCGGGGCCGTATTCACCCTTTACCGAAGGGCTCGTCGAGAAGTTTTGCGAGTGGTACATCGGCCGGATGGCGGATTACGGCAATGCGCCGCAAACTCACGAGGCCGGCACGGGAACGCCGGTTTCACACGGCGAAAAAGTCGTGTCCTTCAAGCGCTGAGCGCGACACCGCAACCAGGAGCGGGAGAAAACAATGATGCGCGATCAGGCGACGTTTCAGCCCGGCGCCGAGCCGGTGCTACAGGGCGCGGCGAGTCTCGTTACCAGCCGTGTGACCCGGCCGCTGTTCTGGGACGCGCTGCCCGCGCGCTGGAATAGCGACGCCGACGACACGTTGGAGTGCTGCCAGGTCCGTGACGAAACGCATGACGTGAAGAGCTTTTTCTTCCGCGCGCCTTCCGAACGGGCGTTCGTGTTTGAGCCGGGGCAGTTCATTACGCTGGAACTGGAGATCGACGGCGAGTCGATCAATCGCTGCTATACGATTTCGTCGCCGCCCACGCGGCCGCATACGATTTCGATCACGGTCAAGCGCGTGCCGGGCGGCAAGGTGTCGAACTGGCTGCACGACAATCTGCGAGCCGGTTCAACAGTTCGCGTGCTCGGGCCTTCCGGCGCATTCACCTGCGCGCGGCATCCGGCGCGCAAGTTTCTGTTTCTGTCGGCGGGTTCGGGCATTACGCCGTTGATGTCGATGAGCCGCGCGCATCACGAACTCGGTGAAGACAGCGACATCGTGTTCGTCCACAGCGCGCGCACGCCGGACGATATTATCTTCGCGCGCGAGCTTGATCTGATCGCGTCGAATCAGGCTCATTTTCGGACGGCCTTTGTTTGCGAGCGGGTCGGCGCGCGTACAAACTGGCCAGGTGTCACCGGTTTTCTGACGTTGCCGCTGTTAAAACTGATTGCGCCGGACTTCATGGAGCGAGAGATCTTTTGCTGCGGTCCCGCGCCTTACATGCAGGCCGTGCGCAATCTGCTGGGTGAGGGCGGGTTCGACCGCAATCGTTATCACGAGGAAAGTTTTTCGTTCGATACCGTCAGCGAAGTGGCCGCGCAATTGACCATCGCGCATGTCGCGGACGTGCTGCAATACGCGAGCGCGCCCGTCGCGGCGGAGAGTTTTGCCGAGGCGCGTGATGAGGCTCTGGGGTTTGCGCCTGAGCCAGCCTTGGCTCCAGTGCCGCTTGCTGTCGATGTCGAAGTCGAAGTCGAAACACGTTTCAAAGTCAGTTTCGCGAAAAGCAATCGCGAGATCGAATGCGGCAGTGGCCAGCATGTACTCGATGCCGCAAAGAAAGCAGGCGTGCGATTGCCCGCATCGTGTACGCAAGGCATGTGCGGCACGTGCAAGGTGAAGCTTGTGTCCGGCGAAGTGTCGATGAAACACGCGGGCGGCATTCGTCAGCGGGAGATCGATCAGGGCATGGTGCTGTTGTGCTGCAGCAAGCCGCTCACCGATCTCGTCGTCGATAAGTAAGGCAAGACTCTGCAGTGAAAGCGCTCCAGATTCGTGAAGCAGGTCGCGCGCGGACAACTGGATGTCGCAAAACAACGCTACCCGGCATTTCTGGCTGGCGATTCTAAATGCTCAACAGGTTGTTTGACGGCGAACGGGAGAACGGCGATGAGACTGATGAAAACGATAGTGATGGCAAGCGCGTTGAGTGCGGCGCTCGCGGTGATGAGCGTGGGCGTGTCGGCCGATACGAAGCCGACCATCAAGATCGGTTACGTAGAAGGCTGGGACGATAGCGTCGCGACGTCCAACGTGGCCGCGCGCGTGATCGAAAAGCGCCTCGGTTACGAAGTGCAGCTCGTGCCGGTCGCGGCCGGCGTGATGTGGCAGGGCGTGGCGCGCGGCGACCTCGACGCGACATTGTCCGCGTGGCTGCCGGTCACGCACGGTGCGTACTGGAACAACTTCAAGGAGAAGGTGGTCGATCTCGGGCCAAACTTCAACGACGCGAAGATCGGCCTGATCGTGCCGGATAACGCAGACGTGAAGACCGTCGGCGATCTCGAAGCGAAGAAGTCGGAGTTCGGCGCGCGCATTGTCGGTATCGATGCGGGCGCGGGCGTGATGCAGAAAACCAGCGAAGCAATCAAGGCTTACGGACTCGACTATCAACTGATGCCAAGTTCGGGCAGCGCGATGACCGCTGAACTCGCGCGCTCGGAAGCGGCGAGCAAGCCGATCATCGTGACGGGCTGGAAGCCGCACTGGATGTTCGCGAAGTACAAGCTGAAATTCCTCGAAGATCCGAAGAAGGTGTTCGGCGAATCCGAGCATGTGGATAGCGTGGTGAATCCTGAGCTTGAAAAGAAAGCGCCGCCGGTCGTCGCGTTTCTCAAGAAGTTTCAGTGGAAGCCGGGCGAGATCGACAGTGTGATGCTGGCGACGCAGAACGGCGAGAAGCCGACCGCCGCCGCCGATGCGTGGATCAGCGCGCATGGTGACCGGGTAGATAGCTGGGTGAAGTAAGCCTGCTTTGCAGGTAACAGATCTTCCGCTGCGTTGAAGCGGAAGTTCACAGAAAACGCCGCTATTTCAGCGGCGTTTTTTTTTATTGCAGCACCACAGTCCGATCGCCGTTGATAAAAACGCGCCGTTCGACAAACGCCTTCACCGCACGCGCGAGCGTAATGCATTCGACGTCACGTCCGGTCGCGAGCAGGCGTTCCGGGCTATACGAATGATCGACCCGTTCCACCACCTGCTCGATGATCGGGCCTTCGTCGAGATCGTCGGTGACGAAGTGCGCGGTGGCGCCGATCAGTTTGACCCCGCGCGTATGGGCCTGGTGATACGGTTTTGCACCCTTGAAGCCGGGCAAAAACGAATGGTGAATATTGATCGCACGCGCCGCAAGTGCGCGGCTCGTTTCGCCGGACAGAATCTGCATATAGCGCGCGAGAATCATTAATTCCGCGCCCGAACTGTCGAACAAATCGAGCAAGCGCGCTTCCTGTTGCGGCTTGGTGTCGGCGGTAATCGGCAGATGGTGAAACGGTAGACCGTGCTGCTGCGCGAGCGGTTCGAGATCGCGATGATTCGAGCCGATGCCGACAATATCCATTTTCAGTTCGCCCATGCGCCAGCGGAACAGCAGATCAGCGAGACAGTGTTCGAGCTTCGAGACCATGATCAACACTTTCGGTCGCGCGCCGACATCGTGGATTGCCCAGGTCATCTGGAAGCGGTCGGCGATCAGTTCGAACTCGCGTTTGAGCGCGGCAAGTTGCAGCGTTTCGTCACGATCGACGCCATGAAATACGCAACGCACGAAGAAGCGTTCGCTGAGGTCGTCGTCGAAAACGGTGAGTTCGTCGATATAGCAGTGATGCCGGTCGAGAAAGCCGACTACGGCGGCAACCTGGCCCGCCGCGCTCGGACACGCGACGGTGAGGACCAGCTGGGCAGGACGGGAATCGGCGGACATGCGTTCTTCTCCACATAGACAGGATGCCAACGCCGCGGACGCGGCACGGATCATCGCAGTAGAGCAAACGGGCCGGTGGCACGGATAGAAGCTAACCGCCCTCGCGCTGGAACGGGAGCGTCAGATTCGAGAGCGGTTCAAAGCTGGCGACTGGCGTGGCCGAAAGACGACTATGAATAAGCAAGTTGCTTTTTGAACGTCTCGATCAGCGCGCGAACTTTCGCGGGCGGGTGGCTGGTAGGCGGGAAAACGGCCTGGATGCTCGCCGGTTCGGTCGACCATTGCGGCAGCATGCGCACCAGATGTCCGCTGGCGATATCGCCGGCAATCGAAAAATCGGTCAACAGGCCGAAGCCGCCGCCCGCGAGCGTCGCTGCGCGGCATGCGTCGGCAGTGTTGACCTGGAACGCACTTTCGCACCGCACGGTTTGTTTTTCGGGCTTATCGTGTGGAGCGCCCGTATCGCCGTTCATGCAGTGCAGTTCCAGTGTCAACGGATGCGGCAGAACCGTCATCGCGTTGAACGGCAGCGCCGACAGATCAGCGGGCGCGCGCGGCATGCCCCATCGTTCGATAAACGCGGGACTCGCCACAATCCATTTGACGAACGTGCCGAGCTTCACCGCGCGGTAATTCGAATCCGCGAGACGGCCGAGGCGGATCGCGACGTCGATACCGTCCGCGATGAGGTCCACATAGTGATCGATGCAGATCAGTTCAATATCGAGTTGCGGATGCTCGCGGCGCAATTCGACCAGCGTGGGCGCGACCGCCAGCGCGCCGTAATCGATCGGCGAACTGACGCGCAAGGTGCCGCGCACCGGCGCAGTTTCGCCGCTGACCGCACTCAGCGCTTCTTCGGTGGCGCGCAGGATTTTCACGCTGGCGTCATAGAACGCGCGGCCCGCTTCGGTGACGCTCAAACGTCGCGTGGTGCGGATCAGCAGGCTCGCGCCCACTTCCGCTTCCAGCCGCTGCATGTGCGTGCTGACCATCGTCTTCGCTAGCCCAAGCCGCGCCGCCGCGGCGGTCAGCGAGCCGGCGTCGACGACCGCGACGAAGATCGCAAGGCGGTTCAGGTTTACGTCACGTACGTCGGCCATGGTCGATTGTCCATCTTCGATTGATTGTGTTTCCACGATTATCCGGCTACCGCGGCGTCGCGCGAGAGCCTATTGTGCGTAAGTACCTTATCAAAAACCGGAGCCCGTTATGCCTGCTGCCCGCCCAGTTCAGCCAATCCGACTGTTCACGACCCTGCTTTCGGGGCATGGACACCGCGTCAAACTTTTTCTGACGATGCTCGATCTTCCATTCGAAGTGGTTGAATTGAATATGAAAGCGGGCGACAACCGCAAGCCCGAATATCTCGCGCTGAACCCGTTCGGTCAGGTGCCGACCATCCAGGACGGCGATCTCACGCTGTTCGATTCGAACGCGATTCTCGTGTATCTGGCGAAGCGCTACGGCGATTCGTCATGGCTGCCCGACGATCCGGTCGGCGCGGCTGCGGTGCAGCGCTGGTTGTCACTCGCGGCGGGACCGATTGCTTACGGACCCTGTACCGCACGGCTCGTGACGGTGTTCGGCGCACCGTACGACCATCAGAACGCGAAGAACGTGGCCGTCAAACTGTTCGACGTGATCGAACAGGAACTGGCCGGCAAGCCGTTCGCGGCGGGCGCTCAGGTGACGATTGCCGATATCGCCGCACACACGTACATCGCGCACGCACCGGAAGGCGGCGTGTCGCTCGAGCCGTACCCGAACATTCGCGCATGGTTGCGCCGTGTCGAGGCATTGCCGCGTTTCATCGCGATGCCGACGACCAAAGCCGGTCTGCTCGCAGCCTGAGTGACCCTACCTGGTGATGCTGGAGTCCGCACATGTCCACTTTTATCCCGCTGAATGGTTGGGGCGTCGAAGCCTCGCCGTTTCACGCCGCCGAGTTGCTGGCGCAGCAGCGCGCGGGCGTGAGCAGTCAGGCGGATTCGAGCGGCCGTCGCGGAATCCGGCGTTATATGCCGGACCAGCATCGTCAGTTTTTCGCGGAACAACCGTTCATGGTGTTCGGCGGCGTCGATGCAAACGGGCAGCCGTGGGCGACGTTGCGCGCGGCTGCGCCCGGGTTCGTGTCGTCACCGGATGCGCACACGCTGCGTATCGACGGCGGTGCGTTGCCTGGCGATCCGCTCGCGGCGGCATGGCAGACCGGCACGATGATCGGCGGTCTGGGGTTGCAGCCGCAGACGCGTCGGCGTAACCGGATCAACGGCCGGGTGAGGTCTGCGGAAGGGGGCGCGCTGGTGATCGACGTGACGCAGAGTTTCGGCAATTGCGCGAAGTATATTCAGAGCCGTACGCCGACTTTTGTCGAGCGTGGCGCTGCGGCCGGTTCGCTGCAATCCGAAGTGGCGACGCAACTCAGCGACGCCGACCGCGCGTTGCTCGCGAAAGCGGACACGTTCTTTATCGCCAGCGCGAATCTCGAAGAGGATGCGCAACTGGCGCGTGGCGTCGACGTTTCGCATCGGGGCGGGGCGCCGGGCTTTGTTCGCGTCGACGATGCGAATACGCTGACCACGCCCGATTACAGCGGCAATAACTTCTTCAACACGATCGGCAACCTGATTCACGATCCGCGCGCCGGGTTGTTGTTTATCGACTTCGCAACGGGCGATCTGCTGTATCTGGCGGTGCGCGCGGAAGTGATTTGGGAAGGCGAGGAACTGACAGCATTCGATGGCGCGCAGCGGCTCGTGCGTTTTCATATCGATGAAGTGCGGCGCAGTCGCGGCGTGTTGCCGTTTCGCTGGTCCGAGGTCGAGTTGGCGCCGCAATTTGCAAAAGTTGCGCGTGAGGTGGTGCAGGCACCGGCTCAACCTCAGCCATCGGGCTGGCAGAAGCTGAAAGTCGCGGCGGTTGTCGATGAAACGCCGTCGATTCGCTCGTTCTATTTCGAATCCATCGACGGCACGCCGTTGCCGCCATACAAGCCCGGACAATTCCTGCCGATTCGAGTCCCGGCGACGCAATCCGGCGAGCCGCTTCTGCGAACCTACACGCTGTCCGATTCGCACGATGCGCGGCGTTACCGGATCAGCGTGAAGCGCGAAGGCACCGCATCGAACTGGTTGCATGACCGGCTGGCTGCGGGCGCGCTGATCGAAGCGAAGCGGCCGGGCGGTGCGTTCTTCTACGATGAAGCCAGCCCGCGACCGGCGGTGTTCATTTCAGCGGGCATCGGCATTACGCCGATGATCGCAATGCTGCATCACGCGTTGAAGCCAGCTGGACAAGATGGTTCGCAGAGCGGCAAACGACTGTTCTTCTTTCACGGTGCGCGTACCGATGGTGAGCGGCCATTCAGCGCTCATCTGAAGGAACTCGCGACGCGGCATCCGGCGGTTTCGTTGCATCTGTTCGATAGCGCGGGCGAGGTGCGGGCGCCAGGCGTATCGGCGGGGCGAGTCGGGATCGACGCATTGAAGCGCGTGCTGCCGTTCGACGACTACGACTTTTACCTGTGCGGCCCGGAGCGGTTCATGCGCGATCTGTACGAAGGATTGCGCGGCCTGAATGTCGCCGATGAACGGATCCGCTTCGAGGCCTTTGGTCCGGCGAGCGTGAAGCGCACGAGCACGCGTGCCGGGACAGAAATCGAGGCCGCGCCAGCCGTGACTGTGCCCGTGACCTTCGCCCGCTCGAAGCAAACGCTGCCGTGGTCGTCCGGCGACGGGAGTTTGCTGGAGTTCGCGGAAGCGCATGGCATTGACGCGCCGTCGAGTTGCCGCTCGGGAATGTGCGGAACGTGTTCGACGCGTTTGCTGTCGGGCAGTGTGCGATACGACGGCGAGGTCGAGGCGGAAATCGAAGCGGGGTCGGCGCTGGTTTGCATGGCCCGGCCCGTCGCCGGTGATGAAGCCCCTGTCGTGCTGGATCTGTGAGCGCGGGGCGCGGCTAATCAGAGCGCGACTCCGCCCCCTCTGCCCGAATCCCGAATCCCGAATCACGCCACGACGACGGTGAACTCCACGCCCGATTCGAAATCCAGCGTCGTGGTCGAAAAGCGCGGGTTGTCGTCGAGATACTGTTTGTATGGCCGCACGGCGTCCTCGGCGGTGTACATGTTGTCGGCGAGCACGATCGATCCCGGTCGCAGCAGATGCTCCGTGTGCCGGAACAGGTCGAGATACGTATTGGCCCATACGTCGATGAACACCATGTCGAACGTGCCGTCCAGTCCTGCAACAGTCTCGAACACGTTGCCTTCGCGCAGATCGACATAAGCGTCCACGTCAGCGAGGCAAACGTGCGCGCGAAGTTGCGCGCATTTGAGCGGATCGAGTTCGGTCGCGACGACCACGCCGCCGCCCAACGTGCGAAGCGCCTCGGCGAAATACAACGTGGATACGCCGCACGAACTGCCGAGTTCGAGAATGCGGGCAGGCTTGTGCGAGAGCACCATGTTCTGCAAGAACCGTCCCGTTTCCGCCGATACCGCCAGCGACAGCGCCGTGCCCTGCGAGGTTTCGAAATCTTCGCTCGATAACCCGAGTGTTTCGAGGAAACGTCCGCGCAACCGGGGCGCAAGCGTGTCGTATTCGTCGGCGAGCGTCAGGAACTCTTCGCTCGATCCATGGAATTGCGCCCGTGCGCGGGCCATCACTTCGGTCTGGCTCTGCTCATGAAGCCGCCGCAGAAGCGTTGTGGCTGTTGATGTCATACGTTCTCCAGGAAGCTGACTCGATCTGGTCCGACAAGCTGGCGCGCGACAGCGGCAGTCGCGCGCGGCTCTGGTTGCAGCCGGTGCGGCGGCTCACTCCGCCGTCGGCCGCCCTGGCCGGTGACGTGACGCCCACGCCGCCTGCACGCGTTCGCGTTCTTCCGGCGTCATCGCGTTCCATTTGCGCCAGTGCCGCCGCTCGCGCCAGCCGCCGCCGCCGCGAAAGCCGCCGAACAGGATGCGGCTCAATACCAGCAGGCCCAACGCGTGCGCGAAGTCGATGGTCCGCGCGCCGACGAACAATGCCGGCACCACCCAGTTCCATAGCAGCATGACCGCCACCCCGAGCACGCCTATGCCGACCACCACCAGCAGTGCTTTGCCGATACATCGGGTTCGAAATTTCATCCGTCGACTCCTTTAGATATCCAGTTCGTCATAAATCGTCTTCAGCCGCGCGCGCAGATGCAGGACCGCGTAGCGTTTGCGCGCGAGCAGCGTATTGAGCGCGATGCCGCTTTGCGCCGCCATCTCCTTGAAGGAGCGTCCCTCCAGTTCGTGCGCGATGAACACGTCACGCTGATCGGGCGGCAATTCGTCGAGTGCGTCCTGCAAGGCTTCGAGCAGAATCGCGCGGGCATAGAGCGCTTCTGGACCGGCGTCGTGCGCAGGCAGCGCGAGATCTAGGCGATATTCGTCGCCGGCATCGTCGTCGTGCTCTGCTGCTGACAGGTCCGTCAGCGGTTCTTCCTTCTTCTTGCGAAAACGGTCGACGATGCGGTTGCGCGCAGCCCGAAAGAGCCACGCGCTCGCCTGTTCGATCGGCGCAGGAAGCCGGTAAGCCTGAACGAATTCGTGGAAAACATCTTGCAGGATGTCCTCGGCATCGTTGGGATCGCGAATCCGGCGCCGGATGAAATTGACGAGCCTCGTGCGCTCGCGGATCACCGTTGCGGTGATGTCGCTATCGCGTTGGTTCGTCGTATCCGGCGTGAGTGGCGGTTCCATGCGTCTGAAGACGTTTCAGCGGAGCGGATATTGTGGTGAGCGGAAAATAAATTTCTCGCAGCGGATGAGGCGGCCGTCTGGTCCCGGGCGACGAGTGGACGCGCCGCGTTGGCGACGCGTACCGGACTCATCGGGACGTGCAGGGGAGGGGCGTCAGGCGGGCTCCGTCCTCAATACCGCCACGTCAGATTAACACTGCCGTTCAACGGACCGGCGTAGATCCCGGTCGAGTATTCCAGCGACGCAAAGTGCTTCTTGTTGAGCGCGTTATTCAGATTCCCCGTGATGCTGAAGTGCCGGTTGACGTCATAGCGCACCATGAAATCGAGGTCCGCATACGCGCCCTGTTTCACCGTGCCCACGCCTTCGGATTCGAAGCGCGTGGCGCTCTGCCAGCGCACGCTGCTGCCCACCGTCAGCTTGTGATCGAGATACGGAACCCGGTACGTGGTCGACAGATGCAAGGTCTTGCGCGGCACGAAGGTTTGCGTCGACAGGCCGTCGTCGCCGACCACGCGCAGAATCGTCGCGCCCGCGCTGACGTTCCAGTCGTGCGTGAGTTGCCCGGACACTTCCGCTTCCACGCCCTCGGAGGTGGCGTTGCCCGCCGTGTAGGCCTCGTTGCCGGTTTCGAGGTTCAGGCCCGCATCGGTTGCGACGTTGGTCTGACGCACATGAAAGACCGCGAGCGACGTATTCAGCCGGTTGTCGAAGAACGCGCCCTTGACGCCCGCCTCGGCGCTGCTGCCGCGCGCGGGGCCGAGCAACTGGCTGTCGATGTTCAACTGGTATTGCGGATTGAAAATCTTCGTGAAGCTGGCGTATGCGGTGATCTGTCTCGTCAGATCGACCGTCAGGCCGACGTACGGCGACGAGCCGGCCGATTGCTGAGAATAGGGCGTGCCGCTCGCGTCGCCGCTGCTGCCTGCCTGCGTGTAGTTGATGCCGAGCAGCAGATTCACACGATCGCTGAGATTCCAGCGCGACGAGGCGTACACGCTGCGGCGCACGTCGAGGTAATGCGTGTAGTCGGTCGCGGCGCCGAAGGCCGGTTCCGGGAAGGTGCCCGCCAGCAGTTCGGACAGGCTCAGCGCAGTGCCGTCGGTATCGCCCTCGCCGGACGGATTGCTCAGTTCCGAGCGCGAGAAGCTTGCGCCGAATACAAGGTCGTGCGTGCGCCCAAACAGATCGACCTTGCCCGACACGTTCGAGTCCAGCACGATCTGCCGGTTCGACTCCTTCCACCACGACGTATACGACTCGATGCCGCTGCCGTCCGCATTCAGCGAGCCGTTCGGGTAGAAGATTTTCGCGTTGCTCGAGATGTCGTTGAAAGCGGCTGTCGTCTTCCATTTCCAGCGCTGGCCGAGTTGCTGGGTCAACTCCGCGAAGGCGCGCTCTTCCTGCGTGTTGAAGTACGCCCAACTCGGCGCCATGCTCGCGCCCACGCCATAGCTGAGCTGATTGCCGTTCGCGTCGAGGAGAGGCAGGCCGCCCCACTGGGCGCCTTCGGAGCGGTTGTTTTCGTAGCTGAAGCCGAGCGTCGCGAGTGTCGTCGGCGTGAGGTTCGCTTCGACCACGCCATAGACGATGTCCTTGCTCGGCTTGTAGCGGTCGATATAGGAATTGCCGTCCTCGTGCACGGCGACGAGACGTCCGGCGACCGTGCCCGCCTTGTTCAACGGCCCCGACACGTCGACGTCGATACGCTTCGTGTCCCACGATCCGTACGAGATATCACCCGATGCCTGGAAGTCGTAAGTGGGCCGCTTACGGATGAAGTTGACCGTCGCCGACGGGTTGCCGGTGGCGGCATTCAGTCCGTCGGCACCGCGTAGTACTTCGACCCGGTCGTATAGCGCCATGTCGATGTCGCCATATTGCGACTGGTAGATCAGCGGCGTGCCGATGCCGTCGAACTGGAAGTTGGTGATCTGGAAGCCGCGCGACATGAAGTCGGTGCGGTCCGTTTCGTATTGATCGACGGTGACGCCGGTGACGTGTTTCAGCGCGTCGTTCACGCTATTGAGCTGGAAGTCGTCCATTTGCTGACGCGTCAGCACGGAAACGGATTGCGGCGTTTCCTTGGGCGACAGCGCGATCTTGCTGCCGGCGGTCGTCGAGTGGAAGGTGTAGGAATGGGTCTTTTCGGTCGGCGGCTGCACGTCGTCGCTGCTGGCGTTGACGGCGACCGTGGGGAGCTGGGCTTCCTGTGCGGCGGGGGTGTTTGTGCTGGTGCTGGCGTTGGTAGTGGCGTTGGCCGTATTGCCGGTGTCGCTGGACTGGGCCCACGACATCGTCGGCACGATGCCGGCGAAAGCGAGCATCACGACGATCGGACGCAGATGACTGCCCGCTTGTCGCCGCACGGATGCGGAAGCGGGCGGCCGTGCAGCCGATGAAGGAAAGCGATGATTTGCACGATAACTCAAGCGATAACTCATGGAACGCATCAACCCGCAGACAAATAAAAGGCGAATGATAATCATTCCCATTTACTCTTACAAAGAAATTATGCGAATGCTTAATGATTCCGTCGTTTTTTTGAGACGGCGGTTGGTGCGCGGAAGGTGGGTTTGGGCTGGTTGAGTTTGGCGCGCGCCGAGGGCCGTTGGCGGAGGGACGGCATTGGCACGCAACGGTCGGAGCTTTGTTATCGCAGGCTTATTGGCAGCCGCGAAATAATTTTCGCTGGCGCTCAGTTCCAGGAGAACACCGAGTGATGTCCGGCATTCTCGTGGCACCAGGCCGGTGCCTTACTGCCCCTTACTTATTGGCGGCGTGTTGCGACCGAAACGGCATCGACGAACTCGCCAACGCGATGCGCGCAGGGATGGATTCATCGTTGCGACAAGCAAGGCGGCGTGCAGTTCGATCTGCAGACCATGTCGCATCGGCGGCTCGAGCTTCTATCTCGCGGACGATGTCGGCAATGCGCGGCCATTGCAGCACGAAGCCGCCGACGACGGCAGCATCGCGGGCCAGCACGACAACATGATTCGACTGTACGTCGAGCCGGACAGCGGCAAGCTGCTTGGCGCGGCGTCGAAACTGAACGTCCCTCCCATGCTCGATCTCGATCGTCTCCGTCACGGCGGAAAGTGATCGTATTCTGTTGCAAGCTTCGGCACGAAGTACGGCACTATGGTGCCGTTCTGCTTCGGCGGCGCGTCGTCGTAGACTGCGCGATGGAAGAACCGGAGCATTCCGGCACGCCCCGTTCCGTCCGCCAGAAATCGATCCAGCGTCAAAGCAGACATCTTCACTGAACACAACAGGTCGAACGCCATGTTCATGTTGAGCGAATTCTTCAAGTCGGCCTTGTTGATCGTCACCACGCTTTTCCCGATCATCAATCCGCCTGCGGTCGCGCTGATCATCCTGAGCATGGTGCGCGGCGCCAGCGACGAAGACCTCGCCGAACTCGCGCGCCGCATCGCGATCAACGGGTTCGTGATTCTGCTCGCGTCGCTGTCGGTCGGCGCGTACGTGCTGAAGTTCTTCGGCATTTCGGAAGACGTGTTGCGCGTCGCGGGCGGCATCGTGATCGCAACCGCAGGCTGGGGCCTGCTGCAATCGCCGACCGACGACACCGCCGAGTCGACGCCCGCACCGGACCCGAAGCGCACAGCCTCGCTACGCAGCAAGGCCTTTTATCCGCTGACGCTGCCGATCACAGTCGGGCCAGGATCGATTGCAGTCGCGATTGCGCTCGGCACCGGATCTCCACACGAAGGCATCCTGCCCGTGCATGTCGCGGGCGCTGCGCTTGCCCTGGTTCTGCTGTGCCTGAGCATCTTCTTCTGCGTGCGCTACGCCGGACGGATGGAGCGGCTGCTCGGAACCGTCGGCACGCAAATCGCCATGCGGCTCTTTGCCTTCGTGCTGTTCTGCATCGGCGTGCAATTGCTGTGGATCGGTGTAGCCGGTCTGATCGAAAGCCTGCATCTGCACTGAACCGCGGCGCGCGCGAGTAAAGCGCCACCGCCACCGTTATATGCCGATCGACTAAGCACCTGACAATTTGTTGGTTCTTTATGGCAGCACGCGCTGCTACAGTCGCCGCGCAGGTGCGCAAAACGCGCCGACGTAATGCAGAACCATCGAAATCAAAAATACGGGGCTTGGATATGAAACGCTTTACCCGCAGTGCTGCCGTCATCGGACTGCTGCTGACATTGTCCGGCGTCGCGCACGCCGACCGGCTCGACGACATCAAGAAAGCGGGCGTGCTGCGCGTCGCGACGTTCGACAGCAATCCGCCGTTCGGTTTCGTCGATCCGAAGACCAATCAGATCGTCGGCCTAGACGTCGACTACGCCCGCGCGGTTGCCGCGAAGCTGGGCGTCAAGCTCGAAATCCAGCCGACTAACCCGGCCAACCGGATTGCGTTCCTGAAGTCGAACAAGGTCGATCTGGTCTTCGCGAACTTCACGATCACCGACGAACGCAAGAAGGAAATCGATTTCAGCACGCCGTATTTCGCGTCGGGCACGCAGTTCATCGCGAAGAAGGGGGTCCTGAAGTCGCCGCAGCAACTGGCCAGCCTGCGCATCGGCGCAGATAAGGGCACGACGAACGAACAGCAGGTGCGCGCGCAATTCCCGAACGCGACGATCGTCGCCTACGACGACACACCGTTCGCTTTCGCCGCGCTGCGCACGGGCAACGTGCAGGCCATCACGCAGGACGGCCCGAAGCTGGTCGCGTTGCTCGCCAACGTGCCGGACAAGGAGAAGTACGAGATCCCGCCGTTCACGATTTCGAACGACTACGAAGGCGTCGGCGTACCGAAGAACGAAGCGCGTCTGTTGAATGTCGTCAACGAGACGCTGGAAGGTCTTGAAGCCAACGGCAACGCCGGGAAGATTTACGACCAGTGGTTCGGTCCGACCAGCAAGGCACCGCTGCCGCGTCTGTTCAAGATCGGCGATCCGCAAAAGAGCTGAACTTTTCACACGTCTGCCAGCCGGCCTGCCGTTTTCATGACGGCGGGCCGGTTTGTTTTGTTTGCGCCTTTGCAATAGCTTCTGCTTTTCTGGATGGGTGGTCATGATGAACGCGTGGCTCGAACCTCGCTACGTCACGTGGATATGGCACGGCTTCGCGATGACGCTGGCGCTGTCGGCCTCGGTGATCGTATGCGCGACGCTGCTCGGTTTCGGGCTGGCGCTCGCGCGCACCGGACCTTATGCGTCGCTGCGCCGTGCGGCAGCCGGTTACGTGATGGTGTTCCGCAATTCGCCGCTGCTGGTGCAACTGCTGTTCTGGTATTTCGGCGCGGCAACCCTGCTGCCCGACAGTGTGATGACCTGGCTCAATACGCCGCACACGATCGCGTTCGGCCCGCTTACGCTCGCGTGGCCGAGCTTCGAATTCGTCGCCGGATGGCTCGGCCTCACGTGCTACACGACGACTTTTATCTGTGAAGAATTTCGCGCGGGGATGCAGGGTGTGCGCGCCGGACAGCATCATGCGGCTGCCGCGCTGGGTCTCACGCGACTCGCGGCGTTCCGCTATGTGATCCTGCCGCAGGCGGTGCGGATCGCGACGCCGCCGCTGGCTGGGCAATATATGAATGTGATCAAGAACTCGTCGCTGACGATGGCAATCGGTCTCGCCGAGTTGTCGTATGCGTCGCGCCAGGTCGAGACGGAAACGTTGAAGACGTTTCAGTCGTTCGGCATGGCGACCGTGCTTTACGTCGTGTCGATTGCAGCGATCGAAGTTGCGTTGCTACTGTGGCAGCGACGCGGCGCTTCGGGCGCGCGCGGCTTGCGGCTTTCGCGTGGAGGCCGTTCATGAGCGCACTCGACTGGTTGCCTGTCGCGCGTTATCTGCTGCTCGGCGCGTTCCCTGCGGGGCCGCTCGGCGGCGTCGCGCTGACGCTGGTGCTGACCGTGCTGTCCGCCGTATTGTCCGCGTTGCTCGGACTCGCAGGCGGCGTCGCACTGGTGATGACGCGCGGCGGCGTGCATATGCTGCTGCTCGCCTTCGTCGGCTTTTTTCGCGCGATTCCGGTGCTGATGCTGATCTTCTGGACCTTCTTCCTGATGCCGGTGCTACTGCATATCGATGTGCCGGGACTCGCGACGGTCGTGTGCGCGCTCGCGCTGATCGGCGGCGCGTATCTGTCGCATTCGGTGCAGGCGGGCATCGTCGCGGTCGGCGACGGCCAGTGGCAGGCCGCGATGTCGCTCGGCATGACGCGCGCGCAGGCGTTGCGGCACGTGCTGCTGCCGCAGGCTATCAGGATGATGGCACCGTCGTTTATCAATCAGTGGGTGTCGCTGATCAAGGATACGTCGCTGGCGTATATCGTCGGCGTGCAGGAATTCACGTTTCTGGCGAACCAGGTCAATAGCCGGCTGATGGTGTATCCGGCGCAGATTTTCCTGTTCGTCGGTCTGGTGTATCTGGTGCTGTGCACCGCGTTTCAATGGGGTGCGACAAGGCTGCTGGCGGCAACCTCGGGCGGCCTCGGTGCGTCGCGTTAGTGTTGCCGCTGCGTGTGCCGCTCAATGGCGTTGCCGCAGATAAGTAAATGAAAAATGAATGGTTCTATGCGGCCATTCGACGCTTTAACCTCGGTTAACTCTGCCGAGGTAGCATGAACGACATCTCCAACACCGGTGTATTGCAGGCGCGGCCGCCGCGCCGCGCGCATGTGATTGAAAGCGATGCTGAAGCGCTGGCCGTCGCCGAAAAACTTGCGCTCGAATTTGCGGTGGGCGCGTCAGAACGCGACCGGCTGCGCCGTCTTCCGCATGACGAGATCGAGCGTTTCAGCGAGAGCGGTCTGGGCGGCATTACCGTGCCGCGCGAGTATGGCGGCGCGGATGTTTCGTTCGTCACGCTCGCGCGCGTGTTCGCGATTCTGTGCGAAGCGGATCCGTCGCTCGGGCAAATCCCGCAGAATCATTTTGGCTTTCTGAATGTGATCCGCACGTTTGGGTCGCCGTCGCAGAAAGAGCGCTATTTTGCGGGCGTGCTCGCGGGCAAGCGGCTGGGCAATGCCGGGCCCGAGCGCAATTCGCGCAATACCACCGACGTGCAAACCCGCCTCGCCACAATCAACGGCGAACTGCGCGTGAACGGCCGCAAATACTATTCGACCGGCGCGCTGTTCGCGCACTGGGTGCCGGCCAAACTGCTCGACGACGAAGGGCGGCTCGTCACTGCGATCATCGAACGCGACAGTGCGGGGCTGACCGTGATCGACGACTGGTCGGGGTTCGGGCAGCGCACGACGGCGAGCGGTTCGGTCGTGTTCAACAACGTGCTGGTCGATCCCGATGCCGTGTTGCCGCTATGGCAGAACGCCGACGAGCCGTCGCTCATCGGACCGGTTTCGCAGATCATCCAGGCCGCGATCGACGCGGGCATCGCACGCGCGGCCGTGAAGGAAACCGTGCGCTTCGTGCAGACGCAGGCGCGGCCCTGGCTCGACGCCGGTGTTGAACGCGCGACTGACGATCCGTATGTGATTCGCGACGCGGGTCTGCTCCACGTCGAACTGCATGCCGCGGAAGCCGTGCTGGAGCGTGCCGCGCGCGCGCTCGACCGGATTCGCACGCAACGCGTCACTGCGCAGACGCAGGCGGAAGCGTCGATTGTGGTCGCCAAAGCGAAGGCGCTGACCACCGAGGCCGCGCTGAATTCCGCCGAAAAACTCTTCGAGCTTTCAGGCTCACGCGCAGTGCTGGCCGAACACAATCTCGATCGACACTGGCGCAACGCGCGCGTGCATACGCTGCATGACCCGGTGCGCTGGAAATACTTCGCAATCGGCAACTATGTGCTCAATGGCGTGCTGCCGCAGCGGCACGCGTGGATCTGATACGGACTCGGCAAGCACCATGACCCCAGCAATCGACACCTCGGCCGTTCAGGCCGCCACGCTGATCCGCTCCGAAGACGAAGCACTCGATGTCGCCCGCGCGCTCGCCGAATCGTTTGCACGCGAAGCTGCTCAGCGCGATGCGCAGCGACGTGCGCCGTATGAAGAACTGGCGCGTTTTTCCGCGTCGGGTTTGTGGGGCATCACTGTGCCGCGCGAATACGGCGGCGCGGGCGTGTCGAGCGCGACCTTGTCGCAAGTCGTCGCGCTGATTTCCGCAGCCGATGGCTCGCTCGGACAGATCCCGCAGAATCACTTTTACACGCTTGAAGTGATCCGCGTGCAGGGCAGCGCTGCGCAGAAAGACCGGCTTTTTCAGCGGGCATTGCGAGGCGAGCGCTTCGGCAACGCGCTCGCCGAGCGCAAATCGCGCACTGCGTCGGAGCGTACGACGCAACTCGTGCCGGATGGCGACGACGCATTCCGCGTGACGGGCGAAAAGTTCTACGCGACCGGCGCGTTGTACGCGCAGTGGATTCCCACCGCCGTCGTCGGGCCGGATAAGAAGACCTGGCTCGCGTTTATCGCGCGTGATGCGCAGGGTGTTGACGTGATCGATGACTGGTCGGGCTTCGGTCAGCGGAATACCGCGAGCGGCACCGTCAGATTCGACAACGTGCGCGTCGCCGCCGCCGACGTGTTGCCTGCCGACGCGGACGGTGAGCGCACGACTATCAAGGCCTACGCGCAGGTGATTCACGCGGCGATCGACCTGGGACTGGCGCGCGGCGCTCACGATGCCGCGCGTGCGTTCATCACCACGCAATCGCGTCCGTGGATCGAAGCCAATGTCGAGCGTGCCGCCGACGATCCGTTGACGATCAGCGAATTCGGCCGCCTCGCGGTGCGGCTGGAAGCGGCCGATGCGCTAGTCGAACGTGCGTCGATTCTGATCGATGCGGCCCGCGACGATCCGCAACCGGACACGCTCGGCCGCGCGATCATCGCCGTCGCCGAAGCGCGCACGCTGACCACGGAAATCTCGCTTGCCGCATCGAGCAAACTGTTCGAACTGGCGGGCACGCGCGCGACGACCAGCGAACTCAACCTCGACCGCTACTGGCGCAACGCGCGCGTGCATACGCTGCACGATCCGGTGCGCTGGAAAATCGCCGCGGTCGGCGACTACTACCTGAACGACCGCTTGCCCGCGCAGAGCGGCACGACCTGAACCCGCAGCATTTCTCCGGCAGCCATCTTCATGACCAAGCAGATCCTGCTCAACGCGTTCAACATGAATTGCGTGGGCCATATCAACCACGGCTTGTGGACCCATCCGCGCGACCGCTCGGTGGATTATAAAAAGCTGTCGTACTGGACCGACCTCGCGAAGCTGCTTGAACGCGGCCTGTTCGACGGCCTGTTTCTCGCGGATATCGTCGGCGTGTACGACGTTTATCAGCAATCGGTGGAGTTGCCGCTGAAGGAGTCGATCCAGTTGCCGGTCAACGATCCGTTGCTGACCGTCTCTGCGATGGCGGCGGCAACGAAACATCTCGGCTTCGGCGTGACCGTCAATCTGACTTACGACTTGCCGTACCTGCTCGCGCGCCGTTTCTCCACGCTCGATCATCTGACCGATGGCCGCATCGGCTGGAATATCGTGACCGGTTACCTCGAAAGCGCGGCACGTGCGATGGGCCTCGGCGAGCAGATCGCGCACGACGAACGCTACGATCGCGCGGACGAATTCCTCGAGGTCGCCTACAAGCTGTGGGAAGGCAGTTGGGAAGACGACGCGGTGCGCGTCGACCGCGCCGCACGCATCTACGCCGACCCCACGAAAGTGCGGCCGATCGAACATCACGGACGCTACTACGATGTCGACGGCTATCACCTGTCCGAGCCTTCGCCGCAACGCACGCCGGTGCTGTTTCAGGCAGGGTCGTCGGGACGCGGCCAGCAGTTTGCCGCGCGTCACGCGGAGTGCGTGTTCGTCTCGCAGCAGAAGCCCGCCGCGCTGCGGCAACTGGTGGCGGACGTGCGCACAGCCGTACGCAACGAGGGGCGCGATCCGGCCGATATCAAGTTCTTCATGGGCCTCTCCGTGGTCGTCGCGCCGACCGAAGCGCAGGCGCGCGAGAAGTACGCGGAATATGTGCGCTATGCGAGTCCCGAAGCCGGACTCGCGCATTACGCGAGTTCGAGTGGGATCGATTTTTCGCGCTATGCGCCGGACGAGCCGATCCGTTACGCAAAAAACAACGCAATCGAATCGGTGATGAAGAACCTGACCGGCGCGGGCCGCGAACGCACGGTCGCGCAGATTCTCAACGAGGAACTGCAACTGGGCGGACGCTACCCGGCGATTGTCGGAACACCGGAGCAGGTGGCCGATGAATTGATCGGCTGGATCGAGCAGACCGATATCGACGGCTTCAACCTGGCGCGCACCGTGACGCCGGAATGCTATAGCGATTTCATCGATCTGGTGATTCCGGTATTGCAGGAGCGCGGCGCGTACAAGACTTCGTATGCCGAAGGCACGTTGCGCGAGAAGCTGTTCGGTGCGGGCCGCGCGAAGCTGCCAGACGAACATGCGGGCGCACAGGTGGGTCGAGGGATCGCTGTCTGACGAAAAAGCGGTGACAGGTGGTCGTTTTATGAAGTTTTTAAGAAGCCGATCATTAGATCAGGATTCCCGATTTGCATAGTTGAATTCATCGTTTTGCCGGTAGCGGTGACATGACTACCATCCAACGTTCCAGCTATTCACGCGAGAAACGAGATCATGTCCACCGTTGCTTTCCCTTCGACTGCGGTCGACCCCCACGCATCAACGGATAGTGCGGCGCGTCCCGCCGTGATCCGCAGCGCACAGGATGTCTCGCGCATCGTCAACGCAGGTGCAGCGCAAGGCAGTAACGCGCGCATCGTGATTGCCATCGCGCTGGGCGGCGTTTTTCTCGATGCGTACGATCTCACGTCGCTCGCCTACGGTATCAAGGACATCGCGCGGCAGTTCTCGCTGTCGCCGGTTCAGGTCGGTTTCGTTTCTTCGGCGATCACGTTCGGCGCGATTCTCGGTGCGCTGTTCGGCGGCTATCTGACCGACCGTATCGGCCGGTATCGCGTGTTCATGGCTGACATGCTGTTCTTCGTGGTCGCGGCGATTGCCGCCGGTCTCGCGCCGAATGCGTGGGTACTCGGTGGCGCGCGCTTTCTGATGGGCTTCGGTGTCGGGCTCGATCTGCCGGTGGCGATGGCCTTTCTCGCGGAGTTCTCGCGCGTGGCGGGCAAGGGCAACAAGGCGGCCAGCGTCGCCGCGTGGTGCCCGGCGTGGTATGCGGCCACCAGTACCTGCTATCTGCTGATCCTCGGGCTGTATGCGATCTTGCCGGAGCATCAGCTAGGTTGGCTGTGGCGCTTGACGCTCGCGTTCGGCGCGGTGCCGGCCATCGTGATTATTCTGGTGCGCAGCCGCTATATCAGCGAGTCGCCGGTATGGGCCGCGAATCAGGGCGACCTCGACGAGGCCGCGCGCATTCTGAAGCGCACGTATGGCGTTGATGCGGTAGTGGAACGCAGCGATGAGCCGATCGTCAAACCGCGCGCTGCGTCCTGGCGCAACTACGGCGTGCTGTTCAACGATACGTACCGCCGCCGCACGATTCTCGCGGCAGTGATCGGCAGCGCTTCGTCGTTCGGCTATAACGCGATCATTTTCGGCTTGCCGGTGATCATCGCGAGCTTCTTCCACCAAGGCCCGCTCACGACGATCATTGCGGCGCTTGCGTTGAATCTGGTGTTTGCGTTCGTCGGCGGATTGATCGGCGTATGGACCGCGCCAACGGTCGGCGCATGGAAGATGACCGTGCTCGGACACTCGCTGCAATTCGCGTCGCTGATTGGTCTTGCACTAATCGGAAAGCCGGGCAGCGGGGCGCTCGTCGTCGTCGCGATTCTGTTGCTCGGCGGCTATCTGTTCGGTCAGGGCTTCGGACCCGGTTCGCATTCGATGACCTATGCGTCGCTGAGCTATCCCACGTCGATTCGCGGCATTGGCGTGGGCTTCAATCAGACGCTAGTGCGCTCGGCGTCCACGATTTCGCTGTTTCTGTTTCCGGTGCTTGCCGCGTGGCTCGGCACGAAGGTGTTCTGGGTGATCGCGATTGCGCCGCTGACTTCGCTGCTGGTGCTGCTCGCGATCCGCTGGGAGCCTTCGGGATACGACATCGACGCAGAGGATTATGCGCAGCCGGCATCGACGTAACGCTCAGGAAAAAAACTTAAAAAATGGCGTCCATTCGCGAAGATTGCCCTCGGTGCACTGACGGGTCGAACCATGACGAAGCCGCGCACGAACCGGTATTGACCGCACGCGCGTTGACCAAACATTTCGGCGCGACGCTCGCGTTGTCGAAGTTCGATCTGTCGATCGGGCGCGGCGAAGTCGTCGCGCTGATGGGCGCCAACGGCGCGGGCAAGTCGACCTTCGTCAAGCTATTGAGCGGCGTCTATGCGGCCGATGGCGGTACGCTGACGCTCGCCGGCAAGCCCTATCGGCCGGCCTCGCCGCAGACTGCGCGGCAACTCGGCATAGCGACCGTGCATCAGTCGATAGCGGATGCCGTGGTGCCTACGTTGTCGATCGCGGACAACCTGCTGCTCGACCGTCTGTGCGATCCCGCATCGCCGTGGCGGGTGCCGCCTGGCGAGCGGCGCGAAGCGGCCGCGCCGCTGGCAGCCAGAGTCGGGCTGGATGTGGATCTGTCCGCGCCGCTCGGTTCGCTGTCGCTCGCGAGTCAGCAGCTGGTGACGCTGGCGCGCGCGCTGGCATCGCAGCCGCGTCTGCTGATTCTCGACGAACCGACCGCGAGTCTGTCAGCCGCCGAAGCCGGGCGGCTGTTCGCGCGGCTGGAGCCGTTGCGCGACGAGGGCGTGGCGATTCTGCTGGTGTCGCATCGGCTCGGCGATTTGCGGCGCATGGCCGATCGTGTCGCGATCATGCGCGACGGCCATCTGGTTGCCGACCTGCAACCGCCGATCGATTTCGACGCCGCGATAGAAACGATGATCGGCAGGCCCATGCCGCAAAGCCGCACCGTGGATGTCACGCGCGCGGCTTCGCTCGAACCGTGTTTCAGCGCGCGCGATTTGCAGTTGACGCCCACCAGCGTGCCGTTCGATCTCGACGTGCAGCGCGGCGAAATCGTGGCGATTGCGGGCCCGGTCGGCGGCGGCAAGTCGCGTCTTGCGCGTGCGATCTTCGGCGCGGCACGCGCGAACGGTGGCGAGATGACGCTCGACGGCAAGCGCTGGCGTCCGCGTTCTCCCGCCGATGCCATTCGCGCCGGTGTGTTTCTCGCGGGCGAAGATCGCTGGCGCTCGTCGCTATTTCCCGACAGCGTGCCGTTCGCGTCGATTGCGGGCACGCTGAGCTTTCCGTTTCTGTCGCGCTGGTTCAAACGCGGCACGGTGCGCGGCGCAAGAGAGCGCGAAGCCGCCAGCGACGCGATCAAAACCTTCGGCATCCGCTGCACGGGACCGGACGACCGTCTCACCCGGTTGTCGGGCGGCAACCAGCAGAAAGTCGTGCTCGCGCGCTGGCATGTCGAACCCGCGCGGCTGTTGCTGCTCGACGAACCTTTTCAGGGTGTCGACGCCGGAGCGCGCGCCGATATCGTCGATACGTTGCGACGGCATGCGCACAAACGCGCGACGCTGGTGTTCGTCAGCGATCTCGAAGAAGCGCTCGAAATCGCCGATCGCGTCGTGTGGTTCGATCGCGCGACGCTCGATCGCTCGTCTACCTCCAACCCGAGTTCAGTGGTCCATTCATGAAACCCGTCACCCCTTCCATTGCCCGCGACGCGGGTGCCGTGCAACGCGCGCGGCCCACGTTGCGCACTCTGCGCGATCAGCTCGAACGCACCGGCATCCTGCTCGTGCTGGCGATACTGATTGCGGTGTTCGCCACCAAAGAGCCCGCGTTCCTGAATCTCGACAACCTGTTCAGCATTTTGCAGGCGGTATCGATCGTGGCCTTGCTCGGTATCGGCGTGACGATCACGCTGGCGGCGGGCGGCTTCGATCTGTCGGTGGGCAGCGTGGCTGCGTCGGCGCAGATGGCGGCAAGCTACGTGTTGATCGTATGGCACGGCAGCGCGCTCGCGGCGGTGGCGGCCTGTGTGGTGCTCGGTGTCGTCGCCGGATTGTTCAATGGCTTGCTGATTACGCGGTTGCGTGTGCCCGATCAACTGGCCACGCTCGGCACGCTGTTTCTGCTCGCCGGTCTGCAACTGATCCCGACCGGCGGACGCTCGCTCGCAACCGGCACGGTGTTGCCCGACGGCACCGAAGCGAGCGGCGTATTCACCGACGCGTTTCTCGCGTTGGGGCGCTTCCGGCTATTCGATGTCGTGCCGTTGCCGGTGCTGATTCTCGCGGTGCTGACCATCGTCGCCATCATCGTGATGGAGACGACCCGTTGGGGCCGCGTGATCTACGCGATCGGCGGCAACGAGACCGCCGCGCGTCTCGCCGGTGCGCCGACCGCGCGCTATCGGGTAGCGGCTTATGTGGCGTCGGGCGCGATTGCATCGCTGGGCGGCGTGCTGATCGCCGCTCGCGTGGGCCGCGGCGACGTCAGCGCGGGACATTCGCTGCTTCTCGATGCGGTGGCCGCCGCGCTGATGGGCTACGCGGTGTGGGGTGCAAAGCGGCCCAATGTGTTCGGCACGGTGGTGGGCGCGGTGTTCGTCGGCGTATTGCTGAACGGGCTGACGATGCTGAATGCACCGTATTACATGCAGGATTTCATTAAAGGCGTGTTGCTGGTGCTTGCGTTGGCGTTTACTTTCAGCGTGGGCCGACGGGTGGATTCGCGCGCCTGATCAGCCCGTTGCAAGCCGCTTTTCGAGCCGGTTCGCGCAGGGAATTTTCACAGCGCAATCCGTTTGCCATCCGAAGGAATATCGATTGCCGAATCGTTCAGTTTGCGCGCGCGATTCCCGCTGATAGATTGAGCGAACAGTCATTCAAGCGGAGACACTCATGGCGGAAGTTGACGAAACGGTTTCATCGAATACAGCCGGTACGGATCGGCCTGCGGTACGTGTAATCGCCGACGACGCGCAAGCCATCGCGGTAGCGCACGAACTGGCGGCCCGCCTTGCGCAGGACGCTGCCACGCGCGACGTGCAACGCCGGTTGCCGCGCGAGGAAATTGAATGGTTCTCGCAATCGGGGTTATGGGCGATCACAGTGCCGAAGGAATACGGCGGAGCGGGCGTGTCTTTCGTCACGCTGACCGAGGTCGTGAAGATCGTTTCAGCAGCGGATTCGTCGCTCGGACAACTGCCGCAAAACCATTTCGGGCTGGTCGACGTGATCGCGCTGACTGGTTCGCCAGAGCAGAAAAAGTACTTCTTCTCGCAAGTGCTGGCAGGCAGGCGCTTCGGTAATGGTTTTTCAGAAAAGGGCACAAAAAACGTGCTTGATCTGAAAACAACTGTCACGCGCGACGGTGACGATTACGTCGTGAACGGCACCAAATTCTATGCAACCGGCGCATTGTTCGCCGACTTCGTGCCCGTGCTCGGACTCGACAGCGAACGCAAGGGCTGGCTCGCCTACATCCCGCAAGGCACACAAGGGCTGACCGTGATCGACGACTGGTCGGGCTTCGGTCAACGCACCACGGCGAGCGGAACCGTTGTGCTGGACAGCGTGCGCGTGCCCGCTTCGCACGTGCTGCCCGCGCATCGCGTGTCCGATTTTCCGACGCTCAACGGCCCGGTTTCGCAGATCATCCAGGCGGCCATCGACGCGGGTATCGCGAAGGCCGCAATCGACGACACGCTTACCTTCGTGCGTTCGCGCTCGCGGCCGTGGATCGACAGCGGCGTCGAACGGGCCAGCGACGATCCGCTGACGGTGCGCGAGATCGGCCATTTGCACATCCAGTTGCATGCAGCCGAGGCGCTGCTCGAACGGGCCGCGCGCGTGATCGACGACATCGCGGCGAAAGCGGAGCCGACCGAGGACGACATCGCGCGTGCGTCGGTGGCAGTGGGCGAAGCCAAAGTGTTGACTACCGAAGTCGCGCTGCTCGCGGGCGAAAAGCTGTTCGAACTTTCCGGCACGCAATCGACGCTCAGCGAACACAACCTCGACCGCCACTGGCGCAATGCGCGCGTGCACACGCTGCATGATCCGGTGCGCTGGAAGTATCACCTCGTGGGCAATTACTACCTGAACGGCGTCAAACCCGTGCGGCACCCGTGGAATTGACGCGACAGACGACGACAGGCGCGCTGGCAAAAATCGCCGTCGCGATGACCACCCGAAATATCTGACCGAATCCAATCATGGCAAGAGAAATCCGCCTCAACGCGTTCGACATGAACTGCGTGGGGCATCAGTCGCCGGGCTTATGGGCGCATCCGCGCGATACGTCGTGGCGTTACAAGCAACTCGACTACTGGACCGATCTCGCGAAGCTGCTCGAACGCGGCAAGTTCGACGGCCTTTTTATCGCGGACGTGCTGGGTACGTACGACGTCTACAACGGCAATGCGGAAGCGGCGATTCGCCAGGCCGCGCAGGTACCGGTCAACGACCCGGTGCTGCTGGTGTCGGCGATGGCGCACGTCACCGAACATCTCGGCTTCGGCGTGACGTGTTCGCTGTCGTACGAACATCCGTATCCGTTCGCGCGCCGCATGTCGACGCTCGATCATCTGACCAACGGCCGCATCGGCTGGAACATCGTCACGTCGTATCTGGACAGTGCGGCGCGCAATGTGGGCTTGCCCGCGCAGGTCAATCACGACGAACGTTATGCGCTCGCCGAGGAGTATCTGGAAGTCTGCTACAAGCTGTGGGAATCGTCGTGGGAAGACGATGCCGTGGTGCGCGATGCCGCGCGGCATGTGTTCACCGAGCCGTCGAAGGTGCATCCGATCAATCATCACGGCAAGCACTTCGACGTGCCGGGCATTCACCTGAGCGAGCCGTCGCCGCAGCGCACACCGGTGCTGTATCAGGCGGGCGCGTCGAAGCGCGGCAAGGATTTCGCCGCCCAGCACGCCGAGTGCATCTTTATCTCGGCACCGTCGCGCACGATTCTGAAGAGCTTTGTCGCCGACATCAGGGCGCGCGTGAAATCGTTCGGCCGCGATCCGCATGACGTTCTGATCTTTAATCTGCACACGGTCATTACCGGCAAAACGTCAGCTGAAGCGCACGCGAAGCACGCCGACTATCGCCGCTATACCAGCGACGAAGGCGCGCTCGCGTTGATGTCGGGATGGACCGGCATCGACCTGTCGAAGTACGACCTCGATGAACCGCTGCGCTATGTCGAGAGCAATGCGGTGCAATCGGCGGTGGAAGCGTTGTCGAGCGCGGACCCGACGCGCGTGTGGACCGTACGCGAGATTGCGAAGTGGGGCGGCATTGGCGGACTTGGGCCGCTTTCGGTGGGCTCCCCTGAGGAAATCGCCGATGAGTTGCAGTCATGGGTCGAAGAAACCGACGTCGACGGATTCAATCTCGCCTATGCGCTGACGCACGAAAGTTTCGTCGATTTCGTCGATCTGGTCGTGCCCGAACTCCAACGTCGCGGCGTCTACAAGACCGATTACACGCAGGGTTCATTGCGCGAAAAATTGCATGGGCGTGGTGCGCGATTGAGCGACCCTCATCCCGGCGCTGCGTATCGCGCGCACGCGTCGGCTCATGCCGGATAGCACCGTTTGATTCATAACAACATCAATTACTGGTTGGAGATCAATGATGAAATCGTTTCTTCGTCGCAAGCTGGACCGGCACGTGAATGTGAAGCTCAAGTCGGGCGTGCTCGCCGTGGCTGCCGCCGCGATGCTTGCGGGCGGCGTCGCGCACGCGGACCCGCTCAAAGGCGCACCGGCTCCGTTCGATAAAGGCGGCGTGAAAATCGCGCTGGTCAACTATCTGTCGACCGGCGATTTTTTCCAGGCGTATGAAGCCGGCGCGCAGAAGCAGGCGAAGGCGCTCGGCGTCGATCTGCGTATCTACGAAGGCCGTCAGGACGCGGCCGAACAGCGTGAGCAGATTCAGCAGGCGATCAGCCTCGGCGTGTCGGCGATCATCGTCAATCACGGCTTGCCGGAATCGCTGAAGGACGTCGTGCAGCGCGCGTTGGACAAGGGCATCAAGGTCGTCGCGTTCGATGTCGACCTGGGCAATCCCAAGGTGCCGCAAATCGAGCAGAGCGATCACGATCTGGCCGAGTTGCTGCTGAATCAGGCCGTCAAGGATAACGGCGATACCTTCGACGCCGGCTATGTCTACGTAGCGGGTTTCGCGCCACTCGACCGGCGCGATGCCGTGTGGCGCGATTTCAAGGCTGCGCATCCGAAGGTGCAGGAGAAGGCGCGCTGGGGCACGGTGGACAATCCGATTGCGCAGTCGGTGGCGAATCAGGCGTCGGCGGCGTATCGCGCGCACCCGGAGATTCGCGTGGTGTTCGCACCGTATGACGAATTCGCGCGCGGCGCGAAGCTCGCCGCCGACGAAGCGAATCTGTCGTCGAAGCTGCGCATTTACAGCGCCGACATTTCGACTTCCGACATCGAAGCGATCCGCGCGCCGAACAGCGCGTGGGTCGCGACGGCGGCGACGAATCCCGCAGTGGTCGGCGCGGTGTCGGTGCGGACCGCTGCGTTGCTGCTCGCGGGGCAGGAGTCGGAGCATCGCATCGTCGTCAAGCCGACGCTGATTACCCGCGACGATCTGGTGAAGAACAACATTAAAACGATTGCCGAACTCGGCGAGAAATTCCCGGCGTTCCGTTCGAGCGATGCTGCGACGGCGTCGTGGATTCCGACGGCGAACTGATTGGAGCGTGCTGTTTGATACGCGCTGTGCTCTCGACGATAGAGCACAGCGCGTTGTAAAGCGGCGATTGCCAACAAACACGACTACCGGAACTACCAGTCGATCCGGTGCTTCTCGCCGGTCTCCCGATGACGCCGGTCGTCGTCCACATGCAGATACTGGCTCGTCGTGGTCAGCGAGGCATGCCCCAGGTTGTCGCGCACGAGGCGCACGTCCACCTGCTGATCCGCCATGTGCGACCCCGCGCTGTGCCGCAGCCAATGCGCCGAAGCCTGTTCCAGGTGATTCGCGCGCTGCGCATAGTCGGCACCGCGTTCGCGAAGCGCCGTCGATACGTCTCCGAAAACCTGCTTGACGATGCGGTGCAGTCCGGCACGCGTGAGCGGCTTGCGCGATTGACCGATGGGCAGCACGAGCGGCGTGTCTTCATCGGCTGAAGGCAGCGCGGACAACCCCCGTTCGCGCCGATACGCCGAAAGCTCCGCCATCATTTCGGCGGTAGCTGGCACGAGCCGCTCCTTGCCGCCTTTACCCATCACCTCGAGCCACCAGCGATCTTCGCCATTCGCGTCACGGCGCGCAAAAAATCCGCCCATGGTGTTTTCGCCGACCTCGGTAATACGCAATCCGCCGAGATAAAGCAGCGTGAACAGCCAGCGCACGCGCGCGTAGTGTTCGCGCTCGCGACTGGTTTGCTGCGGCATCGCCTGAATGCCCTTTTTTACGTCGAGCCACAATTCCGGCGACAGGTAACGGGTGATGCGCGGCTTCGCGCGACGCACCCGCTGACGCGCGAGCGACAGCGGATTGCCCGCCAGATAACCCGCCTGCACCAGCCACGCGAACATCACGTTGAGAATCACCATCGCCTGACGCTGGCTGGACGCGGAGAGCGGGCCGTAGAACGGCCGCCAGCGCGGATCGCCGCGCGGGTGTTTGCGGCCGCCGCTAGCAGTCCACTTCGCGGCGGGCTGCGGATCGGCGAGGAAGTGTTGATAGACGAGCAGGTCCTCGTGTGTCAGCGACGACAACGGTTTGCCCAGTTGCAGCACCGACCAGAGCAGCAGGCGCTCGGCTTCCTTGCGGTAGTTGTCGAAGGTGGTTTTCGTATCGACGAAACGGGCGAGCCATGCGCGGATCGCGTCGAGATCGTTGTTGGCGGCGATCTGGGCGATGGTTTGTCGCGCGCGGTTGGCGCCGTGGGAGCCGTCGAGTTCGGCTGCGAGAGCCAGAGTTTCGATGGGGCGCGGAGTGGGCGGGAGGAGGGGCACGGGCTGGTTTTACGAGGCTTATGAGAGTGCGGGCATTTTCAGAAGTGACGACTTCTGAAAATTTCAACATTATAACCGTAATGTCAAAACGTTAGTGCTCGTTAGTTAAATTTATAACGGTTTACGTAATATTATTGATTGTTTTGTGAGCTGAATTCGTCCCGGATTCCGTAGATGGCTAGCCGCATCAAGCAGGAGAGTTTTTGGCGAGGGGCTGCGAGCAGAGAATGCGCTTCACATGCGGCGCAGATGCACTTTTGTGCTCGGCATGCGAACAGGTTGGATATGTGCTGCCGTACTTGCCTGCGGGAACCATAGAACGCGCTCTAACGACTTACGGTAAGACAGCCACGGGAGGAAACGCGCGGGTGTAACGGCGTCTGGAAATGCCGTTACGCAAAGAGTTGCGCCTGTCTCGCGAACAGAAGGCGAGGGCACTTGGCGACGGGATGTAACAGCGTCGCTTACCAGATACAAAGTGAAAGAGTTTGACGGCGCGGGGTGTGCGAAAATCGCAACTTTCGTTCCTGGGTGTCGATTCGAGCAGGGCTCTGGCTTCCTGTCGCAGCTTTCCTGGCCACTTTGCCGGAACGGGCAAGCGAGGGAAGCGGCACAACGCTCGAATTCAGGCCCAAGCCAATCCACAGCCCCCAGGAACAAACCCGTTTTCCGGATCATTTATTTTGTAAGGCATGAGGTGAATATGATTGCGCGCTGTGTGGGAATGTTGGTGCTGGCGGGGGCGTTGCTCTCATTGACGGGCTGCAATACCGTGGCCGGCTTCGGTCAGGATATCTCGGGGGCATCCCGCTCGGTACAGCGCGCTCTTTGACGCTGAATAGCGACAGCGCGGGTTGAAGGGGCTGGGTAATCGGCGATTGCCTGATACGCCTTGCTGGCGATGCTGAATTACTGGAAGCCGCCCCCCGCGTGACCGCACTCGTCGCTAGAGTGCGGACCTACGTTTTTTCGCAGTATTGCCGTTCCTTGTCGCGATGTGGCCAGGTGACGCGTTATCGCTCATTTGAGCTGTCGCCGGTCTTGCCGTTCTCGCCGTTCTCGCGCACCAATTCGCATTCTTCGCTCTGAATCCAGCGCAGCGATGATGACAGCGGCTGTACCAGCCGCGAGACGAGAGGCGGCTATTTCAATCACGCGTTCGCGGATTCAGGCCGCTTCAGCTATCGGCGCTTCCAGAAGACAACCAAACTCGCGCGCGAAATCCACCGACACTCGCGCATGCACGGCACCTTGCTTGTCGAAGAACCGCTGCGTGCCTTCCAGCGTGAAAACGCCTTCGTGCCAGATGTCCGGATGAATATAGAGGCCGTGCCGTCCGTCAAACCGGAAGCACACGAATTTCTCCGGCGAGACATCGTCGCCGGGCAATGCCAGCGGAACATAGAACGGACGATGGTCGAGCGGAAAGAACAGTTGTCCGCCGTCCGGATGGTAGTTCGCGTGCCATAACAACATGCGCTCCGGCGCGCGGGCGTGGTCTTCGCGCGCTGCGCCGGGCTCCATGGCGTACGCGAGAATATAGTGGCCGCTCACCGCCGCGTTGCGGCCATACAGAATGTCGCCGCGCCACTCGCTGACGAACGTGCCTTCGGTCGTGCCGGCTTCGTCGCCGGTTCCGGGATCGATGGGCCTCGATCCGGTGGCCGGCCACCGCACGATTTCGATCGCACAGTCGCTCGGGTCGGCGACAAGGCGGCCATATCCCTCGAGCGTTGCATCGGTCGCGTCGACAACGGGCATCGTCACGCGACGCAGGTCTGCGGGAAGGGCGGGATTGAGATAGTCGATTTCGTCGGGCATCGGCAGACTCTATAACAGTCAGATGACATTTTCAGGCAGGCGATCAGTTCAAAAACCGCCGGATCGCCGCCGAGAATGCAGCGGGATTTTCGATCATCAGTAAATGGCCGCAGTGATCGAGCGTCTCGCGGCCGGCGCTTTTTTCAAGTGCCCAATGGGGCACATTCCAGCTACTGTGCGAACGCTCGCCAGAAAGCAGATACACGGAATGACGCGCGAATACCTGCTTCAAGGTGGAAAGATAGTCGACACTCCCCGTGACCGCCACAACGGATTGCCCCATTGCCCGTAATGTCGACGCGGGCTGATAGTCGAGCCAACGCGCGGCCGAGTCTGCCATTGTCGGCGTCGCATCGGGGATCGCGCCGCGCAGCCATTCGAGCGGATCGGCGCGGAAACTTTCCAGCATCTTCCCGGCTTCGGCGGGTGTCATGCGGCCGACCGAAGCGGACCAGAATGCATCGTCCAGAGTGAAGTTTCCTTCGACGTTGACGATCCGCCGCACGCGGTCGGGGTAAGCGTGCGCGAACAGCATCGCAATCGCACCGCCCACTGAGTGGCCGACAAGATCGACGCTCGTCGTGCCGAATTTGGCGTCGACGAACGCGCGAATATGTTCGACCTGTGCGGGCAGCGAAATGCGGTCGAACAAAGTGCCTCGGTACTCGCCATAGCCCAGCAAATGTGGCGCGGCGTATTCCGCGTCGAACCCTGCTACGTCAAAGGTACCGATGAAGCCGTGAATAAAAATAACGGGCGGCTTGCCATTCATACGACGTTGTCTCCTCTCATCTCGATGATCCACGGACCTTCGGCATGCCGGTTATCAGGCGCATTTTCCGGTCCGTCCAGCGACTGACGACTTTACCAAACAGATAACGCATCGCGGCATTTATTCAATGGACGGTGCAAGTGCGCCGCTCACGCTCAATCTTCCGTGACGCTATACGGGATTGTCGATGGTGCCGTGAGGTACACGAATAATGGGCATGGTTCGGTGACGTCGATGAGCACGAATGGCTGGCTTTCGTCGAATCGCGTCGTCGTTCTCGATCAGGAAGATCTGCCGGACGACGACAACCCGATTGAAAATCCATCGAAGCCGGTCGTCGAGTTTTCTCATTGAGAGAATCGGCTCCCGCACGTCGCCGCGACTCTTCGGCATTAGTGGAGACACGTCGGATAACATGCTGGTCTGCGGTGCCGGGAAATAGGTCATCGGATCGATACGGAAGTGCAGGGTGGTGCGGTGAGAGACAACGCCAGGCCCTACGCCATGGTCTGCGTGTCACGATCTGCGGCACCCGCGTTTGCTCTATCCGGAGACAGCATGGGGAAACTGGACTGGTATCTGAACGTCAACCTGAAGGTGCGGCATCTGCGCCTGCTGGTTGCCGTTTACGATTTCCGAAATCTGCGTCAGGTCGCATCCAATTCATACATCACGGTGCCGGCGGTATCGAAGGCACTCGGCGATATCGAGCGGGCCCTGGGGGTCAAGCTGTTTGAACGCACGGCGAACGGGCTGCGGCCCACCGCGTATGGCGAAAGTGTGGTTCGGCATGCGCGAATCGTGCTCAGCACCCTGAACCAGACCGCTGAAGAAATTCGCGCGCTGCAAACGGGGAGCGCCGGCAAAGTGTATGTGGGAACGTCGCCCATCATGGTGTCGACCATCATGCCGAAAGCACTCACGCTGCTCAAACAGGACACGCCTCACACCAACGTCGAGATCCGCGAAAACCGCATGGGTGCGCTGGTGCAGGAGTTGCAACGGGGCGATCTCGACATGATCGTCGGACGATTGCCGAACAAGTCGGATACCGTCGGCCTGCGTGAGCAGGTGTTGCTCGCGCCGCAGACCAAACTCGTGACCGGGCCGCTTCATCCGCTCGCCGGTAAAACGAAAGTCGAGTGGTCGGATCTCGAAGAATTCCCATGGGTGCTTCCGCCGGTGGGCTCGCTGCTGCGCGAGCCGATTGAAAACGCGTTTGCGCGTCATGGCCTCGCCATGCCCTCCAATTACATCGAAACACTGTCGAACCATTTGATCCGCGCATATCTGCAGTTCAACGACGCGATTGCAATCCATACCGGCGACGTGCTGTACCCCTACGCCGATGTGGGTCCGCTCAACGTGTTGCCGATCGATCTGAAGCTCGTGACGCGTCCGCTCGGTGCGCTCTGGCGTGACGACAAACCTCTCGCGCCTAGCGCCATGTCGTTGCTGCGCTGTCTCGAACAGGTTTGTTCGGCTGACGTCGCCGTCGCCAATCACGCCGACTAGGTTTCGACCGAAACTCGCCCCCGCAAGGGCCGACCGATTTGCCGACGCGCCCTGCGTCGGCGTCGGCCCTGCGTTGTCCTGCCGGACACGCATTCCACTGCATTCTTCCTTTCTGCTCCCACCTCGGCGCATCGCGTAGTTGCGTGGGGGGGCTTTACCAAACGGTTAACGCAACCGCTCTTTATTTCAATAGACGGAAATTGCGCACGGCAAGATCATGTCGTCAACGCGATCACCTGCCTGGCCAGGCCGGCTAGCCTCCGCACCAAGCGGCGACGGCGGGGATCCAGTAAGCCTATTCAAACAGGAGACACCGTTGACTAAAAAAGTCCCGCTCAAAATCGCGATTGCCGGTCACCCGCACACGTCGGCCATTCGCGATGGGGCCATCGAAATCGAAGGCGTCGACGCCGAATTCGTCAATGTGCAGCCGCAAATCGGCGCGTTTCGCCGGATGGTGCGTGACCTTGAATTCGACGTTTGCGAGTTGGCGCCGACCACTTACATCATCGCTCGCGCTCATGGTGCGCCGTTCGTCGGCTTGCCCATTTTCGTCACGCGCCGCTTCCACCACGGCGGCCTGCTGGTTCGTCCGGACGCCGGCATCAAGCATCCGAAAGACCTCGAAGGCAAGAAAGTCGGCGTGCGGGCGTACTCGGTCACGACCGGCGTGTGGACCCGTCAGGTGCTGATCGACGAGTTCGGTCTGGATTCGTCGAAGGTCACCTGGGTGGTCGATGACGAAGAACATGTGACGCAACTGAAGCTGCCGGAAAACGTGATTCACGCGCCGGAAGGCAGCTCGCTTGCCGAAATGATGGCGTCGGGCGAGCTGTCGGCAGGTTTCGCCGGTGCTGCCGGTATCGGCCGAACGGGTGCGCCGACGGGCGGCTGGAAGGAAGTCGAAGCCGACTACCCGGACCTGCTGCCTAACGCCGCGGAACTCGAAGCCGAATACTACGCACGCACCGGCGTTTATCCGATGCACGGCACGATCGTCGTGAAGGATTCGGTGCTGGCCGAGCATCCGTGGATCGCGAAGTCGATTTACGACGCGTTCGCGCAAGCGAAGAAGGAATGGCTCGCGCGTCTCGTTGCAGGCGAAGCCACCACTGCCAGCGACAGGAACTACCTCGAATTACGCAAGATCGTCGGACACGATCCGCTGCCTTATGGTCTGCGGGAAAACCTGAAGACGATTCAAACGCTGGAAGCGACCGCGTTCAAGCAGGGGCTCACGCCGCGACGCATGGATATCGATGAGCTGTTCGTCGATCCACTGGCTGGCTAAGGCGCTGCGACCGCACGATTACCGCAACAAGCTGGATAGGTCCGGAGTCAGCGCTGAAGCGCTAACACCGGTCGACAGGAGACACCATGATTATCGATTGCCACGGTCACTTCACGACCGTTCCCGCTTCGTTCCGCGCGTGGCGCGCGAAGCAGGTTGAATTTGCCAACGACCCCGCCAACGCACCGTCGCTCGACGGCGCACGTGTGAGCGACGACGAAATCCGCGAAGCCATCGGCAACGGTCAACTGAAGCTGCAACGCGAACGCGGCAGCGACCTCACGCTGTTCTCGCCGATCGCTGGCCTGATGAGCCACCACCTCGGCAACGAACGCACCAGCCTCGAATGGGCCCGCGTATCGAACGACCTCGTGCATCGCGTGACCGAACTGTATCCGGACAACTTCGCGCCGGTCTGCCAGTTGCCACAATCGCCGGGCGTCGCGCCTGCGAACAGCGTCGCCGAATTGCGCCGTTGCGTCGAGGAACTGGGCTTCGTCGGCTGCAACCTGAACCCGGACCCGAGCGGCGGCTACTGGACCGGCACGCCGGTGACGGACCGCGAGTGGTATCCGATGTACGAAGCGCTCGTCGACCTCGACGTGCCCGCGATGATCCACGTCGCTGCATCGTGCAACCCGTGTTTCCACGGTACAGGTGCCCATTATCTGAACGCGGACACGTCGGTGTTCATGCAGATTCTGCAATCGGATCTGTTCAAGGATTTCCCGACGCTGCGTCTGGTGATTCCGCACGGCGGCGGCGCAGTGCCTTATCACTGGGGCCGTTATCGCGGCATGTCGCTGGAAATGCGCGACCGTCCGCTCGAAGGTCTGCTGAACAACATCTTCTTCGACTCGTGCGTGTATCACAAGCCGGGTGTGGAACTGCTGACCAAGGTGATTCCGTCGGACAACGTGCTGTTCGGCTCGGAAATGATCGGCGCGGTTCGCGGCAAGGATCCGGCAACGGGTCAGTACTTCGACGACACGAAGCGTTATATCGACGCGTGCGAGGCACTCTCGGAAGAAGATCGCTACAAGATTTTCGAGGGCAATGCACGTCGCGTGTATCCGCGACTCGATGCACGCCTGAAGGCGCAGGGCAGGTAAGCGCGAGCAGCAGCGCCGTGCATCCACAAGAGACAGAGGAACTTATGGCTTCATCAATCGTTGATATTCACCCGCACATCATCTCCGATAACGAAACGCTGTATCCGCCGGCACCGTTGTTTGGCAAGCGTTCGGACTGGTCGCAGGAGCGTCCGAGCACGGTCGAAACATTGATTGCTTCGATGGATGCGGCAGGCGTCGCGAAGGCGGCTGTCGTGCATTCGTCGACCACGTATGGCTTCGACAACAGCTATGTGCTGGACGGTTGCGCGAAATACGCGGACCGCCTGGTAGCCGTAGGTTCGATCGATGTATTGCAGGCGGACGCGCCCAAGCTGATTCGTGACGCGGTCGAACGCGGGCTCGCGGGCCTGCGTCTGTTCACGGGCGGCAGCACGAAAGACTTCGACCCGAGCGAACTCGACGATCCGCGCTCGTTCGCTGCATGGGAATTGTGCGGCGAACTCGGTCTGCCGATGTGCATCCAGACCGGCCCGATCGGCTTGCCGCAAGTGACCGCGCTCGCGAAGCGTTTCCCGAACGTCGCGATCATCCTCGATCACCTGGCTCGTCCGGATGTTCTCGATGGCGCACCGTATGCAAAAGCGCAAAGCCTGTTCGATCTCGCGCCATTCCACAACATCTATTTCAAGCTCACGCCGCGCATTTTCGGCGATGTGAAGAAGGAAAAGGCCAGCGCGGAAACGTTTTTCCCGCGCGTGGTTGAGGCTTTTGGCGCGAAGCGGCTGGCGTGGGGCTCGAACTACCCGACGTCGCCGGGAACGCTTGCCGAAATTCTCGCAACCGCGCAAGCAGGTCTTGCAAGCGTGAGCGAAGAAGATCGCGAATGGATCTTCGGCAAGACAGCATTGCAACTGTATCCGGCTCTGGTTTCGGATGCACTCAGCACGCAAAACAAGGAACTGGCATGAGCGACACCCGCCTCAACAGCATCATTCGCGCCTTCGAATCGGGCGAGACTGCGTACACCGCGTTTTCGAAACTGGACAAGCAGAACGCAATCGAAATGAGCGATGCGCCGTACGACGGCATCGTCTTCGAAATGGAGCACAACCCGTACGACGTGTCCGCTCTCGGCGACGCATTGCAGTACATGCTGAACCGCAAGCAGATCGCCGAGTCCGGTTCGGTGGCTCCGCGTGTGACGCCGATTGCGCGCATCCCCGCGAACGGTGTCGAGATGAATCAGGCGTTTGCGAAGCAGGTGCTCGATCGCGGTGCTTACGGTGTCGTGTGGCCGCACGTCGCGACCGTCGAGCAGGCATATAACGCAGTCGCATCGTGCCGCTATGCACGTCCGAAAAATGCGCCGCTGTACGAACCGAAGGGCGCACGCGGCGACGGTCCCGCAACGGCCGCGCGTTACTGGGGCTTGAGCATGGCCGACTACTACAAGAAGGCCGACGTGTGGCCGCTCGCCCCCGAAGGCGAAATCCTGGTCGGCCTGATGTGCGAGAGCACCGAAGCCATCGACAACCTCGACGATATCCTGTCGAACGTGCCGGGCATCGGCTTCATCCTGATCGGCGAGGGCGACCTCAGCCAGCAACTCGGCCTGCCGCGTCAGTACGAGCATCCCGAAGTGCTCGACGCGATGCGCCAGATCGTCGAGACCTGCCACAAGCACAACGTGGTGGTCGGCAATCCGCACACGACCGCGAAGAATCACGACCGTCTGGTCAAGGAAGGCTACCGCTTCCTGATGTCCGCGCCGCAACGCAGCTATGGCGTGGTCGGTGCAGCACGCGAGCTGGCGGGGTATTAAATGAACGGAGCCGAAAGCCTGGTCCAGACGCTGACAGCGCAGGGCGTCGATATCTGTTTCGCGAATCCCGGCACGTCGGAGATGCACTTCCTGAAGGCGCTGGAGAATCCGGCGATGCGCAGCGTGCTGTGCCTGTTCGAAGGCGTCTGCACGGGCGCAGCGGACGGCTACTACCGGATGAAGGGCACGCCCGCGTCCACGCTGCTGCACCTGGGGCCGGGCCTCGCGAACGGGCTGGCCAACATCCACAATGCGAAGCGTGCATCGTCGGGGATGGTCAACATCGTGGGCGAGCATTCGGCTTCGCATCTGAAGTACGATCCGCCGCTCACGTCCGATATCGAAGGGCTCGCGCGTCCGTTGAGTCACTGGGTGCGTCGTGTGGAGTCGTCGCATACGGTCGCGTGGGATGTGGCCGCTGCGGTGTCGAAGGCGAGCGAACACGTCGGCCAGATCGCGACGCTGATCCTGCCGGGCGATGCATCGTGGCAGGAAGCGGGTGAAGCGGTCGTGCCTTCGCGTTCAATGACGGCACCGAAAGCAAAAGCGCCTGACGTCGCCCGCGTCGAGCACATTGCGAAGGTGCTGCACTCGGGCGAGCCGACGCTGATCGTGCTCGCCGGTCACTCGACCCAAGGCCGTGCAGTCGAACTCGCGGGCAAGCTCAAGGCGGCCACCGGCTGCCGTATCGCGACGCAGTTCTTCAGCGCGCGGATCGAGCGCGGTGCAGGGCGCGTGACGCTCGAACGCATTCCGTATGCGGTCAATCAGGCGGTCGACTATCTGAAGGGCTTCAAACACATCATCACGGTGGAAACCACCGAGCCGATCGCGTTCTTCAGTTATCCGGACAAACCGAGCCTGCTGAAATCGCCGGGTACCAGCGTGCATGAACTGGTCGAAATCGGCGAGGACGGTGTTGCAGGACTGGAGATGCTGGTCGAAGCCGTGGGCGCATCGAACGCGAAAGCCGTGCTTCAGCAACGCGCCGATTCCACGCCGCCGACCGGCGCACTCGGACCCGCCAGCATCGCGCAGGCACTCGCCGCTGCGCTGCCGGAGAACTGCATCCTCGTCGACGAATCGCTGACCACGGGCCGCGAAACGATGGGCCTGACCGTCGGCGCGGCGCCGCACGATCTGATCAACAACATGGGCGGCTCGATCGGCTACGGCACACCGGTTGCCACCGGCGCGGCGCTTGCGTGTCCGGACCGGCGCGTGTTCTGCATGGTCGGCGACGGCAGCGCGATGTACACGATCCAGTCGCTGTGGACCCAGGCGCGCGAGAACCTGAACATCACGACGATCATCTTCGCGAACAACAGCTACGCGATCCTGAAGGCCGAGTACGCGAACATGGGCGCGGGTGCGCCGGGCGAGCGCGCGCTGGCGATGATCGACATCGACCGTCCGCGCATCGACTGGCTCGCGATGGCGAAAAGCATGGGCGTGCCCGCTGTTTCCGTCGATACCGCCGAAGCATTCCACCAGGCCATGGCGAACTCGGTGAACGAGTCGGGCCCGTGCCTGATCGAGGTCAGGCTGTAAATCCAATCAAGCTTAAGGACCCCCATCAATGACAACGAACTTCACCGGCGTGCCGACGCTGCGCACGAACCTGGCCGACTACGCGGTCACGAAAGCGATGAAAGACGGCCGCGTCAGCTCGGATATCGTCAACCTCGACTTCTGCGGCCCGACGCCCGCGCACAACGGCTTCAAGGCGATGGTGCGCGAGAATAAATTCGACGCGGGCGAACTCGCGATCGTCACGTTCCTGCAGGCAAAGGCGTACGGCAAGCCGTACGTGCTGCTGCCGACGCCGATCTCGGGCCGCTTCCAGCATCACTGTGCGGGCTACAACCTCGACTTCGGTCACCTCGATCCGAAAGATATCGAAGGCAGGAAGGTCGGTGTGCGCACGTACACGCAGACCACGGCGCTGTGGATTCGCGGCATTCTGCGTCACGAATACGGCGTCGATCTCGACAAGGTGCAATGGATGACGCTCGGCGACGGTCACCTCGCCGAGTACCGCGATCCGAACAATTGCGAGCGTTTGCCGGCCGGTTCGTCGATCCCGGAGATGATGCTCAAGGGTGAACTGGCCGCTGCGCTGCTCGGCGAAGACATGCCGAAGGACGAGCGCGTGCGCACGCTGGTGCCGAACGCGCAGGCGGCGGCGAAGGACTGGTTCGCGCGCGAAAACGTGGTGCCGATCAATCACATGTTCGTCGTGCACGAAGACGTGTCGAAGCAGCGCCCGGATGTGGTGCGTGAGTTGTACCGGATGGTGGTCGAGAGCCGCAATCTGGCTGAAGGCGTGCCGGCCGTGTTTCCGCCGATCGGGCTTGAAGCGAACCGCAAGGGATTGCAGCTTGCGATTGACTGGGCGCTGGATCAGAAGATCATCGATCGTCGCTTGAGCGTCGACGAGTTGTTCGACGATGTAACCGGCAGCCTCGGGTAATCGCCGATGTCGTGTTGGATGCATCTGTGTTGAATTGAACCGGCCGGATGGCGACGTCGAGTCGCCATCCGGCCGGTACGTCGCATTGAACAATGCGTGCGGGCAGCAAGCTGGCGTCAAATATAAAGAAAATCGACTGGAGATGAAGTAATGGAGACAACGCGACAACAACGGCTGCGCCCCGAGAATCGCTGGGGCATTCTCGTGCTGCTCGCGCTCGGGTTAATGATTTCATTCGTGGATCGCACGAGCATGTCGGCTGCGCTCGCGGATCATCATTTCATCAGCGAATTTACGCTGACACACGTGCAGCGCGGATGGCTAGGCTCAGCCGTGTTCTGGTCGTACGGTTTGCTGCAGCTGCCGATGGGCTGGCTGGTCGATCGCTATGGCGTGAAGTGGCCTTACTCGATCTGTTTCGTGATCTGGTGTCTCGCGGCGGCCGCCACCGGCATGGTCGCGACACTTTCCGCGCTGATTCTCGTGCGTCTTCTGATCGGCGCAGCTGAAGCCGTGGTCGTTCCTGCCACTTACCGTTATCTCGCGAATAATTTCAAGGAGACGCAGAAGGGCACGGCGCTCGGAATCTATTCGATCGGCGGAAAAATGGGACCCGCCCTCGGTGCGCCGATTGCGGCATGGCTGATCGTGTCGAACTCGTGGAAGGTGATGTTTGTCGTCACTGGTCTGGTCGGGTTGATCTGGCTGTTGCCGTGGTTGCTGATGCTGCGCAACGACTTTCCTTCTAAAGCGGAACTGGTAGCGGCGAAACAGCGCGCTGCGTCGGTGCCGCTCGGCAATCTTCTGGCGAGTCCCGTGGTATGGGGCGGCCTTATCACTAACTTCTGCTATAGCTATTTCTCTTTCTACTGCATGACGTGGATGCCCGCTTATCTGGTCGAGCAGCGCGGTCTTTCGTTGAGGCAGTCAGGCTTATATACGTTCTTCAGCTTCATCGGCATCGCAATCGTCGCGGCACTCGCAGGCTTCGCCGCAGACCGGTTGATCGCGCGCGGATACGACGCGGTCGTTGTGCGCAAGTCGTTTATCGTTGCAGGGTTCATTGGCGGCACGACTGTGCTGCTCGGTGCTTATGCACCGTCGCCGCAACTGGCTTTGTTCTGGAATGTCGTGTCGCTGTCGCTGCTCGGTCTCGTGACGGCGAACAATCTGGCGCTCGTCAAACTGACGCTGATCCCGAAGCAGGCGGTCGGATTGAACACGGGCTTGCAGCAGGTGGCGACCAGCCTGGCGGGTGGCGTTTCCGCGAGCCTGTCAGGCTGGCTGCTCCATGTGGGCGGCAGTTACACGTGGCCGATGCTGGCTATTTTCGTATTCCTGCTGCTCGGCGCGACCAGTACGGTGGTGCTGTTGCGGCGTAAATGGGCGCCGAAGGTCAATGACGATGGCTTTGAAAAACAGCCGGGCGAGGTGACGGTATAACGATGCGGGCTGAAAGCCGATAGCGAAGCGTGCGCGGCTCTTCGACGAGGAACCTCAACCCGGATCGGTCCGCAAGTGGATGGCCTGCGGGCGGGACCGCGACCCGGCCGGGATCGAAGAAACTGTCGGTCGGATCGTCGCCCCACGGCGCATCATGCAGCGGCGATAGGCTTCGACCTCCGCCGAGTTCAACCTGGACAGGTGCGAGCATCGCGTCGAGCGATTGAATCGTCGCTTCACCGTGCTTCCAACTCAATGTCCAGCGTTGCATCGTATGCATTTAAGTCTTCCTCTGGCAGCGCATCTGCAACTTCTTTATTCAAAGCGAAACACAAGCGGAAAAAGAAAGCCCGCGCGAATGGCGGGCTAAATCCATATCGAGAAGACATGGAGGAGACGTTCTTTAAACCCTTTCTCATTGCCTGCAAATGTCTTCTTACAGCCATTTAATTTCGTGAGACCGATTCAAAAGATCACACCTATTTGATCTTCGCCGCAGCGGCAACTTTGCGCATCCCATCTTGCGGATCTTCATTCGAGTTCATGAAGTTGGTCACGACATCGGTAATCGCACCTTCGGTTGCGGACGACTGAACATCGCCAAACGCGAACGACGGAAAGAACGAATTGGACTTGATGGTCGCCTGTTCATCTGCGCGTGATTTCTTCGCGCAAGCGTCGAACTTGTCCATTGAAACATCCTGCCTGACCGGAATAGAACCTTTGTAAAGACTGAATTGCTCCTGAAAAGCAGGGGACATGATCGTTTTGGCCAGCGCGAGTTGTCCGGGAGTTGCTTCCTTCTGGCCGTTCTGCTGGAAGAATACGAACGAGTCGACCGTGTACGTAAAGGAGTTCGACGTACCCGGCGCGGCCGCGCACACATAGTCGACGTCGGCTTTCTTGTTCGCATTCGCGAACTCGCCTTTCGCCCAGTCGCCCATAAACTGCATTCCGCCCGATCCGTTGATGACCATCGCGGTGGCGAGATTCCAGTCGCGACCTGTCGAGCCTTTATCGAAGTAACCCTGAATCTTCCGGACAGTCTGGAACACCTGCAACATCTGCGGCGAAGTGAGGGTTTTCTGGTCCAGCTCGATCAAGGCCTTGCGATAGAAATCCGGGCCCTGCGAAAGCACTACCGTTTCCCAGATGGTCATGTCCTGCCAGGGCTGCCCGCCACGCGCGACAGGCGTAATGCCCGCAGCACGGAATTTGTCGGCGAGCGCGAAGAACTCCGGCCACGTGGTGGGCGGTTTGCCGCCGACTTTATCGAGGGCCGCCTTGTTGATCCACAGCCAGTTAATCCGGTGTACGGAGAATGGCGCCGCCACGTAATGACCGTGCGACCTCATGGTCTTGTCGATTTGCGCCGGCAGTTGGGCTTTCCAGTCGGTAGCCGATTTATCTATGTCGACCAGCACACCCTGATCGGCCCAGTCCTGTATCAGCGGCCCCTTGATCTGTGCAGCCGATGGCGCGTTTCCCGACATGACCTGGGTCTTCAGCGCGGTCATCGCAGCCGCGCCCGCGCCTCCGGCCACGGCGAAATCTTTCCACTCGTAGCCCTGTTTATTCATGTCGTCTTTAAGTACCCTGATCGCCTTCGATTCACCGCCCGAAGTCCACCAGTGCAATACAGAAAGCGACTCGGCAGCCGTTGCAATCTGTGCGCCCGCAGCGAGCGCCACAGCGACAATGGCAACTGACATGCGTGTTCTTTTCATTGCTGTCTCCGTTGATTTTGTTTGTGAATCTTCAGACGGGCGCACGCTGGAATAGCGTGCGCAGGTAGGGCTTTTTACAGATCGAATCCGAGTTGAGCTTTACCGAGAGGCGTCAGATCTTCGGCAGTAGCACGGCCCGCAAAGTCGACTTCGAAATGATCGGTCGGGAAATCCGGCGGGCTCTTTCCTTCGAGGAAACCCGGCAACTGGCGCTTCAGATATTCGTCGTTCTTGGCGCACGCGGGCGCGGACGCGATGTACATCACGTTGCTATAGCCTGCACCTCGGTGCGCGTCTTCCACGGCGTGGATCACGTCGCTGTGCCAGAACACCGTGTCGCCAGCCTGCATGTGTGGAATCGACGACAGCGCCTCGAAAAGCGGCGCATGAAACTCCTGCTTGATCGAGAGCGCGCGGCCGGGCATCGCGCCGCACAGGTCGTCGTCGGCGACATCGTCCTGAAGGGCGCGCAACAGGATATACGCCATCGAATTCGCAATCGGCACGAGTTGCAGCGTGCCGTCGCCGGGGCCTTGCGGCGTCAACGCGGTCCAACCCTGGAACGTGCGGAACATCGAGCACACGGCGGGCGACGCAATCTCTTCGACGTCCGGGCGGAACGCGGCATCGAACGGATCGTACTGCCGCCAGTTGCCATCGAACACGTGCCGGTAAACCTGGCGGAAGTTGCCCTCGATCCATCGCTCGACCGAGCCGCCGTCGCAATGCGCGGACAGCCCCAGCGACTCGGAACCGGGCGGCCGCCGACGCATCCGGTCCGCGTAAGCCGGCACGCGCTCCGGGTCGAAATGCACCCGGCCTTCGCTCTCATGACGCCACAACCGGTTCAGAAAGACGCGAGCCGCCGTCAACGATGGTGCCTGACGTGCGAGCACCTGCGGCTTCGACCAGTACACGCCGTAAATCTGCGGCTTGCTCGATGCAAGCTGGCCGAAGTATTTATCTTCGGCGCGGGTTTTCAGGCGCGTATCCAGGTCGTTGCGTTCGACGTACTCCGCGATATCGCGGTCCCATCCTTCCACCAATGAACGGTCGAACACGTTGCGGATCACACACGCGCCGCGCGTCTTGACGAGTTCGATTTGCGCTGCGGTCACACGCTGCTCCGCGATATCGGAAAACTGGATTTCGGGGATCACGTTTTCGCCGCGGCTGCGTTGCGCGGCGATTCTGCTGGCTTCGGCGCGGATCGCTTCATCGACTTGCGCGAAAACCTCGCGGTAGTTCGGAAGCCGCTCGCGAAGTTCCTGTTTGGCCTGCCGGATGGCTGCCGGCAAATCGTCAATTTTGAGTGCCATGGTTGTCTCCTTTTGTGGGTTCTGCCATGTCCGCAGCATAGGCTGGGCGCCTGCACAAAAGTGATACCATCCAGACAATTTCTTTGCGATTCCAGCCATGAAGCCAGCCTACGAACGCGTCGAATTTGGCGACGACTGCTCGGTCAGGGTTTACCACCGGCGTTTGCCGCGTATTCCGTTCGAATGGCATCACCATCCCGAATACGAATTGACGCTGACTTTGAACAGTCACGGCAAGCGCTATATCGGCGATTCGATTGCAGATTATGTCGACGAAGACCTCGTGCTCGTGCCGCCGAATCTTCCGCATACGTGGTCGTCGAACCGCTCGATCGACCCGGCGTCTTCGCAAGTGGCGATCGTGATCTGGTTCGGTGGCGACTGGGCACGGCGTCTCGCGGATGTCTGTCCGGAATACGCGCCGTTGCGTCACCTGTTGCGCAGGGCGGCCTGCGGACTGGCGTTCGACCGGCAGGTAGGCGCGGCGATGCACGAGCAGGTCGACAAACTGTTGTCCAGTGCGCCACGAGAGCGCCTTGCCGCTGCATTGAATGTGCTGTGCATGTTGTCGGATGCACCCGGTGATCCGCTCGCTTCGCCTACCGCGTTCAGCGACCGGAGCGAGGGTCCTTCGGGCCACGAACCGGAGCGTATCAACCGCGTGCTGTCGATGATCGATTTACGCTTCGCCGAGCCGCTGCGTCTGTCCGATCTTTGCGAGGCGGCGAATGTGTCGGAGCGGTCCCTGTCGCGCTACTTCGAGCAGCACATTGGAGAGAGCGTGGGGCGATATATCGCGCGGGTCAGGATCGGGCATGCGTGCCGGATGCTTGCGCATACGTCCACCCCGATCTCAGTCGTGGCAACACGCTCCGGATTTCCTAACGTGGCTAATTTCAATCGCCAGTTCAAGGCGTTAAAGGAACTGACGCCCGCTGCTTACCGCAAGCAGTTTGCAGCGGGCGATATGGCGGAGACCGGTGATGGTCCGCGGATCACTGAACGGTCTCCTTCGTTGCAACGAAATCCGCGACTGCCGAAATCCATTGCGTGATTAAAGTCTGACTGCGTTCAGGTGCTTGCGCGCGTGCTCAGCTCTCCAGCCGGAATACGGCCACCGTGGTGCGCAATCTCGCCGCCTGCTCGTCGAGCGACGCCGCCGCAGCTGCCGCTTCTTCCACCAGCGCCGCGTTCTGTTGCGTCACTTCGTCCATTTGCGACACGGCCCGGTTGACCTGTTCGATGCCCGTGCTCTGTTCGACGGATGCCGCTGCGATCTCGCCCATGATGTCGCTGACGCGCTTGATCGATTGCACGATCTCGCGCATCCGTTCACCGGCCACTGCGACCTGCCCGGTACCGTCATCGACGCGCGCGACCGACGAGCCGATCAGTTCCTTGATGTCTTTGGCCGCCGCCGCGCTGCGTTGCGCCAGTGTGCGCACTTCGCCCGCGACGACTGCGAAACCGCGTCCTTCTTCACCCGCGCGTGCCGCTTCGACGGCTGCGTTCAACGCAAGAATGTTGGTCTGGAAAGCGATCCCTTCGATCACGCTGATGATCTGGCCGATCTTGCGGGACTCGTCCGCGATGCCTTGCATCGTGCCGATCACTTCGTCGACCGCGTTACCGCCGCGCTCGGTCGCGTCCGACGCGAGTACGGCCAGCTGGCTCGCCTGACGCGCGTTTTCGGCGTTCTGCTTCACCGTCGCGGTCAACTGTTCCATGCTCGCCGCCGTTTCTTCGAGCGACGCCGCCTGCTCTTCGGTTCGTTGCGACAGGTCGGTGTTGCCCTGCGCGATTTCGCCGGAGCCGGTTGCGATCGAATCGCTCGAACGCTGGATGCTGTGCACCAGTTCACGTAGCTTCACACGCATCTCGCCGAGCGCATACAGCAAGCTCGAACGGTCCGACGGCGCGAGTTTGATATCGGCGGACAGATTGCCCGCCGCGATCTGCGCGGCAAATGCGGCTGCGTCGGCCGGTTCGCCGCCGAGCGCGCGGGTCACGCTGCGCGTCATGAACCAGGCCATCGCGCCGACCGCAGCGAAAATCGCGATCGCGATCGAGACCAGGGTTTTCGCGAGCTTCCAGTAGGCGGTGTTGATGTCGTCGTAGAAGAAGCCTGTGCCGATCCACCAGCCCCATCCCGGAATCGCCACGACGCCTTGCAACTTGGCTTCGAAAGGGCCGTTCTGAGTGCGTTGGATCAGCACGTCGACCAGCGCGATATGGTTGTTCGCGAGGCCTTGCGTGTAGGCCTGGGTATCGGTCAGATTGCCGTTGGTGGTTTTGTTGCCGCCCGTCTTGGTGCCGATCAGCGCCGGGTTCGGATGGACGAGGTTGATGCTGTCCGTGCTGGTCACCCAGAAGTAGCTCTTGGCACCGGGGACGTTCAGTTCGCTGAGCGCGCTTTTCGCGGCGGCTTGCGCATCGGCGCGGCTCATCTTGCCGCTGGTTTCGAGCGACTGGTAATACAGCGTCAGATGCTCTGCCTTGGTAAGCAGCGTCTGCACCTGACCCTGGCGACTCTCGATCAGAGCACTGTTGAGTTGCGACAACGCGATCGCGGCGATGCAGATCACGCCGGCCAGCGCGGTACTGACGAGAAGAATGAGCTTTGTCGAGACTTTCATTGGGTTCTAGCGCACACGGCGCACGGTTGAAATTTGAACTGTTCGGTACATATATCGGCTCGTTCGACCTGACCTTTAGCGCTCTCTTTTGTATGAGGAAACGGACGGTAAGAATGATTCCCACGGCCATGCATCGTGTGCGTGATCGCGCGACGATCGGACCGCCTGATACGGCGTGAAAAAATCACCGGTACTCGCGCCGACAGCAGAACGCCGCGGCAACAAAAATCTTCGTTCGACCCGTCAACGCGAAATTTTGCTGCTTCATACTTGCGCGAGGACGACCATCGGAGCAACAGAATGCGACGCGTCATCGTGCGGAGATCGCCGGTTCACGGCAAGGGTGTATTTGCAATGCGTCCTCTCGAGGCGGGCGAGCGCGTGTTCGAATACAAAGGGGAAATCACGACGTGGAGAAACGCGGTGCGTCGACACCGGCGCGAGGGCGTCGCCGGCCACACGTTCCTGTTTGGGCTGTCGGATGGACGCGTGATCGACGGTAGCCGCAGTGGCAACAGTGCGCGCTGGCTGAATCACGCGTGTACGCCGAACTGCGAAACCATCGAGGATCGCGGCCGCATTTTCATTCACGCGATCCGGCCGATCGTCGTGGGCGAAGAGTTGTTCATCGACTATCTGCTGGCCATCGACGAAACGGAAGACGAAGAGGCTCGCGCGCAATATGCGTGCGCCTGTGCGTCCGCCCGATGCCGCCGGTCGATGCTGGCGGCTAGCGTGTGAGAGGAACGGGGAAGGGCGGATGCAGCACGCGCATGAGCATGCGAGAACTCGCGTGCATGGCCGCTTGCCCACCAAGCCGCCATGCACGTCTTTCAGTTACTCACTGATAGAAGTTCATCGTGAGCATCGCCGAGCGGCCCGGCGCCCAGGTTGCATAGATCGGATACGCGGTCTGGTAATACTTCCTGTCGAAGATATTGTTCACGTTGAGTTGCAAGTCGATCTTCTTCGACACGCGCCACGTGGCCGATGCGTCGAAACGCGCGTATCCCGGAATCCATTTGCGCGAGGTCGCGGCCACCGATGCGTAAGTCAGGCTCGACACCGTCGCGCCCGCGCCCAACGTGAGTTTGGGCAACACGTCATAGCTGGTCCACAGCGTGAAGTTGTGCTTCGGCACCATGACCATCGGCAAGCCTGATAGAGCCGGGCTCGTCGGGCCCGCATCGGTCGTGATCGCGTCGAGGTACGAGTAGCCGCCGAACACGGCCCACTTGCTGGTCACGTTGCCTGCAAAGCCGAACTCGAAGCCGCGTACGCGCTGCGAGCCCGCATTGATCGTGCCGCCCAAACCGTCGCTCACGCGAGCGTTGGTCTTCTCTGTCTGGAACAGCGCGGTCGTGAGCGACAGACGCTGATCCAGCACATCCCATTTCGCGCCCACTTCGATGTTGTTCGAGCGTTCCGGCGCGAGATCCTTGTTGGTCGTGGTGATCTGGTCGGTTCCGCCGCCGAGGCCCGAGTTCGAGCCGGGCGGATTCGACGATGTGCCATATGACGCATACAGGCTGACCGTGCGGATCGGCTTGAACACCAGGCCGAATTGATAGCTGAACAGGTTCGACGAATTGCTCAGATTGGCGACGCCCGCCTGCTCGGCGGTCACGTCGTAGCGGTCGAAGCGCATGCCCGCGTTGAAGATCCAGCGCTCGGAAAGCTGAACGCTGTCGAACAGGTAGGCGGATGCGATGTTCGTCTGCGTGTGCGTTGCCGGACCCGGGAAGCTTTTGTCGCCGTTCAGCGCGATGCTGCCCGTCCACGGATTGTCCGGATTCCAGCCGCCGAAGAGCGACGTGCAGTTGTAGGCGACCGAGCACGGTCCGCCCGAACGGATGTTGTTGCCCGCCGAATCGCTGACGAGATAGCCCTCGTAGAGATCCTGTTCGTGGCTGAATTCCACGCCGGCTGTCACGGTATGACGCATGCCGTAGAGGTCGAACTTGCCGCTCGCCTCGGTCTGGTTCGCCACGCTATTGGTCGCGTATTTGCCGCTCTTTGCCTGCAGACTCAGGATGTTCGAGGTCGCGCTCGTGAGTTGCGGATTGGTCGCGATGTAGTCGAGCGTTGAGCGGCCGAATACGGTCGTGTTCTTCACCTTCCATGCGTCGTTGATGCGATGTTCGACCTTCACTTCACCCGTGTCGGTCTGGCCGCGCCGGTAATCGCGCGAGTTGAGTCCGAAGAACTGGCCGCGGTCTGTCGCCACCGGCGTGCCGCCCGTCGAGCGGAATGGCGAGCTGAAATCCGGCATGTCATAGGTGTTCAGATGGTAGTAGCTCACCGTGACCGTGGTCGGCGAGTTCAGGCCGAACGCGATCGACGGCGCGACGCCCCAGCGCTTGCTATAGATGTCGGTGCGGCCAGCCTGATCGGCATCGTGGCCCATGACGTTCAGGCGGATCGCGGTGGTGTCGTTGAGTTTCTGATTCCAGTCGACGGTCGCGCGTCGGTAACTATCCGTACCCAGCCCGACGCTGCCGTTGATGAAATTGTCGGCTTGCGGCGCCTTGGTGGTGATGTCGATGCTGCCGCCCACCGAGCCGCGTCCCGCGTACACCGAGTCGGGACCTTTGACGACGCTGATGTTTTCGACGTCGAAGGTCTCGCGGTTTTGCACGCCCGAATCCCGCATGCCGTCGACGAAAATTGAGTTGCGCGATTCGAAGCCGCGGATCACCGGACGATCCGCCGAAGGATTCGCCGCCGCATCGCCGCCGAGGAAGGTGATGCCCGGCACGGTGCGCAGCGCGTCGGTGAAGGTCGAGACGTTCTTTTCCTTGAGCACCTCCTGCGGGATGACCGTGATCGAGCGCGGCGTGTCGATGAGCGGCGAGGTGAATTTGTACGAAGACAGCGATTTCGTCTGCAGGTCCGACGGGGCCGACGAAGTCACTTTCACTGCGGGGAGCGTGGCGTCGGTGGCGGTGCTGCCTGCGTTGCTGGAGGGGGGCGAAGCCGCCGTTGTGGAAGCCGGGGAGGGCGGCGTGGCGGGCGTCGCCTGCGCGTGGACGGCGGTGGTCGCGAAAAATCCGGAGCAATACAAGGCTGTAACGGACGCGATCGTGCGCATCCTGAACTGGGCGGAAGATGTCATGGCGTGTAGTCAGTTTTCGACGGTCCACTGCCTGACAACTCATGACCGTTCGTTAGAGGCGCCAGGCGTGGATTCGGTAATTGCAAATAGTCATGATTCGCATTTGCGGTTATGGATTGTAAAAATCAGAAAGCATGTTGTAAATGCGTGCTGGGGAAACGCAAACAAATTGTTGGAATTTGGTAAACGGGTGGATTGTTAAGGGAACGTTAAGGTTGGGTGTGGTTGTGGATGGTTGCCTGCCTGGGTGGGTTGGCGCGCTAGTCGGCCGTCTGGTGTTGGTCAAAATGGGCATAGCGGTCGCGCACCAGCGCCGGGCCAAAATCCGGGTAGCGCTCGCGAATGATCGTCAGCGCGCGTACTGACAGGCCGTCGTCGAGCTTGCGGTTGCCCGGGCGGCCACGCCTGCCAGATACCACACCAGAGGGGCCATGTTCGCGATACCGGATCACCAGCCGCTCGATCTGGCGAACACTCAGTCCAAGGCGCTCGGCCGCACGGCCGGGCTTCAGCCCCATCTCCACGATCGCCTGAACCATCTTTAGCCGGTCGAATTCGCGCATGTTCAGTGTCACCAGTTCGGTTTGACGCATGCTGGACTCCCGCAGTCTGAGCGCGAGTGTCCAGCATGATGCCAGGTTGCAAAACCCGACATCTGTAAATAGCCAGAACACGACATTAGGGTATAGCCCTTACAGCCTTTATGTTGATAATTTATATTATGTCAAATTAAGACGCAGCCCTGCAGCCCGTCCAGTAATCCCACACCACCTTCAAACTACAATAATCCCAAACCCTCCTTTTCCCATTGCCGATCAACCACTTACCCCAATCCACCACCCACTAGCAGAAACCCCAGACAAACCCGCTAATCCTCCACGCCCCAAGTGCCGTTATCATGCTGGCCAAACCAATACGAAGGAGACAAACGATGCTGAAAAAATGGGCCATTTGCGCCGCGCTTTTTGCCACTGCAGCCGTCGCCTACGCGGACGCAAAATGGGAGGTCGTCAGCCAGAATCCCACCGCGACGTTTTATGTCGACACGGAATCCATCACGCGCACCGGCCAGACGGTGAACGTCTGGACTAAGGCTGTCAACAGCACGCCGCGGATTCAATCCGGTGACCAGATCGCCACTGCCTACGGGCTGGATCACTTCGTCTTCAACTGCGCGGATAAATCCGGCGCGCTCGTGAGTTTCGCCCGGTTCGATCAGACCGGCGCGACCATTCAGTCGCTCGCACGCAAAAAATACGAGATGGAAGCCGTCGCTCCCGACACGCCCATGGCGATCCTCCTGCATCGCGTTTGCCAGTAGCTGCAAAAGTAACGCAGCCAGCCGTTTCGTGAATCGCCAACGCGTTGCTTGCTAAATGCTTTCATCGAAGACGGTTTGTCTGAATCGCCTTGCCTGGGGCGCTGTCAGACCGCTATAATCGGCGCCTCTTCGGGGAGTAGCCGCCTTGGACGAAATGTTCAGGGGCTCGCGTCAACATACTTGGAGCGGTCGTCAGACCGTCCATGGCGCGCGCAGCAATCGCCTGGCAAGACCGATGACTCACACTCCCACCAGCCGGGTCGCGGGAGTGCGTGTCATCGTGATTTGACCGTGCGGCCCGGTTATAACAAACCCCATGCAATCATTCCTCGTATCCACAAGCGTTGTCGGTCTCGCTGAGATCGGCGACAAGACCCAGTTGCTGTCTCTGGTTCTTGCGGCGCGCTATCGCAAACCTATCCCTATCGTGCTCGGCGTGTTCGTCGCGACGCTGATCAATCACGGCTTCTCGGGTGCGCTCGGCGCGTGGCTTGCCAGCATCATCAGGCCGGAAATCATGAACTGGGCCGTGGTGGCGTCTTTCGCGGTCATGGCCGTGTGGATCCTGATTCCGGACAAGCTCGATGATGCCGACGCTCTACCCGTCAAAGATTCAATGGGCGTGTTCGGAACAACGGCAATCACGTTCTTCATCGCGGAAATGGGTGACAAGACCCAGATCGTGACGGTGGCGCTTGCGGCGCGATTCCACGAATTCTTCGGCGTCGTGGCGGGCACGACGCTCGGCATGATGCTGGCGAACGTCCCGGTTATCTATCTTGGCCACAAGTTTGCCGACCGCTTGCCGACCAAAGCGGTTCATATCCTGGCGGCGCTTATTTTCGTGGTACTCGGCGGGCTCGCACTGCGCACGGCGCTGTATCCGGAAACTCACTCGATGTTCTGATCTTCCGGCGTGACGTGACGGCTCCCGTGGATTAGCGGAAGCCGTCACGCAGAACTTGCAGCGCGAGAAAACCGTTTACATCGGCGGAGCGACGCCGTCCTTTTCCACGACCACGCGTTGCGCGACGAAGGTGCCTTGCGACGCGGGCGTGGCGACCACAAACACTTTCTTGCCGGCGGTCAGGTCGGTGCGCGCGGCCGACGTGAACGTGACGATGGGCACATTCGCGGGGACCGTCACCGTGTTGTTGCCGCCCTTGTACGACAGCTTCAGATCGCGGCCGCTGGTGCCCTGAACGACCGTGTCGACGTTCGCGTTGGTCATCGAGCTATTCGGGCCGAGATCCCAGTCATAGTGCCCTTCCCCCGTGCCGCGCGCGGATTCCGGGAACACCACCACTTCGGTCGCCGTCAGCTTGCCGTCAGTGCCAGTCGTCGCGGCCGTGCCGACGAAAGAGCCCTGTTTAATATCGGACAGTTGCATGGCCTTGACGGCGGACACGGTGACCGTCGGCTTGAGGTCGATCGACACGGTGTCGCCGCTGCGGCGGTGCACCTTCAGCACGTCGCCGTCAAGCGAAACGATATCGCCGCGAATGCGCGATGGTTTGACCGCCGGGGTCTGCGCGAGCGCGACGCCGCTAATAGCCAGCGTTACGAGAGTAACGCCGAGATTCAGACGAATAGACATGGATGCTCCGTAAAAAACCGTTGGTTTGACCTGCGACTAAAGAAAAAAGACTGAAGACCGGTGAACCTCAGGAACCGCCGAACCAGTTGTAGCCCTGGTTCTCCCAGTAGCCACCGGGGTATTCGTTCGTCACGCTGATCGCGACGATATGTTTCGGATTCTTGTAGCCGAGTTTCGTCGGCATGCGCAGCTTCATCGGAAAGCCGTACTTCGGTGGCAAAACCTGGCCGTCGTAGGTCAGGGTCAGAAGCGTCTGCGCGTGTAGCGCGGTCGGCATGTCGATACTGGTCGAGTAGTTATCGGCGCAATGAAACGCGACGTAGCGGGCCGTGGTATCGGCGCCAGAGCGTCTGAGAAAATCGGCGAAACGCACGCCTCCCCATTTGCCGATCGCGCTCCACCCTTCTATGCAGATGTGCCGCGTAATCTGACTTTCCTGCGGCAACGCGCGCAATTCTTCGAGCGTCCACACACGCTTTCCATGCGCGAGGCCGTTCACCTCGAGCCGGTATGTCGCGGGATCGACCTCGGGTACATCGTCGATGTCGTAGAACGCGTTGAACGGAAACGGCCGCGTGATCATCGACTCCGGATAGGTCGGCGCCATTTCGTTCGGGTTGAACAGCAGAGCCTGCACGTCGTCATTGAAGAACGACATTTTGCGCAGCATCGTGTTCACCGATTTGTCATTGGACAGGTCGCAACCCGACAGCATCGCAATGCCGCCGAGCGTGAGAATCCGTTTTCCGAGCAGCCTGCGAGCGGGATCTTTCAGTTCGCGGCTCGCATCCTTGATGATGGCTTCGGCGTGAGATGAAAAAATCGCGGCCGGCTTTTTAGCCTGTTTTCTGAACGTCATGGTTACCGTCCGCGAATCATCAGAAGCAGCGAGCGCGGCACCAGCGCGACCATCACGACGTGCAACACGAAGAACGCAACCAGTACGCTCATCGCGACGAAGTGCACGACGCGCGCGTTGTCGTACCCGCCCATCAGCGTGCGCAGCAGCGGGAATTGCACTGACTTCCATACGGCCAGGCCCGACACGATCAGAAGCGCGATATCGACGATCACAACGAGGTAGGCAAACTTCTGCACGGCGTTGTAGCGCGAGAGATCCTGGTGACCGAGCTTGCCGCGCAATGCGGCCAGCAGGTCCGTTACAAGCGACCTGGGACTGACCGGCAGGAGCTTTTTCCGCAGACGCCCGGAGGCGATATTCACGCCGACATAGACGAGGAAATTCGCGACGAGCACCCACATCACCGCGAAATGCCAGAGCAATGCGCCACCGAGCCAGCCTCCGAGCGTGATCGCGGGAGGGAACTGAATGGCCCGGAAGATCGGCGACGCGTTATAAATCTGCCAGCCGCTCGTGACCATCAGCACGACCGCGAGCGCGTTGACCCAGTGCGTGATGCGCACCCAGGCGGGTTGAATCGTTGCGTGACTCAAAGTTGTCTCGTCATGGATGATGTTGCCGGTTGTTTGCACGGCTGTCGTGCTGGATGCCTGATCGGCGAGCGCCGGCTCACCTTGCAATCCAGCCTGTGCCTTATCGACGTAAACACCACCTGGGAGGGATTATTCCGCGACAGATACAGAAATTTTTCTTACGGAACGGTAAGACGTCATGGACGCGTGGGAGATGTGCAGGAGCGTTCGAGCGACGCGCCGAAGGAGATGTAATTCGCGTGGCCGGAAGCGTGGGTGTGGATGGCGAGCAGCCGTGCCGAGCCGATTCAAGGATCGAGCCTTGAGCATCGAGCGCGGCAAATGAATCCAACCTTGCCGTCTCAGTAACGATTGAAGCGGCAACCGCAACCGGGTGCGGGAGCTCCCCCTCAATTCAAATCGGTACCTGCCTACATCGCACCGGCAGCGCCGGCATGTCGGTCCCACGTATCGCGTGACTTGCCGGACGAAATGAAATCGGAGGACTGAAGCGCAACCGTATCGCGACTCGCAGTCGAACGCTTCGCGGCGGCTTTAGCCAGAATGCGACTGACGCATGAATAGAACAATTCGAGTTGTCGTGCGTCTGAGGTGTTTCGCTCCAGCTCGAACACATCTTCGAGCACGCGACGCGAAATATGGAAGCGTTGTAGTCCGCGGGCAATACGAACCGAGAAAACGACGCCATCACTGTTATGTGGCACCGCAGCCCAAATGAGCGCATGGTTACTCATGAAGCCCCCGTGAATCCAGTTCTTCAGATCTAAACCGGTTAATCGATGGTGGCACAGCTCAAAATGGGTGAATACGTTTCAAAATTATGACTTGCCATTTATGCGACATTTTTACAACGGGTTATATTGCGGCGCAGCAAAAATGTTTTAGACTGGAGAACGGGCGCGGTCTGAAGCGCCCCCATGGAAAAAGGACGGGAGAACGGACCATGATCTCTCATGCATCAACGAGCCGGACCGAACCGGAGTTGCATATTTTCGAGCAGGCCGGAGGCTGGCACTGGGGAATCACTGTCCCGCGCGCAATGGGCAGCGGATTCAAGGTGATTGCATACAGCGAACAAACCTTCCCGGCAGAGGACATTGCCCGCATCGACGGAAGTCATGCGCTGGAATCTCTGCAGGTGGCGGCACATACGAACTGACGCGCCGCCCTCGCCTCGACGCTTTAGTCGTCACTCTATCCGCGCCTCAATTCTTGACTTGAGGTGCCCTCACCCACGTTGCGATTGTCGGCCGCTATTCGAATACCGGTTCCGGGCGCAGTTCACGCGTGGCGATCCAGCAAAGGATCGATCCTGTGCAAACCATGATTGCGCCCTTCCAGAAAGCAAATGGGAGCGGCGCATTCAGCAGTTTCGCCGCGAGCACGGACGACAAAACCGGAATCAGATAAGACGCGCCCGCGAGCACTGTCACGTTCCCATGCAGAATTCCGACATTCCACGCGGCGTAACCGAATCCGATCGCTGAGGCCGCAAGGAACAGGTAGATGACCGTGTGTGGACTGAAGTCCATCGCGCCGCCGCCATTGATCGCGTACTTGATCCACAGCGCGGCGGCCGTCAGCATGAAAAACAGCGTCACGCCGTTGCTTCCCTTTGCATGTCGCGCTGTGACGGTGCAATACCCCGCCCAGATTAAAGCGCCGGTAAAGGCCAAGCCGAAGCTCAGCGGATTCGCTTTGACGTTCGCCAGCATTTCCGCAACATCGAAGCCCTGGTCGCCTCCGAGAACCCAGCCAATTCCGATTAAGGAAAGGACAAATCCCGGAAAGATCAAAAGATTCGATCTCTGGCCGTTAAAGAGAATGGCGGCGATCAGCGTGAAAGTCGGCCAGAGATAATTGACCATACCGACTTCGACGGCCTGACGGCCGCTGTCGGCATAGCCGATCGAAAGCGACAGGCAAAGCTCGTACGTGACGAACAGCAGGCTGCCCCAGATCAGATAGGGACGCGGAAATTTTCTCAGATCGGGAAATCCGACCGTAAAGAACAGCATGACGGACGCCACCGTGTAAATCATTGCGGCGCCCGCGGTCGCGCCGAGTCCTTCGCTGACACCGCGCATCAGACCGACGATAGAACTCCATAGGAGCACCGCAACCAGGCCTATCAGCGTGGCCTTTTTTCCTTGGTCCATGGATATTGAAGATATTGAGTTAGTTGTTACGCGTGGCCGGACATGGGGTGTCGGCGATGCTGCGAGATGGAGTGAAAATGAAACGCCGGATTATCCCGCAATCCCGATCGTTTTGACTTCGAGATGTTGGTCGTGCGCGCAGACCGGCGCGTTGCGACTGCCAGCGCACACCGCGCGTTCACACGCATCAGCATCCGCATCCGCACAACTGCCACATTTCTGTATAATTGCGAACGATTCTCAATTGCGTTTGACCCGGCCACGAGTCTCGGACCTCTGAACTATGAAAACCTTTCTGTCCAACGATCTTATCGAGCGCTTCGGCTACGGCATGGCCGTCTACATCTCGGCGAAAATGTCGTCGATGCAGCGAAGCATCGACGCAATCAATGTCGAACGGAACGCGGCCGGTACGTCGCCGCTGAAGAGCATCCATATCGACGAGGTCGTCGGCGTGCTCCGCAGAAAGGGCAAATTGCCGGCCTGAGCCTGGACGGCGCACGGGGCACGTCACACGGGATTATCATGACTCTCCGTCGACGTTTGTCGCGAGGAGTCCACCGTGCCGGTACTGATTCTGGGGCTGCTGATATTCCTTGGCTTGCATTCGATCCGTATCTTCGCGGACGAGTGGCGTAAGGCGCTAATCGCGCGGATCGGAGACAACGGCTGGAAATCGGCCTATTCGGTTCTGTCCATCATCGGCCTCGCGCTGGTCGTGTGGGGATACGGAATGGCGCGGCGCGAACCGGTCGTTCTGTGGACACCGCCGGCCTGGGCACCACACGTCGCAGCAGTCCTCACTCTCGCGGCATTTATTCTCTTTCCGGCTGCCTACGTGCCGGGGAATCACTTCAAGGCGATATTCCGGCATCCGATGGTAGTCAGCGTGATGCCGTGGGCCGTCGCTCATCTGCTCGCGAACGGCACGCTGAACGCCGTCGTGCTGTTCGGCGCGTTTCTCGTTTGGGCGCTGGTCGATTACGCCGCCGCGCGACGGCGCGATCGCGTCGAACATATCGTTTATGCCGCCGGGACTCTCTCACGCGACGTGATTCCGGTGGTAATCGGCGTTGTCGCGTGGTTCGTGTTCGCGTTTTACATCCACGGATGGATGACCGGCGTGAAGCCGCTGGGGTGAAACGCAGCTCATCCATCGCGACGCGCCGCCCTCCCCGTCAACGCGCCGCCGCGACCTGGCCGCCGCCCTACGCTTACGCCGACAACTTCTGCATCTCCGCAAACAGATCGGCCTTCCCTTCAAAGCCGATGCCGGGCAGATCGGGCATCGTGATATAGCCGTTTTCGACCTTCACGCCGTCGGGGAATCCGCCATACGGCTGGAACAGATCGGGATAGGATTCGTTGCCGCCCAGTCCCAGACCCGCCGCGATATTCAGCGACATCTGGTGTCCGCCGTGCGGAATGCAACGGCTCGGCGACCACCCATGCTGACGCAACATGTCGAGCGTCCGCAGATATTCGACCAGACCGTAGCTCAGCGCGCAGTCGAACTGCAGCCAGTCGCGATCCGCGCGCATGCCGCCGTAACGGATCAGATTGCGGGCGTCCTGCATCGAGAACAGGTTTTCGCCGGTTGCCATCGGCTTGTCGTAGTAATTGCGCAGCGTGGCCTGCAATTCGTAGTCGAGCGGATCGCCGGCCTCTTCGTACCAGAACAGATCGTATTGCGAGAGCGCCTTCGCATATTGAATCGCCGTGTCGAGATCGAAGCGGCCGTTCGCATCGACGGCCAGCTTCTGACCGTCGCCGAGCACGCTGAGGATCGAGTCGATGCGGCGCAGATCTTCGTCGAGCGACGCGCCGCCGATCTTCTTCTTCACGACCGTATAGCCGCGATCGATATAGCTGCGCATTTCGTCTTTCAGCTTGCCGTGGTCCTGGCCCGGATAGTAGTAGCCGCCCGCCGCGTACACGAAAATCTTGCGATCGGGCTCGCCGTTGCCATAACGGTCAGCGAGCAGCTGGAACAGCGGCTTGCCTTCGATCTTGGCAACCGCGTCCCACACGGCCATGTCGATCGTGCCGATGGCGACCGAGCGCTCTCCATGACCGCCGGGCTTCTCGTTCGTGAACATGGTCGCCCAGATCTTGTGCGGATCGAGGTTATCGCCTGCGTCGTTGACGAGGCTGGCAGGATCGGCTTCGAGAAGGCGCGGAATGAAGCGCTCGCGCATCAGCTTGCCCTGGCCGTAGCGGCCGTTGGAATTGAAGCCGTAACCGACCACCGGCTTGCCGTCGCGGATCACATCCGTCACCACGGCGACGAGACTCAGCGTCATCTTGCTGAAGTCGATATAGGCATTGCGGATCGGCGAGCTGATCGGAACGGTCTTTTCGCGGATTTCGACGATTCTCATGACGGTGTCTCCTGAGTGTTGAGCACGTTTTGCAGACTTGGGGCTGCGATGGACCGTAGCTTATCCGCGAAATGGCGGCCTATAATTCGCCTCAATTCATATCACTTTTTACCTTTGGCGAATAATCGAATGACTCTCGACGCCGGATCGGATTTCGAATTTTTCATTCTCCTCGCCCGGCTCAAGAGCATGTCGGGCGCGGCGCGCGCGCTTGATCTCACGCCGCCTGCGGCGACCAAGCGTCTGGGCCTGATCGAGCAGAAACTGGGTGTGCGCCTCGTCAACCGGACTACCCGCAGTGTCAGCCTGACGCCCGAGGGCGAGACCTATCTGCGCTACGCGACGCAAATCGTCGGTCAGGTCAGGCAGATGGAAGAAGAGATATCTGGAGCACGGCCCGATCCCCAAGGGCTGTTGCGCGTCAATGCAACGCTCGGCTTCGGACGCACGACCATCGCGCCGCTGGTGTCGGAGTTCGCGAAGCGCTTTCCTCAAGTGGAAATCCAGTTCGAAGTGACCGATCGGCCCATCGATCTGGTCGCGGATGCGTTCGATCTGGCGATCCGTTTCGGCGAGCTTCCCGACAGCCGTCTGAGTGCGCGGCGGATCATGAGCAACCGGCGTTTCTTCTGCGCGTCGCCCCGATACCTGGAGCGGTTCGGCGTGCCGGAGCGCGTCGAGGATCTGGCGCGCCACCGTTGCATCGTGCATCGTCAGAACGATGAAGCGTATGGCGTATGGAGGTATCTGCAAGGCGACCGGATCGAGGCGCTGAAAGTCAAAGGCGCGCTGTCGAGCAACGATGGCGATATCGTGCTGCGCTGGGCGCTCGACGGACACGGCATCCTGATCCGCTCAGAATGGGATCTCGCGAAATATGTTCAGAGCGGCCGCTTGAAACTGGTGCTGCCGGAGACGCCGCTGCCGTCCGCCGATCTCTTTGTCTACTATCCGAGCCAGCGCAACCAGACCGCGCGTGCGCGGGCCTTCATCGACTTTCTGATCGACCACTTTCAGGCGCCGTTCGTGCCGGTCGAAACGGGCGCTCTGATCTACGCGCAGAAAAAGAAAGCGGCGAAGAAGACCTGAGTTTGTTAAGCCCCTCAGGTCAGCTTCACCGCTCTGCCCGCTTTATCGAACTTATCGAACCAGAAATCCGTAAGTCAAAGGGTCTCTGGAATCGATGATCCAGTTGGCAAACCCGCAGACGAAAGCGTTGCCCTCCACCTCTGGAATGACCGCCTTGAATTCGCCGACGGTCGTCTCGCTCAGCACACGTCCCTTGAACACCGTGCCGATAATCGACTCGTTCACCAGCGTTTCGTCCTTCCCCAACTCCCCGCGCAGATAGAGTTGCGCGACGCGGCCGCCGGTGCCTGAACCGGTCGGCGAACGATCCACCTCGCGGTCCGCGAAAACGCAGCAGTTGGCCTGCGTTGAACCCGCGTGCCGCGGCGCGTTCGCGATGATGGTGCCGTAAATGTGGTTGATCTCAGGAATGTGCGGATGCTCGACCGGAAACGCCAGATTGGCCGCCGCCTTCACCTCCGCCCCAAAGCGGATCAGTTCCTCCACCGACGACTCGCGCACTTCGAGCCCGTGCGGCTCGCCATCGGTATAGAAGTAGAACGCGCCGCCGAACGCGATGTCGCCGGTTACCTTGCCGAACGACGGCGTGTCGACGGTCACGTCCCGCTTCCAGATGAACGACGGAACGTTGACGAAGCGCACGTTGCCGGCGTGCTCGCCGTCCCACTGCACGAACGCTTCGATGAACCCGCACGGCGCGTCGATCCCGATGCGCGTCTCGGGAACCTCGCGCTGCACCCATCCCAACTCGACGGCCGCAGTCGACAGCGCGATCACACCGTGGCCGCAGTGATCGCTATAGCCCTCGTTATGCAGAAAGATGATGCCGAAATCGGCGTTCGGGCTGACCGGCTCGGTCAGATAGCCGCCGTACATGTCCGCGTGGCCGCGCGGTTCGAACATCAGCGCGCGGCGGATGTCGTCGGCGTTCTCTCTCAGCCACGCGCGCCGCTTGACGATCGTGTCGCCCGGCAGCCTCGGCAAACCGCTCGTGACGATGCGGAACGCTTCGCCGCCGGTGTGAACTTCAACAGTCGAGATGGTGCGGGTAATTTTCATGTTTGCTTCGGGAAGTCGAAGGACGGCTGCATCGAATGTGCGCTCCGTGGTCGCTTATTGGCCGTACGGAACCGGCAGGCCGCTTTTGATCACGTAGACCGTGGTCGGTGCGCCTTTCAGGTCGCCGTACTCGTCGAACGAATAGGTGCCGGCCACGCCCTTGTAGTTTTCCTTCGCCAGTTGGCCCATGAGTTTGGCTTTGTCGGTCGTCGTGCCCGCCTTCACCATCGCATCGGCCAGCATCTTCACGCCGTCGTAATAGCTGACGGCGTAGACCTGCGTATCGGTGTTGTACGCGGCCTTGTATTTCTGCAGGAACTCGCGACCCGCCGCCGTTTTGTCGAGCGAGATGCCGCCTTGCGCGCAATACACGATGGACGCGGCATCGCCCGCCACCTTGCCCATGTCGGCCGAGCAGATGCCGTCGCCGCCGAGCAGCTTCGCGCGCAGGCCGCGCTGACGCATCTGTTTAGCCATCGGTGCGCCCTGTGCGGCGTAGCCACCGAAGAAAATCACGTCCGGGTTCTTCGCCTTGATCGTCGTCAGAATGCCGAGGAAATCGGTTGCCGACGAACTGGTGAATTCCTGATCGACGATCTGGATGCCGTTCGCCTTGGCTTCCTTGATGAACTGCTCGGCGACGCCTTGACCGTACGCCGTGCGGTCGTCGATCACCGCGGCCGTTTTGGCTTTCAGCGTCTTCGCCGCGAATTGACCCATCGTGCCGCCGAGCTGCTCGTCGCTCGCGCCGATCCGGAAAATGTTCTTGAAGCCCTGCTTGGTCAGCGCCGGATTGGATGCGACCGGCAGCATCGGCACGCCGCCGGTGCTGTACACGCGCGACGCCGGAATCGCCACGCCCGAGTTATACGGCCCGACCACGGCGATCACGCCGCTGTCCACCAGCTTCTGCGCGACCTGCACGCCGACTTTCGGATCGGCCTGATCGTCCTGCGAATCGAGTTTGAAGGTGACTTTCTGACCCGCGACGCTCACGCCGGATTTATTCAGCTCGTCGATGGCGAGCCGCGCGCCGTTTTCGTTGTCTTTGCCATTGGGCGCCTGCGGGCCGGTGAGCGGCGCCGAGTGACCGATCGTGACGACGACCTGTGCATGGGCGGACAGGGTGAATCCGGTGGCCACCACGGCAGCCATGATTGTTGTGAGACGGCGCATACGAACTCCAGGTAGACCAGGAAGGAACCCGACCATTGGGGTCGGGCCGGTGCACGGCATGACTTCGGTAAAGCAGACCACTGACTACTGACACTTCACGACCCACGGACCCACGACTATCGACCGGCCAGGCCCTCGCGCGCGACGCGGCATGCAGCCAGATCCCACGCGGCGCAGCCGACGCTCTTGAAGAAAACCGGCGCATCGATTTCAAGCTCACCGGCGATGGCGTCGGCGAGCGCGGCAACGCTCTTCCAGTCGACGTTCGCCTGAATCAGGTCGCCCGCTTCATGCTTGGCGCCGACGGGGTCGTCCACGATCAGGAAGCTGCCGTCGATCGTCGTCTGAGCGACTTCGGCCGCGTCCGGCGTGAACGCGCCGACGCCGACCACCAGCCGTCCCGCGCGTGCAGGCTCCGAATAGACCGGTGATTTACTCGTCGTCAACGTGATGACGACCTCGACGCTGGCGGGAATCGCGTCGCTGTCCAGCACGGCGAGATTCGGCGCGGTGGGCTGCATCCGCTCGACAAATGCCGCCGCCGCTTCGCGCGACCGGCTTTTCACGTACAGACGCGCGTCGGGAAAAATCGCCGCCAGTGCTTCGGCGTGATTGGCCGCCTGTTTGCCGGTGCCGATCAGGAGCACTTCGCGCGGAGCCGAGCCGTGCAGCGTCTGGATGCCGAGCACGGTGACGGCGGCGGTGCGGCATCCGGTGACCGTCGGGCCGTCCAGAACGAAGAGCATTTCACCTGTGTGCGCATCGCACGCAACGACCTGACCGTGAATGGTCGGCAGCCCGATTTTTCCGTTCGACCGGCATACGTTGACGAGTTTGTGGATGGCGATATCCGCTGCGCTCGCGGGCATCGACAGCATGAGGCCGCCCTCCTGCAGCGGGATCACCATGCGCTCCGGGCTGACGATTTTTCCCGCGCCATACTCGACGATGGTTTGCCGCAAACCCGCCACGAGCGACGGATAGTCCAGCAGATCGGCGGTCGCCTGGGCGTCGAAATTCCGGGTGATAACGGCAGTCATTCGGCTCACTTATAAAAAGGACGCTCACGACGTCGAGCAGGCACAACTGGAAAGAATTACGGCCAATCTACGAGGATGGCCGTTTGCTGTTTCAGACCACTCATCTCAAATTCTGGGCAAAATCTAAGCCAAAAAAATTCGATAAACAAGCCATTTTCAAAAATGTCTGCGTTATTTGGTTTAAAAAAGAACCAGTTTTGCATGTTAAGCGTACCGATGCAGGCTACTATAGGACCAATTTTGTCGTTCCGGTTTCGTGACAAACCCTCGGTTGCGCGTCGTGACGACAGTCCGACTTTGGTATATTCAAGAACCACATCCGACCTGCAGAAAGCGAAAATGGCCTCCCCCCTCGGCGAATTCGAGAGCAACTTCCGTCCGTTGCAGATTTACGAGCAGGTCTCGGAGAAGATTCGCGCGGCAATCCGCGCCGGCGTATTTTTGCCGGATGCGCGTCTGCCGTCCGAACGGGAGCTGGCGGCGCGCTTCGGCGTCGGCAGACCGGCGGTGCGCGAAGCAATCGGCGCGCTGCAGAATGAAGGACTGGTCGTCACGCGGCGCAACTCGGGCACCTATGTCGCCGCCACGGCGGGGCAAATTCTCGCGTCCGCCGCGACGGCGAACGTGGCCGAATCGGATGCATTCGACTTCAGCCCGTCAGCCACGTTAGACGTTCGGCTGATCCTCGAACCGGCGATTGCGCGACGGGCGGCGGCGCATAAAAAACGCGACCGCCTCGCCGAGCACTACCTCGCGCAAATGGAAACGCTGACCGATGTCGCCGATGCCGAGCAGCGGGCGTTGTGGAATAACAGCGACCGGCTTTTTCATCGGCAGCTTGCGGTCATGACCGGCGACGCATTGCTCGCCAAGCTGGCTGAAGAGATTGCCGCGACGATGGACCAGTCGCTGTGGAAGCGACTCAAAGACGACGGCATTTACGACCCGACGCGAATCCGGCTGTATGTCGCGGAACATCGGCTGATCTACGAGGCGATCGTGACGGGCAATGCTGACGCGGCGGCGTTCTATGTGGAGCAGCACATCCACCGGGTGCAGCGGGATATCGCGCCGCAATAGGCGCGGGAACAGGCATAAGAGCGCGCACGGGAGCAGGCACGGCGAACGGTGTTCAAGCGCACCGAAGATGGCTCCCACGCGTGGCATCGTGTCGAAAAACCAGCGCCGGAGACCATCTTGTCACGCACGTTGTCACCCCTTTTCGACGCAATTGCGTGGACCCCGAGGCTCCTTTGGGTCTGGCTTCTGCTGTGCTTTATCCGCGATGAACAAACAGTCGCGCCGCGCCGCCCTGCCGATTACCGCGCCGGACGCGCCAACCCCGCTGCGCCGATCCGACCTGATCTGACCGCAGGCGAGCGCATAACACTGCAATAACGAATTTGGCGCACCCGGAGCAACCGCTTCCAGGTGCGCGTCACGCTTCGCCCGGTCTTAGTACGACAGCCCGTACCCGTACGGATATAACGGATGCGCAGTGTCGTGCGGCACGTCTTCGAGTTGCGCGGTGACTTCGGCCATCGACGACGGCAGTTCGAACGGCAGCTTGCCCTCGGGCTTGCCCTTGCCGGTCAGCACGTCGAACAGCGCGGTGTCGCTCGCACCGAAGTTGGCGAGAATGGCGGTTGCCTTGTCCTGCACGTTGGTCAGAATGGCCGGCCGGTCCATGTAGACAGAGACAATCGACTGCGGCGCCGCAGCCGCCTGCTTGATGGCCTCATAGTCCGCACTGCCGTCGACGAACGCGAGACTGCCTTCATGCTGCATCGAGCCGAACACATAGTTCGGATGCAGCGTTTCATAAGGCGTACTCACACGCAGAATCGCCACGTCCGCGTCCTGCGGTTGCGCGACCACCGTCAAACCGTACTGCTGCGCGACCGTCGGGTCGATGCCATACAGCCAGACCTTCTTACCCGTCGCCGCCAGCGGCAACACCTTGCCGTTGTTCTGCAGCAGCACCATCGAGCGACGCTGTGCATCGAGCGCCTGCGCCTTGAAATCCGCATTGCCGACGACCGCGTTGGCTGCGCTGGCATCGACATACGGATGATCGAACAGGCCTTGCTGGAATTTTTGCAGCAGCACGCGATAAGCCGAGTCGGCCAGCCGTGCTTCACTCAGCAAGCCCTGATTGACGGCCTGAACGAGAAACGAAGGATCGTCTTCGCCGCCGAACTGGTCGACGCCCGCCGTGACCGCTTTCACGAAACGTTGCAGACGCGTGGCGCTTTCCATGCCCCACGGCATGCCCAGTCCGACGAACGACGGCGTGCCGGACGACACGCCGTTCATGCAGTCGGCGTTGCAATCGGACGCGATCAGCCAGTCGGAGACGACCAGCCCCTTGAAGCCATACTTGCCGCGCAGCAGATCGGTGATCAGCGCCTTGTCGTACGCCGCGCCCACCTGTTCGAGCGAAATACCATCGATGGTCACCGGCGTATCCGACTCGGAGTAGGTCGGCATGACCGAGCCGACGTTCGCGGCGAACGCACCCTCGAATGGCTTGAGGTGATACGCGAAGTTATTGCCGGGATACGTGGCCCAGCGGCCGTAGTAGTTGTGGCTGTCGAAGCCCGACTTTTGTGCGCCGTAAGCGGCCCAATGCTTGACCACCGCGATCACGCTCGTGTCGTTGATGCCGGTACTGCCGCCCTGAAACCCTTCGATATAAGCCTGAACCTGCGCGCGGGCGACATCCGCGTCTTCACCGAACGTACCGTTGATGCGCGACCAGCGAGGTTCGGTCGCGAGATCCGCCTGCGGCGATAGTGCCTCGGTAATGCCGACCGCGCGATATTCCTGGCGCGCGATGTCGCCGAACTTGCGCGTCAGCGCCGCGTCGCCGATCGCCGCGAATCCGAGTGTCTCAGGCCATTGCGAAAATCCGCTGCTGCCCGCGCTCGCGCCCAGCACATACTGGAAATGATTGCGCGGATCGGAACTGATCGACACCGGAATGCCGAGCCGCGACTGTTCTGCGAGCGTCTGGATCTGGTTGTATTGCGACGCCATCGAGTTCGCGTCGCCGCTCATCCGCGTGATGTACGTGCTGATGTCGAGATCGTTGATCTGCTTCTTCAATGTATCGAGGTCGTAGGCCGTGCCGGTTCCCGCACCCGTCGTATCGTTGAGCACAGGCGCTGTGCCGTGCATCATCAAGCCCGCTTTTTCGGCCAGCGTGAGCCGGTTGGTCAGATCGCGCGCGCGAACCTCGGCGGACAGACGCCAGTCTTCGTAGGGATCGAGTTGACCATTGCGGTTCATGTCCTTGAACTTGAGATTGCCCTGCGAGATCACCGGCAACGTGGTGTATCCCAGGTCGCGCTGGGTGACCGTTTTCGAATTACTGTCGATGTCGCTGCCGCAGGCAAACAGGCCGACCGCCAACGCCGCGCTGGCCGCCGCGATGGCCGTGACCCGGCAGGCAGGCTGGGAAAAAAGGTGCATCTGTGTCTCCGGATTCGGTGGATTTTTAGAGTTTGGACAAGCGGGTATGACCTTATCCTTACCGTTCCCTACCGGTTTGACTCTCAGGAGCACGGTTTATCTTCGCGGAGCAGCCCGCATAAAAACGAAGATGAAAGCACGGGAAGGCAAAATGTAATGGCAATTCCTGGTAGCTTTGATTTTGCGGTGCGCAGCATGATCGGTGGATTCCGTACTGCCTTTGGGTCACATGCCGACATTCATGCCCGACATTCCGCTGCCGCGCGTCGGCCGACGCCTTCGCACCGTCTCGAATCGAATCGCCTGCGCCGCGCAGCAGGTCGCGCAATCGGCGGGGATGTCGCCGGATATTTTTGTGGCGCGCACCGGCATTGCGGCGCAGGACCTGGCTGACGCCGATGGCCGTATCGACGGCGCGCGGCATCGACGGCTGGTGGAATTGATGGTGTCGGTCGGGCCGGCCATCGAGCCGCTTCTGGATGACCGTTGCAGTCTCTTTCCCGATTTCCCCGTGCTCGGCAACTTGTGTCTGAACGCGCGCACCTTGCGTGAAGCGATCAATGCGTTCATCACGTTTCGCCCCATCATTGGCGAGTTCGATTTTCTTTTCTACAAGGAAACAGCGGACGCCGTGCAGTTCGAGTACATCGCGGAATTCGCGCCCGATAGCAGCTTCCAGGCAATCGCGAATTTCCGCGTGCTGGCCACGCTAATCCGCGCTTACGACATCGATCATCGAACGGTATTTCGGGTTGCGTTGTCGGGCAGCGAACCCGCCCGCTCCCGCTCGTTCGACGAGTTTTTCGGCGACTCCGTGCAGTACCGCGCGTCTGCGAACCGGATGCAGTTTGCGTCGGCCGCGCTTGAACGGCCTTTCCCGCAATACAACGCGGTGCTCGCGCCGTTTCTGCTGCAACAGACGCAGCAGCAGATGTTGCGCATCCAGCAGCACAGTCTGTTTTCCGCGAGCGTGGCCGCTCTGATCAAGGAAGTCATTGCCGAACAAACCGGCGACGCCTGCACGTCGTCTTCGTTGCTGGCGCAGATTTGCGCACGGCTGAACATATCGCGCTGGACCTTGCGGCGTCAGTTGCAGGCCGAAGGCGTTCATTTCAGCGAACTGGAAGCGCGAGTCAGACTGACGGAAGCGCGCAGGCTGCTGGCCGAAACGCGCCTGAGCGTCGCGCAGATCAGCGAGCAACTGGGCTTTTCATCGCAAAGCGCGTTCACGCGTTTTTTTCGCAGCCGGCACGAGACGCCCCCCGTCGCGTTCCGTCAATGGGCGCAGCGACAAAAGTCGCAGCAGGGTGCGTTGGTGTCCGGCTAGCGTCATGACCAGCGAAGCATTGCGCTGACGACGGCTTCGATGTTGACGCCGGTCAGCGGTTGCTGGTGCTCTCTGCCGCCGGCTGCTGCTCGCATACGATCGCCGTGAGCACCATGGGGATGACCGGATGCACGACGGCGGAACTTCCCGCGTCGGTGAGACGCCGCTTGACAGCATCTGCGGAACCCAGCACGACCACACCGTAGACCGGACCCGACGGTGTTTCATTGCCGCCCGCCTTGAACAGCGGATCGCCCGGCTGGTATCCGAACACAGCGTGAACGCGCAGACCGAACGCGGTCAGCGGGTTGTTTTTTGTGGGGCGAAACGCGTTGACCGAATTCGGTTCGACACGCATCGGCGTGACTTCGATCGATTGTGTTCCGACGAGATCGGCGACGAAATCGTGGGCGGTTTCCGCGCACGACAAATCGTGATCCAGCGTCTGGCTGAAGGCCGATGCTGGAACAATTGCAAGGAAAGCCAGTAACGCAACATTCAGACGCATGGCACAAATTTCCTTCAACGTCGCCCCAAAATTGGTCACCGGGTGACCGCCTGGTGATGTCTGGACCGCGCAGTGCTGACATTGCGCGTGGCCACAGGGTTTGAAGCATGTGTTGTACCAGGCTCTTGTGGCCCGGAGTTCATCTCCAACTCATCGTCGCCCTCGCAGCAGTGGCCAGCCCAGGCGGGTCGCGCTACGCAAGCTCCGCCCCCGCTTCCCGCTTGCCGCCGCGCAACTCGCGCACCCCTTTGCCCAGGCGCCGGCGCAATAACGTACGCAGCGTCGCGCCATCCACATAACCGACCTCGGCGGCGATTTTCTCGATATCGAGTCGGCTCGTACGCAACAGATGGACCGCGCGCTCGACCCGAAGATCCTGAAAATACGACAGCGGTGATTTTCCCAGCACGGCCTCGATGCGACGTTGCAACGTACGCGTGCTGGTCGCCAGCGAAGCGGCGGCGGCGTCGAGTGAAAAGCCCTCTGCCAGCCGCGCTCGCGCCCATCGCTCGAAACGTTCGACCAGCGGATCGGCGCGCGCCAGATGATCTGGAATCATATAAGCCGCTTGTGAAGGTCGTGAGTCCAGCAGCAGATAACGTGCGACCACCGCAGCGACGTCGGGGCTCGCCTGGTTCAGCAGCCACAGCGCGAGATCGAGATGCCCCAGCGCCGCGCCCGCCGTGCAGAAATCGCCGGACGGCACCACCATCCTCGAACTGTCCAGACGCACTTCAGGATAACGCTGCCGGAAAAGCGGGGCGAGCCACCAGGTCGTGGTGGCTTCCTGCCCGCTCAGCAAGCCCGACTCCGCCAGCACGAACGTGCCGATGCAGGCTGCGGCGACCTTTACACCGTCCGCGTGACTGTCGCGCAGCAGTGCCATGGCGTCGGCGACATCGCGCCTGGCCAGCGCCGGCAGCAACTGCTCGGGCATCTTGGTGCCGGGTGCGGGCACGACGATCCAGTCCGGCCGGTCCATCGTACTGGCGGACTTGACCGGCACACGCATGCCGAAACCGGTGCGCACGTCGCGCCTCATACCGATCACGCTGACGTCGAAATGCGGACCCACGCCGGGTTGCTGGCGGGCCGACAGATCGTTGGCGGTTTTGAACGCGTCGACCAGCGCGGCGAGGCCGGTATCGAACAGTCCATCGAGCGCGAGGATCGCAATCTTCATGGCGCAAATGACTCCAAAAATGTCATTTACGACAATAGTACGGATGCTGTCCGGTGTCTACAGTGGACCCCAATCCGGAGCGCGACAACGAACATTCCGGACCACTTCCCAACGACACACAACGATGTTTTTCTTCTGGAGCAAATCATGAAAGTGATGGCAATCGGCACCCTCAAACCCCTCAGCCCCGAACAGCAGCAGACCTATATGCCGTCGGAAGTCCCGGCGACGCTGCAGCTTTACCTCGAAGGAAAAATGGAACAATTCTGGTTGCAGGACCAGAAGAAAGGCGTCATTTTCCTGATGAATGTCAATTCGGTCGACGAAGCCGACCAGCTTCTTAAAAACCTGCCGCTGGGGCGCGCTAACCTGCTGACCTTCGACCTGCTGCCGATCGGCCCGCTTCTGCCGCTAGGCCTGCTGATGAAAGCCGCCTGACAACACCACACGAAAGTAGCGCAAGCAAAAAGGCAAAAGGAACCGCAATGAATGATTCTGCACACCACCCGCTCGATCGCCCGATCTGGTCGGCGCTTACGACCCGTCAGGCGCATCTGCGGCAAGGCGACCGGCTTGCTTGCCGCTACTTTCCCGATGTGGCGCCGTTTGCCGCGATGTCGCCGGACCCGGCGCAGGCCGCAGACGCGTGGCAGGCTCTGCACGAGCTTCTGCAATCCGACGAACAGGTCGCGATGTTGTCGCTCGACGCGCTCAGTCCGATCGAAACACTGCACGAGGAGCGCATCGGCCGGCTTCATCAGATGATCGCGCCGCACCCGGTCGATCAAGCCGCCGACGACCCGGACATTGTCCGTCTGACCGAACGCGACGCGCCCGAGATGTTCGATCTCGCGCAAAAAGCCAAACCGGGCCCGTTCGGCAAACGCACGCACCAGATGGGTAACTACATCGGCATTCGCGATGAAGGGCGTCTCATCGCGATGGCTGGCGAGCGGATGCAACTCGACGGATTCGTCGAAATAAGTGCGGTGTGCGTGGACGCCGATTATCGCGGCAAAGGTCTCGCGGGACGGCTCGTGAACGCGCTGCGCCAGCAGATCGGACTGCGCGGCGACACGCCTTTCCTGCATGTCCTCAGCGACAACCGCGCCGCCATCGCGCTGTACGAACGGCTCGGCTTCGAACAGCGTCAAACGTTCTTTCTCTCGCGGATCAAACTCGCAAACGCCGCCTGAACGCGACCCCATGTCCGGAAACTGAACACTTTCAGGCCGCCCTGCCGCCCGCCGCAATGCTTCCAGCCGGTGGAAGAAATACCGATAGCCGCCCAGTCGTCGACCCCCTATCTTCAACGACCGGCGGCCCCTTCGCGGCGGGCCTTGGCGATACTGAACCGTTCAGGAGAAAGCATGAGCGTGGACCTTCCGTCGACACTACTCGACAGCGATATCTGGCAAGCACGTCTTTACACCGGCGACTGGCGCACCGGCAGCGGTGAGGCCGACGTTGTCGAGCCGGCCACTGGCCAGCGCCTCGGCCGAATCGGCATGGCCGACGCGGCGCTCGTCGCGGAATCGGCCGCGAGCGCGTCGCGTGCGCAGCTTGCGTGGGCGGCGACGCCTTACGACGAACGCGCGGCCGTGTTGCGCCGCGCCGCGCAAATCGCCGAAACGCATTTCAAGGAAATCGCCGAATGGATCGTTCGTGAAAGCGGCTCGACCCAGATCAAGGCGGGTTTCGAGACCTCGGTGACCATCAAGGCGCTTCACGAAGCGAGCGGCCTGCCGTCGCGCTCGGCGGGCGAAGTGCTGCCGTCGTCGCCCGGACGACTGTCGCTCGCACGCCGGCGGCCGCTTGGCGTAATCGGCGTGATCTCGCCGTTCAACTTCCCGCTTTATCTGGCGATGCGCGCCGTCGCGCCCGCGCTGGCGCTCGGCAACTCGGTCGTGCTGAAGCCGGACCCGCGCACGGCAGTGTGCGGCGGCTTTGCGATTGCGCGTCTGTTCGAACTGGCCGGTTTGCCCAAGGGCGTGCTGCATGTGCTGCCGGGCGACGGCGGCGCGGGTGCGGCGCTGACCAGCGATCCGCATGTGGCGATGATCCAGTTCACTGGTTCGACGGCGGCGGGCCGCAAAGTCGGCGAGGCGGCGGGACGGCATCTGAAGAAGGTGTCGCTCGAGTTGGGCGGCAAGAATTCGCTGATCGTTCTCGACGACGCCGACCTCGATCTCGCGATTGCGAACACCGCGTGGGGCGTCTATCTGCATCAGGGACAAATCTGCATGGCGACCGGCCGCGTGCTGGTGCAACGCAAGATCTACGACACGTTCGTCACGAAACTGGTGGCGAAGGCGGCCAGCCTGAAAGTCGGCAACCCCGCTTCCGGCGATGTCGCGCTCGGCCCGCTGATCAACGCGACGCAACGCGACCACGTCGCGCGCGTGATCGCGGCTGCGCAGCAAGCGGGCGCGAAACTCGAGACCGGCGGCAAGAGTCAGGACCTGTACTTCGAGCCGACCGTGCTGAGCGGCGTCACGCCCGACAACCCCGCGTTCCACGAAGAGATTTTCGGACCGGTCGCGGTCTTGGTCCCGTTCGACACGGACGACGAAGCCATCGCGCTCGCCAACAACACCGAGTACGGGCTTTCCACCGCCATCGTCACGGCCAACGTGGGCCGCGCGTTGCAGATGGGCGAGCGTCTGCGCACGGGCCTGCTGCATATCAATGATCAGACCGTCAACGACGAGGTGATCAACCCGTTCGGCGGGGTCGGCGCGTCGGGTAACGGCACCAGCATCGGCGGACCGGCGAACTGGGAAGAGTTCACGCAGTGGCAATGGCTCACCGTGAAGGGCGAAGCGCCGCTCTATCCGATCTGACAACAGGGAGACACACATGACAACAACAACGGGATTTCGCACGATTACCGCCGCCGTCGCCCGCGCAAAGGGCGAGCCGTTCTCGATCCAGCAGGCGCGCATTCGCGGCCCGAAAGCCGACGAGGTGCTGGTGCGCGTGGTGGCGACCGGCCTCTGCCACACCGATCTGATCGTGCGCGATCAGTACTATCCGGTGCCGCTGCCTTCGGTGCTCGGTCACGAGGGCGCGGGCATCGTCGAGGAAGTCGGCCCGGCGGTGAAGGACCTCAAGCCAGGCGATCACGTCGTGCTGACCTATGGCGCGTGCGGCCACTGCAACGCATGCAACGGCGGCCACGGCGCGTACTGCAAACAGTTCTTCGGGCTGAACTTCGGCGGCGGCGATCTGGAAGGCCGTACCGCGATCGAAGACGAAGAAGGACAGCCGCTGCACGATCACTTCTTCGCGCAGTCGTCGTTCGGCAGCTTTGCGCTGGCTCGTGAGAACAACGCGATCAAGGTGCCGCACGACGCGCCGCTCGAATTGCTCGGGCCGCTCGGTTGCGGTATCCAGACCGGCGCCGGCGCGGTGATCAACTCGCTGAAGGTGCGCCCCGGCAGCAGTTTCGCGAGCCTCGGCGCGGGCGCGGTCGGCCTGAGCGCGGTGATGGCGGCGCGGGTCGCGGGTGCCACCACCATCATCGCCGTCGATGTCGTGCCGTCCCGTCTCGCGCTCGCCAAAGAACTCGGCGCGACGCACACGGTGAATAGCCGCGAAGTCGACATGATCGAGGCGATCCGTCAGATCACCGACGGCGGCGTCGATTTCGCGCTGGAATCGACCGGACGGGCGGAAGTGCTGTCGCAAGGCATCGACGCGCTCGGCAGTCTCGGCGCGATGGGCGTGGTCGGCGCGCCGCCGCTCGGCACGAAGGCCGAGTTCGACATCAACAGCCTGTTGCTCGGCGGGCGCACGATTCGCGGGATTGTCGAAGGCGACAGCGTGCCGCAAGTGTTCATTCCGCAGCTTGTGCAGTTGTATCAGCAGGGTCGTTTTCCGTTCGACAGGCTGGTCAGGTTCTATTCGATCGACCAGATCAACGAAGCCGCCGACGACAGCACGAGCGGCGTCACGCTGAAGCCGATTCTCCGGTTCGCGCATTGAGACGATTGATGTGCGTTGAGGTGCATTCACGCGAGCCGGGCCGCCGACGGTGCGCGCAATTGCTGACGGATTCTGTGCACGAACAAACGCGGCGCATGCCGGGCAACCTGGCCGCGCCGCGTTGACAGGAGACTCGTGTGGCAAAAATCTCATCGGCGGATTCAGCGGATTCCCGGCAGGCACGTCTGAACGCGGCTCGCGCGCAGTTCATCGGCGGCGAGCAGTTGCCCTCCACTCTTCTATCAGCGCCGGTCGCGCGCTCGTGGGAGCGTTCGCGCGGCGCGGGTCTTCTGCCTTCGAGCGCGCCGCAATACGAGTTGCTCGACAAATCCCGCACGGTGCCCGACTCGAAGGCCGACCGTCGTCTCTACAGCTGCGTCGTCGATGAAATCGAGCAGTTGTGGAGTGCATTCGGCGGCAACGACTGGACGATTTTCTGCGTCAATACCGAAGGCACGGTGATCCACGCGCGGCACAGTCCCGCTTGCGACGACGACCTGTTGCTGCCCATCACCTGTGGCCGGCGCATCGTCGAATCCAACATTGGCACGACCGCGCCGAGCTGCGTGATCCACGAGGGCATCGAAGCGATCGTGACGGGCGGCGAGCATTATCTCGACGAGTTCGAACGGGCCTTCTGCGTCGCCGTGCCGCTGTTCGGATTTCACGGCGAGGTGATCGGTGCGCTGGATATCACGGGGACGGGAGAGCGCGACGTATCGCAGGTTCAGGAGCAGTTCCGGCTTGCCGCGCTGGCCGCCGAACAACGTCTGTTCGCGACGCTGCGCGGTTGTCATCTATTGCGCTTGCAACATGATCCGCGCTGGCTGGGCACACCGCTCGCGGGCGTCATCGCCATCGAGGACGACGGCCAGGTGCGCGCCGTCAGCCGGGTGGCGCGGCGCATGCTGTCGTTGCCTGCCAGCGGCCCGCTGCCCTCGCTCGATCTGCGGCGGATTTTCGACGACGCGTCTCCAGCGCTACTTGGCCGGCTGCTTCAGCGGGGCCGTGGCGTGCAACGGGTAGCACGCGCGGACGGCAGTCATGTGTGGATCGAATATACGCGCGGACCGCTGAACCGGAGCACGGCGCGCCGGACGAATCAGACCGTCACGGCACGCTTCGATGATCCCGCACCGGCTGCGACGGCCGCCAGCGCAAGCGGCAGTCTGAAGGAACAGACGCTCAGCGCGATCCAGAGCGCGCTACAGGAGCACAACGGAAACATCGCGGCGGCGGCGCGGCAACTCGGCTTGTCGCGGACCACGCTCTACACGAAGCTGCGCCAGCTTCGCGACACGGGGATGGTCGGCGCGGCGGATTAGCGCCACGCTTCGTCTGGTGAGTTGCTCTCGCCGCTTGCCGGCTTGGCGCGGCAAGTCTGTTGCTCGCCGCGCGACCGGCGCTTTGTCGAGTCAGCCCTACTTCTTCGAAATCGCCGCCGTAGCCGGGTCGTACTGAAAACCCTTCTGCGCGAGCCGCTCGCCCATCGTCGAACTGATGAGCTTTTGCTGCGCGTCGCGCGATATCAATTCGTGATCGGGCTTGAAGCGTTCGAGTTCGGTCGCGAGCCGGCGGATCAGCGCGACTTCGCCCATGCTGCGGGCGTCGATGAACACGATTCTTTCGTTCGATACGCTAAGGCGCTGCTTCAGATCTTTCGCGTGCGCGACCCATTGTTCGGCCAGAGCATGAAGTTCATTGAAGGCTTTTTCGTGCGCTTTGGCCTGGGCCGTCAGTTGACGTTGCAGCGACGCATATTCGTCCGGTTTCGACGAGTCGCCCCGTTGGGTTTCCTCCTGATGTGCGGCGCTGAGTTCGGCGAGACGCTGCTTCAGTTCGGCGACCTGCTGTTCGGCGGCCTGGGTCCGCTGCAGCGCGGCGGACAGATGTTGCGCGGCCTCGGCAGCTTCGCCGCTGGTCGCCGCGTGGGTGGTCTCGACGGCGGCGAGTTGCTGCTCGGCGGCCTCGGCACGCTGTATTGCTGCTGACAGTTGCTGCGCGGCCTGGGCCTTTTCATCGCTGGCGGCGGCTTTCGCGTCTTCCAGCGCGGCGATTTGATGTTCGGCGGACTCAGCGCGCTGAAGGGCGGCGGATAGCTGCTGCGTGGCTTGAGCTGCGTCGTCGCTGGTGGCGGCTTTGGCGTTTTCCAGCGCGGTGATCTGCTGCTCGGCAGCTTGCGCGCGATGCATCGCAGCGGACACCTGTTGCGAAGCCTGGGTTACTTCGTCGCTCATTGCGGCTTTGGTGTTTTCCAGCGCCGCGACCTGCTGTTCCGCAGCTTCCGCACGGTGTAGTGCGGCGGATAGCTGTTGCGCCGCTTGTGCGATTTCGTCGTTCGCGGCAGCTTTGGCGTTCTCCAGTTCCATGACTTGCAGCTCGGCGGATTCGGCGCGTTGGGTCGCGGCGGACGCTTGTTGCGCAGCCTGAGCCACTTCATCGCTCATCGCTGCCTTTGCACTTTCCAGAGCCGAGACCTGCTGTTCAGCAACTTCTGCACGTTGGATTGCAGCCGATAGCTGTTGTGCAGCCTGAGCAACTTCATCGCTCGAAGCGGCTTTGGCGTCTTCCAACTCCATGACTCGCAGCTCGGCGTTTTCGGCGCGTTGCGTCGCCGCCGACACCTCTTGTGCCGCTTGAGCCACTTCGTCGCTCAGCGACGCCTTTGTGGCTTCCAATGCGGCGTTTTGTTGCTCAGCCGCTTCCGCGCGCTGCATCGCGGCGGATAGCTGTTGCGCGGCTTGTGCGATTTCGTCGCTCGCTGCAGCTTTGGCGTCTTCCAACTCCATCGCTTGCAATTCGGCCGTTTCTGCGCGTTGCGTCGCGGTCGACACCTGTTGCGCAGCTTGAGCCACTTCCTCGCTCAGCGCTGTCTTTGCGCTTTCCAAAGCCGAGACCTGCTGTTCAGCAGTTTCCGCGCGTTGGATCGCGGCGGATAGCTGTTGCGCCGCTTGAGCAACTTCATCGCTCGCTGCGGCTTTGGCGTCTTCCAACGCCATCACTTGCAGTTCGGCAGTTTCAGCGCGCTGTGTCGCTGCCGACACCTGTTGCGCAGCCTGAGCCACTTCATCGCTCATCGCCGCTTTTGCATCTTCCAGAGCCGACACCTGCTGTTCAGCAGCCTCTGCACGTTGGATCGCGGCGGATAGCTGTTGCGCGGCTTGAGCCACTTCATCGCTCGCTGCGGCTTTGGCGTCTTCCAGCTCCATCACCTGCAACTCGGCAGATTCAGCGCGTTGGGTCGCTGCCGACACCTGTTGCGCAGCCTGAGCCACTTCCTCGCTCATCGCCGCTTTTGCATCTTCCAGAGCGGCGACCTGCTGTTCCGCCGCTTCCGCCCGCTGTGTCGCGTCGGAAATCTGCTGCGCAGCCTGTGCCACCGCGTCGCTCGCGGCGGCCTTCGCCCCCTGTAGCGCCGCTATCTCCTGCTGTGCTTTTTCGAGCGCTTCGACCAGCCGCTGCAACTCCTCCAGATGAATCGACGCCTCTTCCATCCGCGCCGCCGACGTATGCTGTTCCGCCGTGAGCGCAGTGCGAGCTTCATCGAGATCGGCTTCGCGCGCGGCGATCTGCGCGAGATGCTCGTTCGCCTGCGCCGTCGCGGCGTCAGCGCGCGCCGAAGCCTCACCGGCCTCGGCGGTCAAGCGCATCAGTTCCGCCGACGCCGCCTGGCCCGCCTCGCTCAGCGTGGCCGCTTCGTGGCGCGCATCGTCGCGCTCGCGGGTGATCTGCGCAATCGCTTCGTCCTTGCCCGCAGCAGCCGACTCAGCCGAGGTCAACTTCTCGCGCGTTTCATCGAGTGCCGATTGAGTGGCTTCGAGCCGCGCATCGTTTTCCGATGCCCGCTGCACCAGTTCGCCGACCCGCGCCTCGGCCGCTTCGGCGCGGCTGATTGCGCTCGCGAGTTCCGCCGTTAGAAGCGAGGCCGCCTGGTCCGATGCATCGCGCTCGTGGTTGATCCGCGCGATCTCCTCGTCCTTGCTCGATACGACCGATCCTAAGGTCGCGCGCGCGTCGTCGAGCGCCGACTCGAGATAGTCGATCCGGCTGTCGTCCTGCGCGGCCCGCTGCACGAGTTCTTCGACCCGCGTTTCGGCCACGCCGGCACGGCTGGTCACATCGGCGAGTTCCGCCGACAGACGCGCGGCCGCCTGCTCCGACGCAGTGTGCGCGTCGGTCAGCGCGGCGAGCCGTTCGCGCTCGATCCTCACCTGCTCGACCGTTTTCTGATACTCGGCCAGCGCTTCACTGCGCTCGGTCAGCGTGACGTCGAGATGGCGATTCACTGCCTCCACGCGCTGGGTCGCGACTCGCTGCGCCTCGTCGTGCGCGGTGGACCAGATTCGCGATGCCGCGCCGATCAGCGTTTCGGCAAGATTCTCCGGCAACGCAACCGCAGCCTGAGCGGGCGGCGATTGCGATTCGCGCGTGTCGCGCCAGCGGTCGAGCGCCGCGGCAACCGCGACGATCGATTCGCCCTGAACCTCTGACCAGACGGCCACAGGAGACACCTTCCGACCTTCCTGAATCAGGCGATCGGCCGCTCCTGCGACCAGTTCATCCGTGATTGCGTTTGCGTCCGTCGACATAAATCGCCTCGAAAACCTGCATGATCCAAGGGTGTTTAAAGCTTTCAATACACTTTTTCCACCCGTAACCTCTTAATGATAATGGATGACACCCCTCCTTCGCTTCGTCGAAATGACGGGACAACCGCCGCCAATTCTGCGCATTGACGCTCGCGCACGGATAACGCACAGCCCACCGGCAAGCCATTCCGGCCACCAATTTTTAACTATCCAGTTAATATTTTTGTAAATCAGAGGCTGCATCCGGCCCGAGGCCGATAAGCGTCGATCGACGGCATAGCCACTGAGATTGCACAAAAAGCCGGAGTGGCGACACGCCGGCTTTTCGCATTCCTGGCGACGACGTACTACGTCGAAATTATGCGTATCAGTAATTTCCCCAGGATTGACCTCGGCTGTCGGGCCTCCCGATAATAGCCATATCGTGGACTACACGTCCACAATATGGACATTCTAAGAAAGGATCCCCTTATGTCTGAGGCTGCTTACTCCCCGATGACGCCGTACCAGCTGCCGTTCCCGAAGGAAGCGCAGCAGGAAATCGTGGTCCCCTTCGCGATTCCGACCGATGAGCGCGTGTGGGTCCCGCAGGCGGAAAACGTGTCGTTCCGCCCGCTCTGCCTGAACGCGTCGCAGGGCTACTGGATGAACCTGCTGCGTGTGCGCAAGTCGGGCGTGCTGAGTCGTCACCGTCATCCGCAAAGCGTGCACGGGATGGTGCTCAAGGGCCGCTGGCGCTATCTCGAACACGACTGGGAAGCGACCGAAGGCAGCTACGTCTACGAACCGCCGGGCGAAACGCACACGCTGTACGTGCCGGAAGACGTCGAGGAAATGATCACGTACTTCCAGGTGAACGGCGTGATGTTCTACTGCGACCCGTACGGCAACTACACCGGCTACGAAGACGTGTTCACGAAGATCGACATGTGCCGCAAGCACTACGCGGCAGTGGGCCTCGGCGAAGACTACGTGGACCAGTTCATCCGATGAGCACGCCCGCCGGTTTCGCCAGCTACGATTTTTCCGGGCGGGTCGCGGTCGTGACGGGCGCGGCCACGGGCATCGGCCGCGCAATCTGCGACGCGTTCGCGCAGAACGGCGCGTCGGCGGTCAACTGGGACCGCGTGCCGGGCGATCTCGACACGCCGCACGCGCCGCGCCATTTCGCGGTGGACATCACGCGGCCCGAGTCGATCGAAGCCGCCGTTGCGGCCACGCTCGACGCCTATGGTCGCATCGATTACCTCGTGAACAACGCGGGTTTCGCCGGTCCGACGATGCCGCTCGACGAATACGATCCACTCGAATGGCAACGCGTTATCGACGTGAATCTGCTCGGCACCTATCACGTGAGCCGCTTCGTCGTGCCGGTGATGCGGCGTGCGAATAGCGGGCGCATCGTCAACGTGGCGTCGCTGGCGGGCAAGGAAGGCACGCCGAACGCGTCCGCCTACAGCGCGGCGAAAGCCGGCGTGATCGCGATGACGAAGTCGCTCGGCAAGGAACTGGCGCAAACCGGCATCCTCGTGAACGGCATTGCGCCGGCTGCCGTCGAAACCTCGTTGCTCGCGCAGATGTCGCCGGCCCACGTGCAAACGATGATCGACAAAAGCCCGCTGCGGCGTCTCGGCACCACGCAGGAGGTCGCGCAACTCGCACTGTGGCTCTGCTCGGATTCGTGCTCGTTCAGCACTGGCGCGATTTTCGATCTGTCTGGCGGACGGGCCACTTACTGATAGCGGCGCCCTGAATCACCACTACTAAAGCCACCGAAAACCACATTGGGCAGGAGACAAAACATGCTTCAGAAGTCACCGCGTCTGAAACGCATCCAGGTCGTCGCAGTCGTCTTTCTGACGATTGCGGGCGTGGTCAATTATCTCGACCGCAGCACGCTGTCGATTGCGAATCATCTGGTCAGTCAGGAGCTTCATCTGTCCGCTTCGCAGATGGGCTTGCTGCTGTCCGCGTTTTCCCTGTCGTATGCGTTTGCGCAGTTGCCCGTGGGCGCGCTGCTCGACCGTTTCGGCTCGCGCGTGATGCTCGGGCTCGGCATGCTGGTGTGGTCGATCGCGCAGGTGGCGGGCGGCTTCATCCAGACGCTGAACCACTTTCTGATCGCGCGGGTCGTGCTCGGCGTCGCCGAAGCGCCGCTCTTTCCGGCAGGCGCGAAAGTGGTCAACGAATGGTTCGCGGTGCGTGAGCGCGGCGGCCCGACCGGTACCTTCATCTCGTCGTCGACGATTGCGCCGATGCTCGCGCCGCCGATCCTGACCGTGCTGATGCTTTCATTCGGATGGCGAACCATGTTCATCATCATGGGCGTGCTCGGCATTCTGGTCGCGCTCGGCTGGTACATGGTCTATCGCAACCGCGACGAGATCGCGCTGACCGAAGCTGAAACCGCGCACCTGAACGAAGGCTCGGTGCAGACCGAGGCGCGCGCGAGGAAGGGCCTGAGCTTTGCCGAATGGGGCGCGCTGTTCAAGCTGCGCAACACGTGGGGCATGATTTTCGGCTTCATGGGCGTGATCTACATGGTCTGGCTGTATCTCACGTGGCTGCCGGGCTATCTGGAGAACGAGCGTCATCTGAGCATTGCGCATACCGGCTGGCTCGTGTCGATTCCGTATATCTTCGGCACGATCGGCATGGTGAGCAGCGGCTATGTCGCCGACTTTCTGCTCCGCCGCGGCATGGCGCCGATCCGCAGCCGCAAGTGGCCGGTCTGCGTCGGCCTGATCGGCGCGGCGGCGTTCACGGTGCCCGCTGCCTACACGCCAAGCACGGCGCTCGCGATCACCTACGTGTCGCTCGCGATGTTCTTCGTGAATCTTTCCAGCGGCAGTGCGTGGGCGCTGGTGACGGTTGCCGCGCCCCGCCATCTGGTGGCGTCGCTCGGCAGCATGCAGAACTTCGGCGGCTATCTGGGCGGATCGTTTGCGCCGGTGATCACGGGCATCGTCGTCGATCAGACGCATTCGTTCGTCAACGCGCTGCTGATCAGCGCAGGGGTCGCGTTTGCCGCCGCCTTCGTTTATCTGTTCGTGGTGAAGGAAGTGGCGCCCGCGCCGCTGCCCAACGCCGCCACGACTCAACCTACCTGACCTCAACCTGAGCATTCGTTGCCGACTCTTATGACATTCCAGAACAATCTCCTCGAAGGCAAGGTCGCATTCGTCACGGGCGGCTTGTCCGGCATCGGCGCGGCCATCGCCAACGGACTCGCGCAACTCGGCGCAAAAACGGTCGCGGCCGGGTTGCCGCTGCCACAAGGCGCACCCGATACGCTGAACCGCGATGTCGAGCGCGCCACGCTCGACGTCCGCTCGACCGACGACGTCGCCGCCGCGCTCAAAGCGTTCGACCGGCTCGATATCGTGGTCAATTGCGCGGGCGTGATCAGCCGCATCGAAGAACATCGGATCGACGTGTTCGAGCGCGTGATGGACATCAACCTGAATGGCACGATGCGGGTGTGCTCGGCGGCGCGCGAATTGCTGAAGGCGTCGTCGGGGTGCATCGTCAATACCGCTTCGATGCTGAGCTTTTTCGGTGGCGGACTCGTGCCCGCGTACAGCGCGAGCAAGGGCGCGGTCGCGCAGTTGACCAAGTCGCTCGCGCTCGCTTATGCGGCCGACGGCATCCGCGTGAACGCGATTGCGCCCGGCTGGATCGCCACGCCGCTGACGCAGGCGTTGCAGGACGACGACGGCCGCTCGCAGGCGATTCTCGACCGCACGCCGATGCACCGCTGGGGCACGCCCGACGAAGTCGCTCAAGTGGCGGCGTTCCTCTGCACGCCGGCCGCGTCGTTCATGACGGGCGCGATCGTGCCGGTGGATGGCGGCTATCTGGTCGCATAACGGCTGACCGTGCGACGGTCCCGACAATGGTCCCGTCGCCGGTCCCGATGAGCAGGCCACGGTGGATCGACACCATCCGGGCCTGTGATTGAAGGCATAATCTTTCAACCGTGCCTGACTACTGCCTGATGTCGACCCTAGATTCCAAGCCCTCTTCGAAAGAATCCACCGCCGGTGCGACCAGCACCGCCGATGCGAAAACCGTGGCCGGCGCTGCCGCGTTCTCCAAATTCATTGCCGTGCTGCAACTGGTCGCCGATGCCGAGACGCCGCCCAATGTCGCGAAGCTGAGCGCGGCGAGTGGCTATCCGCGTCCCACTGTCCACCGGATCGTGGCCGCGTTGCAGGCCGAGGGGTTGATCGTCGCGGCGGCCAACGGCACGACCTTCGGCCTCGGCCCGCGCCTCGTGAATCTGGCGAGCCGTAGCTGGGAACGCTCGGATTTGCGCCTCGCCGCCGTCGATGCGCTGATGGAATTGCGCAACGTCACATCGGAGACGATTCACCTGGCGGTGCCGAGTCAGGGCGAGATGGTGTACATCGAAAAGCTGGAAAGCCCGCACGCGGTGCGCATGGCATCGCGCGTCGGCACACGGGTGTCGCTCACGTCGAGTTCGGTGGGCAAGGCGTATCTCGCGACACTCGGTGTGGCCGAGCGCGAAGCGTTGCTGAAAGACGCGCCGCTGGAGCGCTTCACGGAACGCACGCTGGTCAGTCTCGACGACGTGCGCAACGAAGTCGCCGCCACCGAACAACGTGGCTACGCCGAAGATCGCGAAGAAAACGAAATCGCGATTTCCTGCTTCGGTGCGGCGATTCGCGGAACCGATGGGCGTGCGGTCGGCTGCATCAGTATCAGCATGCCGACTTATCGGTTGAAGGCGGACGCGCAAGCGTCCTATATCGAGCCGTTGCTGGCGGCGTGCAGGACGATTGCCGCGCGACTCGGGCCGACTAGCGGCCGGTAGTTTTGCCGAAGCCGCTTCATCCGCTTCGTCCATAACAGACAACGTAGACACGCCCGGCGCGACAGATAAAGATCGGCAAGCGCCGGGCGTGCGTCAATCCCGATCCGGCGTTAAATACTTACACCGGATCCGCAACACACATCACTCCGCCACCGCGTACCGCTCCAGCCAGTGCGCGTATGGCGCGGGCAACACCCACGACGGCTTCTCGGCCTTCAGCGCCAGCGCCGCGTAATACGGCCAGTGCGGATCGGCCAGATGCGCGCGGCCGACCATCACCAGATCCAGTTGCTCCTGCGCGATCACGCGCTCGCAGTTCTCCGGCGAGTCGATGCCCCACGCCGACGACACCGGCAAGCCCCCTTCACGCCGCACGCGCTCGGCAATCGGCGCGAGGAACGCAGGTCCCCAGGGGATTTTCGCCTTCGGCGTCGAAAAGCCGACGCTCACGCTCAGCATGTCCAGACCGCCGGCGCGCATCGCCTTCGTCAGTTCGATCGATTCGTCGAGCGTCTCTTCATCGCGTCCGTCGTATTCGATCACGCCGAAACGCGCGGTCAGCGGCAGGTTGTCCGGCCACACTTCGCGCACGGCAGCGAGCGTTTCCAGCAGGAACCGGCTGCGGCCCGCGAGGTCACCGCCGTACTGATCGTCGCGCTGGTTCGCGTGCACCGAGAAAAAGCTCTGCGCGAGATAGCCATGCGCGAAGTGCAGTTCGAGCCATTCGAAACCGGCGTCGCGGGCACGGCGGGCGGCGGCCACGAAGTCGGCCTTCACGCGCGCGATGTCGTCGAGCGTCATCGCTTTCGGCACTTTGGGCAGGTTCGCGCCGAACGCGATCGCCGACGGCGACAACGTGTCCCAGCCGCGCGGATCGCCTTCGGGAATGTGGTCGTCGCCTTCCCACGGACGGTTCGCGCTCGCCTTGCGTCCCGCATGCGCGATCTGGATGCCGGGCACCGAGCCCGCCGCCTTGATCGACGCCGCGATCTGCGCCATGCCTTCGGCCTGCGCGTCGTTCCACAAACCCGTGCAGGCCGGCGTGATGCGTCCTTCCGGCGACACCGCCGTCGCCTCGACGATCACCAGCGCCGCGCCGCCGCGCGCGAGACTTGCGTAGTGCGTCTGATGCCACGCGTTGGTGAAGCCGTCGACGGCGCTGTACTGGCACATCGGCGGAACGGCGATGCGGTTGCGCAGTGAAACGTCCTTGAGTTGAAACGGAGTGAAGAGTGCTGACATGCTTATTCCTCGGTGTGTCCCGATGTTGCCGGGAGAAATCGGTTGTTCAGGCTGGCTAGACCGGCCCGGTGTGTCGGATCGGCTCGACGGCGACCAGCGGCTTGCCGGAGAAACGGCGCTGTCTCAGCGCATCCAGTTGTTCGGCCAGTCCCTCGAAATCGCCGACGATACCCGGTTCCGCTTGCAGTTGCCCTGCCGCGATCTCGCCGAGCATCTGCTCGCCGGCCTGCGTGAGCGCGTTCCATGCGGCGCTGTCGCCATAAACGTGCAACGCGCCCAGCGCGACCTCGTGCATCGACAATGCGCGGCCAAACGGCGCGCACGGCCATTGCGCGACACGCCCCTGGATGCAGACCAGGTGGCCGTTCGCCAGCAACGCGGGTGCAAGGCGCGCGGCGTGATCGGCGTCGACGCTGTCGATGATCGCGAAGAAGCGTTTCGGATCGTTGACAGGCCACGCCTGTCCGTCGCCCAGCGGACCTTCGATACATTCATCGACGCCGAGCGCCAGCAGGCGTTCCCAATGTCGCCGGTTGCACATGGCTGTGACGGCAAAGCCGCGCGCCACCGCCAGTTGCACCAGATACCGGCCCACCGCGCCGCCCGCACCGCTGATCAGCAACGTGCGGCCCCGGCCCGGCGGAAGTTTTTCGATTGCCTGAAACGCGGTCAGCGCCGGGCACGGGAAACTGGCCGCCACCGCGAAGTCCATGTTCGCCGGTACGCGCAGCAGCACTTCGGCGCGTATCGACGTGTATTCGGCGAAGCTGCCGTGTCGATGCAGGCTCTGGTGATAGGCGACGCGCTGCCCCAGCAGATCGTGCGGCACGCCGTCGCCGATTGCCACCACCGTTCCCGCGCCGTCGACACCCGGTACATGACCGGGTTGCCAGTCGAGCTGCTCGTCGCCGAGCACTTTCCAGTCGACCGGATTCAGGCCGATCACCGCGTTGCGCACCAGCACTTCGCCGGGCGCGATGGCCGGACGCGTCACGCGCTCCAGCACCAGATCGAGCGGACTCGCGCCGCCGCGCCAGACCCACGCCCGCCACGAAGCGGGAAGTTCCCTCTGCATTGCTTCAGCCTTGTCAGACATATGTGAGTGGACCGTTGGACAGGCGCGGATCAGCTAGCCGTGCCCGACTGATAAGCCCCCGCCGAATACGTCAACTCGTAGCTATGGCTATAGATTTCGAGGATGTTGCCGAACGGGTCTTCCATATAGACCATGCGGTACGGCTTCTCGTCAGGAAAATATTCGCGCACCGGCATGCGCTGCTTGCCGCCCGCCGCGACGATCTTTGCGGCCAGCCCTTCGACGTCCGGGTCCTGCACGCAGAAATGGAACACGCCGGTCTTCCAGTATTCGAAGTTGTTGGCGGGTTTTTCTGCATTCGGAAATTCGAAGATTTCCACGCCGACGCGGTCGCCCGTCGACAGATGCGCGATACGGAACGAACCCCAGCCCGCGCCGAACACATCGGTGCACATCACGCCGATCGCGCTCGGGTCCTCGGCAATCGTGGTGGGCGGCATGATCAGATACCAGCCGAGCACTTCAGTGTAGAACTTGACCGCGGCGTCGAGATCGGTCACCGACAGGCCAATATGGGAAAACGAACGAGGATAGGTTGTGGACATAAGCGGGCTCCTTCCGGGCAAATGGTGTGCTGGAAGGTTAGGCTTCCGTCGCTATAATTAAAACCACGTCCAGATTATCAATTCGATAAATTATCCTTATGCTGAATCCGCAATGGCTGCGAACTTTCACGACGCTGGCCGAACTCGGCAGCTTCACGCGCGCGGCTGAGCGGCTGCAATTGACGCAGGCCGCCGTGAGCCAGCATCTGCGGCATCTGGAGGACGAGTTGGGGTTGCTGGCGATCCGCCGTCCGCGTCAACTCGAATTGACGCCCGCCGGTCACGCGTTGCTCGCGTATTGCGAAGAAGCCGATCTCGCCGACAAGCGCTTGCGGCTGAGACTGAGCGGTGCGGACACCGAATCGGGTGAAATCAGTCTGATCAGCCCCGGTAGCATTGGACTTGCGCTGTTTCCGATCTTGCTGGGATTGCAGCAGGTCCATCCCGGCTGGGTCGTGCGACACCGCTTCGCGCCCGATTCCGAAGTGTTAGCCGCCGTGTTGCAGAACCAGTACGAACTCGGTCTGGTCACGCTCAAGCCTGACGATCCCCGGCTGGCCGCCAGTCATTTCACCGAGGAACCGCTGGAACTGGTCGTCCCCGCCGCGCATGCCGAGATGCACGAATGGAGCGATCTCGAACGGCTTGGTTTTATCGACCACCCGGACGGCCAGGCGATGGCAAGCCGGCTGCTGAGCCGCCGTTTTCCCGGCAATCCCGGTGTGCAGACATTGCGCCGCCAGGGTTTCAGCAATCAGATCGGTTTGATTCTCGAGCCGGTGGCGCGTGGCTTGGGATTCACGGTGATTCCGCGTTATGCGCGCACCGCGTTCGCCCGCCAGGAGGCGATTGCGGTCGTCGAATGCGGCGCGCCGGTCGTCGATACGCTGTGGCTGATCCATCGGTCGGAATGGCCGGTGTCCAGCTTTGCCGCGCGGGCTATCGAGCATCTTCGCGAGCAGGTCGCGAAACTTGGGACGGCGGGACGGTAGCAGCAACGCAGGCTGCCATTGCTGCGACCGCTGCAACTCGCCGCGATCCGGCGCCGTCGATTCCCCCGCCCTCAATCAGCCGCCGCTCCTGGCTGCGTCGTGGCCTGGTCAGCCGTTCTGAGCGATTTAGCGCCATCGGTGCCGTGCTGGATCGCATACAGTTCGCGGTTGCGCTCGACCGTGGCCGCCGACGGCGGATAGTCATTGCTGCGCGTCGGGACGATGCCGTCGACCTGTGCCTCGTGCAACTGCGCCATCACTTCGGCCCGCGTCAGTCCTGAATGGCTGGTCTGGGCAAACGCATTCGCGCCGAACGGCAGGCTGAGGGCGGCAATGGCAATAGCGGTAAGCAGTTTCATGGTGTTTCTCCGTTAGCGACCAGCCAATTGACCAGTCATGACAAGGACGTGTTGTGGCCTGAACCACGTTTGCATTCTTGTCATTCGAACTGTCGGAGCGCTGACCCGCTGATTACGGTTTCGTTATCTGCGCCTCGCCGTCGCCGCCCGAACCTTGTCCCGCGTTGCGCAGATCGTCCGCTGTCATTAACGCCGTCGGGCCGTTAGATAACAAAACGGTAATCTGGCCGTCCGCCGCCGGTAAGCGCCCCGCCCGCACACTCCCGATTCACACAGTTCGCGTCACGCATCCGTGCATTCCGTGCGGCCCTGCCCGTTCACCGGACACGGCCAGGACGCGCGCTTCCCTGGTCTCTTTTCAGGAACCCCTCATGTGGATCGTCAGGCTCGCGCTGCGCCGGCCCTATACCTTCGTGGTCCTCGCGGTGCTGATTTTTATCGTCGGCCCGCTTGCGATACTGCGCACGCCGACCGATATCTTTCCGAATATCGATATTCCCGTCGTCAGCATCGTCTGGACGTACAACGGTTTTTCCGCGCAGGACATGGCGAACCGGATCACGTCGAACTACGAGCGCGCGCTGACCTCCGACGTGGACGACATCGAGCACATCGAGTCGCAATCGCTGAACGGCGTCTCGGTGGTGAAGATCTTTTTCCACCCGGGCGCCGACATCAATCGCGCGATTGCGGAAGCGGCGTCCAACTCCGCATCGATCCTGCGCGTGCTGCCGCCGGGCACGTTGCCGCCGAACATCATCACGTACAACGCGTCGACGGTGCCGATCCTGCAACTCGGGCTGTCCAGCAACACGCTGTCCGAGCAGCAGCTTTACGACCTCGGTAACAGCGCGATCCGCACGCAACTGGCGACCGTGCAAGGCGCGTCGGTGCCGTTGCCGTTCGGCGGCAAGGTGCGGCAGATCATGGTCGATATCGATCCGCGCGCGTTGCAGGCCAAGGGACTCGCGCCGCTCGACGTGGTCAACGCGGTGAATGCGCAGAATCTGATCCTGCCGGGCGGCACCGCGAAGATCGGCACGAAGGAATACAACGTGCAGATGAACGGCAGCACCGACACCGTCGCCACGCTCAACGATCTGCCGGTCAAGACCGTGAACGGCGGCGTGGTCTACGTGCGCGACGTCGCCCATGTGCGCGACGGCTACGCGCCGCAAACCAACATCGTGCGGGCCGACGGCAAACGCGCCGCGCTGCTGACCATCGAGAAATCCGGCAGCACGTCGACGCTGACGATCATCCAGCAGGTCAAGGCGATGCTGCCGCATATCGCGGCCGGCCTGCCCAGTTCGCTGCACATCACCGCGTTGTCGGATCAGTCGGTGTTCGTGAAGTCGGCGGTGCTCGGCGTGGCGCGCGAAGCGTTGATCGCCGCCGCGCTGACCGCGCTGATGATCCTGCTGTTTCTCGGCAGCTGGCGCGCGACGCTGATCATCGCGGTGTCGATTCCGCTCGCGGTGCTGACCTCGCTGATCGCGCTGTCCGCGCTTGGACAGACCATTAACATCATGACGCTCGGCGGGCTGGCGCTCGCGGTCGGCATTCTCGTCGACGACGCGACCGTCGCGATCGAGAACATCACCCATCATCTGGAAAACGGCGAGCCGCTGCATGACGCGATACTGAACGGCTCCGGTGAAATCGCGGTGCCGACGTTCGTGTCGACGCTGTCCATCTGCATCGTGTTCGTGCCGATGTTCCTGCTGTCCGGCGTGGCGCGCTATCTGTTCGTGCCGCTCGCCGAAGCGGTGGTGTTCGCGATGATCGCGTCGTACTTCTTCTCGCGCACGCTGGTGCCGACGCTGGCGATGTATCTGATGCGCGCGCGCAGCCGGACGCCGGTTGGCGGCAACGGGCCGGTGGCGCGGCTGATCCGTTTTCAGGGCGGCTTCGAACAGCGTTTCGAGCGCTTGCGCGAGCGGTATCGCGGCGTGCTCGGCGCGGCGATGGCGAGTCCGCGCCGCTTCATCGTGATTTTCTTTGTGCTGTGCGTCGGCTCGCTCGCGTTGCTGCCGTTCGCGGGCCGCGACTTTTTCCCCGCTGTCGATACCGGTGAAATCCGTCTGCATCTGCGCGCGCCGACCGGCACGCGAATCGAGGACACCGCGCGCCTCACCGATCAGGTCGAAGCACGCGTGCGCAGCGTGATTCCGAAACCGGAACTCGCGGCGATGCTCGACAACATCGGCGTGCCGGTGAGCGGCATCAACCTGACTTACGATTCGTCCGATCCGATCGGCCCCGAAGATGCCGACGTGATGATCTCGCTCGCGGCCGGGCATCAGCCGACCGCTGGCTATGTCGCGACGCTACGCAATACGCTGGCGAAAGAGTTTCCCGGCGTCACGTTCGCGTTCCTGCCCGCCGATATCGTCAGCCAGATTCTGAATTTCGGCTTGCCCGCGCCGATCGACATCCAGATCGTCGGCAACAAGCTCGATGCGAACCGCGCGGTCGCCAACCGCCTGCTCGCGCAATTGCGCGGCGTGCGCGGGCTGGTGGACGCCCGTATCCAGCAACCCGGCGATGCACCCGCGATCAACGTGAACGTGGACCGCACGCGGGCAATCCAGGCGGGCCTGCTGCAACGCGACGTGTCGCAGAATCTGCTGATCGCGCTGTCCGGCAGTTCGCAGACGTCGCCGAATTTCTGGCTTGATCCGCGTAACGGCGTGAGCTATCCGCTGATGGCGATGATGCCGCAGTACGACGTCAACTCGTTGCAGGCGCTGGCGAATATTCCGGTGGCGGCGAGCGGCAGCGCGAGCGCCGCCGCGACGCCTGGCGTGCCCGCTCCGCAAAACCTGCTCGGCGCGCTGAGTACGCTGACGCGCGGCACGCAGCAAGCCGTCGTGTCCCACTACAACGTGCAGCCGGTGCTCGACATTTTTGCGTCGACGCAAGGACGCGATCTCGGCAGCGTCGCCGCCGACGTGACCCGCCTCGTCGATCAGATCCGGCCGCAGCTGCCGCCTGGCGCGTCGATCGTGATGCGCGGCCAGGTGCAGGCGATGCACGACTCGTTCAGCGGTCTCGCCGCCGGTCTCGTGTTCGCCATCGGTCTCGTGTACCTGCTGATGGTCGTGAACTTCCAGTCGTGGCTCGATCCGCTGATCATCGTCAGCGGCCTGCCGGGCTCGCTCGCGGGCATCGCGTGGATGCTGTTCAGCACGGGCACGCGCGTGAGCGTGCCGGCGTTGACCGGGACCATTCTGTGTATCGGCATCGCGACCGCCAACAGCATTCTGGTGATCAACACCGCGCGCGAATTCCACCACGGCGGCCAGCCGCCGCTGCAGGCCGCGCTCGATGGCGGTTTCAGCCGCTTCCGCCCGGTGCTGATGACCGCGCTCGCGATGCTGATCGGCATGCTGCCGATGGCGCTCGGTCTCGGCGACGGCGGCGAACAGAACGCGCCGCTCGGCCGCGCGGTGATCGGCGGGTTGGCGCTGGGGACGGTGTCGACGCTGCTGTTCGTGCCGGTCGTCTATGGGACGGTGCATGCGTGGCTCGACAAACGCCGCGCGGCACGTTCTGAACGGCGGGGCGGCCCGCAGGAAAACCCGCACGAAGCCAGCATTGCCGAACGCACCCATTGATTCAGACGAGACCTCGCCCATGAACGATTCATCCCTTCCGCCCGAACTCGATGAGCAGCGCGCAGACGTGAACGCAGGCGTCCAGCCGAACGCGAACACCAGCACCGGCACCGGCACCGATTCGGCCGCAACCGCAACCGCAGCCGCAACCGCAACCCCACACCGGCGTCGCCTGTGGCCGCTCGCGCTAACCGGTCTCGCCGCTGCGTTACTGCTGGTCGGTATCGTGCCCCGGCTCCACGCAAGCGCCGCGCTGACCCAGCAGACGCAAGCGCAGAGCGTCCTCAGCGTATCGGTCGTCACGCCGCGCGCCGCGCCCGCCGTCAACGAAATCCTGTTGCCCGCCGCCGTGACGCCGTTCGCCGAAGCGTCGATCTATGCGCGCACCAGCGGCTATCTGGCGCACTGGAATGCCGACATCGGCGCGCATGTGACGGGCGGCCAGACGCTGGCGACCATCGAGGCGCCGGAACTCGACGCGCAACTGCGTCAGGCCCGTGCCGACGAAGCCACCGCGCAGGCCAATTTCAACTTCGCGAAAACCACCGCGCAACGCTGGCAGGACATGCTGCAAACGCAGTCGGTCGCGCAACAGGACGCGGACACCAAAGTCAGCGACATGGAAGCGCGTCGCGCGATGCTGGCATCGGCTCAGGCCAATGTCGCGCACCTCGCCGAACTGGTGTCGTACGAGAAGATCACCGCGCCGTTCGACGGCGTGATCACCGCGCGCAACGTCGACACCGGCGCGCTGGTGACGGCGGGCGGCACGCCCGGTACGGCAGGCATGTCGGGTGAGTTGTTCCACATCCAGCAGACCGGCGTGCTGCGCGTGTTCGCCGACGTACCGCAGAACGACGCGCCTTACGTCACGTCCGGCACCGGCGTTTATCTGACCGCGCCGCAGTATCCCGGGCGGCATATCGCCGGGAAGGTGGCGCGCAGCACCGGTTCGATCGATCCGTCGAGCCGGACGCTGCGCGTCGAAATCGATGTCGACAACAAGGACGGCGCGCTGATGCCAGGTGCGTACGCGCAGGTGCATCTGCAATTGCAGAACCCTTCGCCCGCGCTCGATCTGCCGGTCAGCGCACTGCTGTTCCGCCCGGACGGCGTGACGGTGGCGGTGGTCGACAGTCACGGCCGGGCGGCGCTCAAGACGGTGCATATTGGCCGCGATTTCGGCACGCACGTGGAGATCACGACCGGGCTCGCGTCGACGGATCGCGTGATCAACAACCCCGGCGATTCGCTCGGCAACGGCCAGATGGTTCAGGTCATGCCGGCCGCGCAGGGTTGAACCGGGTTGATCCGTGTTGAACCACGTTAAGCCCGGCCCTCGTCATCGAAAGGATTTGCCGATGTTTTCATTGAATGTTTCGCGCTCGTCGTTGCGCCGCTCCGTCGTGGCAACGCTGATCGCCGCGCTGTTCAGCGCGTGCTCGACGCTGCCGCCTTATCAGCGGCCTGCCACCGACATGCCCGCGCGTTATGCAGGCGCGGCTGCCACCGCCGCAGCCGCCACCACCGCGCCCGGCTGGGCGCAGGCCGCTCCCGCCGACGCCTCCCCGCGCGGCCCGTGGTGGACCGTGTTCGGCGACCCGGTGCTGAACGGCCTCGAAGCGCGCATCGACGTGTCGAACCAGAGCGTGCGCAAAGCGGTCGCGCAGGTCCAGCAGGCGCGTTCGATGGTCGACTATCAGCGCTCCGGCTTTTTCCCGACCATTACGGCGGGCGTCGCGCAGAACCGCTCGCGGACTTCGCAGAATGTCGAAGGCAAGTCGCTCGCGGGCAAGACGGTGCCCGACTACGCGGCGGGGGTGTCGGCGAGTTGGGAGCCGGACCTGTTCGGTCGCGTGCGCGATAGCGTGAACGGCGCGCGGGCCGACGCGCAGGCGAGCGAAGCGGACCTCGAAAGCGTGCGCCTGACGATGAGCGCCGATCTCGCCACTGACTACTTCACGCTGCGCTCGCTGGACGTGCAGAAAAAGCTCCTCGACGACAGCGTGAACGCCTACGCCGCCGCGTTGAAGCTGCTGCAGCAGCAACTCCAGCACGGCGCAATCGACGCCTCCGCCGTCGCGCAGGCCACCGCGCAACTCGAAGCGACGCGCACCCAGGCCACCGACATCGACGTGACCCGCGCGCAGATGCAGCATGCAATCGCGACGCTGATCGGCGAACCCGCATCGACCTTCACGCTGCCGCCGCAGGAAGCCGTGGCCGCGCTGCCCGCCGTGCCCGCGATTCCGGCCGGTCTGCCGTCGCAACTGCTCGAACGGCGGCCCGATATCGCCGCCGCCGAACGGCGCGTGGCGTCGGCGAATGCGCAGATCGGCGTCGCGCACGCGGCGTTCTTTCCCGATCTGATCCTGTCCGCGAGCGCCGGGTTGGAAAGCACCTTTTTCGCGCCGTGGCTGAGCGCGCCGAGCCTGTTCTGGTCGATCGGTCCGCAACTCGCCGGCACGCTGTTCGACGGCGGCAAACGCAAGGCGAGCCTGCACGGCGCGACCGCGCAATATGACGGCGCGGTCGCCGATTACCGGCAGTCGGTGCTGGTGGCGTTGCAACAGGTCGAGGACAACCTGTCCGCGCTGCACGCGCTCGCCGACGAAGCCGCCAGTCAGCAGCGCGCGACCACGGCCGCGAATCTGTCGCTGCGGCTCACGACCAACCGCTTCAACGCAGGCGCGGTCAGTTATCTGGATGTGGTGACGGCGCAGACCATCGCGCTGACGAATCAGCGGCTCGCCGATCAGATCGCGGCGCGGCAGTTGACTTCGAGCGTGTCGTTGATGAAAGCGCTGGGCGGGACGTGGGGAGCGGCCGCGCCGGTTTGACTGTCAACGTCCGCTTGACGCCGTGGATGCGGTGCTTACCCTGCCCGTCTGAACGTCAGGACAAACCGCGTGCTTCGTGCATCGCTCTCCGCGTGCACGGAGCCGCCGTGCAATTCCATGATGGTGCGCACGATCGCAAGCCCGAGTCCCGTTGATCCGGCCGACCCTTGCGACAAGCCCGCCGACGGCAGCGCGCTGCGCGACGGATCGACACGATAGAAACGGTCGAAAATCCGTTCGAGGTCTGCCTCGGCAATCGGCTGACCCTCGTTCGACACGGTCACGCGCACCGCGTCGGGCGACGGCTCGACATCGAGCCCGATCGCGCCGCCCGGCGGCGTATAGCGAATCGCGTTCGCCAGCAGATTGCTGACCGCGCGCCGGAACAGTTCGAGGTCGGCGGTCAGCGAGGCCGTGCCGCGCACCTGCACGCGCACGCTCGCTTCGTCGGCGACACCTTCGAAGTAGTCGGCGATGTGAGTCAGTTCCTGCCCGACGTCGAATTCGCGCATGTGCCTGACAAATTGCGGATGCTCGGCGCGCGCAAGAAACAGCACGTTCTCGATCATTCTCGACAGCCGGTCGCACTCTTCCACATTCGACGCGAGCAGCGCCTCGTATTCGTCGACGGAACGCGGGCGGCTGAGCGCGACTTCCGCCGCGCCCCGCATATTGGACAGCGGCGTGCGCATGTCGTGTGCGAGGTCGGCGGTAAAGCGCGAGAGCCGCTGAAAACCCTGCTCGACCCGCTCGAACATCGCGTTCAGCGATACCACCAGCGCGTCGAGTTCGCTCGGCACGCGCGCCACCGCAATCCGCGTATCGAGTCGGTTGACGGTGACGCCGCCCGCGCTCGCCGCGATATCGCGCAACGGCCGCAACACCGCGCGGATCAGCAGATATCCCAGCAGCATCGACAGCAGCACCCCGGCGACGCCCGCCGCCTTGATCTGGTCGCGGTAATGGTCGAGCAATTCCCAGCGGTCGCTCATGTTGCGCGCGACCAGCACGCTCGCCGTGTCGCCGTTCTGCAGGCGCGCGTCGGTGAGGATGCCGCGAATCGGCGCGCCGTCGTGGCCGGTCCAGTCGCTGATATCGGCATCGGTGATGCGCGCCGTCGCCGAGGCACGCGCGAGCGGCGGCAGCGCGGCAACGGTGGCTGCGCCGCTGGCCGAATCGGGCGCGGCGAGCGCCTGCGCGATGTTGTGATCGATGATGCGGCGGCCGTCGGGACCGAACACTTCCATCGACATCGCCTCGTTGCCGAGCACGATGCTGGCGAGGCGATCGCCGTGCTCGCGAATGTCCTGCGCCGATTCGAGTTCCTGCGCGAGCCGCCGGGCGTGACGCGCGGCCAGCACGATGTCGAGATTGTCCTGCGCCTTGATCTGCTTTTCGAGCGCGAGGTACAGGAAGCTGCCGACCAGCACGAACACCGCGAACGTGGTGACGCCGAACGCCAGCGCGAGCGTGGCGGCGAGGGAGCGGCGCCGCATCAGGCGGAGTCCTTCAGTTCGAGTACGTAGCCGACGCCGCGTACCGTGTGGATCAGCTTGACCGGGAAGTTGTCGTCGATCTTGGTGCGCAGACGGCGGATCGCCACCTCGACCACATTGGTGTCGCTGTCGAAATTCATATCCCACACATACGACGCGATCTGCGTGCGGCTCAGCACCTCGCCCTGACGGCGCGCGAGCAGTTGCAGCAACGAAAACTCACGCGGCGTGAGATCGATGCGCTGGCCGCCGCGTTTCACGCGCCTGCGGTTCACGTCCATTTCAAGATCGCCCACGCGGATCAATTCGCTTTCGCGCGGCGGCCCACGCCGTGCGAGCGTGCGCACGCGGGCCAGTAGTTCGACGAACGCGAACGGCTTCACCAGATAATCGTCCGCGCCGAGTTCCAGCCCGCGCACGCGGTCGTCGACGTCGTCGCGCGCGGTGAGGAACAGCACCGGCGTGGTGCGCGTGCTGCGCAAGGTCTTGACGATGGTCCAGCCGTCCATGCCGGGCAGCATCACGTCGAGCACGATCACGTTGTATTCCTCTTCCTGCGCGAGGAACAGGCCGTGCGGGCCGTCGTTCGCGACGTCGACCGCATAGCCCGACTCCTCCAGGCCTTTCTTCAGATAGGCCGCTGTTTTCAGCTCGTCCTCGATTACCAGGATTCGCATCGATTGCTCCGCTTTGCATTGACGATCCAATCATACCGGCACCGCCATGGCCCCAGATTACGATCCGGTAATGTGCGTACGCACGGCGGATAGCGGCACGCGAAGTTCATGCGCAGCCGGTATTTGCAGTACACCAACCATCATGCAACAAGGCCTTAAAAGGGCCGCGCCGATCCCAGGCGCACACCCTGCCCAGCCGCTGGCGACGCCCGCCAACCGATCACCCGCCGCGGCCGCCAACCTCGCGCCCGCAGCCGAAACTGTTATTCTTCCCTCTCTTCCGACCGTCACCTGGTCGCCTGCCGCCAACGCGCGGCGCTCCCATGCGGCGCTCTGGCGCCCGGCATCCGAGAGACAGGAATAGGCATGTTCGGTTTTCTACGCGGCTATTTTTCCAACGACCTGGCCATCGACCTCGGCACGTCAAACACGCTGATCTACATGCGTGGCAAAGGCATCGTGCTGGACGAACCTTCGGTGGTGTCGATCCGTCAGGAAGGTGGTCCGAACGGCAAGAAAATCATCTTGGCCGTCGGCAAGGAAGCAAAGCAGATGCTCGGCAAAGTGCCGGGCAACATCGAGGCGATCCGCCCGATGAAAGACGGCGTGATCGCCGACTTCAACATCACCCAGCAGATGATCAAGCGCTTCATCCAGATGGCGCATGAGTCGCGCATGTTCGCGCCGTCGCCGCGCATCATCATCTGCGTGCCGTGCGGTTCGACCCAGGTCGAGCGGCGCGCGATCAAGGAAGCCGCGCATAGCGCCGGCGCTTCGCAGGTCTATCTGATCGAGGAACCGATGGCCGCCGCGACCGGCGCGGGCCTGCCGGTGTCGGACGCGACCGGCTCGATGGTGGTCGATATCGGCGGCGGCACGACCGAGGTCGGCGTGATCTCGCTCGGCGGCATCGTCTACAAAGGCTCGGTGCGGGTGGGCGGCGACAAGTTCGACGACGCGATCGTTAATTACATCCGCCGCAACTACGGGATGCTGATCGGTGAGCAGACCGCCGAGGCGATCAAGAAGGAAATCGGTTCGGCGTTTCCCGGCTCCGAAGTGCTGGAGATGGAGGTCAAGGGCCGCAACATGTCCGAAGGCATTCCGCGCAGTTTCACGGTGTCGAGTAACGAGATTCTCGAAGCGCTGACCGATCCGCTGAATCAGATCGTGTCGGCGGTGAAAATCGCGCTGGAACAGACGCCGCCGGAACTCGGCGCGGATATCGCCGAGCGCGGCATCATGCTGGCGGGCGGCGGCGCATTGCTGCGCGATCTCGACCGGCTGCTGGCGGAGGAAACGGGCTTGCCGGTGTTCGTCGCCGAAGCGCCGCTCACCTGTGTGGTGCGCGGCTCGGGCATGGCGCTCGAACGGATCGAGAAGTTCGGCGGCGCGTTTTCTTACGATTGAGTGTGAAGCGCGCCACGCCGGATGAGTACGCGTGGCGGCCTAAGCCGAGCGGCGCTAAACGGTGCGCGCTGTCCGGTCAACCGCATTCACGACACGAACGGCAACTTGCTGTCGCGCGCGGCGGCCAGCATCGACAGCGTGATCTTGCGCACTTCCAGCTTGCTCTGCGTAATATGCGCGCGCAGCAGGATGATCGCTTCGGTCAGCCGGTTGCGCTCGATCAGATTCAGCATCGTCGAATGCTCGTCGTAAGTTGCGCTGGTGCGGTGCGGCTTCAGAAAATCGAGCCGCCGCACGATACGGATGCGCTCGGTCACCTCGTTATGCACGCGCAGCATTTCCGCATTGCCCGTCGCGGCCACCAGTTGGCGATGAAAGTTTTCGTCCATGCCAAACATCTTCACCGGATCGCTTTCGCGTAGTTCGGGCTCGACGCACCACACCGCCTTCAACGCTTCGAGCGCCGCATGCGCGATCTCGCCGCCCGTGCCGACCCGCTCGACCGCCGCCACTTCCAGCACGATCCGCAGGTCGTAAAGCTGATCGAGCTGATCGAAGTTGATCGGCGACACTTTCCAGCCGCGCCGGAACCCAACCTCCAGATAGCCTTCGCGTTGCAGCCGGAACAGCCCGTCGCGCATCGGCGTACGCGACACGCCGTAGTGCTGCGCGATGCCGTTCTCCGAAAAGCGGTCGCCCGGAAACAACCGGAAACTGAAGATGTCGTTCTTCAGTTGCTGATAGACCTGCTCGGCGAGCGGGTTGGCCGCAGCCGGCACCTGCGCTTGACCTTGCGCAGCGGATGCTTCGGCGGACGTCTCCAGCAGATTGGTCGGGTCGTCGTTCATAAGTGAAACCAGGGTCCTGTTTTCTTATTATCGGCGCTTCGCAGCAAGCGGATCAGCACCTCATTTCCGTCACGACACGACCGCAGGATCGATCAGGCTGACATGCGCGGCGACGATCTTCCAGCCCTCGGTGGGACCGAGCCGGGCCCAGCTTTGCATCTGACGGCCGATGAGCGCGGTCGCGTCGCTGGTGAACTCGGTGCTGACGGTCGCGAAGTCCGAACCGAAAGTCGTCACCACCGTTCGATGCAGCTTGCGCGACTTCGGCACCGGCGCGCAATTCTCGCGCCACGCACGGATCGCTTCACCGCCGTGCTGGATTTCCGCGATGCCGTAGCGGACCGTTTCCGGCGCGTGCCAGAACAGCGCGTTCATCGCGGCGACGTCGTTATCGACCAGCGCGCGTTCGTATTCGACAAAGGCCGCCTGAACCTGCGCGACGATTTCGGGCTGATTGATATCCATGCGTCAGTTTTTTCCTTCGATCCGGGTGAGTGACGAAAGCGGCGCGGTCCAGCCGACAATGCCGCCTTGCGAGCGCACCATGTCGAGCGTCGCCTGTTTGAAGGCGGGGAAATAGCTGGCGGTCGCATCGTCGACGAGCAGACTGTCGTAGCCGCGATCGTTGGCTTCGCGCATCGACGTTTGCACGCAGACTTCGGTGGTCACGCCGGCAAACACGAGGTGTGTGATGCCGCGCATCGCCAGTTCCTCGCCGAGCCGGGTCGCGTAGAACGCGCCCTTGCCGGGTTTGTCGATGACGATCTCGCCCGCTACCGGCGCGAGCGGCTCGATGATCGCGTTGCCCGGTTCGCCGCGAATCAGGATGCGGCCCATCGGCCCCGCATCGCCGATACGTGCATTCGGTGCGCCCCGGAGCCGCTTGGCGGGCGGACAGTCCGACAGATCCGCCGCATGCGATTCGCGCGTGTGTACGACCAGCCAGTTCTGCCGGCGCGCGAGGGCGAGCAGCGCGGCCACGGTCGGCACGATCTCCGCGAGCAGCGATACGTCGTTGCCGAGCGATTCGCCGAAACCGCCCGGCTCGATGAAATCGCGCTGCATGTCGATCACGACCAGCGCGGTTTTCTTGGAGTCGAACGTGAACGGGCCGGGTTGGGCGTCGATCGAATGGGTCGTGCTGCTGATCGTGCTGTTTGAAGTGTTGTCGCTCATCCAACCGTTTCCTTGATTTTCTCAATCGGCGCGGCGTGCGTTTGCGCATGCGCGTCGCCGTGTCCTGCCATATGTTGCCCGAGCACGGCGCGATCCGCATGCGCGGCGGGCGTGTCGAACACCAGTTCGCCTTCGGCAATCACGATGATGCGGTCCGCGAGTTCAAGCAGTTCGTCAAGGTCTTCGCTGACCAGCAGCACGGCCGCACCGGCGTCGCGCGCGGCCATCAGGCGTGCGTGAATATCGGCGACCGACGCGAAATCCAGCCCGAATACCGGATTGGCGACGATCAGCACGTCCACCGGCTGACCGAGTTCGCGCGCCAGCACCGCACGCTGCACATTGCCGCCGGACAGCGTGCCGATCGCGCGTTCGGGCACCGGCGGCCGAACATTGAATTCGGCGATCCGCTGCGCCGCGCGCTCGCGCATCGCGCGCCGGTCGAGCCACCAGCCGCCGCGCCGCAACGGCTCGCGGTCGAAGTCACGCAACGCGAGATTCTGCGCGACGCTCATCGAGCCGACGCACGCGTTCTTCAACGGCTCCTCGGGAATCGCGAACACGCGCCGTTGAGTCATCTCGTCGCGCGTTGCGTGGTACGGCTTGCCCGCCACCTGCATGTCGCCCGTTTTCACGCGACGCTGGCCGACCAGCGCTTCCACGAGTTCTTTCTGGCCGTTGCCGGACACGCCCGCGAGGCCGAGAATTTCGCCCGCGCGCACCGACAGCGTGGCGTGCTTCACCGCGGTGTGGCCGCGATCGTCTTCCACGGAGACATCGCGCAACGCGAGGCGCACCGGCACGGTTTCGTCGAGCGGCTTGCGCGGCACGCGCTCGACGCTGACGGCCGCCATCACCGGCGCGTCCTGCGCGGCGACGGTGCCCATCATCCATGCGGCGAGCTGGTCGCGGTTGGTGGCGGCCACCGCGCTCGTGCCGACCTGGCGGCCTTTGCGCAACACGGTGACGTCGTCGGCATAGGCCATCACTTCGCGGAACTTGTGCGTGATCATCAGCACGGTCAACTCGCCCCGCGTGGTCAGATCGCGCATCAGCCCGAGCACTTCGTCGGCTTCCTGCGGCGTCAGCACCGAGGTCGGTTCGTCGAGAATCAGAAAGCGCTGCTGCAGATAAAGCTGCTTCAGGATTTCGAGCTTCTGTTTCTCACCGGCGGCGAGCGTCGAAACCGGCGCATCCAGCGGCAGGCGGAACGGCATCCGCTGCATGAACGCATTGAGCGCTGCCCGCTCCGCTTTCCAGTCGATTTTCCACGGCATCTTGCCGCGCGCAAGCAGCAGGTTTTCTTCCACCGACAAGCCCGACGCCAGCGTGAAATGCTGATACACCATGCCGATGCCCAACGCCTGCGCGTCGCGCGGCGAGTGGATGTGGACCTCCTTGTCGTCGGCGGCGATCTGGCCGTCGTCGAGCACGCCGTAGCCGACCAGCCCCTTCACGAGCGTGCTTTTGCCCGCGCCGTTCTCGCCGAGCAGCGCGTGGATCGTGCCCGCCTTCACCTTGATCGACACGCCATCGAGAGCACGGAACGCGCCGAACGATTTGCTCGCGTTGATCACCTCAACGCCTAGCGCCTGCCGGGGTAGCGTGGACATGATCAGCCGCCCAGCGTTTGCAGCAACGCGCCCGAGTCGGACACCGTGCCGAACACGCCGCCCTGCATCGTGATCATGTGCAGCGCGGCGTCGTGATTGCTTCTGTCGGTCGCGCCGCAGCAGTCGGCCAGCACCGTGCATTCGAAGCCGCGGTCGTTGGCTTCGCGCATGGTCGTGTGGACGCAGACGTCGGTGGTGATGCCGGTCAGGATCAGATTGACGATGCCGCGCGTGCGCAGCACCAGTTCGAGATCGGTCGCGCAGAACGAGCCCTTGCCCGGTTTGTCGATGACGATCTCGCCGTCGAGCGGCTTGAGTTCGTCGATGATCTCCCAGCCCGGTTCGCCGCGTACGAGAATTTTTCCGCACGGGCCGTCGTCGCCGATACCCACGCCGTTGGTGCCCGCGCGGCGGCTGCGCCAGCGCTTGTTGGCAGGCAGATCCGACAGATCCGGCCGGTGTCCTTCACGCGTATGAATGATCGTGAAGCGCTGCTCGCGCATCGCCTTCAGCACGCTTCTGATCGGCTCGATTGGCGCGCGCGTCAGCGACAGGTCGTAGCCCATCTTGTCGACATAGCCGCCGTGGCCGCAGAAATCAGTCTGCATGTCGATGATCACGAGCGCGGTGTTGTCCGGGCGCAGATTGCCGTCGTACGGCCACGGGTAGGGTCTCGCTTCGATGAATCGGTTCATGGTGAGAACGTCCTGATGAGGGTTCGAAAAGATCAATAGCGTTTCGAGAGGAGCGAACATGGCGCGCGCCTGCTAACGTGGTCAGTGGATCAGCGGGTCAGGCTCAGTTCGCCCGGCGCGCCGGCCAGCGTGCGATCCGGCCGGCAGTTGACGATCATGATCAGCAGCGTCAGAACGTACGGCGCGGCGTTGTACAGGTAATAGCCGCTTGTCACGCCGATCGCCTGCAACGCGGGGCCGAGCGCGCCCGCCGCGCCGAACAGCAGCGCGGCCCACAGGCAGCGCAACGGCTGCCAGCGCGCGAAAATCACCAGCGCGACCGCCATCAGGCCCTGTCCGCTGGAGAGTCCTTCGTTCCAGCTCCCCGGATACACCAGCGACAGATACGCGCCGCCGACGCCCGCGAACACGCCACCCACCGCCGTGGCGGCAATCCGTACGCGCGTCAGCGGATAACCCATCGCGCGCGCCGTTTCCGCGTGATCGCCGACGAGCCGCAGCACCATCCCCCAGCGCGTATTGCGCAACGCCCATTGCAGAACGAAGGCCAGCACCACGCCGATCACGAACAGCAGATTCAGATGCAGCGCGTTATGCAGTTGCGGCGACGAACTCCACGCGCCGAGATCGATGAACGGCAGCATCGGCGCTTGCGGTTCGATAAACGGCTTGCCGAGATAGAACGCGAGGCCGGTGCCGAGCAGCATCAGCGCGATGCCGAACGCGATGTCCGACACGCGCGGCAACGAACATACGAGTCCGTGCAGGCAACCGAGCAGCAAGCCGACCAGACCGGCGCACAGTACGCCGATCCACGGCGAGCCGCTCAGAAACGCGCCCGCATAGCCGCTCATCGCGCCGGACACGAGAATGCCCTCAAGGCCGAGGTTCACGCGGCCACCCTTCTCGGTCAGACATTCGCCGAGACTGACGAACAGATAAGGCGTGCTGACGCGGATCGCTCCGGCGAACAGCGACAACAGCAGGATGACGATGGGCGAGTGCATATCAGGCATGGGTCTGCTCCAGTTGCACGGGAAGATCGGTTTGCGCGGCGGCCTGCAACTTCACGCGCCACGCGGCGATGCGTCCGCCGAGCGCTTCCCACGCGAGCAGGTTCGCGAACAGCAGGCCTTGCAGTACCAGGGTGGTGGCGTCGGGCAAATCGAGTCGCCGTTGCAGCAAACTGCCGCTCGCCTCGATTCCGCCGATCATCAACGCGCACGCGATGATCGCCAGCGGGTTTTGACGCGCGGCAAACGCAACGAGAATGCCCGCATAGCCATAACCCGCGAGCAGCGACGCGTTGGCGCTACCCTGCACCGCCGCGACTTCGAACATGCCGCCAAGCCCCGCCGCTGCGCCGCCGAGCACGCACGCGCCCAGCGCCAGCAGATTGACCGGCAACCCGACCAGCCGCGCCGCGCGATTGCTGCCGCCGACCACCCGCATCGCGAAGCCCTTCGTGCTGAATCTGACGAACACCCAGGCCGCGACGCATGCGACGATGCCCCAGAACAGTCCCCAATGCGTGTCGAGGCCGGGGATCGAGCCGATCATCATCGAGTCGGGAACGGGATACGTGGACGGCTTGTTCAGACTCGCCGGATCACGCAACGGCCCTTCGACCAGATGCTTGAACACGGCGATCGCGATATACGACATCAGCAGACTGCTGATCGTCTCGTTGACCCCGCGCCACTGCCGCAACGCGCCGACCGCGCCGATCCAGACGCCGCCCGCCAGCATCCCGGCCACCGCCATCAGCGGCGTCGCGACGAGCCAGGGCGTGCCATGCGGCAGCGCTTGCGGGACGATCGCCGCGCACATGCCGCCGAGTGCGAGCGCCCCCTCGCCGCCGATCACGATCAGCCCGACCTGCGCCGGTAACGCGACGCACAGCGCGGTCAGCATCAGCGGCGCGGCGCGCAGCAAGGTGCTCTGCCACGCAAACGACGAGCCGAACGCGCCCTGGAAAATCAGCGCGATGGCATCGGGCGCGGGCTGCCCCTGCACCAGCAGGAACAGCGAAAACAGCAGCAGCGTGCCGAGCACCGCCAGCACGGTCGGCAGTGCGGGCAGGAGCGACAGCATCACTCTTGCCGCAGCGGGATGGGGGGCATGGGCGCGCATCGCGGCTCCTTTCAATCGACGCAAAGAGATGGCCGGAACTCAGATCTGCCCGACGACGCCGTGCACCAGATAATTCATGCTTTCCAGCGTGTAGTCGGTCTGCGCGTGACTCGTGCCCGACGCAATCGCGACGCCGCCCTTGTTGTCCTGCATCGGGCCTTTGAAGATCACGAAGTTGCCGGCCACCATGCTGGTTTTGATCGTGTCGGCGTTTTTCTTCGCGACGTCCGTGACCTTTGCGCCGTACGGCGACATCTTCACGAAGCCTTCCTTGAGGCCGCCGCGCAGCACGTTCGGTTGCGCGCTGCCCGCTTGCGCGCCGCTCACGAGTTGCTTGTACGGGGTCGCCCAGTCCCATTCCGCGCCGGTCAGATAACCCTTCGGCGCGAGCGCGGCCTGGCTCGCGTGATAACCGCAACTCATCGCGCCGCGTTTTTCCGCTGTCTCGACCACCACCTTCGGGCCGTCCACGTGACAGGTCAGCACGTCGCAGCCCTGATCGACGAGGCTGTTGGTCGCTTCGGCTTCCTTGACCGGCATCGACCAGTCGCCGGTGAAAATCACCTGGGTGGTGATCGAGGGATCGACGGATTGCGCGCCGAGCGTGAACGAGTTGATGTTGCGCAGCACCTGCGGAATCGGTTTGGCCGCGACGAAGCCGAGCTTCTTGCTCTTCGTCATATGACCTGCGACGACGCCGTTCAGGTACTGGCATTCGTCGATATAGCCGAAGTAGCTGGTGATGTTCGGCGGGTTGCCCTGCTTCCACAAACCGCCGCAGTGAGCGAATCGCACCTTCGGATACTTCGCGGCCATTTTCAGCACGTGCGGGTCGAAGTAACCGAACGATGTCGCGAAGATCAGCGTCGCGCCGTCCTGCTCGATCATCGCTTCCATGGTCTTCTGCACGGCGATGGTTTCGGGCACGTTCTCTTCTTCGACCACCTTCACGCCCGGCATCTTCTTGATGACGGCGGCGGCCGTCGCCTGTGCCTGGTTGTAGCCGTAGTCGTTGCGCGCGCCGACGTAGATCACGCCGACCGTCGTGTTCGGTGCGGCAAACACCTTCTGGATGGGCAGAATATTGCCGAGCGTCAACAGGCTGGCGCTCTTGATGAAATTGCGGCGGCTGGTCATGGTGTCCTATTCCTAGTCGAGGTTGAGTGAGCGGGCCGGGTTGGCGTGGTCAGGGCGTGCGTTGAGCGGTAGCCCGGTGGTCAGGCTTTCAGGCTGTCGAGATAGGCGAGCCAGCCGCCGAACGACGTGATGTCGAGTGCGCCGCTGTCGTCGCCGACTGCCGACGGCTCGCAGATAAAGCCCTTCACCGTCAGCCCGTCCGCCAGTTGCAGCGTGCCGATGCCGAGCGGCGCGGGCACCTCGGCGACGAACTGGCCGAAGGTGCGCAGCGGCACGTCCCAGAGTTCGACGGCGATGGGCTGGCCGTGCGTGGTGGTGCGTACGAGGCCGGGCTTCGGCGGCTGGGTGTTCGCGAGTGCGTAGAGCCGGTAGTTATCGGCGGTGTGAGTCGCTTCGATAAAGCGCGCGCCAGCCTGCTGAAGCTGCCAGTTCAACGGCTGCCCGCGCAGATGCGCGCCGACCACCGCAAGCGTGACGCTCGGCTCCTGGAACGGCAGCGGAGCGATGGGCGTGGTGGGCCTGGCTTCCGCTGCGCCAGTGGTGCTAGTTGCATCGGTTGCGAACAGCGCCTGGATTCGTGCGCCCAGATCCGCCAGCAATCGGTCTGCCCCGCTCGGCGCGATCAGCGTGACGCCTGCGTGCAAACCGTCATGGCGACGCTGACACGGTACCGACAGCGCGCACAGATCCAGCAGATTCACGAAGTTCGTATACGTGCCCAACTGGCTGTTCAACTCGACGGGATTCGCCTGCACGTCGGCGATCAACGGATGCGTCGGCGTGGTCGGCACGATCAGCACGTCGATGTCGTCGAACAGCGACTCAGCGTGACGCTTCAGATCGGCCAGCGCGTACTGCCCGTTGAACAGATCGACGGCGCTGAATTGATTCGCCTTGCCGATCACTTTGGCGACGGTCGGATCGATTGCCTCATGATGACTGTCGAAGAAATCGCCCAGCGCGGCGCGGCGCTCGGCGACCCAGGGGCCGTCGTACAGCAATGCCGAAACGGCCTTGAGCGGCGCGAAATCGACCGGTTGCGCAGTGAGATGCAAGCGCGTGGAGAGCGTGTCGAGTGCGGCAGCGAACGCCTGGCTTGCAGCGGCGTCGCCGAAAAATTCGAGCGCATCGGGCACGCCGACGCGCGGCTCGCCACGCGGCAATCCACGCGCTGCAATCTTGCGCGAATATCCGTCGAGCGGATCGAAGCAGGCGATCTCGTTCAGTACGCGCCACGCGTCGTCGACATCGTGCGCGAATACCGAAATCGTATCGAGGGTGCGGCATGCGGGCACCACGCCGCGCTTGCTGACCAGTCCGAGCGACGGCTTCAGACCGACCAGTCCGTTGAAGCCTGCGGGCACGCGGCCCGAACCCGCCGTATCGGTGCCGAGCGAAAACGCGACGCACCCCGCCGCGACCGAAACCGCTGAACCGGAACTCGATCCGCCCGACACGCGCAGCGGAAATTCGGTGTTGCGCACCGCGCCATAAGGCGACCGGGTGCCGACGAGGCCGGTCGCGAACTGATCGAGATTGGTCTTGCCGATCAGGATCGCGCCCGCGTCGAGCAGACGCTGCACGGCGAAGGACGACGCGTCCGGCGTGTAGCTGAAAGGGTCGCAAGCGGCGGTGGTCGGCAAACCGGCCACGTCGATGTTGTCTTTCACCGCGAACGGCACGCCGAACAGCGGCATGCGTTCGAAAATCGCGCTGCCCTGCTCGTCGAATAGTGCTTCGAGCGCGCGGGCGCGTGTTTCAAGATCCGCTGGCGGCACGCGCAGAATCCACACTTCGGGGCGGTCGATTTCGTCGATGCGCGCAAGCGCCGACGCTACGGTCTGGGTGGGCGTCGAGCTGCGATCGGCATAAGCGCGGAGCAGACCTTTAACCGTCGGGGATGCAAATTTTGGCACTGGTTTTTCCTTGAGTTCAATCTTGAATACAAGTTTGAACTCAACTTAGCAGGAGGTATGCCATGTGCGTTATCGCTGGGGTCGATCCGGCTGTGTGCCTTGTTCGGCGGGCTTGTGCGGGGTGTGAGCAAGGCTGCTCGGGATGCTTTCAATTGCCTGCCGCCCACGCGCCGCTGGTGCAGCGCTCACCAACTCGGGGATTGCACGCCCCGGCTTCGCGCGTGCGGATTCAACGATGAGTTCTGCTGCGGACGCGATGGTTCAGCTAATGGAACTGGCGACTCGCAAGGTCATTCGGGATGCGGTACGTCATCCACGCGAAGCGAGGAAAATCGCGTGCGGGATGTGGCATGGCCGCGATCAGGGGGATAGGCTCGCGGGCGGCACGGCTGCGCTCGGAAAGATAAACGGCGGCAACCTGTCAACGATCCGGCAAGCCCGCATTCAGGCACTCATCGATTTGCGCTTCTCCGCTGCGCCTTTCGCACCACCTTTCGCCGCCACCGGCTCAACCCCGCCCGCCACGACGAACGCGCGCACCATTTCATGCGCCTGCACCTTGTGATCTTCCTGCCATTGCGCGGCGAGCATGTCGGTATTGAAGATCCGCGACAACGTGTACGCATTCGACTTATGAAATGAGCACAAGCTCACCAGCCCCACATACAGATGCAGCGCATCCATCCCCTTGCGCAGCGAGCCGTCGCTCTCGCCGCGCGCGATCACCGTGCCCAGCAGACTCAACACCGGCGACGACATCTCCGGGATCGCCGTCGATCGCTTCATCACGCGCGCGCGGTTCAGGTTTTCGAACGACAGCAGCTTCGACAGTTCGGGATGCGCAGCAAAGTGTCCTTCGATGAAGTCGTAAAGCTGCACGATGGCCGTGACCGGATCGATCTTGTCGACATCCAGCTTGAGCTTCAGCTCGGCTTCCCGCAGACGCGCCAGCACGAATTCGAGCACTTCCAGATAGAGCGCTTCCTTGCCGCCGAAGTAGTGGTAGATCATGCGGATGTTGACCTTCGAGCGGCTCGCGATCGTTTCCACGCGTGCGCCGCTCAGCCCTTTGTCGGAGAACTCCGCGAGCGCAATCCTGAAGATGCGCTGACGGGTAGCCGCCGCGAGTTTCTGACGCTGGGTCGCCGGAGCGGATGCGGCTGCAGATGAGGATGCGGCGGCGGTCGTTCCCGGCGCGGAAACCGATGCGGCGGAAGTCGTGCGAACTGAGGCGCGTGTCATGTGGATGGCAAGCCTGGGCGGTGGCGGGTTGCTTTTAAAAATCGGTTGGCGCTCACGCCGGCGTTGCGCGCAGCGTGACGAGCCAGCATTGTAAAGCGCGGCTTGCTGGTCGACTCATTGGTCAACGGTATGGGCAAACGCGTTGGTCAAACAGCATTGGCCAAACGCATTGGCCGGACTCGTTGACGCAACCCGGCGCAACTCACTGGCCAAACTTATCGGCACAATGCCGTGCGATACCTTACCGCCGGAACGGTTGAGTCAACGCGAGCGGCGCAGTTTGCCGTCCGATCAACCCAGCCACCGCGATCAGCGCAAGCAGATACGGCAGCATCACCAGCAGCGCGGTCGGCACATGCACGCCGATCAGCGGCAACTGGAACTGCAGCGCGCTCGCCGCGCCGAACAGCAGGCACGCGCCCACGGTGCGGCCAATCTTCCAGTTTCCGAAGATGATCGCGGCAATCGCGAGATAACCCGCGCCGCTCGTCATCCCTTCGGTGAAAGTGTGGATGTCGCCGATTGAAATGAAGCAGCCCGCCGCTCCCGACATCACTCCCGAAAACAGCACCGCGCCATAACGCAGTTTCGTGACCGAAAGCCCGGATTGATCGACCGATTTCGGTGCCGCGCCGACCGCATGCAGCGCCACGCCCAAAGCCGTGCGCCGCATCACGAGCGATGTCGCGACGAGAATCGCGAGCCCCAGATAGACCAGCCACACCTGATGAAACACCGGCTCGCCGATCACCGGAATCGCGCCGAGTCCAGGCGGCGACCAGCGCGCAAGCCCGGGAATCACCGCGCTGGAACGCTCGCCGAACAACTCGCGATAAGCCAGCGTCGTCGCGCCCAGCGCAAGAATGTTGATGCCGATGCCCGTCACGATCTGATTCGCGCGCAACGTCACGCTCAGGAACGCCTGCAACAGCGCGATCGGCAGCACGCCGAGCATGCCGATCGCCAGTCCGAGCGACGCGTTGCCGGTCGCCCATGCACCTGCCGCGCCGAGAAACGCGCCGGACAGCATCATCCCTTCGACGCTCATGTTGAGCACGCCCGCGCGCTCGCTGATCAACTCGCCGGTCGACGCCAGCATCAGCGGCGCGGCAAAGCGAATCGACGAGCCGACAAAAACCGCTACGAATTCCGCATTCATTACCGTGCTCCTTTGGGTTCGAGCCACAACGAACCGCCCGCCAGCGCGACGATCACGATGCCCTGCACGATCAGCACCAGCGCCGACGGCACCGACGCGACCATTTCCATATTGATGCCGCCCGAGCGCATGAAGCCGAACAGCAGCGCCGCCGCGCACACGCCGGTCATCGAGCCGCGCGCAAGCAATCCGACCACGAGTCCGTCGAAACCGTAGCCGGACGAAAAACCCGCTTTCAGCGAGTACTGGTCGCCTTGCAGCATCAACGCACCGGCGAGCCCGCCGAGCGCGCCCGCCAGCGCCAACGCGCCGACGATCGTCGACGTGATCGGCATGCCCGCGCGACGCGCAGCCAGCGCGTTCAGCCCGACCGCGCGCAGATGCATGCCGAAGCGGCTGTACGCGAGCACCAGCGCGACCGCGATGCACAGCACGACGGTGATCGGCAAGCCGATATGCAGGCCAGTCGAACTCGACGCCGACAGCATCGGCAATTTGGTCGCGTCGGGAATGTCGAGCGATTCGGGCAGCGTGGCGGCGTTGCTCATCGGCTGACGCAGGAGCGCCTCCGATTGCACGCACCAGTAGAGAAACCACACGGCGATGAACGTCAGCAAAAGCGTGCTGATCACTTCGTTGGTTCCGGCGCGCGCTTTCAGCCAGCCGGGAATTGCGCCCCATGCCGCGCCTGCGAATGCCGCCGCGAGCATCGGCAGAATGAACGACAGCCCGAGCGGCAGATGCGCGACGTGGCCGTACAGGCTCACGGCCGTCGCCGCGATGCCGCCCATCGCAATCTGCCCTTCTCCGCCGACGTTGGTCAGTTGCGCGCGGTTCGCCAGCACGAAGCCGCCGCCGACCAGCGCGAACACAAGGCTGCGGTTGATCGATGCACCGATGGCGTACGGCGAGCCCCACGCGCCGTCGGCGAAGGCGGCGAGCGCGTCGCCGAGCGACACGTGGACCAGCGCGATCAGCGCCAGTGCCGCGGCGACCGCGACCAGCGCCGCGCCCGCCAGCACCAGCGCGGTTCGCAAACGCCGTGAAGCGCGCCATGACGGGCGCGGAAAAGAGGCTAATGAGGTCGTGGTCGGAGTCATGCTGTCTGCCCTGCCATCCATGCGCCAATGCGCTCGCGTTGAAGAGTGAGTTGGCTCGCATCCGGCACGCAGGTGCCCATGATGCGGCCGCGATACATGACGAGGACACGGTCGGCCACCGCCATCAACTCGTCGAGTTCCGACGAGATCAGCAGAACGCCGACGCCGTCGTCACGTGCCGCGCGAATGTGGTCGTACACGGCGGCGACCGCGCCGACGTCGAGTCCACGGGTTGGTTGTGCGGCGACCAGCACGGCGAGGCCGTCGAGCGTGAGTTCGCGCGCAAGCACCGCCTTCTGCTGATTGCCGCCCGACAGGCCGCGAAACGCGACATCGGGGCTGGCCGCGCGGACGTCGAAGCGCTGCATCAGCGCGCGTGCGTCGCGCCGCATTGCGCGGCGGCGCATGAAGCCGCGTCGCGCGTAGTCGTCGAGCCGGTTCAGAAACAGGTTGTCGGTGACGCTCATATCGGGCACGCAGCCGACCGCGTGGCGATCTTCGGGCACCACGCCGACGCCCGCTCTGGTGAGCATCTGCGGAGCGGCGTGCGTGCACTCCTTGCCTTGCACGAAGAAGCGTCCTGCACTCGCCTTCTGCATGCCGGCCAGCACCGCGCCGAGTTCGCTTTGCCCGTTTCCTTCAACCCCCGCAATGCCGACGATCTCGCCACGGTTGACTACCAGCGTGCAGTCCTGCAAACGCGTCACGCCGTCGGCGTCGCGCACGGTGAGACCGTCGATCTGCAACGCTTCGTCGGCGAGCGGACGGCCGTAGGGCGACGCGCTTTGCTTTGCCGCCCGTGGCACTGCGTTGTTGGTGACGCCCGCCTCCTGCGCGTCCTGAGCGCCTGCCGGGCGCTGGATCATCGCCCGCACCAGCGCATCGACATCGGCGGAAGGCGTGCTCGAACGGGCCACCACGCGCCCGCTTTGCAACACGGTCGCGCGATTTGCGATGCGGCGGATTTCCGCGAGCTTGTGCGTGACCAGCACCACCGCGCAGCCGCGCGCGACCACCTTCGCGCAGGTGTCGAGCAATGCGTCGATCTCGACCGGCAACAGCACGGCGGTCGGCTCGTCCAGCACCAGCAGACGCGGCTCGCGAATCAGGCATTTGACGATCTCGACCCGCTGCTTCTCGCCCACCGACAGTTCCGCGACCCGCGCGTCCGGATCGAGCGCAAGGCCCAGTTCCGCGACCAGATCGCGCACGCGCTGCGCCTCGCGCTTGCGATCCAGCCAGCCGCGCGCCTGGCCCAGCAGCAGGTTGTCGAGCACGCTGACATCTTCGACGAGACTGAAGTGCTGATGGACCATCGCGATGCCGTGCGTCAGCGCATCGCGCGGGCTCTGCGGACGATATGGCGCGCCGTCGAGCCACATTGTCCCGGCGTCGGGCTGATGCACGCCGAACATCACGTTGCACAGCGTCGATTTGCCCGCGCCGTTCTCGCCGAGCAGACAGTGCACTTCACCGGCGCGCAGTTCGAGCGACACGTCGGTCAACGCATGGAACTGACCGAAGCGCTTGCCGATGCCGTCCATGCGCAGCACGCTGGCGCGGTCGGCATCATGGATCGCGGGCGCCGCAGCGGAAGCAGGAGTCGCGTTCATATCAGCCTTCGGAGACCTTGATCTTGCCGCTTTCGATGTCCTGCTCGATCTGCTTGAGCTTCGTCGTCATTTCGGGTGACGGCTTGCACACCACCATGTCCGACGCCTTCGGCCCCATCGCCAGGCCGAACGCCTTGTAGCCCGGCTGCCACGTGCCGGCCGCCATCTGATCGATCGCGTACTGCACCTGATAGCCGACGCCGGTAATCGAATACGCGATATACAGCGGGTCCGTGCCGCAACGGTCGGTGTAGCTGCCGATCACGTGCGTGTGCTTTTCGTTGGCGGCCTGCTCCATGCCGCGCAAGCCGAGATTGAGAATGTGATAGTGGACATCCGCGCCTTGCGAAATGGCCGCGAGCGTTGCTTCCTTCGCCTTCGACACGTTGTCGAAATCGCCCGTGTAGCTCTCGAAGTATTTGATCTTCGGATTGATCGAGCGCGCGCCGTTGCCGAATTCCTTGCCCGCGTTGACGATCGACGGAATCTCCATCCCGCCCACGTAGCTCACCGCGCCGTTCTTCGACAGCATCGCCGCCGCCGCGCCCGCGACATAGGCGATTTCCGCCTGCTTCACGTCATAGCCCGCGACGTTCGGCGGCATGTCCTGCCCTTTGTTGCCGCCGACAATCGCGAACTTCACATTCGGAAAGCGCTTCGCGATCTTGATCACCGACGCCTGGGTCTGTCCGCCGACACCGATCACCAACTGGTTCTTCGACGCGAGATTGGTCAGCGCCTGCTCCATGTCGGCGTAATTGATGTTCTCGATCATCTGCGTCTTGAGCTTCGGGCCGAGTTCTTTCTGTGCAGCGGTCAGGCCGTCGTAGCCGGATTCCATCCAGCCCTTGTCCGATTTCGAGCCGGGAATCAGCACGCCGACCCGCAGCGGATCGGCGGCGACCGCGTGAACCGCGACGCTCGAAGCAGCGACTGCGACAACACACGAAGCGAGAGTTTTGAGCGTGGCGATCTTCTTGAGCGACATTCTGGCATTCCTTTTGCGTTCGGTTTGGGTAAGTAGGTTATTCATGAACGAAGCAAATGCAACTTCGATGCCAACTGATGGTTTTGCCGGCCTGGAAGCTTCGTTCGAACCTGCACGAAATAGCGGATCACGCGCTGAGTTGCGGGCTCGTTTGGGCGCACCGGCGGCCTCTTTTAGATAACGATTCAAACCCGATGGAGAACTTCCGATGAAACAGCACGACGCTTACGGCACAAGCGTTTCCGGTCAACTGGGCCGCGACGGACGGCCTCGCTGGAGCGCGAGCGACACGCTCGTCGACATGTCGTTGCCCGCGCCCGCGCCGGTCGTCGCGACGCTGCCGTGCGAGCCGCAAAATGTGCGGATCGATCTGCGCAGCACCGCGATTATCGTGATCGACATGCAGAACGATTTCTGCACCAACGGAGGATGGGTTGCCCAGATTGGGGGCGATTTCAACGTCGACCGCGCGCCGATTGCACCATTGCAGCGCCTGCTGCCGGTGCTGCGCGACAACGGCGTGCCGGTCATCTGGGTGAACTGGGGCAACCGGCCCGATCTCGCGAACATGCCGCCGAACCAGTTGCATCTGTATAAGCCGAAGGGTGTGGGAACCGGCCTTGGCGAACCGCTCGCGAGCAACGGTTCGCATGTGCTTCAAAAGGATTCGTGGGCGGCTGCGGTCGTCGACGAGCTTGCGCCGTTGCCGCAGGATATCTGCGTCGACAAGTATCGGATTAGCGGCTTCTGGGACACGCCGCTCGATAGCATTCTGCGTAATCTCGGCATTCGCACCGTGATGTTCGCGGGCGTGAATACCGATCAGTGCGTGATGCATTCGCTGACCGACGCGAATTTCCTCGGCTATGGCTGCGTGCTGGTCCAGGACTGCTGCGCGACTTCGTCGCCGGACTTCTGTACCGAAGCGACGATCTGGAACGTGAAGAAGTGCTTCGGCTTCGTCACCGATTCGGTGCGGATCGTCGATGCGCTGGCTGACGTCAAATGAGCGCGTTTATTCCTGGTCCGCGTGCGCGGGTGGCGGCCACATCGGCGGGGCCGCTGGACGGGTTGCGCTTTGCGGTGAAGGATCTGATCGACGTGGCGGGGACGGTGACCGGCGGCGGCAATCCTGACTGGCTGGCGAGTCATCCCGCGGCGTCCGCCAATGCGCGCTGTGTCGATATGTTGCTGGCGGCCGGTGCGACGCTCGACGGCAAGACGATCACCGACGAACTCGCCTATAGCCTCGAAGGCGAAAACCATTACTACGGCACACCGCTCAATCCGCGCTGGCCGCATGCGTTGCCGGGCGGATCGTCGAGCGGCTCGGCGTCGGCGGTGGCGGCTGGCGATGTGGACTTCGCGCTCGGCACCGATACCGGCGGCTCGGTGCGCGTGCCCGCCGCGTTCTGCGGTTTGTGGGGAATGCGGCCCACGCACGACGCGATATCGCTCGATGGCGTGTTGCCGTTTGCGCCGTGTTTCGATACGGTCGGCTGGTTCGCGCGGTCTCTTGACGTACTTGCAGCAGTCGGCGACGTGTTGCTGCCTTCTGATTCTGTCCGCTCGCCGACTCATCCCACGCAGCTGGTGCGCGTGGGCGAAGCGTTTGCAACGCGCGAGCGCAACGAACCCGACGACGCTGCGCGGCTCGTCAAGCTCGCTGAATCGCTGGGTGCTTCAACCGGGCGAAACGTTTTTGCAGGCGACGAAGCGCGCTGGCTTGCGTGCTATCAGCATGTGCAGGACTTCGAAATCGACGCCACGCTAGGAGCCTGGATTCGATCGACGCAGCCGCTTTTTGGGCCGTCGATCGCTGAACGTTTTGCCAGGCTGAACGCGCTCGATAGAACGCAGGCGTCGCAATGGCGCGCACTTCACGACGAATTACGCGGCGTAATCGCCACGTTGTTCGAAAGCAATGTCGTGCTGATCATGCCGACCACGCCCGTCGCGCTGTTATCGAAACACGCGTCGGGCGATGCAATCGGCGTCTTCTATCAGGACGCGTTGACACTCAACTCGCTCGCCACTATCGGCGGCCTGCCGCAAATCACGCTGCCTTTCGTCGACGCAATCGATCGTCCGCTCGCGTTGTCGATCATCGGCGCACGCGGCAGCGATCGCGCGTTGCTGGCGCTCGCGCGCGATCTATACTCGCGGCACACGCACGCGAACCTTCAGTAGCGGAGCATCGATGCACAATCAGAAATCCGTCGGCACCACGGGCGGCATGGTCACCAGTCCTCATGCGCTGGCGAGCGAAGCCGGACGCGACGTGTTGCGCGCAGGCGGCAACGCAATCGAGGCCGTGATTGCGATCGGCGCGGCGCTGTGCGTCACCTACCCGCATTTCACCGGACTCGGCGGCGACGCGTTCTGGGTGATCGGCGATCGCAACGGCATGTTGCGCACGGTGTCCGGCATTGGCCAGGCCGCCACGCAATTGCCCGCGTTCGAGTCGGCGATTCCGGTGCGTGGGGCTGCGTCTGCGATCACGACCGCGGCGACTGTCGACGCCTGGCATCGCGCGTTTGAGATCAGCCGAAGCGCGTGGGGCGGCACGCAAACGTGGTCGTCGCTGTTCGACCGCGCATTCGAATATGCAAGCGATGGCTTTGCTGTCACACCGTCACAGCATTTCTGGCAAACGCTGCGCGCCGGAGAACTGAATGCACTGCCCGGCTTCGCAGCCACGTTCGCACCGAATGGGCAGATTCCCGCAGTCGACGAGCGCTTCGCGCAACCGGCATTAGCTAAAAGCATCGAGCGGATTGCACGTTTCGGAGCGCGCGAATTTTACGAAGGCGAACTGGCGGAGCGAATTGCACGCGGCCTGAAGGATGCGGGCTCGCCACTCAGCGCGAGCGACCTGACGCGAACCTATGCACGCGACGAAACCCCGTTGCGCGTCGCGTATCGCGGCGGAGAACTGGTGAGCCTGCGGCCGCCGACACAAGGCGTGACGACGCTGCAAATCATGGGGACGTTAAGCCGTTTCGATCTTCGCTCGATTCCCGAAGGCAGCGCCGACTACTATCACCTGCTGGTGGAAGCGGTGAAATGCGCGTTCGTCGATCGGGATCGCTACGTGTCCGATCCCGAGTTCAACGACGTGCCTGTCGAGCGCATGTTGTCGGCCTCGACCCTGGATGCGCACGCGCGCTCCATCGACCAGCGCGAAGCACGCGCGTGGCCGCACGTGTTCCGTCCCGGCGACACGGTGTTCATCGGTGCAACCGATAGCGAAGGCCGAAGCGTCAGCGTGCTGCAAACCGTTTATTTCGATTGGGGCAGCGGCGTGGTGGCCGGCGACACCGGCATTCTGTGGCACAACCGGGGCGCATCGTTCAGCACGAACCCCGCGCATCACAATGCGGTGCTGCCGGGCAAACGACCTTTTCATACGCTGAATCCCGGCATGTATCTGAAAGACGGCCGCCCGCATTTACTGTTCGGCACGCAAGGGGCCGACGGTCAGCCACAAACGCTCGCCGCAATTCTGACGCGTTTGATCGACTACGGAATGGACCCGCTAACCGCCCTCGCCCGCCCACGTTTTCTGCTCGGCAAGACCTTCTCCGATACGCGCGATGCGTTGAAGCTTGAAGAAGATGCGGGTGCCGATGTGTTCGCCGAGCTTGCGGCGCGACGGCATGAAGTGAGCGCGATACCGGCGCAGAGTCCGTTGGCGGGACACCCTGGTGTGATTCGAATCGACGCGGACGGTTCGGTTTCAGGCGCACATGATCCGCGTAGCGATGGGCGTGCGCTGGAGGTTTGATGATGGATCAACGCGCGTGGGCTGTTGCAAGCCCACGCGTGAAAATGAAACACCTCACTCCAGCGTAAAGCGGTCCCGTGTCGTCACATAATCGCTCGCGCCGAAGCGGCCCACCGGAAAATAGTGTTGCAAACGCACGCGCCATGTTTCCGTGTCGATCAACTCGTCACGCGCATGCAAGCGATGCACGCGGCCAATGAAAATCTGCCGGCTACTCGTTTCAAGCGTTTCCCAGATCGTGCATTCGAATGCAACCGGTGCCTCGGCAATACGTGGCGGCGCGACGTGAGAACTCGGCACTGGCGTCAGGCCGACCTCGGCAAGCTCGCTCACGTTCGGCGGCAGACGCGCGCCGCAGCGGTGCATTTTCAGTGCGATGGCCTCGTCTGCGAGATGCACGACGAACTCGCCCGTCCGCACGATATTGACGGCGGTATCTTTCAGCGTGCCGTCCGTCACACGGTTGATGCTGATCATCACGATGGGCGGCTCCTCGCCCAGCATGTTGAACATCGAGAACGGCGCGGCGTTGATCGTGCCGTCCGCGCCGAGGGTGGTGACGAGCGCGATGGGACGCGGCACGATCAGGCTCGCCATCAGCTTGTAACGCTGGTACTCGGTAATCGCTTCGAAATCGATTTCCATCGGGAGTGCCTAACTGGAAGTAGCGTGTTCGGTCAGGCCAAGCAGTTGGCCCAGGCTTTTTTCACCGCGCATCCGCGAGGTTTCAATGCGGTCCTGAAGATCGCGCAGATGCGCGTCCATGTGCGCCATTGCGCCCGCGGCGTCGCGTGCTTCGATGCAGTCGACAATCGCGGCATGTTCGGCGTGCTCACACGGCGCATGCCCCGGGGGTTCATAGACACCGACGATCAACGAACAGCGCGACACCAGTTCCTTCAGATAATTTTGCAGGATCGAATTGCCGGCCAACGCGGCGACGCGCATATGAAAACCGCTGGCGAGCGTCGCCCACGAAGGCTGATCGAAGCGATGCATGGCATCGTGCTCGCTGGCGAGTTGTTGCCGCAATGCGGCAATGTCCTGTTTGCTCGCGCGCTGAACGGCAAGCTCTACCAGCATCCGTTCGACCGAACGCCGCGCCTCGAAAATCTCGCGCGTTTCTTCCGGCGTCGGCTCGGCGATCACCGCGCCTTTGTTCGGACGCAACACGACAATGCCGTCGTACGCGAGCTTTTCGAGCACCCGGCGCACCACCGCGCGGCCCACGCCGAATAGCTGGCACAACTCGGGCTCCGGCAGTTTCGTACCCGGCGTCAACCGATGATTCAGCACGCCGTCGAAGATCGATTGATAGATCCGTGCGTCGATATCCGCTTCTTCACGCACGGTCTTTCTAGCGGTGGCCGCGCCGGCCTTCGTATTCATGCAGTAACCGGGCGCACGATACCGTCCCGCTCCAGATCGTCCATGTAACCGGCAATCGCGCCGGGCGTCGTGATCCACACGTCACCTCGTGCGCGGGCCGCAGCGATATGTTCGAGTGCGCGCCGCAGATGCCTCAACCGATACGGCTGTCCAACCAGATAAGGATGCAGTGCAATGCCCATCACCAGCGCCTGAGGTTGCGTGCCGCGATTGGCCTGTTCGAGCATCTCGTCGAACTGATCGACGATCATGTCGGCGAACGCGCGGCCGTCCATGTGGCGGCCCACCATCATCGGCAAATCGTTGAGTTCCTGCGGATACGGAATCGACCAGAGCGACTTGCCGTTGCGCGTGGCCATTCGCACCGGACGGTCGTCGTGACACCAGTTCAGCGTGTAGCCGTAGCCTGTCTCCGCGAGCAGATCGGGCGTCAGATGCGACTCCGAAATCCACGGCGACAACCAGCCCTGCGGCGGCGTTCCCGACGCTTCTGCAATCCGCTCGCGGCAATGCAGAAGCAGTTCGCGTTCACCGCTTTCGTCGAGATCGCTTTGCCGGTGCGCATTCGTATGGCCGTGCCCGATCAATTCGTCGCCACGCGCGACGCAGGCCGCGATCAATTCGGGGCAGTGATCGTAGAGCGCGGTATTGATGAGCGTGCCTGCCGGCAATTCGAGTTGATCGAATAGTTCGATGCAGCGCCATGCGCCGACGCGATTGCCGTATTCGCGCCAGCTATGGTTCAGCACATCCGGCTGCGGTGAGACCGGACCGAGCGCCGCGCCAAGGCCTTCGCCAAACGCAAAGTGTTCGATATTGAAGCCCAGATAAACCGCAAGCCCGGTGTCGCCAGGCCAGCGGAATGCATCGCTGTCGATGATCGGCCGGTAGGCAAAGCGCCCATGCGTGGCGATTGGTTCGCGCGCGCGGTTCAGTGCTGCGGACATATTCCGTGTGTCGTTCATTGATAAAGCCGTCGTTGATGAATGGCGTCGAACGGTGCAACCGGCCGCATCGTGAATGAACCGGATTGGTTGGTTCATGCCCCGACTCGGACCGAAGACGCACCGTGATTGCGCAAAACAGATCCTGCAGATCGCTAACGATCGTCGTATCGGATCGTTTGCAATATGTGAGCCAACTTGTAGACGTTAAGCACAACGGCGCGTCGGCGATCATCAAGCGACGCAATGCAGCCGATGGCACATGTCTTGCATTTGCCTGCCTCGCATTAGCGGCATGTCTGTTTCGTGCGTGCCCCACTGTTCGCCGTTCACGAGGACTCTTCGTTCATGATTCAGCCTGCTTCAACGGTGCTCGAAACCAAAGCCGCCGACATCGAACTGGTGCACGTATCGAAGCAATACGGCGATTCGCTTGCCGTCGATGCGATCGACCTGCGCATTGCCGGTGGCCAGTATTGCTGCCTGCTCGGGCCGTCGGGTTGCGGCAAGACCTCGACCTTGCGCATGATCGCGGGTCATGAATCCGTCACTGAAGGTGACGTTCTGATCGCGGGCCGCAACGTCACGCGAGCGGAACCCGCTGCACGCGGAACTGCGATGGTGTTCCAGAACTACGCGCTGTTTCCGCATCTGAGCGCACTCGACAACGTCGCCTTCAGCCTGAAAATGCGCGGCGTAGCGAAGGACGTCCGGCGTAAACGCGCGGCCGAACTGCTCGAACTGGTGGCGATGTCCGCGTATGCCGAGCGCAAACCCGCGCAGTTATCGGGCGGTCAGCAGCAACGCGTGGCGCTCGCCCGCGCGCTGCTCAACCAGCCAGGCTGCCTGCTGCTCGACGAACCGCTCTCCGCACTCGATCCGTTTCTCCGCGTACAGATGCGCGCCGAACTCAAGCGCTGGCAGAAAGAACTCGGCATCACCTTCGTCCACGTCACGCACTCGCAGGAGGAAGCGATGGCTCTGGCCGATCTGGTGGTCGTCATGAGTCATGGACGGATCGAACAGAGCGGCACGCCGTTCGAAGTATTCAATCGACCGCGCACCGAGTTCGTGGCCCGCTTTCTCGGCGGCCATAACGTTTTCAACACGAATGGCCGACTGTTCACCGTTCGCGCCGATCATCTGCGGGTGGTGCCGCACGGCGTCACGCCGGTGCAAAACGCCAGCGGAGAAAGCGGCATGACGCGGATCGGCGGCGTGCCCTGCAAAGTGCGCGAAGCCGAATATCAGGGCACGCATCTGCGGATGACGCTCGATCCGCTCGACGGTTCGCCCGAACTGGTTTCATTCGTGAGCGACGGCGATTACGACCCGGCTCGACTCGGCCCCGAGGCTCGAGTCGTGGTCTGGTGGAACGAGCAGGACGCGCATCCGCTCGCGGCCTGATGTATTTGATGCCCTGTTTTCAGGGTGTTTATGTCGGTCGGCAATAAATAGTCCATTAAACAAGCGCTAGAACGAACGTCAACTGAGGAGAAAGCAATGAGTGAAGCGAACGAGAGCCCGGCAGTGGCCGCAGCGGATGTGAAGGAAAAAGGCCTGTCGCGCCGCACGTTCATCAAGGGCGCGGTGGCGGCGGCCGGCATTGCCGGCTTTCCGTACGTGCACGCGCAGGAAAAGATCACGTTGCGCTACCTCGGCACGGCGGTCAACCAGAGCGCCGACATCGCGAAGAAGTTCAAGGAAGACACCGGCATCGAAATCCAGTACGTGCCGGTCACGACCGATGACGTCGCCAAGCGCATCATCACGCAGCCCAACTCGTTCGATATCGTCGACACCGAATACTTCGCACTCAAGAAACTGATTCCGGCCGGCACGCTCGCGGGTATGGACGCCAAGCGCATCAAACTCGCGGACAAGATCACACCGGTTCTCACACGCGGTGAAGTCAACGGCAAGAAGATCGGCGATCAAGGTACTGCGCCGAAAAAAGTGATGTTCCTGACCGGCGCACGCTCGACCGAATTCTCCGCGACGCCGACCGAATGGATGACGCTGATCCCGACCACCTATAACGCGGATACGCTCGGCATTCGTCCTGACCTCATCAAACGTCCGGTCGACAGTTGGGCCGAATTGCTGAATCCGCAATTCAAGGGCAAGGCCGCGCTGCTGAACATTCCCGCGATCGGCATCATGGATTCGGCGATGGCGATCGAGGCGATGGGTCACATGAAATACGGTGACAAGGGCAACATGACGAAGGCCGAGATCGACCAGACCATCAAAATTCTGATCGAGGCCAAACATGCGGGACAGTTCCGCGCATTCTGGAAGGACTTCAACGAAAGCGTGAATCTGATGGCCTCGGGCGAGGTGGTGATCCAGTCGATGTGGTCGCCCGCTGTCACGAAGGTTCGCACGATGGGTATTCCGTGCAAGTTTCAGCCGCTCAAGGAAGGCTACCGTTCGTGGGCGTCGGGCTTCGGTTTTCCGCGCTCGCTGCAAGGCAAGAAGCTCGATGCCGCTTATGAGTTCGTCAACTGGTTTCAGGATGGCTGGGCTGGCGCGTATCTGATGCGTCAGGGCTATTACCCGGGTGTGGTCGACACAGCCAAGACGCACATGCAGGCTTACGAATGGGACTACTGGATGGAAGGCAAAGCGGCCGCGCAGGACATCAAGGCGCCGGACGGCCAGTTGCTCGAAAAGGCCGGTGCGGTGCGTGACGGCGGTTCATACACGCAGCGTATGGGCGCGATTGCTTGCTGGAATGCGGTGATGGACGAGAACATCTATATGGTTCAGAAGTGGAACGAGTTCATCGCGGCCTGATTTGCGGTGCACGTGTGATTCGCTTCACCGTGGTAGCCGACGCATTATGCGTGGGCTACCACGACTGTTTTTAATAGCGCAGGTATTTTCTCGCGCTGTTCTTCCCGGACACCCTCGCCCATGGCAACGATCGACCTTCCCTCACACGCACAGGACGCACCCGTCAAACACCGGCGTGCCCCCGCGTGGTTGCAGGCGACTCCGCTGTCGCTGACGTTCCTGCTGTTTTTCATCGTGCCGCTGGTGATCACGCTGATCGTCAGTTTCTGGGACTTCAACGAATACCAGATCATTCCCGCCTTCACGCTAAAGAATTACGTGGCCATCTTCAACGGCTGTTCGTCGATGACCGATGTCTGCGTGACGTTCAAGACGTATTGGTCGACGCTCAAGTTCTGCGCGATCGTATGGGCCGTGACATTGCTGCTCGGCTTTTCTCTCGCGTACTTTCTCGCGTTCCACGTGCGCACGACGAGTATGCAAACGGTGCTGTTCCTGCTCTGCACGATTCCGTTCTGGACTTCCAACGTGATCCGCATGATTTCGTGGATGCCGCTGCTCGGCCGTAACGGTCTCGTCAATCAGGCTCTGCTCGGCATGCATCTGATCGATCAGCCGCTCGAATGGTTGCTGTATTCGAACTTCTCGGTCGTGCTCGCATTCGTCCACCTGTACACGTTTTTCATGATCGTGCCGATCTTCAACGCGATGATGCGGATCGACCGATCGCTGCTCGAAGCAGCGCGCGACGCCGGTGCGAGCGGCTGGCAAGTGGTGCGCGATGTCGTCTTGCCGTTGTCGAAAACCGGCATTGTGATCGGTTCGATCTTCGTCATCACGATCGTGATGGGCGACTTCCTGACAGTCGGGGTGATGGGCGGGCAACAGATAGCATCGGTTGGCAAGATCATTCAGGTCGAGACAGGCTACCTTCAATTTCCCGCTGCGGCAGCTAACGCAATCATTCTGCTGGCCGTCGTGCTGATGATCGTGTGGGGTTTGACGCGGGTCGTCGACATTCGCAAGGAGCTGTGAGATGCAGGCCATTCGCGTCAAACATCGGGAGCGCCGTCCTGCCAGTTTCTATTGGCTCGCGTTGCTGTTCGGCTTGTTCGTGCTGTTCCTGTACGGACCGGTCATCACGATTTTCATTCTGTCGTTTCAGGGGCCCGAAGGCGGTCTGACGTTCCCCATGCGCGGCGTTTCACTGCACTGGTTTGCCGTGCTGCGTGACGGTGTCGGCGATGTGGATATCTGGGGAGCGTTTGGCAGATCCGTGAAACTCGCGCTGGCGGTCACGGTGCTGACCGTGCTGTTTTCTGTCGCCGCGGGTCTCGCATTTCGCCGTAAGTTTCGTGGCGATACAGCGGTGTTTTATGTATCCGTGGCCAGCCTGATCATGCCGTCGATTATCGTTTCGCTCGGTATCGGCCTGACATTCCGTCTGCTGGATAATGGGGTGAAGTATCTCGCGGCGGCCTGGGGCTATCAGTCGTTCGCCGATACCTATACGACGTCGATGGGCCTCTTTACGTCGGCGCTCGGCGCGCATCTGACCTGGACTTTGCCGTTCGGTTTGCTGGTGATGTTCGCGGTCTTCAACCGTTTCAACCCGGCTTATGAAGAAGCCTCGCGCGACCTCGGCGCGACGCCGTGGCAAAGCTTCAGGCATGTCGTGTTGCCGATTATCGGGCCGTCGGTGGTTGGCGTTGCGATGTTCGGCTTCACGCTGTCGTGGGACGAAATCGCGCGTACGTCGCAGGCTATCGGCGATCAGAACACGCTGCCGCTCGAACTTCAGGGGCTCACCACCTCGGTGACCACGCCGGTCATTTACGCGCTCGGCACGATGACCACGCTACTGTCGTTGACGGTCATGGGCGCGTGCCTACTTGCCGTGAGACTGCTTGCGAAACGCCGCGCGGTGGCCGGTTTAAAAGCGACCTGACGGAATCGGCGGCTTGCACGGACAGCAAGCCGCCATCGCCATTGCACGCCCTCTGCTAAGAATCGGCAAAATACTTCGTTGCTAGCGGCCACCCTCGTCCCGTACCGTTCTCCGATTGCGCCGCGTGCGCGCCTCACTCCGGAGAACCCATGTCCGCAGTTCAATCGTCAGGCAACCCGGCTCATTCGATTGCCGACGCCGCACAACTTTTCGACGATACGCCCCTCACCCGCCGCTTCGCCTCCGTCTTTGCGCGCATCGCCGAAGGCGCGGTGCACCGCGAGCAACATCGCGAACTCGCTTACGATCCCGTCGAGTGGCTACGTGAAGCGGGCTATACGCGCTTGCGCGTGCCCGAACAATACGGCGGTGAAGGCATTTCGCTGACGGAATTCTTCTCGCTGGTTACGCGACTCGGCGAGGCGGATTCGAATCTGCCGCAAATCCTGCGCGTACACGGTGGCTTTATTGAATCGCTGCTGGAAAACAGCGACGAAGCATTGCGTGACCGCTGGCTCACGCGAGTCGCGCAAGGACAGATTGTCGGTGGCGCGGTTTCCGAGCGGACTGGCGTCACCAACAACAGCGTGCGTCTCACGCAACACGGTGACGTGTGGCATCTGAATGGCGAAAAGTACTACACCACCGGCACGCTTTACGCGGATTGGGTCGATGTGGTCGCACACGACGGTCAGACCGACGTGCGTGTGCTCGTCAAAACCGACACGCCGGGCGTGAGCCGTATCGACGATTGGGATGGCTTCGGGCAGCGTCTGACCGGTAGCGGTACCGCGCGTTTCGCCCAGGTGCCGGTCTCGCAGGAGAACGTCTATCGCCGCTATAGCGCGTCCGAACCTCGCCGCAATAGTTTGCTGACCGCTTACTACCAGGCGCTGCATATCGCGAATCTGGCCGGTATTAGCCGCGCGGCACTGCGCGATGCGGTCGCTTTCACGCAGACCAAAACGCGTAGCTTCGGTATTCCCGGCGAGTCGAGTCCGCGCGATAACCCGCTGGTGCATCGCGTGGTCGGACGCCTCGCCAGCCTCGCTTATTCGACGCAGAGTGTCAGCACCGCGCTCGCTCGCGCTATCGACGAGGTATCGGTCGCGCGTCGCGAAGGCCGCACCAGCGAGCAGACTTATATCAACCTCGATATCCAGACCTTCCAGGCGCAACAGATCGCAATCGAGCAGACGCTGCAGGCGACGACACTGCTATTTGAAGTGGGCGGCGCATCGGCCACCAGCGAATCGCACCGTTTCGATCGGTACTGGCGCAACGCGCGGGTGCTCGCGTCGCACAATCCGGCGATTTTTCGCGAGGCCGCGATTGGAGACTTTTATCTGAATGGCAACGCGCATGACGAGCGTTTTGGTATCGCTCGCAAGGCTACTGCTGTGTAATTCGTTGCGGTCCAGGATGACGCAAATTATCGCGTCATCCTCTCGCTGCATCCCTCATTTTGCAGGCGGTGGTGTCCAGATGCGGATATCGCTCGCCTTTAACGCAACGGGAATCAGCCCTGCCGCGTGATACGTATCGGCGATACGCTGCTGCTCCGCCAACTGATCGCGCCTGACCGGCACGATGTCATAACTGCGTCGGCCGTTGGCGAGTTCGACCGTAGCCTCGGGAATATTGCCCCACAGCGGACCGAGAATCTGCGCAGCTTCCTGCGGATGCGTTTTAACCCATTTGCCTGTCGTGTTCAATTCGTCGAATACGATGCGCAGCACGTCCGGGTGTTTATCCGCGAACGACGTGGTGGCCGTATAGAAACGGTTGTATTGGGCAACACCGTTCGAGCCGTCGGCAATCACTCGCACGTGCGCGTCGCGCTGCTGTGCGCCGAGGAACGGGTCCCAGATCGCCCATGCGTCGATATTGCCGCCACGAAACGCGGCAAGCGCATCGGGTGCTTCCAGATAACGCACCTGAATATCGTTGATCGTCAATCCCGCCTTGGCCAACGCGCTCAGCAGCAGATAGTTGCAGCCCGAACCTTTCGCGACCGCCACACGTTTTCCCTTCAGATCAGCCACCGAATGAATCGGCGAGTCCGGCGGCACGATGATCGCCTGCGCGGACGGCGCGGCGGTTTCTTCTGCGTAATACGTTAGCGGTGCATTGGCGGCTTGCGTGAACAGCGCGAATGCGTCGGCGACATCGGCATGCAGATCGACACTGCCCGCATTCAACGATTGCAGCAGACCGGTGGAGAATTCATGCCAGCTCACATCGTAGCCGAGCGGCTTCAACTTCTTCTCCAGTTCGCCGGTGCGCTTGAGAAGAATGAATAGCGTCGACGAGCGCTGATAGCTGATCGAGATCGTTTCGTTGGCTTGCGCGAGACCGGCTGACAGCACGCCGCCAATCAGCGAAAGAGAAATGCACAGCCGCCGTAAATGTCGACTGGGGGAAAAAATGGTTTGCATCGAATAGGTTCCGTCGGAGAAAAGGCAATCGTCGAATATATAAAAGATCGACACGCGCTTATAGACGGATTTCATCGATCGATAGAGAGAGAAATTGGAACGCGCGGCGGCGCTATAGCGCACTATCTGAAGCTTTGATGCGAGTTGCTGAATTCGAATTCGCCTTACCGTGGAGATTTTCGCTTTATGTCGACACTGCCGCCGCGCTTTGGCGTCTGGGCACTGGTCCATGGCAGCCGCGCCGCGCTGCAAGACCCGGATGAACCGTACGATGCGTCCTGGGCGCGCAATAAGGCGCTCGTGCTGGAGGCCGAGCAACTCGGTTACGACTCGGTACTCGTCGCGCAGCACACGATCAATCCGCATCACGCGGAATTCGATCAGCTCGAAGCGTGGACTGCTTCAGCCGCACTCGCAGCGCTGACTGAACGCATCGAGATCATTGCGGCGATCAAGCCGTATCTGTATCACCCCGTTGTACTCGCCAAGATGGCGCAGCAGATCGAGCACATCAGCGGCGGACGCTTTGCGCTCAATCTCGTCAACGCATGGAACCGGCCGGAATTGGAACGCGCGGGCATCGGTTTCGCCGAACATGACGCACGATACGCGTATGGGCGCGAATGGATCACCGTGGTCGATTCGCTGCTGCGAGGCGAACGCACGAGCTTTCGCGGTGAACATTTTGATGTGGATGACTATCTATTGCGGCCCGCCGATCCTTTTCGTGAGCGACCGCGCATTTACGTCGGCGGAGAATCGGAGCCTGCGCGTCAACTGGTTACCGACAAAGGCGATGTGTGGTTTATCAACGGCCAACCATTGGACGCCGTTCAGACATTGATCGCAGACCTTCGTGCCCGCACGCGGCCCGCATCGTATGCGCCGTTACGCTTCGGCCTGTCTGCCTTCGTGATTGCACGAGATACCGACGATACCGCCGCGCAGCACCTCGATCATCTGTTCGCGCTCGCCGCGAAAGACGCGTCGTTGCGCGAACAGCAGAAATCGAATATCGACCCCAACGCGGTGATGTTCAAGACCTTCGCGCAGACACCGCGCGTGGGGTCGAACGGTGGCACGGCGGCCGGGTTGGTCGGCAGCTATGACACCGTCGCAAAGCGGATTGCCGAATTCCATTTCGCGGGCATCGAATTGTTCATGCTGCAATTTCAGCCGTTCGAGCGCGACATGCGCAGTTTCGCTGAGGAAGTGATACCGCGCGTGAGGCGTCTGATTGGTTGAATGGCGGCAACGGGGCGTCAGTTTGGCTTAACGCTTCAATGTGGCACAGTATGGTCAGGCATCCACCATCCCTGACGAGCGACATGACGAAACTGCCACCCTACGAGCCGCCGGTCGACGAAAACCAGCTACTGCTGAAATGGATTCGCCGCGCGCGCGAATCGCAGATGAGCCATTACGACATGGCCGATCTGCTGTCGGCCCGAGACCGTCAGCTTGGCTGGCTGGTCACCGCGTTGACCGCGTTCGTCGGCACTGCCGTGTTCGCGTCGCTCGCAGCCACTGCGGTGTCGGTGGAATTGCGGATTTTCGTGGGACTGGTGAGCGTCGCCGCCGTGGTGTCGGCCGCGCTGCAAACCTTCATGAAGTATGCCGAACGTGCGGAGAAACATCGCTCGGCAGGGGCGCGTTATGGCGCGGTGCGTCGCAGGCTGGAAGCAGTCGTTTCCGGCGACCCCGATGCGCGCGAAGGCCACTATCTCACTTCGATTCGTGACGAACTCGACCGGCTCGCGCAAGATTCGCCGAACGTGCCACCGAAGATTTTCTATCGCACGCAGCGCACGTTATCGTCGGATACGGCGCGCGGCCGCGATGCGTGAATCGCTGATTCGCGTTGCTTGAAAAAGCGCGGACATGTCCACGCTTTTTCACCCAATCGATTCGTCAGAGATCGTCGACGCTGATACCCAACTCCGCCGCCATGCGCCGCACTACGGTCTGAAGCCGGCTCAGTTCGTCGGCGAGACGCTTTTGCTCGGCTTTCACTGCCTCGAAGGTGGACAGCGGCACCGTGTCGTCTTCGACACCGGGCTGCGCCAGTTCGCTCGCGCTGACTTCGCCGCACAGCAGATGCGTCCAGCGATTTTCACGCTCGCCCGGCGTGCGCGCCAGCTTGACGACCCGCGCCGGATCGTTGCCCGCGAGTTCGTCGAGAAACGCTTCGACCGACGAGATATCGGCAAAGCCATGCAGGCGCGCGCTGTTCAAGCGCAGTTCGGCCGCGGTCTGCGGGCCGCGCAGCAGCAACGTGGTCAGCAATGCCGCCGATTGGCTCGGCAGCCCGAGCACACGATTCATGTTGTGCTCGAAGCGCGGCACACGGCTGCTGCTGCCTTCCATCACGAGGCTGAGTCGCTTCAATCCGTCGACGGCCGTCAGCACTTCGGCTTCGGTTGCGTTCATCACCGGGGCGCGGCCGGTCTTCTGGTTGCAGCCCAAGGTCAACGCGTTCAGTGATAACGGATAGCTGTCCGGCACCGTGTGCTGCTTTTCGACGAGCACGCCGAGAACGCGCCCTTCGAGTTGCGTCAGGTCGCGGATCGCGGGGCGGGAGGAGGCGTCGGATGTGGTGTTCATGAGTGATTGTGCGGCATGGATCGCCGTGTCTCGTTGATGAAGTGCCGCTTGACGGCCGGTCTGGCGCAGCCAGTCAGCGCCTTCCGGCGCGGTGACAAGTGGCCACTATGATAAACGGCGCGCGGCGTCGCTGCGAACGAATCTCAGGGCAACGGGCACGGGCATTTCTGTCTAGTTGACGATTTTCCATATTAGAGATATTTTCCCTGATATGGAAAATACACTCTCCGACGAAACCACTATCGATCGCCGCATTGCGCAGCGGCTAAGGGCGCTGCGCGCGGAGCGCAACTGGTCGCTCGACGACCTCGCGAAACTCAGCAACGTCAGCCGCGCCACGCTGTCGCGGCTCGAAAATGCCGCCGTCAGCCCCACCACGAACGTACTCGGCAAGCTCTGCGTCGCCTACGGCCTGCCGATGTCGCGGCTCATGCGGATGGTCGAAGAGGAATTCGTGCCGCGCGTGCCACGCGGCGAGCAGCCGGTCTGGACCGACTCCAGCATCGGCTTCACGCGACGCTCGGTGTCGCCGCCCGCCCAGGCGTTGAGCGGCGAAGTGCTCGAATGCACACTCGATGCCGGCGTCCAGATTGCCTACGATGCGTCGCCGCGCGCCGGTCTCGAACATCATCTGATCCTGCTCGACGGACAGCTTCAGATCACTGTCGACGGCCAGCGTCACGAGCTTCAACCGGGCGACTGCCTGCGCTATCAGCTATTCGGCCCCAGTGCCTTCGTAACGCCCGCGAGCAGCGGAGCGCGCTACCTTCTTTTCATCGTGTGAGCCAGCATGAGCGCCAATCCGCTTACCATCGTTTCCCTCTCCGCTGACGACCTCATTGGTCATCTTTCAGAACTCGGCGCGTTACTGCGCGCGTGCGTCCATGACGGCGCGAGCGTCGGTTTCGTGATGCCGTATGGCATCGAAGAAAGCGAGGCGTTCTGGCGCAACAAGGTATTGCCCTCGCTGCGTGCAGGCGGGTTGGTACTGCTAGTCGCGCGTTATGGCGACGCGATTGCGGGCACCGTGCAACTCGATTACGACACGATGCCGAATCAGCGTCATCGAGCGGAAGTGCGCAAGCTGCTGGTGCATCCCGACGCACGCCGCCAGGGTGTGGCGCGCGCGCTGATGACGGAGGTGGAGCGTCATGCGCAGGGTTTGCAGCGCAGCCTGCTCACGCTGGATACCCGCACAGGGGATCATGCCGAACCGCTTTATACCGCGCTGGGTTATCAGACCGCCGGGGTCATTCCGGGTTATGCGCAGGGGCCGCTGGATAACGAGCGATTCGACGCGACGACCATCATGTACAAGAGGCTTTAAAGGGGAGCATTGCCCGGCGCGAACAGCCTGGAGTTCAAGCCGTCTTTGAATACTTGAACGTGCCCTGCGCGCTGGCGATCAGCAATTTGCCGTCCACCCACGCCTCGCCGCGCGAGAAGAAAATCGAGCGGCCCTGGCGTTCGAGGAAGCCCTTCGCCGTCACCGATTCGCCGAGGCCCTTGTCGAGATAGTTGGTGGTCAGCGACAGCGTGAATGCGTGCCGCGACGCTTGACCCGGTGCTGCGTAAAGACCTGCATAGCCGGCCGCTGCGTCGAGCAGGGTCGCAATCGCGCCGCCTTGCAAAACGCCCTGACGATTGAGCTTGCTGGCGTCGATCGGCATCGTCAACTCGGCGTAACCGTCGCGCCATTGCGTCAGGCGCACGCCGAGCGACTCGAGAAACGGGTTGTCGATGGGGAAGTCGGGATGGTCCATTTCATTAAACCTTTCAGTTTGTGAGTCTCTTCGAACAAGGCATCGTGCACTCGCGCACGCGGTACTCCCGCGATTTTGCGCAGTGCATCGTGACAAAAGCAAAATCCTGCACATCTGCTAGTGTTCTTCAAATCCATGTGACTTCTATGGAGAACACAATGCATCAGGCGCATTCTGCAAAGCGGAAACCGACCCACGCAACCCAGGTAACGCACGACTCCCCCACCCGTCTAAGCGATGCCCAGATCGCCGCCGACGCCACCCGCCGTCTCGCATGGGACGCCGCCGTGCCCGAACACAGCGTCAAGGTGAAGGTCTCGCGTGGCCGCATCACGCTGACTGGCGAGTTGCAGCGCGATCAGCAACGAACCGCTGCGCTCGAAGACGTCACACGGCTGTTCGGCGTAACCGGCGTATCGGATCGCACTGTCGTGAAAGTGCCAAAAGTGAAATAAGCTCACCCGCTCGCGCTCTGCAACAGCGTCCGGCAATGGCGCGCGATCTGCTTTTCTTCTTCGGTGTGGATCGCCCTCACCTTGCCCGCCGGATCGCCTTCGGTAAGTCCGATAAAGCCGAGGCCGTCGCAGATACGCTGGCGCATTGCCGCACTGTGCTCGCCGATCCCGCCTGTCAATACCAGCAGATCGATCCCGCCAAGCAAGGCCGCATAACCGCCGATCGTCTTGCGCACGGCGGTGGCAAATGCATCGAGCGCCAGCGAAGCATTCGCATCCCCCGCCGCTGCGCGCTTTTCGAGCGCCTGCATGTCGCTCTCGCCATCGGCGAAACCGGCCAGGCCGCTTTGGCGATTCAGCAGCGTTTCCAGCGCGTCGGCATCGAGCTTCTCCACGCGCATCAGATACAGCAGCACGCCAGGGTCCAGATCGCCGCTGCGCGTGCCCATCGGCACGCCGCCGGTCGGCGTCAGACCCATCGACGTATCGACCGATTGACCGTCGCGCAACGCGCAAACGCTCGACCCATTGCCCAGATGCGCGAATACCGCCCTCGACGGTAAGTCGGCCCCGAGCCGCGTCACCAGCGACTCGTACGACAGCCCGTGAAAGCCGTAGCGCATCACGCCCGCCTCGACATACCGGCGCGGCAGCGCGAGTTGCGCAGCGCGCGGCGGCAGCGTCGCGTGAAAGGCGGTGTCGAAGCACGCGAAATGTGGCACGTCGCCGAAAATCTTCATCGCCTCGTCGATCAGCGCGAGCGCGGGTGGAATATGCAGCGGCGCAAAATGCACGGCGTCTTTCAGATGCTGCCGGACTTCGTCGGTGAGAAGCTGATGCCGGCGCAGATGCGGCCCGCCATGCACGACCCGATGCCCCACCGCCGAAGGCTGCGCAAACCGCTGTTGCGCAAGCACTTGCGAGAGCTTTTGCAACGCATCGGTTTGCGACTCCAGCACATGGTCCTGCTGCACCAGCACGCCGCCATCGGGCGAGCGGATCCGCAAGCTGCCGTCCTTGCGGCCAATCCCTTCGGCCGCGCCTTCCAGCAGCAGCGATTCGTCATCGGCCGAGTGCGAGAAAAGCCCGAACTTCAGCGACGACGACCCGCTGTTGAGCACCAGAATCGTTTGATCGCGTGTCGTGTCCTGAGTGTGCATAAGTGACCTCGCCTAACCTAAGCTTTCCACGTCCAGTTGCGGATTTCTTCCTTGTCGATCCCTTCGGCATGCGCATAAGCGAGATGCTCGATGATCTGTCCGCGCAGCCACTCCTTCGCATGATCGCCGACGCCGCGCAACTTCGGCACGCGATCGATTGCGTCGATTGCCAGCGTAAAGCGGTCCACGCCGTTGATGATCGCGAGTTCGAGCGGCGTGTTGATGTTGCCCTTCTCGTGATAGCCGTGCACGTGCAGGTTCTCGTGATTCGAGCGGTTGTAGGTCAGCTTGTGCACCAGCGACGCATACGAATGGAAGTTGAAAATCACCGGTTTGCCGGTGGTGAACAGCGAATCGAAATCGCGGTCGGACAGACCGTGCGGATGCGCGTGCTCGGGCATCAAGCGGAACAGATCGACCACGTTGACGAAGCGGATTTTCAGATCGGCGAAACGCTCCTTCAGGATCTGTACGGCGGCGAGCGCTTCCATCGTCGCGATGTCGCCCGCGCACGCGATCACCACGTCCGGTTCGACACCCTGATCGGTCGACGCCCAGTCCCAGATGCCGATGCCCTTGGTGCAATGCGTGACGGCCGCGTCCATATCGAGGTACTGCAAATGCGGCTGCTTGTCGGCGACGATCACATTGACGTAATCGCGCGAACGCAGGCAGTGATCGGCCACGCTCAGCAGGCAGTTTGCATCGGGTGGCAGATAAATACGCACCACGTCCGGGCTTTTATTCGTGACGACGTCGAGAAAGCCGGGGTCCTGATGCGTGAAGCCGTTGTGATCCTGACGCCAGACGAGCGACGTGATCAGCAGGTTGATCGAGGGCACCGGTTGACGCCAGCCGAGATCGCGCTTCGATTTTTCGAGCCACTTCGCGTGCTGGTTGAACATCGAATCGATCACGTGGACGAACGCTTCGTAAGTTGCGAACAGTCCATGGCGGCCGGTCAGCACGTAGCCTTCGAACCAGCCTTCGAGCGTGTGCTCGCTGAGCATTTCCATCACGCGGCCATCGGGCGCCAGTTCGCCGCCGTCCTCGTCGCTTGGCTCGGTCTCGGCCAGCCAGGTTTTCTCCGACGCTTCGTAGACGGCCGTCAGCTTGTTGCTTGCGGTTTCGTCCGGACCGAACACGCGGAAATTCGTCATGTTGTTGCGCATCACGTCGCGCAGAAACTTGCCGAGCACGTCGGTCGGCGACGTATACGACGCGGCCGGCTTTTTGACTGCCACCGCGTAGTCCTGAAACATGGGCATATCGAGCGTCTTGCACAGCAGGCCGCCGTTCGCATGCGGATTCGCGCTGATCCGGCGCGCGCCCTCGGGCGACAGTTCGCGCAACTCTTCGACCAGACGCCCGGCTTCGTCAAATAACGTTTCGGGTTCGTAGCTGCGCAGCCAGTGTTCGACCAGCTTCAGGCTCTTGCCATTGGTCGCCGGATCGAGCACCGGCACCTGATGCGCGCGCCACGATCCTTCCACCTTGTGGCCGTCCACTTCTTTCGGACCGGTCCAGCCTTTGGGCGAACGCAGCACGATCATCGGCCAGCGCGGTCGTGTCGCGTCGTTGCTGCCGCGCGCGTGCTGCTGGATCGCCCGAATTTCGCCGATGCATTGTTCAAGTGTGGCCGCCATCTGCTGATGCATCGTGTCGGGATCGTCGCCCTCGACGAAATACGGCTTGTGGCCGTAGCCGGTCAATAACGCTTCCAGCTCCTCGCGCGGAATTCTTGCAAGGATGGTCGGATTGGCGATCTTGTAGCCGTTCAGATGCAGCACCGGCAACACCGCGCCATCGCGGATCGGATTCAGGAATTTGTTGGAATGCCACGACGTCGCGAGCGGACCGGTTTCGGCTTCGCCATCGCCGATCATCACGGTAACAATCAGCTCGGGGTTATCGAACGCGGCGCCGTATCCATGCGACAGGCTATAACCGAGTTCGCCGCCTTCGTGAATCGACCCCGGCGTTTCCGGCGTGCAATGCGAGCCGATACCGCCGGGAAACGAAAACTGCCGGAAAAAACGCCGCATGCCGGCTTCGTCTTCGCTGCGGTCGGGATAGATTTCCGAGTAATGCCCTTCGAGATAGCAATGCGCGAGACTCGCCGGTGCGCCATGGCCAGGCCCCGCCAGATAGATCATGTCGAGATCGAGTTTTTTGATCAGCCGGTTCAGATGCACCAGCAGAAAACTTTGTCCTGGATCCGAGCCCCAGTGACCGAGCAGGCGGTTCTTGATGTGCTCGGGTTTCAGCGGTTCGCGCAACAGCGGGTTGTCGCGCAAATAGATCATGCCGACCGACAGATAGTTGCAAGCGCGCCAGTAGCGGTCCATCTTGCGCAGCGTGTCGGGGTCCAGGGTTTGCGGCGGCGTGGAACGTGAGGTTGCTTCGGCCATGGCGTCACTCCTCGAAAAGGACTGTCAGGCAGGTTAGCGGGTGCGGCGGCGAGTGTTCGAACCTGCGCGTAGCGTACGTGTAACACGCACGGATTGCGGGCAATGCGGACCGGCGCGAATAACCTTGCAGCGCCGGCCTGTCATTCAGATGACACAACAAAAGCGTAGCGGCGCAGGTCTTTTCGTGAACGCTGTTCCGACCGGGGCCGCGATCTTCAGGGGATGTGACAGGCTGCGCCCGGCATGGTTCGACGCAATTGTCCAAAGCTTGATCTGTGTCGGTTCTGGCATGCGCTTCGTGATGCGCGTCGTTCTTTGACGGCAGACGCACGCAGTCTTGCGCTAGACTGCCTGTGCGGATCGACGCGATGTATTCAAGCTGCTAACTCCAACGCGCAGCGGCCGCGCGCAACTCATGCACGCCACGCTTGCCGCCTCTCATTGCCTCTTACTTCAATGGCCGCCATGTCGAAACCCAGTTCAGTCAAAGTGTTCGTGACCATCGTTCTGTCGCTCGTGATTTTGTGGGCGGGCGTCGCGGTTCTGATCGGCGTATTCGCTTTACTGATCAAACTTTTCGGGCTGACGCCGGGTTGATCCTGCGGCTCACCGAGCGGGCGTCGGCGACGCAAAATGTGTATGCTGATCGATCATCCGGCGCCGTTGCGGCGCCTGTCCCGCTTCGCCAGTAAGGAGATTCCATTGACGGATCACGCCGATACACCCCCGCCCTCCCAATCGCCGATCGACCCGGAGTTGCTCGCAGTCGCCCAGGAAGTATTCGATCTCGCACGACGCGGCGACGCGGCGATGCTCGCGGCCGTGATCGAAAAAGGCGTGCCGCCGAATCTGCGTAACGACAAGGGCGACAGCCTCGTGATGCTCGCGAGCTACCACGGTCACGTGGATGCAGTGCGTACCCTGCTCGAACGTGGCGCCGACCCTGATCTGCGCAACGACAACGGGCAAACGCCGATCGCCGGCGCAGCTTTCAAAGGTTTCGACAAGGTGATCGAGACACTGCTCGCACACGGCGCCGACGTCGAGGGTGCATCGCCCGATGGCCGCACCGCGTTGATGGTGGCGGCCATGTTCAATCGCACCGCGATCATGGAGTTGCTGATTGCGCGCGGCGCGAACCCGAAGGCCCGCGATGCAAACGGCGTGACGCCGGCAGCCGCGGCCGCGCGCATGGGCGCAGCAGATGCCGAGTCGCGCCTGAAGGAATTGGGCTCCTAGTCAGATTTCTGCGAAGGGTGCGGGGTTGCCCGCGAGCAGCGCCCTCGCCTTCACATTATCCACACCGCTTCACCCCTTCGCGGCCAGCAGCGAATCCAGATCGATATCCGCCAGTTCGCCGATCCGCTCGACGGTCACATCGGCGGGCGGATTGCTCGCGATCTCTTTCGGATCGAAAGCATAGTGACCCTGGCGCGGAAACACCGTGGTCAGCTTGTCGCCCCACGACTTTTTCATCGCAGTGAGAATCCGCAGTTTGTCGTCGACCATCACGTAGTGGCGCGCGGGGTAACACTCCATCACCTGATCGAGCATCAGTTCCTTGTGGATATAAATCAGCACGCGCCCTTCGACTTCGTCCCATAGACCGGAGCGCGAAATCTTGCGCGGCTGGAACACCACGTCGCCGTCGGAAAGAATCACCGTCGGGCCGCGTTGCCCGACGTGCCGCAGCGCATCGAGTGCGCCCGGATAGAGCCGGTTCGCAAACGGATACTCGATCAGGAACGACGCCATCAGCAACAGCTTCGTGTCACGCGGATGCTCCAGCCGGTAACGCTGCAGCGCGCCGAGATAGTCGGCGTAGCCCAGCTCCTTGCGCTGATCTTCGAAAATCTCCCAATAGCGCGCGCTGTTCTCCGCGCCGAATTCCCGCATCATGTGCGCGCGCAAATCCGACAGCACGTGGTCGTTGTCCAGCAACGTGTTGTCACAGTCGAACAGAAACACGACGTCGTGCGGGTTGGAGGTTGTAGCTTGCATCGCGGTTTCCTGGGTTGAGTTGGTTTGCGGGTTATCGGACTGGAAGCTGGCGGATCGATCACTGGCGGACGCCAGATTCGAATCTGGCGCATCACGTGCCGCGCGAATCAGCTTTTCTGTCCACCGGACGCGGACGGCTCGGCGCTCTTTTCGACGTGACCGCCGAAATCATGCCGCATGGCCGACAGCACGCGATTCGCGAAGTCCGCATCGCCGCGCGAACTGAAGCGCGCGAACAGTGCCGCGCTGAGCACCGGCGTCGGCACGCCCTCGTCGATCGCGGCGGCTACGGTCCAGCGACCCTCGCCGGAATCCGACACACGTCCCGCGTAATCCTTCAGATCGGCGTCGCTGACCAGCGATCCGGCGATCAGGTCCAGCAGCCACGAACCGATCACGCTGCCGCGCCGCCAGACCTCGGTGACATCGGCGAGATTCAGGTCGTACTGGTACAACTCGGGACGACGCAGCGGCGACGTTTCGGCATCGACTTCGCGCGCGTGCTTGCCGGCATCCGCGTGATGGAGAATGTTCAGGCCTTCAGCGTACGCGGCCATCATTCCATATTCGATGCCGTTGTGGACCATCTTCACGAAATGGCCCGCGCCCTGCGGTCCGCAATGCAGGAAGCCCTGGTCGGCGGTACTCGAGCCTGGCTGACGGCCGGGCGTGGCCGCTGCCGATCCGGCACCAGGAGCCAGCGTCGAGAAAATCGGTTCGAGCCGCTTCACGACCTCCGTCTCGCCGCCGATCATCAGACAGTAGCCGCGCTCGCGGCCCGCGACGCCGCCGCTCGTGCCGACGTCCACATAGTGAAGGTGGCGCGCGCCGAGTTCGTTGCCGCGACGGATGTCGTCGTGATAGTACGAGTTGCCGCCGTCGATCACGATATCGCCCGGTTCGAGCAGCGGCACGAGTTTGTCGAGCGTCGCGTCGACCACGGCGGCGGGCACCATCAGCCAGACTGCGCGCGGCTTGTCGAGTTGCGCGACCAGGTCTTCGAGCGAGGATGCGCCTGCTACGCCGTCCTGTTTGAGTCTCTCGACCGCTGCCGCCTGCACGTCGTAAGCGATACATTGCTGACCGCCTTTCGTCAGGCGTCGCACCATGTCGGCGCCCATGCGTCCCAATCCAATCATGCCTAGCTGCATATCTCGCTCCGGAAAGTGGTCGTTGCGTTGTTCGATATTGTTCGGCGTACCGTGATTGCGTGCGTTGGCGGTGTTGCGTCGGCTGCGCTGCAAAATGAAGGCGATGAAAAGCCGCGTGACACCACGCGCGTCAAAAGACGATACGCCTCTTTGCAGAGGCGTGGCGCGGCGTAAAGTTCCTGGCGGAAGGATTTGCGCGCGATTGCGCGCAAGTATCGGCGATGAATGTTCGGGCGCGGATGGAGCGTGTCCGGCGTTTGCTTCAATCGGCTGACTGTCGGCTTACATACGGTTTCCACGACGACGCGCGGTATGTCGCGTGTGCGCTTTCGCTTGCATCGTTCGAACCAGTGGTTGGCTCTTAGGACTAGCAGCGTGCAACTGGATTCTGTGCAACGGTGCGATGCACAGAATGCCCCCGCCCCAATGTGCCACGCGCCGCAACACGCCGATCGGCGCCAACACCAGAATTAGCTGCGCCGTGTCTGCGTCTTCGCATACCGCTCGCGCGCAAACCGCTTCACTGCCCGCCACATCAGCGGATAGCGATAACCCGGCACCGCGAACAGCACCAGCGCGCACAGCGCCAGCAAGCCGCAGAACAGGAACGTGCCGCGATAGCTGAACGCCTGCACCAGCAAGCCCGACAACACGCCCGACAGAATCGACCCAACCCGCGCCGCGTTGAAGAACAGCGCGGTTGCGCGGCCAGGCGCATGCGGCATCAGATCCTGCACGTAGGTCATGCCGAGACACGACGTGACGGCGACCACGAACGCGTTGAGCATCTGCATCGGAATCAGCACGTGGACATTGCCCGCCAGCGACATCCCGACGAAATACACCGCGTGCACCGCCGCGCACGCCGCCAGCCAGTTCGGCTTGTGCAACGTGGACGATTTCGCGCCGAGCGCGAGCATCATCGGAATCTCCATCAATGCGCCCAGGCCGAGCATGACCGAGACGTCCAGATGCGTGCCGTTCAAGCCGTGCACGATGTAAAGCGGCAGTACGATCATGGTCGCGTTCGCGGCCAGCCCGAGCAGCGTGAGCGCGGCGACCGCGCGGCCGATATCGTTCGCCGACGCGACGCCCGGCAGGTCTTCATGTGCGTCTTCGCCTGGCGTAGTCAGCGGCGGCACGGTAATCGACGCCGACGGCTCCGACGCCGTATCTTCTACCGTGTGATCGCCCAGATGACCTTGCGGCTCCCGCATCTTCCACACGATGAACCCGCAGGTCGCAAAGCTCGCGGCGGCAAACAGGAAGAGTCCATAAAAGCTGGTCGCCGCCAGCACCAGCGCACCGACCGACGGCCCGAACACCCACGCCGCCGACAGAATGGTCCGCAACGTCGCGCTCGCGAACACACGCTCCTGCGGATCTGGTACCGGTAACGCGGCGCGGCTGAAAGAGAACACCATCGAGATGGCCGAGCCGCCCGCACCGATAAAAACGATGCCGACCACCAGCAGCAACCGGTAGTCGCGCACGACACACAAACACAGGTAGCCGAGCGCGGCGGCAATCAGCGCCGCCAGCAATAACGGCCGATGCCGTCCGCTGGCGTCGCTCCATCGACCCGCAAGCGTACTGGCGAGCACACCGCTCGCGGCGATCAGCGTCATGAAGACGCCGAGCCTGAACGGCGTCATGCCGGCGCGCTCGACGCCGAACAGCGAGAGATACGGAGCGGTGAACGACATCGCCACACCCAGCATGAGGGTGGCGGCGGCCAGCGGCTTGAAGCCAGGGATGCGAAGCAGGTCGAAAAAGCGTGAGGTTTTCAACACGGGGACGGTGGGTCAGTTGGAGCGAATCTGGTACGCGAAATGCGCGCCGGAGAGTCGTGGCCGATGCAACTGGGGCATTATCGGCCTAGCTTGCGGGCGCGTAAACCCGCGCCGGTTCGTCCCAAATTCGTCCTGCATCGACGTTGCGTTACGTTGCCAGCAAGCTGACTGCATGCTGCGTGCTACTTACCATCCGTTACACGCATTTGCTGTGCTTGAGCTTTGTAATCATAGGTCGGATAAAACTCGGTTCGATAGCCGCCCCACGCAGTCGTTTCGATTGCGCGGTTGACTTCGCGCAGCCTGCTCGCGGGCACACGCAACGTGACAACCTGGCCGATACCCATCATCACGTACCACGAGACGACTTCGATCCCGGGCGGCGGGAAGGTTTTGAAGAAGCCCTGCGCGCGCAGCTGGTCGTTGATCTTCGGCAGCGGTTTGGATTCGTCGTGGCGCAGAAAGATGGTGAGCAGGAAGGTGTCGTCTGCTGCGGGTGTTGTTGCCGCGCCCGGTTGAGTGGCGGCGATAGTCGGTGCATTGGTTGGGTCCGGTGCGGCGGCTGGATCGGCGCCGTAAGCGAGCGGCGCAGCGGCGAGCGACATCCCCAGAGAGACGAGCACCGCTGCACGCAGTACCCCGCGACGTAGTACGACGCTGGACAGCCCGGAAACGATCGCAAATGCATTGGGCATGAAATGCCTCCGTAACGAGTTAAGCAAATGTGTTGTTTGCAGCGATACAGCGATACACAGCGCGCGCGTTACGCATTGGTGCGCCAGGTGGCGCGGCGACACGCGAGCAATTTCCACTCCAGTTGTGGTGCCTCCGCCGAAGGCTCCCGTTACAGCACGACGTAACCGCGTTTTTCGAGCGTCCACCGATGCCACTGATTGCCATACATGCCGCAGCCGATAGCAAACAGAATCGACAGAATCGTGCCGATCAGATCGGCGGTCTCGCCCCACAAGCCCAGGCTGAACAGAATGATACTGACCGACAACATGACGAAAGCGGCAAACCACATTCGCCTCGACAACGCCCAGATGAAGCCGAGCAGACAGGCGCCCCAACTGAAGCCCGTCGCGACCGCGACCGATTCGCCGGTGCCGGGGTATTGCAGATAAATCCTGTCGCCCATTTCGTTTCCCAAATATTCCTGAACTTTGCCGGATGCAGATGCGATTTGCGCCGCCGATCTTCGACGGCAGAGGATGATGTTTAACATGCCACGGCGTCATCCACGAGAGTGTGCGTGCGAATTGCGTCGCGGGGAAGCGTGTGCGGCGGTACGCGTCGCGGGTCAATGCGCATCACAGGCGAGCCTCACTGACGTTACGCGGCATAGCTGCTAACCTTGGCAGATCCACACGCAGGCAAGACCGCAGCAGGCCGTGTTGGCTAATGGCCTTACAGCAGGCCTTACAGCAGGCGTTACTGCGGGCCTTACAGCGCCCTGTCCGTCCAGATAGAACCGCATCGGAGCACGCATGGCAACCCAGACAGCCTATTCAACACACGCCCCCTCGCGCGCCGATGTCGACGCGCTGCCCGGCACGACCGTCGTCGAATTCGGCACGGACTGGTGCGGCTATTGCCAGGGCGCGCAGGCGTCGATTGCCGAGGCGTTCGCGCCGCATGCCGAGGTCAGGCATCTGAAAATCGAAGACGGCCCCGGTCGCCCTCTCGGCCGCTCGTTCAAGGTGAAGCTGTGGCCTACGCTGGTGTTCATGCGCGATGGCGCCGAAGTGGCGCGGGTGGTGCGTCCACGAAACGCGGCGGAGATTGCCGACGCGTTCGCGGCGCTCTGATTTTTATCCCTTCCCCGCCGATTCACCCATTGCAAACACCATGCGCCAGGCCATCCATCACCTCAGCGTCAAAGCCCGCAGCCGCGGTCTTGTCGAGTTCACCGATGAAGCGAGCCGCTTCGTCTCCGGCGAAGGCATCCGCACCGGACTGCTGACGCTGTTTTGCCGTCATACGTCCGCGTCGCTGCTGATCCAGGAGAACGCCGATCCCTCCGTGCAGCGCGATCTGGAGCGCTACTTCGCGAGCCTCGCACCGGAGGACGCCGAACGCTACGAGCACGACGCCGAAGGACCCGACGACATGCCCGCGCATCTGCGGACCGCGCTCACGCAAGTGCAGTTGTCGGTGCCGGTCGAACATGGACAGATGGTCCTCGGCACGTGGCAAGGCTTATATCTGTTCGAGCATCGCCGTCATACGCAGCATCGCGACATCGTGCTGCATCTGATCGGCGAGTGACCGGACGCGGCGCGATAAAGCCGCTACGGTCAAACAGCGCCTCAAGCTCCCTCCAGCGGCACCCCGCCAAACGCCTGCCTTTGCGCCAGCGACACAAAAGTCTGCGCATCGCGCGCCGCCAGCACCACCGCCGCCATTCCGAAGAACTCGTGCGTCGCGCCGCGATAATTGCGATGCTCGACCGCCACGCCCGCGCTGCGCAGTTTCTGCGCGAGCTTCTCGCCGTCCGAGCGCAGCGGATCGATGCCGGCCGTGACGATTGCCGTCGGCGGCAACCCGGACAGATCGGCGCTCACCACGTCGATCAACGGACTCGTCAGATCGCTCTCGCTATTGATCACGTTATGCACGAACCACAGCATCATCGGCTTGCTCAGCGGGCGGGCGTTGCGGTTTTCCTCGTACGACACCGACACGATATTGTTGCTTGCCACCGGATAGATCAGCGCCTGGTGAAGCGGCATCCGCGTGCCGGTTTCGCGCGCGCGAATCGACACGTTGATCGCCAGGTTGCCGCCTGCGCTCTCGCCCATCACCGCGATCCGGTCCGGATCGCCGCCCAGGCTCGCGCCGTTTTCGACCAGCCAGCGCCACGCGGCGAACGCGTCATCGTGGGCGGCGGGCAGGCGGTGTTCGGGCGCCTGACGATAATGCGCGGAGACGACGATCGCGTTGCTCTGCGCGGCAATCGAACGCGGCGTGGCGTCGTAGGTATCGAGATCGGCGATTACCCAGCCGCCGCCATGAAAATACAGGATCAGCGGAAACGGTCCCTCGCCTTGCGGCCGGTACACCCGCGCCGGATTGCTGCCGATCGCGCCGGGAATCACGATCTCTTCGGTGCGCACCGCTTCCAGTTCCGGCGACGGCCGCGCGCTGAACGCCGGATCGGCCACCAGCTTTTTGACGGCGTCGGCAGGCGTGGGCTGCCGCCTCGCTTCGTCGACGGAGCAATCTTCGATTGGCTTCGGATTGAGACTTTTGAGTGCGCCGAGCACGGCTTTCATGTCGGGGTCGGCATGGCCCGTGGGGTCCAGACCGACCATGCCTTTGATGGTATCGCCAAGTGTCATGGGAAAACTCCTGATGGATGAGCGCATGAATCCATCAGGAGTTGCAACCACCGCCCGACGGCACGCATGCTGTCGGTCACAGCAAGCGCTATTCCCGTCGAAGCGCCGCCCGGCGCGACTTTCAAGTCAACCGGGGTCCGGCTAAGGTCAGACTATTTGCGAGCACCGTCAGCGATTGCCGGTGGTCACGCGCGAGATCCTGTCGATCAACGCCTGCAACGAAACCGGCTTGCCGAGATGCGCGTCGTAACCCGCGCGAATGGCCCGGGTGGCATCCTGCGCACGGCCAAACCCCGTGAGCGCAATGGCCGGCACCGACGCCGCAGCCGGCAGCTTGCGCAGCGCCGCGATCAGCTCGTAACCGTCCATGTCCGGCATGCCGATATCGGACAGGATCAGATCGAACTGCTGATGCCCGGCTACCGCCAGCGCCGCCGCGCCGCTGATTTGCGGCGAGACCAGCGCGCCTTCCATTTCGAGCAGGCTCTGGAATGCCTGCAGGCTTTCCGCCGCGTCGTCCACGAGCAGAATCCGCATGCCGTTGAGCAGGCCGACGTCGGCTGATTCCGGGCGGGATTCGGTTTGCACTGGGGCGTTGCTGGCCGGCAGCCAGACCCGGAATCGCGCGCCCCGGCCCACTCCCGCGGAATCGGCCTTCACGTGCCCGCCGTGCATTTCGGTCAGTTGCCTGACGAGCGCGAGGCCGATCCCGAGCCCGCCGCTGTGCCGCCGATGCGAACCCTCCGCCTGGCTGAACATGTCGAACACGTTCGGCAAAAATGCCGGCTCGATACCGCGACCGGTGTCGCTCACCTCGACGCACGCGTACCCGTCTTCGCGCGTGAGACTCACCACGACCCGCCCGCCAGCCGGCGTGAACTTCACCGCGTTGCTGACGAGATTCCACAGAATCTGTTCGAAGCGCACCGCGTCGGCGTCGATAACGCACGGCTCGGAGACGCCCTCCACGGTCACGCTGACCTGATTGGCCTGCGCATCGGCCTCGAGCGTGCCGCTCACCGCGACCATGATCGCCGCGATATCGACGCGCGTTCGCTCCAGCGTCAGCTTGCCGGTACGCACGCGCGACAGATCGAGCAGATCGTCGATGATCTTCGCGAGGCTGATGACCGAGCGGCGGATCGCGTCGGCTGCGTCGCGCACCACCGGCAGCGCCTGGGTGGACGGCGCGCGGTCGAGCATGTCCGCCTTCACGTGAATCAGATTCAGCGGGTTCTTCAACTCGTGCGACAGCACCGCGAGGAATTCGTCCTTCAGACGGCTGGCCGCTTCGACCTTCTGCCGCACCGAGCGCTCCAGCGACATCCTGTGCTGTTCGATCGTGTCGGCGTTTTTGCGCTGCGTCAGATCGAGCACGATCTTCGCGAAACCGCTAAAACTCTGCGACGCGATCGGTACGGTTACGCCGCTGCAATAGAGCCGCGTGCCGTTCTTATGGAGATACCAGCGCTCCTCTTCCGCGCGGCCGTCTTTCTGCGCGCGTTGCCGTTCGATCGAGAAGTCGATCGATTCGCGTTCCTCGGGCAGATAAAGCGGCGCGAGCGTCTGGCCGGTCATTTCCCGCTCGCCATAACCGAAGATGCGTTGCGCGCCCTTGTTCCACGTCACCACGCGGCCGTCCTGATCCAGCACGATGATCGCGAAATCGTCGGTGCTTTGCGCGGCCAGATGCAGACGTTCTTCGCCGACGCGCACCAGTTGTTCCGCGCGCCGCAGCGCCGAAATATCGACCATGGTCAGCACCGCGCCGTCGATGTGGTCGTCGGTGGTGCGATACGGCGACAGCCGCGTGAGGAAATACCGCCCGTCGGTGCCGCGAATCTCGCGCTCGATCAGTTGCAGCGATTCGAACACGGTCGAGGTATCGTCCGCGAGTTGCGGATAGTCGAGCCGGTGCGTGATGTCGTTCAACGGGCGGCCGATATCGGACGGAATCACGTTGAACAATTCGGTCGCGGCGGGCGTATAGCGCTTGATGCGCATTTCCCGGTCGACGAACAACGTCGCGATGCCGGTCGACGCGATCACATTCTGCAGGTCGTCCTTCGCCTTGCCGGTTTCCTCGATCTTGGCCTGTAACTCGGCGTTGACGGTGAACAGCTCCTCGTTCAGCGATTGCAGTTCTTCCTTGCTGGTTTCGAGTTCCTCGGTCGCCGCGCGCAATTCTTCGTTGATTGCCTGCAATTCTTCGTTCGACGCCTTCAACTCTTCCGTCGATGCTTCCGACTGCTCGACCGTGGTCCGCAATTCCTGTTTCGTGCGATGCAATTCGTCTTCGAGATGCACCAGCAACGAGTCATGGCCCGCGCTGGCCGGCTGCGGGCGTTGCGCGCCGGACGCAGTCGCGGCGGTGATCGTCTCGAACAGCACCAGCGCGAACTCCGGCGCGTCGTCGGTGCGCCGGTAAGGACGCACGACGACGCGGACCTGGCCGCGCGGCGCGAAGTCGATCGGCTCCGTGGCCGTTTCGTGATTGCCGCGAAACGCCTGGAACAACACTGCGCGCAATTGCAGACGCAACGCGGGATGCACCAGCATGATCAGGTTATACGACGGCTCGCCGCGCACGAAACGCAGGTATTCGCCAGCGTGGTCGGATATGTGCAGGATGTTCGCGTCGGTATCGACCACGATGCTCGGCGGCGCATACAACTCGAGAATCCGGTGATGCAACGCCGTGAACGGCATGGCCTGCGGCAATACCGGGGGCGGTCCGATGCTCGCGGCGGCTGTCGCTCCGCCGTGCTGGATGACCGGCATGTTGATCGGCGGCCGCACGGCAGTGGTCACCCGGTTCGCGCGATAAATACGGTTCTTCTTGTCGACCGCCGTGAACAGTTCGCCCGCCGCTTCGGCGGATTCCGAACTGCCGAGCAGCAGATAGCCGCCGGGCTGCAGCGCGAAGTGGAACATTTGCAGCACCTGGCTCTGCACGCTGCGATCGAGGTAGATCAGCAGATTGCGGCACGACACCAGATCGACCCGCGAGAACGGCGGATCGTGCAGCACGTTATGCACGGCGAACAGCACCCGTTCGCGGATTGCCTTGCTCACCCGGAAATGCGTGCGCTCGGGCGTAAAGAATTGCCGCAGATTGTTTGGCGCCACGTCGGCGGTAATCGATTCGGGGTACAGCCCGGCGCGTGCGAATGCGATCGCGCGTTCGTCGATGTCGGTCGCGAACAGCTGGACTGGAATGCCCTCGTGCCGCTGTGAATGCCCCGCGAGCAGCATGGCGAGCGAATACGCTTCTTCGCCGGTCGCGCAGCCCGCCACCCACGTGCGCACCGCCTCGTCCTCGCCCTTGTTCTGGAAAAGCTTCGGCACGATTTCCCGCTCGACGACCTCGAAGGTCTCGCGATCGCGGAAAAAATTCGTCACGCCGATCAGCATGTCCTTGAGCAACGCGGGTATTTCTTCGGGGTGCGTGAGCACGTAGTCGTGATACGCCTGAAGATCGGGAATGCCGTTGACCTGCAAACGCCGTTCGATGCGCCGCAAAATGGTCGCGCGTTTGTAGTGACGGAAATCGTGCCCGGTGCGTGCGCGCAACGTGGCGAGCACGCCGAGCAGCGCGCGCTCGGCCGTCGAGGCCGGATCGGCTTTTCTGGGCGCGAGCGTTTCGGGTTCGTCGTTGGCAGCCGGAAGGCGAATGGCGCGCGCGTTTTCGGCCAGTTCGCGGAGCTTGCCCGGCATCTCCGCTGCCGGCAGCGCAAGGTCGATCATTCCCGTGGCGAGCGCATTCTGCGGCATCTCGGGATATTCGGCGTCGGCGGGTTCCTGCGCGATCGTCACGCCGCCCTGCTCCTTGACCCGGCCGATTCCGGTCGCGCCGTCCGCGCCGGTGCCCGACAGGACGATCGCGATGGCGCGCTCGCGGTGGGCATCGGCGAGGCTGCGAAAGAACAGGTCGATGGCGACCGGCCGGCCGCGCGGCCGCCCAATGGTTTCAGCGGACGTGAGATGGCCGTTGTCGAACGAAAGATCGTGCGACGGCGAGATCACGTAGACGTGGTTCTTTTCGACCTGCAGCGTGTGTTGCACCTGATGCACCGGCATGCTGGTCGCACGCTGCAACACCTGGTCGGCGCTGCTTGCATGATCGGGCGACAGATGCAGCACGACTACGAAGGCCATGCCCATATCCGCCGATGCGTTTTCGAAGAAGCTCAGCAGCGCCTGCACGCCGCCCGCCGACGCGCCGATGCCGACTACCGGAAAGTCGAGCGCAATGGGGCCGGGCGGGTGGCCACCCGGTGTCTGTGAGGTTGATTCCGTGCCTGTTTGCGCACTCGCGAGCGCGCCGTCCAGCGCGTTTGATTGAGACGCTCCTGCTTCACTGCCCGCCATACCCATCCTTATGCGCTGCTGCGTGTCAGCCGGCCGCGTCGTGTAGCAGGCCTGGTGTTGCGTTGCCGTTATCGCCTCTTGTCGTGCTGTCGTCGACAAGGCGGGCCTCTGTATCGACTAGCATTGTCGCGTGAGTTGCGCTGCATTGCAAAGAGCCGGATACGCGCTCAGATGCGGCGTAAAGCGTGACGCGCGCACGTGCCTGTTCACGGCACCTGCGCGTCTTCGTCAGCCACGGTCACTGGTCGTCACCGCGGCGGGCGGTGACCTTCCGCTCATTGCCCCTTCGTGTCGCTGCTGGCGTTCGCGCCCGGGGTGTTGGTGGAATCGGTCATGGGCTTGGTCGTTTTCTTCGAATGCTTCATATGATGTTTGCTCGAATGCGCCGCGGCACCCGAAGCCATGTCGCCGCCTTCGCGGGTGGTGCCCGCATTGGTGCCGCCGCTCGGGTCGTTGCCGGCCGGGCCGCCGCCGCCCGCACCTTGCGCCAGCGCGAGCGACGACGCCGCGAGCAACGCTGAAACGAGCACGGCCTGTCCGATCTTCATGGTGAGTTTCATGGCGATTCTCCTGTCCGGAAAGAAAGTGTGGATTACGCCGGCTGGACCAGCCGGAACCGCAAGCCTCGCCATCTTTTCAGCAAGCGATGTGCCGCGACGCGGCAAACGTTTCAAACAGGAGAGAATCGTGTGAGACGGACGCTGCGTAGCGTCAGAGGAGCGCGGCGAACGTTACGGTTCGCAAGCCACCAGCGCGTGCAGTTCGTCGATATTGAAAGGCTTCGCGAGAATCGCCACGCCGAGACGCCGAGCGCGTTCGAGTTCGTCGGCATAGCCGGTCATCAATGCGATTTTCTGCGACGGCCATGAGCTGCGGACTTTTTCCGCGAGGTCGATACCGTTGAGCTTGCCCGGCATCTGGATATCGGACAGCACGAGTTCAAAGCGCGCACCGCCGGTAAGCACGTCGAGCGCGTGATCGGCGCTCGGTTCATGGCGGACTTCGCAACCGAACGTTTCCAGTACGGCCGCGACGCCTGCGGCCACGTCTTCGTTGTCTTCCACCAGCAGAACCACGCCGGCCGGACCCGCAGCCGCCTGCTGCGGCGCCTCGACACTCGCCGCCACCACCCGCTCGCGATGACGCGGCAGATAGATCCGCACCGTCGTGCCGCTGCCCGGCACACTGTCGATCTTCGCCGTGCCGCCCGCCTGCTCGCACATCGATAGCACCTGCGCGAGGCCCAAGCCGGTGCCGGAACCGCGCAGCTTGGTGGTGAACAGCGGCTCGAACGCGCGCCGGGCGACCGCTTCGGGCATGCCCTCGCCGTCGTCGGAACAGGCGATCAGCACGTATTCGCCGTCGGGCAACAGCGTGTCGCTGCTCACCAGCCGGTTGTTCTGGCAGCGGATCACGAAGCGGCCGCCGCGCGGCATCGCATCGCGCGCATTGACGGCGAGATTCATGATCGCGAATTCGAGGTCGGTCGGATCGGCCAGCACCGGCCAGACGTTATCGACCATATTCAAAGCCAGTTCTACGTTGTCACCGAGCGCGGCGTCGATCAGCGGCGCGGCGTCGGGCAGCCAGCGCGCGAGTTCCACCTTCTCCTGTTTCAGCGGCTGTTTGCGCGCGACGCTCAGGAGCCGCCGGGTGAGCGATTCGGCGGTAGCGGTCGCGCGCTCGACGGCGAGCACTTCCTTCTCCAGGTTGTTGTAGTTTTTGATGCGCGCGAGTTCGGTATTGGCCGACACCACCATCAGCAGATTGTTGAAGTCGTGCGCGACGTTGGCGACCAGATTGCCGAGCGCGCCCATCCGTTGCAACTGTCGGCTCGACGCCTCGGCCGACAGCCGCATTGCTACCTCGCCCTGCCAGCGTTCCCACGCGCGGCGCTCGCCTTCCAGTTGACGTAGCGAATAGAACACCAGCAGCCAGATCGCGATGCACGGCACCGCCGTGAGCGCGGCGATCAACATGAAATGCGCGCGCCATGCGGCGGCAATCGCCGAGGTCGCATAAGCGCTCATCACGTACAGCGGATAGTCGCCCACGCGGCGAAACGCGAGCAGGCGCTCGACGCCGTCGACCGTCGACTTCAGCCGGATGTGCCCGGACAGTTGCCGGTCGCGCATGACCTCGATGAACGCGCTTTGCGTGCCCGGCTTCGCGCCCGGTGGCCACGGCGGATAGCGCACCAGCAGGCTGCCGTCCTGCCGGTACAGGGCGAGCGCGAGCGACGAATCGCCGTCGGTCAGGTCCTGATAGAAGCGCGCAAAGTATTCATTGCGCAGCGCGACCGCCACCACGCCGAGGAATTGTCCGTCCGCGCCCGAGCGGCCATTGGCAGTCGTGAAAACGTGGTTCTTCGACACCGGACCGTACATCGGCAACGAGAAATACGGCTGCGGCCGCATCGCTTTTGCGGAGAGGAAATCTTCGCGCTGTTCGATCGAGATGGACGGTGCGGGATAAGCGAGGCTCGACACCAGCAGGTTGCCATTTGCGCCGAGCAGATAGATGGACGACACCTGCGGAAAGTCGCCGCCGATCTGCCGCAAGCGGTCGTGCAATTCCTGCTGACGCGCGCGAATCTGCGTGTCGTCCGAGTTGCCGAGCAGATCGACCACGCGCGAGGCCATCTGCTGATTCAGATCCAGCACCTTGACGGCCTGCTCTTCGCTGACCCGCGCGAGGCGGTCGATGACGTCGTTCGAATCGGCGATACGGCGCTGGTAATCGAAGTAGCCGTAGCCCGCGAGGCAGGCCAGCGGAAACAGAATCGAAACGGCAAGCACGATCAGGAGCATGCGCCGCGTCGCCGCGAAATTGCGCGACGGCATGGGGAAATCGACTGCGACACGTTCCGCACGCTGCACGGTCACGATCTCCAAGAAAAGTATTTCGGTAGGGTTTTATGCACCTTCATGCACCTGGGTGCTGCGCCCGTGTTCGAGCGCTATTTCCTTTCCCTGAATTTACCGCACTTCCGCAGTTCTCCAAAGCCTGTTTCAGCGGGAAACAGACCATTTTCATGGGGATTTATTCGGGCACACGGATTGCTGAGGCACGGGAAGATTACGGCTTTTATGTCGCCTGAATCGCCCGCACCGTCCGCGAGGAATCGATCATGCCCAGCAACGCACGCCGCGTCGCGCAGTTATCGCAATTGCGAACGGATCGCGCAGTGCGCGTCGTGGTCGATGACGAACCTATCGTGCTGGTGCGCGACGGCGATTCGGTGCGCGCGTATGCCGCCGACTGCCCGCATGCGGGCGGCCCGCTGGAGGAAGGCGCGATCTGTCATGGCCGGATTATCTGTCCGTGGCACAAAGCTGCATTCGACGTCGCCACCGGCGCGCTGCTCGAACCGCCTGCGTTAGTCGCGCTGGACCGCTATCCGGTCGTCGTTTCCGGCGACGATGTGATGGTGTCTTCGGAAAAGATTCCGCAACCGGTTTGCCGCGCCACCGCGCGAACCCCTCATTACGTCGTGATCGGCGCAGGCGCTGCCGGTGCGGCGGCGTGCGCGGCGTTGCGCGAAAGCGGGTTTGCCGGCCGCGTCACGCTGATCGGCGAAGAACCGCACGCGCCTTACGATCGCACTGCGCTGAGCAAATTCGTTCCGTCGATGGAAATGGCGGTCGCCGACGTGCCGCCACTGCTTGCTGCCGACTGGCTGGAATCGCATGACATCGAGCGGATCGTCACGAAGGTCGTGCGGCTCGACGTGCCGGCGCGCACGCTGCATGTCGAAACCGGCGGCCCGCTGACTTACGACACCGCGCTGCTCGCCACCGGCAGCGTGCCGAAGATTCCCCACCTCCCCGGTAGCGAACTTGGCGGCGTGCACGTATTGCGTAATCTCGCCGATGCCGCCGCGATTGTCGACGTACTCGGCGAGAGCCCCGATCAGCAGCAGGTCGTGATTCTCGGTAGCAGCTTTATCGGCCTGGAAACCGCGTCGGCCTTGCGCAAAAACGGCACGCCCGTCACCGTGATTTCGCCCGACAAGATCCCGTTTGAAAAACAGTTCGGCGAGCGTGCGGGCGAGATGTTCCGCGCGCTGCACGAACGCAATGGCGTGGCGTTTCGTCTCGGCGCGAAGGTGGCTTCGCTAGAGGGAGAAGAAGGCAACGTGCATGAAGTGATGCTCGAAGGCGGCGAGCACGTTGCCGCCGATCTCGTGCTGCTGGGCACGGGCGTTGCGCCGGCAACAGGGTTTGTCGAAGGATTGCCGTTGCAGAAAGACGGCGGCGTGATCGTCAATGCAGGCATGCAGGCAGCGCCCGGTCTGTACGCAGCGGGCGATATCGCGACATTTTCGCTGCACGAGAATCAGGAACCGGTGCGTGTCGAACATTGGCGGGTCGCGCAGCAACATGCGCGAATTGCCGCGGAAAACATGTGCGGCGCGCGACATCGCTACGGGGGCGTGCCGTATTTCTGGACCTATCACTTCGGCAAGCGCTTCGAGTATCTCGGCCATTCAAACGACTGGGACGAAATTGTGATCGACGGCGAACTCGAACAGCAGCAATTCGTCGCACTGTATGTCAAGGACGGCAACGTGGCCGCCGTGCTCGCCTGCGAACGCGAAGCGCAAACTGCGCGTCTGATCGATGCGATGGGTAGCGGGCTAACGCGTGCGGACGCATTGACAATCATCTCGTGAAGCGTGCAACGCGATCACTGGTAGCGTCGCGCGCTTTATCGATTCACTGAAGAAACCTGAAGGAGAAGTCGCCATGACAACACATAAGGAAAAGCACCCGCATGCGCACAAGAGCGAAAAGCAGATCGACAAGGAGGTCGAAGACAGCTTTCCCGCCAGCGATCCGCCGTCGACCGGCGGCACCACGAAGATCGTGCCGGACAAGGAGGCGAAGCACAAACCATCCGCGGAAAAACCTGCGGCGCGCTGAAGCTACGCCAATTCATCCGCTCGGCGCGCTGCCGCGTTGAGCGGAACTGACATGTCGCGCTACACGTCCACTACAACGAGCGCTTCCGGGTCCGGTTGGTCATGCTCGACCTGCCTGCAAGCGGCCACGATTTCCCGCAACGACGTGGCATAACATTCCGCGCCCATTGCACTTTGCAGATCGACGCTCCACTTCTGCGTATCGTCGAGCGCCCACAGCCCGACCACGATCGATACATGCGGCAGGCGCGCGCGAATCCGCCTGACCAGGTAGCGCAAATGTGACGGAATGCCGTCGATCTGCAAGTAGAGAACGCAGATCACGCCTACGTCGTCCGCTTCGAGATTGTCAATCGATGCACGCGACACCGCGTCGTGCGGTAACGAGCGCGCTGTAAAGCCGTGCTTGCCGAGCAACTGCAACAGGATCGTGGTTGCCAGAGGATCGAGCGGACCGCGTCCGGGAATACACAGCACACGGGTATTGACCGCATCCACTTCGCGCGGCGCAGCTCCTGCCGTGGTGAGCGCATTCAGCGCTTCCCTCGCCTTCGTTTCCTTATGTATCTCGTCCGGCGATGGCCCCACTGCACTCCAGTTTTCCTCCACCACCGGCGGAGCGGGTTCGATATCGTCGTAACTGTCGAGGCCATCCACCAGATCGTTCGTGGTCGCCTCGATTCGCGCGAGTTGCACCGCCGTCACGCTGCCGCGCACGACATCGGTTGCTGCTAGCTGCAAACCCTTGATTGCCACTTCGTCGTAATACGCGGACAGCGAGCGCTCGCGTAACAACGCTTCGGCCTGCTCGATCGCTTCGTCGGGATCGCCTGCCAGAGCCCGCTGGTAAAAGTTTTCGATTGGTGTGAGCGCGGGTTGATCGCCGAGCAATACGTCGAGGAATTCGAGCCGGCGTACATGCCGTCCCAGCACCAGCAGACACAGCGTCAATGGTGTCGACAGAATCAGCCCTATCGGCCCCCAGATCCAGCTCCAGAAAATCGCGGCCACCACTACCGAAAACGGCGACAACCCGGTGCTGCGTCCGTATAGCAGCGGCTCGACCACCTGCCCTGCCACCAACTCCACGGTGACGAACAGCGCCAGCGACCAGATCGCCATGGCCCAACCAGGACTCACGGCGGCCGCGAGCGCAGTGGCGAGCGTAGCCGAGATCCAGATGCCGACATACGGCACGAGCCGCAGCAACGCCGCCAGAATGCCCCACAGAATCGGACTCGGCACACCGATCAGAAACAGCCCCGCGCCGATCACGACGCCAAGCCCCGCATTCAGCCCGAGTTGCGAAACGAAATAGCGGCTCAGACGCCTGGCCGCTTCGTCCATCACCGTGGTCGTGCGGTGCAGGTCGCGCGAGCCGAACAAACGGATTGCGCGGTCGCGCAGGTCGTCGCGTTGCAGAAGTATCACGATCATTACGACGAACACGATAAACGCGGTTTCCAGCGGACTGATGGCGGGCGACAACACGCGCCTGGCGAGTTCGAATGGCGTCGGCACAGGCTCACGCACTTCGACCGGCACAGCGGACGGCGCCCGTGCGCCCGCAGGCGACGACGCGCTCGGCGTCGCTTCGGGCGGTGGCGGCGGCTCGATGGTCGCGCGTTGCAAAGCCTGACTCGCGACGCTCGCAACGCGGTTCAGTTTGCCGATTGTCAGGCTGTGCACGGTGTCCATCTTTCGTTCGATGGTCACCTGATAGCGCGGCATGCCGGCGGCCAGATCAGTGAGTTGCGTGGCGATCAGCGCGCCGAGCATGCCGATCACCGACATCGATATCAGCATCGCTGCGAACACCGACGCAACGTGCCCGAGCCTGAGCCGCGCCAGTGAATCGACCAGCGGCGCGACCAGAAAACTCAGCAGAACTGCCAGCGTGATGGGAATCAGCACCGCGCTTGCAAAGTACAGACACGCCACCGCCGTCACGCCGACACCCAGCGCCACCAGTCCGTCGATGCCGAACGCGGTGGCCGGTGCCTGAATGCGCGCGGCAGGCCGTGCGCTGCGTGGGTCGGTTGAGTCCTTCATTAGATCGCCCGGTGCAATTTTCAATACTTCAATGCAATAGATCGGTTACGTCTCAGGTATGCGGATAAAGCAGCGGACTGCATGAATTACGAACGCCGATGGCGTTGCGCCCGTGATCCGGCGGCAACAGCATCGGCGTCGCAAGTCGCTGCAGCGCTTCGCTCTATCACTTTTGATGCTTATTTTGCAGGTTACTTTGCAGCTTCTTTCGCGGGCTCTCCGGCAATCGGCCCGCTCTCCACAGGCGGCGCTTCTTTCTCGATCTCAGCGCGAGCCTGATCCCAGTACTCGTCGGGCGCGCCTTTAGGGTCTGTGGCCTGCTGCCACAGGTAGTACGCGCGCGTGCGAATCTGTTCCTCTTGAGAGCCTTGTTCCTGTTCCATTTGATCACCCTGGTAAAGACGTGGCGAAGACCGGTATCGGTTGCACTGCGCGCCCGCTGCCACGGCAACTGGCGCGCAGTTATCAGCAATCGAGCAAGCCCTGTACCTGGGAATCCGATGCGCTAGTGCGCGACCTTTTCATTGTTTTGGTACTTACGGGGGTCGTTTATCAACCCGCAGCGTTGCCGCTATCGTCGGTGGTCAACTGCTCTTCCAGCCGGTCGAATACGCGTTGTGTCGCACGACTCGGCGCTTCGAGTGCAAACAGCAACAACGAACGCGCGGTCACCTGATACGCGTCGCCCGCGCTGAATTGCGGCAACTCCGCGCGCACGGGCATATTGGTGTCGAGCAGACAGGTCCACTTGTCGCCTTCTGGAATATCCGGCAACGTGAAATTGACGACATCGTGATGTGCGTTGAACACCAGCAACAACGTTGCATCGGAGGCGACACGGCGAATGCCGCTCGCCTGCGCGCGTCCGTCGATCACGAGGCCGAAGCAGCGCATCGACGCATCGTCCCACTGCTCCTGCGTCAGATCGTGGCCGTCAGGTGCGAGCCAGCGCGCATCCGTTACATCGAGTGCCTCGTTGTATTCGCCGATGAGAAAGCGGCTGCGACGCAGCACCGGCAGACGGCTGCGCAGCGTAGCCAGATTCCTGACGAACTCGGTGAGCGCGCGGCCATCGTCGTCGATACCGTCCCAATCGACCCAGCTAATCTCGTTGTCCTGGCAATATGCGTTGTTATTGCCCTTTTGCGTGCGGCCGAATTCGTCGCCCGCGAGCAGCATCGGCGTGCCTTGCGAGAGCAGCAAGGTCGCCAGCAGATTGCGCTTCTGGCGCTCGCGTTGCTGACGGATATCGGCGTCGTCTGTCGGACCTTCCGCGCCCATGTTCCATGACTTGTTGTCGGAGTGGCCGTCTTTGTTGTCTTCGCCATTCGCGTCGTTGTGCTTGTCGTTGTACGACACGAGGTCGTTCAGAGTGAAGCCATCGTGCGCGGCGATGAAGTTCACGCTGGCCCAAGGCCGCCGTCCGCGATGATTGAACTTGTCGCCCGAGCCGGTCAAACGCGTAGCGAAATCGGCCACCTTGCCTTCGTCGCCCTTCCAGTATTCGCGCACGGTGTCGCGAAAGCGGTCGTTCCATTCGGCCCAGCCGGGAGGAAATCCACCTACCTGATAACCACCGGGGCCGCAGTCCCATGGTTCGGCAATCAGGCGCACACTCGATAGCACCGGGTCCTGCCGGCAACTGTCGAGAAAGCCGCCGCCTTCGTCGAAACCATGCGTTTCGCGGCCGAGAATCGTCGCGAGGTCGAAACGGAAACCGTCGACTTTCATTTCCGTCACCCAGTAGCGCAGGCTGTCGGTGACCATTTGCAGCACACGCGGATGCGACAGGTTCAGCGTGTTGCCCGTGCCGGTATCGTTGATGTAGTAGCGCGGTTCATCGGGCATCAGGCGATAGTACGATGCGTTGTCGATGCCCTTGAACGAGATCGTCGGGCCGCGTTCATTGCCTTCTGCCGTGTGGTTGTAGACCACGTCGAGAATGATTTCGAGGTCGGTCTGATGGAAACGGTCCACCATCTCCTTGAACTCCGCCACGGAGTCCGTCGACGAAGCGAAGAAACGCGGGTCGGCTGCGAAAAAGCCAATCGTGTTGTAACCCCAGTAGTTGGTGAGACCTTTGTCGAGCAGATAACTATCGTTGACGAAAGTCTGCACCGGCATCAATTCGACCGACGTCACGCCGAGGTTTTTGATGTAGTCGAGCACGACCTGCTGGCCGAGTCCGGCGAAGGTGCCGCGCAAATTTTCAGGTACGCCCGGATGACGTTTGGTAAATCCGCGTACATGGGTCTCGTAAAAAATCACACGGTCCCACGGCAGCGCGTTGCGTTCAGGATGCGTCCACGAAAAATTGGCGTCGACCACCTTGCACTTGGGAACGAACGGCGCGCTGTCGCGTTCGTCGAAAGAAAGGTCGCCTTCTTCGGAATCGAGCGTATAGCCGAAGATTTCCGGCGCCCATTTCAGTTCGCCGATATGCGCCTTCGCGTACGGATCGAGCAGCAGTTTGTTCGGATTGAAGCGATGGCCCTTTTCGGGTTCATACGGCCCATGCACGCGATAACCGTACACCGCACCCGGCTTGAGATTCGGTACGAACACGTGCCAGACCTCGTCGGTATATTCGGGCAACTCGATGCGTTCGAGTTCGGTTTCGCCGGTCTCATCGAACAGGCACAGTTCGACTTTGGTCGCATGCGCGGAGAACAGCGCGAAATTCACGCCGTTTCCGTTCCATGTCGCACCGAGGGGGAAAGGCGTGCCTTCCGAGATGCGTGTCGAATAGTTCGGCTGCGATGACATAAAGGTTCCTGTGGGAGCAAGACGCGCTCGCGCGCATGTTTAGAACAGCTGGCGAGGTGAGGTAGCAAATTCCAGACCCGAGGCAATTGAAACGAGCGTCGCGCCCTTCTTCTGCGGGAATAATGCGGCGACGCGCGTGAGACCGGGAGATTGTTTCAGACGAAATGGCTTCAGAAATCGTGTCGAAAAAACGTGTGGAAAATAACCAGTAAGTAATAAAAACACGAAGCCAAAAAAATGCTCCCAAATACCTGATTAATCAGACGCGGCCAGTATGGATATAACCTCAAAATGTTAAATCGATGTGGCCGACGAAAACGCCGTGCGTGTGCGGTCACGCAACCATTGAACACAGTGCGAGATATGATGAAACTATTGGACTTTAAAAAAACAGAGCGCTTACCGCAGGAACATAGCTGATATACAAAATTCGGTGTCCACGCAGCGCTCAAGGTGGACGCGCAACAGACACCGCAGCCGCCGATTCAAGCACTCGCAACAAACGCTCCGGCGTCAACGGTTTCGCGCAATGCGCGTCGAAGCCCGCGGCTTTCGCGCGCGCTCTGTCGTCGCGTGAAGCGAACGCCGTGCATGCGACAAGCAACATATGCGAAGTTGCCGGATGGGCCCGCAAACGGCGAGCGAGTTCCAGCCCGTCGAGTCCCGGCATCTTGATGTCCAGCACCACGGCGAATGGCTGCCATTCGCAAGCCAGCGCGCACACCGCCAATGGATCTTCAAGCGCACGGCATTCGAAGCCGTCGGCTGTCAGCAGCATCTGCAATGCTTCTGCCGCTTCGCGATAGTCGTCCACCACCAGCACCCGACGATGCGAGACCATCGCATACTTGATAGGCCGCCACACTACGACGTCGTCGTTGGCGTCGTTGCTATCCACCTGGTCGTAGAACGTCACCATTTTCTCCTTAGCTTATTCCGACGCCGCTGACGGGCACCTTGGAACACGCGCGCAAGATTCGCTCCCACTGTGTAGGCAAAGCTCTCTGTTTGCCGTACGACTATTTCGGCCCGATGCGTTGCTCTGTCAAAGCGCCGCGGCAAAAGCCTTACAGGTCAACACGATTCACGGTGTAAAGGGAAGCCCGTTGCATCGCGCTGTGAATTGAGTGACGCCACTCAGTACTCTTGTGTGCGTGGCGTCGGTGAAACGCACTTCGGCCGTGCACATCGCCCATGCTGCGTGCATTGCGCGGCTCGTGATGCCGAGTTTGATTTATCCGGCTATACCCATTTATTGATGCCGGTTGAAAAGAAGGTTTGCAAACCTCTATCGCTGACTTAAGCGGCTAACGTCGACAATAAACATACTGAAGGATAAGCGAGGAAACGCGCGTTAAAACCAGCAACGTGTTAGGGGTTTGCGCTCAGCGGGTTATCCCGCACGATCGTCGATAAAGCCTTTCAGCATGGTCAGCGTATCGGCATCGTCGATCTGTTTGTCGGTGCGCCAGCGCAGCATGCGTGGAAAACGTACCGCCACGCCCGACTTGTGACGCGGGCTCGCCTGAATTCCTTCGAAGCCGATTTCAAATACGAGCGTGGGCGTCACGCTGCGCACGGGACCAAATTTTTCGATGGTGGTTTTGCGGACGATGGCATCCACCTGACGCATCTCTTCGTCAGTCAATCCCGAATAGGCCTTTGCAAACGGCACGAGCGTGCGCACGCCGTTGGCTTCGTCCCAGACGGCAAAGGTGAAATCCGTATAAAGACTCGCGCGACGACCATGGCCGCGTTGTGCATAAACAAGCACGGCATCTACCGCATAAGGATCGATCTTCCATTTCCACCACGTGCCCGAGGCTTTCGTGCGGCCTACGCCGTACATCGACTCGCGCTCTTTCACCATCAGCCCTTCTACGCCACGCGCGCGGCTTTCTTCGCGCAACACCGAGAGCGCCTGCCAATCCGTCGCGCGGACCAGTGGCGACACGCGTAGAAGATCGTGCGCCAGCGTACCGTCGAGAGAGGCCGCCAATGCATCGAGTTTCGTGCGACGTTCGGCTAGCGGTGTCATCCGTAAATCCTGGCTTTGCGCTTCGAGCAGATCGTAAGCAAGCAACGTGGCGGGTGAATCGGCGAGAATCTTTTTCGTCAGCGTTTTACGGGCGATACGCGGTTGCAGTCTTGCAAACGGTAACGGCGCGCTCGCGCCAGGCTCCCATGCCAGTATTTCTCCGTCGATTACCGTACCGTCCGGCAACGCTTCGCCCAATGCAGTCACTTCGGGAAAACGATCGGTGATCAGATCTTCGCCGCGCGACCAAAGCCATACACGTCCTGCACGTTTGACGAGTTGTGCGCGTATGCCGTCCCATTTCCACTCGATCTGCCATTGCGCGGGATCGCCGAGCGTCGCCGGATCGGCCTGTAATGGATGCGCAAGAAAGAACGGATAGGGCAAGCCCATATCGCTATCGTGGATTTGCGCGGCCGCTTGCGTATCGTCGGCAGTCAGCTCTGGTGCGATCAAACGAAGATAGCGCGCCGCGCTCGGCGTCTGTTGCGAATCGGTCCAGCCGACCATGCGTTGCGCAATCCGCTTATGATCGACGCCCGCTACTTCCGCGAGCGCTCTCACCACCAGTTGCCGCGCGACGCCGACCCGAAAGCCGCCGCCGATCAGTTTCGTCAGCAGGAAGCGGCCGCTCCAGTCGAGTTCATCCCAATAGCTGAGTAAGCGCGTGCGCAATTCGTCAGGCGGGACACCGCGCAATGTCAGCACGCGTTGTTCGATCCATTGCGTGAGGCCCAACTCCGAACTACGCTGAGCGGGCGGCAGGATATGAGCGATGGTTTCCGCCAGATCGCCCACCGCGTGATACGACTCCTCGAATAACCACGGCGGCAAGCCTGCGCGTTCACGAGCGATTTCGCTCAGCAAACGCGTCGGCACCGATTGACGCGGCTTGCCGCCCGCGAGGAAATACGACGCCCACGCAGCGTCTTCCGGCTCGGCCACGTCGAAGTAACTCGTGAGCGCTTCGAGTTTGTCGTGCGTCGAAGTGGTGGCATCGAGCGCGGTGTAGAGGGCGGCGAAGCGCTTCATGTGTGACTCGCCGCCGAGGTGTCTGCGCTCGTCGGGGTTTCGTCGGCACCCGCCGCATCGGCTTCGACCGTGTCGTCTCCGTATTGCGTTTCAAAAGCGCCTGCCTGCAAGCCCTGTTCGCGCAACCATCGCACCATCGGCTCCACGGAACCATGGGTGACGATCACGCGTTGTGCGCCGGTCGATTGAATCGCTGTTTGCAGACTGGGCCAGTCGGCGTGATCCGACAGAACAAAACCACGGTCGACACCGCGTCGCCGCCGCGCGCCACGCAGACGCATCCAGCCGGAGGCGAAGGCGTCGCTATAGTCGCCGAATCGCTTGAGCCACGCGCTGCCCTGCGCGGACGGTGGCGCGACGATCAACGCCTGCCTGAACACGGCCTTGTCTTTTGCGGCGACCTCGCTGACCAGACCCACTGGCGGCAAACGCACACCCGCGTCCCGATACGCGCGATTGAGCGGCTCCACGGCGCCATGGCAGAAGATCGGCCCGATCGCCGAGTCGACGCTCGCCAGCACACGCTGCGCTTTGCCGAACGAGTAGCAGAACAGCACAGATGCACGCCCCTCGGCCGCGTTATGACGCCACCATGAATCGATACCATCGAAGACGACTCGCGGCGCATCCCATCGATAAATCGGCAAGCCGAAAGTCGATTCGGTGATAAACGTATCGCAGCGCACGGGTTCGAACGGGTCGCAGGTCGGATCGGGATCGAGCTTGTAATCGCCCGATGCCACCCATACACGTCCCTCGTGCTCGATCCGCACTTGTGACGAACCGAGCACATGTCCGGCGGGATGCAGCGAAACGACCGTGTCGTTGATCGCGAGACGCTCGCCATAGGGCAGCGTTTGCAACGTGATGCCCGGCAAACGCGAGAGCAGCACATTGGCCCCGGCGTGGGAAGCAAGGTAATGCCGATGCCCGAAGCGAGCGTGATCGGAATGGGCATGCGTAATGACGGCGCGTTCGACCGGCCGCCACGGGTCGATATAGAAATCACCGGGCGGGCAATATAGGCCCTCGGGTCGAGCGACGACGAGGTCCGCGGCAAGTTCCGCCTGGTCCGGCACGATGTTCAATGGGTGTTCCAGCGAGTCCATCGGCGAATTCCACAGGTTGGCCGCACAGCGCCGGTCGAAGCGGGCGAATCGCGTAAGAGGAACTCACGCATTCGAACGCCCGTTCGCAGGCCGACGCACAACCCAAGCAAACTGCATTCCCGTTAGCGGACCGGGAACAGAAGCCGCAGGAAAAAGGCAGCCTGTCTGTGGCTGCGTTCTTGCTTGCGGTATAAAGCAGGCAGGCGCGTCGATACGGGCTGCAATCCGGCAATCCCCGACTCGCACCGCGAGGCTCCATGCAAATCATCCTCGACCAGCATGCGTTATATGTGGTGAAACATCCCGGCCGGTTCCTGTTGCAGACGCTCAAGGCATTCCGCGCGAACCAGGGGTTACTGCTGGCCGGCGCGGTCGCGTATTACGCTTTGCTGTCTATCGTACCGCTGCTGATTCTGATCGTTATCGCGTTGTCGCGGGTCGTGCCGCAGCATGTATTGCTCGCCGCGCTCGCGCATCTGCTGCGATGGCTCGTGCCGGGTCAATCGAACGCGCTGGTGCAGGAACTGGCGAATTTCCTCGAGCATCGCGCGGTGATCGGCTGGGTGCTGTTACTGACGATGATCTTCTTCAGTTCGCTCGCCTTCACGGTGCTGGAGAATGCGATGTCGCTGATCTTTGTGCATCGCGTAGCGGTCCGTCGGCGCCACTTTCTGCTCTCCGCTTTGCTGCCATATTGCTACATCCTGTTTCTCGGCATCGGCCTGCTGATCGTCACGTGCGTATCGAACGCGCTCGAAACCATCGGCGCGGAAGGCCTCCAGTTATTCGGCCTGCATGTTTCGTTGCAGGGACTTTCGCGCGTCGTGCTCTATCTGCTAGGACTTGCTGGAGAGATTTTTGTGTTGACGTCGGTATATCTGGTCATGCCGGTCGGTCGACCGACGATCAAACGCGCGCTCTTTGGCGGCATCGTCGCGGCGGTGTTGTGGGAGATCACGCGGCACGTGCTGGTCTGGTATTTCGCCACGTTGTCGCAGGTCAGCGTTGTCTATGGATCGTTGACGATGGCCATCGTGATCCTGCTCAGCCTTGAATGGCTCGCCACGTTGCTGTTATTCGGCGCGCAGGTGATATCGCAATACGAGCGCTTCGGGCACGAGCCCGTTCAGGCGGCGCAACCAGAGATTAAAACCGGTTGAGCGGAGATGTTCTCGCCTGCTGTAACATCCCGGTAGACGCAGAACTCAGGACTCGACGATGAGCAGCACGAGCATTACCCGGCGCAATAGCGTGCAGGTTTCCGGCAGCGGCAAACGGACCATGGTGCTGGCACATGGCTTCGGCTGTGACCAGAGTATGTGGCGTTATCTCATACCCTCGTTTCATGATGACTACCGTACGGTGCTATTCGATCATGTGGGCAGCGGTTCATCCGATCTATCCGCCTACGATGTTCGGAAATACGACTCTCTCGATGGCTACGCTGACGACCTGATCGAAGTCATTCGCGAAGTAGGCGGCGAACCGGTGGTGTTCGTCGGTCATTCGGTCAGCGCGATGATCGGGCTGATCGCGAGCCTGAAGCAGCCTCACCTGTTCACCGCTCATGTGATGGTGGGTCCGTCACCGTGCTACGTGAATGACGGCGACTATATCGGCGGGTTCTCGCGCGAGGACATCGACGACCTGCTGCACACGCTCGAAGGCAACTACCTCGGCTGGTCGAGCAATATGGCGCCCGCCATCATGGGCGCGCCGGAACAACCGGAACTGGGCATCGAGTTGACCAACAGCTTCTGCCGCACCGATCCCGAGATTGCGCGCCAATTCGCGCGCGTCACCTTTCTGTCGGATCACCGTCCGAATCTCGCGCGCAGCACCACGCCCACGCTGATCCTGCAGTGCAGCGACGACATCATCGCGCCGTGCTCCGTCGGCGAATACATGCACCGCATGATGCCCGCCAGCACGCTGCACGTGATCGAGAACGTCGGCCATTGTCCGCATCTCAGCTCGCCGCATGCCAGTTCGGCGGCCATCATCGATTTTCTTGCGCCGATGAGCGTGTAACGCGATGCATAGCATGGACCCCTCGCCGCTACCCGCCGACACGTTGTACGAGCACGCAGCCTGTGGTCTGCTCATCGCCGACGCGGGCGGCCGCATTCAGCGCGTCAATGCCACCTTGTGCGGCTGGCTTGGCTATAGCGCAGACGAACTCGCCGGCGCCAAACTGATTCAGGATCTTCTGAGCGCGGGCGGCAAGGTGTTTTATCAGACGCACTGGGCTCCGCTTCTGCAGATGCAAGGGTCGGTGGCCGAGGTCAAGCTGAACCTGATGCACCGCGACGGCCATATGGTGCCGATGCTGCTCAACGCGGTGCGCCGTCGTCATGGCGAGACGATTTATCTCGAAGTGGCGATGCTGATCGTCGCAGACCGGCATCGATACGAGCAGGAACTGCTGCTTGCACGGCGTAACGCCGAGGCGTCGGTGGCCGCGCATCAGCTTGCGCAAAAAGAGCTGCAGGAAAGTCGCGACGTGCTCAGCCTCGCCATGCGCGGCGCGCGCATGGGCGCCTGGTCACACGAGCCGAAGTCGGACAGATTCTGGTGGAGCCGCGAACTCGAAGCGCTCGCCGGTTACGCCGAAGGACGCTTTTCGAGCATGCCCGGCGGCTTCTTCGACCTGATTCACCCGGGCGATCTGAGCGCGCTCAACGAGGCCGTCGATCATGCGGTTGCGACCGGCGACGACTACGTCGCCGAATTCCGCTTCATGCATGCGAGCGGTGACTGGTGCTGGATGGAAGGCCGCGGCCGCGTGACCTACGACCGCCAGGGCGAACCGGCCACCATCTACGGGCTCGGTATCGACATCACCGAGCGCAAGGAAGCGCAGACCGTGCTGCTGCGTCAGGCGGCGATTTTCGAACACCTGAGCGACGCGATCGTCATCACCGATCTGCGCGGCAATATCACCGACTTCAATGTCGGCGGCGAACGCATGCTCGGTTACCGCACGCGCGAGATTCTGGGCCAGCCCGTGTCGATCTTTCATCCGCCGGAAGACGCGCTACGCATTCGCCGCGAAGCGTTTGCCGCGCTCGCCAGCGAGGGCACGTGGCGCAGCGAATTGACTTTCGTGCGACGCAACGGCTCGCGCGGTGTGTGCGAAACCGTCGTCAAACCGCTGGCGAACGCACGTGGCGATATCTACGGCGCGGTCTGCGTGATTCGCGATATCACTGAGCGCAGGCGTGCCGAGCAGCAATTGCAGCGGCTCAATCTCGAACTGTCGAAAGCCGATCGGCGCAAGGACGAATTTCTCGCCACGCTCGCGCATGAACTGCGCAATCCGCTCGCGCCGATGCGTAACGTGCTGGAGATCCTGCGTTTGAAGGAATTCGCGGATCCGCAATTGAGCTGGTCACGCGATGTGTTCGACCGCCAATTGCAGCATATGACGCACCTGGTCGACGATCTGCTCGAAGTGTCGCGCATCACTCAGGGCAAGCTCGAGTTGCGCAAGCAGCGGCTCGAACTCGCTCGTGCAATGCAATCGGCAATGGAAGCTGCGCGGCCGAGCGTGCAGGCGTCGTCGCATCATCTGAGCGTGACGCTGCCGCGCGAGCCGCTTTATCTCGACGCCGACCCGACGCGCCTGTCGCAGATGATCCTGAATCTGCTGAACAATGCAGCCAAGTACACGCCGGCCGGCGGCAACATTTCGCTCGCGGCCGAACGCGAAGGTGACGAAGCGGTGATCATCGTGCGCGATTCGGGCATTGGCATTCCGCGTGAGCATCTGGATAGTGTGTTCGAAATGTTCTCGCAACTCGCCCCGGCGTTGGACCGCTCGCAAGGGGGACTCGGCATCGGTCTCGCGTTGGTACGCGGCCTGGCTGAACTGCATGGCGGCAGCGTCGCCGCGTTCAGCGGCGGCCCGGGTACGGGCAGCGAATTCGTGATTCGCCTGCCGGTGTCGCAAACCGCCGCCGCACCTGCTGACGACGCCGCGCCGGAATCGTCGCACGCAAGCGGCTTACGCGTGGTGATCGTCGACGACAACGCCGACGCCGCCGACAGCCTTGCGATGGTGCTCGAGCTCGAAGGCCACGAAGTGCGCACGGCGGGCGACGGTATCGCGGGCCTGGCATTGATCAATGAATTCGCACCGCAGGCGGTGATTCTCGATATCGGTTTGCCGTTGCTGAACGGCTATGAAGTCGCGCGACGCATCCGCGTCGATCATCGCGACGCCGGTATTCTGCTGATCGCCGTCACCGGCTGGGGGCAGCAGCAGGACAAGCAAACTGCTGTCGCCGCAGGCTTCGATCATCATTTCACCAAGCCGGTCGATCCGCGCGAATTGCAGAAGGTGCTGACGCGGCAGCGGGTTTGAGCGTTAAGCTCGCTGTTAAAATGGCGCGCTATTTGCAAGCCATCGCCGCACGCAAGTCATCACATCATGTCCAAGCTCACCGCCATTAGTTCTATCAATTCTGTCAGCGTCCGCGCCATGGCGTCACTTGCGGGCATCGTCGTTGCCCATGTTTGACGAAGCGCAGATTACGCGCGCGCTGGCCGCGCGAGGGATTACGCCCGATCCGCGTCAGCGCGACGCTATCGAGGCGCTCGTTACGCTAGTCGGCGCCGACGAGGCGCGCCATCGCAACAGGTCGCGCGCGGCGTCCGCGCTGCAAGGGGTGTATTGCCACGGGTTGCCGGGGCGCGGCAAAAGCCTTGTCGTCGATACCGCCTTCGAGTTGGCAACCTGTAGCAAACGACGCCTGCACTTCCACGAATTTCTGCGTGAGATGAACCGGCGGCTCGTGAGCGAGCCGCGCGGCGACGATCGTTTGGGCTCGGTGTCGCGGCAGTGGCTCGACGGAATCGAACTGCTGTGCTTCGACGAATTTCACGTGCACGATATCGCCGATGCCTTCCTGATGGCGCGCTTTCTCGATACCGCGATCAGCCAGGGCACGCGCATTGTCCTCACCTCCAACTACGCGCCAGACGCGTTGTTGCCGGACCCTGAATTTCACGAACGCTTTCTGCCGACCATCGGGCAGATCAAACGCGGCTTTACCGTGATTCATTTCGACGGCGCGCGCGACTATCGGTTTGGCGGCGAGCAGGCGCAGGTGCCGCGTTTTTTCTCCCCACTCGATTCATCGAGCCGCGACGCGCTGCGGCGAATTTTCGCTATGCACGAAGGCGATCAGAGCGTGGAGCCCGTCACCCTCAGTGCCGCGGGACGGCCGCTCGCGGCACGCGCGGCAGGCGCCTGCGTGCTGTGGGCCGACTTCGACGATCTGTGTCTGGCAAGCCGTTCGCACCTCGATTATCTCGATCTTGCGGAACAGTGGAGCGGCTTGATCGTCGATCATCTGCGCACGGAGCGGCTCGCGAAACCGCAGGTGTTGCAGCGTTTGATCTGGCTGATCGATATTTTCTACGACCGCAAACGCGCGCTGTTCATTGCATCCGATCATCCGGTCGAGGCGGCTTTGAGCGGCCTCGAAGGCGCGCATGATCTGTCGAGAACGTTGAGCCGCCTTGCTGAAATGCAGTCGCGCGCTTATCGCAGCACGCTCGACGATGTGGGCGACATGTCGAACCAGCCCGCGTGAGATTTTTCGGTCTGGATACGCGGCAACGAAAGCGCGATTCGTGCAAATCTTGCAATGCAGCGGAAAATCCTGCGCGCGCGATTTGATTCCAGAATCGCGCCCAACGCCCTATTCATCAGCTGAAAGACAACATTCGCGACGACCGCGCGCCGCGCGGGAATGCGCCCTGCTACCGCCGTTGCGGGCTCATTCATCAGCGGATTAGCATCCGCTCTCATCGTTGCCATGATCAGAACAGCTTCTGTTGCTGCGGCGCTATGCGCGGCTTGCGTTACGTCCGCTTGCGTCCACATCGGACCCGCCCGCCTCAAGGCCGATCAGGTCGACTACGCGCGCGCGTTGGGCGACGCGAAAAAGCGCGAGATTCTCGCTGCCGTAATCGGTCTGCGCTACGGCGATGCCCCCGCGTTCCTGACCGTCAGCAGCATCATCGCGGCTTACACGTTCGACACCACCGCCGGCGCGACGGCCAACGCAGGCTCCGGCAGCATGCCCAACTACGCGACGGCGACGGGCAGCGTGTCCTATTCGAATCATCCGACCTTCACGTTCACGCCGACCACCGGCGAAGCGTTTGCGTCCGCGTATATCCGGCCGCTCGCGCCATCGCTTGTTTTGCCGCTTGCCGAAGGCGGTATTCCTATCGACCTGCTGTTGCGCATCACCGCGCAATCGGTCGGCGGTTTGCAGAACGGCAATGCACTGGGCGGCGAGAACAGCGCTGGCGCGCCCGGCTTCTTCGAACTGCTGCAAGCTCTGCGACGGCTGCAAATGGCCGGCGAGTTGAATGTCGAGTCGCGACAGGGAGACGGCAAAAATGCACCGATGGGCGTCTTCCTGGCGATGGGCGCGACCACCAGTGGCGAGTCGCCGCAAACGGCCGCCGACCTCGCGCATGTGCGCAAACTGCTGCATCTGTCGGCGAATACGCGGACCTATGAGCTGGTGTACGGCCCGTCGTCGACTTCGCAAAAGGGCGACAGGATTCCGATGGTCACGCGCTCGGTGCTCGGCATTCTGACCGACCTCGGCGCACAGGTGCAGGTGCCGGTCGAGCGTATCAGTGATGGTTCGACCAAGCCTACCGTGGGGTTGATCGGCGGAGAAACACGGCCGACGATCATCATTCATTCGGGCAAGGCCGCGCCTGACAATGCATACGTGTCGATTGCTTATGGATCGTCGACATATTGGGTGGAGCGCAACGACTTCGATTCGAAATATGCGTTCACCGTCGTGCAGAATCTGATGGCGCTGGCTGAAGCCGACACCAGCAGTAAAGCGCCGGTCGTCACGATTCCGGCGAATTGATCCTGTAAAAAAGCGGCGGTTCCAGTTTCCCGAAACCGCCGCTCTTGCATAAAACACCTTGTTTCAGGCGCTTATCTGCACGTCACTTCGACCTTGACTCAACCCGGGCGATCTGCTGCTTCGCTGCCTCGTACACATGTTCCGGCGTGAAGCCGAACTTCTTCTTCAGATCGGCAAGTGGCGCGGACGCACCGAACGTATGCATCACGACCTGCGCGCCGTGCCGCCCCACATAGCGGTCCCAACCGAGCGTACCGGCCTGCTCGACAGCGACGCGTGCATCCACGTCCGATGGCAACACCGAATCCTGATACGCGTCGTCCTGACGCTCGAACACGTCCCATGACGGCATCGACACGACTCGCGCCGCAATGCCCTCGCCTTTCAGCTTCTCGTACACGTCGACACAGACTGACAGTTCGCTGCCTGTGGCCATCAGGATCACCTGCGGCTTCTTGCCGTCGGGTGCGTCGGCGAGAATATACGCGCCCTTCTGCACGCCGCTCGCCGCCGCGTAGCGACTGCGGTCCAGCGTCGGCAACGGCTGGCGCGACACGACGATGCACGACGGCCGATGCGGCTGCGACATCGCCACCCGCCATGCTTCGGAGACTTCATTGGCATCGCCGGGACGCAACACGGTCAGACCCGGCACGCCACGCAGCGACGCCAGTTGCTCGATCGGCTGATGAGTCGGTCCGTCTTCGCCGACGCCGATCGAATCGTGTGTGAACACGTAAATGGCGGGCACTTCCATGATTGCCGAAAGGCGGATCGGCGGCTTCATGTAGTCGCTGAAAATCAGGAAAGTCGAACCGTACGGGCGCAGATTCGACAACGCAAGTCCATTTACCGCCGCGCCCATCACGTGTTCGCGAATTCCGAAATGCAGATTGCGGCCACCGTAGTTATCGGCTTCGAAACTACCCGCACCTTCGAATTTCAGATTGGTTTTCGTCGACGGCGAGAGATCGGCCGCGCCGCCGATCATCCACGGAACACGCGCGGCAATGGCATTGAGCACCTTGCCCGACGATTCGCGCGACGCCACGCCCTTCGGGTCCGCTTCGAAAACGGGAATGTCGCTGTCCCAGTCCGCCGGCAATTCATGCGCTTCGATCTGCGCGAACTCGCGGGCGAGTTGCGGATGTTGCTTGCTATAAGTGTCGAGCTTCGCTTGCCATTCGGCGCGCGCCGCCTTGCCGCGTGCGCCGATGCCCTGCGCGAAACGTTCGTGCACGCCGTCCGGCACGTAGAAGAATTTATCTTCCGGCCAGCCGTAGAACTTCTTCGCGAGCGCGACCTCTTCCACGCCGAGCGGTTCGCCGTGTGCGGCGGAGGTGTCCTGCTTGTGCGGCGCGCCCCAGCCGATGATGCTGCGAACGACGATCAGCGTCGGCTTGTCCGTCACGTTTTTCGCTTCTGTGAAGGCCTTTTCCAGCGCGGCGGCGTCGTTCGCGTCGTCGACATGCAGCGTATGCCAGTGATAACCGCGAAAGCGTGTTTCCACGTCGTCGTCATAGGCAAGGTCGGTATGGCCTTCAATCGTCACGCGATTGCTGTCGTAAATCCAGATCAGATTCGACAGTTTCAGATGACCCGCCAGCGACGCGGCTTCGTGCGAGATACCTTCCATCATGTCGCCGTCGCCGCACAGCGCATACACGCGGTAGTCGAACAGCGACGTATCCGGCTGGTTGAAACGGTTTTCATACCAGCGCGCCGCCATCGCCATGCCCACGCTATTGCCGAGTCCCTGTCCGAGCGGACCGGTGGTGGTTTCGACGCCGGTGGTCATCCGATACTCCGGGTGGCCGGGCGTCTTGCTGTCGAGCTGGCGGAAATGTTCGATGTCGTTCAAAGAGACGGCTGGGCCGCCGGTCGGCTTGCCATGTTCGTCGACCGCCTTGACGTTGGCGAGATGCAGCAGCGAATACAGCAGCATCGACGCGTGTCCGACCGACAGCACGAAGCGGTCGCGATTCGGCCAGAGCGGCTCGTCGGGGTCGTAGCGCAGGTGGTTCTGCCACAGATGATAGGCAACCGGTGCCAGTGCCATCGGCGTTCCGGGGTGCCCGGAATTGGCCTTTTGCACAGCGTCCATCGACAGCGTGCGGATCGTATTGACGCACAACTGATCGAGGGCGGGATCGTTTTGCATGGAAGCACTCCTTGTTCGGCGGTTGGGAGAGTGACCGGGAACGCAGCGCCTCGCACTCAATCGCAATGCGCGAAGTATTGGCGTTCGGCAGCGTGAGAGCGAACCCGGCAAACCGTGTTGATGGGGAACAACGCAAGAGAGACCGCAGCAAGACTTCAAGATGATGCGCCGATGCGCGCAAACCTGCACTGCGCTTTACATATCGCATGGGTGGATGCGCTGCACGAGTCATCGTTTGATGAGGGAGCTTTCAGTACGCTTGCGAAAAGCCTTTTTTAAAGGGTAAAAATGATGATGACGCGCTATGCCGACAGCCGCGCTCACTCCTGCCTTAAGGCATCCGAAGCGCACGATTCGTCGCGTCGTCAGGCTGCATGCAGCCAATGTTCGACAAGCGGTCCGTGCACACCATCGACAGGATCGGTTGCAGGAAATGGCAGCGCCTCCATGGTGGCGAGTTCGTCCGGTGTCAGCGCCTCGCGGCGAATGTCCCACTGCTGTCCCTCCGGGTAACCCGCCACCACCTTGAAATGCCGCGCGAACGATTGAAGACAGTGGCCGGTTCCCGCTGGCAGCAACAAGGCGTCGCCCGCCGTAATGGTGACGACCCGGCCGCCCGGCCCGCCGACGATCACCTGCGCGGAGCCGTCGGTCACGCCCAGCACCTCGTGCGCGCTGGCGTGGAAATGGTGGTAATCGAAAATGCCGTCGCGCCATTGCGGTGGCCACTCGTTCTGCTCGAACAACAGTTCGAAAGCTGCAGCGAGGTCGCCGCTGTCCGGTAACAGTGCCCGGCGATAAATAACAACCGGCAATTTGCGGTTATTCGGCACCCAGTCGTGCGGGGGCAACATGAAAACTTCATGGCTGGTCTGAGCCGCTTCGAATCCGTGCTTCGAATCGTTGTACATGTCTGGCTCCTGTTTCTGACACTGCGCCTGCTTCTCTTACCGTCGATGCGACGCGTTGATTCGCCGCGGCGTTGGCCTCTACCGCGCTGGTCGATGCTCGCGGAAATATCAGGCACGCGACTGCAGCCGCCGTCTCTGCAGCGGCGCATAAACCGCGCCTGGGCCGCAAAAAACCGTTAGCCTTTGCGTTGCGATTCGCGCCCGCCGCCGCCCGGAGGTTCGGCATGCTCGCCCGTGCCGAGCGGCACTTCGGCGCTATGAACCGGACGCTCATCCGAACGCGGAGGATTAGTGGCCTTATCGACGCCCGTCTGCACAACCGGCTCGATTCCGAGCGGGCTGGGTTCCACGTAGTGGGTTCCACTTGGCTTGTTGCGCGCTTTTACTTCAGGTGAAACATTTTGCGCGTCGAGATTTTTGCGGGGTTCGTCCTGCATGGCGCTCTCCTTTTTCGTAGGGACGTTATCGATGCAGCAACATCCGGTCCCTCTCCGCCAATTCGCGTGATTTCAGGACACGCGTGGGTTGAAACGAAAATGTGGGCACGTCCGTTGCGGACCTGTTATTGACGGTCCAGACCATACTTGTAAAAAGGAGAACATCATGACGATGACCACCATCAGGGTCTCCGACACCGAGGTTCAGGTAGAACGAACCCTGTACACGTTCGCGAAGAAAGATGACGCCGACGCGTTCCAGCGATGCCTCGCCGATACATCGATCGACAATTGTTATCGGAGCTACCCGCCGTTGACTGCACGGCCGACTGTACCCGACGAACATCCTGACGACCCCAGCCGGGGTAGCACGATTTCGCCATCGCTAGGCGGGATGATTTGACTAAACGGATGTGCGGTTTCTGAATTGGAGTACCGTGCGCGGCATCTGGCAGACCAGGCCGCGCCGCTCAGCAACCCGTCACTTTTCCGGCGACGCACGATCGGCCGCGACGATATTGCGGCCATAATCGACTGCCGCGCGCCGCGCCTCGTCCGCAGTTGCATACGGCCCGATCTCAGGCGCACCGTCGAACGGGAACAGTATTTTCCTGTCAGCTTTTCTGATGACCTTCAGCCCACCTACGTATCGGCCGTCGCCGGTTCCGTGATAGCTGGCGAAAATTTCGAAGTCATCGTCAGCAACGTCGGACTTATGTCGCGCCATGTTCCCTTTCCCTATTCTCTTTTGCCCGCACTGGTTAGTACGCCACTGCGCGCATCCGGTATGAGTGTGCAATGCGTGAAGCCGAATCTGCGTCACGCGTTGACCGGAGTCGAGCAATACGCGTTCCACGCATGAAAACGTGCGTATCCAGCGGGAAAAATGGAAGATGGAGTTGAGGCGAACCCACACAGGACGCCGGTCAGGAAGTACGGCGGACTATTGAAAAGAGGTGGAACGGAAAGTGAATCAGGCGCGGTGTATCACGCGCGATCGGCTGATCAGACTTCGGCGAGAATAAAAAAGGCGGGCAGGACCAATGCCCTGACCGCCTAGTCACATCACCGGACTCAGCGCAACTTCGCGACGTCCTGCGCACTCACTCGCGTGGACGCAGGATTGCCGAACTGCGTGGTTACATAGTTGGTCAACGCGGCGATCTGGTCATTGCTCAACTGCACGGCAAAGCCCGGCATGCCGACATCGCTGTTCGACGTGCTCCGATGCACCCCATGCAGAATCACCTGCATCAGGTTGTTCGGATTCGACGCGCCCACCGTCGTGTTGTGCATCAGCGGCGGATAGTAGCCGTCCGGTGTGCCCTTGCCGACCGCCTGGTGGCAACTCGCGCAATTGCCGAGGAAGAGCCGCGCCGGGTCGATCGACCCTTCGCTCATCGCCACGCCACGCAGACGCGTCACGTCGGTCGCCGGTTTGCCCAACGAGCCGCGCGGCTGCTTGCTGCCGTCTTCCACGGCCGGCACGGTGCGAACGTAGGCCGCGATGGCGGTGACGTCGGCATCGGTCATCTTCGAGAAGCTGTGCTCGACCGCCTCGCCCATCGGCCCTGCTGCGCCGCCCAGACCCTGTACGTGTCCGGTTTGCAGATACTGCTTGAGTTGCTCGGGCGTCCACGTACCGATGCCGCTATTCAACGACGACGTGACGTTGTACCCCTCCCATCCCGCCAGCACCGAACCGCTCAGGAATCCGCTGCCGGATTCATCGAGCGCCACTTCCTGCATCGCAAAACCGCGCGGCGTGTGGCACGTGCTGCAATGCGCGAGACCCTGCACGAGATACGCACCGCGATTCCACTCGACGCTCTGGTTCGACTTGTCCTGATACGGTCCGCTCTTGAGGAACATCGCGTTCCATGCCTTCAGCGGCCAGCGCATGTTGAGGGGCCACGGAATGTCGCTTTGACGCGTGGCCTGCTTCACGGGCGCCACGCCGTAGCGGAAGTACGCGAACAGCGCCTTCACGTCGTCATCGCTGATCTTTGCGTACGACACATACGGCATCGCCGGGTACAGGTTGTGCCCGTCCTTCGATACGCCTCTGCGCAACGCGCCGTCGAAATCTGCGAGCGTCCAGTTGCCGATCCCCGTTTCCGGGTCCGGCGTGATGTTGCTCGAATAGATCGTGCCGAGCATCGGCACCTTCAACGGCAAACCGCCGGCAAACGGTCTGCCTTGAGCGGTCGTATGGCAGGCCATGCAATCGCCGGCTGTCGCCAGATATTCACCACGTTTGATCAGCGCAGTGTCGTTGCTGCCGCCTGACGCATCGGCATGCGCAAGAGAAGGCAGCGCAAACGCAGCGGCGAGCATGCAGAACAGAGTTTTCTTCAGCATGGTCAGACCTCCTTCTTCAACTGGTCGGCCATACGAAGCGCAAGTGCGGCGATGGTCAGCGTCACGTTGACGGTGCCCACGGTCGGCATGGTTGCGCTGCTGGAGATGAACAGGTTCGGGTGATCGAACGTACGGCAATGCTTGTCGACCACCGAATCGCGCGGATCGCTGCCCATGATCGTCGCGCCGGTGATGTGGTTGTTCGGTGCAAATTCGTCCTGATATTCGATCTCGGTGCCGCCGAGAATCTTCGCGGCGGTGGCGTACACCTCACGCGTATGCACCGCGCCACGCTTCACGTAGTCGTCGATCTGATAGGTGATTTCGGGACGCGGAATACCGATCGCGTCCTTCTCGGTCGCGCTCGGCACGATGCGGTTGACCGGCTGCGGCAGGATTTCGTGGAAGCAGTCGAACTCGACGAAACGCGCGGAGCGGTCGCGAATCTGCGCGTCGAGATCGGCGGCCTTGATCAGTTTGCCCTGCTTGAAAATCTTCGCCGACTCCGTATCGATGCGCGACATGTTCGACAGGTGGATCTTTTTGGCCGACTCTGTCGAACGGAACGCGCCGTCGCGAAAGCCGATCAGCGACGTCATTTCCTGCGGGCCACGGCCGGGCCACAGCTTTTCGTCCGCGTAGAACGTGACGCCGGTGCCGGGGTGATCCATCAGATTGCGGCCGACCATGTCGGAGCTGTTGCCCACGCCATGCGGAAAATCGGCGCTGGTGGACATCAGCATGATCTTCGGCGTCTCGATGCCGTTCGCGGCCAGCACGAAATAACGGCCCTCCACGCGATGCTCGACGCCCTGCGGATCCTTGTACAACGCGGCGGTGATGCGTTTGTCCGGGCCGACGTCGAGCTTGAACACGACCGCGTTTTCGATCAGCTTCGCACCCGCGGCCTCGGCCTTTTCGACGTGCACGATGCCGTTGTACATCGCGCCGATCGGGCAAATCGGCATGCAGTTGTTATTGCCGCAGCAGGTCGGGCGGCCGTCGTACGGACGGCTGTTGCGCGCGACCGGTTCCGTCACGACATTGAAGTGCGGATCGTACGCGTTGAGCTTGCTCTTGATGACCTGCTCGTTGTACGAGATCGGCAGCGGCGCCATCGGATACGGCGCACTGCGCGGCGAACCGAGTTGCTCGTCCGAGGGGCCCCATACACCGAGTTCCTCTTCGGCGCGCTGATAGTACGCTTCGAGTTCTTCGTACTCCATCGGCCAGTCGCGGCCCACGCCGTAGACGGTCTTCATCTTGAAGTCGTTCGGCATGAAGCGCCACGCCGACGCCGCCCAGTGCCACGTCGTGCCGCCCACCGCGCGAATGTACTGCGAGTTGAATTTGTGCTCGCCCTTCAGGATCAGGTAATTGTTCGGCGGACCGTATTCGGGATGCGGCGCCCATGCCGTGGACGGATACGGCGCGGAGTTGTCCGACTTGTCGAACTGATTGCGAAACCGCTCGACGGTTTCCCAGCGCGGCATGCGCGGCCCGGCTTCGAGCAGGATCACGGACTTGCCCGCAAGCGCCATCTGATGCGCGACGATCGCGCCCGCGACGCCCGAGCCCACCACGACGACATCGGCTTGTTCGGTCTTTTGTGCGTCGGCCATTAGTCTTGCCTCTCGACGGGTTTCTGCGCCCAGTAACCGGGCTGATTGGCGCAATACGAACGGATCACCAGCGTGTCGGAGACCACGGTGTACATCAGCGCCTGCTCGTACGTAATCACGGTGTTGTCGACCGTGCCGAGATACCAGGCTTCCATGATCTTCAGCGCGAGCGCCTGTTGCGCGTCGTCGGCGGAACCGGCGATCAGCGCGCTGGCCAGCTTCGGCAACTGCTGCGCGAGATCAGGCGTTGACTTCTGCAACGCGGCCAGCAGACGCGCGCCGACATCGCGATCGAGACCGTTCTTCGCGGTCAACGATTGCGACAGGGTCATGAACGCGTCGAGCGGCGGCGCCGACGCATCGTCGGCGATCGCCTTGAGCGCGAGCGAACCGGTGAGACCGGCCATCGTCAGCGCGAGTGCGCCCTGCAGCCAGCGACGGCGGCTGATCGACGACGCTTCACCGAGCGTGCCTGACGACATCCCCAGTGGGGATCAGTCGTGAGAGTCTTGTGGAGTCAATTTTTTTATCCCTTTTATCCCTTGTGAGGCGTTTTTCAATGCTTGCTGCCTGCACTGCATCGGGTCATACACCAGCCAGTACAACGGACGATGCAGCAGCAACCACGCGCGACTTGTGATCCCGTTGTTGCTGTCGGCCTGTGCCACCTGCGCGATGGGCCGGCCTGATCCGGTTGTGCTTCTACTGCGTTATTACCGTGTCACTACGACATCAAACAATGCAATCCGTCAAAACTGATGCAGCATCCCGACATACGCGCCGGTTTGCGACTCACCCACCAGCGGACTCGTGTTGCTCGTCGAATCGCGCGGCGACGCTTCGAGCGAGAAATTCGAATTGCTGCCATTGCGCACATAGCCGACCGTGCCGTACAGGAAGGTGCGCTTGGTGATGTTGTAGGTGGTACCGAGCACGTACATCATCGCGTGACCGGCCGGGTCGTGCGCGACGTCGCCATCGCCTTCTCCTACATGAATGTAGTAGCCGCCTGCCGTCACCGCCCAGCGTTGCGGGAAGTTGTAGGTCGCGCCGAGCCAGTAGTGATCGGCGGTATCGGCGACACCGGCGGGCGAGTCCGGCGCCGAGTAATGCGTGTACGCGCCCTGGACGATCCACGAATCGAAATGCGCCTTGGCGGCGACGAAATATTCGCGCGATGCCTGGAAGACGTTGCTGAAGCGGCCGTTGCTGTCGCGCAGTTCGTCGTAGATGCCGCGCGCGTCGAACAGCGGCGAGTGATAGCTCAGCATGATGCCGTCCGAGCGGCCGAATTCGCCGGGCGCACCGCTATTGAACGAGCCTGGCTGGTTACCGAATGAATATTGACCCTGCACGTCGAAGCCCCAGAACACCGGGCTTTTGTATTCGACGTTGTTGCTGGTCTGCTGCCAGTTGCGGCCACGCACGAGTGACGCCGACGAAAACGCCTGCTGCACGAACGGGTCGAATTCCCACACGCCGTCGCTGTCGATAAAAAGATTACGGCCAGCCTGCAACGTGCCCCACTGCTCGCTTTTCAAACCGACGAACGCGCGCCGCGACCAGAGCCGTCCGCCGCTGGTCGTGCCGTCCATCACCTGCAAACCGGTTTCGAGGTTGAAGATTGCATTGAGGCCGCCGCCGAGATCTTCGTTGCCCTTGAGGCCCAGCATACTGGTGCCCCAATCGCCGCCTTCCGCGCTCCAGCGGCTCGAACTCCCGCCTGCGCCGTCGTTGATGTGATTCAGATATTCCACGCCTGCGTCGAGCCGGCCATACAGGCTCACGCTGGTTTGACCATAGGCCAAAGGACTCGCCACCGCCAGGGCTGCCATTAATTTTTTAGATAGTCGCATTGTTTTGCCGGGAGTTTTTTTCTGTCGCAATGTGAGGCAAAGCGGAGTGCTGCTGAAACCAGACTACTTGACGCGCGCTCCACATGAATCCCTGTCGCGGACTGCAAACGGAAAGGCTATGAGACTTTTCAAAACCCGTTGCGCCGATTGCACCGACCGTGCGCTAACGGCTGGCTAAACGGCTAACCGGTTGTGAACCCATACTGAATTCGCGGCTTAAGGGGCGCCCGGTTCATCCAGGAATCGAACCTGTGCCGGCTTCAATTCAAGGTTGGCTGCATCACGTGATGTTGTAAAACTACATCCGCCAGGCGGTCGAACTATAAGGGGATACACGCTTGATAACCTATCCGTTTGACGCAATAAACTTTTGCGGACGATAAACTCGACAACGAAAAAGCCAGCACGCAATCGGCGTGCCTTGAAGCGCATTGGCGAAGAAGTTTGGAAGCTACCCAAGATAAGATAGTCGGTCCTTTGGCATCAGCCAAATCGAAATGCCACGCTTGTCACTCACTCCCTGACGATCCACCTTGCTGCGATGAACGCGCCCGAACTGACCGAAGACGAAAACCTTGGCCGCCTTGGCATGTACCAACGCGCAACGGACAGCGGCGTGGAATGGTGGCGCGTCAGCGTGGCCGATCGCCCTGAGACCTATCGGCTGGAACATGGTGTCGACCACGCCAACGGCCGCGGATCGGTCGATATCGATCTGGTGGTCGATGCGGAAAATCTGCGCGCGAAATTGAAGAAATGGCGTCGCGAGGGCTTTGCGATCGACGCTGACAATATTGAAAGCGAACAGAGCGCAACGGAACGTGTTGCATTCATGCCGGAATTGCAGCGCGTCGCGACGCTCGCCGCAGCGGCGAAGCAGAAGCTCAAGCTGAATGAAGACGGTGTCGAGACAGTCCGCATCGGCCACCTCGACGTGCCGTGCGGCGCAGACGGTCCGCTCGTGCCGCGCCTGAATCCGGCCTATCTGTTTTCCCAGCGCTTTAACGACATCGTCGAAGACATTGTCGAGAACCGGCGCGTGATGCTGATCGGTCACACCGGCGCGGGCAAAACCAGCCTGATCGAACAGGTCGCGGCGCGCTCGCGGCACGGCGTGTTGCGCTCGAACATGAACGGGCAAACCACGGTGGGCGATTTCGTCGGCTTCTGGACAGTCAAGGGCGGCGAAACATTGTGGGTCGATGGCGTGCTGCCCACGGCGATGCGCGAAGGCCTGTGGCTGATCGTCGATGAAATCGATTTCGCCGAACCGTCGATTCTCGCCGCGCTCACCGCCGTGCTCGAACCGCACGGCCGACTCGTGCTGAAAGAGAAAGGCAACGAGATCGTCGCGCCGCATCCGTCGTTCCGACTCTTCGCGACCGCGAACGCGGTGGGCGCGATGAGCCAGTTCCGTCATCTGTATCAGGGCGCGAATCTGATGAACGAGGCGTTTCTGGACCGTTGGCGCGTGTATCTGCTCGACTATCTGACGCCCGCCGAAGAAGCCGACGTGTTGCTGCGAACGCTATCGCCGAATATGACGCGCCCGCTCGCCGCGACGCTCGCAGCCATCGCCGCCGACTGCCGCGCGGCGTTCGCGCGCGAAGACCTGTCGAGCGCATTCTCGACGCGACGCCTGCTCGACTGGGCAGAACTGATGATGCGCACCGGCGACCCCGAGCGCGCAGCGGGACCGGCGATTTACGCAAAGGTCAGTCCCGAAGATGCGGCGTTGATTCGCGGCATCATCCGCCATCACATTGCACCGGCCGGTTCGGAGTGAGCGCGATGCAGGCCGCGCGCGGAGTCCGCAACACGCGAGAAGCGCGCAATACGCGTGATACGCGCGGTTTCGCGTTCGAATCGACGCTCGGCAAAGTGGCTCGCGTGCTCACCGGACAATACGGCGTGAGCGTCGTATTCAGCCCGGACGGGCCGCGTGTCGAGCCCGGCCGCATTGTGATTCCCGATTACGAACCCGACGGCGAGGTCGAACGCGACGTGCTGGTCGGCTATCTGGACCTGCTGGTCGCGCGCGCCAAACACGCGGCGCTGGATGAACTCGACGCGCTGCCTGCGGGCGTCGCCGCGAATCTCGCCCAGGTGATCGACGATCGCCGTGTGTGCGGACAACTGCTCGACGAGTATCCCGGTGCGCGCTGGTTCATCGGTAAATTGCGCGAGCATGCTGCGGAACGGGTGCGGCAACGCTGGCCGGCCATGCATTGGCGCGACCGTCTGGTGTGGCTGGTCGAGCGCACGCTGTGGGACGAAGCGCCGACCCGCAGCGAGGCGGTCCATTCGCTGCTGGCCGCGTTGCACGCGTCGCAGGACCTGCTGCACGACGCGCGCGGCAGTCGCTCGACCCGCGAGAGCATCGCGGCCGCGCAGGCGCTGGTGGCGCGTGTCAGGGCTTTGTCGGCGGGAGACGTGAACAGCATGATGTTCACCGCCGATGCCATTGAAGATATCGACACGGAATCGGCCGCGTCGGCCTCATTCGACGAAACCAGCGTGCCCGGGCACGACAGCGCCGCCGCGCCACCGTCCGACCGAAGCACTGGCGCACAGGCCGACAGCGCGGTCGGCATGGGGCAGACGCTCGCCGACGCGGCGCAGCCGTCTTCCCGCTCCGAAGGCGAAGCGGGGTCGGTCGCGACGAACCCGACGCGCGCGCGGCTGTCCATTCCGCTCGCTACCGAATTCGACGTCGTCACCGATCTCACCGGTCAGGGCGACAGCGCGACGTGGCGCGCGTTGAAAGCCGCAGCCCGCGCCGATACCGCACCGCTCAAGGAAAAACTCGAACGCGCGCTGAGCGCCGACGAGCGCATCCGCTGGCGTCGCGAACAGGAGCGCGGCGAGATCGACCGCACCGCGCTGGCGAAGCTCGCGACGTCGCCGGGCTACCGCACGCCGTTTCGCACGCAGCGGGCCGCCAAGGGACGCGATGTCGCGGTAACGCTGCTGATCGATCGCAGCGGCTCGATGGCCGGGCGCAAGATCGAACTTGCGCGCCTTTGTGCAACCGCATTGTGCGACGCGCTCACGCAGCTATCGTTCGATTGCGAAGTACTCGGTTATTGCTCGGTCGAATCGCCTGCCATGAAGCAGCTTTATGAACGCCAGCTTGCGGCCGGTGCGGATTTACGGCGTTACAACCGGTTTGTCGAGCGACTCGATCTGAAGGTTTATAAACGCTTCGGTGCAGTCGATCTCAGCGGTATCGCGGAAATCGACTGCGGTCATGAGAATCCCGATGGCGAAGCGCTCGCGTGGGCCGCAACGCGCCTCGCGGATCACCAGGCGGAGCGGCGCATCCTGATGGTGTTTTCCGACGGCTACCCGTCCACCGGCGACGGCGATCCGCAAGTGCTGCGCCATGACCTGCGGGAGCGCGTGGCGGCAATCGGCAAGCGCGGCATCGAACTGGTCGGAATCGGCGTGCTGACCGACGCCGTCGAGGATTTCTATCCGCATAACGTGGTGGTCAGCCGCCTCGCCGAGTTACCGTCGACCGTGTTCTCGGTATTGAGCTCGATGCTGCTGACCCGATAGCGCCGTTCAGATACAGCGCTAGTTTCGTAATGCTGGCTACGCAGCTTGCGGCTTGAACGGATATCGCTCGATCTCTCCGCCGCGCGCGACCACTACCGTGCATTCTGGAATCTCTTCCCAGAACCCCGGCAAATCCCCTAGCGGCTCCGACAGCACCAGAAACGCGTTCTCTCCCGCCGCGACGATGCGCGGATCGTCCGGGTACAACTCGTGCAGATGATGAAACGACGTACTGTGAAACAGCGAGCGCGACTGCCCTTCGCTCGAATAACGGACGGCGACGATCTGCTCGCCATCGGTCGCGCAGACCGTCATGTTCAGCGGTTGCTCCACGCCATGCCTGCGCCCGGTTTCCTCGACAAACGCGACCATCCGTTCGAGCGCCGTAACGGGCGCCAACTCCAGACCAAAGGTCAGCGCGAGAAAAAACAGCACTTCGGAATCGGTCGACCCTTCAATGGACGGAAACAGATCGGGGTCGATCGCGACCATCAGATCGCGGCGCACGGACGGATAGTTGCGCACCAGCCCGTTGTGCGCGAACAGCCAGCGTCCGTAACGGAACGGATGACAGTTGGTTTCCTGCGACGGCGTGTCGGTTGCCGCGCGAATGTGCGCGACGAACAGCGGCGCGTGAATCGCACGCGCGGCTTCCCGCAGATTGCGGTCGCTCCACGCGGGTTGAATACAGCGGTAGCGGAATGGAATGTCGGTCGGATGACCGTACCAGCCGATTCCGAAGCCATCGCCATTCGTGGTGGTATGGCCGAGCCGCGAATGCAGGCTCTGATCGATCAGCGAATGTTTGGTATTGAACAGCACCGTTTCGAGCTGAATCGGATTGCCGGTATAAGCAAGCCAGCGGCACATGGAGCGTCTCCTTTATAAACAGACGGCGTGCCGCGCCGGCTATTTGACCACCGGCGGCATCGTCGCGATTGGGATCAGGAATTCGGACACACCGGTCAGGATAATCTGCACGCCGATGCAAAGCAGCAAAAACGACGATACGCGCATTGCGACCTTGGTTCCTTCGACCCCGAGGTATTTGGCGAACACCGCCGCGCGGCTGTAGACCAGATAGACCGACACCGCGACCAGCAGCGAGATCACCACCGACGCAATGCTCGACGTCACGAACTCCGACAGCTTGTGCGTGCGATTCGCGGTCAGCGCAACGGCGGTCGCGATCGAGCCAGGCCCGGTGGTTAGCGGAATCGTGAACGGGAAGAACGCCTTGGACCTCGCGCTCTCCGCATCGACGCGCTTGACGTTCGACTGATCGATCGGCTGCGTGTCGGGCGCATTGAGCATCTGCCAGCCGCCGACCGCCACCGCGAGCCCCCCGCCGATGCGCAGCGCCTCCATGGAAATACCGAAGAAATGCAGGATCGGCGTGCCGATAAAAAACGCCACCAGCAGCACGATCATCGCGTTGATCGCGATTTGCCGCGCGAGCGCGGTGCGCTCCTCGGTGGTCAGCGATGCAGTCCGGTCGAGAAAAACGAAAGCAATGCCAATGGGGTTGATGATGCTGATCAACCCGGTGAAGCCAAACAGAATGTCCGCGATCAGACTTGCGACCATATGCGTTTTCCGTGTCGGGCCGCGCTCCGGGTGGCATCGCTGATGCCGCTCATTGACCCGGGACGCCACGCCATGTTGATGAACCAGACCGCTTGACGCAATCCGGACAATGCTCGCGCTGCGTGGCCAGATGATATCGCGCCGCGCCAGCCAAAGCCGCAAAAAGCCGGACTTCAACCGGGACCCCATGGCCCGCTGCGCCCCGCGCGCCGCCTTGCGGTGCAGCATCGTGATGCAAAAGGATGTACTCGCAACTTTCAGAAAGCCTACACTTTTTTGACTGACTTTACGTACCTGAAGTATCGGGAATAAAGTCCTCAACGAAGCCGCACTTTCAACGAGACTTGCTCACTGGTTCGAGGAGTTGCCCATGTTGCTTCGTGTACTTGCCGCGCTGCCTTTCATCGGCATTCTGCTCGGCATTCCGTTTGTCAATCGCGTCGAGCCACTGGTGCTCGGCATGCCGTTTGTGCTGGCCTGGATCGTCATGTGGGTGGTGCTGAGTTCGATCATCATGGCGATCATCTATCGTCTGGACCCGACCAACCGCGAGCTGGCTGTCGATAACGAAGAGGTCCGACCATGAGCGCACTCGTCATTATTGCGGCCGTCACGCTGTTTGCCCTGTTCCTCGGCGTGCGTGCGCGCCGTGGTCACGACATGAGCCTCGAACAGTGGAGCGTGGGTGGCCGCAGCTTCGGCACCGCCTTCGTGTTCCTGCTGATGGCCGGTGAAATCTACACGACCTTCACGTTCCTCGGCGGCAGCGGCTTTGCGTATGGCAAGGGCGCGCCGGTCTACTACATTCTCGCGTACGGCACACTTGCCTACATTCTGTCTTACTGGATGCTGCCGCCAATCTGGCGCTACGCGAAAAAACACCGGCTCGTGTCGCAGCCGCATTTCTTCTCACGCAAATACGACAGCCCCGCGTTGGGCACGCTCGTCGCGCTGGTCGGCGTAGCGGCGCTGATTCCGTACCTCGTGCTGCAGCTGAAAGGGCTCGGCATCATCGTCGCCACCGCTTCGTATGGCGCTATCTCGTCGACAGCGGCGATCTGGATCGGCGCGTGTGTCGTGACCGCCTACGTGATCGTCTCCGGCGTGCGCGGCTCCGCGTGGAATTCGGTGGTGAAGGATCTGCTGATTCTCGCCATCGTGCTGTTCCTCGGTATCTACCTGCCGATCCACTATTACGGCGGCTTCAGCGACATGTTCCGCGCGATCGACGCCGCCCGCCCCGGCTTCCTGACCTTCCCGGCGCGCGGATCGAGCGTGACGTGGTTCCAGTCGACCGTGCTGCTGACGGCGCTCGGCTTCTTCATGTGGCCGCATACGTTCGGCTCGATCTTCACCGCGAAGGACGAGCGCATCTTCCGCCGCAACGCGATGGTCTTGCCGCTGTATCAGCTGATCCTGCTGTTCGTGTTTTTCGTCGGCTTCGCGGCGACGCTGCGGGTGCCGGGTCTGAAGGGCGCCGATATCGACCTGTCGCTGTTCCGGCTGTCGTTGCAGACTTTCGATCCGTGGTTCGTCGGCGTGATCGGCGCGGCCGGCATTCTGACCGCGCTGGTGCCCGGCTCGATGATCCTGACCTCGGCGTCCACGCTGCTCGCTAACGACGTGTATCGCGGCATGGTGAACCGCAATGCCACCGACGCCAGCGTCGCACTGCTTGCACGCGTGCTGGTGCCGGTGGTCGCGCTGGTGGCGGTCGGCTTCACGCTGCACGGCGGCGAGACGATCGTCGCGTTGCTGCTGATGGGTTACAGCTTCGTCACCCAGCTTTTCCCGGCGGTGATCTGCAGCCTGTTTCCGCACAACCGTGCGACAAAACAAGGGGCGTTCTGCGGGATTCTTGCCGGGGTCGCCGTCGTGACGCTCACGACCACGATGAAACTGAGCGTCGGCCAACTCATGCCGTTCCTGCCCGACGCGTTGAAGGACGTCAATATCGGCTTCCTTGCGCTGGCGGTGAACGTGATCGTGTTCGCGGCGGTCAGCGCGGTGACGCAACCGCATCCGGTGGAACAGACGCACGCGCCGGTGCATTGAGCTTTAATGCGAATCCTTGACGGATGCGCCAAAGGGGCCGTTCGCTTTAAGCGACGGCCCCTTTTCCGTTTATGCGGCATCGTTATATACAGTCAAATCTACACACGAATGAAAAAACGCCTCGGTTTGTAGCGGCGTTTTAATCCCCTGATGTCCCTCCCCGCACTGCAACACAAACCCCGCCCGCACAGCAAAATAAGAACTCGTCCCCAGGCACACCCCTTGCTGTTTCTTCGCGCTAGCGAATCCATCGCACTGTGCAAGTGCAAAAAATCCCGTCCTTGGGGGCCACTTTGTCGCTCAACGTTCTTCTTGTCGCTTCCGAAGCAGTGCCGCTCGCCAAATCCGGCGGCCTCGGCGACATGGTCAGTGCCTATGCCGCCGCGTTGCGCGATGCCGGCGTCGACGTCTCGATCCTGATGCCCGCTTATCCGGCCGCGCTCGAAAGCGCTGTCGACGTCACTTACGTGGCACGCATGACCGGCCTGCCCGGCGGCGATGCGAAGCTGCTGCGCGGCTTCATGCCCGACAGCGGCGTGCCCGTGCTGCTGCTGCAGATGGATCATCTGTTTGCGCGCGAAGGCCTGTACCGCGATCCGCAAGGGCGTGATTATCTCGACAACCTGACCCGCTTCGCGTCGCTTTCTGCCGCAGCCGTTCGCATCGCGCGTGGCGTGCGCAATGTGAAGCGCCCCGACATCGTGCACGCGCACGATTGGCATGCAGGGCTCACGCCGCTTTATATGCGGCTCGCAGGCGTCGCCGCAAAAAGCGTATTCACGATTCACAACCTCGCGTTCCAGGGCAACCATCCGCTGGCGATGGGCGGCTGGATCGGCGTGCCGCCCGAACTGCTCGCGCCCGCGCTGACCGACGAGCGCAGCATCGAGTTCTACGGGCTACTGAGCATGATGAAAGCGGGCATCGTCCACGCGGATCGTGTGACGACCGTCAGCGAGCGCTATGCCCGCGAGATCCTGACGCCGCATTTCGGCTACGGCCTCGAAGGCGTGTTGCAGGCGCAGGCGGACAAACTGTCGGGCATTGTCAATGGAATCGATATGGCGGCGTGGAATCCGGCGACCGACGAGTTCATCGCGCGCCCCTATTCTGTCGACGACACCGCTGGAAAACAGGCCTGCAAGCGCGAACTGCAGCAGGCATTCGGTTTGACGCGCGATCCGTTTGCGCCGCTCGTCGCGATCGGCAGCCGCCTGACCGAACAGAAACTCGCGGACGTGGTGGTGCGTGCACTGCCAGCGCTGCTCGAACAGCATCCGCGTTTGCAATTCGCGATTCTCGGCCAGGGCGAGCGCGATCTCGAACGGGCGTTGCAGGAGTTGGCGGCGGCGTGGCCTGGACGTGTCGGCGTGCAGATCGGTTACGACGAGACGCGCGCGCACATGCTGCATGCGGGCGCGGATATTCTGCTGCACGGCAGCCGTTTCGAGCCGTGCGGACTGACGCAGCTGTATGCGATGCGTTACGGCACGATTCCGGTGGCGTCGCGCGTGGGCGGCCTTGCGGACACCATCGTCGACTACTCTCCCGCCGATGGGCGCGCGGAAGATCGTGCGACCGGCTTCCTGTTCGACGGCGAATCGACCGGCGACGTTACGCACGCGCTCGGACGCGCGTTGGCGGCATTCGCGCAGCCGTCGTCATGGCATGCGTTGCAGCGCAACGCGATGAGCCGCGACTCCGGGTGGAATTCGTCGACATCGAACTATCTGGCGCTATACGCCGATCTGGTCGATGCGCGTCCGGCACTGCGCGATACGCGCGTGCGCAAGACGCCGGTTCGGGCGCGGGCTTCTGCTGGAGCGCGGGCAACTGGCGTGGAAGAGATGGTGCGCAGCGCGTGATTGATGCCAGTGAGCGGGTGCAGTAGCCGCGCGTCCGACGCGCCGCATTGCCCGTAGCGCGTTATGCTTGGCGGCACATCCATTCTTCGCGGAGTCGCTGATGCAGTCGCCTGTTCTCCGGGTCGCCCGTCCCACCAATGACCTGCGCAAGATCGCGCATTTCTACACGCACGGACTGGGCTTCGACGTACTTGCCCGCTTCGAGAATCATGCCGGTTTCGACGGTATCGTCCTCGGTCATGCGGGCTATTCCTGGCATATCGAATTCACGCATCAGCATGGCGTGACGGTCGCGCGAGCGCCGACCGCAGAACATCTTCTGGTGCTGTATCTGCCCGAGCACGCAGCGTGGAGCGCCGCCGTCGAGCGGCTGGAAGCGCTGGGCGTCACCGCGTGTGAATCGGAGAACCCATACTGGGATGTTCACGGTAAAACGTTCGAAGACCCGGACGGTTACCGGATCGTTTTACAGCATGCAGCGTGGGGTTGAAGGTTTGCATTCACGTGAATCGCACATACCGGTTCGAAGACCCGAACAGGCAGCCTGATACGTTCGCTGCCATCGTTTATCGAATGAACCGGCGCGAATAGTTCGTCGAGCGGCACAACGAAGACACACGCCGGATTCAACCGGCACGTTTACCGACAATCACCAGTCCTCGCGACAAGCCGCTCACGCTATCGACCGCCTGCGCCGCCGCGTAAAGTTGCGCGACCGGCACCCACACGGCCGGATACTTGTACCTGGCGACATCGAGTAGTAACGCGCTGTCGCTCGCGGCATCGTAAGCGGCGAGCGGCGACCAGTGACCGCCGCCGGTTTCACCGATCTCCACCCGCCTGAAGTTGAGCAAAACAAAGCGGTCGTGACGAGCCGCCGTGTCGCGAATCAGGTCGCGGAACCGTTCGAGCGACAGGTCGCTCGCGTGGAATGTCTCGACATCGACCGGAAAACTGCGCAGCGCGGCGCCGAGTTGATCGAGCGTCATGCCCTCTTTCGATACCGTTGCGGCGTTGGCCACCTGCGGGTCGATGATGCGAAAGAAATCCTGCTGCGAAAAGAACGGAAAATCCGGATACAGGCTCGACTCGGGCCGACGAACGCCGAGCGCATTCAACACCATCACCGACGACGCCACCGAGCAATACGCTTCGTTGCGCTGCGTTTCGAAGTACTGCGAAAGCGGCCAGTACGACTGCTGGTACGCCGACGACATAAGCCGCTTCTGGCCCGTGGGCTGCGCCAACGCGATAAGGTTGGGCGGGACGGGCAAAGGCCCGTCGGCGGAGCGCGTCGATTGATTCGGGTTTTGAGCGGCAAGCGGATTCGCGGCTTGCGCCTGGCTCGCAACGGGCGGCACGGGAGACACCGGTGCGCACGCGGCCAGCGCCACCACCACAGTCGCGATCCACGCGAACCTCATGCGCCTCATGGCGCGCATCGATGAATATCTGGACATTGCCCCTTCCGCTACGAATGAATCCGGCATGCATGCGCCCCTCGTGCCGTCCCGGATCGGGCCGGCGAGCTTCGGTTTTTTAACACGAAACCGATTTTCGCGTGCATGTTTGCCCTCGTAGTCACCGGGGGATTAATCGACGCGCATAGTCAATGTTATATACTCCCCGGGGGTATATCGGAGAGATGGTCATGGGCCACACCATTCGTGAAAAACAGAAGCTGCTCAACCGCGTGCGCCGCATCAAAGGCCAGGTCGAGGCAATCGAACGGTCGCTGGAAAGCGAGCGCGGTTGCGCCGACGTGCTTCAGCAGATCACCAGTTGCCGGGGCGCGATGAACGGGCTGCTGGCGGTGGTGCTCGAGGACCACATCCGCAATCATCTGGTTGACGCAACCACTGAGGATGAACACCACGGCAGCGCCACCGAGCAACTCATCGACGTGGTTCACAGTTATTTCAAGTAGACGCGAGGCAGCCATGAGCAACTCCGATCACGCCGCCACCCGCGCGGCACACGATCACAACTTTCTGGGCGCCGCTCACGAACAGAACGAACGACGCACCTGGGCCGTGATCGCGCTATGTTCGGCGATGATGATCGCCGAGATTGTCGGCGGCAGCCTGTTCGGCTCGCTCGCGCTGATCGCGGACGGCCTGCACATGTCCACGCATGCGGGCGCGATGCTGATCGCAGCGCTCGCCTACACGTATGCACGCAAACATGCGAACGACTCGCGCTTCGTATTCGGCACGGGAAAGCTCGGCGACCTCGCGGGATTCACGAGCGCGATCGTGCTCGCGATGATCGCGCTGCTGATCGGCTATGAAGCCGTGATGCGATTTCTGACGCCGGTGTCGATTCGCTTCGGCGAAGCGATTCCGATCGCGGTGGCGGGCTTGCTGGTGAATCTGGCGAGCGTGTGGCTGCTGCATGGCGGTCACGATCATCATGAGCATGGGCATCATGCGCATCACCACCCGCACGATCACGACCACGAGCATGCTCATGCTCACGCCCATCCAACCCCCAGCGACGCGGCGCATCGCGACCACAACATTCGCGGCGCCTACATTCACGTTATCGCGGACGCTGCGGTATCGGTGCTCGCGATCATCGGCCTCGTGCTCGCCCGCGCGTTTGGCTGGCTGTGGATGGACCCGCTTGCGGGTATCATCGGCGCGCTGGTGATCGCCAACTGGTCGTACAGTCTGATGCGCGACACCGGTGCGATTCTTCTCGACATGAGCCCCGACCAGCGCATGACCGAAAACGTCCGTCACGCGATCGAAGATACCGGCGACAAGGTGCTCGATCTGCATGTATGGCGCGTCGGGCCAGGCCACATGAGTGCCGCGATCTCCGTGACGACAAGCGAAGCGCGTCACGATTCGCGGTTTTATCACGCGCTGCTACAACGATTCAACGGACTTTCGCACGTCACCGTCGAAGTCAATCCAACCGAAGCGATTATCTGAACATGGCAATTCAATCTCCGTGCATCGACATCTGCAAAATCGACGGCACCTCGGGTTTCTGCATCGGCTGTCTGCGTACACGCGACGAAATTCGCGAGTGGAAAAACGCGGAAGACGCCCGGCGTCAGCAGATCATCGATGCATGCGCGGGGCGCACGGCAACGCTGCCGTCCACCGCAAGCTCTGCGTCATAACACCGCCGGCCGCCCTGCTGCGGCCACGAATGCGTAGCCATTCTTGCCGCTGCGTTTGACGTGATACATCGCGTCGTCGGCAGCGGCGACCAACCGGCGGTAATCGTCGACGAGGTCGGGAAAGCTCGCTATGCCGATGCTCGCGCGCACGTGACCGATGCCCATCTGCTCATCGGTATGGACCACGCAGGCAATCAGACGCAGCGCAATGTCGGCGAGCTCTTCTTCGCTCGTGAACGCCCGGATCAGCACCGCGAATTCATCGCCGCCGATCCGCGCCACCACATCCGCCTTGCGCACCGACTCGCTAAAACGCGTCGATACCGCGATCAGAAACTCATCCCCGGCGCGGTGCCCCAGCGAATCGTTGACGTGCTTGAAGCCATCCAGATCGATATACAGCACCGCGATTTTTTGAATCGCCGTTCTACCTGGCGACGGCGTCGCGGCCTCATCGAGCGCGGCTAGAAGCTTGCGGCGATTCGGCAAACCGGTCATCGGATCATGCAGCGACGCGCGCTCGAATTCATGCGACTGACCGGCGAGTTGCCGGTTGCGTTTCGCGTACATGGCGACGGCCGTGATCAGCATGCAGAATAGCAACGCGGCCAGCGCGATCAGCGTGCGTGCAATGTGGATGGTTCGAACCCGCACGTCCGCGCTATCGGCATCGCGCTGCGCGCGCCAGTACGCCGATGCGCTGCCGAGTCGCGCATCCGTGTCGGCGGCGCTGGCATCGAAGGATAAAGCGGACGATACGGCTTGCGGCACCGCGGACGGACTCGCCTTCACCAGTGCCGCCAGCGATGCAAGACGGCGCTCCAGTTCCGCGCGCGCGTCACGATAACCTTGCGCGTCGGACGGGTGATCGACGGGGAGTTGCTGCCAGATTCGAAGCTGGTCACGGGCACTTTCCGCGCGCGCGACCGTTTCGAGAACGAGCCCCGCGTATTCCTGCTTCAACTGGTCGGAAAAGACCATTCGGATCTGCGTCGCCAGATACACGAGGCCGACCAGCAGACACAGCAGCGAGGCGACGGCTACCGTCGTGGGACCGGGCCGCAAGCGCATCGCCGGGGCGCTGCCGCGATTCGCACGCAAGAACTGACGCGCGCGCTCACGGATGGGAGTAGATATCTTGCTGCTGCGGGTTTGCGCCGCCATGCTGTCGATAGCTGACGCGCCGGAAGAACAGGCTCATCCGCGCGAACAGGGTGGTTGGATGGCGGGCGTTCTGTTTCCCGTTCAGCCGTGCGTTTTGTTGCGTATCCGGCGTCGCGGCACGGCGGTCCTGTTGACCGGCGCGGCTGGTTTTCAGTGTGCGGCTGGAAGAGGATGACGCTGCGTTGGAATCGGTCGATCCGGTCACTCGGCGGGTCGAATGGAGCGAAGGCGTGGTTGACGCGGAGGCGGTGGACGCAGCGGGCGCGATGAGGCTGGTGTCGTCGGGACCGGCCGGTGCAATCGCAGCCGACTGCGCCCGCGCAACCTGTCCCGACCAGACCGCCTGCTGACTGCCCTCTTCGATCTGTTGGCCCGGGTTGCTGCTGCCTGCCGGTTCGCGCGCGGCTTCGGTCGCCGAAGTATTTCCGATTACGGGCAACGCCTCCGTTTGCGCCGAAACTATCTGTCTGACTGGTTGGCTGTTCGCCGCTGCTGGCGCGCCCAAAGACTGCCGCGCGCTCGCCATGGCGTCGGCATACGCCTGTTGATCGTGTTCGAACCAGACACCATAGGCGACCGTTCCGACCACCCCCAACGTCAGCGCGCTGGCCGCCGTCACACATAACGCAAGGCGGCTGAAGCGCGGCGCGGGATCGCGCGTGTCGTTTGCGTCGCGCAAATCCTCAGCCGGGAAATCGGCCTGAGCGCCGTTCGCTTCGGATTGCGGCAAATGGGTGTCGTTAAACATCGCAATACGCTCCGTAACACTCCCGTCTGATGACTCATCAGACTTTCATCACACGATTCGCCAGGTCGCTACAAGCATTGCTAAAGCAATGTAACTCGCGCACTGCCCGCCGACAATACACCTTGGCGATGCTTTAAACGCTACGGCGCGCTGCGGATTGATGTGGGCAAAGTCCGGTAAAAAATGCAGCGCGGCGTGGTGCGCGATGAAAGGCACTGGATCAACACTGGCGCGTTTTTACAGACAAAAACATGCGATCGATCGCTACGCAAATTCGATTGCCCGGCCCCTGCCCGCCCTTCGTCAAATCTGCCTATCACCGCTTCAAAGCCACTTCAAAGCCGCTTTAAACGCCCAAACCCTCGCGAATCGTCTGCGGAACCTGTACTGTTCAGAATTTCCGTAACAGTGCGCACGTGGCGCAAACGCCACGCCGGGCCGCGAGCGGATTCCGCTTGCTGTCATCGGTCTGCCTACCGACATGTCGAACGTCTATCACCACAAACCGCTCACGCCGTTTCGCCGCGCTCTCGCGCGTTTTTCCCTCTCCGAACCCGCGAAATACACCAAGCTGGCGCTCGGTCTCTGGATCGGTTTCGCGATCCCGTCACTACTGGGTTTTCCCGAAGCTGCCGTATCGCTGGCCGGTTCAGCGATGCTGACGCTGGCGCTCGGAAGCTCGATTTCGGCGGCCCGCAGCTACTTTTACAAGCGCGTTCTGTCCAACGTCGTGGCGATGCCGCTGGGCACGCTGCTGATCTGGGCGACCGCGCCGCACCTGTGGCTCGGCGCATTGCTGCTGCCGTTCGTGATCTTCGCGATCGTCAGCTTGCGGCCTTCCGTGTTCCAGATGACCAGCATCACCGTGCCGATGACGCTCGTTCTCTATACCGGCGAGCACATCTCGCTGGTCGAACAGCGGTTGATCGGCGTCGTGCTGGGCATGCTGCTCGGTTTCATCATCCAGCAGGTCGCGTTCCCGCCCGATCACGGTTTCTGGGCGAACACGCTGGTCAACGATGGCAATGAAGAGTCGACAGACACGCTCGCGCAGCTCGCCGCGGGCGACCTCGAGCGTGCGCAACTCAAGCCGGCCACCGCGAAATTGCGGGTGCTCAGCACCAACCTCAAACAGGCGCACACGCTGCTGAAAACCGACATCGAGCAGGCCTGGGTTTCTCCGCACCTCAAGCGCAACCGGGTACGGGGGCCACTGTTCGCGTGCTATCAGGAGACCTTCGATTCGCTGGTCAATTTCCTCGAAACCATGGACACCTTTCACGACCAGTTCGCCGCGCTCGACGCGCCGTGGCGTGAAGCTTTTCTCGCCCGGCTCGCGCGACTCGTTGCGGCGCACCGGCAACTGGCCGAGGCGGCCGACCTGCGCGAGGAGCGTCCGCCGCTGTCGGCACCGCCGTTGCAGATGGAAGAGTTGAGTCATCTGATCCAGGACCTTCCCGTCACCAATGTATTCACGAGCGTGTACCTTGGTCATTTGACGGGTTACGGCATTCTGCTGTGCCGTCTGAGTGAATTGCATACCGCCTGACGTTAGTCCGCAGACGGTCCGCACTGGTAATCCGCTCACTGCACCGTGATCGTTTCCTTCATGTTCGGATGAATGCCGCAGAACACGTTGTAGACGCCGGGTTTGTCGAACTTGTACTGGTACGAGTCGTTCTGATCGAGCGCGGCGGAGCGGAACATGCCGGCGTCGTTGACGACCGTATGCGGTTCGCCGTCGAGATTCTTCCAGGTCACGGTCGAGCCGGCCTTGATCGTCAGCGCCATCGGCGAGAACATGAAATTCTTGATGACGACCGCGCCCGGCGTTTCGGCGCGTGCCAGTGGCAATACGATGGTCGTCGTCGCAACCGACACAGCGACAGTCGCTGCGCGTCCCAGCAGATAGATCCACGTGCGGTTGAAGAAATTAGTTTGCATGACTGATCTCCGGTATTAAAAAAATGGCTGATATCAAACCAGCGTGGTGTCGGCCAGCGTCGCTTTCAGCGGATGCTCCGCGATGCTGATACGCGTGACACCCAGCATTTTCGGAAGCTGATCGCTTGCGACGGTGAGCGGCCCAGGGCCGGTGCCGTTGCCCGCTGTCGGCTGCGGGTACGCGGTTGAACGCGCGGTGTGAAACGTGATGTTGCCTTCCACCTTCGAGACAATCTGATGAATGTGGCCGTTGAGCACCGTCACCGAACCGAAGCGCTTCAGATAGCTCATCGCCTGACCCGCGTCACCGGTGCCCCATCCCCACGGTTCGTAGATCGTCCACATCGGCATGTGGGCAAAGACGACGATCGGTGTGCTCGATGAGCGTCCCTTGAGATCATTTTCAAGCCAGGCCAGTTGCTCGTCTCCAAGCCCCCCCAGGCCGTTCGGCTTGAAGTGCATCACGTTGACGAGACCGACAAAATGCACGCCCTGATGATCGAAGCTGTAGTAGCCCCGGTTATCCGATGCCTGGCCGAAGCGTTTGAAGTATTCGGTACCGGGGCCGTCGGTCACGTCGTGTTCGCCGGGCACCGTGTGCAGTTCGGTGATGTTCAGACCTGACATCAACTGCGCCGCCAGATCGAACTCAGAGGCTTTGGACAGATGCGTGATGTCGCCGGTGTGGAGGGTCAGCGCCGGCTTGACGGGCATCGCGTTGACGTACTCGATGGTCTGCTTCAGCGTGCCCGCCACGTCCGGGTTGGCTTCCTTGTTGAAGCCGATATGCGAGTCGCTGATCTGCAGAAAGAGCGGCACGCCCTTGCTTGCCGCCGATGAATTCGCGTCGGCCGCCAGCGCCAGTTCGACCGGCGTGAGCACGCCACCGGCCAGAACGAACACGGTGCCCAGCCCGCCGAATGCGAGGCACTTCAACGCGCCGCGACGCGCGGGATCGAATGAATGATGTGATGACATGTTGACCTCAAGATGAAGACTCGCAGGCCGGCTGCGGGTTAGTCCGGCGGCCCTTCGCGACTCGGTTCATCAGGCAGGACTGGGGTCGGCCGGGTTTTATTCCGGCTTTTTTGCGGGCCAGGGTTTTCTCTGGTCCGTCTGGCCAGACGTTTTCTTTCCCGACTACGAAACATGCCTGAAAAGCATGCCCACCCACTTATAAAGTCTTTTTCTTCCGATCAGACAGCCTCTACATTTCACTCAAGGCAGATGTTTAGAGCAGATCGCAACCCACTGAATCACTCGCGAGACGCTCTGCCCCATACCGCAAACACATACCTATCCAGGAGTTGAAAATGGACCAGCCTGTCATCCTGATTACCGGCGCACTTACCGGCATCGGTCGCGCCACGGCCTTTGCCTTCGCCACCAGCGGTGCAAGACTTGTCGTCTCGGGACGTCGTGAAGCCGAAGGCAGGACGCTCGAAAAGGAACTGCGCGAACTGGGTGCGGACGCACATTTCATCCAGGCCGACGTGCGTCGCGACGAAGAAGTCGCGAATCTCGTCGATCAGACCGTGGCCCGCTTTGGCCGCATCGATGCCGCCGTCAACAATGCGGGCACCGAAGGTCAGCCGGGCGCGATCACGAACCAGACCGCCGAGAGCTACAGCGCGACCTTCGACACCAACGTGCTCGGCACGTTGCTCAGCATGAAACATGAGCTCCGCGTGATGTCCGCGCAAAAGAGCGGCAGCGTGGTGAATATTTCGTCGACCTATGGTCATGAAGGCGCAGCGTTCGCGTCCGTGTATGCGGGCAGCAAACATGCAGTCGAGGGGATGACGAAATCGGCGGCGCTGGAAGTCGCGTCGCTTGGCGTGCGGGTCAATGCCGTCGCGCCAGGACCGACAGACACGGGCATGCTCGACCGCTTCACCGCTACGCCGGAAAACAAGGCGGCGCTCGCCGCGACGGTACCGCTTGGGCGTATCGGCAAGCCCGACGAAGTGGCCCGCGCGGTTCTGTTTCTGGCATCGGACGCGGCGTCGTTTGTGACGGGGCAGATCGTTTCCGTCGATGGCGGCAAGACCGCCGGTTGATCAGCAAACAGCGTTCGTCGTAGCGATGCATCGATGAGTTGTCTGTGTGCGAACCGTCTATCGTCATAGGCGGTTCGCTATCCGTCGAATCGCCGGTTCGCTATCCACTAACCGCCGCAACGATCCGCGCACGCATTGCCGGATCAGGCAACGCGCCCGAACCCGCGCGAGCATTGTCGGCCATATATTGCGGACGCCCTGTGCCGGGAATTACCACCGTCACCGCAGGTTGCGCGAGCACGAACTTCAGGAGTATCTGCGCCCAACTCGTGCAGCCGATTTCCGCCGCCCACGCAGGCAGCGGCGTTTTGCCGACTCGCGCGAGCAAACCGCCGCCGCCAAAAGGCTGATTGATCACCACCGCAATCCCGAGTTCGGCGGCGAGCGGCAAGATGCGCTGCTCGGCCGCGCGGTCATCTGCTGCGTAGTTGATCTGGACGAAGTCTGGCTTTTCACTGCGCATGACGGCCTCGACTTCATCGAATGCACTCGATGTGTAGTGCGTAATGCCGATATAGCGAATCCGCCCTTGCGCTTTCCATTCGCGCAATGTGGCGAGTTGCGTGCGCCAGTCGAGCAGATTATGAACCTGCATCAGATCGATACGCGGTTGCTGGAAGAGACGTAGCGATTCTTCCATTTGCGCGATGCCCGCATCGCGTCCTGTGGTCCAGACCTTCGTGGCAATGAAGGCTTTACTATGGGCGTCGAGTTGCGTGAGCAATGCGCCGGCGACCGCTTCCGACGAGCCGTACATCGGCGATGAATCGATCACCGAGCCGCCCGCTTCGAAGAGAATCCGCAGGACGTCGGCGAGTTGTGCACGCGCGGCAGGGTCGTTGCCGACATCGAAGGTGCGCCAGGTACCGCAGCCGACCATGGGCAATCGCTCGCCGGTTGATGGGATCACTCGTTGACCGATGCGAGGCAACGCGGGGCTGGCTGCTTGCGATTGCAGTTGTGATTGTGGTTGCGGTTGCGACGAAGCCGGAGCTTGCGCCTGTGCCGATACCCACGCCGGTAAAGCAAGCGAAGCCGGCAAGCCGATCGCCGCCCTCCTTGCCGCGCGCAGAAAACGCCTTCTGGCAAGGCTCGGCGCGTCGTCCTTCAACGAAAATGCCATAACGTGCCCTCGATTCGCGAGCGGTATAGTGAGTCTGCACGATACGGCAATTCGGCGCGATGCGCCGGAGAGAACATCGGCGATGCGATTCGAAAAGCACTCGAAGAAATCCAGTCTCTATTTGAAGACATGCCCACAGAACGGCAGACTGCCGGCTTGCGTGAAAACCGCAGCCGATCCGATGCGCGCGTCCAGCGCGAACCGGTCGGCGGCCACTGCAGAGCTGGCCGCCGCAGCAATAGCGATGACCGCAATCGCCATACGCCGCCACCATTTCGCGCGACCGCCAGCGGCGTCCGACACGCTACGCCAACTCGCGAGAAGAGTCATCGTCAGTGCAACGATTGCGCAGCACATGAGCGGCCTCTCACGCATTCATCGCAGCATACGCGGGTCGCGCGGGAAACGGATTGCGCCATGCGTCGAGTGAATTCAGCTGATCGTGCCAGCGCAGTACTTCGGCAAATTCGCCGACCGGCATCGCCGCGTCTTTCGCGTAGGGCAACGTGATGCCCACGGAGAAATCCGCGACCGACATCTCATCGCCCAGCAACCACTTGCGTCCCTTGAGATGCTGATCGAGCACCGCTGCATGCTTGCGATAAAACCCTTGCGCCTCGGCCACTTTGGCTTCGTCGGGCGCGCCCATTCCGGCCCACGGCTTGATGATGTACTCGAAGTAAAGCGAGCCCCCATGCCGCAAAAGATGCTGACTGTTCCAGCTCATCCAGCGCACTACGTCGATCTGCTGGTGAGCGTTGCGCGGCCAGAGGCCCGACTCGGTCCGCTGTGCCAGATGGCAGAGAATCGCATCGGCCTCCCAGAGACTTCGTTCACCGTCGACAAGACATGGCGCCTTGCCATTCGGATTGATTGCCAGATAATCCGGGCGGGCCTGCTCGCCTTTTCCTAGATCGACGAATACGTATTCGATTGGTAATCCCAGGTATCCGGCAAGCGCGCAAGCCTTGCGGGGCGACAAAGTTTCGGCGTAGTAGAGCTTCATCTTTCGACCTCGGTTCGTGGTGGTGTGTAGCGAATAAGCACTGAAACAGGCTGAATTAGTCTTGCCTCACTCCTTTTTCATTCCGACAGGATCAGCAAGCCGGTCGGGACTCGCGGACCAGAAGCGCTCATAGCGCCTTAATCAGGTCATCGCTTCTTACATCGGGCGGCAAACGGGATGGCCCGCGTGATCAGACCCACGTCGTCCAGCACGTGGAGGTCGAGCCGCTTGATGACCGCAAGCCGCTTGAGCGGAAACGGCTACCCGATTTCTTTCACCGACAGGCCCATCTAGCGTTCGAGCTGCCGTAGTGGCCACAAACGTTGAAAACTTGCGATCAGGTTGACTGAATCAAGACTTCACCATGTGGTGAACTATAGTCGTTGAACGAACGAGGTCAAGCTTTTTTTGACTACAGCAATCCGTAGCGAATCAATTCTTCCGACAGACCTGCGGCGTCGATAAACCGGTATCCCTGCAGGCCCACGTCGATCGCGCCGGTTACATTGGCTTGGGTATCGTCGATAAAAAGTGTTTCGGCGGCGCTCGCCCCGAGCTGATCGAGACAGCCGAGATAAGTTTGCGCCGCCGGTTTCGCCGCGCCGAACGACGCCGACGAATAAACGTGCGAGCCGAACAGCCGTGCGACCGGCGGATTCAGATAGTCGATGTGATCGGTGAACAGGCGGCAATTGTTGGTGAGCACGGCAATCCGCTGCGTCGCAGCGACTTTGGCGGCCAGCGCGAGCACTGGCTCGTTCGGCGTAATCGACGCGTGGCGCGCGGCCAGCCATTCCGCGCGAGTGATCGGATAGTTCAGCAGCGCGGCCAGTTCGAGCAGATATTCGTCGTCGCTGATCTCACCTGCGTCGGCCCGTGCTTCGAGGCCCGAACCCCAGATCGCGTAACGGACTGTCTCCGCGCTCCGCCCGGTGGACGTCGCCAGATGATCCACCCGCGCAGCGCGGTCGTAGTGCGAGAGAACGCCTTCCATATCGAACAGAACCAGCGTGATGGATGTACTCATGCTGTCGGCCTCGTGACGAACGTTTTGCCGCTCCTATTGTGCATCGACATATCTCTGCTGCCATCGGGCAAAAAATTGCGCGCTGGCCTCAACGATTTTTCGATGTGACGGAATAAAGCCACGACGCCGTGCGTTCAATAACCGCAACGACCATCGGTCATCAGGGAGGTGCGGCCATGAAGTCTCTGCTTACGGTATTCGGCGCCATCGCGAGCGGCGCGGCGCTGATGGGTCTTGTCGCGTGCGGCGGCAGTTCGGGATCGATCAGCATGCAGCAATCTTTTACATCGACGATGCTGGTCTCCGATGGATCGGTCGCTGCCGCGCACACCGACGCCAATCTGAAAAACGCGTGGGGCGTCGCGTTCAATCCAAAAGGTTTCGTCTGGGTCGCCGACAACGGCACCTCGCTCGCCACGCTGTATGACGGCAATGGTGTGCCGCAATCGCTGGTAGTCAGTATCCCGAATGGAACGAATGGCGCGGCGAATCCCACCGGCATCGTGTTCAACGGCACGACGGATTTCAGCGTGACGCAAGGCGGTAAAACCGGCGTGGGCGCCTTCATCTTTGCGGGCGAAGGCGGCACGATCACCGCGTGGGCACCGGCCGTTCTCCCCACGACAGCAAACGTCATGTACGACGACGGCAGCGGCGGAGCCGTCTACAAAGGACTCGCGCTGGCCAGCAACGGCGGCGCCAACTTCCTGTACGCAACCGATTTTCATAACAACAAGATCGACGTATTCGACAAGAGCTTCACGAAGATTTCTCTGCCCGGCAAGTTTCAGGACCCGTCGATTCCAGCAGGCTTTGCGCCATTCGGCATTCAGGCAATCGGCGCAAAACTGTTCGTCACTTACGCAAAACAGGATGCAGCCGCGCATGACAATGTCGACGGCGCAGGCCTCGGTTTCGTCGATATGTTCGACACCACCGGCAATCTGCTGATGCGCTTCGCCAGCGCGGGTCCGCTGAATGCGCCGTGGGGCATCGCGCAGGCACCGGCAAATTTCGGGCGCTTCAGCGGCGATGTGCTGATCGGCAACTTCGGCGACGGCAAAATCAATGCGTTCGATCCAGCCAGCGGGCAGTTGCTCGGCGCGGTCAATCTGTCCAACGGCAGCGACTTTGTTCAAGCGGGATTGTGGGGGCTGGCCTTCGGTAATGGGCTCAGCAATCAGCCTGTCAATACGCTGTTTTTTGCTGCGGGGCCGAACCACGAAGCCAACGGACTCTATGGTCGCATCGACGTGAAGATGTGAAGATGTGAAGCGCGGCGCTTAAATAGCCAACCCGTCTAGCTTTTTGCTCCGCGCAACGCGTAGGCGGAAAGCATCGCAACGCGCGCGCCGCTCAACATCCTGACGATCCGTTTCGCTGCGTGACGCATGCGCCCGCGCAGATGCGCGACGCGCATATGGCGCCAGAAACGGTCGGGCACGAATTCGACGAAGCGCGCTTCTTTTTCCAGCAAGGCTTTGCTGCCCGGCAAATGGACAAACGAGCAGCAGCGGAACCACCGCAAATCGCGATAATTGTTGCCCGCCCAATGACGCCCCACTGCCTGGTACGCGCCGACTTCGATCAGCACCTGCCCTTCGTCGGCGAGCGAATTGAGCGCGGCGGAAATAAAGGCTTCGTCGCCGTGATGCTTGAGCTGGTCGCTCTCACTGAGGTAGCGCGCGTAACTGGCTCGCGCGCGCGGCACCAGGCGGCGCAATGAAGCGGCCGTGGCGAGCAGAAACTCGCCACCGTACCAGCGTGGATTTCTGAGCCGCCGGTCCGCGACGATCTCCAGATCGGCAACCACGCGCTCGCTGCCGTACGCGGGAAACACCTGATCCGAAATATCGAATACACCGAGGCCCGCTTCGGCACATCGCTCGATCAGTTCGCCGTCGAGCGGCAACAGCGCGACCATGTCGGCATCGAGTAAAAGCAGCATGGTGTCGGCCGGCAGGCTTTCGGCCACCTGGTCCATCAGATCGAGTTTGAAATGCGCGGCGTAAAACGGCGTGTTCTTCGGCAACTCGATCGTCGCGGTGAGCGTCGCGACGGCCGGCCGGTTCTCCGGCCGCATCGTTTCGAGCCGTTGCGCGACGAGCGCCGGTGCGTTGGTCATGATCGTCAACGTCGGCATGCCTACCTGCCGCAAGCTGTTATTCAGGCAGATTGCCTGACTCACGTACGACAACGGGTCGCGATTGGTCGAGTTGGGACCCGGCTTCACGTCGACGTCGACATAAACGAGAGTGCAAGGAAAAAGATTCACGTTGCTCCTCACCACGCGTGAGCGACGGTTCGCTTTTCCAGCGCTGCCGTGACGGTCAATCAGTTGATCGAGTGGTCCTTCGCGCGGCGAGCAGACGTCCGCGCAATGCGCTGATGCGCGGCGATGGAGTCGGATGATCCGGGCGCGCAGCATCAGGTATGGACAATCGTTTCACGTCCTTATATTGCGTTTCCGCCAAAACTCAGCGAGTCATAACGTGGCCCTTTTGACCGGCATCGCGTGATGATGCTTCTCGCAATTATTGCTGCGGCATTGTTGAGCGGGAGCGATGGGGTGTGTTCATCGAGCGATGAGTAGCAAGTTATAGCTACCTTGTCTAGACAAATTTAGTTCAGCGTCGCCGACTAAACTCTCCTTCCGTCTGCCATAAAACCTGAAAATTCTCATCAAATGTAAGCTTTGCAAGCAAACTTTGATAACCCAGACCGCATAGCCATGCTCGGGTAAACGACTAAAAAAGTCGACTTGTATAGACATTTTGGCTGCCTTAAAGTCCTACCTGATTGTGAGCCTCTGCCCCGCGGCTCCGGTCTCGGGAGACCCGCGAAGTCAGCCGGTCGATTGTCTGAATCTGACGGCGCGCGTGAACCACCTGCGCCGGGCCAAGAGGATTTTCATGTCTGCATCCCAGGGCGGAACGCGCGAGCGCGGCATCGCCGAGCGCCGCACCATCGACTACATTCCCGACGCCGAACGTCACGGCAGCGTCTTCAGCCAGTTCACGCTGTGGCTCGCGGCCAATTTGCAGATCACGGCGATCGTGACCGGCGCGCTTGCCGTGGTGCTCGGCGGCGATGTGTTCTGGTCGCTGGTCGGCTTGCTGATCGGGCAACTGATCGGCGGCGGCGTGATGGCGCTGCACGGCGCACAAGGCCCGCAACTCGGCCTCCCGCAGATGATTTCCAGCCGCGTGCAGTTCGGCGTCTACGGCGCGGTCATTCCGATCGTGCTCGTATGTCTTATGTACGTCGGCTTCTCGGCAAGCGGCTCGGTGCTGGCGGGACAGGCCGTCGCCCAGTTGCTGCACGTGAAAGACGCGCTCGGCATCGTCGCGTTCACCGCGGTAATCGTGGTGTTCACGGTGATCGGCTATCGCGTGATTCATCTGGTAGGGCGCGTTGCCAGCGTGATCGGCGTGATCGCGTTCGTCTACATGTTCGCGCAGTTGCTGATCGGTCATGACATTTCGGCGCTGCTCGCGAACCGCCATTTCACCGTGAGCAGCTTCCTGCTCGCGATGTCGCTTTCCGCGTCGTGGCAAATCGCATTCGGCCCGTACGTAGCCGACTATTCGCGTTATCTGCCGCGCAGCACGTCTCCGCGTAAAACGTTCTGGGCGATCGCGGCGGGGGCGATCATCGGCGCGCAGGTGTCGATGGTGTTCGGCGTATTCGCCGCCGCGCTCGCGGGCAAGCAGTTCTCCGGGCACGAGGTGTCGTTCGTGGTCGGCCTCGGCGCGACCGGCACGATCGCCGCGCTGCTCTACTTCGCGATTGCGTTCGGCAAGATCACCATCACGACGCTCAACGCGTATGGCAGCGTGATGTCGATCGCGACCGTGGTCAGCGGCTTTAGCGGCGACCAGAAACTATCCGCGCGCAGCCGTCTTGCGTACATCCTCGGCATGGTCGGTATCGCGATGTGGCTCGCGCTCGCAGGACGTCACGCGTTCCTGAAGGAATTCTCGTCGTTCATCCTGTTCCTGCTGGCGTTTTTTACGCCGTGGAGCGCGATCAATCTGGTCGACTACTACTTCATCACCCGCGACCGCTACGACGTGCCCGCGCTGTACGATCCGGACGGCCGCTACGGACGCTGGAACATGACCGGCATCGTCGTGTATGTGATCGGCGTGCTGGTGCAGTTGCCGTTCATTTCCAGCGCGTTCTATACGGGTCCGCTCGTCGACGCGCTCGACGGCACCGACATTTCGTGGATCATCGGCCTGATTGTGCCCGCCGTGCTGTATTACGTCGCGGCTCGCCGCAGGAGCCACGAAGCGCCAGCGCATCTGATTTTGCCTGCCGAGGCAGCACGGGTTGCCGAATTCGTTTCGAAGTAACCGTTCATCCTGCGCGGCGCGAGCGATTTGCGCCGCCGTCAATGCGTGCTTCAATCCGCATCGCGCTCCACCTTCAACTTTCCCGCTACCCTTTCAACCCACGTAGCGGCCTAAAAAACCGCCGGATCTCGGTCGCGAGCAAGCCGGGTTTTTCCATCGCCGCGAAGTGGCCACCGCTCGGCATGTCGGTCCATTGAACGACATCGAAAGTTCTTTCGACCCAGCTACGCGGCGGATGACTCAGTTCCTTTGGGAAATGCGCGAAGCCGAGCGGCGGCACGACGCGCGGCGCGCCGGTGAAACGCATCGGCTGCAAGCGGTTTTCCCAGTACATCTGCATGGACGTGCCGATGCTTTGTGTGTGCCAGTAGAGCGAGATATTGGTCAGCAAATCGTCTTTGGAAAACACGCTTTCGATGTCGCCGTTGCAATCGCTCCACGCACGAAACTTTTCGCCGATCCATGCGGCGAGCCCGACCGGCGAATCATTCAGCGACGCGGCCGCCGTTTGCGGTTTGGTGGTATGCATGTGCGCATAACCGCCTTCCAGCGCGGCCCACTCGAGCTTCTCGCGCAGAAAATTTTCTTCCGCCGCGGTAAGAGGTTTTTGCTCTGCGCCGATCGCCGGTTCGTACGAACTGGGCAGGAAGTTCAGATGAATGCCGTCGACAACCTGCGGATGCCGCGCCGCCAGCGCAACCGACACGCCTGCGCCGATATCGCCGCCCTGCGCGCCGAAACGCTCATAGCCAAGACCGCGCATCAGCGATACCCACAGATCCGCCACCTGAAACGCGGACGTGCCGCCCTGCGCGGGAGCCGCCGAAAACGCGAAGCCGGGTAGCGACGGCACGACGACGTCGAATGCGTCGGCGGGATCGGCGCCGAACGAACCCGGGTCGCAAAGCTGGTCGAGCAGCGCGTGAAACTCGAAGAACGAGCCAGGCCAGCCATGCGTGACGACGAGCGGATAAGGCGCCATCCCCACGCCGCGCCGATGCACGAAGTGCACGCGTTGCCCGTTCACATCGGCGATGAACTGGGCTTGCTGGTTCAGCTTGCGTTCAGCCGCGCGCCAGTCGAAACGAGTCGCCCAGTAGTCAGCGAGTTCGCGCAGCCACACGGAGTCCGTGCCCTGCTGCCACGCGGGAGACGGCGTGGCCGGCGCCCAGCGCGTCGCGCGAATCCGCTGACGCAGGTCGTCGATATCCTGATCGGGAATGGCAATCTCAAACGGTTCGATCTGCATGACGGTTGTTCCGGATCGCGGTGACGGGTGACGCGTGCGGCGCTTGCGGCAGCGGATCACGACGGCATCCGGCCCGAGGCCACACACGCGGAAAACCGCATGGTACGCGCGTCGCACGCACTCTGCGTCGCGCGCTTGCGGACCAAACAGAAAAGCCCGCAAATTGCGGGCTTTTCTGCTGTATGGGTGGCTCGTGCCTTCTGCACCCGCCGCGCCGCATGTCCGTCTGCCGTCACAATCTCGCCATTCGCCGGATAATGCCCGTTCCATTCCGTTACCCACCGAGAGGAGATTGCTGCGATGTCCGCCTATGAATCCAGAGTGCCGCGCGTGCTGTTGACGAACGACGACGGTATCGACGCCCCCGGCCTCGCCGTGCTCGAAGCCGTCGCCGCCGAAATCGCCGACGAAGTCTGGGTCGTCGCGCCCGAACACGATCAGAGCGGCACGTCGCATTCCATCAGCCTGCATTCGCCGTTGCGCGTCAGCCGCCAGGGCGAACGCCGCTTTGGCGTGGCCGGCACGCCCGGCGATTGTGTCGTAATGGGCGTGCGTCATCTGATGCGCGACACGCCGCCCACGCTGATCCTTTCCGGCATCAACCGCGGCGGCAATCTCGGCGTCGAGACCATGTTTTCGGGCACTGTCGGCGCGGCGATGACCGGCTTGCTGCTCGGCCTGCCGTCGTTCGCGTTGAGTCAGACGTTCAGCGACCGCGACAACGTGCGCTGGGACACCGCACGCGCGCTCGCGCCGGGCGTGATCCGTCAGTTGCTGGCGGTCGAACACGCGGTGCCCACCTGCCTGAACATCAATTTCCCCGATGTCGATGCAGCGGCTGCCGGTCCGCTCACGCCGACCCGGCAAGGCGTCGGTCTGGTCGAAGATATCGACGTGCTGCCGCAGGTAGACCCGCGCGGCATCGCGTATCACTGGCTGCGTTTTCAGCGCGGCAAGCGCGCGAACGATCCCGATAGTGAAACGGCTGTGGTGGCGTCGGGCTGCGTGTCGGTGACGCCGCTCGCGTTCGATCGCACGGACGAACCGACCTTCGCGCGGCTCGCGGCGTCGTTGCGATAACGGGGCACGGCCGCCGTGATGCAACGGTCAGCGAACGTGGACTCGCTCGCCGTTGTCGTTGCGTCAGGGGCGCGGTGCGATCGTCAGGCTAGGCGCACCGCCCGGTCCCGCAGGGTCCGGATTTCCGAACGCTGGGAGGCTGCCGTTCTCACGCGCGCGAGCAATCTCCTCGCGAACCTGCGCACGGGTCTTCGGACCATCCGTCTTCAGTAATGGGGCGCTCGGCACAGTGGTTTGAACGACCGGCGGTAATACAGCTTGCGCGGTCATCTCTGGCTGGGGTGTCGATGGCACCGATTGAACGGACGCCGCCGCCGTTTGCGTCGACGGCGGCATGGACTGCGGTTCGGAACTGGACGCGGACTGCTGCAACAGCGGCAATGAATTGACCGCAGCAGGCGCGCCGGGCCCATGCACCACCCTCATGCCAGGCGACGCATACGCGGATTCACTCGCCACGGGCACCTCACCCGCAACGCCCGCAGCACCCGCACTGACACCACCCGACTTCGCCACCACAGCCCCCGCATTACGCCGACTCCTGGCATAACCCGCAGCGCGATTCGAATACTCGCGAGACGCTACTTGCGGGGCGCGCGAATGTTTGCCGTCCGGTGCCGAAGACGACGAGGTCAGCACCGGCTTTTGCGCCGACTCAGCGGGTGGCTTGTCCACCTGCGCCGGAGCAACCGCGCGCTGCTCCTGATCCGCGCGCTCCTGAATTTCTTTCTGCAACTCGACAACCTGCTGATCGTCCCGGTGCGCGGCGCTGATCGCGTTCAACTGCGCCCGCGCCGCCGCCACGTCGTCGCGTAGCAAACTATTGCGCGCCGCCTTCAGGCTGTTTGCCCGCGCCGCAGGCGAGTCGCTGCGACCGTCGACCGGCGCAGACCTGACCGTGCCGCTCATCGTATTGCCCTGCCCTGACGCCCGCGTGCCTCCGCCATGCGTGACACCGAGATCGTCCGAGGGCAGCCATTCTTCGTCGGAATGCGAGACGTAAGCTCCGACTCCAATGGCTACAGCACCGACGACAAGACCTGTGAAGACTATCTTTCTGGGTTCGCTATACAAAACGTGTCCCCCTTCCAGTAGTTGACGTGCACGTCTGACACGACGCAAACGCGCTCCGATTTCATCAGAGGGTTAGCAGGGATCGGTTGATGCCTCTGCACGGCCGCGCCAACAGGCCGGTAACTCACGTACGAAAGTGTGAGCGACCTGGATGCGTCCGAATCCGGATTGCGCGGCGTGAGGCTGTGAAACGTCGGATTACGCAGACCGCTTGTCCGAATCCGCCAGCTACGTTCGTACGAATGGAACGATGATTGGAACTGCCAATCAATCGTCGTACGTTCACGCGCATCGGCCCGTCCTGTTGAAACCGCAAAGCCTGTGCCTATACCAGCGGCCCTTCTTCCTGCTTGCGGCGCACCGCGACCGCGATCGAACTGCCGACGATCAGCGCGACACCCAGCAGCGACATCGCCCCGATCGTCTCGCCCCACACGACGTAGCCGAATAGCGCGGCCCATACGATGCTCGTGTAGTTGTACGGCGCGAGCGCGCCCGCGTCGGCCTGGCGGAATGCCATCGTCATCAGTAGCTGGCCGGCGGTGGCGAATGCGCCGAGCAGCGCCATGATCGCCAGCGCGTTGAACGACGGCGTGCGCCACGCAAACAGCAGCGACACGCCCATCACGAGCGTGCCGACCACGGTGAAATACAGCACCGTGGTGCCGGAATCGTCGGTGGCGCGAATCCGCTTGATCTGGATGATCGACAGCGCGCCGAAGAACGCGCTCGATATCAGCAGAACCGGGCCGAGCCAGCTCGAATGCGAGCCGTCCGGGCGCACCACGAAGAGCACGCCGATGAACCCGATCGCAGCCGCGAGCGCATCGCGCGGCTTGAGCGTTTCCTTCAGCAGCAGCGGCGCCAGCACGATCACGAGCAGCGTCTCCGAATAGACGATCGCCACGGCTTCGCTGAGCGGCATATACGGCAATCCGGCGAAGAACAGACCGGACGCGCCGAGCAGTGTCAGCGCGCGCAGGGTCTGCCCGCGCACGTCCATCTGTCTGAAACGTGTGGCGAGCGGTTTGCCGCGCAGGCATATCGCGACGGCGGGGATCAGGCCGAACAGCATGCGGAAGAACGTCACTTCGTTGGCGGGATAAGCGAGCGCGACGGATTTGGCGAGCGCGTCGACCAGCGCGAAGCAGAACATCGACAGAAGGATCAGCGCGATGCTGCGCAGCGGCACGGCGTTGTGACGGACGGCGGTAATGGGCGGCATGAGCTTTCCTGGAAGCGCGCAAAGCAGCGCCTTGCCCGGGTGCGTAAATGTCGCGTGGCTTCGCGTGAAGCTCACCAGGCAGGGGAGGCACGATCGACAGTCGGAAAGCGGATTATGCCCGCCATCGTCTGAAGATTCGCTTGTGCTCCGGCAATCTATTCATCGCGCATCCCGACTGCGCCCGCAACCTCTCGCGCGTAACGCGTCGCCGCCCTTCCCGCAATTGCGGGTATGTCCCGATACAGGTCCGCTGAACTAATAATATTATTCATATCGATTTCCGCATCCATACGTTAGAGGCTCATGTCTTCTAGCTGTATGTGAATCTAATAATAATTATGACCATCATAAGCGGGTACATCAGGAGATGAAGGTGCGCAATTACTTTGTGCTGGCCACGCTCGCCATGCTCAGTGCATGTGGCGGTAATGACGGTTCGTCCAACCCGTCCGCGTCTGCGGACAAGCAGGTCAACGCGGTCGACGCGTCGGCGGCGTCCACCGCGTCGGCAGCCGCTGCGGCTTCGGCGGCGGACGCGGCCAACGTCCAGAGCGAATTCAAGGCCGCGAAAACGGTCCCGCTGGGCATGAAAACCACGACCCCGCCGCTCGTGATCGCCGATCCCACGTTGAACCTCGCGGCCTACACGCCGCCCGCACCGCCCACGCCGGTATCGTCGACCACCCTCTCCTTCGGCGACTTCACCAACTTCCTCGCCCCCGGTTCGACCCAAGGCTGGGGGCCAGGCACCAGCAACGCCAGCATCACGATTCCCGCGCCGCCGACCAACGGCACCGGCGCGGGCGACAAAACCGTGGCGCTAGCCAGCACGTACGCCACCGCATCGTATGAAGCGGACGTGACGGTCAGCGCGCCGGTCGGCACGGGCGCGGCGAACGCGGGCTTTCTTGTCCGCACGACCAACCCGACGGCGGGCGGCCCTGACAGCCTGACCGGCTACTACATCGGCTTCGATACCGGCACGCATTCGGTCGTCGTGGGCCGTGAGAACAACAACTGGACGAATTTCATCGCGTATCCGCTGAGCACGGTGGTCGGCGGCAGCACGCACCATCTGAAAGTCACGACGAGCGGCAATGCGATTACCGTCGACGTCGACCAGCAGCGCGTGATCAGCGTGAACGATGCGACCAACGCGCTGCCCGCCGTGTTCCAGTCGGGCAGCTTCGGGCTGCGGCGCTTCGGTGTCGGCGCAACGTTCAGCAACATCAAGATCCAGACGTACCCGACCGTAACTTCGCCGAGCTTCGATTTCTCGAAGGTGGTCGGCGCGGTCTATACGCCGTCGAATGCGGTCAACGCAATCGATTTCTGGGAAAACTACGACCCCGAGATCGTCAATCGCGAGCTGTCTTACGCGCAGACGTACGGCATGAATACGATCGCCGTGTATCTGCATTACCTCGTGTGGGCCAACGATCGCGTGGCATTCCTGAGCAAGTTCGAGAACCTGCTGAAGATCGCCGCGCGTCACGGCATCAAGGTCTCGCCGATCTTCTACGACGACTGCTGGAACCCGACGCCGCAGTATGGCCCGCAACCCGCGCCGGTCTGGGGCGTGCATAACAGCCAGTGGGTGCAGTCGCCGGGCACGCCCGTCGAACAGGCTTATTTCCAGCCGAGCGCGTCGAATTCCGCGGTGACGTACAAGCAGAGTCTCGCCAGCTACATCACCGATTTCGTCGCGCCGCATCGCAACGATCCGCGCATCATTTTCTGGGAAACGATGAACGAGCCGGGTTGCAGCGGCAACGGCGCGCTGCAGGAAACCCGCGCCGTGCTGATGAACGACGCGCGCATCGCGATCCAGAATGCGGGTGCAACCCAGCCGATCAACGCGCCGCAAGTGCAGGAAGACGAAGGCACGTACTTCTCCGACTTCTACGCCTTCCATCCGTACGGCAATCCGTACACGGGACCGGTGAACGGCAACAGTGTCAGCGCGCTGAACTCCGAAACGCTGCAACGCGGCTTTACCGGCACGGCCGGGCAGACCATGCCTGGGATCGTCGCGAACTACGGCGGATCGACGGGCTTTATCGTGTGGGAGCTGATGATCGGACGCACCAATACGCGCTTCCACTGGGGCCAGGTGCCGAGCGCGCCCGCGACGGTGGAGCCGGCGGTTCCGTTCCAGGGCACCATCTACCCGGACGGCCATCCGTGGCAGACCTCGGAAACTCAGGCGCTCACGGGCGGCTTCAGCGTGAAACTGCCGGTGCTGCAAGTCGGCTACTACAACGATCCGACCTTCAACAGCGCGCCCGTCAAGACGTCGATTACGCCGATGATCGACTTCGATCTGAACACCGAGCGCGGCACCGATTCGCCTGATGCGTCTGCGGGCGTCAACGCGTCCAACTACGGCGTGCGCTGGACCGGCGCGATCAAGGCGACGCAGGACGGCACGTACACGTTCACGATCAACAGCGACAACGTTGCGCGTCTGTGGATCAATGGCGTGAAGGTCATCGACAAGAAGAGCGGGTCGCAAGGCACGGTGAGCGGCAAAACGTGGCTGGCGGCGAAGCAGCGCGCGTCGATCAAGGTCGAGTACGTGCACGGAACCGGCGCGGCGAGCATGCATCTGCTGTGGTCGAACCCGGCTGCGGATAATCCGGGCGTGCTGAAGATCGTGCCGTCGGATTCGCTGGTGGCGTCGGACTGATCGAACTGATCGACGCGACGAAGTAGCTATCTGGCGAAATGAGCCGGCCGGTGGTCCTCAGGGGCTGCCGGCCGGCTTTTGCGATTGATGCCCGGGTTGTCGCGTTCGTCGATAATTAGATTTGCTATTGCCCCGACAATGCGCGAACGCGCCCTCTTCTTACGACTCAGCCATGAAACCCGAGCTTGCCGGCAGATGCCTTTGCGGCGCGGTGCACTACGCCGTGAAAGACGAATTTGTCTATGCAAAGAACTGCCATTGTTCGAGATGCCGGCGTGCGACCGGCTCGGCGTTCAAGCCGTTCGCGGGCATTGAGCGCGACAAGCTGCGCGTGACGCAGGGAGACGACAATCTGCTGATTTTCGGCGGCGAACAGGCGTCGCATAACGTGCATTGCAAGACTTGCGGCAGCCTGCTGTTTTCAGTAGTTCGCGATGGGCAGTTTGTGCACGTCACGTTGGGCACGCTCGACGACACGCCCACGCTTCAGCCCACCGCGCATATCTTTGCCGGTTCGAAGGCGCCTTGGTATTCGATAAACGACTCATTGCCGCAGTTCGACGAATTCGATTGACCGCCGGGCAGCCCGAAACACTGTATAAAAACACAGTATAATGAGCGGACGCAGCCGCCCTGCTTTCGTGGTCTTGTCGGGCGCGCAACTTTCCGCTCACCGGACCAGACCATGTCGTCGCAGCAAGCCCTTTTCGCCCCTGAGCCGGTGTCGCTCGTCCACGACGTGGAAGGCGGCATCCGCTACCTGCCTGAACTGATTCCCGCCGATGTCGCGCAGCGGTGGTTCGATCAAACGCACCGGAACATCGGCTGGCTTGCGCAGCAACGCATGATGTACGACCGCGAGGTGGCTGTGCCGCGTCTGCTCGCCACGTTCGCGCTGGAATCCGCCGATCTTCCCTCCGATTTGCAGCAGGCATTCGAATCGGTTCGCGCGCTGGTCGGCGCACCGTTCAATCGGGTTGGACTGAATCTGTATCGTGACGGCAGCGACAGCGTCGCCCCGCACAGCGACAAGACCGACAAGCTGGTGCCGGGTCAGCCCATCGCCATCGTCTCGCTAGGCGCGAGCCGGCGCATGTCGATCCGGCCCAAGGGTGGTGGCCGGTCCGTGCATATCGAACTGGAAGCGGGAAGCTGCCTCGTGATGAGCTATGCGTCGCAATTCACGCACGAGCATGGAATTCCGAAGGTGGCGGGCGTCACGGAGCCGCGTATCAGTCTCGCGTTCCGGTGTTTTCAGAGCTGAGCCTGCGTGCAAGCGCTAAGCAGCGAAGGTCGCCGCTTACGGCGTACGGGCAACGTGCGGCTCTCGCCGCACACACGTCACCCAGATCATTACCGCGTAACCACGCCCCATCCGCCCAGCGGCTTACCCCGCAAAAATTTCCGGATTGTCCACCAGCGGCAAGAACTTGCCGGTGCGGCCATCAAGCGCGAGCATCACGCCGCTTTCGATATCGAAGATCCAGCCATGCAGTTGCAGCTTCTTGTTCGCCAGCCCGACCGCCACCGACGGATGCGTGCGGATATTGCCCAACTGCGCGATCACGTTGTCCTTCACCAGAGCGTCGAGGCGCTCGGCATCCGAATCGTAAGTACGTGCCGCGTTGATGGCTTTGGCGGCATCCGCGTGACGCAGCCAGCCTGCCACCGCCGGCAGATGATCGAGGTTCATGCAGGTCGAGATCGCCGTCATCGCGCCGCAATTCGAGTGGCCGCAGATCACGATATCGTGCACGCCCAGCACCGACACCGCGTACTCGACGGTCGCCGACACGCCGCCCGGTTCCGGCCCATACGACGGCACGATGTTGCCCGCATTGCGGATCACGAACAGCGCGCCCGGCTCGACCTGCGTCAGCAGTTCAGGCACGACGCGGCTGTCCGAGCACGTGACGAACAGCGTGCTCGGACTTTGCGCGGTCGACAGACGTTTGAATAACGCGATCTGCTGCGGAAACACTTCGCGTTGGAAGCGGATAAAACCTTCGATGATTTCCTGCACGATGTTCTCCAGACATTCGATGACCGGGCTCACAACGCATGCAGATGGCAACTGCACGGCATGCCTGCTCCCGTTTTGGAGGGACTATACCGTAAGCCGCGAGCCAATTGGCATCGCCTGGATGTTCGGCGTAAGCGTCGGCGTGCCGCTATTTTCATCGAGTGCGGGTGTCGAAAGAAAAAAACCCCGGCTGTTTCCAGCCGGGGCCAACTCTCTCGCTCGCACACCGGAAGCCGTGCGTGCGGTGCTACTTTAACCACGTCGATGAAGCGGATACAGACGCCGCTGTGGAAGAGTCCTTTGCAACCCGGCTCGAATCCCGATGCAGAGCCGCTAGCGTTGCGCTAATGCGCGTGAAATCAATAAACGGCTGGCGATCCCGCCGCTAAATCAGCCAGATCCCGCCACCGCACACACGCATAAGCGCAACACAACGACGGGCATCGAAACTCGTCACCGTGCATCCGCTTCCAACATTTCCGTGCTTGAAACCTCGCGGATGAAACCCGTGCGTAAAACCGTTTTATCAACGGCTGTACATCGCATTCCAGTCGGCTTTGGAAACGGCCGGATGGCCGCTGCCGCTTTCCGACGAACCCGCGACGCTGCCGCCATAAGCGCTCGTGCCGACGTTGTTTTGCGCGGCCACACGCGCTTCTGCCGCCTGGATCGCTGCGGGATAGTGAGCCTGGTCGCCGTCACCGACGCGATAGCCGGCCTGTTCGAGCTGAACCAGTTCCGCGCGCACCTGCTCGCGGGTAATACGGGTATTCGATTGCGATTGAGCGAAAACCGTGGCCGAAGCGGCCAGCGTAGCGACAACGACAACACCCTTGATCAACGACTTCATGATGAAAACAAGCTCCAGTTATTGATGGTTCGCGGCGCTTCGAAGCTTTCCTTCGAATGACTTTCAACGCGACCGCTGAACGCAATATAGGCGTCTGCCCGTCATAAAATAACGGCTGCTGGTCGAAGGGATTGTTGCTGGATCTGGAGAAATCGCTGTAAAGCGCGGCCCAGTGGAAGTGAGCCTTGAGATCCGGTCCGGCGCGAAACGCACCGGCCCCCGCTCAGATGAACGCCTGAAGCGAGGCGCGGTCCGGCGGCCTCAGGCGAAATTGAAATCCTGCGTCAGTTGAAATCGCCGGTTTCGAGTTCCACCGATTTCCCCCCGTTTCTTTCGAGCACCCGCCGCGTAGCATTTTCAATCCGCGTACGGTTTGCCTCGAAGGTCCCCACCAGATTGTGCGCCGATGGGCCTTCGTTGCCGAAATGGTTATTCAGCGCATCGAGCGACACGCTGCACCAGACATCGGCTCCATCAACATTGGCCTCGAAGGCGACGCGCGCCGCTGCCACTACTTCGCGGCGTCCGGTGAATTCGATCCTCATAATGATCCTCCATGTGTCGAAAGGAAGCCTCGAACGCGCAAGCACTGTGCCACGCAAGCCGCGCTCCGCCTGTGAAGCCGGAGCGGACGGTGCCAGGCGCGCATTCTCCGCAAGGTGCATACTCCATTCCGGCCGCCTCGTGCGGCCGCGCTGATGCGTCCGGGCTCCTCCTTTCGAGCCGTCCAACGCACCCAACATACCGATACTAACCCCACCCCATGTCCCGCAGCCCTCAATCGTCGCGCGCTCCCGTGATTGCCGCCGTCATGGCTTCGATGGCGATGGTCGCCATCGAAGCCACCATCGTTTCCACCGCCATGCCGCAGATCGTCGCCCAACTCGGGGATCTGCATCTCTACAGCTGGGTGTTCTCGTCGTTCCTGCTCACGCAGACCGCGATGACGGTGGTGTTCGGCAAGCTCGCCGATCTGTACGGGCGCAAGCCGGTCGTACTGGCGGGCATCGCGATCTTTCTGATCGGCTCGGTGCTCGCCGGCTTTGCGTGGTCGATGCCCGCGATGATCGTGTTCCGCCTGATCCAGGGCGTCGGCGCGGGCGCAATCCAGCCGGTCACGCTGACCATCGTCGCCGATCTCTACCCGGCTCACGAACGCGGCAAGGTGCAGGGCTATCTCGCGAGCGTGTGGGCGATTTCGGCGGTCGTCGGGCCGATGGTCGGCGGCTTCATCATTCACAACATGTCGTGGGCGTGGATCTTCTGGATGAACGTGCCGATCGGCCTCGCGTCGGCGGCGGGCTTCATCGTGTTCCTGCGCGAGTCGGAGCGGCACGCGCGTCCGTCGATCGATTTCGGCGGCGCTGCGCTTTTCATGGCGGCGATCGCCGCGTTGATGATGGCCCTCACCTACGCGGGCGACGACGACCTCGCGAAAGCCTCGCTCGCGGGCGCCGCGTTCGCGCTGTGCGTCGTGTTCTTCGTGATGCAGGAGCGCCGTGCGGCCGAGCCGATGATCTCGTTCGCGCTCTGGAGCCGCCGCCCGATTGCCGCGTGCAACGGCTCGACGGTGCTGTCCGGCATGATCCTGATGGGCGCCACCACCTTCCTGCCGATGTACGTGCAAGGCGTGTTGCACCGCTCGCCGGTGATCGCCGGTCTCGCGCTGACGATGATGACGGTCGGCTGGCCCGCCGGCGCGACGCTCGCGGCGAAGTCGTTCCCGCGGCTCGGCTTGCGGCGCATCCTGATCGGCGGCAGCGCGTTCGTGCCGCTCGGCGCGCTGTTGCTGCTGTTCCTCGCGCCGGGCGGCTCGCCGCTGATCGCCGCGTTCGGCTCGCTGATCATGGGCTTCGGGATGGGCACGTCGAGCGTCAGTTCGCTGGTGCTGATCCAGGAGATCGTCCGGGTGGACGAACGCGGCAGCGCGACCGCATCGAATCTGTTTTCGCGCAATCTTGGCAGCACGTTGGGGGCGACGCTGTTCGGCGCGGTGCTGAACTTCGGGCTGAGTCATTCGCGCGGCGCGGCGGTGGTCACGTCGGATCAGTTGAAGGCGCTGCTGCAAAACCAGGTGACGGATCTCGGCGACAGCGATCTGATCCGGCTCGTGCTGCATCAATCGCTGCATCTGACGTTCGTGTCGATCTTCGTGATCGCGCTGTTCGTGGTCGCGTTGCTGACGTTCGTCCCGGCGATCAGCATCGGGCCGGGCAAGAAAATGCCGATCGAGGCGCTGTCGCCGCTGGAGGATTGAGCGCGGCGGCTATCGGCTCGACGCTTCAAGCTACGGCGAGGTCGCGGGCAGCGTACCCGCGAAAAACTCCACCGCCTGCGCGGCCGTGCGTGCATGAATCGCATCGCGGTCGACACCCGGGCCGTCCTTGCAGATCATCGCGAGACGCTCGGCGGCATCCGGCAGACAGGTGTCGAGAAACGTGTTGTGCGATGCGCCCGGCAGCATCGTGACGACGGCCTGCGGCAGCAAACCGGCTATGCGGTGAATGTTGGTGTCGACCGGCGCGATCCGGTCGTTTTCTCCCGCCACCAGCGATACGGGAATCGTCACGCTGTCGAACGAATGCTGGTCAAACGCTTCTCCCAGCGCGGGCGCAATCGCAAACACCGCCTTGATACGCGGATCGCGGTACGACTCGCCGGAGCGCGCGCGGGATGCCCTCGTCGCGGGCGACAAAGTGTCGTGCGTCACGGCCTTGTCGGCGGCGTCGGCGCCGATCTGCGCCATTTCCGGCGGATGGCAGATCGCATCGGCTTCCGGCGACGTACAGAAGCGCTCGAATGCCGCCAGATTCGTGCGTGCGCCCGCCAGTTCGAGCACCGTGTATCCGCCGAGCGAAAATCCCACCGCGCCGATTCGCGCGCGGTCGATATGCGGGCCCAACTGCGGGTCGGCGAGTACGCCATCGAGCACTTCGCTCGCGTCGGTCGCGCGCTCCCACCAGAGCATGAAACCGTCGAGCGTCAGCGGCTCCAGCGCGCTATTGCCCGGATGATTGACGCCCGCGACGATAAATCCCTGCGCGGCGAGCGCCGCGCCCAGCCAGTCGAGGCTGTCCGCGCTGCCGCCGGTGCCGTGCGACAGCACCAGCAGCGGATAACTCTGGCGCGCGTGCGCAAGCGGCGCGTTGTCCGCCACCGGATGCCCTTTGAAAATCGGCTGACCGGGTGCGCCGATATCGTGGGCCGTCTCCGGCACGGCGGGATCGACCGGATACCAGATGCGGGTCACCAGCGCCTGGGTCTGAGCGCCGCGCCAGTGACGCGCCACTGCCGGATGAAACACCCGCACCGTCTCGCCCACATGCAGGGCAACCGGATCGGCGACGCCTGCCGCCGGCAACGCGATTCCTATCCCGAGCGCCAGCAACGCGCAGCATCGACGCAACATGATCAGTCCTTGCACAGAGGGATCATCAGATCGGTGACGCACGTGTGCTGCGCGCCGTCGATCAGCGGATTGCGATACCACTCGAGCGCCGGCCGCCGGTCGCGCGTATAGCCGCTGTGCGGGAGCCAGCCGCCATAGAGCGCCCTGAAGGTCGGCGCGATCAGCGCGTACGGGCCGACCAGCCGATGCACCGCATACAGTCCGCCGTCGAGCCGCATCGACGTGACACCGTCGACGGAAACCGCAGCGGGACTGGCGACCACGCCCGCGTGATACTCAAAGCCGCCGTTCACGCCAGCCGCGCGCGTGCAGATGCCGATGCGCTGGTCCGTGGACGCGCTCTGCTCGCTACACACCAGATGAATCAGGCGGCGAAAGGTCTGGCCGATTGTCCCGACCGGCCCGTCGTGCCGCACGCAGAGCACATCGACCGGTGCGATCTCGGCGAGTTCGATCGAAGGCGATTCGTCTGCCGACGTTCCACTTTCATTCGCGCTCGCTTCTGAAGCAGCGTTGGCATGGCTGGCATCGTGACCGGCGCCGCCGCTGCGAGTGCGCCGGTCTGCAACACCGCCCGCCAGATGCCGCTGCCGCGCCCTGAATTCGCTCGGACTGACACCCGTGAAGCCGCGAAACGCGCGCGCGAATGCCTGCGGACTGTTGTAACCCGCGTCGTGCGCGACGGCGGTCACCTGAGCGGACGCATCGGTGAGCCGCTGCGCAGCCTGAGCGAGCCGCAGGCGCTGCACCGTTTCGACCACGCTCTCACCGGTCAACGCCCGATAGATTCGATGAAAGTGATAAGGCGAGAGATGCGCGAGCGCCGCCAGGCTTTCGAGCGTGTGCGGCGCACCCGGCTCGAGCAGAATCGCCTCGACCACGCGAGCGATACGTCGACGGTAATCGTGTTCGGTGCTGGGCTTCATCATGCCGATAGGATAACGGCCTGGCCCCTGCCGCACGTTGCAGAGCTTGCGACATTTTTGCCGCCTGTTCTGCTTTGCGCATTGCGTCCTGCATAGATTGCGGAGTTGCTTGCTGTTAGCCTGCGCAAGCAACTTGAAATCGCCACCGACTCGAATCAGAATGACGCGGCGCCCCACACGCGCATTCCAAAAAAATAGAGAGAAGGCGATCACATGGATCGTATCGACACCGCCCCGGGTGAGACAGGCCACACGTTGGGCGCATCGGCTTATGCGGACCGGCACGACATGCAGAGTTTCAGCGTGCGCTTGTCGATCAAGCCGCGGGACGCGGGCATTTTCTCGGCAAACCGCTATGCACTTCGAATAAAAAGCGAGCTGACATTCTCGGACGACGAGATCCTGCTGCGCCGGGCGAACGCGTCCGAAACGCGTAGCGTGCATCGCGACGAGGTGTTCGATATCGATTTCAACGAAGGCGTGCTGCTGTTCGATCTTCACTCGCCGCAACGCGCGATCGAACGGGTCGAACTGATACCGCGCAGTGCTGAAGATTTACAGCGCATCGTCGACTTGCTGCCGGTACGGATGACGCCCGAATTTGCCGCCCAGCGCATCGCACACAAAACCTATCGCCAGAGACTGCTCGCGTTGACGCCGGTGCCGCGAGCCACGTATGCGCTGGTCGTGCTGAACGTGCTCGTCCTGATCGCGATGGGGGTCTCCGGCATCAACGTGCTCATGCCGGACGCCGCCGAGGTGGCCAGATGGGGAACCAACCTCGGCGCCTATACGCTAAACGGCGAACCGTGGCGTCTGTTCACCGCGATCTTCGTTCACTTCGGCCTGCAGCATCTGGTGGGCAACATGATCGTGCTGTTCATGCTCGGACGCACGACCGAGCGCCTGTACGGCAGCCTGCGCTTTCTCGCGCTCTACGTGTTCGCAGGGCTGATCGGCAGCATTGCCAGCGTGCTGACGCATCCCGGTCTCAACAGCGCGGGCGCGTCGGGCGCGATCTTCGGCGTGGCGGGCGCACTGCTGATTTTCGTGCTGGTCTACCGCAGGCAATTGCCGCCGTCGGAAGCCGCGCGTTTGCGCACGTCGATGTGGATTTTCATTCTCTACACGTTGTACAACGGCTTCAGGCACAGCCAGGTCGACAACGCGGCGCACCTTGGCGGGCTGATCGGCGGACTGGTGATTGGCGCGCTGCTGGCGAGGCCGCTCGAACTCGACGCGCGTCAGCGAAACTCGTTCAGAACGGCCGTCGCGTCATGGACGGTCGCGCTGCTCTCGCTCGCAGCGTTGTCATATCCGCTGACGCATATGAGCGCATCGCGTCTCGCCGATGCGCAGTTTTCCAGGCTGATGGTCGAAGCGCGGCAAACCCAGAACAGGATGCGCGCGGACCTTATCGCGTGGCGTCATTTGCGGCTCGCGTCGCAGGTCGACCGGGATGTGGCGTCGAACCGGATCATGCGGGAAATCCTGCCGGGCTGGAACAGCATGTACGAGTCCATCAGTAGCGCGCAGATGCCGGAGGGCTCGCCGCGCGCGCCGTTGCGGCAAGCCATGCTGCGCTATATCGACGATAACCGGGAGATCTACCGCAGCCTCGCGATCATGCTGTCGCATCCGCAGGACATGGATGCTGCGGCGATGGCGCCGGTTCTCGCGCGCGCCAAGGACGCGAAGGAGCAGGCCGTGCTGATGAAGAAGCTCGAGCAGCAAGCCAGTTCGCAACCGCGATAGCGGCGTGTGTAAGCGGCCAACTTCAAATGTGCCGAACGGCGTGAAATCCGCTGACAACGCATGCTAGCCGTGACGGGCAACCGGTTGACGTCGAACGGCGGTTGCGTCAGTGCGGAAATGGCGGCTCTGCGGAGCGTTCACCCGCCCTTTGCATACAACGTCGATTCCGCGAAGCCTTCCGCAGCCAGCACGTCGCCGACCAGAATCAACGCGGTCCGCTCGATCGAAGTCGACTGCACCTTGCCGACGATATCGTCCAGCGTGCCGGTGATCTTCTCCTCATCCGGCCAGCTCGCGCGATAGATCACCGCAATCGGGCACGCGCCGCCGTAATGCGGGCGAAGCTCATCGACGATACGCGCAAGGTGCCTCACGCCCAGGTGAATCGCCATCGTCGCGCGATGCGCGGCGAGATCGCCGAGTTGCTCGCCTGCGGGCATCGAGGTCTTGCTCGCGTAGCGCGTGAGAATCAGCGTCTGCGACACATCAGGCAGTGTCAGTTCGCAGCCAAGCGCCGCCGCGCATGCGGCCGTGGCGGTCACGCCCGGCACGATCTCGTAGGGAATGTCCAACTCGCGCAGACGCCGAATCTGCTCGCCGATCGCGCCGTACAGCGACGGGTCGCCGGAATGGACGCGCGCCACGTGCTGCCCCTTGTCATGCGCGGCCTTGAGTAGCGCGACGATCTGATCGAGGTCGAGTTCGGCGGTATTGACGACCTGTTCCGCGGTGTGTCCATCGAGCACCGCAGCCGGCACCAGCGAACCCGCGTACAGGATCACCGGGCAACTGCGCACGAGGCGCTGCCCTTTCACCGTGATCAGTTCCGGGTCGCCAGGACCCGCGCCGATAAAAAACACCGTCATTCGATACTCCAGCCATTCGTTGTTCCACGCGTTCGTGTCGCCGTGGATTGTGTGTGTGTTTCACGCGCGCAATGCGTGCAGCAGATCCGCGACGTCGTCGAATTCGCGATCGGTCGCGGGCAACGCCGGACGTCGCAGCATGATCACCGGCAAGCGACGCTCTCGCGCGACCTCGAGCTTCGCTTCGGTCGCGCTGCCGCCGCTATTCTTGCTGACTACGACGTCGAACGCCTGCAACGCGAACAGCGCGCGCTCGCCCTCGAGCGTGAACGGGCCGCGCGCCGCGAGGATTCGCGCGCGCGGACTGTCCTTGTGCGACTCCAGACAGCGCACGGTCCAGAACTGATGCGGCGGAATCTCGTCGAGATGCGCGAGCGGTTCGCGTCCTAACGTGAACAGCGGCCGGCGAAACGGCGCGAGCGCGGCGACGAGTTCGTGCCAGTCGCCGACCATCCGCCAGTCGTCGCCGCTTTGCGCCTGCCAGCCAGGGCGGCGCAGCGCCCAGCATGGCACGCGGGCTGCGGCGCAGGCGCGCACCGCGTTCGCGCTGATCTGTGCGGCGTAGGGATGCGTTGCGTCGATCACGAGCGTGATCTTTTCGCTTTCGATGTAACGCGCGAGGCCCTCGCTGCCGCCGAATCCGCCGACGCGCACTTCGCACGACAAGTCCTCGGGCACCTTGCCGAGGCCCGCGAGACTGTACACGTCGGCCGGGCCGAGTTGCCGCGCGATTTTCAACGCGTCGCCGGTGCCGCCCAGCAGCAGAACCCTGACGGGTTGTGTCGTGGCAGGCGTCATCGTGCGGCTCCGATCAGATTGCCCTGGCGGTCGATCGCGAACATTTCCACGCTGACCTGCGGCGGAACGATATCGCGCGCGACGGCCAGCGCATGCCGGCAGACGATATCGCCGAGCGGCACCTGCTGCGCGTGCGCGAGCGCCACTGCCTGCTGACTCGTATTGGCCGCGCGAATCGCGGTTTGCAGAGCGTCGTCGGCACCGTATCCGGCGGCCCAGGTCGCCAGCCGTTCGAGATCGATGCTCGAATTCCGGCTATGCAGATCGAGATGCCCGGCCGCCAGCTTGCTGAGCTTGCCGAAGCCGCCGCACACGCTGAGTCGCTCGACCGGCGCGCGCTTCATATGCTTGAGCACCGCGCCGACGAAGTCGCCCATTTCGATCAGCGCGATATCGGGCAGCGCATAGTGCGCGCGCATCGCGTCCTCGCTGGCGTTGCCGGTGCAGGCCGCGAGATGCGTGTAGCCGTTCGCGCGCGCCACGTCGATGCCCTGATGAATCGACGCGATATAAGCCGAGCACGAGAACGGCCGCACGATCCCGGAGGTGCCGAGAATCGACAATCCGCCGATGATGCCGAGGCGCGGGTTCATCGTTTTCAGCGCGAGTTCCGCGCCGCCTTCGACGCCGATCGTCACTTCGAAGCCGCCGCTGTACGCATGCTCGGCGGCGAGTTCGGTCAGATGCTGCGTCATCATGCTGCGCGGCACGGGATTGATCGCCGGTTCGCCGACCGGCAGTGTCAGACCGGCTCGCGTCACGGTGCCGACGCCAGGCCCCGCGCGAAAAATCACGCCGGGTTCGGCGATCAGGCGCACGCGCGCGAAGACGATCGCGCCGTGGGTGACGTCGGGGTCGTCGCCGGCGTCCTTGACGGTGCCGGCTTCTGCAACGTCAGCGCTGCTGGCGTTGCCGGCATCTCCGGCGACATGGACGTCATCGGCGACATCGGTGTCATTGACGACGCGGCGGCAGTAGACCAGCGGCATCGGCACATGCTGGCCCTTGGGCAGCGTAATTTCCGCGACCTCGCTGACGACGCCCGCGAGCAGCAGACGCGCCGCCGCCAGCGACGTCGCGGTGGCGCAACTGCCGGTCGTGTAGCCGCTACGAAGCGGCGCGGGTTGTTCGGGTGTTTCGTCGCGCATTACGGATGATCGGTGGAAGCCGCGGGCATGTTGCCCGGGATACCCGCAGCGTGCTTCGTCACGTCGAGCATCGTGATCGGCAACGCCTGACGCCACGTATCGAAACCGCCGAGCGGCCGCGCGTCGGCCAGCGCGACGCGGGTCAGCGTGCCGCCGTGCCGGTCGCGCCACGCGATCAGCGCCGCTTCGCCTTGCAGCGTGACCGCGTTCGCCACCAGACGGCCCCCGTCACGCAGACTCTCCCAGCAGGTTTCCAGCACGCCCGGCACCGTCACGCCACCGCCGATAAACACCGCATCCGGCGCGGGCAGTCCGTGCAGCGCCTCGGGCGCGCGGCCCGCGACGAGTTGCAGACCCGGCACGCCCAATGTGTCGCGGTTATGTTCGATAAAAGCCTGCCGCTCCGGATGCCCTTCGACGGCAATCGCGCGGCAGGCGGGATGCGCGCGCATCCATTCGATCCCGATCGAGCCGCTGCCCGCGCCCACGTCCCACAGCAATTCGCCGGGCGTCGGCGCGAGGCGCGCGAGCGTGATCGCGCGCACATCGCGTTTGGTCAACTGGCCGTCGTGGCGAAACGCGTCGTCAGGCAGGCCGCAGGTCAGCGGCAGACGCGGCGCGGCTTCGTCCGCGCGGCATTCGAGCGCGATCAGATTCAGCGCGGCGACTTCGCCCGCGGGCCATTGATCGGCCCGGCCGTCGATCCGCCGCTCCAGATCGCCGCCCAGATGTTCGAGCACGACCATCCGGGTCGCGCCGAAGCCGCGCGTCGCCAGCAATGCGGCAAGCGCGGCGGGTGTGCTGCCGTCCGCGCTCAGCACGAAAATGCGCGCGCCGTCATGCAGATGCGCATTCAACGCCGCCAGCGGACGACCCACCACCGACACCGTCGCCACGTCCTGCAACGGCCAGCCCAAACGCGCTGCCGCCAGCGACAACGACGACGGCGCGGGCAGCACCCGCAGTTCGCCCTCGGGCAACTGCCGCGCCAGCGTCGCGCCGACGCCGAACAGCATCGGGTCGCCGCTCGCCAACACACACACGCTCTGATTGCGCTCGGCCAGCAACGGCGCAAGATCGAACGGACGCGGCCACTGGGTGCGGCGCGCGGCGAGTCGCGCGGGCAGCATCGCCAGATGACGTTCGCCGCCATAAATCACCGACGCCGTCAGCAAAGCACGCCGCGCGGGCCGTCCCAAACCGGCGAAGCCGTCGTCGCCAATGCCCACTACGGTCAGCCATGCCGGCATGCATCCATCCTCATTCTGAATCTTCAAATAATGCGCTGTGCCACGCCTGTCAAAGCGTCCAGCCTCGTTGCGCTGTCCGAAAAAAGGCATAATACAGCCGCCGGTGCCCTTCGGGGCCGAAGAGGGAACACAGTGCCACTGTGGCTGCCCCCGCAACTGTATGCAGCGAGTCCGCCTGCGCTGCGCGCCACTGGTTTGACCGGGAAGGCCGCGGCGGATCATGACCTGCCAGCCAGGAGACCTGCCGGCAACACTGTTCGTGCCAGCCAACATCGGGCGGGGTGTACCGATGCCGCAGCAAGCCTGACGCGGCTTGCTCGGGTTTTTGTGCGACGCTCAACCCGGTGTCCGTCTTGAATCAAGCTTCGCCCTCCCTCGTTTTGCCTCACGCGGTCCCGACACTGCGGCCTTCGGCGTGTCCGGGGCTGCTGCGCATCGTCGCCGCGCGCGATGGCGGGATCTGCCGGATCAAGCTGCCTGGCGGCGTATTGAGCGCGGCGCAGGCCGAGGTTATCGCAGGCGCGAGCGCACGGCACGCGGCCGGGGTCGTCGAATTGACCAATCGCGCGAATCTGCAGGTGCGCGGGGTGCGTAGCGGGCACGAAGCGGCGTTGATTGAGGCGCTGGTGGGTGCGGGGCTTGGGCCTGAGCCTATGCCGGGGGGTAGCGTGACCGTTAATGCGAGCGCCGCTTCCGCCGACGATGTCCGCAACGTGATGATCAGCCCCGCCGCCGGACGCGATCCTGCGGCCCTGGTCGATACGACGCAGCTGTGTGCCGAACTGCTCGCGCTGCTGCAAAGCGACACGCGGTTTGCAGCGTTATCGCCAAAATTCGCGTTGCTGCTGGATGGCGGTGAGCGGCTGGCGCGGGTCGATCATCCGCATGATGTGTGGATCGCGGCGTCGCAGGGTGTCGAGGGTGTGCGGTTCGTGTTCGGGTTGGCGGGATGCCCGCCGGAGGCTTCGGCTTTTCAAAGCGTAGCCGCGCCTCAACCGCAGCAGGTCGGGCGGCCCAACAAAGGCACAGGCCCACTCGCCGCCGTATCGCCCGCGCAAGTCCCGGCTCTCGTGCGAGCACTGCTGCACACCTTCCTCGACCTCGCCGCCGACGACGCCACCCGCATGCGTCACCTGCTCGCCACCCATGCCGTCGATACCATCCTGCAGCACGCCCAGACCTACGTCGACTTCCCGCTTTCACGCGACGCGTCGCTTGCCGGCTGGCAACGCAGCACGCCAGCCGACGCCGGCCTTCGCCTCGGCGCGCATCCGCAATGCAAGTCAGGAACATGGCACGCAGGCGGCCAACCGCCGCTCGGCCGCGTCGATGCCGATACCTTGCGCGCCCTCGCCTTGCTCGCGCGCCAGCACAACACCGGCATCCTGCACATCACCCCGTGGCAAAGCGTGCTGCTTCCCGACCTCGCGACAGACACCGTGCCCGCCGTGCTAACCGCACTGAACGCGCTCGGCCTCGCTTGCGACCCGTCGCAGCCGATCACGCGTCTGATCGCGTGCGCCGGGTCGAGCGGCTGCGCAAAAAGTCTCGCGGACACCAAAGCCGACGCGCAGCAACTCGCCGCGCAACTGCCCGCGGGCGTCGAAGTGCACCTCAGCGGCTGCCCGCGATCCTGCGCGGCCGCGCATTGCGCGCCCTACACGCTGCTGGCGGTGGCGCCCGGCAGCTACGACCTTTATCGACGCGACGACAGCGGCTCCGGTTTCGGCCGCTGCGTCGCGCACCAACTGACGATCCAACAGGCCGCCGACACGCTCGCGCGCCTGGCCCGGAGTAACACTGATGCTTGAATACATACGCGACGGTCAGGAGATCTATCGCCAGTCGTTCGCGACGATCCGCGCGGAGGCCGACCTGTCGCGCATTCCCGCCGACCTCGAAAAACTCGCGGTGCGCGTGATCCACGCGTGCGGGATGGTCGACGTGATCGACGATCTGCAATTTTCCGCCGATGCCGGCACCGCAGGCCGCGTCGCCCTCGCTCAAGGCGCGCCGATTCTGTGCGACGCGGGCATGGTCGCGCAGGGCATCACGCGAGCCCGGCTGCCCGCGGGCAACGAAGTGATCTGCACGCTCACGCAGCCGGACGTCCCCGCGCTCGCCCGCGAACTCGGCAATACGCGCTCGGCTGCCGCGCTCGAATTGTGGCGTCCGCATCTGGCGGGCAGCGTCGTCGTGATCGGCAATGCGCCGACCGCGCTGTTTCATCTGCTCGACATGCTCGATGCCGGCGCGCCAAAACCCGCGCTGATCCTCGGGTTTCCGGTGGGTTTTATCGGCGCGGCCGAATCGAAGGCGATGCTCGCGCAAGACAGTCGCGGCGTGCCCTTCGTCGTCGTGAACGGCCGGCGCGGCGGTAGCGCGATGGCTGCCGCGGCCGTCAATGCGCTCGCTACGGAGGTCGAATAAATGGCGGTGCAAGGACGTTTGCTCGGACTCGGCGTCGGCCCCGGCGACCCCGAACTCATCACGCTGAAGGCGCTGCGTTTGCTGAAAGCGGCACCCGTGGTCGCGTATTTCGTCGCCAAGGGGAAAAAGGGCAACGCGTTCAGCATCATCGAGGCGCATTTGCACGAGGCGCAGCAGCATCTGCCGCTGGTTTATCCGGTGACGACCGAGGCGCTCGAACCGCCGCTGTCGTATGAAGCGATCATTGCCGACTTCTACGATACCGCCGCAGGCGTCGTGTCCGCGCATCTCGACGCGGGCCGCGACGTGGCGGTGATCTGCGAAGGCGATCCGTTCTTCTACGGCTCGTACATGTACCTGCACGACCGGCTCGCGGCGCGCTACGACAGCGAAGTCGTGCCCGGCGTCTGCTCGATGCTCGGCGGTGCGGCGGTGCTCGGTGCGCCGCTGGTGTATCGCAACCAGAGCCTGTCGGTGTTGTCGGGCGTGCTGCCCGAGGAAGATTTGCGCCGCCGTCTCGCCGATGCCGACGCTGCCGTGATCATGAAACTCGGCCGCAATTTCGACAAGGTGCGGCGCGTGCTTGGCGAGCTTGGCCTCGCGAAACGTGCGCTTTACGTCGAACGCGCGACGATGGGCAATCAGCGCATCGTGCCGCTCGCGGACGTCGATCCGATGGCGTCGCCGTATTTTTCGCTGCTCGTCGTGCCGGGGGAAAAATGGCAAGGATGACGGCAGCGCCCGCGATCGTGATTCTCGGCGCGGGCGCGTTGGAGACTGCCCGGCGCATTCAGGCTTTGTATCGCGGACGTGGTGCGGGCGAAGGTGAACGACTCGCAGGCGAGGCTGATGTCGCGAGGACCGCAGGCGATGCGCACGCGAGTCATCTGGAAAACGCTGCAAATGCCAGCGGCTCTGCTGCTGCTTCGAACCCCGCGTCTGCGAGTCCCGCTGCTCCGCTGGCAAGCGCCGCTTGCCAGATCCACGCACTGCAAGGCCGCGTCGAGGCCGATGCCGGCTATACCGAACTCGGCGCGCATCTGTGCGAACTCTACGCACGCGGCACACCGATCGTCGCCTTGTGCGCAGCGGGCATCGTGATTCGCTGCCTCGCGCCGATGCTGTCGAACAAGGGCGTCGAGCCGCCAGTGCTCGCCGTCGCCGAAGACGGCAGCGCGGTCGTGCCGTTGCTCGGCGGACTCGCCGGCGTCAACGTGATGGCGCGCGAAATCGCCGCTGCTCTGGCCGTGGCGCCCGCCATCACGACTAGCGGCGAACTGCGCTTCGGCACCTGCGTGCTCAATCCGCCCGAAGGTTATGCACTCGCCGATATCGGGCAAGGCAAGCGCTTCGTGTCGGATCTGCTGGCGGGCGAGAGCACGCGCATCGAAGGCGACGCGCCCTGGCTCGACGACGCGCGGCTGCCGCGCTCGGAAAACGCCCGCCTCGCGATTCGCGTGACGCCGCGTGTATGGGACGGGCGTGAAGATGACCTGGTGATTCATCCGCGCAGTGTGGTTGCTGCGGTGACGGGGTTTGCAGATGCCGCTGACCGCATCGCTGCCCGCGTCCGCGATTCGCTCGATGCACACCGTCTCGCGCCGCTATCGCTCGCAGCCCTGCTGACTTCGCTGGAACACGCGTCGAACCCCGCGCTCGCTGAAGCCGCCGCGCTGCTCGACGTGCCGTTGCGCTTCACGCAGACTCGCGCTGAAGACAACGCAACGCCCGCCAGCCTGCTGCAAGCAGCCCTGCGCGTGCCGTACGAAACGCTGGACGACGACGCAGCGACAGGCATCGCGCTTGCCCTCACGCCGCTCGCGATCGATCCGCACACGATTGGCCGCGCACGAGGCCGCCTGACCGTGATCGGTCTCGGCCCCGGCAGCGCCGATCTGATGGTCCCCGCGGCCCGCGCCGCGCTCGACGAAGCCACCGACATCCTCGGCTACGACACCTACGTGAAAATGGCCGGCCCGTTGCGCGCGAGCCAGCGGGTGCACGGCACCGACAATCGCGAGGAAATGCAGCGCGCGCGGCACGCGTTCGATCTGGCGAGCGAAGGACGTTCGGTGGTGATGGTGTCGTCGGGCGATCCAGGCGTGTTCGCGATGGCCGCAGCGGTGCTCGAAGCGCTCGACGAGGACGCGTCGCAAGCGTCGCAACACCCCGCCTGGTCGGCGGTCGAACTGAAGATCCTGCCGGGTGTGTCGGCGGCCATGGCGGCGGCGGCCCAGGCAGGCGCACCGCTCGGCCACGACTTCTGCATGCTGTCGCTGTCCGACAACCTGAAGCCGTGGTCGATCATCGAAAGACGTCTGCGGCACGCGGCCGATGCCGATCTGGTGATGGCCTTCTACAACCCGATTTCGCGCGCGCGTCCGTGGCAACTGGATAAAGCGCTGGATATCGTGCGGGAATATCGCTCCGCGCAAACGGTGGTGGTGCTCGGGCGCGACGTGGGCCGCCCCGGCGGCACGCGGCGCACGCTGACGCTCGGCGAGCTGCGGTCGTCCGACGTAGATATGCGGACAATGGTGATCGTCGGATCGTCGACGACGCGGCGGTTCGGCAAAGGCAAGCTCGACGGTGACGAGTGGGTGTACACGCCGCGCTGGTACAAGTGAAAGCCTGAGCCGACGCAGGTCGGCTCAGGCCCGACGCAAGCGCATCAAGCCTGACGACTCAAGCCGCCACCTTCAGATCCTCGATTGCCCGCTGCCTTACCCCGAGGTCGTCCCACAGTTCCGGGTGGCAGGTGAACACCAGGATCTGGTGCCGCGTCGCCGCGTCGATCAGCGCGCGCTTGATCGCATCGCGACGCGCGGCATCGGTATGCACGGCGGCGTCGTCGAGCATCAGCAAGGTCGGCCTGCCCGACGCCTTCAAGAGGTCCGCATACGCCAGCCGCGTCAGAATGCCAAGCTGCTCGCGCGTGCCGAAACTCAGCGCGTCGAGCGTGTCGGCGCGGCCATGGCGATCCAGCGTCGCGGGACTCAGATCGTCGCCGAGCGCAATGCTCGACTGCGGGAAAATCCGCTTCAGATAATCCCCAAGCCGCTCGGTCAACGGCGCGCGCAATTGCGCGACCGCCGCGTCGCGCTCGTCGACCAGCACTTCGTCCAGCAGACTCAACGCGCCCGCGCGCAGGCTCAGTTCGTCCTTGCGACGCGTGGCCTGCTCGACCTGAGCCTCCAGCGCCGCGAGCCGTTCACCGAGGCCCGACGCGCCGACCGTCTCCAGTTGACTGCGCAACTGCGCGATCCGCACCTGCCGTTCGTGCTGCTCGCCGCGCGCCAGTTCCGCCGACGCGCGATAGCGTTTCGCCTCGGCCGCCGGATCGTCGAGACGCACCGCTTCCAGTTCGCGCTCGCGTCCTTCGCGCTGCTTGCGCAACGCGTCGACCTGCACCCGCTGCTCGACGATTTTCGTCTGCCATTGCGTGCGGTTGCTGCGATACGCGGCGTCGCTCAATTGCGCTTCCTTGCGCTGCAATTGAGCGGCGAGCGAGTCGGCGGTGGCGATGCCGGTCGAGCGTTTTTCCGCCGCCTGCGCGAGCACCTTGCGGGCGGCCTCCAATGCGTCGCGCGCGATCTCCGCGTTGCGCCGCGCTTCGTCGAGCGGCAATGCGGCGGACACATCGGGCAAACCCGCGAGCCGTTCATTCGACGCCTGCAAGCGAGCCGCCGCCGACGCGAGCGCCGCACGCAAAGCCTCGATGCCCTGCGGCGCATGCACGTCGAGAATCTTCGCCTGGCTTTTCTGCTGCGCAATCGACGCTTTCCACTTCTCGTGACGCGCCTGCGCGTCGCTGACCGATGTCACGCCGAGCGCCTGCAACAACTGCGCATGCGCAGCTTCGAGCGACGCCAGTTCGGACAATTGCGCGGACAGATCGGAGACGCCCGGAATCACGCGCAATTCGCCGAGTTCGCCGAGCTGGATCAGCTTTTCTTCGTCGACACGCAGCGTGCCGCGGCCAATGGTTTGCGCGCCGTTGATCGTCAACGAGCCGTTCAGGCTGTATTCGATGCGCGTCATCGCCGCTTCGGTGCGCGCGCGCAACACGGTCAACTCGCCGTCGAGCGCAGCGAGCCGCTTCAGTTTCGCCTCGTCGATTTCAAGCGATGCCGCTTCGCGCGTCGCCTCCAGCACGGCTTCGTTCGCTTTGTCCGCCGCAGCAATCGACGCTTCCAGCCGCTCGCTCTCGGTGCGATAAAAACCGCTCTGGCTGCGCAGATCGGCGGCCGTCACCGCCGCGTTCGCGAGTTCGAGCGCGCGGTTGGCCTCCGCGGATGCCTGGTCGAATTGCGCCGCGCCGCTCGCCGCCTGCGCGTGTTCGGTCTGCGCTGCGGCTACTTCGGCCCGCGCCTGATCGAGTTGCAGACGTTCGCGCGCAACTGCAGTTTCGAGTTCGACCGCGCCCTGCTCCTGTTGCAACGACAACGCCAGTTCGGCCTCGCTCACCTGCAACGACTGCGCGAGCCCCTGCACACTGCGTTCGAGTTCGGCGGCTGCGTCGGCGCGTTGCTGCGCCAGCACGGCCTTCTGTTCGTGAAGCTCCCACGGACGCTTGCGCTGCGTATCGTCGAACGCTTCCTGCAACGACGCGAGCCGCGCGATGTTCTCGTCGAACTGCTGACGCTGCTGCTCAAGCCCGTTGCGATCGTCGATCAGCCGGGTGAGCGTCGCTTCGGCTTCGGCCAGCGGGCCGGTCGCCTTCTGCGTGCGCGCCGTCAGCAGTTGACGCAACTCGCGCTGCACGACGGCGATCAACGCATCCTCGCCCGCCGATTCGCTGCTGCCCGACAACTGCGACAACGCATCGCGCAGATATTGCGCCGCGTGTCCGGTGGAATCGCGCACTTCCTGCGTGCCGCCCTGCTGCACCCACAGCAAACCCGGCACGCCCGCGTTTTCGGCCTTCAACGGCCCGCGCGCCGCCCGCGAGAAACCCAGCAACGCGGCGAGCTTGTCCTCGGCTTCGTCTTCGCCGAACACCGCCTGACCGATCCGCAATTCGCAGCGCTGACGCGTGACGAACTGCTTCGACAGCCTGCACGCCGCGCCATCCAGATTGAAGCTGACTTCGACCGACGGCTGACCGCTCGCTTTGCCCCAAGGCAGCAGATCCTTCAGATGCGAGGCTTTGTAGCGTTCGAGAAACACCGCGCGTATGGCTTCGGCAATCGTGCTCTTGCCCGCTTCGTTCGGACCGGTGAAAAGATTCAGCCCCGGCTGCAGATCGTCGATGACGATCCGTCCAGTGAACTGCTTGAACTCCTGAATCGCGATACTTTCCAGCTTCATTCAAACCTCTTCATGCGGATGCGGACGTGGAGCCGCGCGGCAATTCACGTTGAAAACGCGCCAGAAGCAACAACGCCTCGGCCGCGCGCCGGACCTGCTGCGGATCGGACTGCGGGTCTTCCTGCAGCCCGCGCAGACGCGCCACCACTTTCGCCAGATAACCGCTTTGCGCGCCGAGTTCGGCGAGGTCGGCGGCGGTGGGCAGCACTTGCAGGCCGCTCAGATCGACCCGCAGCGCCCGCACGCGTGCACGGGCTTCTTCGACCGCAACGTGGATCGCTTCGGCGTCCGCCAATGCGGTCGTGCCGCTCACACTCACACGCAGCACGTCGTGGCTGCCCAACGCGGCGAGGCGCGCTTTCAGCGCATCGACATCGGTCGACACGGAGATCGTTTCATCCCATCTGTGCCATTGATATTGGCCGACCCGCACCGCTTCGACCTGCGGCACGGCGCCCGGCTCGCTCAGCGTGACGTCGAGCATGAAGCCCGGGTCGTTCGCGCGGAAACGGTCCTGCTCGTGCGTGCCCGCGTACCACGTGCGTTCGTCGACGCGAAAATGGCCGTGCCAGTCGCCCAACGCGAGATAGTCAAGACGCGCGCTTTGCGCACGCGTCGGCGCAATCGGATTCGACGAGTCGATCCCTTCCTGCAGAATGCCGCTGACGCTGCCGTGCGCCAGCCCGATGCGGTGATAGCCGGCCGGCGTTTCGGTGGTGTCGAAGAAGCCGGTGGTGTCGTCGTAGGTGATGCGTTGCGTGAGCGGCGCGCACAGCAGCGCGCAACGGCTTTCTTCCAGCAGAACGACGCCGGGTTCGAGCGCGAGTCGCACATTCGGCGTCACGCAATTGAGACGCTGCGCGCGAGTCCAGACGCTCTCGACGAGCGCCGCGTCGTGATTACCCGGCAGCATGATCCACGGCCCGGAAAACGCCTGCAACGCACCGAACAGACGGCGGATCACGGTGTCGGAAACCGTTTGCAGATCGAATACGTCGCCCGCGACCAGCACGGCGTCGACCTTGCGCGCGGCCGCTTCTTCGGCGATACGGCGCACCGTGTCGAAACGCGCCTGCGCGAGATGGGCGGCTTCATCCGGCTCGAACTGGCCGAATTGCGTGCCGATCTGCCAGTCTGCGGTGTGCAGAAACCTGATCACTGTGCCTCCAGTCTGTTCAATTGCATCGTTGCTTCCTGCATCGGGGGAACTGCATGGCGCATGCGGCCTCACAGTCTGACCGTGGATGTTACCGTGCTCACGCGGCAAAGATAGTCCCGTTATGGTCGCCATACAGGCACAACCCAGGCCCGACCCAGGCACAACCCAGACACGACCCAGGGCGCGAGGCCACGCCAGCGGCGCTACACTCGCGTTTGCTGGCCGTGCGCCGAGCGACGCGCAACGATTCCCGCGATCCAACCGGTCGCCCCAACCCGCCGCCGATGAACAAGACACTCGAACTGAAGAAGGCCAAGCGCACGCCGTTACTGCTGCTGCTCGCGGCCGCATGCATTTTCGTCGTGACCGCGTTCATGCCGCGCGGCTTCTGGGTGGACGGCATCAAGGCGGTCGCCGAGGCGGCGATGGTCGGCGCGCTGGCCGACTGGTTCGCGGTGGCGGCGCTGTTCCGGCGCGTGCCGATCCCGCTCGTCTCCGCGCACACGGCGATCATCCCGAAGAACAAGCACAAGATCGCCGACAACCTCGCGGTGTTCGTGCAGGACAAATTTCTCGACGTGCCGTCGCTGGTCGGGCTGATCCAGAAACACGATCCGGCGCAAAGCATCACGAAGTGGCTGAGCGAACCGGCCAACACCGCACGCCTGGGCGACTACGTCGTCAGGCTGACCGGCGGCATTCTCGAATTGACCGACGACGTGCGCATCCAGGTTTTCATCAAAGACGCATTGCGCGACGTGCTCGGCAAGGTGGATCTGTCGCAATCGATGGGCGCGATTCTCGACACGCTGACCCGCGACGGCCGTCATCAGGAATTGCTCGACGCCGGCATCGAACAGGTCGTCGCGCTGCTGCGCGAAGCGCCGGCGCGCGAGTTCATCGCCGAACGTATCGTCGACTGGGTGAAAAGCGAATATCCGAAGATGGAGAAGATCCTGCCGTCCGCGTGGCTCGGAGAAAAAGGCGCGGAAGCCATCGCGAATGCGGTTAACCGGATGCTCGAACAGATCAGCGAGAACCCGACGCATCAGCTCCGGCAGAAATTCGACGAGGCGGCGCAAAAGCTGATCGTCAAGCTCAAGACCGATCCCGCATTCCTGCAACAGGGCGAGGAACTGAAGCGCTATCTCGTCGAAGGCGACGCGTTCAGCGCCTATGTGAAGGACATGTGGGGCGAATTGCGCGGGTGGCTCAAGCGTGACCTGCAAAGCGCCGATTCGGCGCTGCATGCACGTGTGATGGCGATGGGCCAGTGGGTCGGCCGCGAACTCGCGAACGACGCGGCGCTGCGTCAGTCGCTGAACGACCATCTCGAAGACGCGGCGCGCGCAATGGCGCCGGACTTTGCCCAATTCCTCACGCGGCATATCAGTGATACGGTGAAGAACTGGGACTCGCGTGAGATGTCGCGGCAGATCGAACTGAACATTGGTAAGGATCTGCAGTACATCCGCATCAACGGGACGATTGTCGGCGGATTTATCGGGCTGCTGCTGTATGCCAGCTCGCAACTGTTCGAGTTGTTGCGCCTGCACATCGGCTCATAAGCCGGTGGAGCATCCCGCTAACAAGCGAGCTTCCGTAAGGCCGCGCATCAGCTTCGCATCAGCCAAAGCGCCTACAATTCGGGCATAGGTTTTGCTGAGGCGCTCTTGCCCGGACGACACCGTTGCATCCGCGTGCGGTTTGCATAAAGAACGACAGCGCTCCTCATTCGAAAAGTGTGTTCATGAAAATATCGTTACCGCCGCCGCATGGGCGTCCGAACCGCGTCTACCCGCCGGGCACGCCGAGCCTGCACGGTCTCGCGTCGATCATTACCGGCGTGGTGGTGGTGTGCGGGCTTTATTTCGCGCGCGAGGTGCTGATTCCGATCACGCTGTCGGTGATGCTGAGCTTCCTGCTCGCGCCGCTCGTGCAGATGCTGCGGCGCTTTCACATGGGGCAGTTGCCGTCCATTTTCATCGCGGTGCTGTTTGCGCTGGCGTCGTTGCTGGCGGTCGGCGCGCTGATCGGCGCGCAGCTGGTGCAACTGGCCGGCGATCTGCCGCAGTATCAGGTGGCGATCGAGCAGAAGATCGAAACGATTCAGGAAAAGACCGTAGGCCGCGCCGACTCGCTGATGAGCCGCGCCGCCGCGACCTTGCAACGCGTCGCGCCGTCCAAGCCGAATCCGCCGCGCCCGACCGGCCGTGCCGCGCGTAATGCGCCTGCGGTGCCGCAGCCGGTGGAAGTCCACGAGCCTGCGCCGACGCCGATGCAGCTTGCGCAGCGCGCGTTGTCGCCGGCTATTGCGCCGATCGAGACGACGTTCATCGTGCTGGTCGTGACGATCTTCATTCTTCTGCAACGCGAGGATTTGCGCGACCGGCTGATCAGCCTGTTCGGCTCACGCGATCTGCACCGCACCACCACCGCGATCAACGACGCCGCTGTGCGGCTCTCGCGCTACTTCGTCGCGCAACTCGGCGTGAATCTGAGCGCGGGCGGGACCATCGCGATCGGGCTGGCGATCATCGGCGTGCCGGGCGCGCTGCTGTTCGGCGTGATTGCCGCGCTGCTGCGTTTTGTGCCGTATATCGGCATTTGGATCGCGGCGATTCTCGCGGTCTTTCTTGCCGCCGCGATCCAGCCGCAATGGACGATGGCGGTGTATACGCTGATCCTTTTTATCGTCGTCGACGTGGTCGCGGGGCAGATTGCCGAGCCGCTTCTGTACGGTCATCGCTCGGGGCTGTCGCCGCTGGCGGTGGTCGTTGCTGCGATCTTCTGGAGCTGGCTGTGGGGGCCGATTGGCCTCGTGCTGTCCACCCCGCTGACGCTGTGTGTGGTCACGCTGGGCCGCTATGCCGATCGGCTGAACTTCCTCACGGTGCTGCTCGGCGATCAGCCTGCGCTCACGCCCGCGCAGAACTTTTATCAGCGGCTGCTCGCGGACGATCCGCACGAGGCGATCGTGCAGGCCGAGCGCTTGCTGCGCGAGATGTCGCTGATCGATTACTACGACAACGTCGCGCTCGAAGGCCTGAAGCTGGCCCGCAACGACGCGATGCGCGGGGTGCTGATGCCCGACCAGTTGCAGCGGATCAACGACGCGCTGGTCGATATCGTCGAGAACCTCGAAATCGCGGATGGATTGCCGGACCGGCTGACGCGCAGCGAGCCTGCGGATACCGCGAGTGCGCTGCTGGCGTCGGCATCGGCGGATCTGTCGGAGCAGCACGACAGCCATATCGCGGCACGTTCGCGCGAGCAGCAGGAGAGCGCGAAATCGTCGGTGCTGTGCGTGCCGGGACGCGGCGCGTTCGACGAAGTCACGACCGCGATCGCGGTGCAACTGCTCGGCCGCCACGGACTCGCGCCGATGATGGCCACCCACTCCGGCTATCGCAGCGCGCGCGCCGACGAGCCGAGCTTCAAGGACACACCGATCATCTGCATCGTCTCGCTCGATGCGCCGGAGTCGCCGCCGTATCTGCGTAACATGCTGCGCCGCACGCGCGAATGGCGGCCACGGGCGACGCTGGTGGTCGGCGTTGGCGGCTTGACTGAAGGCGGTGCTGAGTTGGGCGCGACTGGCGCGTCGCATGCAGCGCCGAGTTTTCGCGCGATGATCGAGGAATGCCAGGTCGCGGTGGGTGCGCAGCATGGGCGGGTGGCGGCGCAGGTGGGGGGTGGGGATTAGGGCGTACCGGTTTTCCCGGAGGAAGTGCAAAGGCCGCGAGCGCGTCAGCGCATCGCGGCTTTTTTAATGCCTGATTCGCCACTCCGGTTTCCAAACGCTCATCCCCGTTGTACCCAAAATGAGGACAGCGCTTCTCGCCTACTGCCGCATACTTTCTCCATCGATTCACGCCGCGTCGCATCCAGAACCTGAACAATATTCGCCGGCGTGCAATCCTCAGCATCGAAAAACAGCAACCATCGGAGACACTGGTGAGCCGCCCCTTCAAGCCCTATCCCTTTTCGCCCCGCCACTACGTCGGCGAGGTGCCGCCGCTAGTCGGGGCACACGACCCTGAAAAACGCGCGGTAGCGATTGTCGGCGGCGGCCCGGTCGGGCTGACGCTCGCACTCGCGCTGGCTCGCCATAACGTGCGCTCGGTGCTGATCGAAGCCGACGACAGCGTATGCACCGGTAGCCGCGCCATCTGCATTTCGCGGCGCAGCCTGGAGATATTCAAACGCCTTGGCGTGGTCGACGGCTTTCTGCAAAAAGGTCTGCCGTGGACCGGCGGCCGCAGCTTCTATCGCGACGCCGAAGTGTTCCGTTTTGCGATGCATCAGGATGACGAGCAGTCGTTGCCGCCGATGATCAACATCGCCCAATACCAGATCGAGCAGTTGCTGCTCGACGAGGTTGAAAAGCACCCGGATCTGATCGGGATCCGCTGGCAAACACGGGTAACGGGCATCGAGCAGAAGCCCAAAGGCGGCGCCGCACTTGTGCTGCAAACCGGCGACATCGGCTGGACGATGGACGCGGACTGGATCGTCGCGTGCGACGGCGGACGCAGCACGATCCGCGACGCGCTCGGTTTGAAGCTGACTGGCACGACCTACGAAGGCCGCTACGTGATCGTAGACATCGAACTGGACAGCGCGCGCGCCACCGAACGTCTCGCGTATTTCGATCCGCCATCGAATCCCGGCTCGACCGTGCTCGTGCACAAACAGCCGGACAACGTGTGGCGCATCGACTATCAGTTGCGCGACGACGAAGACCCCGACGCCGCCATCGCCCCGGAAAACGTGATGCCGCGCGTGCAAAGCCTGCTCGACTCCATGGGCGAGACCGGCGCGTGGTCGCCAATCTGGATCACCGTCTACAAAGCCAATGCGTTGACGCTCGAACGATACCGGTACGGCTCGGTGTTCTTCGCGGGCGACGCCGCGCATCTGGTGCCGATCTTCGGCGTGCGCGGCGCGAATTCCGGTATCGACGATGCCGATAATCTCGGCTGGAAACTCGGATGTGTTGTCAACGGCACGGCGTCGCCGGGTTTGCTCGATAGCTACAGCGACGAGCGCGTATTCGCCGCGCGCGAAAATCTGAGTTACGGAATGAAGAGTACGGAGTTCATGGCGCCCCCGTCGTTCGCCTTCGACCTGATGCGCACCGCCGTGCTTGGGCTCGCCGGGAAGCACGAGGCCGTGCGTCCGCTGATCAATCCGCGGCAGACGCATGCGATCGCGTACCTGAATTCGCCGCTGAACGCGGCGACGGACGACACGTTCAGTTGCGGCCCGAAGCCTGGCACCGTGCTGCCGGAATGCCGGCTGCTCAGGCGCGCGGACGACGGTACGAATACCGCGATCCATCTGACGGATCTTCTCGGCCCGTGCTTCACTGCGCTGCGCTTCGATGACAAAACCGCGCCAGACGACGCGTGGCTGCAATTGCAACGAACATTGGCAGACCGGCGTATCAAGTTGCAGACGGTGAAGCTGACAAAAATCGACATGCCCAACATGACATGCCCACATGCAATCGATCAAACCGGCCGCCTGCACGAGATGTTCGACGCCACACCCGGCACCGTCTACCTGATCCGGCCCGATGGTCATGTGCTTGCCCGCTGGCGCAACGGCAATGCGCAAACCGTACTGCACACGCTGACCGCTACGCTGGCTTGCCAATAATCCGACGGATCGAACGCATTAGAAAGGACCTCACCTCATGACCGATAGCGATCTCGACCTCGTCTACACGACGCTCTGTCAAACCCTCACCGCCGAAGGCGAGGCGCAAGCCCCGCTTTATCTCGCACGCCTCGCGCTGCTCTGTATGACCGAATTCGACGACCCGCAACGGGCATTGTCGTTGATCGAAGCGGCGAAATTGCCTGCGTCGACGGAAGTCGCGGCAGTCGCTGCGGGAGCGCCGTAACCAGCAAAAAGCCGCCGTGCAGCAATTGCACAGCGGCTTCGCGACCCATCCTCAACCTTCAACCAGTTACGCCGGATACAACCCCAACGTCCGCGCATGCAAACGCGCGAGACCGAGCAGTGCGTCCGTGAACGGCGTCGGCACTTGCGTCAGTTGCCCGAGTTCGCGCACCGCGCCCACCAGCGCGTCCAGTTCGATCGCCTTGCCCGCCTGCACATCCTGCAACATCGACGTTTTCATCGCGCCGAGCTTCAGCGTGACTTCGTGACGATCTGCCGGGTCCTGATTGATCGGAATGCCGAAACGTGCGCCGATTTCCTTGGCCTCCAGCATGATGTTCGTGACGAATCCTCGTACGAGTTCATCGCCGAGAATCCGGTCGGTCGTCGCGCCGGTGATCGCGCTGACCGGGTTCATCGTCATGTTGCCCCACAGTTTGTACCAGACGTCGCGCTGGATCTGCGCAGACATCGTCGCGTTGAAGCCCGCTGCGACCAGTGCCGCGGTCAGCGCCTCGACGCGTGCGCTCGGCTGCCCCGACGCCTCGCCGAGAATCAACCCGTTGCCCTGATGATGCCGTATCACGCCAGGCGCATCGACGAGACAGCTTGCATGCACCACGCAGCCGACTGTCTGCGCGCCCGGAATGGCCGCGGCAATCGCGCCGTCGGGATCGATCGACTTCAATCGCTGGCCCGCGAAGTCGCGCCCGAGTCCGTCGCAGAACCACCATGGCACGCCATTCATCGCCGTCAGCACGATGGTTTCCGGGCCGAGCAGCGGCGCAATTTGCGCGGCCACCGACGCCATCGCCGGCCCCTTGACCGCGACCACGACGAGATCCTGCACGCCGAGGTCCGCAGGCTTTTCGCTGGCGTTCACCTTCACCGTGCGCGTGACATCGCCTTCGATCAACCGCAAGCCGTCACGTTGCAACGCGGCAAGCGTCGCGCCTCTCGCCACCACGCCCACTTCGTGACCGGCCTGCGCGAGCCGCACGCCCATCCAGCCGCCAATCGCGCCCGCGCCGTAAATAACCACTTTCATCGCTTCGATCCTTGAACTTGTAGTCAGTGAATTCGCTGTCAATCCCGGTAGCTTGCGTCGATGCGATCCACGCGCCGCACCAGCGCATCGAACACATCCTGACCGGCGCCGTGACGAGGGTCGAACTGCAACGCGTCGCGCGAACAGCGAATCGCCACCTCTTCCGGCACGGGCCGCGCGCGTCCCATCGAGAACGTCGCCATCTGGATTTCGCACGCGCGATTGAGCGTCCACAACACCGCAAAAGTTTGCGGCAACGTGTGGCCCCACGCAAGCAGCCCATGATTGCGCAGGATCACCGCCTGTTTATCGCCGATATGTTCGAGCAGACGCGGCCCCTCCTCCGCATGCACGGTGATGCCCTCGAAATCGTGATACGCGATACGGTCGTGCAATTGTGCGCTGTAGAAGTTGGTCTGCTGCAAGCCGTCTTCCAGACATGCGACGGCCACGCCCGCCGTGGTGTGCGTGTGCATGACGCAGTGCGCGTCCGGCAAGCCTTCGTGAATCGCCGCATGCACGACGAACCCCGCCGGATTCACCGGATACGGCGAGTGATCGAGCACCCGACCGTGCGCGTCGATCTTCACGAGATTGCTTGCCGTCACTTCGCTGTAGTGCAGTCCGAACGGATTGATCAGGAACTGCCGCTCGCCACCGCTCACGCTGGCGGGAACGCGCAACGTGATGTGGTTGTAGATCATCTCGGTCCAGCCGAGCATGTCGAAAATCCGGTAACACGCGGCCAGTTGCACGCGTGCCTGCCATTCGTCCGGGTGCATCGCGTGATGCTTTTGCGGGCTCGCCGGTTGTGGTTCGAGGGTGCTCATCAACGTCTCCATGTTTATAGTCTCGCGAGCCCGGGTGCGGGCCTTATGCGCCCGACACCACCGCCGCGATCGACGACGCCACATAACCGGCGTTGCGTGCATTCAGGCCCGCCACGCACATGCGCCCCGAGCGCAGCACATACACCGCGTATTCGCTGCGCAAGCGCTCGACCTGTGATTCGCTCAACCCGGTGTAGGTGAACATGCCGCGCTGTGCGACGTAACGCTCGCGCATCACTTCATCGACCCGGCCCGCGAGGCCCGCGTGAATCGTGCCGCGCATGGTAAGAATGCGCTCGCGCATGGTGGCGAGTTCGCTTTCCCATGACGCGCGCAGCGTTGAATCAGCGAGCACGTTGGCTACAAGCCGCGCGCCGTGAGTCGGCGGATTGCTGTAATTTGCACGTACCGCCGACATCAATTGTCCCTGCACGCGCCCCGCCTCTTCCGCGCTTTTGCACACCACGCTCAACGCGCCGCAGCGCTCGCCATACAGCGAGAAATTCTTCGAGAACGAATTCGCGACGATCATCGGCACGCCTGCGTCGGCGAGCAGACGCACGCAGGCGGCGTCTTCTTCGAGACCCGCGCCGAAACCCTGGTACGCCATATCGACGAACGCGATCAGCTTGCGGCGCTGCAAGACAGGCACCAGTTCCGTCCATTGCGCCGGACTCAGGTCGACACCGGTCGGGTTATGGCAGCACGCGTGCAGCAGCACGACGCTCTGTTCCGGGAGACCCGCGATCGTGTCGATCATGTCGGCGAAACGCAGGCCGCCCGTTTGCGCGTCGTAGTACGGATAGGTGTTGACCGTCAGCCCTGCACCTTCGAACACGACGCGATGATTTTCCCAACTCGGATCGCTGATCCACATCTGCGAGCCGGGGAAATAGCGCTTCAGGAAGTCCGCGCCGACCTTCAGCGCACCCGATCCGCCCAGCGTTTGCAGTGTGGCGATGCGGCCTGCGGCACGCGCTTCGTTATGTTCGCCGAACACCAGCGCCTGCGCGGTGTCGCGATAGAGCGGCAAGCCCGCCATCGGCAGATACGAGCGCGGGCCGATCGAATCGAGCAACGCGGTCTCGGCACGGCGCACGGCATCCATCACGGGCAGCTTGCCTGCATCGTCGAAATAGATGCCGATGCTCAAGTTGACCTTGTTGGGCCGGGGATCCAGTTGGAAGTCTTCGTTCAGGCTCAGAATCGGGTCGCCTGGGTACGCGGGAATGTGGTCGAACATGACAAGTCCTTGAATGCGGGCTTCGGCCAAAACGGTCGCGAAGCTGTTTTGATGCTGTCTCTATGCGATTTTAACGAGGTCTGATCGCAACCTGCCTTTGAACGGACCTGCCTTTCACAACGCCTGGAGCGACGTGGAAGTCTAAGCGCGTTTGGCCGTACGCGTCGATTTGCACGAGTGTCGGTCAACGTCGCTTTGCACACAATCAATCGATTTTTCACGATTGTTAAGTTTTTCTTTAGAATCGAACGATGCCACTCACTCGCGTCACCATCCGTCAATTCGAGGCGTTTCTCGCCATCGTCGATCTGCATAGCATCGGTGCGGCGGCGGAGCGGCTCGGGCTGACTTCGTCGGCGGTCAGCCAGTTGCTGGCCGACCTCGAAACGGAACTCGGTTTTCGCCTGTTCGACCGGACCACGCGGCGCGTCAATCTGTCGAGCGCGGGGCAGGATTTTCTGTCGTCGGCGGAATCGGTGTTGCGCTACGTGCGCGCCGCCGCGCAATCCGCCGACGATATCCGCAATCGCGCGGCGGGTATCGTGCGGGTGGGCGCGCCGCTGGTGCTGGCCGCCACCGCGTTGCCCGCCGCGATCGCCGACTATGGGCGCGACAAACCGAAGGTGGTGGTGCGTATCTGCGATACGGTGGTCGAGCAACTGGTGGAGCGAGTCGAAAGCGGCGACGTCGATCTCGCCATCGGCCCCGACCGGCAAAGCGGCACACGCGTGCGCTGCGAACCGGCGTTCGCCAGTCCGTGGGTGATGTGGTGCGCGCCGACGCATCCGCTCAACACGCGACGTCGCGTGCAGTGGCAGCATCTGCGCGACGTGCCGATTGTCGCCACGGGCCGCGACCACGAGCGCGCGGTCGGGCAAATGCTCGCCAATCTTCCGGTGGAGGCCCGCATCATTCCGGTGGATGTGGTGGACAACGTCACCACGGCTTTCGGGCTCGCCGCGCAGGGACTGGCCGTCACGCTCGCGCCGGCCTACGTCGCGCCGCTCGCGCGCACGTTCGGGCTGGTGATAAAGCGCATCGTCGATCCTGAAACGATCCGCGAAGTCTGCGTGTATCGCTCGACGGAACGCGCGCTGTCGCCGCCCGCCGACGGCTTTGCGGAATTCATCGCACCGTGGCTGAAGCGTTGGGATCGCGAAACGCAGGCTTTTGCGCGGCAGCGCAATAAAAACGGCGGCCCGGAATGACGGCTTAGGTTCGCTCCGGCGTCGAGCACAGCGCGAACAACTGCCGCTGATTCGAAATGCCGAGTCGCGCATAAGCGCGTTTCTGATACGTGACGACACTCGCCGGTTTGACGCCCATTCGCAGCGCGATTTCAGCAGCGCTCGCGCCTTCCAGCACACCGCGCAGCACATCGAGTTCGCGCGGCGTGAGCGCCGGACATGCGCGCCGAACCCGCGACAGCATCGCCACCGCCGGTCCCTGCTGATGCTGTCCATTAAGTGCGTAGTGGCTTTTAGCGGCGTGCGCGAACAGATGCGCGACGCTCTCAACCTGTTCGAGTTCGCGCGGCGCAAAGTTGCCGTATGCGCTGTCACGATAGAAATTGATCGACAGCCAGACGCCGTCGACGGGTTGCGCAAGTAAGGACAGCCGGTCCGATACATTAGGCTGCGCGTAACAGGCCGCGCGATACGCTTCGTTTTCGATCTCCGCGCTTTGCTGTTGGTGCAACAACAGCGTGTCGCGAGATTGCGTGCCCGACGTGCGGCCGATAATCGCCCGATTGCCGTCGAGCGCATAAAAGTGCGTCGCGTAACGCTCGGCGACGTCGCGCAAAAAGCGGCCGCCGCGATGATCCGCCGCCGACACCGTACGCGGCCGCGCGTCGAATTCATAGGCGAATACAGTGCATTGCGAAACCGGCAGCGTATCGCCGACGGTTGCCAGCATGCTTGCCGCGAGCGCATCGGCGTCGGCATGCGAGATCGCCATGACGAGATCGGTCGCACGCGAGGTGCTGATCTGAGCGCTGCGGTTAGGTGGAGCGATGCGCCATGAACGCATGATGGGATTCTTCGGCTCGCGCTAAGTGGATTGATTCCGGCAAGCGTAGCACAGCGGCACTTGCGCAATCGGCGGCCGCAATGCCGCCCCGCGCTGCTACTTGCGTGTGAAGGAACCGCGTTGCAACGTCACCATTCGCGGCAATTCAATGGTGAATACCGTGCCAGTCGTGTCGTTCGATTCGACGCCGACGCTGCCGCCATGCATCCGCGCAATCTCCTGCACGATATGCAGGCCGAGCCCGAGCCCTTCACGCGGACGTCCACCGTTGGTGTTCGGCCCGAATGCCTTGAACAGATGCGGAAACACTTCGGACGGAATCGTGCCCAGATTGGACACTTTCAGCCGGACCGAATCGACCGAATCGCCATCCACTTCGACGCCGATATCGCCACCCGCCGCGCCATGATGGAGCGCATTGCTAACCAGATTCGACACGGCTTGCCACACGAGATCCGTGTCCCACGCGCCCGACGTATTGCCGCTGCTGGAAAACACGATCCGCTTGCCGTTTTCGCGCGACGCGAATTCGTCGATCACCGACCGGCACAAAGTCGCCAGTTCGATCGAGCGCGGTTGCAGCGGCAGGCGGCCGCCTTGCAGCCGCGCCAGATTCAGTAACTGATCGACCATGCGCGCCATGCGCAGCGAACTGTTCTTGACCCGCGCCGCAACGGTCACCGACTGCTCGTCGGCGGCCGTGCGCATCAGGTATTCCGCCGACGCCAGCACCGCGCCGAGTGGCGTGCGCAGATCATGACTCAACACCGCCATCAGCATCTCGTTGGCTTCGAGCATCTGACGCGTGGTCACGAGTTGCGCGGCAAGCTGGCGCTTCTGCTGTTCGAGCTGCACGAACACATCCACCTTCGATTGCAGAATGCGCGGATCGAACGGCTTGTACAGAAAATCGACCGCGCCCGCTTCGTAGCCGCGAAACGTGCGCGACGCGTCCTGCGCGGTCGCCGTCAGGAAGATGATCGGCACGTGCGACGTGCGCGGACTGCCGCGCATCAATGCGGCGAGTTCGAAGCCGTTCATGCCGGGCATGTTGACATCGAGAATCGCCAGCGCGACTTCGTGCTTGAGCAGCAGGTCGAGCGCCGCAGTTCCCGAGTCGGCCACCAGCACGGCAAGGTCCGGCCGCGCCAGCAACGCTTCGAGCGCGGTGATGTTGTGGACGATGTCGTCGACGATCAGGATGTTCACGGGTGGATTCGTCATGGCATCGGGTCAGAAAGAGGCTGGCAGCGCGGCAAGCCGGCGAGCCATAGTTTCAGGATTGTAGATAGAGTCGGCTGCGCCGCGTTCGATCGCGGCGCGCGGCATTTCGGGAGAACTGGCGCTGTCGGGTGTCTGCACCCACGCCGTGCCGCCCTGCGCCCGGACGCGCCGGAGGCCTTGCACGCCGTCGTCGTTCGCGCCCGACAGCAGGATCGCCAGCAGACGCTCGCCATACACCGCCGCCGCCGACTCGAACAGCACGTCGATCGAAGGCCGCGAAAAGCGCACGGCGGCATCGGTCGACAACGCCACGGTGCGGTCCACTTCCACCAGCATGTGATAGCCCGGCGGTGCAACCTGCACGCGCCCCGGGGCGATGAGTTCGCCGGCATCCGGCTCCGTTACCGGCAGCGCGCAGCGATGCGCGAAGGCCTGCACCAGATAGCTCGGCGAGTCGGGCGGCAGATGCGTGACGATCATCACGGCCGCGCCGAAACGCGCGGGCAACGCACCGAGCAGCACGTTCAGCACTTCGATCCCGCCCGCCGACCCGCCGATCACGACGAGATCGTAGGTGCGCGGCTCAGCGGCGCGCGGCTCAGCGGCGCGCGGCTCAGCGGCGCGCGGCTGGGAATCGGTAGACGGGTTGAGCATTGAGCGAGTCATGATGACCGTGCTAGCGCTTCTGATAAATGCGTTCGCCTGGACGGAATTCGTCGAACGCTTCGTAATGACGCGAAAAACGCAGACTTTCCTTGCTGCCCAGGCCGAGAAAACCGCGCCGTACCAGCGCATTTTCGAACAGACCCAGCGCGCGATCCTGCAAACCGCGATCGAAATAGATCAGCACGTTGCGGCACGACACCAGATGCGCTTCGAGAAACACTTCGTCGGTGGAGAGGCTGTGATCGGCGAACACCACGCGGTCTTTCAGCGAGCCTGCAAAGCGCGCGCCGCCATACGCAGCATGATAGTAGTCCGACAACGACCGCTTGCCGCCGGCGGCCAGATAGTTCTGCGTGAAGCCCTGAACCCGGTCGAGCGCATAGATGCCGGACTCGGCGCGCGCGAGCGCGTCGGGGTTGATATCGGTCGCGTAGAACAGTGTGCGCTCGGTCAGACCTTCCTCGTCGAACAGGATTTTCAGCGACCACAGTTCTTCGCCCGTGCTGCATCCCGCCACCCAGACCTTGATCGACGGATAGGTGCGCAGACGCGGCAACACATGTTCGCGCAGCGCGAGAAAATACGCGGGATCGCGGAACATGTCGCTGACCTGCACCGTCAGGTACTGGAACAGCCGCGAGAACTCGTCGCCGTGATGCATGATGCGGTCCTGCAACTGCGACAGCGTCTTCAGCCCGAACTCGTCCAGCGCCTGCGACAAGCGGCGCCGCAGCGACGACATCGCGTAGTGCCGGAAGTCGTGCTGATACTTGAGGTAGATCGCCTCCAGCAGCAATTTCAACTCGATGTCGAAATCGCTCATGCGTTGCGGCGCGTCATATTCGGACTGATTCATGGGTTCGGGTTCGTACTGCCTGTTCCAGTTTTCTGACTACCGCATTACCGTTGACGCAGCCACACGCGGCAGAGCGCGACGAGCTTGTCCACGTCGATCGGCTTCGACACGTAATCGTCCGCGCCCGCTTCGAGACAACGCGTGCGGTCGTTCGCCATCGCTTTCGCGGTCAGCGCGATGATCGGCAGATGCGCAAAGCGCGGATTGCGGCGAATCTCGCCCATCGCGGTGAGGCCGTCCATCTCCGGCATCATGATGTCCATCAGGATCAGATGCACTTCGGGGCCGGTTTCGAGCGCCTCCAGCGCTTCGCGGCCGTTGCGTGCAATCTGCAACGTCGCGCCGAGCGGCTCCAGCACGTGCGACAGCGCGAAGATATTGCGGACGTCGTCCTCGGCGAGCAGGATCGTGCGGCCCTCGAACGCGTTGTCGCGCTGACGCACCGTGCGCAACATGCGCTGCTGCTCGGGCGCGAGCGACGACTCGACGCTATGCAGGAACAGCGTCACCTCGTCGAGCAGACGTTCCGGCGATTTTGCCCCCTTGATGATGATCGATTTCGAATAGCGGCGCAGGCGGTGCTCTTCATCATCGGAGAGCATGCGGCCCGTGTAGACGATCACCGGCAGCGATGCATGCGCGGTGTTCGACGCAAGCCGCTCCAGCAGGTCGTAGCCGGTACCGTCGGGCAGCGCGAGATCGGTGACGACGCAATCGAACGAGAACTTCGACAGGTACTCGAGCGCTTCCGACAACGTCGCGACGGCGACGATCTCGGTGTTGTCGCTCTGCAGCAGCGCCCGGATACTTTCGCGCATCGGCCCGTCGTCCTCGATCACGAGCACGCGTTTGAGGCGCTGCTGCAAACGCGCTTCGAGCCGGCGGATCGCGGCTTCCATCGTGCTGCGCGCGGTCGGCTTGAGCGTGTAGCCGATCGCGCCGAGGTGCAGCGCCTTGTCGGCGTGGTCGGTGGCCGACACGATATGGATCGGGATATGCCGCGTCGCCGGATCGTTCTTGAGCCATTCCAGCACGGTCAGACCCGAGCGGTCCGGCAAGCCCACGTCGAGCAGCACCGCCGCCGGGCACATGTCGCGCACCAGTGCGAGGCCGCTGGCGGCATCGCTCGCGTGAACGAAATCGAAGTCGAGTTCATGCGTCAGATCGCGCAGGATTTCGGCGAACGCGAGATCGTCTTCGACCGCGACGATCAGACGGCCCACACGGGTGCGATTGTTACGGTCGTCGGCAATCGGGCCGCTGGTGCTCTCGGGCGCGTTGCCTGCTGTCAGGCCGTTGGCGGGCGTGATCACCGCGGTCTGGACACTGGCGGACGGCGTATGGATCAACAGCGGCTCCGGGGCCGCCTGGAAGGCGGCAGGCGCGCTGGCAAGCGGCCTGGCCGCGATGACCGACGGCGCGGGCGCGGACGACACCGGCGCTGCCGTACCGTGCCCCGTTGCAGCCAGCGCGGCTTCACCGTCCAGCGGCAGCCACAGCGTGAACACACTGCCCTTGCCGACTTCGCTCGCGACGGTGATCCGGCCGCCTAGCAGACGCGAGAACTCACGCGAAATCGACAGACCCAGCCCACTGCCCCCGTATTGACGGCTGGTCGAACCATCGGCCTGCTGGAACGCTTCGAAAATCATCTCCAGCTTGTCGGCAGCGATTCCGATGCCGGAATCGCGCACGTCGATACGCAGCATGTTGTCTTCGGCGGGCGCCACCGCCAGCGCGACTTCGCCGTGCTCAGTGAACTTCACCGCGTTCGACAGCAGGTTGCGCAGAATCTGCGTGACACGCTGACCGTCGGTGACGAAGGTGTCCGGCGCACCCGGCAAACGGTCGAATGCGAGGCGCAAATGCTTTGCACCGGCCAGCGGTTTGAACATTTCTTCAAGCGATTGCAGCGTCGCATCGATCGACACCGTTTCGAGTTCGACCGTGACCTGTCCCGCCTCGACTTTCGACAGATCGAGAATATCGTTGATCAGCACCAGCAGATCGCTATTCGATGCGTGAATCGTTTCCGCGTAGCGCACCTGCTCTTCGGTGAGATTGCCGGTGCGGTTCTGCTGCAACAGCCGCGCGAGAATCAGCGAACTGTTCAGCGGCGTGCGCAATTCGTGCGACATGTTGGCGAGGAATTCGGACTTGTAGCGGCTCGACTGTTCGAGACGCGCGGCGTTCGCCGCGAGGTCGTCCTGTGCGCGCAGCAGATCCGACTTCTGACGCTCCAGACGTTGCGCATATTCCTCGAGTTGCACGTTGGTCTGTTCGAGTTCGGCCTGCTGCGCTTCGAGCCGCGTTTGCGATTCCATCAACGCACGGCCGCGTTCTTCCAGCCCTTCATTCGAGACGCGCAGTTCTTCCTGCTGCACCTGAAGCTCTTCGTTCAACTGCTGGGTTTCTGCCAGCGCGTCCTGCAAACGCTCGCGATACAACGCCGCCTCGACAAAATCGCCCATGCTGTTGGCGACCAGTTCCATGAACTCCTGGTCACGTGGCGTCAACTCGCGGATAAAGCCCAGCTCGACCACGCCGTTGACCTGACCATCGTTTTCGATCGGCAGGATAAGCAGGCTTTTAGGTGCACTTTTGCCGGTCGCCGACACGACTTGCACGTAGTTGTCCGGTACGTCGCGCAACACAATGGCGCGGCGCGCGGCGGCCGCCTGGCCGACCAGCGTTTCGCCCTCCTCGAAACTGCGCGCGGCAGCCTGCTCGCTTTCGCGGCTGAAACCAAACGCGGCGATGCGGCGCAGCGTACCGTGCTGTTTATCGCGGACGTAAAGCGCGGCGACGGCCGCATCCAGATATTGGGCAAGGAAGTCGAGCATCGCGCGACCCACCAACTGCGGGCTGGCCAGGCCGACGACTTTTTCGGCCAGCAGGCGCTGACCGGAGCGCAACCAGACCTGTTCCTGCAAGACCTCCGTTTGCTCGGCCTGCTGACGTAATACGCCGTCGTAGGTGGACGAGAGGCTCAGCAGTTCGCGGCGCCCCATCCACGCGAGCAGTGCGCTCACGATCAGGCTGAACAGCAGGAATACGCTCACCAGCGTGGTCGTGACCCGGCGCGTGGCTTCGGCGCGGTCCTGGCGCAGATGCAATTCGACATCGAGAAATTCGTCGAATTCGCGGCGCGTTTCGTCGAATTCGATTTTGCCGCGCCCGCTCGACACCGCCGCTTCGAAGTTCTGATTCCGGCGACGCGAGTCGATCATCTCCTCGGCGTAACGGCTCCAGCGCTGCTGGATCGCCTGGATCTGCTTGAGCCTTTCGACTTGCGGCGGATTGTCGGCGACGGCCTCCTGCAGCGTTTCGATCTGCGCCTTGAATTTGGGGCCGCCGGTTTCATAAGGCGCGAGAAAACTCTCGTCGCCCGTGATCAGAAAACCGCGCATCGACGATTCGCGATCGACCGCGAGACGCAGCATTTCATTGGCCTGACCGATCACGCGCTCGGAATGCTCGGCCCAGTTCATCGTCGACACGAGATAGGCGATCAGCCCGAGAAACACCGCCATCGTGACGAGCCCGACACCCAAAGGCAAAGCTATGTTGCGGCGGATGATGCTGCGAAAACGATTCTGGTCGACGGCCTGCGATGCGGTCATTTTTTCTGTCTTCGGCATGGCGAATCAAATCGATTCGGAATATTTTTCGGATTTTCGCGCGATTTTTTTGTCGCTCTCTATGGGCCGTCATCATACAGGATGAGGTTTGTTTTTGAGATGCTGGTGCGCCCGGTTAGGCTTGCTGGGCGGGCTATTGCCGATGTACGCAACTTTGCGCGGCGGATGCGGGTCAATCATGTGAAGAAGCATTTACGCCGTCCGGCTTGCTGAATCGTCGGACCAGTTTTGACTGTTAGCGCCTTCCACTCCCAACCGGTAGCCGATGCCTTCTCAAGACCTGCTCTGCCTTTCCCGCGCCGCCACGCGCACTGTTCTCGCCGCCGCCATCGCGTGGCACGTTTCGCTGGCCATCGCGGACCAGCCTTCGCCCGCCGCCACCTCCGGCATCACGCACGTCGCCGTGCACGTCGAGCCGCCTACGCAGGCGTCACCGGTCGTGGCCGTGCCGCCGTCGGAGCAATATCCGGCGTTATATCGCGACGTGCAGCTCGCGCATCTGTACCCCGACAGCAAGACTTTCGCGGACATGGTTCCACTAGCGCCGCCCGCGCAAATCGCCGCCGCTTACGACGACGCGAAGCAGCAGCCGAACTTCAACCTCGCCGATTTCGTAAAGAAGAACTTCACGCTGCCTGCACGCACCGCGAAAGCGTACGTGTCCGATCCGAACCAGAGTGTGGTCGATCACATCGATACGTTATGGAACGTTTTGCGCCGCGAGCCGGATGCGACCGCGAGTCCGTGGTCGTCGCTGCTACCGCTGCCGTATCCGTACATCGTGCCGGGGGACCGTTTCGACGAAATTTATTACTGGGACTCGTATTTCATCATGCTCGGTCTCGAACAGAGCGGGCAGCATGCGCTGGTAGTCGACGAATTGAAGAACTTCGCGACCTTGATCGACCGCTACGGCCATATTCCGAACGGCAACCGCACTTACTATCTGAGCCGCTCGCAACCGCCGTTCTTTTCGCAGATGGTCCGGCTCGTCGCGGAGAAAGACGGCGACGCCGTCTATGCGCAGTATCTGCCCGAATTGCAGCGCGAATACGCGTACTGGATGAACGGCAGCGAAGGGCTGCCCGCCGGTCACGCGAGCCGCCATGTCGTGCGTCTCGCGGACGGAACGTTATTTAACCGCTACTGGGACGAGCGCGCGACACCGCGTGACGAGTCGTATCGCGAAGACGTGCTGACCGCGCAGCAGACGCCGCAACGCGATTCCGCGGACCTATGGCGCAATTTGCGGGCAGGCGGCGAGACCGGCTGGGATTTCAGCTCGCGCTGGTTTGCCGACGGCAAGACGCTGGCCACCGTCGACGTGACTTCGCTCGTGCCGGTCGATCTGAACAGCCTGCTGGTCGATCTGGAGCACACGCTGGCGAAAGCTTACCGGATGCGCGGCGACGTCACGCACGCGGAGAACATGGAGCAGCGCGCGGCCACGCGTGCCGACGCGATTCGTCGCGTGTTGTGGGACCCGCAATTGCAGGCGTTCGGCGATTACGATTTTGTGAATCGCACGTTGACTCACCGGCTGACGGCGGCGACCGTGTATCCGCTATATACGGGCGTAGCCAGCCGCCAGCAGGCGAAGGCGGTGGCCGCGACCGTGCAACGCGAATTGCTGCGTCCGGGCGGGCTTGCGACCACGCAAGTGAATAGCGGTCAGCAATGGGATGCGCCGAACGGCTGGGCGCCGCTGCAATATCTGGCCGTGCTGGGTTTGCGGCGGTATGGCGAGTCGGAACTGGCGCGCACCATCGCGACGCGCTGGATCAGGACCAACGTCGATTATTACCAGCACACGGGTAAGCTCGTGGAGAAATACGATGTCGATGCAGCGACGCCGGGTGTGTCGGCGGGAGGCGGCGAATATCCGTTGCAGGACGGCTTTGGATGGACCAACGGTGTGCTGCGCGCACTGCTGGTGATGTATCCGCAATCGGCCCAGGCCGCGCGGCCCAGCGATATTCCCGAGGGGCCGGCGGGGGTGTCGGCTGCGGCGGCATCGGCGGCGGCCGCGTCTAAAAATACGCACCGGCTGCGTGGGACGCGGGTGAATCCTTAGGCGCGGTTCGCGCGGCTGACTTCGCACTGCCGCGGTCGTGCATAAAAAACTGGCCGGTCTGAACAGCACCGGCCAGTTTTACTTCAGCGTGTCACTTCCAGAGCACTCAGACCACTCAGGCAAATTACGCAGGCACCGATTCCGCCTGCGCCGCACGCGACCACACGCGATGCTGCTCAGCGGCCTGGATGAACGCCTTGAGCACGTCCGTCGCCTTCTTGTCGTCACCCGTGAATACGCCGTCCGCATTGTCCGGCAATTGTGCGGCCACTAGCACGTCTCGCCCCGCACCGATTGCCGCGATCGCCTTCAGATGCTTGAACGCTTCAAGCACAAAATGCCGTGCGTCTCCCGATTGCGCCAGCACCTTCGCGCCCGCATCGCCGCCGACTACGATGACCGCGTCGAACATGATCGAAGGCAGGCCGGCAATCGTCGCATCGGGCGCCATGCCGTCGATGGCAGCCAGTGTCGGCGCAATCAGCATCGGCGCAGCGCCCTCGCCCTGCAGCGCCTGCTGAAGCTTTCTAATCGCCGCGCCATCCGAACCGGGCGCGGCCAGCAACGCAATCTTGCGAGTCTTGATACCCGGCTGCACACGATTGAGCAGGCTCAACGCAGGCGACTCCTTCGGACCCGCCAGCTTCGCCGTCCCCTTCTTCGGCGCAGGGAGACCCAAACCTTCGGCAACTTGCGCCGCCAGGCCGGCATCGAAATTCGCAAGAATCTCGTTGACCACGCGAGCGCGTATTTCCGGCTTCGTCACTTTGCCGAGTTCGAATTGATACGCCGCGGCGATATGGTCCTTCTCCGGTTGCGACATGCTGTTATAGAACAGCGCGGCCTGCGAGAAATGATCGGCGAACGACTCGCTGCGCACGCGAATCTTCGTGCCTTCCACGCGCTCCTGATAACTTTCGAAGCCGCCGTCCGACGGCGCGGGATCGGTTTCCTTAGGCCAGCCGCCGCTCAGCGAATTCGGCTCATACGAAGCCTGCCCGACATTGATTGTCTGCCGATGCATCGCATCGCGCTGATTGTTGACATATGGGCATACCGGACGGTTGATCGGAATCTCATGGAAATTCGGTCCGCCGAGGCGGCTGATCTGCGTATCCGTATAGGAAAACAGGCGCCCTTGCAGCAGAGGATCGTTCGAGAAATCGATACCCGGCACGACATGGCCTGGATGGAACGCCACCTGTTCAGTCTCGGCGAAGAAGTTATCCGGATTGCGATTGAGCGTCATCTTGCCGACGATTTTCACCGGCACCAGTTCTTCAGGAATCAGCTTGGTCGGATCGAGAAGGTCGAAGTCGAACTTGTGCTCGTCTTCTTCCTCGACAATCTGCACGCCGAGTTCAAACTCCGGGAAGTCACCCCGTTCAATCGACTCCCACAAATCGCGTCGATGAAAATCCGGGTCTTTGCCCGCAAGTTTCTGCGCCTCATCCCATAGCAGCGAGTAAGAACCCAGTACCGGACGCCAGTGGAATTTAACGAATCGCCCTTTACCCTCGGCATTCACGAAGCGGAACGTATGAATGCCGAAGCCTTCCATCGTGCGCAAGCTGCGGGGAATCGCACGGTCTGACATGGTCCACAGCACCATATGCGCGGACTCGGGCACGAGCGATACAAAGTCCCAGAAGGTATCGTGCGCGGAACCGCCGGTCGGCATTTCGTTCGGCGCTTCCGGTTTCACCGCATGCACGAAGTCCGGGAACTTGATGGCATCCTGAATAAAAAACACCGGCATGTTATTGCCGACCAGATCGTAATTGCCTTCCTGCGTGTAGAACTTCACCGCAAAGCCGCGCACGTCGCGCACGGTATCGGCGGAACCACGCGGACCTTGCACCGTGGAGAAGCGCACATAAACGGGCGTCTGCTCCGATGGGTCCTGCAGAAACGCCGCCTTCGTGTATTCGCTCATCGACTCGTAAACCTGAAACACGCCGTGCGCCGCCGAACCGCGTGCATGCACGATGCGCTCAGGAATACGTTCGTGATCGAAGTGCGTGATCTTTTCACGCATGATGAAATCTTCAAGCAGAGACGGTCCGCGTGGACCGGCGCGCAACGTGTTCTGGTTGTCGGAAATCTTGACGCCCTGATTGGTTCTCAGCGCTTCACCGTCCGGCTTGACGCGAAATTTTTCCAGATCCTTCGATTTCGGATCACCAGCCTGCGCGTTCTTTGCCGCGGGCTTCTGCGAATTCGTTTTTCCTGCCATGGGGATCGACTCCTTGTGTTCTGGCGCGCCGTTGAAAAGCCGGTTTGACGCGCAACAAGAAGTCAGCAAGCGATATACCCGCGCGTACGCGAACGCGCAGCGCGGGTTTGATACAGAAGCCTTACCAGCAGGAAAACGTGTTACGTCAGAAGCGATAGTTGATGGAGATATCCGCCACGCCGGTCGCCTTGCTGCGCGTAATCGGACTGTTGCCCGCGCTGCCCACCAACTGTTCGAAAGCGCCGTCTGCGGTCGCGAACCAGTGCTTGTTGAACAGCCAGACCGCGCTGATCCCGAAGCCCACCGATTTGAATCCGGCACTCGCGTGATACTGCTGATACTGCGAGTGCGCAGCCTGAGTCTGATTCACGCCGAACCAGCTGTTCATATAGTTCGAGTCGGCCAGCGACACGTTCGGCCCCGCGAACCAGAAGAACTGCTTCGTGCTGCCCGGCATCGGCATATACGCACCCAAATCGCCGATCCAGCCATTCGATCCGCCGAAATAGCGCCGCACGTCCGCTCGCAGCACGAGCGGGAAGTCCTTCGAAATGACGTATTCGGCCGCGAGTTTGAGACCCGGCGCCGCGTTGATGTTGCCGAGTCCGTTCAACTCCTGCGGATCGTCCTGCGCGCGTCGGCCGAGATCGTAGACGGCGGCAAGACTCGCGCGCCAGTTCTGGCCCTGCGCGAAATTGACGCCGAAACCTTCGCCGCTCGACAGGAAAAACAGATCCTTGTAGCGCACGTCGATACTCGGGCCGGCCACGATGTGATAACGATCCGAGCCTTCGAAGCGCGGCTGGAACGAACTGGCCGCGCCAAGACGCACTTGCCAGTCGGGAATGGTCGGCTGCCACATCTTCTGCAATGGGATGCCAACCGAGTATTGCCACTCACCCAATGGCGAAGGCGTTTGAGCCGAAGCCGAGGCCGGCAGGAAGGCGATGCCGCCGAGGGTCGCTGCAACCAGAGACGTTGCCGCGATGCTTGTTTGTTTATTGCGAAGCTGGCCGCCCCGCTTTCTACGGCTGTTCAACACCAGAAGCCTCCGATTTCGCGTATCGCGAAAGGGTTAGAGTCGCGCGCCGAGGTTCATCGCGGTTGAAATAGCCGGGGAACTCGAGGCGCTGCTGTGTAAGGCACGTAATTTTTTCAACGATCGACACGCGTTATCTGGACGAGAACCGCTTCATATTGGCTGACACCCGCCTGACAGCGCTTTTTGTATGAACAGGTTCATGCGCAAGATTTGCCGACAGAGGCCTATGTGCAAAATTTGCGCCAAGGGATTTGAAGGAATGTTCGGGTGGCTGCGTTGAGAACATCAATTCGCGGATCGGGCCGCGGTACGCGTTAAGGCACGAACCCCTGCCAACGCCTACACACGCGCCACCCCACGCCACGCGAAAAATTTAAACCGCGAACTGCTTCCGCAGTTGCGCGCGCAGGAATTCGACGAATGCCCGTATCGTCACCGAGCTTTGCCGATGCTGCGGATAAACCGCGTACACGCTGGTCGCGCCCGGCAGGAAGTCTTCGAGCACGGGCATCAGTTGCCCGCTCCTGAGCGCATCGGCGACGATGAAATCCGGCAGCCGGACAATGCCGAGCCCCGCCACCGCCGCATCGCGAATCAGATCGCCATTGTTAGCGCGCAACGGTCCGTGAACCTCAACCCCTTTCACCGTCCCGTCGACGACAAAATCCCAGCTGACCGCGCCGCCGTGCCCGTAAAGCAGACACGCATGACGCGCGAGATCCGCCGGGACCGCCGGCTTGCCGCGACGCCTTGCGTAACCGGGGCTGCAACACGCGACCATCCGCACGTCGACCAGTTTCTGCGCGACCAGCGTGGAGTCGGGCAATACGCCGATGCGGATCGCCATGTCGAAGCCTTCGCCGACCACGTCGACCGTGCGATCGCTCAATTCCATGTCGAAGCGCACCTCGCCGTTCTCGCGCAGAAACATCGCCACCAGCGGCGACAGATGCATCATCCCGAACGACATCGGCGCGCTCACACGTAACAGCCCGCGCGGCCCCGCGCGTCGCAGCGACATGGCCTGCTCGGCATCCTCGACTTCACCGAGGATGCGCCGCGCGCGCTCGTAGAACTCCTGCCCGAGTTCGGTCACCGCCAGCTTGCGCGTATTGCGGATCAGCAGTTGCACGCCGAGCGCTTCTTCCAGCGCCATCACGCGTCGGCTGACGAACTGCTTGGACAACGAGAGCCGGCTCGCTGCGGCGGTGAAGTTACGCGCGTCGACCGTGGCGACGAAGATCCGCATGTCTTCGAGTTGCATTTATTGTCCACTCCATGGTGACAGTGTTTCCAATTTAGCATCGATTATATCCATCCGGATTGACCTACACTGTCGTTCATGGATCGCGGACAAACAAACAACTGCCCGGATCGCACAACCCAAGGAGAGAACAAGATGCTCGAAATCAGACACGCCAATCAACGTGGCCGCGCCGAACACGGCTGGCTTAGCTCGCGTCACACGTTTTCCTTTGCGCACTATCACGATCCGAAGCAGAACGGCTTCTCCGACCTGCTGGTGATCAACGACGACCGCGTCGCACCGGCTCAGGGTTTCGGCAAGCACCCGCACCGCGACATGGAAATCTTCTCGTACGTGCTGGAAGGCGCGCTCGAACATAAGGACACGATGGGCACCGGCTCGGTGATCGTGCCCGGCGACGTCCAGTTGATGAGCGCCGGAACCGGCGTGGCGCACAGCGAATACAACCATTCGAAGACGGAGCCGGTCCACTTCATGCAGATCTGGATCGCACCGGGCGAGATGGGCACGACGCCGCGTTACCAGCAGCGGCATTTTGGTGCGGACCAGAAGCGTGGTGCGCTGCGCCTGATCCTGTCACCGGACGGCGCGAACGAATCGCTGGTAGTGCAGCAGGATGCGCGGGTGTATGCAGGTCTGTTCGACGGCGATGAGACGGCGCGGCTCGAATTGGCGAGCGACCGGTATGCGTATGTTCAGGTGGCGCGCGGCAAGGTCACGGTGAACGGCGTCGAGCTGAATGAAGGCGACGGTGCGCGAGTGCGCGGAGAAGAAGCGCTGACCTTCACGCAAGGCCACGATGCAGAAGTGCTGGTGTTCGATCTGCGAAACATCGAGACATCGGCGATGTGGGCTTGAGTTGCCTGCTGGTTTAAACATGATTCGCCGGCTTTCGATGCCGGCGAATCACTCTCCTTCAATACCTGAATCATCGATAAAAAATCATGCGCTACACACTGTTTGAAAACCAGAAAGACGCGGTCATTCTCGTCGCCCGCATCCTGTTGATGGTGCTGTTCGTCATGTTCGGCTGGTCGAAACTGACCGGCTTCTCCGGCACCGTCGCGTATATGACATCGACTGGCGCGCCTGTGCCCGAGTTGTCGGCGATCATCGCCGTGGTGATGGAATTCGTGGTCGGCGTCGCACTCGTGGTGGGCTTTTACACGCGGCCGCTGGCGTTGGTACTCGCGGTTTATACGCTTGGCACCGCGTTCATCGGGCACCACTACTGGAACATGACCGGCGCCGCGCAATACGACAACATGATCCACTTCTACAAAAACATCAGCGTGATCGGCGGACTGCTGCTGTTGTGCGTGACCGGTGCAGGCAAGTACTCGATCGACCGGCGTTAAAAGTACTCGCATCGTTTCAGTTAAAAGCCGCGTGGCATCGAAAGATGCCACGCGGCTTTTTTGTTTTGCCGTGATATACGCGCAACTATCCCGCGAATTCCGCCAGCACACGCTCACGAATCGCAGGCCTGATATTCGACTGCATCATGTTCCCGCCATAATGCGCGACGACCCGCGGATTCATCACGCGAAACCATAACGGCGGGACATACGCGAGCATGATCATCGTCGCGTAGCCGGACGGCAATTGCGGCGCATTGTCGAAATGACGCAGCGCCTGAAACGAGCGAGTCGGATTCGCATGATGATCGGCGTGGCGCTGCAACTGGTACAGAAACAGGTTCGTCACGACGCGATTGCTGTTCCACGAATGCTGCGGCTGACAGCGCTCATAGCGGCCGCTCGCAAGCTGCTTGCGGCCAAGTCCGTAGTGCTCGAGATAATTGACCACTTCGAGCAGGGACGCGCCATACACCGCCTGGATCAGCAGGAACGGCAGCACCTTCAGGCCGAATAACGCGATCGCCGCTCCCCACAACACCACCGTCATCGCCCATGCGTGCAGCACTTCATTGCGCCACGTCCACGGCGATTTGCCGAGGCGTTCGAGCCGGTGCTTTTCGAGCCGCCACGCGGACGCAATGCTGCCCGACACCGTGCGCGGCAAAAATGCCCAGAACGACTCGCCGTAGCGCGCGCTGGCCGGATCGGCGGCGGTCGCCACGCGCACATGATGACCGCGATTGTGTTCGACGAAAAAATGCCCGTACGCGACCGGCGCCAGCGTAATTTTCGCGAGCCATCGTTCGAAGCGGTTGGTCTTGTGGCCGAGTTCGTGCGCGGTGTTGATCGACACGCCCGTCGCCGCACCGAGCGATAACGCAAAGCCCACGTAGTCGTACCAGACCAGCGTACGCGTTGCGACAATCCATAACGCGCCGAAGAACGACGCGTATTCGGCACACGTCGCGAGATAGACGATGCGGCGGTAGTAGCGCTCTTTCTCCAGCGTGGGAACGACGTCGTCGGGCGGATTGCTGGTGTCGTCGCCGATCAGATAGTCGGCCACGGGAATGATCGTGAAGACGAAGATCGGCCCAAACCACCAGAAGATGTGCCACCCGGTGGACAGCGCGAGCCACGCAGCGTGCAAAGGCAAAGTGATCGTGAGCGCGCCGAGCAGCCACAAGTAGCGCTTGCTATCGGTCCACCGGTCGCGGGCCGCATCCGTTGTCGACATTGTCTCCCTCCTTTTTTATCGTCCGACACGTCGCAAGTTTGCGCGGGCGAACGTTTTCTAACTCCCAGATTTATATGGTCTGACGCGACGGATAGCCAGAGAATCCGGCCAGGTGAGAGTCTCCAAACAATCGCCTCGCAAAGCGCGCATATGTCACGCGGTTCGAGCGGGCGAATGAAACAGGCGTTGGATGACGTGTTGCAGCGCACATTGCGTGCATGCGGGCGGAAACGCGAAAGCAAATAAAAACGGCGGCCCGCAGGCCGCCGTTCGATACAACAACTACCACACTACCGGATACTCGAATCAGACAGCTTCCGCTTCCGCCACGCTGACCGCTTCCACTTCTTCGCTATTGCGGATCAGGTGATCGAATGCCGACAACGAAGCCTTCGCGCCCTCGCCCACTGCAATCACGATCTGCTTGAACGGGACCGTGGTCACGTCGCCGGCGGCGAACACGCCCGGCACCGACGTCGCGCCGCGTGCATCGACGACGATCTCGCCGTGCTTCGACAACTCGACCGTGCCCTTCAGCCATTCGGTGTTCGGCACGAGACCGATCTGCACGAATACGCCTTCCAGTTCGACCGTTTTCACTTCTCCCGAACGCAGGTCCTTGTAGACCAGACCGTTGACCTTCTTGCCGTCGCCGGTGATTTCGGTGGTCTGAGCCTGCGTGACGATGGTTACGTTCGGCAGGCTGCGCAGCTTGCGTTGCAGCACTTCGTCGGCACGCAGCGTCGCGCCGAATTCGAACAGCGTCACTTCGCGGACGATACCCGCGAGGTCGATTGCCGCTTCGACGCCTGAATTGCCGCCGCCGATCACTGCGACGCGCTTGCCCTTGAACAGCGGGCCATCGCAGTGCGGGCAGTACGCTACGCCATGATTGCGGTACTCGCGCTCGCCCGGCACGTTGATCTCGCGCCAGCGCGCACCGGTCGCCAGAATCACGGTCTTCGCCTTCAGCACCGCGCCATTCGCCAGACGCACCTCGTTGATGCGCCCCGGGATCAGCGCTTCGGCACGCTGCACGTCCATGATGTCGACTTCATACGTCTTCACGTGCTGTTCGAGCGCCGTCGCGAACTTCGGCCCTTCGGTTTCCGTCACCGAGACAAAGTTTTCGATGGCGAGCGTGTCGAGCACCTGACCGCCGAAGCGTTCCGCGACGACACCCGTCGCAATGCCCTTGCGCGCCGAATAAATTGCCGCCGCCGCACCCGCCGGGCCGCCGCCGACGATCAGCGTGTCGAACACCGGCTTCTTTTCCAGTTCCTTCGCGGCACGCGCACCGGCGTTGGTGTCGAGTTTCGCGAGGATTTCCTTCACACCGCTGCGGCCCTGACCGAACACTTCACCGTTCATGAACATGGTCGGTACCGCCATGATCTGGCGCGCTTCGACTTCGTTCTGGAACAGCGCGCCGTCGATCGCCACGTGGCGGATGCGCGGGTTGATCAGCGCCATCACGTTCAGCGCCTGGACGACTTCCGGGCAGTTCTGGCATGACAGCGAAAAATACGTTTCGAACTGATAGTCGCCGTCGAGATTGCGGATCTGTTCGATCACTGCATCGTCGAGTTTGACCGGGTGGCCGCCGACCTGCAGCAACGCGAGGACGAGCGACGTGAATTCATGTCCCATCGGAATGCCCGCGAAGCGGATGCCCGTATCCTTGCCAGGCTGGCTGATCGAGAACGACGGCTTGCGTTCGCTATCGCCACGGCGTTCGATGACAGTGACACGTTCCGACAACGTCGCGATATCGTTCAGCAATGCCAGCAATTCCTGCGATTTCGCGCTGTCGTCGAGCGAGGCGACGATCTCGATAGGGTTACTAACCTTTTCGAGGTACGTTTTCAACTGGGTCTTGAGGTTGGCATCAAGCATGGCGATTCGATTCCGTGACGTGGGTGTTGGGTTCCCGGCGCCGCACGCCGTCCGGGTAGGACGGGTACGGCCCGGGGACGCGCGAATCGCTGCATCAAGCGATTCGCACGGTACTGCCGATGCGCTGTGAAGCGCTTACTGCTTCGGGTCACTTTGGACCGTCGGACCTTAGATCTTGCCGATCAGGTCCAGCGACGGGGTCAGCGTGTCTGCGCCCGGCGTCCACTTGGCGGGGCAAACTTCACCCGGGTGCGATGCGACGTATTGAGCAGCCTGCACCTTGCGCAGCAGTTCGCCTGCGTCACGGCCGATACCGTTGTCGTGCACTTCCGACAGCTTGATCTCGCCTTCCGGGTTGATCACGAACGTGCCGCGCAGTGCCAGGCCTTCTTCTTCGATCAGCACGTCGAAAGCGCGCGAGATTGCCAGCGTCGGATCGGCGATCATCGGGTACTTGATCTTCTGGATCGTGTCCGACGTGTCGTGCCATGCCTTGTGCGTGAAGTGCGTATCGGTCGACACGCTGTAGATTTCGACGCCGAGCTTCTGGAATTCGGCGTAACGATCGGCCAGGTCACCCAGTTCGGTCGGGCAAACAAACGTGAAGTCGGCCGGATAGAAAACGAAAACCGACCACTTGCCCTTCAGGCTTTCTTCAGTGACGGTCACGAAATCGCCGTTGTGATAAGCCTGTGCCTTGAACGGTTTGACTTGACTGTTGATGATCGGCATTTGCTGAGTCCTCTTTCTGGGTGGTTGGAAAGTGGAGTCAGTATCTCAGACGACGCTTAATAGGTAAAGCGGATTGTTTTAATCATAGCGATAGTCTGACACTATTTATTTCGGGCGCGGCGCCTATCGCACCGGTATCAGTCCTTCAGAAGCCGCCAGAGCGTCGTGCGGCCGATGCCCAGCGCCCGGCTTGCCGCGGCGCGATTGCCGCCCGCCAGTTCGAGGGCGTGGAGCGCCTCGTCGCGGGTCGGTGTGGCCGGGCGGCCGGTCTCGCCGCGTGCAATGGAATGTAAGCCGTTCGCCACCGGTTTGGAGCGATGCAGCACTTGCGTCATCCGTCCAAATTCGGGGAATACCGCTTGCCAATCCTGCGGCGTGCTGCCAGCGGCTATGTCACTGCCGTCGCTGCCGTCCAGATAAATCGCGGCGCGCGCCAGTAGATTTTCCAGTTCCCGCACGTTGCCAGGCCACGCGTAGTGCTCGAAAAGCGGTGCAAGAAACCTGAGCACCTGGCCAGGCGCCGCATCCGCAAGACCATATTGGAGCGTGTTCCGGCTTAACAAGTGGCGCGCCAGCGGCTCGATATCGTCGCGCCGTTCGCGCAGCGGCGGCAATTCTATCTGAAGCAGATTAAGACGAAAATACAAATCCGCGCGAAACGCCCCCTGCCCGACGAGCGCATGCAAGTCTCGATGAGTCGCGGCGATAACCCGCACGTCGACCGGCGTAGCGCGTCCCGAACCGAGCTTCATCACCTCGCGTTCCTGCAATACGCGCAGCAGCCGGCTCTGCAGCGCAGGCGGCATTTCGCCGATTTCATCGAGAAAAATCGTGCCGGTGTGGGCGATTTCGAACAGGCCCGGCTTGCCGCCCCGGCGCGCGCCGGTGAACGCGCCCTCCTCGTGGCCGAACAGTTCGCTTTCGATCAGGCCCTCCGGCAACGCCGCGCAGTTGAACGCGACGAACGGATTGCCGCGCCGCCGGCTCGCGTTATGGATGCCCTGCGCGACCAGCTCCTTGCCGGTGCCGCTTTCGCCGGAGAGCAGCACGGTGGCATCGTGCGCCGCGCCCGCGCGCGCGAGGCGGCGCACCCGTTCGAGCGCCGCCGACGCGCCGATCAGATCGTCCAGCCGATGCCGCGCGACCAGATGCTTCGGCCGCTGGCTGGTGCGCAGCGTGCGGTCGATCCGTTGCGCGACCAGCGCGTCCTGCGCCGTCACCACCGAGCCGGAGCGGATACCCTGCTCGACGATCGGCATGCAGTTGACGATCAGCGAGCGCGCGCCGATCTGCTCGATGCGCTCCTCGATCGGCTGATCGCGGGCCAGTGTTTCGCGCAGCAGCGGTGCGACGGCGCGGGCCACCTGCGCGGGCATGTCCGGTTCGCGATCCGCGTTCGTCGTCGATGGATTCAAACCCAGCAATTCGAGCATCGCCGGGTTGACGGCTTCGAGTTGCCCCGCCTCGTCGAACGCGGCGACGCCATCGCGCAGATGCGCGACGATCGTGTTCAGCCGCACCCGCTTCGACTCTTTCTGACGACTCACACGCGCCAGTTCGACCGAGCGCTCGAACGCCTCCTCGACCGCGCCGAGCGAGTACAGAAATACGCTCTCCAGCCCCGCCTGCTGCGCGACATCGCAAGCCATGCCCGGGCCGATGATGACGCTGCAACCGTCGGCGGCGAGCTGGTCGACCGCTACTCGCACTTCGTCGATGGAGCGGTAAGCGTGCTGTTTCAGCCCGATGTTCAGCCACGGCGTCAGATCGGCGAGTTCGTGTGAAATCGTTTCGTGCAGCACCAGGCCGACCCGCGCGCCGGGCCACGTGGTGGTGGCGCGCGTGATCGCGCTCAGCACGTCGAAGCCGTTCACCTTGACCATCACGACCGGCACGCTCAGGTGTTCGCGCAGATACGCACCGTTCGATCCGGCGGCGAGCACGACGTCGACCGCGCCGGCATCCACGTAGGTCTGCAACGCGGCGACGGCCGCGCCGTAACCCTCGCGCACTGAAAAGAACCGGGCGCGGCCGGCGTAGCGCGGCGCGACCGTCTCGCAAAGCGACTGCAGGCGGCTGATACTCACGAGAGCGACGCCCGGCCGGCCGGGATCGAGATTCGCAACAGACGACGTGAAAGTGGACAACGCGGCGCTCCGGCTGAATTTGAAACGTTCCATGAAACGTTTCATGGAACAGCAGGCTTATTTTGCCACGAACGCATTGGGCCACCCTTCACGCGCCAAGCTACTGATTTGCCGGATAAAGCATCGAACTGCCGCCCAATGGCACGCTTCCTGCAAAATATCTGCCACTGTCTGGCAATCACTCTTCTGGAGACACTCACATGACCACCACTGCCGCCCGCCGCGCCGCGTTCCGCGCCAAAGTCAACGAACGCCAGGGCCTGCTCGTGCCCGGCGCGTTCAATGCAATGAGCGCGCGCGTGATCGAGGACGCCGGTTTCGAAGCGCTTTACATCACCGGCGCGGGCGTCACCAATATGTCGCTCGGCCTGCCAGATCTGGGCTTCATCGGACTCGCGGAGGTCGCCGAACACACGGCGCGGATTCGCGATGCGGTCGCGCTGCCGCTGATCGTCGACGCCGACACGGGCTTCGGCAACGCGCTGAACGTGCGGCAGACCGTGCGCGTGCTGGAGCGCAGCGGCGCGGACGTGATCCAGTTCGAAGACCAGGTCATGCCGAAAAAATGCGGCCACTTTTCGGGCAAGGAAGTGGTCAGCGCGAGCGAGATGGTCGGCAAGATCCGCGCGGCCGTCGATGCCCGCGAAGACGGCAATCTGCAGATCATGGCGCGCACCGATTCGGCGGCCGTGCACGGCATCGAAGACGCGATCGAGCGCGGTCACCGGTTTATCGAGGCAGGCGCGGACATTCTGTTTATCGAAGCCACCGAATCGCTGGCCGACATCGAACGTCTGCCGTCGCTGTTCGACAAGCCGCAGTTGATCAACATCGTGATCGGCGGCAAGACGCCGGTGCAATCGCGCGAGGCGCTCGCGAAACTCGGTTACGGGATCGTGTTGTACGCAAACGCGGCGCTGCAGGGCGCGGTACTCGGAATGCAGCGCGCGCTCGGTTCGCTCAAAGGCAACGGACGGCTCGACGAAGACGCGACGCTGGTCGCGCCGTTCAGCGAACGTCAGCGACTGGTGAACAAGCCGCTGTATGACAAGCTGGATCGCGAGTACGCGGCGAAGGACTGAGTTGTAAGCAAGGGAAAGGCGGCGGGTTCGGTTGTCGGCGGCGTGGTGTGACGCTGGCCGTCGCGGCTCGCCGCTTTACCGTTTTTTTCTCGGCGACTTCGCCGCGCATGACGTGCTCACGCACTCGCTCACCCGCTCGGCGACTCAGCAAAGCGCCCAGGCGCAAGCAGCACCTCGTATCACAGACAGCGGGAAGCCCACCCCACACGCGACTCGTCGCCGTCAGTTCCGAACACCATCAGCCCGCTTCGAACACGGGCGGCATGCGCCATGCATGCCCTCCCGCACGGTATGGCGCGATTTATTGCGTTACGATTCAGTCCTGACGATGCACTGTCACGCGATCACCGCCTCGCGTGCGCCTCAATCTCCGTTTAAATCCAAGCCAGTTAGCACGCTGCAATCCCGTCGCACGTCCGCCTGCACGGACGCCGGAAATACGTTATCGAAAGGTAGTCGCAAGAATCATGATGTTCACTTCACCGCGCGCAATCCGTCGCCACGCCCGCCACTTCGCCGCCCCCGTCCTCGTTGCACCGAGGGCCGCGCAATGACCGGCGGCAACACACGCAATTCGCATGTCGGCTGGCTGCCGTATATCGTCGCGGCCACTTTCTTCATGGAATATCTCGACACCACGGTGATTGCCACCGCGCTGCCGCAGATGGCGCACTCGTTCGGCGTCGGCCCCAACAGTCTCAGTCTCGGCATGACCGCCTACATGCTGGCGCTGGCGATCTTCATCCCGGCCAGCGGCTGGGTCGCCGACCGCTGCGGCTCGCGCACGGTGTTCTTCAGCGCGATCGGCGTGTTCACGGTGGCGTCGGTGCTGTGCGGACTGTCGCAGAACGTGTTCGAGTTCACCGCCGCGCGACTGCTGCAAGGCATCGGCGGCGCGATGATGGTGCCGGTGGGCCGGCTGATCGTGGTCCGCAGCACCGAGAAGAGCAAGATGATGCAGGCGATCTCGACCATCACATGGCCCGCAATTGCGGCGCCGGTGGTCGGGCCGCCGGTGGGCGGCTTCATCACCACTTACGCGTCGTGGCGCTGGATCTTCCTGCTGAACGTGCCGTTCGGCCTCGCCGCGATGGCGATCGCGCTTGCGCTGGTGCCGAACCTGCGCGGCACCGACCGCAAACCGCTCGACGTGGTCGGCCTGCTGCTCAGCGGCACCACGCTGACGGCGATTCTCTACGGCGCCGAACTCGCGAGCCAGCCGGGCACCAATCCGTGGATTGCGGGAGCCGTGATCGTCGGCGGATTGCTGATGGGCGTGGTCACGTTCCAGCACGCGAAGCATCATCCGTATCCGCTGATCGATGTGTCGACGCTGAAGATTCCGACCTTCTCCGTCACCGTCGTGACCGGGTCGTTCACGCGCATCGGCATCGGCGCGGTGCCTTATCTGATGCCGCTGCTGTTCCAGGTGGGCTTCGGATTGTCCGCGTTCCGCTCGGGCCTGCTGCTGCTCGCGAGCGCGCTCGGCAACCTCGGCATGAAGGCGTTGACCACGCGCATTTTGCGACGCTATGGTTTCCGCATGGTGTCGATCATCGACGTCACCGTGGCCGGGATTTTCATCATCGCGTGCGGGCTGCTGACGCCGGACGTGCCGCTCGCGTTCGTGCTGATCGTGGTGTTCGTGTACGGCGTGGCGCGCTCGATGCAATTCTCGACGCTCGCCACACTCGCCTACGCCGACGTCGCGCAGCCGCAGATGAGCGCGGCCAGCACGTTGTGGAGCGCCGCCGCGCAGATGACGATCGGTCTGGGCATCGCCTTCGGCGCGGTGTCGTTGCGCGCAGCCGCATTCTTCAACGGCGAAACGACGGGTCGCGTCTTTACGCTCGACGACTTCCGCCTCGCGTTTCTGTTTGCCGGTGTGCTGACGCTGGTGTCGGTGTTCGGCTACATGGGCCTTGCGCGCGATGCCGGGCAGAGCATCGGCGGCGGCTCGCGCGGCAGCGAAGGTCCGGCGAAAGGCTGAAGGTTTTTTTATCGACGCATCACACGGGGGACGGAATGCAAACGCGTGAACTGACGATATCGGACGATAAGAGTGCGCTCGACATCGAGATGGTTTATACGTTTCTATCCCAGCAAACGGCCTGGGCCAAGGGGATGCCGCGCGATACGTTCGAGCGGGCCGTCGCCGGCTCGCTATGTTTCGGCGGATATCTCGACGGCACGCAGATCGCGTTCGCGCGCGTCATCACCGACTCGGCGACTTTCGCGTACCTGTGCGACGTTTTCGTGCTGCCGGAGTATCGCGGACAAGGTCATGCATCCGCGCTGCTGAAGCACGTATTTGCCAGCCCCATGCTGAAGGGGCTGCGACGAATCGTGCTGGTCACGAGCGACGCGCATCACGTGTATGAACCGCATGGCTTCACGCAACTGGCGAACCCGGAGCGTTATATGGAGTTGCACAAGCCGGACGTTTATCAGGCGGCTTGAGCGGCGGCAGCGGCTTCCAGACTGGGTGGAAAGACTGGACGAAAGACCCGCGATAACCGCACTCGGTCTGCGAACTGCGGCTACCTTGTGCGGCCTACACACGCATCCCACGCATCCCACGCATCCCGCCGCTTGTCTCTCGCGCCAGCAGCGCACAAACCTGGCCAATACCCCCGATGCAAGCGCCCTAATGGACGCATCCCCCGCGCATCCCCACTGCGCACCAATCATGACGATCCCCCCGCTGTCATCGGACTGCAACTTTCGGCAGGTAACTTGCTGCGACAAACAGAAACCGTTCCCAGCCCATGCCCCAGTCTATCGAGCGTGACAGCCGCCACCGCCGTGCAGTTCTGAGCGGCGGCCACCTTGTTTAAGGCCGCCTCCGCCAGCGCGCTGCTCAACGCGTTTCTCTCGTCGATGCAAATCGCGCTCGGCCTCACCGCGAATTCGGACGGACTGTTCGCCGACGGCATCCACACCCTGAGCGACCTCGCCGCCGACGCCGTCGTGCTGATCGTGCTGTACCTCAGCGCAAGACACGTAAGCGCGAAAGCGCGCAACGGACGCAACCCCCACCATGCACACAACGCCGACAACAGCGTCGAGCAATCGCTCGCGTCGCTGTTCATCGCGGCGGTACTGATCGTCACGGCAATGGAAATGCTGTGGAGCAGCGCATCGCAGACATCGACGTTGACCGGCAGCACCGCCATGCATATCGGTGCGCTCGCGGTCAGCAGCTTCGTCATGGTGACCAAGGAAACGCTGTTTCGCTACCTGCGCGCGGAAAGCCGCCGCACCGGTTCGTCGCTGTTGATGGCAAGCGCGATGCACGCACGCGTCGACGCGGTGTCGGCGCTCGTTGCGACGTTGGGTCTCGCCGGCAGCCTCGCCGGTTTGCCGATGCTGGATCAGATCGCGGGCGCGGCAATCGGCCTGATGATCATGCGGATGGGATACGCCACAGGCCGCAGCGCATTGAAGCAGTTGTTCGCGGGTTCGTCGACTGGCAATGCCGCCGCCGGTCAGACAGCCGATTAACGCGAACAGGCGGGTGGAAGAGACGCGATGTGCGCGTCGATGAAAGCATCGATTAGCGAACGAAAACGCGCATGAACAGGCGCATGAGCAGGCGCATCAATAAGCACGCTCACGCATCCACTTCGTCATGATCCACTTGTCGCCGTCGAGCACCGGCGCGCCGCCATGCAGGGTCAGCGGATCAAGTTGACGCTGGCCGTTCAGATAGCGGAAGTACACCGCCCCGCCCTTGTTCGCCGCCACCGACATGCCCGCTTCAGGAAAAATCGTTTCGCCGCCGTCAGGAACGTCGTTCAGATAGATCACGAGCGTTGCCACGCGCTGGCCGCCCTGCGCGGTATGCACGGCGCTGCCGGGTTGGTCGGGCGGAAAATAATCGAAATGCGGGCGATACTCGCCGGTCGTGCCGTAGTGCAGGATCTGCAAACCTTCGCCATTTTCGACCGGCCAGTTCATCAGCGCCGCGATACGCCTGTCGAGTTTCTCGATGAACTCGTCTTCGCCACGCTGATACCAGATGCCTTCGCTGGTCCGGTTGCGGATCACATCCTCCTTGCCGGTGGCGGGATTGACCGTGGTAGACCGTTTCAGCCGATGCCGAGAGCGCTCGATCATCTCGTCGCACTCTTGCGCCGACAGCACGTCGGCGAACACGATCACCTGCGGGCGCTCGCAACGCATCAGCACGCGGACATCGCGATCATGCGCGCGGATCACGTTGCCGCGCGCGACCGGCGGATCGTCGTATTGATAGGTTTGAGGAACCGCCTCGGCGAGCACCGCTTCGGTTGCGTTCATCGCCGAAACAGAAGCCGACACCGCATCCGCCGGATCACGGCCAAACGCGTTATGTACTGCGACGCTCGCGGCATTGGCGGAGAAACCCGCGCCGACCATCGATTCGATCATCGACTCGGGACTGCAACCGCGCGTCACGTTGCTGCTCAGCCACTCTTCCCACGCGGCATCGACTACTGGCATGGCTTTCCTCGCTGGTCTGCCTGAAGAAATACGAAGCTAACCGGTTCAATCATAACAAGTGCAACACGGCGCTCCGTGCAACGGATCCGCCCCGCTCACCCCGTTCAGTCTCGCGTTTCCCGATTGCGATACAGCGCGAGACCCCGGCGCGCCTGTGCTCGGATTGCGCGCTGCACGAGCGGCGACCAGCCGAGCAACGTGCCCCGCAGGCCCATTGCCTGGCGCAGCCATTGGTAGAGGCTGAAGTTGTCGCGATGCTCGACGATCAGACCGTCGCGAAACACGAAACGGGCATCGATCTCGTTGATCACCTGACGCCCGGTCTGGCTGAACAGATAGCTCGCCACCCAATGCGCGCGGCCGGTCTGGTCGTCGGCTTCGACGCCGCCGAACGTCAGCGAAAACGCCTGCGCGCGCGCCACCAGCAGGCGCCACATGTCGCGCGCCTCGTCGCCGCGAAGCTCGCCGAAAGCGGGATCGCTGAAGACGACGTCGTCGGCATAGCAGGCGATCATGGTCTCGGCATCGCGGCGCTGGAAGGCGGTGTAAAAACGTTCGATCAGGTCGGTGTTCGGATGGCTCATTGTTGTCGTGTGGTGCGTTGCCAGGATGCCGCAAGACGCGGCTGGAAAAAGCGTTCGCCCGCATTTTACGGCGAGCTTGCAGCACACGATATCGGAAAACGGCGCAAACCGGGCACGTCTCGGTGATGTCGCTCACTATCTGCTCGACTCCGCCTACGTGAGCCCGCCGATGCCGGTCGACGACGGTATCCAGGCCGCCACCGTGCCGCGACCGGTTCGTTATCGCGATGCATCAGGCTCGCGCAGTTGCGGGACCCATGTTTCGTGCCGCCGGAACAGAAAGCGGGCACTTTCGAACTCGCGCGACGCGGGCGCTGCTCCACCCGGCTCGGCCCGCCCCCCCCCAGCACGCTCGCGGCGGTGCTCGCGTGCTTGTCGCCCGGCGGGTACGTGGCGGTCGGTCCGCATACGCTCGCCGGCCGCATCGCGTTGCCGGGGGCCGGCACGCCGATCCCGTCGGAAATCACGATTGCGTTCCGAAAATACGAACGGGCACCGGCCGTCAAAGCGTTTCTCGACTTCGCCCGACGCCCCGAAACCGCTACCTGAAACCCTTCCCACACCGCGCTTACTCCTTCCCGGTTCAACACACCGCTCGCCTTTCGTTATATCCTGTCGAATATCACGGTAGGCTTCGTAGAGCCCGGAAAGCCCGTATTTATTGGCTTTTCGGCCCGCGCGCATCCCGTGCGGCGAAGCAAAACAGACCAGCAGGAGCCAGCAGCAGTGCGCAGTCGATCCCCTTTATCCGATCCCGCCAGGCGCGGTCGACAGGTGGCAAACGAGATTTCGTCGACCATCGTCGCCGTGAAATCAGCGTCCGAACGCGGCCGGGCCGAGTCGATCCGCGATGTGGTCGACGCGTACCGGCGCCTTTACGGCAGCGTGCAGCGCTTCGTGCTGATGCTGACCGGCGACCAGTTGAATTTCGCGGCGGTCGGCACGACCGGCTCGCACTCGCTGAACCAGTTGCTGTCGATCCTCGCCGACCACGCAAAAGCGGCGTCCTTCGCGCGTTTGCGCGACCTGAAAGCCGCCATCGAAGACGCCCGTTCCGCCGAGCAACTGCGCGACGCGATTTTCTCGGACGCCTCCAGCAACGATGTGTCCGCGTTGCGCAAGGTCGTGACGGAACTCGAACGGCTCGACGCCACCTTCGTCGGACTGTGCGTCGGGCATGTGCTGGAACAGCATGCCCGCGCGGATAGCAGCGACGCAGCGGCAGGCGCGGCTCGACTCACACTTGCCCGAGCCCGACGACGCGCCACGGCGACAGCGACGAACGCGGCGGGCAAGCTGCCGGGTGCATCCGTCAGCGCTAGCGCCGGTGTCGAAGCCACCGCGAGGCCGCGCAAAGCGCGCACCGTCGAACCCGAGCTTGCGCGCTTACCCGACTAATCGACATGGCCGCTTATGAGCGCTTTTTTTTACCGCCCGCTATATCCGCTGATATATATCGACGGTACGGCAAACGCGCACGGCCGACACAACCTGCCTGACGCCGAACCGGATTCGAGGTCATCATGAACACGCCCCCGTTTCGTCTCGCCCAGCCGTCACGTCTGAAACTCTCCGGCGACGAACTCGCCGGCACAGGCCTGAGCAGCGTCGCCGATCCTTGCTGCACGCCCGTCAAGGCATCGCTGACAAACACCAAACGGCGCGCCCGCCTGTCCGAGCTTGACGGGCATCTGCATTGCTCGATCATCGGCACCTGTCTGAGCACGCACGAGTTGCGCAAGCTGGTGCCCCGATTCACCGGACTCGACCGCCGCGACGCGAGCGATCTGGAGATTCATCACTCGGCGGTCGAACTGGCGATCGAAGGCGGCGCGGCCGCCAAGGCGCTCCACAAGCTGCTGGACGAGCACTATGCGGGCGCGGTGCGCCGTTTCGACAAGGCCGCCGACGACGTCGATCTTCTCAAGCTCTGGGACGAAGCGCTGAAAAACGGCGACATCCCCCCGGCATATTGGGCCTTGATGACGCATCCGTTTGCGACCATGCCGGTTCGTCAGAAGGCGTTCGGCGACTTGCACATGCTGTCGCACCTGGTCGGCGCGGCCAATCGCGCGGATATTCGCCGGCTGGTCGCGCTGGAAGAAGAAAACGCCGCGCTGAAGGAAAAAGTGGAGCGGCAACAAGTCCGTCTGCGTGAACTCGGCACGCAGCACGAAGCGACGATTGCTGCACTGAACGAACAGATCGCGCAGACCTCTCGCCCGCGTCTCGTCGATGCCGTTGCCGGTGACGTCGAAGCGGAAATGCAACGTCTGCGCGACAGACTGGACGACGCCGATCAGCGGATCGCGCTGCATACAAGCCGCCGTGAGGCTGCCGAACAACGCACGCTTCAGGAACAGGAAGCCGCGCTTGCGTTACGCAAGAGCCACGATCAGGCGCTGGCGCTGCTCAAGCTGGTGCAAAGCGAATGCGACGCACTGGAACGCGCAACCGTCGATGCCGCGGATGCCGTCAGCGGAACCGGCGCGCGCCGGGCGAGCCTCGACAGCGTGCACGGCAAGCGGATTGTCTACGTGGGCGGGCGGCCTGGTTCGAACTCGGCGCTCAAGCGTCTGGTGGAAGCGGCCGGCGGCGATCTGGTGGTGCACGACGGCGGCGTCGAAGACCGTAAAGGGCTGCTTGCCGCTGCGCTGCCGGGGGCGGATATCGTCGTGTTTCCAGTGGACTGCATCGACCACGATTCGATGAATACGCTCAAGCGGGTTTGCGAGCGGCATCAGATCGACTATCACCCGTTGCGCACCGCGAGCGTGGCGAGCTTCGTCGAGTTGATGGCCCGGCTGCATCCCGAGCATCTCGCTCAACTTGGCACTGCGCCGCCCTCGGCGTTCTGTTTGCGGCACGGTTGAGTGCGTGGCGCGGTGAGCCGCCGCGCACCGTCGCCGAAACGTTTGACCTCTAGCGGATCAGCCGCGTCAACTCGGCGATCTGCTTCGCGCAACTGCGCTGCGCTTCTTCTTCGACATCGCGATACAAACGGACGATGGTCTCGCCCACCGGCGTGAGCGTGCAGCCGCCGCCACTTTGGCCGCCCTGCTCCGAATGCGTGGCCGGAGATTTGAGCGAGCGGTTCAACTCGTCGATCAGCAGCCACGCTCGACGGTACGACATGTCGAGGCTCCGCGCCGCCGCCGAAATCGAACCGTGTTCGCGCACGGCTTCAAGCAGGTCCACTTTGCCGGGCCCGAGCGCGACCGCGTCGCCATTTCGGATACGCATTCTGAAGCGCACTTCAGGGCGTGTTTTAGGCGATTTCGACGCCGGTGCGGGTTTGGTTTTGAGGGTGTCAGCCATGCGCGAAAGCATACACGAACGGCCTCGCGCTGCCATCCTGGCCGAACGGCTACGGGCGTTGCTGCGGGAAGCAGTGGGCGTAGTCTTCGCAGCCCGGACAGCCGGGTGCGGGACCGGGCGCGAGACCCAACGAAAGCGCACGTTGCCCTGCGAGGAATTTTTTCCAGCGAAGGTTCGCGACATTCAACGCAACGAGTGTCGGGAAATAGCGCGTCAACATCCACGTGACTTCGTCGCGGCCGGCCAGGCCGAGGTCGCGCCACAGATGATCGGGACGCAAACAGGCGTGGGCGATGATGGTAGCGAGATCGCGTGCGTCTCCGGCATCGACGGCGGGGTTTGCGTGGGTCAGCAATACCGCGTGAAGGGTGCGGACGAAATCGGCGTGAACTTGCACGGCGGTGTCCGTTGTAAGCGGTGACGCAGGTGCGGCTGCGCGCGCGAAATGCCGCGAAAGCAGCGCGCCCCACTCACCCGGTTGCAGGCCGAGCAGCGCAAGTTCGTGGCGCACGTCACGCTCGGCGATCAGTTTGGCGAACAGTTGGGTGTCGGCGGAATTCGCGTTGCCTGCTGCGCGCAACCACTTCTCCATGCACGCGGCAACTTGCGGATCGGTCGGCCAAACTAACGGCCCGGCCACGGCAAACGCGGCGGATCCAGCAGCAGATTCGAATGAAAGCGGATCGTCAGACATGAACAGACGCGGCGAAAAACAAAGGCTCATATTAAGCCCGCGTCACGCCAGCGCGCTAACCCAACGGCGCGAGAACCTGCGCCTCGATCCGCGCAAGCCGCTTGACGTGGCGAGGCGCAGGCAAAATGTCCGAACCCGAGAACAGAATCGGCGCGCCGTCCTGCGCATCCAGCGCGCGGCCGCCGCACTCGTAAGCGACCAGCACGCTCTCGCCGACCGGCGTATTGAAAAGTTCATGCCACGAGAACGTCACGACATAGCCGTCGTGCCCCACGGCGACGAACACGGTTCGCTTGAACTCACCTGGAATGGCGTTGGGCAGACCCGCTTCCTCGATCAGCGTAGTCAGTCGCACCCCGCGATACGGCTCAACGCTGCGAATAAACCGGTTGGTCGTATAGCAGCGCAGATCGAACGGCGTCGCGACGATGCTTTCGTAGCGCCGCAGTTGATCAAGCCCGATCGACAGCGAACGCTGGAACCCCCCGCTCAGGACAAGCGCGCCGTCGACGGCGGGCGCGGCAATCACATTCACAGTATCCATAGACGGTTATCTCCTGCATCGACGCGTAATGCGGTCTGTTCATTCGCTATACCCGTGTGTATATTACGCTGCGCTGGCGGCATCGGTAGGCAACTGCGCCGATACGCAATATATCGCCGCGCATATCGGCAACCGGACCGGCCTCCGCATTGAGCGCCGGCGGCACGAGCATGTGCGGCACACGGCCGACGCCGTTCAGGAGATCCCATGCGCCTCTCACTTTCGCTGCAACGCACCGCCCGCCTCGCGCTCGCGACCTGCGGTCTGATCGCCGCACTGACCGGATGCGCCGGCAACAAGCCCGCGAACGCGCCGCAGCGTGTGCCGGTGAGCGCGACAGCGAACGGCATCGCGGTGCGCGTCGCGGACGGCGCCGTCTTCATCACCGACGATCAGGCCAGCAGCGTGCTGGCGTCGTCCGACGCGCACGCTTTTGCGCACTTCGCGAGCGTGCCAACCGTTTCGGGTCAGCCGACCGGCCTGAGCCAGTTGAGTTTCACCGACGACGGCCTGCTGATGATCGCGCGCTTCGGCTTCGGCACGGCGAGCGCGGTATTCGGCATCGCGGGCGCGGATCAGATCACCGCATTCACCGGCCCCGATCCGTTGCGCCGCCGCCTCGGTCTGATCTCCATCGGCTCGAACCGCTTACTGTCGACATGGTTCATCAAGAACGGCAGCAATCCGCCGCAAGGCGCGCTGAGCCTGATCACCTACGATCCGGCCACGCATGCCGCAGTGGAACGCGATCTGCTGACGGGCCTCGGCAAACCGGTCGGCATCGCGACTTCGGGCGACACCGTTTATATCTCGGATCAGGCGAACAACAACATCGTCTCGGCAAATCTGAGCACGTTGCTTAGCGCACCCCAGCCCGTCACGCTGCGCACGGTGTTCGCGCAGATCGACGGGCCTGACCTGATGGCCGACGGACCCGACGGTGCGCTCTACACGAAATGCAACGCCACCGGTTTATGCCGCGTCGCGCGGGACGGCACCGTCAGCGTCCTCGCCAACGACTTGCAGAACGCGCGCGGCGTAGCCGTCGACGCATTGCGCGGCAGGCTGTACGTGATCGACCGCGCGAGCCATAGCGGCAACACCAGCACGCTGCGCATCTTCCCGCTCAAGTAATGCATCACGTGCCACATCGCCACCCAACCTGACGCAATGGCGTCGTAATATATCGCTCTTCATAACGTATCGGGGTTTTCGCATGATTCGCAAGCTGCTCGCCTCTCTCGTCGCTCCTGTCGTCGCTGTCACCTGTGTCGTGACGGCCGCGCCCGCCTTCGCGCAGGACAACACGGTCAACGTGCTGTACGCCGGCTCGCTCGTCAACCTGATGGAGCGCAGCATCGGCCCCGCGTTCGAGAAGGCCACCGGCCAGCATTTCCGCGGCTATGCGGCGGGTTCGAACAAGATCGCCAACGAGATCAAGGGCAAGCTGCGTCGCGGTGACGTGTTCATCAGCGCAAGTCCGAAGGTCAACACCGGCTTGATGGGCGAAGCGAATGGCGATCACGTCACGTGGTACGTGAATTTCGCCGAGTCGCCGTTGATGATCGGCTATAACCCGCAGAGCAAATTCGCGTCGCAATTCAAGAGCAAGCGTTGGGATCAGGTGTTGCAGGAGCCCGGTATCCGTATCGGCCGGACCGATCCGAAGCTCGATCCGAAGGGCGCGTTCACCGTCGAGATGATGACGAAGGCGGCGGACCTTTATCATCAGCCGGACCTGGTCGAGAAGACCCTCGGCGCGGCGGAAAATCCCGAACAGGTGCTGCCTGAGGAAACGCTGGTTGGCCGCCTGCAATCCGGTCAGCTCGATGCCGGCTTCTTCTACTCGACCGAAACCTCGGACCTGAAGATTCCGGCGATTCGCCCGGCGCCTGAATTGCAGGCCAAGGCCAGCTACACGCTGACGATTCTCAACGACGCGCCGAATCGCACCGGTGCGGTCAGCTTCGTCGATTTCCTGTTGAGCGAACAAGGCCGCACGCTGCTCAAGCAACACGGCGTGGACGTCGTCAAACCGACTGTAAGCGGTAGCGTGCAGGCGATCCCGCCGTCGGTGCAAGCCGTGATCGACGCCGCCAACCAGTAACGCAAGCTGCTGGTGAAACGCGCTGCCGCGCGACCGCTGCTGTGGCTGGCGGCGCTCCTCGCTGTCTATCTGTGCGCTCCGTTTATCGCGAGCGTGCCGCAACTCGGCACCGCCGACTGGGCGAACGTCGACTGGCGCGCGACGTGGTCGGCGGTCGGGGTATCGGCTGCGAGCGCGACGGTCGCGTCGTTCGTGATTCTGCTCGGCGGTGTGCCGCTCGGCTATTTCCTCGCGCGCTCGAACTCGCGGAAGATGGCGCTGCTCGGCTTCGTCGTGCAGTTGCCGCTTGCGCTACCGCCGCTGACCAGCGGCGTGCTGCTGCTGTTTCTGCTGGGACCGTATAGCTGGATTGGACGCCTCACCGGCGGCATGTTGACGGACTCGTTCGCGGGCATCGTGCTCGCGGAAGTCTTCGTGGCCGCGCCGTTTCTGATCATCGCCGCGAAGTCCGCGTTCGCCGCCGTCGATCCGGTTCTCGACGACGTCGCCGCCACGCTCGGCCATCACGCGAACAGCCGCTTCTTTCGCGTGATGCTGCCGGTGGCGTGGCCCGCGATCCGCGCCGGACTCGCGCTCGCGTGGCTGCGCGCGTTCGGCGAATTCGGCGCGACGGTGATGGTCGCCTATCACCCGTATTCGTTGCCGGTCTATACCTACGTGGTATTCGGCGGCCAGGGGCTGCCGGCGATGATGCCGCTGCTGCTGCCCACGCTGGCGATCGCCATTGTGTGCGCGGCGTTGTCGATTTACAGCTTGCGGCAAAAATCGGGCTCCGCCGACCTCACCGAAAACGGCGATGACGCGCTCGACGCGGCACGTTCCGCCGACCTCACCGCGAGCCGCGGCGACACCAGCGATCTGCGTCTCGCCTTTCACTTGCGCCGTCAATTGGGCGCATTCGACCTCGACCTTGCGTGGTCGCCCGCGACGCGACGCCTTGCGATCATCGGCCCGTCCGGCTCGGGAAAATCGTTGGCGCTGCGGCTGATCGCGGGCCTCGAATCGAATGAAGCGTGCCATGTGCGGCTAGGCCCGACCGACCTGCACACGCTGCCGCCAGAGCGTCGGCAAATCGGCTATATGCCGCAGGATTACGGGCTGTTCCCGCATATGAACGTCGCGCGGCAACTCGCTTTTCCCGCCGATGCCGACCCCGCCAGTGCACGTTACTGGCTCGATCACCTGGGCCTTTCGCCACTTGTCGCACGCTTGCCGCATCAGTTGTCGTTCGGTCAGCGGCAACGGGTTGCGCTTGCGCGCGCGTTGACGCGTCACAGCGAACTGCTGCTATTCGACGAGCCGTTCGCCGCGCTGGATACGCCACGGCGACGTCTGTTGCAGCAATCGCTCAGAGCGTTGCAGCGCGAGATTTCGGCGGTGACGATCATCGTCACGCACGATCCCGACGAGGCCGCGTTGCTCGCCGACGAAGTGCTGGTCGTCGAGCAAGGCCGTGTGTTGCAGGCAGGCGCAATCGATGCGGTATTCGAGCGCCCGGCGTCGATGCGGGTCGCTGCGCTGCTCGGTCTTCACAACGTTGGCGAAGGCTCGATCAGCGCGAATGGACAGGTTGAACTCGCGCGCGGCTTGACGATCGGCGCGGCAGAAAGCGAACCCGCACTCGGTGAAGGAGAGAAAGTGATGTGGCGCGTGTCATCGCGCGCGCTTCGGATTACACCGGACGGTGCTCACGCAGGCCACGTCGATTCAGTCGAATTGCGCCGTGGCGAGCGCTATGTCCGCTTGAATATCGCCGGAATCCGTTTCGATCTTGCCAGCGAGGACAGCCGTTTGCGCGAGGGTTCGGCGTGCCGGATCGATATCGATCCGGCAGGCGTAGCGGTATGGGCGATGTGAACGGTTGAAGGAAGCCTTCGGATCAGGCTTCGCCCGCGTGCGCCCTGCTTCTGATCTCGGCTAGCGACATATCGACCAGCAGCTTGCCGGAATCGAACACCGTCACCAGCGCATCTTCCCAGTCGGCTTCGAGCGTATCGGCGTCCCACGCGAGCGGCAGTGTCGCGGTTCGGTAGTCGCCCGTGCGGCGATTTTTGAGCAATGTCAGGCGCCCTTTCATCGACCGCTTCCCGGCATCGGTGACCGGGTCTTTGCGAACGTCGTGCCATTCGTCGCCGAGACGGATCGCCGAGCATTTCATCGCAAAGCGCTGCGTGTCGCGGTTGATCTGCTGCAACAGCGCGCCGCCCATGCCGAACACGATGTTGTCGGCGGCGAAACCGGCTTCGTCCATCGCGGCGAGAATCGCCTCGATCGAGTCGGGATTCACGCCGTCGCCCTGAATCACGCGCACGTTGTTGAGTACCCGCCGCCCTTTGCCGTTGAGCGCCGAACCGAACGACGCGTCCAGTTCTCGCAGCGTCTGCAACACGATGGTCAACGGATCGCCCGAATCGGGGCGAATCACGAGCATGCCGCCCGAGTCGATCACGGCCTGCTTCAACTCCGTGCCCCACACTTTCAACGCGGCGAACAGGTCGTACGAATCGGACACCACGGAGACGATCGCGCCCGGCTTGCCGAAGCGCGCGATCATGTTGCGGAACGCGTCGGTCTCGCGCTCGCGGCCCCACGACGTGATCGTGCTGTGCTCGGCAGCGGGCACGGAAAAAGCCGCCATCGTGTCGTTGTAATAGTGGTTCGCCGCTGCAACGCCGAGCACCGTGTCGGAGCCCATGAAGCTGACCAGATGCGCCGCGCCGCCAATCGCCGCCGACTCCGCGCTCGACACGCCGCGCGCGCCGAAGTCATGCAGTTTGAACGGCAGTTGCGTGAGATCGTCGCTGCTTTTCTGCAGCGCCGCGCGGATCGTCCCGCGCAAATGCCAGCTTTGCGTCGCCACCGTGATCGGGTACCACACGCGCAACAGCATGGTCTCGAGATACGACGCGAGCCAGAACACTTGCGGGTCGTCGCATTCGACGGTGACCAGCACGTTGTGCGTCGGTACGACCAAACCTTCCGGCACCGCGCGAATCCGCACCGGCAAATAGCCGCCGTACTGATCGACGATATGACGCCAGCCCGCTTCGTTGAACGGCTCGCCATGCGCGGTGAAAAATGCTTTGGCCTGATCGATCATGGCCGGCGTGATGGGCCGGCATAGATATTCCTTCAGCAGCATCTGCAAACCGAAAAACAGCGTGCGGTCGTAGCGGCCGCCGCGCGACTCGATGTATGAAAACATCGCCGACGCCTCGGGCGGATATTGCAGATAGTGCGAGGCCTTATACGAATCCGTATTGAGAATGGGATTGGACAGGATCGACGCGATGTCGTTGAGTCCGCTGACGGCGTTTTGCATGGACGGTGCTGCGCTCACGTAAGTCTCTCGAAGAATAGCCGGTGAGTATCCGGCGAGTAACCGGACGGGTCAGGCTTTTTAACATACACCATCCATCATGGCTGACGTCGACGCGTCGACTACCCGATCGGAACCGGGCCGTCGCGGCTCGTCAAAACACGCCCGGAATCACCCGGAAGCGCACTTTCCTTCGATAAGCGCAGTAGCTTTCGTCATCCGACAGAAGCCGCTCCTCGCGCACGATGCGCCCGATCTGCAACGCGAACTGGCAGCCGTAGACAATCATGTTTTGCACGCCAAAGTTCACCAGCAGAAATCCGACATCGGTGAGGAAATAGCCAAGATACATCGGGTGCCGGATAAAGCGGTACGCGCCGCGCGACACCACGCCGCGATTGGCCGGCAAAATTCCGAACGATCTGCGCAGCGACATCTTCGCGAACAGCTCCCAGAAAATCCCGAGCAGTTGCAGCGCGGCACCGACCGCTTCGGGAATCAGTTGAACGCCGGGCGAAAGCCGCACCGCGAGAAAATAGAATGTGCCGCCGATCGAGCAGATCAACGCAAACGGCGTCCAGTCGCGTCTGATCGGCACACGTGCGAACAGCGCGAGACCCATCGACATGAACACGCCGACTACCAGCAGCAGCAAAGTGATCCGCGTGGGGTCGGCGTGCCACCGCCTGACCGCAGCGTAGGCGAACAGGGCCAGCATCAACGCCGCACCGAGACGCGCGAGAATTTCGATCGACGCCTCGCGCCAGCCGACAGATCCGGGCGACACTTCTTCGCTAACTTTGTGGATTGGCACAGCAGATGTTTCGCCCCTGCTCTCTGCCTCGGCGGATGAGCGGCGTTCGCCGTCCGGTTGCGCGGGCGGATTGGTCCTGGTCATTGAAGACTCGCTTTTTCGATGCGAATTATTGTTTTTCCGGCCGCATCAGGGCAGCCGGACTCTCAGAATTCGCAGCGTAGCAGTCGGATCAGATCACTGTCCACAGCCGCCGGAGCAAGCCCGGCGTGAATGAATCGGCGCCTGATCACGCGTCGTCTTTAGAGGCTCAAACCCCAGGCTTCAGTTGTGGCGGCAAATTCGGCCACGTCGCCAGCAGCCGGCTCAGCATGCTGCCTTTGCGACGTTCGATCACCACCGGCCACAGCATGTCGCCGAGCAGACGGATGCCCTGCGCCAGTGCGCTGTCCCGCGCCGACGTCACGAGCGGCACGCCACGGCTCAGCGCATCGTTGACCTGGCGGTCGTCGCGCGGAAGCTGGTGCGCGACCTTCGCGCCGAGCGTCTTTTCGAGCGTCTGCAGATTGATCTGCGCGTTCTTGTCGTATTGATTCACCACCACGCGCACCTTGCTCGCCGGATAGCCCAACTCCCGGAAAATATCGAGCATGCGCCGCCCGCCGTGCATATAAAGCAGGTTTTGCCGCACGACCATGCAAATCGCATCGCTGTGATCGAGCGCGTGAATGGTCAGCGGATTCAGGCTCTGGCCGACGTCGATCAGCACCGCGTCGTATCGGTCGCGCACCAGCGTCAGAATCTGCTCGAATTGCGCGGGCAGCAGCCCGGCGGCCTTGAGCGGATCGCCCGCCCCTGCCAGCACGTCGAGATTCGGATGAACGTGCATCACGCAAGAGTCGAGCAGCGCGGCGTCGAGGCGCTCGACTTTCGAGCACAGATCAGCGAGCGTCGCGGGCGGCGGCTTGTCGGCCATCAACAGGCTGGCATCGCCGAATTGCTGGCTCAGGTCGATCAGCAATACGCGCCGGTCGCGCTGTGCGGCCAGCGAACAGGCCAGATTGACCGCGATCAGCGTCGTGCCGCTGCCGCCCTTGCTCGACGCCAGCGACACAATCCGGCCTGCGCGGCGCCCGGGTGCATTCTTCTTCGCGTCGATCTGGATCATCGCGTTGGAGATCGCCTGCGAATCGAGCGGCCACGACAGCACGTGCCGTACGCCAACGCGCATCGCCGCGCCGAGCAACGCGGTGGACGGCGACGGCGTCACCAGCACGCAGTGCAGCGACGGCGAACAGGCCAGCGCTTCTTCCACGCCGTCCAGTTCGCGTGCGTTCATTTCGTCGTCATCGATGATCAGAAGATCGGCGCTTTTGATGGCGCGTGCATGCGCGCGCATCTGCTGCGCGCTGCCGTAGGCCGTGCGCAGCCGGTAGCGCACACCGCTCTCTTCAAGACGCGCGACGATGAGTTGCGCGTGTTCGATGCTCGCGGAAATCAGGAAAATGGCGATCATGTCAGGTCTCCGCCGGGCTGAAACCGCCCGCTTGGCGAGGCCACGTCGACTGCGGCCGACGCTTGCGTGAGTTATTCGTCGAAATCGGCGGGATTGTTCCAGCCACCGCGTTCGTCGTTGCGTGTGTTGTTACGGTCGTCGTTGCGTTCCTGCTGGACCGGCATGTCGTACCGATACGCCGTGTCGCGAAGCACTTCGCGCTGAAGTTCCGCCTGCGCCTTGCGCTTGATCTCCTGCGCGATGACCAGCGTGGTCAGATCCACCGGCGGCGCAGCAAAAAGTCGCCGTGACGCGCCGACATGCGGCCGGTAGGAGAGCCCGCTATTACCGTTGAAACTCAGTCGATCCAACGCGCCGATGGCGCTGCCGGCTTCACTGGTTCTGTTAGTTCTGTTCATGACACCCCCCAAAAGATGAGTCCTGACCCTGCCGGGCCACGTCCAGGCGGCCGTGCCCGTGTGAATCCACGGACACGGCTCCCAGTTCACCTCGTATTTGCGCTTCTCTATGGAAGCTATGGCCTGGTTCTCCCCGCTTCTTCGCGCCGGCCGGTCCTGATCCGAGCGCTGAGCTTTCCCCGTCCGGCGCGTTGCCCGCCAACTGCGCGGACGGCGCCTGTCGTTATTACGCGTTATCGCTATTCACTTCGTCACCGTCCTTAAACGACGGAAAAATGGCGATTTAACGCTTTACATCGTCCAGCCGCGAATGATCGAAAATTTTTTACCGATCATTCGTGCCGTTTTATTCGACATTCTTTTTAAGTTGGCCCCGCCGCTTCCTCGCAAGACACATTGGCCTCCCGACCGTGCTTACGACATCCCGCGAATATCTATCGAATCTCCGTGCATTGAATTTCATGCATCGGATTCCGTGTTGGCCGCCGGTATGTTTCCCCGTATTACCCCGTGCTGTGGACCGGTCGGCAAACGCATCCGCTGTGAATCTCTTATTGCAACGGCTATGCCATGCGGCGCAAAACCTTATCCACCGTAAGCCTGGTTACGCCAGAGAGTTAAATCAGTCGATTGACGCCGCGCTTTGATTCGTCCGTGAGACGTGATCGCATCCGCCTTTAGCGCGCCGCAACATAAACGGGTGCTGCGCGTGCGGGCGGTGTAATCGACCGTCATCCCACTGGCTATGGATTACGCTGGGGCCAGGTCAAATGTGCCGGTGCTTGCGGATATCCGATAGCGCTTGCAAGGACGTGCCCAAGATGTCGCAAGCTTGAGACAAGCTGAATCGCAAGCGCCTTTAGACCGTCGCGATAATCCCGATTGAAATGCAAAACTATGTGGGATGCCCCGCATAAAAGGCTTGACGGGTTATTTTTAAACGAAATGCGCTGTATCATTCCGCGGCAATCCAGATCGCATTCATGACTCTTTGTATGGCGCTTCATGGCGCTTTCGCTTATCTTTAGACCATGCGCCAATTAGAGCGTATTACCAGGCCTTAGAGGCAGAAGCGATTGCCGTGATTCGGGGATGAAAAAGTCTGGCGGTTTCAGTCATGAACACTCTTCCGCTATCCGTCCATGTTGTAGCAAGCCGCGCGTCGCGCGGCCCGCTCCATGCCTCCGCTTTCCTGCTATCGTGAATGCGCCGCGTGTTCAGGAACGGCAGTCGCCGTGAGGCCTGAACACCGTGGCTTTGTGTCAGGCCCGCGAGGCCCGGTTCCGTGCAAATGGACCCGAGCCTGGTTGGCCGAAGGTCGGCGTTGCCTGCCGGTATGTTGAGTATGTCGAACTTGCAGTCCTGAGAGCAGCACCGAACCCGGGGGTTACATGACTACGATTTGCACGCCTGTCGACGCGGAACGCACCGTTCTGTACGTGTCGAGCTCGCCCGATCAGAAACTCGCCGACTTTCTGGCAGCCTCCGGGTGGCAAGCCGTGCATGCAAAAAGCACGGCGGTCGCCGAACGCATGCTCGAGCGCGGCAACATCAAGGTCGGCCTCGTCGAACTTCCCGGCGACTGCACGTCGCAACATCTGTCCGCGCTTGCGTCGTGCATGCGGCGCGTCGAAACCAACTGGGTCGCGCAGATCGTGCCGGGCCAGGCGGAAAACGAACTGGTCAGCCGTTTCATTCTCGATTACTGCTTCGACTTCGTTACCCGGCCATGGCTGAACGAGCGGCTCGTGTTCGCGCTCGGTCACGCACACGGGCTGTCGAGCTTGCGCCAGGCTCCGCCCGTCGCGCCGGAACCGTCGCTCGGACGGCACGGCATGGTCGGCCAGTGCGAGGCGATGCAGCAGCTTTACCGGCGTATCGACAAATGCGGCGTGACCGACGCGCCGGTGTTCGTCGCCGGCGAATCGGGCACGGGCAAGGAACTGACCGCGCGCGCGATTCACGAGCGCTCGCCGCGCGCCGGCCGCACTTTCGTCGCAATCAATTGCGCGGCGATTCCGCCGAGCCTGCTGCAAGCCGAACTGTTCGGCCATGAGCGCGGTGCGTTTACCGGCGCGTTGCAACGCAAGATTGGCCGAATCGAAAGCGCGCACGAAGGCACCCTTTTTCTCGATGAAATCGGCGACATGCCGCACGAGTGCCAGGCCGTTCTGCTGCGCTTTTTGCAGGAAGGCACGATCGAGCGTCTCGGCGGCAACGGGCCGATCAAGGTCGACGTGCGGGTCATTTCGGCGACTCACGTCGATCTGGATAAAGCGGTCGAAGACGGACGCTTCCGCTCCGACCTGTATCACCGGCTCTGCGTGCTGAGGCTGGTCGAGCCGCCGTTGCGCGAGCGCGGCGGCGACATCAAGCTGCTCGCCAACTATGCGCTGAGCATGTACAAACAGGACGGCGCGCGCAAACTGCGCGGGCTGTCGAGCGACGCGATCGTCGCCATGTCGAATTACCCGTGGCCGGGCAACGTGCGCGAGCTGATCAATTGCGTGCGGCGCGCGGTGGTGATGAGCGAGGGCCGCTTCATTACCGCGAGCGACCTCGGCTTACCGGAGACCGATCACGGGCCGGCGGTGACGCTGGCGGAAATCCGCAGCAAGGCCGAAAAGGACGCGATCGAAAACGCGTTGCAGCGGCACGGCTACAAGCTGTCCGAGGCAGCGGCGGAGCTGGGCATTTCGCGCGCCACGCTGTACCGGCTGATGCACGCGAACCGGCTGCATCAGGAACCGGCGGCGGCCGCGCGCGCGTCGAGCGCCAGCGGCGGCACCGATTCCGATGACGAGGCGGAGCAGCAGGCGTCGTCGGTGGTGTAAGTGGGATTGGGGGCGTGGTCACTAAGGCAAGTGCGGTGAGCGATCGGTAGTTTGCTGTGAGCCGATGCGTGGGGTGGTGGCGTGGAAGCGGTTTCGCAGTGCGTGGCCGCCGGCACTCCCCAATCAGCCCCGTCCAGCCCGGCGTCACTCGCGCCTGCAAACCACCTCCGGCGCTACCCGCCCGAGCGGCCCCGCCACCATCCTGAAAGCCCTTCAGCCGTAACGGAGTGGACTTGGCCGATCAGCACGTCGCGGACTCACCTCCAGATTCCCAGCGCCGCTCCGCTTCTACGCTGCCCGCTCAGGCTAGCCCTTGCGACGCGCTCGTCATCCGCGCGCAGCCGCTTAGCTCAAATCATCCCTGCCGACGTAAAAAGCTCGCGCTGGCCGCGACGATTCTCGGCTCCAGCATGGCGTTTATCGACGGCTCCGTCGTCAACGTCGCGCTGCCGTCCATTCAGACCGAACTCGATGCAAGCGTCGCCGCGATCCAGTGGATCGTCGATGCATACCTGCTGTTCCTCGGCTCACTGGTGCTGGTGGGCGGCTCGCTCGGCGACAAGCTCGGGCGGCGCACGGTGTTCCTCGCCGGGATCGTGCTGTTTACGCTGGCGTCGGTGGCTTGCGGGCTGGCTCCGGGCGCGGGCGCACTGATCGCGGCGCGCGCGGTGCAAGGCGTCGGCGCGGCGCTGCTGGTGCCAAGCAGCCTCGCGATCATCGGCGCGGTGTTCGACGACAAGGAGCGCGGCCAGGCGATCGGCACCTGGGCCGGTGTCGGCGCGATCACGTCGGCGCTGGGACCGGTTGCCGGAGGCTGGCTGGTCGACGCGTTTTCATGGCGCGCCATCTTCTTCCTGAACGTGCCGATTGCGTGCGCGACCGTCGCGCTGGCCATCGTCGCCGTGCCGGACAGCCGCGGCGACGACATCGGGCGAAACACAGCGCTTACGCCAGATCAACCGCTCAACCTCGACTGGGCCGGCGCGGCGATGGCAGCCACCGGACTCGCGGCGCTGACCTACGGCCTGACCCTCGCATCGACGCACGGATTCGACGACCGCTGGGTGCTCGCGTCGATGTTCGGCGGCCTGATCGTGCTGACCGGCTTCGTGCGGCTCGAAGCGAACACCCGTGACCCGATGATGCCGCTCGACGTGTTCCACTCGCGCGATTTCGTCGGCGCGAATCTGGTGACGCTGCTGATCTATTTCGGTCTGGGCGGGGCGCTGTTCTACCTGCCGTTCACGCTGATCCGCGCTTACGGTTACAGCGCGACTCAGGCGGGTGCGGCGCTGTTACCGGTGCCGGTGACCATCGGCCTGCTGTCGCGTTTTACCGGCGGATTGACGAGCCGTTACGGCGCGCGGGCCTTGCTGGTCGCAGGCCCCGTAATCGCAGCGGCGGGTTTCGCGATGCTCGCGTTGCCGTGGGTGCGCGGCGCTTACTGGAGCGGCTTTTTCCCGGCGCTCGTCGTACTGGGACTCGGCATGACCATCACCGTTGCACCGTTGACCACCACCGTGATGACCTCGGTGACCGCCGCGCGTACGGGCGTCGCGTCGGGCATCAATAACGCGGTCGCGCGGGTGGCGGGATTGCTGGCGATTGCAGTGCTGGGGATCGTGTTCATGTGGTCGCGCGAAGCGGCACTCGACGCGCGGCTCGATGCGTTGCATATCCCGCATACGGAACACGCGGCGGCGAATCTCGCGGAGGCGGACGGTGCCGCATCGTCGGACGCATCTGCGGGAAGCGCGCAGCAAGCCACCGTCAAGCAGGCTCAGGCCGAATCGCTGGGCGCTGCGCTGCGCGCGGTCGCGCTGGTCTCGGCGCTGTGCGCGCTGGCGGGTGGCGGGTTGGCGATGCTGACCATTCGTCCGCGACGCGAACCCTGATCGTAAGGACCATGCCAAGCATGGCCAGCACCGCTGTCACACAACTTCAAATGGTTTCGGCTTCCGCCCTCACCTCCGGCAAACCGTCTTTCACCTTGCCCAGCCCGACCCGCGCCAGATGCTCGGCCTCGCGCCATCCTTCGATCCGCTCGGTATCCAGCCCGAACAGATCCAGCGCGCGGCTCACCGAATGATCGACCAGATCGTCGATGCTGCCAGGTTTCGCGTAGAACGCGGGCACCGGCGGAAACACCACCGCGCCCGCTTCCGTCACCGTCAGCATGTTGCGCAGATGGATCAGGTTCAGCGGCGTCTCGCGCGCCATCAGCACGAGACGGTTGCGCTCCTTGAGCACCACATCGGCGGCCCGCGTGAGCAGCGTGCTGGTCACGCCCGACGCAATCTCGCCGACCGTGCGCATCGAGCACGGCACCACCAGCATGCCGAGCGTGCGGAACGAACCCGACGCGATCGACGCCCCCACGTCACCGATCGGATGAACCACATCAGCGAGATCGTGCAGCTCCTGACGGCTCAGCGACGACTCGTATTCGCGTGTCAGTTCGGCTGCGCGGCTCATCACCAGATGGGTTTCGATATCGAGTTCGCGCAACATCCTGAGCGCGCGCTCGGCGTAAATGATGCCCGTCGCACCCGTCACGCCGATAATCAGCCGGGGACGGCCATTTCCCATGCGCTTACTCATGATCGGCTCCTTCTTCAGCGTCCTGGTCGTCGAAAAGATGCGGCGCGAACGGACGCGGATCGACCTCCTTGAACTTCGCGCGGACGAACTCGTGGCGCAGCGCGAACGGCGCGGTGCAGTCGAAAATCGTCTTGCAGGTCACGCCGCGCGCGGGCAACGCGGGGTTGAACTCCGGCGTCTGCGACGGATCGAGCACGTGTCCGTTGACCTTCGGCAGAAAGACCGTGGACAGATCGCCCTGGAAACGCGTGGTCATCGCCCACAACACGTCGTCGCTATCGAACGGATCGACGTCGGCGTCCACCAGCATCACGTGCTTGAGTTCGGAGTACACGCCGAGCGCGATGATCGCGGCCTGGCGCGCGCGGCCGTCGTCGAATGCGCTTTGCTTGTTGACCTGCAAAATCGCGAGGAACTTGCCGCCGCCGGCGGTATGCGCGTTCACCTGGCTGACGAACCCGGGCATCGCGGCTTCGACGGCGTTGTGGATGCTCGCCTCGGTCGGGATACCGGCGAGGCTCGTGTGCTCTTCGCCGGGGCCGACCAGCGTTTGCAGAATTGCGCCATGGCGCATCGTGACGGCCTTGACCCTGATCACCGGGAGCGCCGGATTGGCCGGCCCGTTATAGCCGGGAAACTCGGGCATGGCGTGACCGGTGCCGGTGTTCTGATCTTCCGCGACGCGCACGTTCGGCAGAATCTCGCCTTCGATCACGATCTCGGCCCGCGCAATCGACTTCTGCGCGACGCTCACGCAATTCACCAGTTCGACCGGCTTGCCGCGCAGTCCGCCCGCAATCGACAACTCGTCGAACCCGAGCGGCGTGGTCGGCGCTTCGAAGCATGCGCCAATGTGGATCGCCGGATCGAGCCCCATGTTGATCGACACCGGCAGCGCTTCGCCGCGCGCTTCCGCCTTCTGACGGAACGTATCGATGTGACGGCCCGGCGCGAAGAAAATCGACAGTTCGTCGCGACCCTGCACGCACAGGCGGTGGATCGTCACATCCGTGTGACCTTCGTCGGGATCGCTGCCCAGCACGAGGCCGAGGCAAAAGAACGGGCCGGCGTCGCTTTCGGTGTTGGTCGGCGCGGGCAGCAGCGTGCGCAGATCGAACGCGGGATCGCTCGCCAGATGCACGACCTCCTGACACGGCGCGTGTTGCGCGTCGACCGTGACTGGCGCGATCGCGTTCTTGACGGCATCGCCCATCCGCTGCGTGAGCTTGCGCGGCTCCGATTCGAGCAGCAGACCGACGCGCTTGCGGCTTGCCATCAGCCCGACCAGCACGCGGCTTCCCGGATACCCCTTCACGTTGTTGAACATCATCGCCGGACCCGTGCGGGTCGGGCGCTCGACCGTGCCGCCTGCGCCGATGCGCTTGTAGACGCCCGCCAGTTCAGCGTGCGGGTCGACTTCGCGGTCGGTTTCGTGAAGCTGGCCGGGATAGGCCGCCAGCCGCGCGAGCGCGGAGCGCAGGTCGTTCACTTCGGCGCTGGCTGCGTCCGCTGCAGGAAGAAGCTGTTCGGGTTTGGCGTTTGCGTTCATTGATGGGCCTCGTCTGGTGTCGTATTGCATGGGTCGAACGTGCTTTTGTTCAACCGAGGCCCCTATTTGACGCGTCGCAGCATTAAGGATCAAGCAAGGAAAACCGGCGTTTTTGATAAGATAAACTTATTTCATAATCCTGGCGGGGCTTCGCGCCCCCTTTCATTCGATGGATTTTCGCCACTTCCGCACCTTCGTGATCGCCGCCGAAGAACTGCACCTTGGCCGTACCGCCGAGCGGCTGGGAATCGCCCAGCCGGCGGTCACCCAGCAGATCAAGGCGCTCGAAGCGTCGCTGGAATTCAAGGTGTTCCGCCGCGTACGTCGCGGGATCGAATTGACCGAAGCGGGTGCGGTTTTTCTCGAACACGCTAAAATCGCGCTCGACAATGCGTCGACCGCCGTGCTGGCGGGCCGTCGCGCGAGTCGTGGCGAACTCGGCAAGTTGTGCGTCGCCTACGCTCATTCGGCGATGCTGGAACCGGAATTGCCCGCGCTGCTGAAGCGCTTTTCGCTGGCGCGGCCGGATGTGGAACTCGAACTGATCGGCATTGGCGTGCAGGAGCAGTTGAGCGCGCTGGGCGAGGAGCGGATCGACGTGGCGTTCCTGCGCTCGCCGGCAGGCGTTGCGCCCGCGACGATCAGGATCACGCCGTTTTCGCACACGCCGCTCGATGCCGTGCTGCCGCGCGACCACCCCGCCTGCGCGGCCACGGAAGGAAGCGCGCTGTCGCTGCGCGAATTGGCGCGCGAACGGCTGGTCATCGTCGACGACCCCGCCGGGATCGGTATCGGTCATCGCGCGCTGGAGCTGTGCCGCGAGGCCGGTTTCGAGCCGCGCCGCGTGCTGCGTGTCGCCGATTCCGCGAGCGTCGTCGCGCTCGCGGCGGCCGGGCTTGGCTTCGGCCTCGTACCGCGCAACCTTGCCCGCTATGCAGCCGACGGCGCAGTGTTCAAATCGCTCGACATGGCAAACTGTTTCACCGAGATCGTCATCGCGACACGGGCGTTCGACCGCTCGGCGTCCACGCGCGAATTTTTGCGTCTCGCGGCCGGCGGTGCTGAAGGCGGCTCTGCTTGACGGGCAAGCTTCGTGCTACCTGAAGCGGGTCGGGCGTGCGGTTCGAGGTGGGCTATCGTTACCCATGAGTCGACCCACGAACCGACGCATCACACCAAGCCTGACACGCCGTGATGCGCCGCCCCGCCGCATTTCCGAGGAACTTGTACGACCTGACCCGTGTCGGTTCATGGTCACGCCGCCGAAGCCCCCTTTGTCCCGCCACCACTCTCGGCACAATCATCTGCACCTGGTACCTCGCTTTACACCCTATGCGCAAATTACTTCACGTCTGGTTACTTCTACTTTTCGCCTTCGGCGTGTCATCCGCCGATGCCGCCGTTGCCGCCACCGCTGCGGCCAAAGCAGCGTCCACGTCACCCGCTTCCGGCGAGGCCGTCAGCCTGACGCCCCAGCAGGCCCGCGCCGCGCTCGACGTGCTCAACGATCCGAAACGCCGCGCGCAGGTCGCCGACACCCTGCAGGCGATTGCCGCCGCCGGTGCGTTGAGCGCGCCGCCCGCATCCGCGCCGCAAGCCGCGTCGGCGCCCGCTGCGGCTCCGGCAAGCGGAGTGGCCGCGATTGTCCCCGACGCCTTCAAGTCCAACGGACTCGCGTCGCAACTTGCCCGTCAGGGCGCGCATTGGGCGGTCAAATTCGGCAAGTCGCTGCGCGGGTCGGTCGCGGCGCTGCTCGACGTGACCTCGGTCCACGCGTGGTGGAACTGGCAATCGAGCAACCCAGAAGCACGCGCGACGCTGCTGCGCGTCATCGGCTCGCTGCTCGCGGCACTCATTCCCGCGTTCGTGCTCGAATGGCTCGCGCGGCGGCTGTTGCGCCGCGCTTATCTGGCCTTGGCCGCACGCCGCGAGCGTAACGAACAGGACGAAGCGGCGCGCGCCGATCTCCCCGTCGATGTCGTGCCGCCGTCCGCCGATGCACCGAACGCCGCACCCGCGCTGCCGGTTTCACCCGCCGCGCCCGGCACCGCCGGCAAGTCGCCCGCCGACAGCAAGGTGATCGAAGCGAAAGGCAAGCAGAACGCGCGGCATCACTGGACGCTGCTGCAGCGTCTGCCGCGCGCGCTGTTCATCACCGTGTTGCGGTTGCTGCCGCTCGTGGTTTTCGTCGGCGCGGCGAGCGCGCTGATGTCGATCTACGCCGACAACGGCACGGCGCAAGACCGCGCCCTCGATTCGCTGATCGACATCTACGTGTTGTCGCGCGTCATCGTGATCGGTTTCGGGTTCTTCCTGCAACCCACCGCGCCGCGTCTGCGGCTGCTCAACATGAGCGATGCGTGGGCGATGTTCGTGCAGCGCTGGATCGTGCGGATCGTTGCCGTAGTCGGCAGCGGCGTCGCGCTCGCCGAAGTCGCGCAGTCGGTCGGCCTGAACGATGCCGCGCATCTCGCGTTGCTGAAGGTGGTCACGCTGGCGGGTCACGTCATGCTGTCGGTGCTGATACTGCAATGCGCACGGCCGGTCGGCGAGTTGATCCGCAAACGCTTTGCCGCGCACGCGTCGCTGCAGATGCTCGGCAACGCATTCGCCGACGCGTGGGCGTGGTTCGCGGTCGCGATCGTGATGGCGCTGTGGGTCGTCTGGGCGTTCGACGTGCAGAACGGTTATCACACGCTGCTGCATGTCGGCGGCCTGTCGATCGCGATCCTCGTCGGCGCGCGGGTCGTGTCGATCGTGATTTTCGGTGCGCTGGCGCGGCTCTTTCACGTGGAAGACGAGTCGCAGAAGTCGCTCGTGCATCAGCACGCGTACCGTTATTACCCGCTGTTGCGCCGCCTGATCGGCTGGCTGATCGGCATCGCGACCGCCCTCGGGCTGCTGCAGGTGTGGGGCGTCGATGTGGTCGATCTGTTCGGTGCGGGCACGGTCGGGCACCGGCTCGCGTCGGCGCTGGCGACCATCGGCGTGGCGGCGGTGATCGCGCTGGTCGTATGGGAAGCCGTCAACGTGTCGGTCGAACAGCGGCTGGACCGCTGGACCACCAGCGGCGATCTGGTGCGCGCCGCGCGCCTGCGCACATTGCTGCCGATGCTGCGCAGCGCGCTCTTCTGCGTGATCGCGCTGGTGGTCGTGCTCACCGGCCTCAGCGAACTCGGCGTGAACATCGGGCCGCTGCTGGCGGGCGCGAGTATCTTCGGCGTCGCGCTGGGCTTCGGCTCGCAAAAGCTCGTGCAGGATTTCATCACCGGCATTTTCCTGTTGATGGAAAACGCGATGCAGGTCGGCGACTGGGTCACGCTCGCGGGCGTGTCGGGCACCGTCGAATATCTGTCGATCCGCACGGTGCGGCTGCGCGGTAGCGACGGCTCGCTGTTCACGGTGCCGTTCAGTTCGGTATCGACGGTGAACAACACCAATCGCGGGCTGGGCAATGCGGCGGTGCGGGTCAATATCGTGTTCGGCCAGGACACCGATCTCGCGATCGACACGCTGAAGGAAATCGGCGCGGCGCTGCGTCAGGACGACAAGTTCAAGGACGGCATCCTGTCCGACTTCTCGTTCTGGGGCGTCGATGGCGTGGACGGCTCGGCTGTTACGCTCGCCGGTCAGATTCAATGCCGCGACACGACCCGCTGGGGCGTGCAGCGCGAATTCAACCGGCGCATTCTCGACCGGTTCCGTGAGTTGGGAATCGAGATTGCGAATCCGCAGCGCCATCTTCTGACGTGGGACCCGGAGAGCGTGCCCGCGCAGATCGGCGGAGGCGAAACGCGTGCGCCCGAGGTGAAGGATGACGCGGCACCCCCGCCGTCGCCAGCAGATGTACCGCGAAAAGACGACGACGGCGATGCGCCGGTCGAAGATCAGATTCCGGTCGATCCGCAACCGGCCGGTGGCCCGGGAACGCCTGCGAATCCAGGCACGCCCTCGCCTCACAAATAACGCAACGACGCACGGTGCGGTAGCGCGAACCTACCGCACCACCCACCAGCGCGGCAGCAGGCGCCGCACTTCGGGGCGCCGGTAGCGATCGTCGATCAGATGCACCACGCCACGGTCCTGCTCCGTGCGGATCACGCGCCCTGCCGCCTGCACCACTTTCCGCAAACCCGGGTACAGGTACATGTAGTCGTACCCGCTGCCAAACTTCGCGTCCATCGTGCGGCGCATCTGCTCGTTGACGTCGTTCATCTGCGGCAAGCCGAGCGTGGCGATGAACGCGCCGATCAACTGCTGGCCGACCAGATCGACACCCTCCGAAAACGCGCCGCCGAGCACCGCGAACCCCACGCCCTGATTCATGGTGCGGAATCGCGCAAGAAATGCATCGCGCGCGGCTTCGTCCATGCCGGGTTGCTGCGCCCACACGGGCAGATCGGGATGCCGCTCGCGCATCAATTCGACCACCTGTTGCAGATAATCGAAGCTGCTCAGGAACCCCAGGTAATTGCCTGGCCGGCTCGCGTACTGCGTGGCGATCAGATCGACGATCGGCGCGAGCGATTGTTCGCGGTCGCGCCAGCGAGTCGATACGTTGGCCGCCACGCGCACTTCGAGCTGCTCCGCGCGAAACGGCCCTTCGACATCGAGCCATTGCGTGTCGTCCGGCAAACCGAGCGTGTCGAGATAGAAATGATGCGGGTTGAGCGTGCCGGAAAACATCACCGTGGTACGGGCCGCCGCGTAACGCGGCGCCAGAAACGGCGCAGGGATCACGTTGCGCACGCACAGCGTGGCGCTGGTCTTGCCGCGCGGCGCGTAGCGGTCGGCGTTAAGCGTGATGTCGAAGATCGAATGCTCGCCGAACTGCTCGGCCAGCGCGACGAAATGCATCGCGTCGAAGAAAAACCGCAGCGACGCTTCGTCGATGGAAAGCGGTGCGTCGGCAAGCTGGTCGGTGACCGCGCCGATCAGATTCTGCGCGGCCTGTAGCAGTTGACCCGGCACCTCGGCGTAGACCTGATAGGTGTCGGTCTGCGCGCGTTTTACCGCGTTCCACGCGCGTTGCAGGCGTTCGAGCGGGCGGCGCAACGTAGTGGGTGCGCTCTTGCGCGCGACCCGGAACGCCGCCTGATCGAGCGACGCGCTGTACATGCCACGCGCGCGGTCGAGCAGGTTGTGCGCTTCGTCCACCAGCACGCCGACGCGCCACTGGTTGAGCTGCGTCAGCGCGTACAGCATCGCGCTGCCGTCGTAGTAGTAGTTGTAATCGCCGACCACCACGTCGGCCCAGCGCGCCAACTCCTGCGCCAGATAGTACGGACAGATTTCATGCGCCAGCGCCGCGTCGCGCACCGCTGCGCGATCCAGACGCGGGCCGGCCAGCGCCGTGGCGCGGGCCGCGTCGAGCCGGTCGTAGAACCCGTTCGCAAGCGGACAGGAATCGCCGTTACACGCCTTGTCGGGATGCTCGCAGGCTTTGTCGCGGGCGACCAGTTCGAGCGTTCTCAGCGGCAACGGTGCGGAAGACACCGCCGCGCTTCGATGCAGCGTGTCGATTGCATCGAGGGCCAGCGCGCGGCCCGGCGTCTTCGCGGTCAGAAAAAATACGCGGTCGATCTGATCCGACGCGCACGCTTTGAGCAGCGGAAAAATCGTCGCCAGCGTTTTGCCGATGCCGGTCGGCGCCTGTGCCATCAGCGGCTTACCGTCTCGCGCCGCCCGATATACCGACACCGCCAGTTCACGCTGCCCACTGCGAAACTGCCCATGCGGAAACTGCAACGCGCCGAGCGCGGCATTGCGTGCGACGCGATGCGCGTCTTCCTGCACGGCCCAATCGAGAAAACTTTCACACTGCTCGACGAAGAAAATTTCGAGTTCACGCGCCGTATGCGTTTGCGTCAGCACGGTTTCTTTCTGGCTGCCGATATCGAAGTAAACAAGCGCAACGTCCAGCCCGGCAAGCCCGCGCGCGCGACACAGCAGATGGCCGTACACCAGCGCCTGCGCCCAATGCAGCGCGCGGTGATTGGCGGGCATTCGCGCCAGATCGCCGCGATGCGTCTTGATCTCTTCGAGCCGGCGCGCCACCGGGTCGTGGCCGTCGGCGCGGCCGCGCACGGTCAGGCTGCGATGCGTGCCCGTCAGCGCGATTTCGGTTTCATAGCTGCTCGTGCGACGACCCGCGACGGTCAGGTGCCCCGCCATGCCTTCGAGCGAAGTCGGCGCGGGCGTGAAGCGCAGATCCAGATCGCCGCGTCTCGCAGTGAATTCGCACAGCGCGCGAACCGCGACTACATAGTTCATACGGCCGCTCCGCTGAATTCCGCTTCGCCGACGCTCTCTTCTCCGGCCCAGCGAATGTCGAGCACGCGCACCGGCATTGCATGCTGCGCGCAATACGCCAGCCAGCGAATCTGATTGTCCTGCAGGCGATCGCCCGGCCCTTTCACTTCGATCAATTCATAACGCCGCTCATCGGGCCAGAAGCGGATCAGATCGGGCAAGCCCGACCGGTTGCCGCGAATATCGCGCAGCAGCCGCTCGAACCACAGTTTCAGATGCGCGGCAGGCAGACAGTCGAGCGCAAGCGAAACGAGTTCCGCCGACAACAGTCCCCAGAATACGAACGGCGATTGCAAGCCCGCCTTCGCGTGCAAATGCCGTTGAATCGTCTCGCGATAAACGCCGCTGTCGAGTTGCGCGAGGCACGCGGCGAACTGATCCGCACGACGCGCGTGAAAATCCGGCGCATGCAGATCGGCCGGCCCGCGTTGAAACGGATGAAAAAAAGCGCCGGGCAGCGCCGCAAAAACCGGCTCCCAGCACAGCAGACCGAACAGCGAATTGATCAGCGCGTTCTCGACGTAATGCACTGGCGCGGCGTCGGTGCTCAGATAATCGCGCGCGACATATTCGACCGATTGCGGAACCTCGGGCTTCGGCAACACCAGCGTGCTGCGTTCGACCGGACGCGCGGCCGGCGTGCGCATGACCGGCTCACCGCGCTTGCGCCGCAAACGCGGCAACATCCGCGCAATACGCTGCGCTTCTTCTTCGCTTTCCGGCTCGGTTGCGGCTTGCAATGCCAACGCAAACGCGTCGTCGAAACGCTCGCTGCGTTCAAGCACACGCATACGCCGATGCCGCGCGCCGGGCCACGCGCAACTTTCATAAATCGCCAGCGCAGCAGCCCAATTGCGCCGACGTTCGCAATCGTAGCCAATTCGAAACAACAGTTTCGCGCGACGCGTTTCGAGCCACGGGTTCGCCGTTTCGATTGTGCCGATGGTGGCAATCAGTTCGTCCAGCGCGGCGTGATCGTCTGCGGGCAGCCATTCGAGCGCTTCGCGGCACGCATGCAACGCGAGATACACGTCGACGTCCGCGCGTTGCTGAAACGCGCGCGACGACGGCGCAAACGCGACCTTTTCATACTGGAACACGCCAAGGTCGGCGAGCACGAACTCGGACCAATCCTGCTGCAAGTTGCCGAAGAACATCAACCGCAGGCGTTCGCAAAGTGGCGCGATGGCAACGTGAAGAACGCAATCGGCAGTGTGTGGATGCCATGCAGCAAGTGGCTGCTGCTGGTCGTCGTCGCCTGGATAAAAAGGACGCAGCGTCTCCAGCAGATCGGGTTTGCGCAAAGCCTTCGCACCGGGGATCAACGCGATGGCGTCGGCGAAAATCTCGAGCAACTGGGGACGTGTGGAGAGCGCGAACAGGTCGTCGATAGAGAGCGCGGGTTCGGCGTCGATCCAGCCGGATGCAGCCAATGGAGCCGCCGCCTGCAAAGGGCAGCCGATCTCGTCATAGACCAGTCGGCTCGCGCGAAACAACGTGCCTTTGCGCATCAGCATGCGTACCAGCAATGCGCGCGATGCCTGCGGCAACCCGGCGAAATCGCGCAGAAACGCGTGCTCGTGCGCGTCCAGCAAGTCGTCATAACGCGCGGCAAGCCACGCGAGCGCGCGCTCGAAATTCAGCAGGTAGTAAGGAGTGTCAGACGGAAAATCTGACCGGACGTCAGTTGCCACGGACTTTGCGAACCCTGTATGTTTATACAGTGATGATAGCAAAGTCCATGGCGCGTTCAGTCGTGAAGCTTCAGGGCGCGAGCCACACCACGGTCAGCGAACGCACGCCTTGCGCGCCGCGAATCAGCACACCTTCGATATCCGCCGTGGCCGAGGGTCCCGTGACAAGCGCCGCATAACGCGCATCGCGGAAATCGTCGCGACGGTAAACATCCTGCAAGCCGTCGATCAACTGTGCGGGATCGAGCAGCACGACCAGGTGCTGGACAATGTATCCCAGCGCATTGACTACGTATTCGCGCTCGCTGAACCACACCGAGCCGGTTTCGGCGACGCCGAAGCGCGCCCGCACCACCCCGACATCGATGTCTTGCAACGACGCGGGCTCGGTGTCCGCTGTCAGTGCGCGCGTGCGCTGCACTTCAGCGGTGGCCGACGCAATCGACGCCGTATCGCCGAAGCGTTCGCGGATCATCGCGCTCACGTCGGCCGGGGCCGCCGCGTCGATACAGGTGCCGCCCATCGCCTGCAATGCGGACGAAAACCGCGCACGCAAATCGCCGCCGGCCGTGGTGAAAAGCGGCACGTCAGGACGCGGTCGCGCCGGCGGCTGCGCCTGCCGCACTTTCGCCAGAAAAGCGTCACGCGTTGTCATCGCTGCCTCCCCGATTCTTTTTGTACCAGGCATGGAAGGTTTCTTTCGGCGCCTCCGGCAACTCGCGCTGCTTGCCCCAGATATTCAGCGGGTTATACAGCACGAAATTCGGCAGACGCCGCAACGCGCTACCCATCGACGACACCGTCGCGCGATACAAGGTCGGACTCGCGAGCAAACGCCCCGCCATTTTTAGCACCTCCTGCTTCACGAACGGCACTTCATGATGCTCGGCAATCACCGTGCGCCATTTGTAGATCTGCTCGTGAATATTGATTTTCACCGGACACACGTTCGTGCAGCTACCGTTGAGCGTCGACGCAAACGGCAACGCGCTATATCGCTTCAGATCGAACGTCGGGTTGATGATCGCGCCGATCGGCCCCGAGTAAGTGCCGCCATACGACAGGCCGCCGCTGCGCCGGTACACCGGACACGTATTCATGCACGCACCGCAGCGGATGCACTTGAGCGAGTACCAGAAGTCCTCCATCGCGAGCCGCTCGGAGCGGCCGTGATCGACGAGGATGTAATGCATTTCGGTGCCGGGTCTCGGCGCGCGAAAATGCGACGTGTACTGCGTAATCGGCGAGCCGAGCGCACTACGCGACAGCATGCGGATAAACACGCCGAGATCCGATACTTTCGGAATCAGTTTCTCGATACCGATCGACGCGATATGCAACGGCGGCACATTCGCCGACAGATCCGCGTTGCCTTCATTCGTGCAGACCACGACCGTGCCCGTCTCGGCCACCGCGAAATTGCAGCCCGTCATGCCCGCTGTCTTCTCGCGCACGAAATAAGGCCGCGTGTTCATCCGCTGACTCTCTGCGAGATAGTGAATGTCGCTGTTCTTCGGATCGGTGCCGATGGTACGGCCAAAAAGCTCGGCCACATCCGCGCGCAATTTGTGCACGGCAGGCACCACCATATGACTCGGGTCCTGATGATCGAGTTGCTGGATGCGCTCGCCGAGGTCCGTTTCCATCACCGTGATGCCGCGCGGCTCGAGGTATTCGCGCATCTTGCATTCGTCGGTGAGCATCGACTTGCTTTTGACGAGTGTGGTCATGCCGCGTTCGGACATGATCTTGTGCACCAGTGCGTTGTGCTCTTCGGCGGTCGCGGCCCAATGCACGACGACACCGTTCGCTTCCGCTGCCGCCGCAAACTGCGCGAGATAGTCGGACAGATTCGACAGCGTGTGTTCCTTGATTCCCGACGCCAGTTCGCGCAGCGTTTCCCATTCGGCGATGCCATGCGCCTGCGCGTCGCGTTTCTCACGCAAATCCCACAGACGTTTGTCGTGAAACGCGACGTGTTCAGTCTTCTTGATGAACGCACCCGCCGCCTTCGCATGATCGATCCGGCTCATACGCGTGCTCCGTTGAGGACCTGCGCGATATGAATGAAGCGCGCGTCGGCTTTCATGCGTTCAGCGCAGCCTTGCTGGTGCATCAGACACGACATGTCGCCGGACACAATGTATTCGGCGCCCGCGTTCAAGTGATCGCGCACCTTGTCCTGTCCCATGCGCACCGACACCGGCTCTTCGGTGACGGAGAACGTGCCGCCGAATCCGCAGCATTCGTCGGGGCGTGCCGGTTTGACGAACTCGATCCCCTTCACGCCTTCGAGCAAAGCACGCGGTTTCGAAAACGGTGTGGCTGCAATCTCCGATACCGACGCTTCTTTCAGATGACGCAGCGCGCTACAACTGTTGTGCAACCCCACCCGATGCGGAAACTCGGCCCACGGAAATTCACGCGCGCCAACCACGTCATGCAGGAATTCGACCAGTTCGTACGCGCTCGCGCGGACCTTCTTCACTTCGTCGGTCTGCTCCAGCGCGGTGAGGTGCTCGCGCACATGATGGATGCAACTCGCCGAGGGTCCGACGATGTAGTCGTAGCCCGCGAAGTTGTTCGCAAACACGCGCTCGGTGCCGGCGGCTTCGGCATGCGCACCGCTGTTGGCCATCGGCTGACCGCAGCAGGTTTGCTGCTGCGGATAATCGACATCGATGCCGAAGCGTTCGAGCAATTCGAGCGTGGCGATGCCGACTTCAGGATAGAACGCGTCGATGAAGCAAGGGATAAACAGGGCGACTTTCATAAGCTCATTGAAAGAAAAGCAGCAGCCGCTGAGGCGTTCGCTCTATTGCGGAGACTGGCGGGCGGGCGACAAAGCGGGCTTTCCTCGACGGGGACGATGTGGGGTTGTGTCGGCCGTTTATCGACCAGTAAGACTGGTATGGTTGGTCTGACCAACGAAATATAGGGAAATCGTTGGTGGGTGTCAATCGGGAGATGGGTCGGGAATGGGTGCAGCGAAGGGCTTAAGCGACGCGATAAGGCGCGCGCGTTGGCGAGCTCAGGCATCGCCTTACAGCGTTTATTCGAATGCCGGAATCGGCGGGCGCAGTCAGTGATTAAAAGCAGGCGGCCGGACCATCAGCCGTTCAAACAGGTCTCACGAAACCTCGCTCGCCGACGGTTTCGCCGCATCGTCCTTATACATTTCGCGGACATAGGCGAGATGACGCTCGGCGGCTTTGCGCGCCTTTTGCGCGTCGCGAGCGATTACAGCGTCGTAGATCGCCTGATGCTGGTTCATCAACTGCTTTTCCATCGCGTCGTCGTAATCGATCAGCCGATGGTACTGGCGCATGCCTTCGCGAATCAGCGTGTGAATGCCATGCATCACATGCGCGAGTGCGACGTTATGCGTGGAGTCGGCGATTGCCAGGTGAAACGCGGCATCCAGTTCCGCAAGATTCACGCGATCCTGCGACTGCGAGCCTGCCTTCAATGCGTCGAACGCTTTGGTGATTTTTTTCAGGTCGGCGGCGGTCGCGCGCTGCGCGGCATAAACCGTTGAAATCGATTCGAGCCCCTGGCGCAACTCCAGAATATCGGCACTGGTACGCGGATTCTGCAACAGCAGTTCGGCAAGCGGCCGGGAAATAATCGGCGCGGTCATGTCGACGACGGTAAAACCGCCCCGCCCTGACGTTTCGATGTAGCCGTCCGCTTCCAGCCTGATCAGCGCCTCTCTCAGCGACGGCCGCGATACGCCGAGTTGCGTCGCCAGGTCGCGCTCGGCCGGCAAGCGGTCGCCGGGCATCAGCGTGCCCTCCGAGATCAGCTGCTTGATCTGGTCGGACACGACATCGGACAGCCGTTTGCGTGTGAAGGACTGGATCGGCTGAAATGGCATGGGCGGCGGATGGTGAGACGGGTTGAGGACGCAACTCGGGCAGCGGACTTAGGCAAGAAAGCCAGTTGATCGACTGCCCTTGAAGTGCGTGAATTATACCGTTCAGCCGCGCATGGCCTGATTACTCTTCAGCCCGTCGACAAACGCCGCAATCCGCTCGCACGCGTCGATCAACCGGGCTTCATCGACCACGAAGCCCAGCCGCACAAAACCGTTCGCCGTCTCGCCAAAAGCACTCGCGTCGAGCACCGACACGCCTTGCGCGCGAAAAAGCTGCCACGTGAAGTCCACCGTATCGAGTCCCGTACCGCTGACATCGACCATCATGAACATGCCGGCTTCCGGCAACAGACAACGCAAACCCGGTACGCGATGCAAACGCTCGAACACCACATCGCGCCGACGCCGGTAAATTTCGCGCATTTGCGCGGCAATCTCCGACTTGTTCTGCAAGGCCGTCAATGCCGCCTGCTGGATAAAGCCGGGCAAACCGTACAGCATCGCAAGCGCGAGCCGACCCATATGTTCGATCAGTTCAGCCGGGCCGATGGCCCAGCCCACGCGCCACCCCGCCATCGCGTGCGACTTCGACAGACTGCCGAGCGTCACCGTGCGCTCCGCCATACCCGGCAGCGACGCAATGCCCAGATGCTCACGCTCGAACGTCAGGTCCGCATAGACCTCGTCGGACAGCACCCACAGATCATGCTTGCACGCGAGTCGCGCTATCCGTTCGAGGTCCGCGCGCTGCATCACCACCCCGGTTGGATTGCACGGTGTCGCGAAGAAAATGGCCTTGGTGTGCGGTGTAATCGCGGCCTCCAGCGCGTCGCAATCGACGTGAAAGGCACGCGCCGGATCGACCGGCACCGGCACGAGTGTCGCGCCCGCCGCGCGCACGCAGGCTTCGTAGGTCAGGTACATCGGCTCGGGGACGATCACTTCGTCGCCCGCTTCAAGCAGACATAGCGACGTGGCGAACACGCCGTTCTGCGCGCCAGCAGTGAGGATCACATTAGCGGCGCTCACATCGCAGCCGGTCGTGCGCGCATGATCTTCTGCGATGGCGGCACGCACCGGCTCACGTCCGGACACCGCGCTGTAATGCGTATCGCCGCTGCGTAAAGCGTCGATTGCACGTTCGACGATCGGCGCGGGCGTCGCGAAATCGGGGTCGCCCACGCTCAAGACGATGACGTCTTCGCCATTGGCCGCCGCCTGTTGCGCGACCCGATGGATTTCCCACGCCGACGTGCGCCTGCCCTGCAAGCGCTCGACCAGACTCGAATACTTCATTGGACTCATCCGTTCCGATTGGACCCGCCAATGTAAAGGCGCGCGCACGAAACGTCCAGATACGAAAAAGGGCCACGCGAGCGGACAGCCTCGCATGACCCTTGACCGCCGCCCTTGGCAGGGGGCGTTTACGCTTAATGAAGCGGGTTCAAACCTGCCGACGTAGTTCAGCCGGGGGCACCTTCATCAGATGGCGGTACTTGGCGACCGTGCGGCGCGCGACCAGCACGCCCTGATCGGCGAGCATCTTCGCGAGCGTCACGTCCGACAGCGGATCGTGGGTATTTTCCGCCGCGATCATTTCCTTCAGCAGCGCGCGCACTGCGGCAGCCGAACAGGTGCCGCCGCTTTCCGTGCCGAGTTCGCGCGGGAAGAAATGCTTGAATTCGAAGATGCCGCGCGGCGTCGCCATATATTTGTTGCCCGTAGCGCGCGAGATCGTGGATTCATGCAGACCCAGTTCGTCGGCGACATCACGCAGCACCATCGGCTTGAGCGCGATTTCGCCGTACTGGAAGAACGCTTTCTGATGCGCGACGATACACTCGGCTACGCGCTGAATCGTGTCGAAACGCTGCTGCGCATTGCGGATCAGCCAGCGCGCTTCCTGCAATTGCTGCGCGAGCGGCGAGCGGCTCGCACCCGCCGACTGCGCAAACAATTCCGCATACATGCGATGGATACGCGCGCGCGGCTGCACAGCCGGATTGATCGCGACGGCCCATTTGTTGCGCACCTGACGCACGATCACGTCCGGCACCACGTAGTTATCTTCGCTGCGGCCGTAGCAATTGCCTGGCTTCGGATCGAGCTTGCGCACGAGTGCGCAGGCGACGCGCAGCTCATCTGCGCTGCAACCAATCTGCTTCTGCAACTCCGCCTGCTCGCGACGTGCGAGGCGCTCCAGATGATGCTCGACAATCTGCCGCGCAACGTCACGCCCCGGCGTATCGTCCGACAGCGCATTCACCTGCAGCAACAGACACTCCGACAGCGAACGCGCGCCCAGCCCCGGCCGGTCGAGCGACTGCACCAGACGCAACGCAACCAGCAATTCATCTTCAGTCAATTCGGGTTCGAGATCGACGCTATCTGCGAGATCCGAAAGCTCCTGCCGCAGATAGCCATCGTCGTCGAGTGCTTCGATGATGAAACGCGCCACCGCGCGATCGCGATCGTCGAGTCGATACAGGCGCAGCGAGTCGTGCAACTGCTCGCGCAAGGTCGGTTGCGAGCGGGCCCATTCGGCGGGATCGCTGCTGTCCGAATCGCCATTCTGACGGGCTGAACTACGCGAGCCGTAATCGCCGGAAAAGTCTCCGGGCATATCGTCCTGGCCCGAGCTTTCCAGCGTGTCGTTGCCGCCGGCTTCAGCGGGCATCGAATCGGGTTCGGCAGTGGCGACGGCATCCGTTGCCTGCATGACGCCCGCTTCTTCGCCCGGCGATGCCGTGGCGAGCGCGACATCCTCCGTATCCGACGAGTCGTATTCGAGGAACGGATTCGTATCTAGTGCGGTACGTAACTCCTGCTGGAACTCCAGAGACGACAACTGCAACAGACGCACCGATTGCTGCAGACGCGGCGTGAGTGCAAGAGACTGCCTTGTGCGTAGTTCAATTGAAGGCATTGTAGTGAGGTCCCATTAGTAGCTGGAAAGCAGCCGAAATTGATAAGTGACCTCACTAGAGCAACTGTCGTACCAGGTCGCGCAAGCTACTGTTTTTTCGACGCTTTGCCCTTTCAGGCCCGTCAATTGCGCAGGCCCCGCGCGCCCTTTTTTACAAGCACCCGGCAATTTCCGGGCCTCTGCCTGGCGGGCCTCAACTGCAGGCGCCAAGCGCGCCCGTCACGCGATTCGTCAGCCTAAATGGCTGTGCCGTAACGGCTTTTTCCCGTAGACGCTCCATCACGGCCACCCCGGGCACACCACTTGCGAATCAGCTCTATGTGGACGGACGTCAGTCTTTGCACGCCAGGCGCAACCGGCGTAACGCGTGCAGAGGCTGTCGCCCGGTGTCGATAACGGGCCGTGACGGAACCGTAGCGGCAACGACCCCACGCGAGTCATCGGCGGCATTTGCCGCGATCGACCGCAGGCAACAAGACCGCAATTTTCATCAACACCCGAAGGAGAAACCATGAAGACCATCCAACTTCTGAAGACCGCAGGTAGCATCGCTTGTGTCGCATTCGCACTGAACGCGACGGCGCAAACCACGACAACGGCTCCGTCGTCGGCATCGGAAACCATCGGCGAACACGTCGATGACGGCACGATCACCACCAAGGCCAAGGCTGACCTGCTGGCCGCGAAGAACGTGAAATCGACGCACGTCCACGTGAAGACCCGCAAGGGCGTGGTGTGGCTCACGGGCTCGGTCCCCTCGGCCGACGACAAGGCCGCTGCTGAAGAAGTCGTGCAGGGCGTAAAGGGCGTGTCGAGCGTGAAGAACCACCTGAAGGTGGCCGCTGAATAAGCGCTGGCGATAACATCGGGAAGTGCCGGCGACATAACCGGAGCTTCCCGGGCGTCAGGCTTCAGGGAGAAAAATGCGGTTCGCGAAAGCGGACCGCATTTTTTGTGCGTACGGATTTCGTCGATCGACGTTGATGGCACCAGCGTTATTTATTTCGATGCCGCACGCACAAAAGCAGAAGCCCAAATAAAAAAACTGGCGCTCTTCTAGTCGAGCGCCAGCCTTTACTTCTTTATTCCCACTTAAGCCTTAAAGGCTCTAAAGCAGGCGCTTAACGCCTAGCCGCATACTGATCGCGCAAATCGCGCACACGGTCATGATTTTGCAGCACGCCCTGATACTGCCTTTCGACAATCGCGCGCACGTCCACCGGCAAATCCTTTTCGAGCGCGTCGTGATAGCGTTTCTTCGCGACGTCCTCACCCTTTTCACACTCGGCGAGAATCTCGTGATCGCTGCGATCCGTCACAGCCGACTTCACGTCGACCCATCCGCGATGCAGCGCGCCGCTCATGCTCCCACCCGTTTCCGGCTTGCCGCCGAGCGTTTGCACGGCATCCTGCAACTCGCGCGCACCGCGTGTGCAGTCTTCGGCGCGGGACAGGAAGAGTGTTTTTAGCTGCGCGTCATGTGCATCTTCGGCAGCCTTGCGAAAGCCCTTTTCGCCATCCTTCGAGGTTTCGACCAGATCATTCAGCACGGAAACAACGTTCGTAGCCATTCAATACCTCCGGGGTTTCGTTAATCGTGGAATCCGCTGCCGGCCATTGCATGTCGTATCTGTACTCACGTCATTCATGGCCGTCCGGCAACGGGGTTCGCTTAACTGTTCGCACGGGCCGTGCCCGGCGTCGCACGAACATGCACGCAGGCGAATCGTGTGCCGACACACTGGGAATCTTGCCGACGCGCGTAAATGTTTCTTATGACGAAGCGTGCCATCAGGCGTGAAACCCCGTCCCGCAAGCCTTGAGCCGATGGCACGCCGGTTGCTTTATAAGCTCGCCCGAAGCGCGCTCTGCATGAACCGACAGACTGCAAACGTGCCAATGAATTGAAAACAATGGGCAGGCAACAACGACAGGGAGAATCACCATGAAGAAAATCAGAAGCGCGGAATTTCTCGCCGCCGTTGCGATCATCACGTCGGCTACCGTGATGCAGATTCGCGAACATATGCAGCCTCACGAAGCGCCTGCTGCGACGCCGGAAGCCGCGCAACTGTCGTGCGAAATGCCACGCAGCGGGCTGCTGCTTGCGGCCTGCGAGCCGACGCGTAGCGAAGTTCCGGCAGAGCAGGATCGCGCGACGCGGCATTTGCGCGGTGCGTCGAAGATCTGGGTGTAGACGTGCCCGTTGAAACTGGAGCCGAAGCTCGCGAGAGGCATCGCGATACCGCAAACGGAATGACGCGACACGGCCCGACGCAAAAAAGCCCGACATCTGCCGGGCTTTTTCGTTAGCCGCCTGAAGCGAACGACTCTTAAATCACGCGCGCTTCTCCGCAAACTCATTGAGCGGCACCGGTGTTTTCAACGGATCGAAATCAGCCCAACGCCCTTGTTGCCAACGCCCACTCGCCCTCTCAATCGCCACGCCCCCGGCCTCGCGCAACACGCGCGCGGCATCGAGTTGATTGTCCGGTGAAACATGCACGGCGACCAGCACGCCGGAATCGCGCGTTTCTTCATGAAAAGGTGACCTGTGCGCCGTTTTACCGCCTTCTCGCGTGCGCGACATTGCGCCCACTAGCGAGCCGATATACGCTCCAACGCCTGCCGCAATCAGCGACACGATCAATGGCGCGGAAAACGCTGCGAAGATCGCCACCCCAACTACCGCGCCGATCACAGCGCCAATCGTTACGCCCATTCCAGCACCCTTCGGCGCATTTTTTGCGGCCGGGTCGGTGCTGGTGTCGCCGCCAATCGGATAACGCGCGTGCTGACCGCGCGGATTGACAAAGAACAGCGTCACGTCTTCTTCGACGAAACCTGCATTGAAAAGCTTCTGCGCCGCGTCTTCGGCGGTCGGGAAAGTGGTGAATCTTGCTGCAACGATGACTGACATCACGCCTCCTTGCATCGTAGAAATAGCATGAGCGGATCGCGCCGGATTGCTGCCGCGCATCTATCCTGCCAACACGCAGCACTAGCGGAATCACGCGTTGCGCACTACGCCGTCGCGCCGCGATCGGGCTCCATGCCTTCGACCCGGAACAGTCCGCTATGCAACACTACGCCTTCGCCATTGTTCTGGTCGAGCGCTTCTGCGCAGACTGAACGGATGCGTTGACGGCCTTTATCGAAGGCCGCCATCAAAGCCGTTTCGAGTGCCGATTCTGCGCCGAAGTGGTCTTCCAGCGCCTCAGCCGTGATCGCGCAGATCACCGCCTCGCCCTCTACCCGAGCCATGAACCGCACCGTCAGATTGGCGCCGTCAAAGGCCGGTTTGTCGTCCGGAAAATTTATCTGCATAAGGGAATCCTCATAAGCCGGCCGCGGCATGACGATCGCGTTCATGACGAGCCCTTCATTGCACCGGCGAGTTGCTCGGCCATCTCTAGATGATGCTTGATGGTCGGCAAAGCGTGCGCGGCGGCGGCTTTCAATTGCGGATCAGTGCCGCTCTGACTTTGCTGCGTGAACAGGTCCACGGCCCGCTGATGCGCTTCCACCCCAACCTGCTCCACGTACGCCTGATCGAACTCCTTGCCCTTCAGCGTCTGCAGCTTGCCGACCAGCGCCGAATCCGCAGTGGGCGTCGTCGTAAAGCCTTTCTTCGACACCAGCGCCGCCATCCCATGCGAGAGTTTGGTGTGGTCGGTGATCATCTGCTGCGCGAATTTGCGCACGTGCGGGTCCTGCGAATTTTTCAGTGCGACCTTGCTGGCCGCGATTTCAGTTGCGTCGGACTGCGAGGCCGTCTGCACGAACTGTTCATCGGCGGGCGACAGCTTGCTGCCGCTCACTGGCGCATCGCTGGGCGCTGCATCGCTGGCTTGCGCATGGACTGCGCCGATCGACGCCGCGCTCAACCCCAGCGCGACAGTCATCACTTGTAGGGAATACCGGAATTTCATGCACTTTCTCCCTGTTCGACGATTCACCGGAAACGAAGCCGATTCGCAAAGCGCGTGGCGTAAATCACGCGTTGCGCTTCGCTGACCACCCTCGCTTACGCCGCCTTGCGCTTCGACAACTGCGCAATCAGCGTTTTGTTAAAAGCGGGCAAATCGTCGGGTTGACGGCTGGAAATCAGATTGCCGTCCTCGACTACTTCCTTGTCCACCCACGTGCCGCCCGCATTGCGAATATCGTCCTGCAGGCTGGGCCAACTCGTCACCGTGCGTCCCTTGATGATTCCCGCCGACACCGGCAACCACCCGCCATGACAGATCACCGCAATCGGCTTCTTTGCGTTGTTCGCGGCCTTGACGAAGGCCTGCGCCTGCGGCAGCAGGCGAATGGCGTCGCCATTCACCACACCGCCCGGCAACACGACCGCGTCGTAATCGTCCGGGTTGGCTTTATCGAAAGTCGAATCGACGGCGACCGTATCGCCTTTATCGACGTGTTTGAAACCCTGAATCTTGCCGGGCTTCGCTGAAATCACGTGGACCGTTGCGCCCGCTTCGGCGAGCGCGCGTTGCGGCTCGATCAGCTCGGCCTGTTCGAATCCATCTACCGCGAGGACCGCTACCTTGTAGCCATTCAACGTGCTGGACATGCATTTTCTCCTTGATGCAGGGCCCTGCTGCCTGGACCCTCGCCTTCGTTAAAGACCAATTGAGCAAAAGACGTGCCCATGGTTTTTGCCTCGATCGATCACGTGGTCAAACGGAATCGGAGTCATCGTCCGTAGATTCTTCAGACTCGTTCAGCGGATCGATAATCCGGTCGGGTTCGATATCGGCATCAGGGGTCAGCGTCGAATCGCCGTCTGCCGCCTGGCGCTCTCCGGTGCCCGCGCGATCCGTGTCGCTGCCCAACTCGCTGTCGCCGGTTTCGAGCGCATGGTTATCGAGTTCCGAGTCGATATCGAAGGCGTGGCGTTTCGCACCCGCGACATCGCTGCCGCTATCGGACGAATCGCTCGGACCGAGTGCGCCGGTCGTACCGGCTGTTTCCTTGACGACCTGTTGCGGCTCTTCATCGGGATTTAGCGTGCTGCTCATGGTGCTCTCCTGGGTTCGTGGGTCACGAGGTGTTCTGCGCAAGGACCGTTCCGCCGGTCAGAGCAGGGGCACACGAGTCCTCGTCAGTTGACGCGCGACGCCGGGCATCGGCTTTGCTTGAAGAAGCAGCGTCGGCGCCTCGCGCGCCCGGTGCCTAAAATTTTTACCTCCGACGATGGCTACTCCAACCAGTACAACTCAACGCCGTCCCGATTGTTCGGACGAGAGCGCGAAACAGGCAGAGCCCGCCGCCATGCCGCCGGGTCTGCGGCACGCGGACGACACCAAACCCGGCTACACCCGCAAGCGCGAAAAAGACGGCTTCGTTTATTTCGACACCACCGGCAAGCGCGTCGACGATGAAGACGACATCAAGCGCATCAACGCGCTCGCGATTCCTCCGGCTTATGAAGAGGTCTGGATCTGCGCCGATCCGCGCGGCCATATTCAGGCGACCGGACGCGACGCGCGCGGGCGCAAGCAGTATCGATATCACCCGCGCTGGCGCGAAACCCGCGACGCCACCAAATACGAACGCATGGCTGAGTTCGGCCGCGCGCTGCCGAGAATCCGCGCGCGCGTCGCCCGCGATCTGAAGCTGCCGGGCATGCCGTGCGACAAGGTGATTGCCGCCATCGTGCAATTGCTGGATACCACGCTGATCCGCATTGGCAGCGTCGAATATGCGCGCGACAACCAGTCGTACGGATTGACGACGCTGCGCAAGAAGCACGTGAAGATCGAGGCGGGACGGCTGCGATTCAGGTTTCGCGGCAAGAGCGGCATTGAACACGACGTCACGGTGGAAAACCCGCGAATCAAACGTATCGTGCGACGCTGTGCCGAGCTGCCGGGGCACGACCTGTTCCAGTATCTCGACGATGACGGCACGCGTCATACGGTCGGGTCGGCCGATATCAACGACTATCTGCGCCGCGCAAGCGACGCGGATTTCACCGCCAAGGACTACCGGACGTGGGCCGGCAGCGTCTATGCACTGGCCGCATTACGACGGCTGATTTGCAGCGACGCGGCACAGGCTCGCCACCATATCGTGGCGACCGTCAAGGACGTGGCGGCTTTATTGCGCAACACGCCTGCCGTGTGCCGGCGCTGCTACATCCATCCCGCGGTAATCAGCGCGTTCGAAGCGGATCAACTTCAGGGTATGTCGCCAGGACAATCACGCCGGGGACTTCGCGTCGATGAGGTGGCGTTCGCCGCGCTGCTCGCGCAGGCGGAAAAACGCGCGGCAAAACTGGCGCGACAGGCGGGCGCGAAGGGCCGCAAAGCAAGGGAGTCGGCGGAGGCCGATAGCATCGACGGATCGATTACAAGCCTGCTGAAGAAGTCCCGCGAGGCGCGCAAGAAGGCCGCGCAAAAAGAAGAGACGAAGGCCGGTCGTGCGAAAACAGCGAGGCGCACAGCGGCTGAGTCGCGTGAAATGAGTCGGGCCGCACATTGAGTTTTTTCAGGCTCTTAAGCGCATAGGTGTTCGCACGAACGCTGCATCGATTTGCAATGAGCGGCAACTGCGCTGACGCGAGGCACGCCGGTTGCTGGACTTAACGTACATTCATCCGTACAGGAGTCACATCATGCTGAACCAGTCACAGACGCAAAGCGGTATGCGCCAGGAACAGGGCGCGCGTATCGTCGGCAAGGGCAGCGCGACCGCCGACGGCCCCGGTCCCGACGTGATGGCGGCAGCTACGCTCGACGGCGACAAGGTCATCAGCAGCGATGGCGAAGATATCGGCAAGGTGAAGGACATCATGCTCGATGTCGGCTCGGGCCGTATCGCCTATGCGGTGTTGTCGAGCGGCGGCTTTCTCGGTATCGGCGACAAGCTGCTGGCTATTCCATGGCACGCGTTGACGCTCGACACGCAGAGAAAGTGCTTCGTTCTGGACATGACCGCCGAGCGCGTGAAGAACGCTCCGGGATTCGACAAGGACCACTGGCCGTCGATGGCCGATCAGACGTGGGCGACTTCCGTGCATCAGTATTACGGCAGCGAGCCGTACTGGGGCCGTGACCGCTACGATCGCCGGGACGATGTGGGTGTCGGCGACATTGCTGCGGGTTCGTCGGATGCGCCCGAAGCAGGCGGTCTGAAGTTGTAGTCGCCGCGATTTTTAATGTTCTTTGCGGGCTCAGGTGTGAAACTGCTCATGTCCGCTCCGATGCGCCGGCACGCCGCCATGCGGCAGCCGGCGCGTTTCTCATGGAGCTTCGACATGGCTATGTCCCGCCCGGCCTAGCACCCGCACGCGCAGCCACAAGCGGCTCCGAAAGATCAAAGCGACTTCCCCAGCAAGGAGGTGGAACCCATGCCTGCCAGAAAATCCACCCGCAAATCCCGCCATCCTGCCGCGCGGAGCAAAGCAGGCCGCCCGCCTCGTCAGCGGCACGCACAGGCGCACGCCGCCCATCGCGCTCAAGCAGCGAAAAAAGGCACCGCGCAAAATTCGCGTAAGTGGTCGCATCATGTGATGGAAACCAGCGATGCGATGGACATCGAGCACGACATCTTCAAAACGGGCAGCGCCGACTCGATTGCGCAATCGCTGAAGCAGTCGTCGACGCATAGCCGCCGACGCAAAGGCACGCCGTTTCAGTCGGCGATGTCGATGCTCAATTTCTACATCAATCGTGCGGGCAGGAACCTGCCGAAGGCGCGGCGCGATACGTTGCAACGGGCCAAGCGCAAGCTACGTGAAGCATTCGGACGCGATCCCTGACCGGACGATTCGGCGCGTGCCTTTGCAAACACGCTGGCGACCGCCCGAGCTAACCTCCTCAACGCACCCGCGCCGTTAGCGCTCTTTACAACCGGCCGGCAGCGATTACGCACTCGCCGGCCCTCACCGGAAGCTCATGCGCGAAACATTGTGGTTCCTGATCGTCGGTGCCGTCCTCGTTTTCATGGGGCTGGCGGCGACGACACTGCGGCGCCTGCCTATCAGCGCCGCGATGTTTTACCTCGCGATCGGCTACGGGCTGGCGCTGCCCGGCGTCGATCTGTTGCGCCTCGACATGGCCGGCGACGCGCATCTGCTGCGCGTCATCACCGAAATCGCGCTGCTGGTTTCGCTATTCGCGATCGGTCTGCGACTGCGCCTCGGCATGCTCGAAAAACTGTGGACCGTGCCGTTGCGTCTCGGCTTCCTCGCGATGCTGGCGACCATCCCCTTGCTCACGCTGTTCGGCGTGTACGTGCTGCATCTCGGCTGGGGACCGGCCTTGCTGCTCGCGTCGATCCTCGCCCCCACCGACCCGGTGCTCGCACACGATGTCCAGGTCCACAATCCCGGCGATCACGACCTGTTGCGCTTCGCGCTCTCCGGCGAAGGCGGATTGAACGACGGCATCGCACTGCCCTTCGCGATGCTCGGCCTCGCGCTCTGCGCCGCGCCGCCCGCGCTGGCCGGCGAACTGCTGAACCTGCAACTCGCCGCGAGCATGGTCTGGGGTGTGGCGGGCGCTATCGCCATCGGCGGCGCACTCGGCTGGGCCACCACCCATGCGATCGCGTGGCTGCGCATGCGGCACGCGCAGGCGCTCGGACTCGAAGGGTTCTTCGCGCTCGGCCTGATCGAACTGTCGTTCGGCGCTGCGCAAATCGCACATACGTACGGCTTTCTGGCGGTATTCGCGGCGGGCGTCGCGATGCGGCGCGTCGAACATCGCGCGAGTGGCGGCATATCGCCGCGCCAGGTGCTCGGCACCGTCGATGCCGACGATGTCGAGGCGACCGCAGCCAATCCGAGCAAAGCGCATGCGTACGTGACGGAGTCGGTGCTCGGTTTCACGATCGAACTCGAAAGCATCGCGGAAGTCGCGGTGATGGCGATGGTCGGCAACGTACTCGCCACGTTGCCGACTCCGATCTTCACGTGGCAAAGCGTCGCGCTGATCGTCGCGCTGTTCGTGATCGTGCGGCCCGTGTCGGTGGAATTGTCGCTGCTGGGATCGAGCGCGACCCCGACCCAGCGACGCCTGATGAGCTGGTTCGGCATCCGCGGCATCGGCTCGTTTTACTACCTCGCGTATGCGCTCGAACACGGCGCGGCGGCGGATGTCATGCCGCTCATGCCGCTGACGCTTGCCGTCATTACAGCGTCGGTGGTAATTCACGGCGTGTCGTCGACGCCGTTGATGAACTGGTATCGAAGGCCGCGCGACGACCGGAAGCGGTGAGCGCGACTACATCTCATGTGTAAAGTGGACTCGCTAAAATATGGCACCTTCATGCTGCAACCCGGCCGGCACGGCCAACAAGGCCCCTTCCTTTCGATGACCACAAGCGACAATCCAACACGCACAGCGCGGGCGAGCGCTGCCAATTCGCTGTTTGCATTCCTCAAGGCATTGCCGCTCGGCGAGCGCCTGATCGAAGGCGGCTTCATGGCGGTGCAGGCCGTCGCTGGAGCCAGCCTCGCATTCGCGATCGGCCGCGCGCTGCATACCGAGCAGGCGTTCTGGGCCGCGATCACGGCAATCGCGGTCAGCCAGCACAGCTATATCGACACACGCAATCTGTCGCGCGATCAGTTTATCGGCGCGATGGTCGGCGGTATGTGCGGACTCGCGGGCGCGTTGCTCGGCGGCGGACATTTCGCCGCTTATGCCGCGACGGTCGCCATCGCCATCGTGATCTGCTGGGTTGTGAACGTGGGCAGCGCGGCGCGTCTGGGCGGCATCACCGCGACGATCATGCTGCTGGTGCCGGGCATGGGACCAGCGTGGGACAAAGCGCTGCTGCGTCTGGGCGAAGTGACGATCGGCACGGTCTGCGCGCTGCTGGTGGCGTACCTGATGTCGCGCATTGAGCAGCGCTGGTTCGGCAAACCCGCCGACGCGCGCTAGCCGGCGGAAGCCTCACCTCGCATCACCCATCCTCGTCTTGCGGACGCCGCCGGTAACGCCCCGGCGTCACGCCCACGCTTTGCGCGAACGCCTTGCCGAACGCGGCTTCCGATTGATAGCCCACCGCTTCGCCGATCTCCGCCGCGCTGCGTTGCGTGCGGCGCAGCAGATCGCACGCAATGGACATGCGGATCTGCGTGAGGAAATCCATCACGGTGACACCCGCGCGCTCGTTGAAGCGGCGTGCATAAGTCGCGCGCGACATCGCCGCAAGATCGCCGAGTTCGGCGATGGTCCATGCCCGCTCGGGCTCGCCCAGCATCGCCTGAACCGACGCGCCCAGGCGGGGGTCGGCCAGCAATGCAAGCACCCCGGATTCGGCGGCGTTCTGCTCGCCATGCACGCGCAAGGCCATCGCGAATAACGCGTGGCTCAATGCAGTGACAATGGCGAGCGCGCCGGGTTGACGGTGCGCCGCTTCGGTACGCATCAGCGCGATCAGCGTTTGCAAAGCGCCCAATGTCTGCTCGCCGCCGAGCGATACGTGCAAAGGATCCGGCAACGCGTTGAGCAGCAATGCGGACGGACCCGGCGCATAGACGAAACGGCCGCAGAGGAGATCGACTTCGGCGGCGTTGACTGCTGGTTCGTTTGCACCGTTAGCGAGGCTTTCTCCGCTGCCTCCGCCCCCGTCATTGCGACGCAAAGGCAACATTCCGTCATGGCTCAACGTCAAAGGCGCACCACCCGCCGAGCGCTTCGCATCGCGCATCCGATGCGCCGCGCCACGCGGGAACAGCATGAAGTCACCGGCCTGCAACGGCACCTGTGCGCCGCCCGCGGTCTCGATCAGGCACGCGCCGCCGAGCACGAGATGGAATGGCGCGACGCCCGCTTCCATCGGCGCGTGGTCGACGTCGAACGGGCCCGATAGCAGGCAGCGCAAGTCGAGACTGGCTTGAGGGCGGGCAAGGTCGATTAATCGGCTGAGTGTATCCATGAGACGATCGCGCTAAAAGTTGAGCGAAACGAGTATTCAGGATATCGCAGCGCGGCGCAATACTTTGTCTCACGACGCCGGCAACCGCCGACGCGCAACAGACCAAGGAGCACTGCCATGTTGAACTGGATCGATTACCGCAAAGCGCTGTTCGGCCGTATCGGTGAAATTGCGAAGTTGTCGCCGGATACCGTGAAGGCTTATCAAACGATGTCGGGTGCAGGTCAGAAGGCCGACCTGCTTGGCGCGAAAACGCGCGAGCTGATTTCGCTGGCGGTCGCGGTCAGCCTGCGTTGTGACGGTTGTATTACCGTTCATACGGCCGAAGCGCTGAAGCACGGCGCGACGCGCGAGGAAATCGCCGAGGCGCTGGGCGTGGCCGTCGCGATGAACGCAGGAGCGACGATGGTGTACTCGGCCCGTACGATGGATGCGGTTGCCGCTTATACGGCAGAAACGGCGAAGGCTGCGCAAGCGGTGTGAGTGATGTTTGGACGGCGGCGACTGTGCCATGCGAATTTTGACGAGTCGTAGCCGCCGTTCGACTTTTGATCACGCGCGCCGGTTGCCAGTTGCAAAGTACGAAGGCCAGGTGCGCGGCGCAACTCGCGTGACGTGACATGAACCGCGTGTCACGTCACGCACCCGCGCCGGTTCGTTGCATCACCCGCCATTGCGCCTTTCGTCGAGTTGCTTGCGACGCCCTTCGCCCTGCCGCTCCAGCATCCACCCGGGATATTCGGCGGGCAGCGTGCTTACCTGATCGAGCTTCGCCAGGTCATCGGAAGAAAGCGTCACGGCGGTCGCGGCGATATTGTCGTCGAGCTGCTCGATTTTCTTCGCGCCGACGATCACCGAACTCACCACGCGCTGATGCAGCAGCCACGCCAGAGCAATCTGCGCGACCGACACTTTTTTGGCCTCGGCAATGCCGCGCATCACGTCGATACAGCTATACGCGCGCTCGCGATCGACCGGCGGAAAATCGAAACTGGTGCGGCGGCTGCCCGCTTCACCCTGCTGCTCGCGTCCATATTTGCCGCTCAGCAAACCGCCCGCCAGCGGACTCCACACCATCAGACCAAGCCCTTCGCTGTGCATCATCGGTACAAGTTCGCGTTCGAGATCGCGCCCGGCGAGCGTGTAATACGCCTGCAAAGTTTCAAAGCGCGCGAGCCCAAGACGCTCCGAAATGCCGAGTGCCTTGACGATCTGCCACGCGGCCCAGTTCGACACGCCGACATAGCGCACATGGCCGTGCTGCACCAGGGTGTCGAGCGCTCGCACGGTTTCCTCGATCGGCGTGGCCGGATCGAAACCGTGGATCTGGTACAGGTCGACGTGATCGAGTTGCAGCCGCTTCAGGCTCGCCTTGATGCCGTCGAGAATGTGATAGCGCGACGCGCCGCGTGCATTCGCAAAATCGCCGGTCTGACCGAATACCTTGGTCGCGACCACGACCTTGTCGCGCGGCACCTTGAGGTTTTTCAGCGCCTGGCCGGTGATCTGTTCGGAGACGCCGCCCGAATAGACGTCGGCGGTGTCGATGAAATTGATACCCGCGTCGAGCGCGCGGCCGACCAGCCGCTCGGCGTCGCTCTGCTGCAAATCGCCAATCTGCTTCCAGATGCCGTCGCCGCCGCCGAAGGTCATCGTCCCAAGGCAAAGCTCGGAAACAAACACGCCGGTACGGCCTAACTGGTTGTATCGCATCGTCGGGACTCCATCGTGAATTCGTGAAGGGTGAGCCGTAGAGAGTACTGCAATTGATCCGATCCGGCAGCGAGCGCGCCAACTCCGCGCCGGGCGTCGGTAAGCCAATATTCAGGTTGCCGGCGAAGCGCCGGAAAACCTGCCAGACTGGATTTTTATCCTGACCATGAGGCGGGTTTCGCGGTCCTCTGGATATGACGCGCGACGCCCCCATCTACGCCAGCATGAGTTTGGTCACTACGTCCCCTGCTTCAGAGAACGCGTCTGATCCCGCGCGCGGCACCGCCACGCCGGACGCCGCCGCGCGCGCGAACCGACAGGCGCTGGACGGTTTCCATCCCGCGGTCGCGGACTGGTTCATGAAAACGTTTCCAGCGCCGACCGACGCGCAGGCCGCCGCGTGGCCCCAAATCCGCGCGGGACGTTCGACACTGGTGGCCGCCCCGACCGGCTCGGGTAAAACGCTCACCGCCTTCCTTTCCGCGCTCGACGATCTGGTCCACCTGGGCCTTGCCAATAACGGCGCGCTGCCCGACGAAACGCTGGTGGTCTACGTATCGCCGCTCAAGGCGCTGTCGAACGACATCCGCCTGAATCTGCAGATTCCGCTGCAAGGCATCGCCGCCGAACTCGACGCGCGCGGCCTGCCGCCGCTCGATATCCGCACCGCCGTCCGTACCGGCGACACCACGCAGCAGGAGCGCAACGCGCTGAAAAAGCGCGCGCCGCACATTCTGGTAACTACGCCCGAATCGCTTTATGTATTGCTCGGCTCGGACTCCGGCCGCCGGATGCTGTCGACGGTACGCACGGTGATCGTCGACGAAATTCATGCGCTGGCCGGCAGCAAGCGCGGCAGTCATCTCGCGCTCAGCCTCGAACGGCTCGACGCGCTGTGCCAGCGGCGCCTGCCGCGCATCGGCCTGTCGGCGACGCAAAAGCCGGTGAGCGCGGTCGCGCGCTTTCTGGTCGGCGGAGCGGGTATCGACAGCGGCATTCCCGCCGATTGCGCGATCGTCGACGTGGGCCACGTTCGTGCGCGCGACCTCGCGCTGGAAATCCCGCCCGTGCCGCTCGAAGCGGTCATGCCCAACGAGGTGTGGGAGCGCGTGTACGACCGCCTCGCCGAACTGGTCGCGCTGCACCGGACCACGCTGATCTTCGTCAACACGCGGCGCATGGCGGAGCGCGCCGCGCGTCATCTGACCGAACGGCTCGGCAAGGACGCGGTCGCCGCGCACCACGGCAGCCTCGCGAAAGAGCACCGCTTCGACGCCGAACAGCGGCTCAAGCGTGGCGAATTGCGGGTGTTGATCGCGACTGCTTCGCTGGAACTCGGCATCGATATCGGCGATGTCGATCTGGTCTGCCAGATGGGTTCGCCGCGCGCAATCGCACCGTTTCTGCAGCGGGTCGGGCGCTCGGGCCACCATGTCGGCGGGATGCCGAAGGGCCGGCTGTTCCCCGTCTCGCGCGACGACCTGATCGAGTGCGCGGCGCTGCTCGATTGCGTACGGCGCGGCGAACTCGACGCGCTGCGGATTCCGCGTGCGCCGCTCGACGTGCTGGCCCAGCAGATCGTCGCCGAGGTATCGAGCGCCGAGTGGAACGAAGACGCGCTGTTCGACCTGCTGCGCCGTGCCGCGCCGTACGCCGAACTGGAGCGCGAGCAGTACGACGCCGTGCTGCGCATGCTCGCCGAGGGTTACACGAGCCGCAACGGACCGCGCGGCGCGTATGTTCATCGCGATGTCGTGAGCGGCACGCTGCGCGGCCGGCGCGGCGGCAAGCTGGTCGCCGTCACGTCGGGCGGCACGATTCCCGAGAACGCCGATTACGCGGTGGTGCTAGAACCGCAGGCCATCAACATCGGCACCGTCAACGAAGATTTCGCGGTCGAAAGCCTGGCCGGCGACGTGTTTCAGCTCGGCAACGCGTCGTACCGTATCTTGCGGATCGAGAGCGGCCGCGTGCGGGTCGAAGACGCGCAGGGACAGCCGCCGAACATTCCGTTCTGGCTCGGCGAAGCGCCGGGGCGAAGCGACGAGTTGTCGTTCGGCGTCGCGCGTTTGCGGGATCAGATCGAGCGTTTGCTCGCGGAACGGGAACCGTCTTTATCACACGAAGATGAAGCCGCCCACCTCGACCACGCGATTGCCTGGCTGGTCGACAACCTCGCTCTCGACGAAGCCGCCGCGCGTCAGATCGTCGACTACCTCGCCCGCGCGCGCGCCGCGCTCAGCGTGCTGCCGACGCAGGACACGCTGGTCATGGAGCGTTTCTTCGACGAATCCGGCGGCACGCAACTCGTGATTCACGCGCCGTTCGGCAGCCGCGTGAACCGCGCGTGGGGACTCGCGCTGCGCAAACGCTTCTGCCGGACGTTCAATTTCGAACTGCAGGCGGCCGCGACCGAAGATGCGATCGTGCTGTCGCTAACCGGCAGTCACTCGTTCGTTCTCGACGATGTATGGCGCTATCTGCATTCGAACAGCGCCGAACATCTGCTGATCCAGGCATTGCTCGACGCGCCGCTGTTCGGCGTGCGCTGGCGCTGGAACGCGACCACCGCGCTTGGCCTGCCGCGTTACACCGGCGGCCGCAAAACCGCGCCGCAATTGCAGCGCATGCGCAGCGAAGACCTGCTAAACAGCGTGTTTCCCGAGCAGGCCGCGTGTCTGGAGAACGTGGTCGGCGAGCGCGAACTGCCGCATCATCCGCTCGTGGATCAGACCGTCGACGACTGCCTGCACGAAGCCATGGATAGCGAGCAATGGCTCGCGGTGCTGCGCCGTATCGAGCGGCAGGAGGTGCGGCTGGTTGCGCGCGACTTGCCCGCACCGTCGCCGCTCGCCGCCGAAATCCTCAACGCGAAACCTTACGCGTATCTGGACGATGCGCCGATCGAGGAGCGCCGTACGCAAGCCGTGTTGAATCGCCGCTGGACCGAGCCGTCGAGCGCCGACGATCTCGGCGCGCTCGACGCGGACGCCATCGACAGCGTGCGCGACGAAGCGTGGCCGCAGGCGCGCAACACCGATGAAATGCACGAAGCGCTGACCGGTCTCGCCTGTATCACCGAGGCCGAGGCGCGGCGTCACGAAGGCTGGCCGGCGTGGCTTGCGTCGCTCGCGAAATCGGGACGTGCGACCCGCCTGCCCCTTTCCACCGATGCCGCGCTGTGGCTGCCCGCAGAGCGCGTCACCTGCTTCGAGGCGCTCTATCCCGGCATGAGCTTCACGCCGCCGCTCGCCGCACCGAAGGGCTACGCCGATGCATGGAGCGCCGACGACGCGCTCGTCGACGTATTGCGCGCGCGGCTGACCGGCTTCGGCCCGCTGACGGTCGAGGCGATCGCCGCGCCGCTGAAGCTGCAAAAGGAACCGGTCGAACAGGCGTTGGGCGCTCTTGAAGCGGAAGGCTACGTGATGCGCGGCCGCTTCACGCCGCAAGCCACGAGCCAGGCCGCCGGCGAAGAATGGTGCGAGCGTCACCTGCTGGCGCGCATCCACCGTTACACGGTGAAACGACTGCGGCGCGAGATCGAGCCGGTCGAACGCCACGACTTCATGCGCTTCCTGTTCGAGTGGCAGCATCTGACGCCGGATACGCGCAGCGAAGGCCGCGAAGCGCTGGCGGCGGTGCTCGATCAGCTGGAAGGTTTCCAGGCCGCGGCCGGTGCATGGGAAGAGGACATCCTGCCCGCTCGCGTCAAAGCGTATGTGAATGATTCGTTAGACGAATTATGCCGCGCCGGCAAGATTGTCTGGACCCGCCTGACAGAACGTGCGCGGGGCGGCGGCAGTCCGATCCGCAGCACACCGATCGTGCTGCTGCCCCGTTCGCACGTGCGCGCATGGAGCGCGTTGCTCGATCCGTCCAGTCCGTTGCAACTATCGGCGCTCGCGCAGAGCGTCTATGACGCGCTATCGCAACACGGCGCGATGTTCTTCGACGAATTGCTCGGCGAAGTCCATGTGCTCCGGATGGAACTGGAAAATGCGCTCGGCGAACTCGTGGCCGCAGGGCTCGCCAATTCCGACAGCTTCGCGGGTTTGCGCGCGCTACTGAAACCGGTCGCCAAACGCAGCGCTTTTTCCAGCAGCCGACGCGCGCGGTCGAGCGCGCTGATCGGCGGAATGGACGACGCCGGACGCTGGGCGCTCGTGAGCCGGCGCGCGGATGCCGTGCCGGAAGCGGCCGCCACGCCGCCGCGCCGTCGACAGTTGCCGCCAGAAATACTCGAACACGTCGCGATGTCTTTGCTGCGTCGTTACGGCGTGGTGTTCTGGCGTCTGCTGGAACGCGAGGCCGAATGGTTGCCGCCGTGGCGCGACCTGCTGCGTGTTTTTCAGCGTCTCGAAGCGCGCGGCGTGATTCGCGGCGGACGCTTCGTGAGCGGCCTGGCCGGCGAGCAGTTCGCGTTGCGCGAGGCAATTCCCGTGCTGCGCGAAGTGCGCCGGCATGCGAACGACGGTGCTTTTGTCTGCGTCGCCGGAACCGATCCATTGAATCTTGCGGGGACCTTGCTGGTCGGAGAACGCGTGCCCGCAGTCGCCGGAAATCGCGTTCTATACCGGGACGGCGTGGTGGCTGCAACACTCGTTGCAGGGAAATTCTGGTTCGACGTCGCGATAGAAAAAAATCCCGTGGATCGCGAGCAGGCGCGTGGTTTGCTGACGCGAAGGTTTTAATTAAGCATCTCGCGCGATAAGTCCGTGAATACATTGGCCGGTTCAAACTGCCCGCAAAGGCCTGGCGCAACTTGATGCAACCCGCTGAAACAGGCGTCGCCACCCGAAAAAACGCTAAAGCTCGAAGACCCGCGACCGTTAATGTTTATAAGCCCGAATGCCGTCGCTTCGCTACAATGGGTGCCTTAAGTATGATGAAGAATGTTTGCCACTCGCCGCATCGACGGCCCATATCGGCAAACGTCGCCCGGGGATCTAATGAACGACGACCAACACGAGCAGGTGCTTCATGCCCGGTTCGGCACGAGCAGCCCATGCTGGCGTCTGTCGACCGACAGCAACGCACTCGAACTCACGCCCTCAGGCGGTGAGTCGGCTCACGTCGCCATTTCGCTCGATCCTCAACAAGCCTCGCAAATCCGCAGTCTCACCGGCGTCACGTCGCACCTCGTGCTCGACGTGCAGCTTGCCGGCGAATCGTTGCGTCTGCATCTCGTCGGCAAGAAGGTGGCTCGCAATACGTGGGCCGGCACCGCGTCCGCTTATGACGACACCGACTCCGTCACGCGCGGTCTGGTGAACAGTCTCGCGTTCGCCGAACAGGTCGTCTCCGAAGTCAATTCCGTCGTCGTGATCGTCGACCGGCACGGTCGGATACAGCGCTTCAACCGGCTCGCCGAGCAATTGATGGGGGTGAAGGAAGAGGACATCATCGGTCGCGACGTGTCGGAGTTCTTCATGCCGTCCGCCGAAGGTGCGGCCTCCGCTCAGGACGTCGACGAATTTTTCCGACGCGGCGTAGCGTACGACGTCGAGCGGTGCATCCAAACGGTGCACGGCGAACGCCTGTTCGTGTTTCACAATAAGTTCGTGCGCAGCGGTAACGGGGTCGACGATCGGTTCATGCTCTGCTCGGGCACCGACATCACCGAACAACGGCTCGCGCAGGAACGGCTCACCGAGCTGGCCAATACCGACGCACTCACCGGTCTCATCAACCGCAACGCGATTCAGAACCGGATCCGCACTGCGATCGAACATGCCGCGCCGGACGAAGCGGTCGGCGTGCTGTTCCTCGATCTCGACAACTTCAAGAAGGTCAACGATCACTACGGCCATGTTTTCGGCGACCACCTGATTCGCGATGTGTCGGACACGATCCGCGCCTGCCTGAACGAAGGCGACATGCTGGCGCGGCTCGGCGGCGACGAATTCATCGTGCTCGCGGCCAAGGGCACCGCACACGGTCTCGAAGCCACCGCGCAACGCATTCTCGACCGCATGCGCACGCCGTTCGCGGTCGGACTGGTCGAGGTCTACACCGGCTGCTCGATCGGCATCGCGCGCTACCCGGAACATGGCGACAGCCTTGAAGCGCTGATCCGCTCGGCCGACACCGCGATGTATGTCGCCAAAGACGAAGGCAAGCGCACCCATCGCGTGTTCTCGCCGGACATGAACCGCCGGGTCGCCGAATACATGTGGCTCGACACGAACCTGCGGCGCGGCCTCGACGAAGGCCAGCTCACGCTGCACTACCAGCCCAAGCTGGCGCTCGCCACCGGCGTGGTGCAAGGCGCGGAAGCACTGGTGCGCTGGAATTCGCCGGAACGCGGGCAGATCATGCCATCGGAATTCATCCGTTATGCAGAAGAGTCCGGGCTGATCGGCGTGCTCGGCCGCTGGGTGATGGAAACCGCCGCCAAACAGGCGGCTCAATGGAAAGCCGACGGCTACAACCTGCGTATCGCGATCAACGTGTCGGCGCGGCAACTGGCCGACACCGCCGTGGTGCGGCATTTCACCGAGGCGCTGCAACGCGCGAATCTCGACCCGTGTCTGGTCGACGTGGAACTCACCGAAAGCTGCCTGATTGAAAACGAAGCTGCTGCAATCGACCTGATCAAGCAGTTCCGTCAGCTCGGCGCACAAGTGCATCTGGACGACTTCGGCACCGGCTATTCGTCGCTGTCGCAATTGGGCCGTATTCCGCTCGACATCATCAAGCTCGACCGCAGTTTCGTGCGCTCAATCAACGCGGACACCAAGGCTCAGGCGCTGGTGCGCTCGATGGTCGCGGTCGCGCAGGAACTCGATTTCAAGGTAGTCGCCGAAGGGATCGAAACCGAGTCGGAAGAAATGTTCATGAAAGGACTCGGCGTCGATTATGTGCAGGGCTTTTTGTACGGCCAGGCGATGCCCGCTGCCGAATTCGAACGGTGGTTGAAGGATCGCCAGAAGGTCCGGCTGATCGCGTGAGCGTCGCGGGCTTCCGTGTTTTAAGCGGCGGTATTCCGTCAATTTTCCCGCTGGCGTAACCGGTTGCAAACGCGCGTAGTTCAACGCGCTCAATCCCCGCTTACCGCCAGTGCGCGCTCCAGCGCGCAACCTCCTCCACACTCATCCCGACAGACAACGCCGCGTCGCGAATCTGCGCCCACGTCGCCGGATCGATGGGGATGCCCTCGGCTTCGCGCTGCGCGCGCGTCATGCGTTCGGGCTCGCCCGGTTCGTAGATTTGCGACACGCCAGCCGCGTGCGGCGACGCCTTCACCCAGTCGATGAACGCGTCGGCTTCGGCTTGCGCGTCGGGGGCGTCGAACGCCGCGGGGTCGACGATCACCGACAACATGTATGCGCAAGGAACGGCAATGGACCCTTGATGTGCAAGTCATTTTTAATGGACAAAGCACAGTGGTGTAGCAGGAAAATCTATGACGTCCAGTTGCGCTAAAAGCACTATCAGCCGGCTGTTGCGTACCTCTAGCCTCGACTGTGACAGCGCACAAACTTGCTTGTGTTTCCGCCGGAATGGATGCTGAACTGTTATCAGGCAAAGCCGTCAATCCACGCTGAAGTGCTCGCATGATTTCGTGATGACCTCGTGCCGTCCTGTTTGCATCATGGCACTCGTCTTCTATGTAGCAGCCCTCAGTCCTCGGCAGGACCGTCGACCTTCTTCTTTCTCCCACGTTTCAGCGCAGGCGGCAGCGCCTCCTCTCGCTCTACAAGCAATTCCATCTCGTCGACTCCCAGAGCGGCGGCCAGAGCAACAAGCGTATCCATCCGAGCGCTCGTAACCCCCTTTTCAATCAGGCCTACGTGCGTGCGATGCAAGCCGGCCCGGTCGGCAAGAAGCTCTTGTGACATGCCAAGCTTGCCTCGGAACAGCTTCAGATTTTTCGCGATGCGGTCGCGCAGGAGGGCCTGACGTGGGGTGATGTTCTCTGCCATATGGGGCTGGAGCATTACGCAACGCGGGCATGAAATCTACAGCCATATAAATGCCATTAAATATAATGGCAGTATTTACACGACATAATTACTTGGTTACACTCCGGTCGTATACGACCACGCGCGTTTTGATTGGTATGCCTCGCTGGCATCGAATGTCAACAAACCGCGATGACAATTTCCATTTTCACTATCGCTCACTGCGAGGGACATACTCGTCCCAATGCAGCCCGATGACGGAGACTCTCTTTGACTGCTCCAAGAGTGCAGCGTCGAACGCTTTCAATTGAGAACTCAGCGGCAGCACGTCGATTGGCCGAATCAATCGACGCAGAACTGCATCCTACGAGCCGCTCGTGGATGTTTAAGGATTGGCAAAACGACCTGTTCTTGAAATTCCCACTGTTCTTTCGAGCGGTGCATCACCCAGATGCCTACCCCGCCAACATTGCGCACTTAGGCATTCAGTGCGGGGCTGGTTGGCATTCAATCATTGAGGCACTTGCGAGCGATGTCGAGCTTGAGATGCGCACCCTGTGGCGCGAGCAGTTGCAGTTCCCGGAGAAGCTCGCGGAACTGGACACTGCACTGGCATACGGCCGAGCGACTTACCCGCTCTTGCCCATCTGCACTGATATCGAACAAGTTCATGGCAAGTTCATGGTCGTCATGAGAAACGGTAACTTGTGTCCAAAGGACATGTGGTCACGTATAGGACAGCACATTGGAATTGCGGAAGATAAGGCTCAGCGCACTTGCGAAAGCTGTGGCAAACCCGGCGCCTTCCGTGAAGATTACTGGCGAAAGGTCTACTGCGACGATTGCATTATTCCGGAAGCCGAGAAAAGACAATCAGCTACCGCATGAACGGAGCGACCATGCAAACTAATCTCGTTCCCGATGACTTTCCACGCGATAGCTCGAGCGGCGTAGTAGCCGGCGCGCAGCCGAAAATCTGCGTCGTCCTGTCTGATGGCAAATACGTCGCTGGGCAGACCGATTCTGAGCGTGAAGAGCGTTGGGATATATGCGAAGACTTGGCTCACCAACTGATACCCAAGGCGCGCAAAGATGCGACCGAATATCCAGAACACAGTCGCGATGTCACTCTCGAGCGGGTGCGCGTAGCTGTCGCACGAAAGAACTGGGTGTCCTCGTCCGAGTTGACTTGGCTCATATCCCGCTTGCGAGTTTTGCTGAACTGGTAATCGCCTCTGGAATACGGCCACCTCACGCGCCGTGTAACGCACCATGCCATCAACTTCGACAATGCCCCACAGCCCGCTTGCGCAAGACCGGCGCGTACTCGGCGACCTAGTCCGCGAATCAAGGCAACGATGCCAGCTCAACCTTCTCGACGCGGCAGACTACCTCTATGTTGACATCACTGATTTGAGCCATGTCGAAGATGGGCTACCCGTCAGTACCGAAACGCTCTTCAAAGTGCTTGCGGGCTATGGGCTAGAGATGCTCGTCATGAATCGCAACGACGCGAGCGATGCGCTTCATGCAGTCGGCCACAGCGTAAACTGGTATGAGGTAATGGAGCGACGCTCACCCAGCAAACCAAGGACTCCCCCTGCTCCACTTCTGCTGGACAATCTGGCGCCCACACTGTTCGTTGATTTCGACGGCACGCTACACGTTGGCAACGCCTACATCGACGACGCCGAGGAGATAACGCTCGACACTGGTCGGCAGTTACTCGAATTCGCTCCATTGCTCAGCGAACTGCTAGCCCCGTTCCCCGACGTGCAAATTGTGCTGACGACGTCGTGGGCGCGTCGCTTACCAGAGGACCGCGTTATTGGCTACCTTCCGCTCGAACTGCGGGCCCGGGTCATCGGAACGACCGGCAGCATTAAGCCGCGGCGCAGCTATGTGCTCGACGGCACCGAGCGAACCGATGTCATCACGAGCTACGCGTATGGAAAGCGTTTGAAGCATTGGCTCGCACTTGACGATTCGGTGTTCGGAGTTGAGCGATTCGGGCGCGAACCAGGAGAACTTGTCGACAACTTCCTTCTGCTCAAGTCATCTGTGGGTATCAGCGACGGCGCCATACTCACACGCATAGCGAAGTGGCTCGCGGACGTGCATGCCTCACCCGACAACTAAAGGACGCCGTCCCGTCCCCTGCATTGATTCTGTCAAAGCTAGCAAACGCCTCATGAATCTCTATCGTCGTTTCTGCGATTGGCTCTTCAGATTCACGTCATCTCAGAAGAACATCGACCGTGTAGCGGGTCGCCTAATATGCACTACGTTTGTTCTCATTGCTGCCACGATTGCTCTACTCATCGCTTGCCTAACGGGCATGTAGCTCGAACGTGGGCCCTCCAGAGCTAACAGAACAACATCTATCTGCCGAAGGACACTCAATGACCACACGGTACGAGCGGACCTTAGCTCTGTTTCAGACCCGTGACCTTCTCGAAGCGCTGGTTGTCGCGCCTGACGAAATAGCGCATCCGGCGGTCCGTGAAGAGGCGCTGCGCTTGCTCGAGCACTACCCGCTGAACGCACACATACAGCTGACAGCTATGGCACTACCAGACATGCGAGACCTCATGAGGAAATGAGGCTGCGGTCTGACATGAATGGGAATATCCGGCAACTATTTTCCGATTACGGCCAGTCTCAGCATTAACCGGCAACGTTCTTCTCGTTGTTGCAGATGCCCTTCCAACAGAGATGAGCAAGCCATTCAGCCATATCACGCCGACAATGAAAATACAAACGCCCCACGAAATCGCGGCCGACGTCGGCCAGAGTCTGAGGAAACTACGAGTCCACAAAAACCTCGACCAAGCAACCGTAGCTGCTCGCGCAGGCATCAGCGTGCGCTCGCTTCACAATCTGGAGAGCGGCAGTGGTTCGACGCTGCACACACTCATTCTGGTACTTCGTGTTCTTGGCCGCGAGGCATGGCTTGATACCATTGCACCGGTGCCGACCATCAATCCAGTGATGATGACGCGTAAGGCAGTGCCAAGGCAGCGAGCTAGTAAGCCACATCGCAAAAACATCGGCTGAAACTGCTGCTATCTACCTAGGAGTTAAGCCATGGCGCGCAAGGAAGGACGGCTTTCCGCCGCTCGCATATGATTATCGAGGTCGCGCCCGACTGACCCGCACCCATGCACTCCGACCACTGGATGACCGCGCTTAGAATGATGCGCGGCCAGTGATGGATTCATCCTGTGCACGTGTTTTGGCCGAATTCGCCCACGCTTTGTGACGACGTCGCGCTTGTACCGAGCTATCTACCTTCGACAGAAGCGCGTTACAAAGGGCCGCCGAATCGAGGGTACGCGTGCTGAACTTACGGTCGAATGCCGCTATCACAGCAGGCAAATCCTCGAGGGTGACAACGTTCGAGATTCCACCATCTATAGTTACTCCGATGTCTGAGATGATGACGACAACGGGAATAGGTGCAACACCCGGCGCCACAAAACGTTCGAACTGCCTGCACGTGTTTTTCACCTGAAGCAGTGCGTTTCGCATGCTCGATTCACCGTGGCGGCTTTGAACTCTCCATTCCGATGCGTCTGGACTCACATATACGGTTCCGCTTTTGTACTTGGTCTCGAGGATAAAGACGTTTCGCTCGGTCACCAACACATGGTCCATCTCCAGCGAGAACTCGGACGCTGCGCCTTTATTAACGACAACGAGAAGGTTGTGAAAATCCCGGCCGGTTGTAGCTCTCGCGATTTTCGCAACGAGACTTTTCACAATGCGCTCAGCCCTATGGCCCGCCGCTAAGGCGCGACCCGCTGGCGATTCGCAAAACCTTATTGCGCTTGCAACTAGCTCAAGGACGAATGACGCCGCGTAAAGAAAAATCCAGGTTGATAGCAGCTGTACGACGTGGGCGCTGTTGCGATAAAACGCTAAGACTGACAGCATCATCATCAACGCGAACATCAAATATAGGAAGGTCAGCAGTGTGAGGAGCTTTTCCCCCGCCGATACTATGCCGCCTAGCCAACGCCAATGAGGCACCAGTGCTTCCATAAATTCCTGACCTCTCTCACTTCCTGCGAGCACTCGAGTGCTTCTGACGACAGGCCAGCAAATGAGAGAAATAGAACGATTTAAACCTTCAAACAAACTCATAAGGCCCCTTTGCTATCTCGATATTCGTTTTTTTTAGTTTGCGCGGAGCAAGCGTCCGGCTCAATTTTTCTATATGCTAATCGTCGCGAGACGTTGCATTTAATTTGATGCCTATCAAGATAACGGAAGTCGCAATCGCATCTTTATCTGGTAACGGTCGACGACTGCAGCCCGGTGCGTCGCCGGGACCATGGGCGCCAATGCCCCTTGTCCGTCTGGATGCTGCGGTGGAGAAACATCCGTGCCACCAGCTCTGCCCACCAAGCACTCGGCCGGCGGCCGATGGACAGGAAATAAGCAATTCCCAACGACTGACCGCGTACGTAAAACGTGCCCTAGTCGGAGAAAGTCATTTGCTCCTCATGTGCTGCAACCAAGGCCGCCTGTGCCACGGTAAAATTGCGCACAACGCGATGGTCTCGCGCAACGACACTTGCGCACTAAATCGAACCCCACGTTTGTATGCGGAAGCGGTACTTGTCGGCACCTCGGATTACATGGTCATCACCATGTCCGACTGCGAGGCTATAAGTTTGGGAGCCGGGTCACATTTACATAGGCAAATGTCATCTTCGAGCGCGACCTGCTTGCCGCCGCAAAACGTCATCGGCATATAAGGCATCACGTTCGCAATTTTTCCCGTCGAATTGCAAGCGGGACAACTCACCTCGGCACCTACGAAGGCCAGAGGTTTTCCGCCGCAGGTCATCGTTGGGTCTCCAGTTGTGACGACACCATTCTTGGTGGTCTTGTCGCCCTGAACAATCATCTTTCTATGCATTTCCTGTCTCCGTTCGCGCCTCAAGACTGCATCCGGCAAGGTAAGCAGTTCAGGTTCAAGAAATGACGGAAAGCCATGCGCGCGAAACGTCAGAGGCTATCTGACGAAATAAACCAGACGCGTTTCTGTAGGCTAATGTGTGGCCTACCAGCTCGACGGCTCTGCCTGCGACTAATATCCAACGTGCTTCTAACGCAAGCCTCATAACAAGGCGTCTGAAGCCTGAACGACTTGCTCAAGTCGCATTCGCCACATTTGTGCAACGCTTTGAGCCAGGCGTGATGGTGATGTGCTTTGCCATCGCGGAGGACTGGCCGCAGACCTGCGAAATCTCCAGACTCGAAAAATCAAAAACGAAGGAATCGCCCGTTTTCGTCACGGTGACCTTACCGGCGGAAGTGGAGTACGACTGTACCCCGACCGAATCCGTTTCCCGACCGTCTGTGGATGCGACGGAGCATGTGGTCGAACTGTCTCCGCCAGGGGTTGCCGCGATATAGGTCCATGCGCCCAACTTGTCTCCGTCAATCTTGATGTGAAGAATGTGATTGACCGTGTTTTTCGTTGCAGAGCACCTGTACGACTGTTGTTCAGCCTGCGCGGTGGCACAAAACAGGCTCACGAGAATTACCGCAGTGGTGGCGGCTTTTTTCATTAGACGTTGGCTCATAGCAGCATAGATTCGATTTTATCCATCAGGATTGGCTCCTCGATTTTACTCGGGTCACAAGCGAAATACTTCGGGTTAATCTTTTTGTCGACGTAATCAAAAATCCACTTCCGGTACGCGGCGGCCCCATGGACATTGTTGGCGGCCATATAAGCGTCGGCCTCAGCGGTGCCGTCGGAGCCGGAAGATTTTAGCTGGGTGCACAGAAGGTCATATGCGGTGTCAGCATCGAGTGTGCGACGGACGATGCGCGTCGCGCCATAAGTGCCCTCGTGGTGGAGGAAATATCCGAGCTTTGCACGGTTTGGCCCGGTAATGGCATCGACGTGAAATCCCGCATTTCCAAAAACCTGGATGTTATGCGCAGCGTAGTCTGCGGCTGTGATGATGGATAGTTCCGCGTTGAGCCGCAGATGAAGAATCTGCGACTCCGAGAGGTGATGGACGCCCTGTTGAGCCGCCAACTCTGTGCAGCGCTGATGCAGTACAGAGTCGGGATAATGCGCAACCTCTTTCCACGCCGCAGGAAGGAATTGCGTCAGCCCCGCAGCCCCAATGGAATTGACGATACTCGGATTCCACTCTGGATTCGGCTTCCGAATGGTCCTCATGACAGGCTTGCCGTGCTTGTCGATTACAGGTTTCCCGGTTTTCTTTGAGATGACCGGCACCTGCTCGTGGATAGGCGGCATCTTACCGGCCTCCGCCTCGATGAGCGCGGCGACGCCCTGCGGCATTATCCTGCTGCGCTCTGCGGCCTTGAGAATGTAGTCACGGTACTTGATGTTTGCGCCGAGGCGCAGGTTGTTGCTGTTCGGGCATTCCACGCCAACGTTGACGACTGGGTTGCCGGCGGTGTCACGGTTATGCTGAATCTCCGCCGGCGGAAGCGGTAGCGGCGCGCTCGGCTGATGGTCGGCCCCGCCTTCGTGGACGCGCAGCGGTATATTGACCTTCACCTTGGGACTTCGCACGATGGCTTGATGTGTACCTGACGGTGGCTTCAACTCAGCAACCTTCTTCTTGCCGCCGTCGAGTTTGAACACGTAGACGTGCACCTTTTCGTCGGGCGTTAGCGTATGAATCGCCGGGATGTCTCCATTCTTGTTTGTGACGTGTTCATGCTCCCCGGACGCAGTCACCACTGTCGTCTTGAGGTTTGGTATCGGCTTGTCGTTTGCGTCCGACACCCGTATCCACAATTCGCTGAAGAATTTCTCCGAATCGTCAACCTGCGCCCCCGTGTCGGTGGCCTTCAGCTTCAACTGCTGGCCAGGATAGATGAGCCGCGGATTGTCGATTTTGTTCAGCCCGACGAGCTGGCTGACAGTGGTGTTGTTCTTCGCAGCAATACCGCTCAGCGTGTCACCGGGTTGAACGGTGTAATCGGCTTGGTCTGCCATTTCAAGCAACTCCAGATTCGGCATTGTTCGTGACGCTCGAGACGAGACCGCCGTCGTCACGGTCAATGTTCAGGTTCCACGCGGTTTCCCATTCGCCTTGCCCATAAAGTGCGGTGAGATGCTCGCTTTCTTCGGGGTTGAGGTGACGAGCGGCCCCGTCCTCCGCTGATGTGCCAGAGAGGACCTTCTGCGCGTTCCCGTCCGGTTCGCCTTGATACGGGTAGAGCGCGTACTTCACTTCGCTCGCTGGTGTCCCGTCTTCGGATGAGCGGAAGACCAGCTTCTGGCTGAACGGAATCGGCGACGAGGTTGGAAGGTCGGGCAGCGCGTAGTTAGTGCTGTCAGGTCCCGCGAAAGCCTTGGTCGCTCCCTTCACGGAAACCGAGTTCGGAGCGTGAATCTCGATGTTCCCGTTGGTGATACGCAGGTAGGCGCCTCCACTGGTAAGCAGGATTTCTTTGGCGGACGCAACCTCGACCTTCGCGGTGGTCGATAGAATCTTTATGGTCTGCTGCGCGGTCAGCTCAATGTTGTCGGAGTGCGACTGCAACTCTACCTTTCCCTTCGCGGCGAAGAATTTCATTCCGGCATTCTGGGAGAAGAGACTGAGCTTTTCCTTGACGCTTGCGATGAACGACTTGCCTGTTGCCAGGTGGGTGCTCTGACCGCTTACGAGATTGAGATGCTCGTCCGGTGACAGGTGCACAGACTTCTCACTGGACAGGGCGATGCCGGCCGGACTCGAAAAGAGCATGACTGGGTCCTTGAAACCCTTCGCGCTGCCAATACCGCCGCCCCCGGTCTGGCCACCTAGCGTTCCACCTTTAAGGTCATGCTCTGTTGCTGCCGTGAAGTTCTTTAGGGCATCCTTGCCCTCCAGCAAGCTTTCAGCCTTGTGCTGGCCGCTTGCTTCCGAGAGTGCATCCATGACGCTTTCGGAGCCGAGGAGCTGCTGTTTAGCTTCCTGCGCGTCGAGAGGTTGCGTTGCAAGGCCGGTGCGGGTGTTAGTCGACACGTACAGGCCCTGCGCAGCGCGAACGGCACCGAACGAATCAGCCGTGAGGTCGAACCCGCTGCCCAAGTAGTTGCCGCGGAGGTTGCCCGTATGGTCTACGAGATACCCTAGGTGCAATGCCGCGTTTGCACTCGTCGTGTAAAGCTGGACCCTGTTTTGCCCCGTAGCATCGTCCATGACAAGCTGGTTGAAGCCAGCGCCGCCGTATTCCTTTGACTTGTATCCCGATAATAGCCCGTTCGAATGCCAGTGCGGATTCGTTGCACCGTTGTAAAGCCGACCTGTCACCAACGGTCGGTCGCAATCGCCGTCGAGCCACGCGATAACCACCTCTTCGCCGATGCGCGGCACATGCACGCCTCCGTAGCCGCTCCCGGAGTCAGAGAAGAGCACGCGCACCCAGCAAGAGGCATTCTCGTCGCCCCTGTTGCGGCGGTCCCAGTGCATACGGACCTTGATACGATTAAGCGAATCGGTGTAGACCTCTTCGTTCGCTGGACCCACGACAGTAGCCGTTTGCATCTGCATATGCGGCTTGTGATGCTCGAACGGGCTACGGTATTGCACGCTCCGGCGCTGAACCTCAGCCTCAACCAGGAAGAAGCCTTCGCTGCTGTCGGAGGCGTTGCGACCCTGAACGGATGCGTAGGCCTCAGAATCCGTGCGGGCCGCAGCAATGCGGCGTTGAAGGCTGTGAGGAAATGGGCGGCTGTTGCCGACGGGCAGATTGTTCTCGATGTACCAGTCGGCAGCGATAACGACAAACTCGCGGTCGTGCGACGAATCATTGTCGTGCTCTGGATGACCCGAAAGCGTGAAATACTGGCCAGCATCAATGCGGCGCACACCACCAATCCCGACGAACCGCTTTGCACGGGATTCCCATTCCTCCAGATGCAGCTTCGTAAGCTGGTCGCCGCGGTCACTTTCAAGGTAACTGTACGCGCCCGTGTATTCGTAGACCTCCGACTGCGCGGGAAGCGAGCCTTGATTCCCGATGGTCGGAAAACTCGTTCCCTTTTGCTCGAGGGGCGATTTGTAATCGAACGTGCTGGTCGTGTAAGTCGCGCTCTGCAGAGTGCGCGTCCCCGTCCATTGTACAAACGCATCAGTCTCGCTGTTCACACCGACGCGTGCAAAATCAACCTCTTCAGGCGACGTTGCCGTGAGGGTGTATACATCGTCGGTGACCACATAGGTGTGCGACTTCCCATCGGAGGCTTGCTCGAAGTATCCGAACAGCCCTTCTGCCTCCATCAGTCGGTGCACAAAATTCCAATCATCTTCGTACTGTACGCTGAAGGAGCGTTTCGGCGTGGACCGGCGCACTGCCATGCGATACGCGCCGCGTGCCTGCGGGTGCTCGTTGAATATCGTGCTAAGTATGTCCTCAGTGCTCACTTCCTGGAAAATCCGAGCATCCTTTCGAAATTTGAGGAAGTGGAGCCACGAGGAGAACGTGAGCTGATAGCTTGCTATGTCTCCGTCTGAGCCGAGTCTTCGCACCGTGTGTACGTATCCATGGTGTGGTCTGTACGACTTGTCGCTTTGCTGAATCCATAAGGCGACAGGCTGGGCGACAAGAGTTTTCAGCTCGAGCGTATCCTTGAGCGACAGAACATCAACCGCGAATTCGTAGTTGCGGCCAATCCGCGAATGTCCAATCGCTCGTTGCGGCAGCAAAACATTGGACCCTAATGGGGTGTCCAGCTTTAGCAAGCGGTCCTGCTGACTAATCCCCGAAGAAACTAGCGCGAATAGCTCTTGTGCGCTCATAACCATTGCCCTTCCCTGGATTTCGCTTTTTGATTGCGGTGCGAATAATATGACGATTTGGGCTACGGGGCAATTACGTGATTTGATAGGTTTATTTTAAACAATCGATTGAGCAAACCACTCTAAATAAAATGAAAGTTAATTGATTGGCTGGTGTAATAAATTTAGTAAATTAATGTATCCCGCATTAAAATTTAATTGCCTTGCATATCAAATATGCGGAAAAGATAAGCTTAAAATGAGACGCCGGTACGCCGTCGCGGTGCTGAATTTTTCCGCGTCGGTTGCTGCCTAGGTGGTCCGTTGACACGTCGCCTAACAGCCACTGGACAGGTCATTATGTTTTCGAAGGCATCCGATATTAGGGGATTGGTTGGTCGGAACCGTCTCGAAACCAACCAGAAGGCGACCGATATACTTGGTTCGAGGAAGAACTAAATGGCTATTACGGACTTGGAGCGTAAGCAAATGGGATGGCATGGGTGAAATTGAATCGCCCGCTGACCAATGACGAGCGGATGCGTCAGTTGAAGATAGACAGAGCTGCTAGCGAGAAGCCGCGCGATGATTTTTCGGTATTCTCGATGAACGACATATTCCTCGAGAGTACGAACGCAGCATTCCAGCAGCCAGGCCTGTTCTCGTATGGGTTCGTTGCGGTCGTTATTGCAGGGCTGCTCGTGCTAACTGGAGGTATCTACTGTCTGACGGATACCCCACCGAATGTTGGGTCGACCGAACTCGCTTTTGCTCGACTGTTTATGGGACTGTTAACCCTTTTTGGTCTCAGCGTAGTGCTTGCAGGGCTTTGGGGGCTGCAAAAAGAAAACTTCACCTGGAGGCGCTTTCCAATTCGATTCAATCGACATACCCGAATGGTCTACGCGTTTCGTGGCGCAGGCTCGAAAGGCGTCATTGCTGTCCCGTGGGAAAAAGCGTTCTTCTAAGTGGAACGGCGCGACAAGGACGCAATATCGCACACAACAAGTTTCAATATTCGATGTCACGTGCTGGACTCGAGTCAGAATGTCACGCAGTCGTTCTCGGTCGGGAGTCGGGTCACAACCCTGTCGGATGAATCAACGGATAACGGCAGCTCGATTGTGGAAACCCTAAATGACCAGTTCGAATATTTGCGCCGCTACATGAACGACGGACCTGCCTTGCTCCCACACTCCGAACTTGTGCCGACAGCCGTATCGCTCAGAAACTCGTACAGACTCGTAACGCGCACGGTCCGGAAGGTGATTGCAGAAGGAAACGGTCCTTTGACGCTCCTGATATGGATTGCCAAGGCCGTTTGCGCTGCTGACCACCCTGCTTCACTATGTCGGACAAGTGACAAGTCGCGAACCAGTTTGGCCTGAAAACGTAAGCAGCGAATGCGAGGGACAACGCGGCGACCACGCGGCCGTCGCGCAAGCAGAGCGGAGTGCGACGCCAATAGCCTGCTGAATCAGTGCTTCCCCACTAGTGTGAGTCTGCTATTGAATACTATATTGGAGCATTAAAACTTCTCCGCCCATGGTCGAAGTTCGATTTCCCACGTCCACGTGCTTCGGTGCTGACGGTGAATATGGAGGTATTCCCTCGCAATGGCATCAGGGTCCAGCCATCGGTCATCTGCACCTGTGCCGTCGGATTGCGTACGGCTGCTAGCTATGCCGCCGTCGATAACAAAGTGAGAGACGTGAATATTCTTTGGCCCAAGCTCTCGCGCCATGCATTGCGCCATTCCCCGAAGGGCAAATTTCCCCATCGCAAATGGCGTTGACCCGGGTAGCCCCTTTACGCTCGCAGTAGCCCCGGTCAAGAGGATGCTGCCACGGCCACGAACCAGCATGCGTACAGTCGCGGCTTGCGCAACGAGAAATCCGCCGAGCGCCGTAACCTTGAAAGAATCTTCAAGCTTATCGGCTTCGATGTCTTCAATCGCTGCTCGATAGCGCCCACTAGCGTTGTAGACCACGAGGTCGGGGCAGCCCAGTTCTTTATCCACGCGCTCAAAAAGTGTTGTCACCTCGTCCGACCGGCTGGCATCACAGCGCACAGGCAAAGCGCCCGTCTCAGCGACGATATCGGTCAGCTTACTGATATCACGTGAGGCCAGCGCTACCTTCATGCCTTCTGCCGCGAACAGTCGAGCAAGAGAAGCGCTTAACCCGTGCCCTGCGCCCACTATCAGTGCAGTCTCGCTTTGATTCATGGCTTCCCTCCATTCCAGTCAGTGTCACTGCTGTAGGGCAGGACGTAACGTGCACACCCGTGGAAACGGCCGTTGCCCCTTGATTGGGCATCAATCTACCCCGCAAAACATCGCTGTCGCAGTTGCCTAGAATACGAGGTACGAATTTTGCTGAGGCCTTTCCGATGACGCCGCCAACTCGCTCAAGGGTACTCGGCCTGAGACAGAGTTTGTAGCCTTCACAGACCACTATCGCAGAAAGGTGCACGGCATGAACCGCGATTACGATTACATGGGTTATGTCATTCGAGTCAGCACAGAACCCATCATGGAGCCGGCGCTGCGGAAGTTGCAGATGATTGACCGAGGCTACATAGCATTGGTGGCGATTTACAAGCCCGAAGATTCTCTCCCGTGCTGCCCGGAGATGCGCCTCACGGACCTCGGCGATAGATGGTTTTCGAACGAGGTCGATGCGCTTATGCGAGGCTTCAGTGTAGGGCGACGAATTGTGGAAGATGGACTCGGCCGCAGGGCAGCTTGACCGCTGCAATTGCGTAGGTTAGCCGGAGTTCCAGGGGAGCCCCGCTCGTGCTCAAGTGAGGCGACCTAGCTTTATCCCAAGGTCACTCTAACTCCGCCATACAAAGTCCCAATCCCGCTCAGCGTTCCGGTCCGTCCGTTGACCGTCGGCATGCTCGAGTCGCCTGGCACCAAACGCGGCGCTAAACCCGCAATGGCGGGCCGCGGCGAGGTCACCGTTATGCGCCGCTTCCATACACGCTTCAACAGAGTCTATACCGAGAATTTCAACAGTGACCGAGCACACTCAAAACGTCGATTTGAAGATTGTTTGAAAGACCCGATACTTTCGGTCTCTATTCTGCGACGCGAATGGGCCGACGCGATGCACGTGGTGGACCTTCGCTCAATCGCATAAGCGAAGTGAAGTATTCAGGCGACCGAGTCGCGAGCCAGGTCCTGACTGACGCTCGCGAGAGTAGCTGACGTCCCAGCACGAGGTGCAGACTTCGCTCAACCAGCATTAAGGGATATTCCGGACCGAGAAGCCCAACAATGGAAACCGCTTTCTGCAGTTTCCGTTCTTGCCGCTGCAGGCTCGCAACGTAATCGCTGTCACGTCTCACGCTTCGACTTTGAGTAACAAGCTCTGCCGCAGGTGAAGCTACAAGAAGCGCCAAGGCGAAATCTCCCGTGAAGCAACGAGTTTGCCGCATCAGTTCGAGCACCTGGCGCCGTCGAAAGTTACTCATGCAGCAGAGGCAGAGCGTCGTGCGTTCGGGCAAACAATCAGGGGCCGCGAATCGGCTCTCTGACTGCTCCTGCAAAGGCACGTCGAATGTCGAAACAGGCTGCCGCCCGCCGACAGCACCGCCTTCCGAGGTTGTGTGGACGATTCGAGAGACCAGCATACTGGGAATCCGCTTTATGCCAACTTCGTCGAGAAGCGAGATGAATCCCGTGTCGCGAAGCAAGTCATCGAGAAGTCGTCGTAACCGACGATTTTCTTCCGCGACGTGCGTCATTGCGTTGGCGGTGCGTTTTGTGCGGATACATTGCGCCCGCATCACGTCCTGCATCCGTTCAAGTCGTGGCAAGCGGCAATATTGCGATGTCTTCGATACATCGCTCTGCTGGTCACCGATGACCGGGCGAGTACGCGCAGTCATCTACGCTCCAAAAAACGTCCAACCTGCGTCAGTCCTACACTGTCAGTCAGGTCCAGCAGAATACGCAGGTCAGAATGGCGCAACAGGTTGAAATCCTCTGCGTTGGGACCCACGAGTGTTGCGAACTTACCCGGCTGAATACGTCCGGCGGGAATGACAAAGAAGTCGAGAAATTCCCGGATACCCCTCAGCATCCGGCAATACACCAAAAAGTCGATATTGAACCTGTCTGGCCACCGTGCACTCCAGTACGGAGTTTTCCCATCGACCATCCAGGGGGCACGAGCAACTATCTGAAATCGAATCAGGTTGTCGACACAAAGCGTGAGTGACTGCTTCTCATATGTCACCAAGTGGCCTCGTTCGGCGAGAACTTCGGAAGTCACGCGTGCTAAAAGCGCTTCTGCGCGGCGCTCGATGTCGCGATTCTCTTCGCGCTCGGGATTCAGGTTTGGCGCATAGCCAATCTCGCGATATGCCGCGTTGAGACTCCCAAACTCTGCCGCCACCGCTCTGGCAGAGGGCGCCCGGCGGTAATGCTTGAGTAACTTCTGGCTAACCTTCCCATATTTACGCACGAGCATCCTTAGACCATCGAGCAGTTCGTCCCGGTCCGGTGGGCGGCGGTAGTCGGCGAAGCGTGTCTGCACCGCTGAGAAGGTCTTCTGGTCAACGATGGCAGGGAACGCCTTCGGAACAGTTATCCACTGTTCTTCCGGAACTCGGTGCCAACCACCCGCCAGTTTCGATGACGTCCGACTGTAGACGCCGACTCCGGTGTAAGCGGGATTATGGAGAATCTGCGCGATGTGTCGGGGCAACCAGGGCCCGTTATCGCCGTTGACCAGACCAAAATCATTGAGCCTCCTGGCGATTTGTGTGCAGTCTGCCTTCCCCCATGCGTACCACTCGAAAATCTTGCCGATGATACCTACCTGTCCCGCTGCTGCTGGCATCAGCGTGACTCGGTCCGTCCTGATACTTTTGTATTCGTATTTCTCAAGCGTGCGTGTCGAGCCGCGTTTTTCTTCGTACAGGACTCGCTGATACCCGTAAGGCGGGCGGCCACAGACGTGAAACCCGCGCTCTGCAAGCACGCAATGACCGAGGAACACCTTCCGGGACAGTTCCCTGCTGTACTCGGCCGCCATTACCCGCTTGAGCGTTTTCATGACAGGCGACATTGGACTAGGGTCCACTTCGAATGGTTCTGCCACATAGACGACTTTAACGCCGTGGCGTCTGCACAGGTATTCGTAAAAGGCCGATTCGTCGACATCCTGAAATCTTCCCCATCTACTCACGTCGTAGACAAGCACAAGTGAGAAACGGCGCTGCGGGTCGGCAACATCGATAAGAAGCTGGTTAAGTGCTGGCCGGGCCCGAAGCGTCAGACCACTGATGCCTGCATCTTCGTAATCCCTGATAATGCGAATTGACCGCCCAGAAGCGTATTCGGCAATAGCTTGCCGCTGAAATATCGGTGAGCATTGCTGCTGGTCCGTTGACATCCGTAGGTATTGAACAGCGCGCTGTAGCGAATGAGCGGGCTGACGCCCGCTGCGGCTAGGTTGCATTTCGGTGCTCCTTCATGCTCGCGCTGATGGATAAGCCGTCTGACCGAAGTGGCAAGAAAGGGTGACGCAGCCTGTATGCAGCAACAGGGGGGCCGTCGTCAGCCCGGGTCATCGGCTGTGTTGCCTGGTTTCAGGGTCCGTCGGCCAGTCCCTGTTTGGCCAGCTTGTCGACACATACTTTGTGCAGCGTCTGCGCACTAGGCCGCCGGTAATCGATACGCCAACTTCCCGCAAACAACTGGTTGAGCCACGTTTCATCGTTGCATTCCGGCTTCTGGAGAAACTCTATCGCGACCATGACCGAGAGCTTCGACAGGGCAGCTCGTTCCCGCGCAGGGCAATTTGCGCCGTTTGCACACAGCCAGAGCAGCACCGATTCTCCAAGATGCTGAGAAACCAACCATTCTCCAGTCCGTGCTCGTGCAATGAGTTGAGAAACCACCAGATATGCCAGCAGTTCCGCGCGCGCCTGGCCGTCGAGGTTGTAGGGAATTGAACCGTATGCGTCCATGTTTCTCATGCGCCTTCATTAATCTCTTCAGCGGCCTCAGTGTCATCGACCAGCGGTATCGTGCATCCGCTTCGGCAACGTCTGGTCACCCAGCCAAGTCTCTTGCCCGTCATCAGCTATCTCCCCGCTGTCTTTGCCTCAACCCTTCGAAAGTTCTTCGACCGGGGTTCGCGTGTACTGGGCCTCGAGCGCGCTGACTGTGCGTCACTGCTGATGGTGTCGAATTGAGTCGAGTAATCGGGATGATGCTCATCGAGCCATTGTCTGAGGCACCCATTTCCCATCAGTTTTGCAACGTAAGCCGCTGACACCGTGAGATGAAGATGTTCGATTCCATACCGCTCGTCGGTCTGGGCAACGGCAGTCTGAAGCATGGCGAGTTCACGTTCCAGCGTAGCGAGTTGCTCCGCAACTTCGCTCCGCACCTTCCGGTCGGAACCCGGCTCAAGCTGCTCCGGCGGAGTCGCTGCGACAATTGCTCGCGCGAACGACGACGTAAAGTTTCCCTGGCCGCACATAAGCTCAACTGCAGCAATCTGACGCAGCGGTTTGAGGAGCTTCAACGCTCTAAATGTAGTCGCCGGACACATCTTATCCCCAAGCAAAGCCGCCGCTTCCGGCGAAATACCTTCCAGCAGACTGGCTCGACGCTTGACCGTGTTGACGTCAATTCCCAGTACCTGAGCGATACGTTCCCTTGAGACACCCTGCCCAATTGCCCTGGCTATCATCCGCGCGTCCTGTGCAGAGGTTAGTCGGCTAATGTATCGATTGTATGTGTACGCCTCATCATCCGTTGCGATGATGCACTGTGCCTTCTCAAGGCCTAAGCGACGCAACGCCTCAATCCGCAGTCGACCGTCGAGAATACGGAACACCTCTGCGCTGCTTGAAATGCGCGCGACAATCAACGGCTCCACCAGGCCGACCGTCGCGATGGATGCCAGAATCTGCAGGAATTTTTTTCCAGAGGTGGCTGTTCTCGGAAGCTGCCTTGACGATTCCAGTGTATTCAGCTGAAGAATGACGGGCTGCGTTTCGAAGGTAGTTTTAAGGGGTTGGACTGTCAATGAATCCATGATTTAACCTCCCCACGGATACGTTGGTCGAGGACTCGGGGAAGAGTGGTAAGGCCCTCCTGCTCAAGCAGGGATACGAATTCGCGCTCGCGCATGAGCTCACGTAGCGCATGGACAATAAACGACAAACGCGCATGCACCAATTCAACTCTTTTTGCTAGAACTCTTTGACGTTCACTTTCCCGCATGTATAACCGACGTAATTGGTCCGGAGCCAATTCGTGTGAACGAGGACCGGAAGGACCGGCGTAGATGGGTAACGATTTTCCTCCCGCACGCGAACGACGGCTCAGTAGCCTGCGAACGACGGCCAATTGAGGACCTGTTAGCGTTCCCTCCTCATATGCTTCAACCAACGCGGACTGAACGTCGGCGTCATTCGCCCGTGAAATCTGGACGGCGATAGCGATAGGCATTGTTCCGGCTTCAACGGCGGTGATAAGTCTTTCCTCGCCCCGGTCCAGGAGAAACATCAGGCTTTCCAGATACGCAGGCGAGAGTCCCACTTTTTCTGCAACGATGTTGTCGGAGTATCCGCTCATTCGTAAGTTTTGGATGTCTCTCAGCAGCTCAAGCGTTGAGTGATTGCGTCTGGCGATGTTTTCCACAAGACTCATCACCAGACACTCGTCTTCAGGCTGGTCAATGATATTCGCGGGAATAGTGCCATACCCCAGTGCCTGCACAGCTTCAAGTCGTCCCTGTCCGCAGACGAGGTCGAACTCGAACGTATGTTCTTGTGATGTGCAAGGCGTTACTGTGATGGGTTTTTTCAGGCCCACCGCTGCGATGCTCTCCTGAAGCGTTTGTCTTTGGCGCTTGCTACGGCTCCGCGGATTGAGTACGCGAATGCTGCTAACACTGATATCCGAGATTGGAGCCAAGGCGTTATCTGACATTTAAAGCCTCGATGCGAGTCCGCGCTGTCAATTCAAGCAGGACACTCTCGTCCGGATAACGGAATGTTTCAAAAGGACTGCTGCTTCCCACCCTGACGGAAAGTGAGAATTCGTAGCCGGGGGGCAAGCTACCTCGCGGAAAGACGTAGAAATCGAGAGGCAGTTCAAACGCGGAGTCCTGACGCAGTACGACCAGAAGGTCCGGAGAGAAATAGGTTGGCCAGCGCACCCGCCAGCGAGGGCGGTGAGAATCGAACTGGACAACAAGGCATGTTGCGAATCTGACAACCAGTTCGTCATCGACGCGGATGGTCGTCTCGTCTCTTGATATTTCAATGACGTGGCCCAGCGCCTTAAGTGCACCGGTCGTCCTTTCTATGCATCCCTGAAGTGCGGCTCGAGACGCACGATAGACTTCACGCCCTGCACCGACGTAATCACGTTCAAACCCCACGCGCGCGTACGCGAACTGCATGCATCCAAAACGCCTCCAGTATGTCTTTCCTCCAGGCATTCCGGACGCATCGTCGATGGCCTTTGCACTGACGACCTCACTCGAACGGACGAAATCCTTTAACCTTTTCAGGATTTCGTCGTCGCTAAGGTTCTGCGTCCTGTTTATCCGAATTGCTTCTGCTGCCTTAAACGTTACCTGGTCTACGAGAGCTGGGAATGCTCCGTGTGCGCGCGACCATTCAGAGGGTAGGTTCCTATGCCAGTTCGCACCGAGCTTTTTGGAAGTCCTGCCATAGATATTGGTCCCGGCATATTTTTCATTGCTCAATATGCTTGTGATTTGCTGAGGATTCCAGGGGCGACCGTGGTTATTGCGCAGGCCGAATACATTCAGCCTGTCCGCAATCCTCTTGCATCCTAGTCCCTGAATAACGTACCAGTCATAGATTCGCCGAACGAGCGAAACTTCGCGTTCATCTCCGGGTACCACTATGACCCTATCGGACTGGAGATTTTTGCGTTCCTTGTCGCATAAGCGTCCCTTGACCGTGCCGTCTGATGCGAGCAAAAGCCGTTGCAGTCCGTATCCTGGCGCAGCTCCTTGCCAGAAGCCGCGCTCAGCGAGTCGGCATTGCCCAACGAACACTTTTTGAGAAAGCTCGCGACTATATTCACCTGCCATCGTTCGCTTAATCGTTTTCATTAAGGCTGCCGAAGCACTTCCGTCCCAAGCGAATTGCTCTGCGCAATAAACGACCTGAACGCCTGCCTCTCTGCACAGGTACTCGTAGTGAGCGCATTCGTCGACGTCCTGGAAGCGTCCCCATCGACTGACGTCATAGACGAGAACGAGACTGAACTCGTTGGCGCGAGATTGGACGTCCTGAAGCAGGTCAAGAAGAGCTGGCCGACCTTTGAGTGTTACTCCGCTCTTGCCCGCATCCTCGTACGTCGCGACGACAGTGATGCCTTGCTTCTCCGCGAAATCGGCAATGGCTAGCTTCTGATTTTCAGTCGAATACTCCTGATGGTCCGTCGACATGCGCACATATTGCGCCGCGAGTCGTCCAGCCAGAGACGATGACGAGCCGACCACGTGTTGCATTCCAACCTCCAGATGCACGCCGTCCTTAGTGATAGCTCTGTTGCGGTGCAAGTCAAGCAGTTAAATTAACTAATTTCTGATTTTTTGTTAGGGACCCAACCGCATCCCCCATCCGCGACCGATAGAACCAAATAGGCTTTTTTTTACTTCTGGCCACTGCTGAGGTTATTGCTGGGTATGTGGTTACAGACATAGCGCAACCTCCTCACATCAAACTATTTTCCATACGGGTCAGCGCTGCGGACATTGCAGATGATTGACCGGCGCTATATAGCATTGGCGCCGATTTGCAGTAAGCGCCCGGTCATCTCATCTTGAGTTGCGCTGAAAGTCGTGGGAGCATCGTGTGCACTTAAATAGGTGGACACGTGAACACTATTGAAGAAGGAGTAGTGCCTGGCCGTCGACGACGCCGGCGCTACAGTATCGAGTTCAAGGCTCAGGTTGTGGCAGCTTGCCAGGGGCCGGGAGTGTCGCTCGCGGCTATCGCGTTGCACCACAAGCTGAACGCCAATCTGCTTCGACGCTGGGTCGAGCAGGCCGAAACGAACGATTGTGTGCTTGTGGCCCGTAGCGACCTGACAGCGCCCCCATCAGCGGCGCGGACACCGACACCGGAATTTGTACCGCTGCCACTTGAGATGCGAAACACGCGTACAGCTGAGATTCGCGTCGAGGTGCGTCGCGCGGACCTGTCGATAACGGTGAGCTGGCCAACCTCAGAGGCAGCGCAATGCGCCGCCTGGCTGCGCGAGTGGCTCGCATGATCCGTATTGATCAGGTGTGGCTGGCAGTTGACCCGCTGGACATGCGGGCCGGATTCGATACGGCACTGGGTCGGGTGATCAACGTGTTCGGCGCCGCGCATCCACACCATGCGTACCTGTTCGCCAACCGGCGGGCCAACCGCCTGAAGGTCCTGGTTCACGATGGGATTGGCATCTGGCTGGCCGCGCGACGGCTGAATGAGGGCCAATTCGTCTGGCCGCGCGCCGGTAGCGAGCCCAGGCAATACGCGCTCACGCAGGAACAGCTCGAAGGTCTGGTAGTGGGTTTGCCGTGGCAGCGCATCGGCGCGAACGGTGTGATCCGTGTCATTTGAAGACGCCAGGGACGTAAACAGTCGCGCTTTCGCGCTCTCCGGGGTTCTGGCAGACTCGTCTGCATGGACCTGCCAGCCGACCTCAATGCTCTTAGCCCGGAACAGTTGCGTGCGCTCGCCACACAATTGATTGCGCGCGTCGAAGACAGGGACCGGGAGATCGAGGAGAAGACCCGCGAGGTCGGTGAGAAAGAGCGGGAGCTACGCTACCGGCAGACCCGGATCGACCAGTTGACCCACGAGATATCGATTCTCAGACGTTATCAGTTCGGCAAGCGCAGCGAGCAGGTCAGCCGCGATCAGATGAATCTGCTGGATGAGGCGATTGACGCGGATCTCGCCGCCATTGAAGTTGAGCTCGAGCAACTTCAGCCACAAGACACCACCGGGCCGCTACCCCAACAGCCGAAGCGTGCCGCGCTGCCGGCGCAATTGCCACGCACAGAGATTCGCCACGAACCGCAGAGCACCGTATGCCAGTGTGGCTGCGAGCGAGTGCGCATCGGCGAAGACATCAGCGAGAAGCTGGACTACACGCCGGGCGTGTTCACCGTGGAGCGGCATATCCGTGGGAAGTGGGTGTGCAGACACTGCGAAACACTGATTCAGGCTGCGGTGCCAGCGCACGTCATCGACAAGGGCATCCCGACCGCGGGACTGCTGGCGTCAGTGCTGGTTGCCAAGTACGCCGACCACCTTCCGCTGTACCGTCAGGAGCAGATCTTTGGGCGAGCAGGCGTCGCGATTCCGCGCTCGACATTGGGCGCATGGGTCGGCACGTGCGGCGTGCAGCTAGAACCGCTGGTCGACGCGCTGCACCAGGAAATCCTGCAGCAGGGTGTGCTGCATGCGGATGAGACGCCGGTACAGATGCTCAGTCCGGGCAAAGGCAAGACACATCGCGCGTATCTGTGGGCATATACGCCGACGCATTACAGTGAACTGCGCGCCGTGGTCTACGACTTCGCCGACAGCCGTGCAGGCGAACATGCCCGCGCGTTCCTCGCTGGCTGGCAAGGCAAACTGGTATGCGACGACTACAGTGGGTACAAGGCTGGATTCCAGCAGGGCATCACTGAAATCGGATGTGCGGCGCACGCGAGACGCAAGTTCTTCGATCTGCACACTAATCACAGCAGTCAGATCGCCGCGCAGGCGCTGCCGTTCTTCGCTGCGCTTTACGACATCGAGCGTGATGCCGTAACACTGCAAGCTGAGGAACGCTACACCCTCCGGCAAAGTCGGGCCAAACCGGTTTGCGACGCACTTCACGAATGGATGACGGCGCAGCGCAAGCTGGTGTCGGAAGGCTCGGCAATTGCCAAAGCGCTGGATTACAGTCTTAAACGATGGGATGCGCTGACCCGCTATCTCGATGATGGTCACGTGCCTATCGACAATAACTGGGTTGAGAACCAGATACGCCCTTGGGCTATTGGCAGGTCGAACTGGTTGTTCGCTGGTTCACTTCGAGCCGGAAAACGAGCCGCAGCCATCATGAGTCTGCTACGTTCAGCGCAACTGAATGGGCACGAACCACACGCCTATCTGAAAGACGTCCTCACACAGCTGCCAACCCACAGGGCCAGCGATATCGCGACATTACTGCCTCATCGCTGGCAACCAGCGGACCCTGTTCGATAATTCAATTCGTCAAGGCGGGTTTGCCGGTCGCTTACGATTTGCAGCCCTCGGCGATAGATGGTTCTCGAACGAAGTCGACGCGCTTGTGCGCTGCTTCAGCGTACGATGGCGAATCGTGGAAGATGGACGGGGCCGCAGGGCAGCTTGACCGCTGCGACTGCGGAGGTTAGCCGGTGCTCCAGAGAGGTCTGGCTCGTACTCAGGTGGGGCAACATAACTGCGTAGCAAGGCCATTTAGACTTCGCCCTACACAGTCGCATTCCTGCTCAGCGGACGATAAAAGCCGGCTCACCAGGGAACAAGCTTTTGGGGGCAAACTCGACACATCGCAGCGACAACGCTCTCGCCCTTAGATATGCCGGTGGCAACGCTCTGCATCGCCCATAGCGTCCTCCCTGGTAAGCAGCCGCGCAGCGGTCAATGATGTTTGCAAGCGAGTTGCTTCGGCTATTCCATCACCCACCAGTCGTCGTGACTCAATAAGGAATAGCCTACGAAAGGCAACGTTCAAATAGCAACCCCATCCTCAACCAAGATATCTTTTTTGAGGTTTGGTCTGAAATCTATAGGTAAGCATCGGGTCCCCTAGACGCAATCGTCGAAGGTTCCTTCCGCCGTTACACCAGCTCCGCCAGACTATTTCGGGTCCCGCGCCTCTAGCTTCGCCAGCGCGTCCGTTTTCTCAGGACCCATCCCCGTGGTACGGATTTCCCTAGCGCGCCACCGGTCACTCCCCGTCCGCGCTAGCGGTCACTCACCGAAGCCCTTCATTCGAAAGGGGCGGCCCTAAACGTCGGACGGCTCGTGCTCGGCGACGCGTGACAGACTATTTATATCATCCTGAATCCGAGGATGCCATGGCTCACGGAAACTATCTTTTAATTCGAATTCGTTCGACGGAAGTCACCCATAGACAAAAGAAAGAATTTTTAGCCCATCGGTTCGCTGGGGGTTTCGTTGCCTTTGTGAGGGCTCCGTCTCGGGTGCTTGCGTCGCCGCTCGACGGAGTCATGGTTGTCGGCCCGAGCCGCATATTTTCGGGCAGACTAGCTGCCAATATGCCCTTCAAATGTTCATCCAACGGTGCGATGAAAAGCAAAATTCAGGAACTTGGTGTCAACTAAAAGCACGCGTTTCGCTGCTTGCAAGTTTCGTCTGTTCAATGTGGATAGGTTTTTTCCTGTCTGTTTTGTTTCCATGGCTGCACCTGGAAAGTCATGGCGTCGAGCTGCGCTCATCAGCGGATTGCAGAGAATCCTGTTCACATCTTGGCAGCACGCAAACTTTCGTCACATCCTCGTGAACACTTCGAGATTGCTTGTGCTGGGCTGGCTCTGGACCTGGCCTAAGGTCACGAACTTTTGGGATGCCACAATAGGCTCGATGCCCGCAGCCGGAAGTTGTGCATGGCTATTGGGCGCGCCATACACGATTCATGTCGGTGCAGGCGGCCTGTATATCCGCGACAACGGCGAAGCTCTCGCACGGTACTCTGCACGGTGCAAGGCGCCCAGTTAGCGTTCCAGCAATGCTAAGCGCGCTAACTCGGCGAAATATTGCGAGCCGACCGACAGGATATCGTCGTTGAAATCGTACTGCGCATTGTGCAGAGGTATGCCTCCTTTATCGGTAGCAATACCGTTGCCAATGAAGATGAAATTTCCGGGTACGACTTGGAGGAAGGCACCGAAGTCTTCCGAAATCATCATCGGAGCAACGTTTGCATCAACATTCTTGGCTCCGGCGACATTCGCCGCAGCAGTAACGGCGACTTCGACGAGCTCTGGTGTATTCACCGTAGGGACAAACTCATGCGTGTACTCGAAGTCACATTCGACTCCATGCATGCGACAAACGCCTTCGCTGACTTCGCGCATCCTCGTACTCAGTAGTCTCTGGACGTCTGGCGAGTAGCTCCGCGTGTCGCCCTTGATGACAACGTTGGACGGAATTACGTTGCGAAGACCATCAGTGATGACTTCTGTGCAGGAGATGACCGCTGAAAGACTCGGGTCAAGGTTACGCGAAATGATGGTCTGCAATCCAAGGACGATTTGCGACGCAATAACGATTGGGTCGACACCCATATGGGGGCGAGCTGCGTGCGTCCCAACGCCTTTGATGTGAATGACAAAGTTGTCTTCACTGGCCATGATGCCACCGGCCCGTGTTGAGAAACTGCCAGCAGGCATGCCCGGCATGTTGTGCGCGCCGAAGATAGCGTCGACCGGGAATCGCTCAAACAGGCCGTCCGCAATCATTGCCTTGGCACCTCGACCATGTTCTTCCGCTGGTTGGAAAATAATGCGGACAGTCCCGTCGAAATTCCGCCGTTCGGAAAGCAGCTGCGCTGCACCCAAAATCATCGCCATGTGGCCGTCATGGCCGCACGCGTGCATCTTTCCAGGTGTGCACGACGCATATGGCCGATTCGGCGCGTTTTCTGTGATGTTGAGCGCGTCCATTTCAGCTCTTAGGCCAATGACTCGCTTTCCATCGCCGACCTTAAGATTAGCGACAAGTCCGGTTCCGCCTATATTGCGATGTACCTCGTAGCGGAGTGTCTTGAGAATTTTTGCGACATATTCCGAGGTTTGGACTTCTTCGAAGCCAGTCTCCGGGTTGCGATGCAACTGCTGGCGCCAACCCTTTAGCTGCTCTTGCAGGGACGTTTCCATGGGAATTTCCTTGGTCGTTACTTTTGGCGGTTCAGTGTTCCAGAGCCTTCATCCATTCACGCTGGCGTGCGAGGACTGCTTCGGCAGACTCTCCGACTAGCTCGCGATACACTGAGGGCGCTGTCGCTCCCTCGGTGTTGATAACTAGCACATGGGAATCCGCACCAAGTCCAACGGCAGTGGCGAATTCGGGGCTGCGCATCAGCACCGTCAAGCCCGCGAAGCCCGCTGCGCCAGATTCACCCACGACGAGCGGTGGGTCGCGGTCCGTCCCGGTCGAGAGGGTTCGCATCGCATCGATGGCGTCGTTGTCACTGATGGTCATGAACTGGTCGACGCAACGCTCAAGAATTTTCCAGGCGAGTGGCGATGCCTCGCCGCATGCGAGCCCGGCCATCACCGAGTCGACAGTGCCGGTCGCAGTGGTGGCGTGGCCTGCAATTGCGCTCTGGTAAAGGCAATCTGCCTGCTGCGGCTCGACTACGATAAATTGAGGCCGTTCTGCACCATAGTGTTCCCAAAGATAGCTTGCGACGCCTGCAGCGAGGCCACCGACTCCGCCCTGAAGGAAAACGTGGGTGACAGGCGAGCGCGAGGTACTGCTCTCGAGTTGGACAATGGTTTCGCTTGAAATCACGCCATAGCCCTGCATGACATCGCGAGGAATTGCTTCATAGCCCTCGTACGATGTATCCGACACGACGTTCCAGCCATTTTCCTTCGCCAGTTCCGCAGCGTACTCGACTGACTCATCGTAACCGCCCGCAATACGGACAATCTTCGCACCATACTGAGCAATTGCTTCTTCGCGCTCGGCACTGACGTTTGCATGAAGAACAATCACACACTGGCAACCGATATCCCGGGCAGCAGCGGCCAGCGATTTCCCGTGGTTTCCATCGGTCGCGCTAATCACCGTTACATTTGCAAGCAGTTGGGAATATTTTCCTGCAACAAGGTCTCGCGGATTCAGATTGTGGGTGTGCCACTGCCGCAGCAATAGACGCATCAATGCAATCGGCGCACCCAACGCCTTGAAACTGCCAAGCGGGGAACGAAACGACTCGTCCTTAAGACTGATGCTTGCCACGCCCAGCGCGGCCGCCATATCCGGCAAGGACCATAACGGCGTGGCCGTTCGGTTAATCTGGTCCCAACTGAAAAGCCACGCGCCGCTTTCGTCCGCTGCCTTTTTGTTCAGAATTTCTTGTAAATCCTCTGGGTAAGCAGAGCGCAACGAACGGGGATTGGTTAAAAGCATCGGGATAACTCCGTATTACAGCGAAGCAGTAGCGTCGCGTTTCATCATCGAAAGCGACTGGTCTAAGCCCAGTCAAGATGAAGAGATAATATTGCGTTCGCCGGTTAATTTGTAATCGAATTCATCAGCAAAAACGAGATAATTTCTCGTGACAGGGGCTTTTTAGGACGAGCTGCTTGGCATCACCGCTCATCACTTCCGCTTACTTGCGTACGACAGACTTGTCCGTCCATTCGCCCTTCACAAACTGGCGTACAGTAATTGCGCCATTGCGAATGTCGCCTGCCGTGTCGAACTGAATAGGTCCTGTCACGCCGTCTGTTTTGACTGACTGCAACTTCGCTAGATACACCTTCGGGTCTGTCGAATCGGCGGCCTGCATTGCGGCTGCTATGGTCATAACCGCGTCGTAGGCATACGGCGCATAGAGCTGGACCGGTGCATTGAACCGTTTTTCAAATCGATTGAAAAACGCCGTGCCTTGCGGCATTTGTGAAGGAGGAACGCCGGCCAGCGTGCAATACACATCACTCGTCATTGTGGAACCGGCAAGTTTGATGAATTGCGGGGTGCATGCCTCGTCGCCGGCGATGAACTTCACGTTGAGTCCAAGTCTACGCATCTGTTGAACAAACGCTGCAGCCTGGGTGTCACCGCCAGTGAAGGCAATGCCATCTGGGCGACGACTCTTGATGCTCGTCAGAATTGCCATCCAGTTTGTCGTCTTGTCGCTGCCGAATTCCCGGCCGACGACCGTCCCACCATCTGACTTGACCGATTTTTCTATTTCGTCGGCGAGCCCCTGCCCGTACGCAGTCCGGTCGTCGACGATGACAACCTTGCTCGCCTTCAGGTCATGGACCATATAGGAGCCCATTACCGAACCTTGTCGCACGTCGTTTGCGACCATGCGAAAAACGTTCTTGAGACCTCGCTGGGTCAACAGCGGGTTAGTAGCCGACTCGGTAATCATCGGGATTCCGGCATTGCCGTATATCGTGGAAGCCGGAATTGACGTACCAGAGTTTGCGTGGCCGACCACCCCTGCGACCTGGTCATCGACCAGCTTTTGAGCGACTGTCACTGCCGTCTTCGGGTCCGCAGCATCATCCTGTGAATCCAGAACGAAGGTCACCTGCTGTCCGCCAATCCGCAACTTCCTGCTGTTAAGGTCTTCAATCGCGAGACGAACGCCGTTCTCGTCGTCCTTTCCGATGTGCGCCAGTTCTCCTGTCAACGGAGAAACCTGGCCGATTTTGACCGTAGTATCGGCCAATGCTAAGGTCGCCGTCGTGGTGACTGAGGTAGCAAGAAGGAGTCGGCAAAGCAGTTTGGTTTTCATGTTTATATAGTCATACTGAAAGAGTATTTGCTTATCGTCGTTCGAACGAAAGAGTCCTTTAACCTGCCTTGCCCGTAAATTTCTGGTCGAAGCTAGCTGGCGTTGCATGCTCAAGGTAGGTGTAGGGTGGAAGCGTTTCATCGCTCCCGACCGACAGAACTCCCGGTGCAAGCGTGGACGCTGCATTTGCGGATATGCACGCACCAGCGAAAGCGATAGCAGTGGCGCTGAGAGAGACAATGCTGGCAAGCAGTCGAAGTTTCATTGTTAGCTCCGGTTTTCATCGGGCGGGGAACGGGGCAGGTTCGAACCCGCCGGCAATTGCTCTGTGACTCACCTCGCCATCGATTTGGGCGAGCAGTCCGGATATCACAGCAGGACCTAAACCCGCTTGACAAGAAGAGTTTATTGCGAGACAACCTTTAATCTTTATCTAAAAATGCTCGACTTTCGATAAAAATTCTCATGCCACCGACCTTGCGCAATTTGGAACTGGACGATTTCGACCTGAAAATTCTGGCAATCGTCCAACGGGATAATCAGACGCCCCATAGGGAAATAGGTCAGGAAATCAACCTGTCGGTGCCATCGGTCGCTCGTCGCCTGCAGAGGCTAAGAAGTGCGGGTGTGATTGCAGCAGACCGCAGTGTCCTAAGCCCCAATGCGCTCGGTGCGCGAGTGACGATAATCACGCACGTTCAGGCTGAGAACGAGGCAATCGAGTTACTCGACGCGATGAAGGCGAGGTTTGAAGCGTGCGAACAAGTGCAGCAGTGTTATTACGTGACGGGCGACGTCGACTTCATTTTGATTTTTTGTACGCGCGACATGGACGAATACACTTCGCTGACCAGGTCGCTTTTTTTCGCTGAAGGGAACGTCAAAAGCTTCCGTACGTTCGTTGCGATGGAACGGGTCAAGACGACTCTTAATGTTCCCATCGAATCAAAGAAACCTTAGGATTACGGAATTAAATAGCCAGGTTTTCAAATTACAGATGAAAAACAAATTTCAGGAACTTGGTGTCAACTTAAAAACACGCGTTTCGCTGCTTGCAAGTTTCGTCGGTTCAATGTGGATAGTTTTTTTCCTGTCTGTTTTGTTTCCATGGCTGCACCTGGACAGTCATGGCGTCGAGCCGCGCACCATCAGCGGATTGCAGGGAATCCTGTTCGCGCCCTGGCTACACGCAAACTTTCGCCATATCCTTGCGAACACTTCCGGATTGCTTGTGCTGGGCTGGCTCTGCACCTGGCCAAAGGTCTCAAACTTCTGGAATGCCACGATAGGCTCGATGCTTGGGGCAGGGATATGTACGTGGCTACTGGGAGCGCCTTACACGATACACATCGGCGCAAGCGGACTGGTCTTCGGTTATGCCGCGTACCTTGTAGGGCGCGGCCTTTATATCCGCGACATGCTTTCGGTAGCAGTCGCGCTCGTCGTGGTCGCGGCGTATGGAATGACGATGTTCATCGACGCGTTGCCACTGACGCCGGGCATCTCGTGGCAAAGTCATGTCGGAGGTGCGATTGGCGGGATTCTGGCCGCCCGTGCGGGTCGGGTGTCGCGCGCCAGCCTACGCTAGCTGCAACACATCCATGCATGCAGCGTAGAGCAGACAGGTTAGCCGTGGGTATCCACCCACGCGGCCGCCCACGAAATTCCGAAGGCCCGAGCCTATTCCTCGGTTTCGCAGGTAGCAAGTACGCCCGAGCCTTCGATTAGCTTTCTGCTAGACGTGTGCATGTCAGGTGGGACAATCTAACTGCGCAGCAAGCTCTGCCAGACTTCCGACCACGTAGTCCCAGTCCTTCTCGGCTTTCAAATCGGTCTGTTGGCCTTGCCCGTGTTCGAGCGGCCGGACAACGAAGGCCGTTTTTAGTCCGCATTGCCGTGCTGCAGCGAGGTCGCCATTATGCGCCGCGACCATGCAGACCTCGGCAGGGCTCAGACCGAGAATCTCAACGGTGTCTGAGTAGACGCGCAGCGTCGGCTTGTACGCTTTAACGACTTCCGCGCCGAGAATTGCATCCCAAGGTAGCGCAGCCCGCTTGGCCATGTCGACCATCAGTCGGATGTTCCCATTAGACAGCGGCGCGACGATAAATCGACGCTTTAGCCGCAACAGCCCCTCGACAGAATCAGGCCACGGACCGAGTCGATGCACCCAAGTTTCAATTCGGCCAGTTCCTCCGCCGGAATCGAGCCCACCTTGATGCCAAAATCCGTCAATACCTTAGTCAGGTTCTCCATGTGCAACAAGTCGAGCCTGACGAACGCGCGCCGGCCACTCCGAATTTCTTCCATGGCGGGCGAATACTGACGTCGCCAGGCATTGGCGAGTTCAAAGGCATCGACAGAACTTGCGTGGCGGGCGAGGAACGAGTCGACGTCGTGCGCCACGCCGCTTCGCCAATCAACGACAGTGCCAAAAACATCAAATAGTAGCGCTTTGATTTCAGAGGTATCCGTCATTTGGTGCCTCTCGACCGCGCCGTGACAGGCGAAGAGCGGCAGGTTGAGGCGCCAACGGACGAAAAGACGCTGCCACTAATGTCTTGTGGACATTTGCGCATGGATTCGCCCGACTACCTAGACGGTGTTTTTGGCACGGAGCCGGCAGCTATGGACCATGCCATTGATGAGTTGCTACCGCCTGTACTGGCAAACGCAAGCTGAAAATAACCAGAAAGTTGTGAGCCTGTCAGCGGTCTGTTCAGTCAGGATTTGACTTGGCAAGTCACTCGTCGGGGCGTGCAGACATGCTTTCGACCATGAGACTCGTCGTAGCATCGAGCTGCTTGCCCTGTCGCGTGATAACGCTAAAGAGCGACGAATAGGAGAACGCGGACGGAGCAAGGGAAAAGAGCTCTCTTTCGTCAACCCACCGCTGCGCGTAATGGCATGGCAGATAACCGATGTATGTACCCGTGAGCAGCATCGTCAGGATAGCCTCCATCGAGAATGCAGTCCCCACGCGGTTAAACGCCACATGCCGCGGCTTGTTGCTCTCCAGCATGTAGCCTCGCTCGACATACGGCGCCTCGGCAATCGCCTCCATCAGTCCGACCCCGGACGCCGTCGATAGCGGATGACTTTTCGCGCAATAGAGATGCTGCTCCTCGGAAAAGACAGGCGTGTAGACGAGTCCCGACAGGCGGTGGTGGAAAGCTCCAATCGCCAGCGCGATTTTCTCATCTAGCACCGCCTTTTCGAGCCCGTCAGGCGGCATGACATGCAGCGTCAGATGCGTCGACTCTAACCTCTTGCGAAAGCGCTGCAGCGCCGCGACCGTCGGTGAGCCCGGGTATGAGAGCAAGCCGTCGACCACCCCCAGTGCCAGTCTCGCGGTAGGCTGGCCGCTTAACGCACCCACGCTGTCAAGAAAGCGGCTCACATCGGAGAACAGGACGCGGGCTGCCTCGTAGACCGCTAGCCCCTCTTCCGTCACCTGAAAGCCCTGTCGTCCACGGTGACAGAGCTTGGTGCCAAGCCGGACTTCAAGGTCGCGAACCATGATGCTCAGGCGCGGCAGTCCCGTATTAAGGATTGTCTGGGCGGCGGTGAAACCACCGGCCTCGACAATCGTGCAGAACACGCGCAATGATTTCAGGTCGATGTCTGAGAGATTTCCAAGCATGGTTATCGTAAGCGATGGCACTCCGCCAGCCGCTTGAGGAAGCATGCGCGCACATGAGCGTTAAGGCTGCTTACGCGTCAAAGCGCTGACGATAAATCAGTTTTCTGCAAACGCAGGCTGTTCGCTCGCGATTGTACGACGTTGAGCGTGCGCTTCGGCAATCACGCAGAGCAATTCGAACATCATCGTGGCGCCCACCAACGCCGTATTACCGCTCGGGTCGAACGGTGGTGAAACTTCGACGACGTCGCCACCAACCAGGTGCAGGCCACGTAGGCCACGCAGCATCTGCTGCGCTTCCAGCGTCGTGATGCCACCAATTTCCGGGGTACCGGTACCCGGTGCAAAGCACGGGTCCAGCGCATCTACATCGAAGCTCACATACGTCGGCCCGGTGCCCACGACACGCCTCACTTCCTCGAGAGTTGCCGCGACACCGATATCCGCAAACTCCTCCATTTGGATAATCCGGATACCAGCGGCCTTTGCGAAATCCAGGTCGTCCGCGGAATACACAGAACCGCGAATGCCAATCTGCACGGTGCGATGCGGGTCAAGCAGACCTTCTTCGACGGCACGTCTGAAAGGCGTTCCGTGAGTGTACGGGTTGTCGCCAAAGTACGTATCGTTGGTGTCCGAATGTGCATCGAAATGCACCATCCCCACCGGCCGGTCTTTAGCTATCGCTCGGAAGATAGGCAGGGTAACGAGGTGGTCTCCACCCGCCGAAATGGGGATTGCTCCTGCCCGATGAATAGTCGAGAAGAATTGTTCAATCTGCCTGAGCGAATCCAGCAGGTCAATTGGGTTCACGGGCGCATCCCCCACGTCGCCGACACGCAGAAGGTCATACGGTGCAATGCCGCTCACGTGATGAACCCGGCGCATGAAGCTGGACATGTTGCGAATCTCGCGCGGTCCATGCCGCGCGCCAGCCCGATTTGTCGTACCGCCATCCCAAGGGACGCCGACAAGAGCAATGTCGACGTCCGTGAGATTAGTCACGGTTGGCAGACGCATGAATGTCGGAATGCCGGCGAACCGCGGCACGAGTCCCGCATCAAGCGGTTGAGGCAGATTGCTGGCCATGAAAGCTCCTTGAGGATGGGTCCGCACCTGACAAACGTAGCACCAAGCCGAGTCATGAAAATTTTCGGATGAAACAAGTCAGCTTTCCTTTCTGCGTAACTACGCATGTCGCTTTCGCAAGTCGATAAGTTGACTTTATGCCGCCGGAATTGATGAGGGATTTTGACCTTTCTAGAGTTTGGCCACCAAAGCGCTAAGGCGCCATTCCCTCATCGTGTGGAGTTGCCATGTCTAAACCGAATAACTTTTCTGGGAAAACGTGTCTGGTGACCGGCGCCGCGAGCGGCATTGGTTACGCGATTGCACTCGCCTTCGCGCGTCGCGGAGCGCATGTCCTGCTGAATGACCTTCCCGGCAGCAAAGGGCTTTGTACGCTGGCTGACGAGATTCGGCAGTCCGGAGGCACGTTTGCGCTGGTAGAGGCCGACGTGTCGGACCCTGTTGCCGTGGCAGCCATCTTCTCGGATATCAGCCATATCGACGTGCTCGTGAACAATGCCGGCTTCCTTCAGGAATCGCCGTTCACCGAAATGACCGTTGGCATGTGGGACCGCATGATTAAAGTCCACCTGTATGGAGCGTTTCACTTCTGCAGGGAGGCCGCGCGTCTCATGAAGGAGCAACGCTCCGGACGAATCATCAACATCGCCTCGGACCTCGGGCAAGTCGGCTGCGAAAACCTCGCCCACTACAGCGCAGCGAAAGGCGGAATCATCGCCTTAACCAAATCACTCGCCCGCGAACTGAGCAGAGCCGGCGTGCTCGTCAATGCAATCGCGCCGGGAGGCGTACTGACGCCAATGGTCGAGGCGCTCGGGGCGACGTACATCGAGGAGGAGTCTGCGCGCTACCCGCTCAATCGGCTTGGCACGACACGGGAAATCGCAGATGTCGCCCTATTCCTCGCGTCTGAGGCCTCGTCCTTCATGACGGGGCAGATAGTCGGGGTGAACGGAGGCGGCGTCATGAATGGCTAATCGGTAGTTCAAAGGTCCCGGACGTGGACGGGCCAGCCCTCCGCGTTCCGACTACCCACCTGTTCTACAGCGAGACCACACGATGAAACTCTCAGACGTTATTGGCTATGACCGACACGGCACTGTCCAAGAAGTGCCGACAGCGCTGAACAAGGGCACGCTAGGCACCAAGGATGTCACGCTTTCCGCACTCGGCTTCAATGCACCTGCGTGGGTAGCCGCTTCCTCAATGTCGATTCTGTATTCGATATCCGGACATCAGGCACCGCTTGCCATCCTGATTGCTTACTTCTTCCCGATGCTTGTCCTGGCGTTCAGCATGGTGTTTCTGACGCGACAGGCTCCGTCGGCGGGTGGCGTGTTCACCTTCAGCTCCCGCTTTCTCCATCCAGAAGTGGGGACCGTTCTGGGTTGGACCTACACCGTGGCTTGCACGGCCGTCACGCCAATGTGCGCGCTGATTAGCACCGAGTATATTCAGGCGCTCTTTCCGGCGCTCGCCGGTCTGCTAAATGCAAAGATTATTGGCACCTTGCTGATATTGACTTTCTTCGCCATCTCCTGCAGAGGCGTCGGGGTCACCGCAAAGGTCGCAGGCACCTTCCTCATTTTCGAAATTGCCGTCGTCGCGGGCCTCGGTCTGCTCGGCATTCTTCGGCCACACGTCGACGGACTGTCGCTCGCTTCAATGTATTCGCTGAAGCAGGCCGGTGGTCTGTCATCCATTGGCCCGGGCGTGCTTTTTGGTGTCTGGATGCTCGCGAACTTCGACTCGGCCATCAATTACATTGAGGAAGCCCGCGTACCAGTCCGGACGGTGCAACGCTCGCTACTACTCGTTCTGACATCGGCATTCGTCATCTACAGCCTTGCCGCTATTGGCTGGCAATACGCCGTCCCCGTCGTCAAACTCGCAGCAATTGTTGAAAATGGAAATGGTGGCCCGATAGCTGCCGTCGCGCACACCTACCTGCCCTCATCCATGACGTGGCTTGCCCTTTTTGTGGTTATCACGTCCGCTTGCGCCGGACTGCAGATATCGTCGAATGCGGCGGCCCGTACGCTCTATCGCATGAGCGAGGAGAATCACCTCCCCGCCGCGTTGAGTGCGGTGAACAGTCGCAAGGCGCCTTGGCTCGCCACGACAATCGTGTCCATCGCCGCGATTGCTCTCGTCTGGTGGAAGCCGCTCGACAAGATTGTCTGGTACTACGATGTGGTCACCATTACGCTCGTCGCCTCGTACATCTCGGCGCTTGCTGCCATGCTTGTCGCCGTGTGGAAGCTGCACCGCCCGCTGCTTGCGACGTCGCTGTCGGCGCCTGTTGTCCTTGCCATCGGTGTACTCGCCTACATCGGGTACACGTCCGGCGCCAATCCCGTCTCGCCAGAGGACCTGTACAACGCGTGGTATCTCGGCGCAGCAACGCTGGTCACGGGCCTTCTTATCGTCGTCGTCCGTCGCCGCTCGCGCATCGCCCGCAGTGGACGGCCAGCGAACATCGAGGCATCGTGACGACTAAATGACCTGAGTCCTGACATAACGGGGATGCTCATGCATATGAAATCATTTGAATGGCCCAACGGCTATCACGCCGCTGTGTCGTTGTGCTTCGACGTGGACGCTGAGTCTGGATGGGTTACCGACGCAGCGAACCACAAGCGGCTCTCATTAATGTCGATGGGGGCGTACGGACGCCGGGCGGGTGTTCCCAGGATTCTGGACCTACTTAGGCGCCACGAGCTTAAGGCGCAGTTCTTCATCCCGGGCTATACCGCGGAGATTGACCGCGAGCTCGTTAAAACCATCCATAACGACGGACATCCGATTGGTTGCCACGGCTATCTGCATGAGCGTACCGACGAACTGACTTACGAGCAGGAAGACGACATCCTGGCCCGGTCAAAAGCAATTCTGGAGGACATCACCGGCGTTTCACCAAATGGATTTCGCGCGCCGCTATGGGAAGTGACCCCTCAAACACTTGAGCTACTGGGCAAGCACGGCTTCGAGTTCGACAGCAGCCTCATGGGAACAGATGTTCCCTACTCCGTTCAGGCTGGCGGGCGGCGCCTCCTCGAGCTGCCCGTGACGTGGCTACTGGACGACTGGGAACAGTTTGCCTATTCTGCCGTGCCGCAGGTCGGTGCAGTCATCGAGGAGCCTGACAAGGTATTCAGGCTGTGGAAGGCGGAGTTCGATGCGCTGTATCGGGAAGGCCGCTACTTCATGCTGACAATGCACCCGGAAATCATCGGCCGGGCCTCACGCATCGCGATGCTGGACGCGCTGATTTCCCATATGAAGCAGCACGAAGACGTCTGGTTCTGTACGCCGCAGGAGCTGCTCGCGGCATGGAAGGAAAAGCAGTTTTTGACTGAAGACTTGCCCTATTGAAGGAGGTGACAATGGCGATTCTGGTTACAGGAGGTTGCGGGTTTCTTGGGCAGACGCTACTTTCCCAGCTGTGCGCGGACGACAGGACCGCAGTCAGCTATGACCGTCGTGCGCGCGAAGACGATGAGCGGGTTGGCCTGAACTATGTCCAGGGTGACCTGAGCGACCTGCCCCTGCTACTGGAGACAATCGAGCGCTTTGCGGTCACGGAAATCATTCATACCGCAGCGATTTCCCATCCGTTCTTTTCCCGGGAGATTCCGTATCAAACGGTTGTGACCAATGCGCTGGGTACAACCAACGTCTTCGAAGCGGCGCGGTTAAAGTCCATTCGTCATGTGGTCAATTTCAGTTCGGAGTGCGCATACGGCAATAACGACGAACTGGACACCGTGACCGAAGATGCACCACTTAACCCGACCACGCCCTATGGCGCGACAAAGGTATTCACGGAAAAACTCGCCGCCGTCTATAACAACCTGTATGGCATGCGCATCGTGTCGCTCAGGCCAGGCTGGATTTACGGGCCGGGCCAGTTCATGCAGTGCTATCTGAAGACGATGCTGCGCAATGCCATTTATGGCATGCTGACCAGGGAAGATTCGGGACGCGACTACCGCTTTCAGTATGTCCATGTTAGCGACGTCGCACGGGCGAGCATTCTCGCGCTCAAAGCTGACATGTCCAGATTCAGCGTGTTCAACGTCACCGCGGACGACCAGCGGTCTTATGCCGAAGTAGCAGCTCTGGTCAAAGCGCAGTTCCCTGATGCGCAGATTGATATTGGTCCTGGCACCATCGATGTACTGGACCGGAACGGGCCATTCGACCAGACCCGCGCCCGCGACGTCCTGGGCTATACGCCTTCGGTCTCGCTAGAAGATGGCATTGCGACATACGCGGACTGGTTGCGCCACCATCCGTACTGAGAGTTTCCACACGCGGCGCAGGCCGCGCCGGTCTGCTAACGCCCAACGCACAGACTTCTGCCCAGGAGCCCCTGAAGCCCACACATCCCCGCTCTGCCGGGATGTGCACAAGCGCCTTCAACCCCTCAGGCAGTGACGCCTACAATGCTATCGGCGATTTGTGCGTCCTGAACGGCTACACCGGTCAGGTCCGCAACAGTAATCTGTTTGCCGCGCGAATCGTCACGGCCGCGCTTTCCACTTGCCAGCAAGGTTCCGAGCTCGGTCAGTTGCTCGAGCTGAATCAGTCCCGCAGACAACGCATGTGAGACTTCGCCGTACTTGCTGCATTGAGCAATCGAGTCGACCACAATCACATCTGCGCGACTAACGATAACGGGGTCGAGCTCCTGCTTGCCCGGACCGTCGGCTCCGACCGCAGTGATATGCGTGTCATCCTGAACCCAGTTGGACTCCAGCAGCGCCTTGCGCGAGGGGGTCGCGGTCACAATGAAGTTCGAATTGGACGCGACACCGTCAGCGGTATCGTGAGCATGAACCGAGAAGCCGACCACCGACATGTCGTCGGCGAACTGAGCGCGTCGCTCGGCATTTGGTTCCCAGACGTGGACTTCGCGGCACGAAGTGACCGGGCGTAGATACTCAAGCTGCAACCGCGCCTGCACGCCGGTGCCGATGATGCCAATGCCGTGAACCTCAGGCGGCGCAAGTACACGTGCCGCAAGCTGTCCGGCGATAGCCGTGCGCACGCAGGTCAGCCAGCCTTCATCCTGCAGTAATGCGACGGGTGCACCTGTCCTTGCCGAGAAGAGCATGACAAGTCCACTATTGCTAGGCAAGCCAGCAGCGGGGTTGTTGTAAAAGCCAGAAGACACCTTCACCGCGAAAGTATCGGCCCCGTCGACATAGGCCGACTTGATGCAGCATTCGCCGTTAATCGCTTCGAACTGGAAGTTCTGAATCGGCGGCACCTGGGTCGTCTTGCGCGAATAGGCGATGAAGCCCTGCTCAACCATGCGCACAGCACGCTCCATATCGAAGCGCGCAATGATTTCGTCTTTCGTCCAGATTTTCACTTTACGGCCTCGATGAATTTGTTCAGCATGATGTTCCGACCGCACAGTACAACAGCCACCGCGCGTCCCTGATAGCGGGGCGCCAGACGAAGCAGCGAAGCCAGCGCGACGCCCGCGGCACCTTCCACCATAAAGCGGTCGGTCTGAGCGAGCAGTTTCATCGCAGCGCTGATTTCTTCCTCGGTCACAAGGTCAGTGTCCGAAATCACCTTCTGGCCAATGCCAAAAGTAATCGTGTCCGGCTCGATGCCGCCCGCCGTGCCATCGGAAATCGTGTCGCGCTCTTCGACTTCGATAATCTCGCCCGCTTTCAGGGAGCTATAGAGTGCGGTGGAGTTGGCCGGCCAGCAGCCGATGACTTCTGTCTCCGGGCTCAGGTGCTGGATGGCCGTCCCTACCCCCGAAATCAGCCCGCCCCCGCCGACAGAAGCGAAAACCGCAGCCAGGTCGATGCCGGCCGCGCGCGCCTGCTCGCTCAACTCGACCCCGATGGTGCCCTGCCCTGCAATGACGTCGATGTCGTTGTACGGGGACACGAAAGTCATGCCCTTGAGTTTCGCCTGCCGACCCGCTTCAAGTTCGACCGCAAGTGACGTGTCATCGATTGTGATGACTTCGGCTCCCAGCGCGCGGATGGCGTCAAGCTTGATTGCCGACGCAGAGCTCGTCGCATAGACCGTGACCGGCACTCCCGCGAGCTTGCCCGCGAGCGCCACACCCTGACCGTGGTTGCCGCTCGAGACAGTCAGCACACCGTTGCGGCGGGTCGCTTCGTCGAGCAGACGAACTTTGTTGGACGCACCGCGGAACTTGAACGAGCCGGTTAGTTGGAGATGCTCGCACTTCAGATACACCTCGTAGCCGGTCACCTTCGAAAGCATCGGACTGTGCGAAAGCGGCGTCACCGCAACTTGTGGGCGAATGGCGCGATGCGCCTCTTCAATCCGCTGAAATAAATCGTTTGTCACCCGTTACCTCTCAAATCTTTCAGATGGTTGAAAACTGTGGCACGCCCCATCGACAGCAGCTTCGCCACGTAATTTGCCGCGCTTTTTCCCTTGAATGCACCCTCTTCATGGAGTGCCTCGACGAGTGCGCGCTTATGCTCTCGCGTGAGCATGGACAGCGTGAGCTTACGTTCCTGTAGCCAGTGATTCAGAAAGACGTTCACCCGGTCCTGCCAGTCGTCGTGAAAGAGCTTCTCGGGTTGCGGCTGAAGCACAGTGCTCGACACCAGCAACTCAAGCGCCTGCTTCGCCTGTTCCAGGGCCGCCAGATGGAAGTTGATGCACATCACACCGATGGGCTCTCCCGCTTCAGTGCGCACGACAACGCTGGTCGACCGGACCTTGCGACCATCCCAGCCAAGCTTCTCGTAGGGGCCAATGACCGTCTCCCGGTCATCGAACTCAATATCGTCGAGGGCTGAGTCGTCCCCCAGTTCACGCCTGGACTGGTTGTTCGCGACGTAGACCACGGTCTGCGTCGCAAGGTTATGGAGCACAACTTCCGTGTACGGCGGAAACAGCATTGCGATGCCGTCGGCCACTGCGCAATAGGGTGCGAGCGGTCCAAGCGATATCTTCCGGTTGGCTCGTCGGGCTCCGGTCTTCGGAGCCTGCTTTGCCTGCTTCACGGAATGATTGGAACCGTTCGTCGAAGTGTTTGCTCTGGTCATGACATAGCCTTTTTGGAATGCGGAATGCGCATGCAGCATGCCGCACTTGCGGCTCAATGCACGGCGAGGTCCACGGTGAAATACTTTTTCAGAAGTTGCTGGTAGGTGCCGTCGCGCTTCAGCTCTGCAAATGCGCCGTTAAGCGCGTCAAGTAACTCATGGTCACCCTTGCGCACGCCGATACCGACACCTGTTCCGATGATTTTCGCATCATTGACAGAGTGGCCAGCAAAGACGAAGTCTTTCCCATGCGCCTGGTTCAGGAAGCCGAGACTGGCGGCCGTCGCATCGACGAAAGTCGCCTCAATGCGGCCCGCAACCAGGTCGTCGTACACCTGGTCCTGTGTCTGATAGCTTTCCACGTCCACGTTCTTCGGCGCCCACATCTGCTTGGCGTACTGCTCCTGGATGGAGCCTTGGAGCACGCCTACCTTATGTCCTGCCAGCGATTCCGCGTTCGGCTGCAACGTGCTGCCTTTCTTCGCCACCAACTGCGCCGGTGTCAGATAGAGCGGGACTGTAAAGTCCACCTGTTCGGCGCGCTTGGCATTGATGTTCATGGCGGAATCGATAGCGTCGAACTTGCGTGCCTTGAGGGCAGGAATCAAGCCGTCAAACGAGTTCTCCACCCACACACACTTTGCCTTGAGTTGTGCACAAAGTGCATTGCCGAGGTCGATATCAAAGCCCTGGAGCTGGCCGGTCGCCGTTTTGGATTCAAACGGGGGATACGCGGCTTCGACGCCAAAGCGGATTGTCGAAAATTCCTTTGCTTGTGCCGAAAACGAAAACGCGCTCATAAACAACGCGAACACGGCTACCGCACGCAATGCCTGCTGCCTCATGACCAACCTCACTCTCTCGTGGAAGACCAAATAAACGACCGTAATATCGGTTTCGGCAGCATCTGGGGGTAATCCCCACACCGCGAGCGGTGGCTCAGTGTATGGGCAGGTATGTTGCTGAATCTGTACCGATGGGTATAGACTAGACTTTATGGTATAAATGGTCAAGGGTCTTTGAATAGCGCTCAATCCTCATGTCAAGGTGGGCTTGCGAGGGGTGCTGTCTTTGGGCCGGTCTAATAGACCGGCTGCCAGGACATTCCATAACCCGGACTTTTTAGTCTAATTCTCGGGCTGCCTCGCGACGGGCAGCGCAGAGGTCCAAATCAATCAGGATGAAGGCGGGGGTTTTATGGGACGGCTGAACATCAACTGGGAGCGCGAAGGCCGACAAGCGGCCTACCTCGAACTGCCGAGCTCAACGAATGCGAGCGCTTGGCAGAACCTGCGCATACCAGTCTTTTACTTCCGTGGCGGTGAGGGTCCACGAACACTTCTGATTGGCGGGAGTCATGGCGACGAGTACGAAAGCCAGGTGGCATTGTCAAAGCTCGCGCATGGCCTCGACCCGAACGTCGTGCTCGGGTCGATTATCATCATTCCGTCGCTGAACCTGCCAGCGGCGCTTGCAAGAGCGCGCCTATCCCCACTTGATGGAGGCAATCTGAATCGTGAGTTTCCGGGTGATGCGCGAGGAACGGTGACGCAGCGCCTTGCACACTTCGTGACTCATGAGTTGGTGCCGCGCGTCGACAATGTGGTCGACCTGCATTCGGGCGGGCGAACCCTACAGTTTCTCCCTTGTACTTTCATCCACGAACAATCAGATGCTGCGCGCACCGACGCCTTTCTCGCGGCCGCCCAAAGCTTTGGAGCGCCGCTGACCGTCATCCTTCGCGAAGACCATGCGGACGTCATGCTCGATGACGTCGTCGAACGCGCCGGAAAATTGATGCTGGCAAGTGAGCTGGGTGGCAGTGCGTTGGTGACGCCGGATACCGTCCAACTCGCGTCTGATGGGCTGTTGCGACTTCTGAAGCATCTGGGACATTTAAGTGGTGACCACTCCCAGCCCATGGTTGCAGCGCCTTCGAGGGTGGTCTCCGTGCCAGGGCCGGAATACTATCTGCATGCCGACGACACCGCGCTCTTTGAGCCGATGCGAGAGCTCGGAGAAACTGTTCAGGAGGGAGCGGTCATCGGCTTCTATCATTACATCGACCGGCTGGACCGCGCACCCGTACCCTTGCACGCCCCGCACAGTGGCCTTCTGTTGTGCACCAATGGCGAGGCATTGGTGCACCGTGATGACACCGTCGCCGTAATCGCGGCCGACTATTGGCGCTAGACGAACCTGCGCTTTTCAGAGCCGCTTCGCGGTGCGGGCGGGCCCGCAGCCGCTCAAGCGGTACTCGAGACGCTACTTTCAGCGGGACTTTTTGCGGGCATGGGCCACAGAACTCTCTCCCGCGAGCGCCCTCTGAAAGCAGAACGCTGCATCGCACAGATGGCGGGGCGTGGCTTTGAGATAACTGCGTGGTTCCTTGCCCCAGATGAACTCTCTGCGTTTTGCGAAATCGTGAGGGTGCACGACTTCCAACTCTATGTAGCACCGTTCAAAGAGGTCATGGAGGTCATGGAGGTCGTGGAGGTCGTGGAGGTCGTGGAAAAAGTGCTCCAGCTATCTTCGACATAACTTCGTTGCTTCCGATGAACCGAGTTGGGCAGCGGAAGCGAGACTGTCAGATAAACACAAGCGCCAGTTCGAGGCGGATTTCTCACGGAGCCTGAAAGAGTATACACGGAGTTGGTAATATCAAAGGCCATCTACTTACAATCGAACATTCAAGCACCATTGCATGGACATCTTTTACTACTGGCAGAAGCTCGAAACAAATCTCAAGCACGGCGAGGTCGGATACTTTGCTTCCAACAACGCGAAGCTCTCGGACCTTGCTGGTCGCTTGCCCAATCGCATCTGGGTGTTCAAGACGCCGAAGGGCAAGAAAGGCTCAATCCAGCTCGTGGGGTCGCTGTTGGTCTGCGATGAGCCATGCGTTGCAGTCAATACTAACTATGCGAACGTGATTTACTACGACCCATTTTCGCCTGAGTCGGTCATCTACGCTGAGTCTGGAACGGCAGAGCGAATCGCTGAAGTGTCAGGACATTTTCAGTACCGATTTCATGCGGCGTTCAGCGCAAATTTTCACGGTGACGCTGGAATACAGGCGCTGGAAGCCAACGTCGTGCGTGAATTGGAAACGATGGTCGGACACTGGCCCAAAGTCCAGATGCTCGAAAAGGTCCAAAAACCTGAGAAGGTGTACCCCATCAATCCTTTTGCTCGACCAGCCCAATAAGGGACGCGAATACGATGAAGCGACGAGCGACAGTTATATGTGAGCGCGAAGGCAACGTACTACTGGTTGCTCGAGAGCGTGGTCGTTGGGCCTTCCCAGGTGGCCGGCAAAAGGCCGGCGAAGAAATTGCGTCGACTGCTATTCGCGAGCTTGAAGAAGAGACGGGATTGCACGTTTCGAGCAGCCACTACCTCTTCCAGTTTCGGGGCTTGCGAACCCGGCACTTCGTCTTCATTGTCAGGCTGCCGGAACATGCGGAGCCGGTGCCGTCGAATGAAATAGCCCGCTGTCAGTGGGTCAAACTGAAAGACCTTGCGAAGTTGGAAGCAAGTATTCCAACCAAGGGCATCGCGGAAATCTTTCTTCGTCAATCCCGCAGCAGCGGGCAACCGCAGGATAAGTCTATCCAGACATTGACAACGTGACCAACACGATGGTGCCTATCATCGCGGTTTGGCCCTTTCTAGCGAGCCACCTATCGTGTTGTCCCGTACCGCCGGGGCCTAGTTAGCCAAAAATAAGTATCCTCTTCTGGGGCACGCAAAGCGCTTCAGTCATTAATGGTGACGACCATTTCACCCGTGGACGCTATGCGCGTCCAAATCCTTCAAAGCTCCAGCCCTCTGAACAAGCGGGTACTTGTGACTTACAAACGGCTTCATGGTTCCACCTTCGAACCCAGTCGTAAGTTAGCTAAGCCGACCACCTATCAAAACCGGAACTGCAAGAATCGGTCTTTGCAGGATTTGTCACGCGCGTACCTGTCGGGCCAAAAAATTTAGTTGAATTCAACGCTCAGGAACAGGCCATGCGGCGTGTCAGGAGACTTCCCTGACCAAACGCGGCGTGTCGCCGCATCTCGCCAGAACTATCCAACCGTTCTGAGACGTCAGCCGCGAACCGCCGCATCCACTGTGTGCGCTGCGCTCGAGGTTCCTGAATCCGACTCGCCCGGCGTTCCAGGCGGTTAGCCGTCCGGCCCGGCTTTTGAAAGGACAACATCATGTTTGTACACAACAAACGGCTTCAATACACGGTGCGCGTTACGGCCCCGAATCCCGGTCTTGCAAATCTGCTGCTTGAGCAGTTCGGCGGCCCCCAAGGCGAGCTCGGCGCAGCCTGCCGATATTTCACTCAAGCTGTTGGGGAAGACGACCCCGGTCGTAAAGACTTACTGTTCGATATTGCAACGGAAGAACTGAGCCATCTGGAAATCATCGGCTCCATCATCGCCATGCTGAACAAGGGGGCTAAAGGGCAACTCGCAGAGGCAGTGGAAAGTGAAGCGGAGCTGTACCGTTCCATGACCGGTGGAGGTAATGATTCGCACACCACCTCACTACTCTATGGCGGCGGACCTGCCTTGATTAACTCTGCAGGCGTACCTTGGTCGGCGGCTTATGTGGATACGATTGGCGAGCCTACGGCCGACCTGCGTTCAAACATCGCGGCCGAAGCCCGGGCCAAGATTGTCTACGAGCGACTGATTAATGTGACGGATGATGCTGGCATCAGGGAGACGCTTGGTTTTCTGATGACACGTGAAATCGCCCATCAGAAATCATTCGAAAAGGCGCTTCATTCCATCCAGCCAAATTTCCCGCAGGGCAAGCTCCCCGGCGTGCCGGAGTTCACAAGCGTGTACTACAACATGTCTAAAGGCGACGACTCCCCGCGCGGTCCGTGGAATGAAGGACCGGACTGGGAATTTGTTGAATCACCGGAGCCGGCTGTCGACGGGGGCGACGGATTAGCGAGCGTCAATGTATCGGGCAACGACGTTGAGGTGCTGAGTGCGATGGCTGCACGCACGGCATCCGATACGGCAATAGACCCTGTAACCGGCGCGGACCTAGGTGCAGGACAGGCTGTTAAATAATCAACTGAGGTCCAATGATGAGGGGCGTTGCTTGTGCCCCTTGTCAATCGGTCATGCTTTCTGGCGCGAAGAACGGGAGGATTCGCTGACGCATGCGGTGTGGGACGTCCCCTCACCAATGTCATCTAGGGCTCAATTGACTTCTCACCTGATGCGCCTACAATGAATTTTGCTGCATTGCAGCAAAGGACCTCCCGGTCCTCGGCGTGTGCTCCATGGTCGAAGGACTGACCGATTACGCACTCGTCGTCTCCCCTTATGGAGCAGTCATGAGCACGCTTATTCCCCAGCACGCGTTCGAAGCCCAAGCAGCAACTATTCAGCAACTGTTCGCATTTTCGACGAAGGCCTTCGAAGGCTTTGAGAAGCTAACGGCGCTAAATCTTCAGGTGTTTAAGGCGACGCTTGCCGAAAATCACGCGCTTGCAGTGAAGGCCATGTCCTCGAGGCCCGACGAGTTATTGGCGCTCTCCGCCAGTCTTGGTAAGCCCACTGCGGAAAAATGTCTGGCATATGGTCGGCACGTACAGGAAATCCTCGCTGATGTTCAGGGCGGACTCACTTCAGCCAGTCAATCACAGACTCAGCGCTATCAGAAAGACGCCCGAGGATTCGTCGCAGACCTCACGAAAGCCGCTTCCTCCGCCGCGGACATAGTTGTAACTGAGTGACAGTCTGCGCCGGCAATAACATGTTCGTTGAAGCGTTGAAGGACTACCCGTTTACGACTGTTTCGGCGACTTCACGAAGGCACGCTGGTTCGCCAGAATGCTTAATAAAAAATAGTGCGTCAGGTCAATTGGCGGTCGCGACTTAACAGGCTCCCGCAGACTTTTGGAACATTGGGGTGCCGGCCATTGGCATTCCCGCTGATGTGGTCTACGAGTATCGCTTCGGACGTGCGACACACTTCAGTCTATTTACCATCGGACGGTCTTGTCGGTTGGCAGGGGTGCGCTGGTATCGACTCTGAATATCAGCGGAATATCGCAGTCGAGAATGTCAGTCACTGGAGTATGCTTCGCAGGTCCGACATACTTCACGTCGTTTCGCACTTGCTGGCCGAACCTCAGCACGGCGCGCTTCGCAGTTTCGTTGACAGATGCGTCGCGACGGTTCTGTAGTTCGAAGGCTGCCCCCACCTTCGCCAACTCAGGACCGTCCCGCGATAGAGGAAATAGAAAAATGAAGGCGGCCCGCAAACCTGCAGCTGAAAGACAAATCCGTATTGAAAGCGCTTTTGAGGTAGAACTCGCTGTCGGCGCCTCGCATGTCGAGAGCATGCTGCACGTTGCATCCCGTACAGCATGCATCGAAGACCTGGTGCAGAGCTTTGTACTGCGACACGGAAGTATTGACCTGCACCGATTTCTAGTGGCGCTTGCGGACAGGCTGGACGCGCGTGGAAATAGTATTGGTGCGTTGGCGGTCCGAGAGTCCGCGACATACGGGGCGGTGCCGATAGCAACTCACCTACGCGTGTAAACCCGTCACTTCGACAAGCAGAATCTATCGATTCTGCTTTTGTCGTTCTGCGCCTAGCTATCACGCGGGATTTTCAGATGAGGCGAATATTCAAGTAAGCCGCTCGGTAATTAGTGAGGCATGCGAATTGCGGTCCTCATGATAGCGGGTTCACACCTTCCGGTGCCAACGACCGCTATGCTGAGGAGACAGCCATGCGAAATTCAACAAAGGGATTTTTGATTGCAGCCTTATGTATCGGTATTTCTGGCACTGCATACGCGCAGAGCGCAGGCGGTGGTGCCGGGGGCGGTCAGGGCGGGACAGGTATGAGCAAGCCGAATGCTAGCGGTTCAACCAATACGGTTTCCGGCGCATCCGGAGCAGATACTATGGCGCCGGGCGCAACCACTTCGCACAAGAAGATGCAGAAAAAGTCGAACGCCGCCATGCCGGCATCTGCGACTAACCCCGCCTCAGGCGGCAGCTGAAAGCGTTATGCGCTTAACTGACTTTCTACCGGTAGTCGGGGATGCACAGATAGATAAAGCCTTCACGCGGAAGTTCTGAAGCCGCGTCCCGGCTTATGTATTCGCTTGCGAACCCGATGCATCGGGTTCGCAAGCGCGTTCAATTCGGGCCGGTAGCAGAGCGACGGCTGTCGGTGTGAACACTGCCTAACTTGAAGTTCCGCGTACAGTGCCGGGAGGCCGATGTGACTACCGCTTATGTAGTAAAAACGGGTGAACATTTTCTATGTAGCGCTGAGGACGGTGACATCGGCCTCGCACCTGACATCAAAGAAGCCAAGTCCTTCGCCTCTCGAGAGGAAGCAGAAGAAGCGGCGGACACGCATGCTGACCCCGGATACGAAATCCTGACTATCAGTATATCGGTTCGCTAATTCAAAAATGGTTCGTCTTTTTTGGACAGGCCGGATGGGCAGCGAGATATGCATCCTCGCGATGCGCAAGGCTGAAGCGATGATGCCCGTCAGCCCGACAGCAGCTTCTACTCAGTTCACATTTTTTCCGTAGTCTGATGAAAACTGCGGGTTTCACATTTAGCTAGCGTTTGACGCTACGTTCAATTCTGTGGGACGTCGAGTCAACACGCCGACTGTCAACTCCGACCATCTTCAGTGTCGCGTCAATCATATTCAGCTCCTGACCAAAGTCGAGCGGCCACTCTTCACCGTCGCACCTGACGGTCATACCGTTGTGCATCGATATAACGGAGCGTGCCTTGTACAAAGCATCGACAAGCTTAGTTTCGCGTTCGGCTTCCCGAACCCATTCATCCGCCCTCATGATTCAGCTCCTTTAAATGACGCAGGTCACATGTTCCGTCCGGTCGAATGCCTAACTTCTCGCCCGGCTCCGAATTTCCGCCCGCGACGAACGGGTGCGCATGACACTGTTGGCGATTAACCGCCGCTTTTGACTGCCCTCCATATCCAGCAGGGGCTTCAGCGATAGCTGGGTCAAAGGTTAAAAAGTGTCAGTTCGCTATCGTGGATTTGCGTGTACGATACTGTATAAATATACAGTACATTGATGCCATATGACTAGCGCAGCCGCCACCGCCGAAGAGATACATCCGTCCTTGTGGCGGGCGTCCCAGCTCGCGCGCGGCCGCGGCCGGGTCGTCGAAACAGGCTACCCAGCGCTATCCGCGGAGCTTCCCGGCGGAGGCTGGCCCGTCGGCGCGCTTGTCGATTTGCTGGTCCAGCAAGCCGGCGTGGGAGAGCTAAGACTTTTGCGTCCCGCGCTAAGCGCGACTGCGAATCGGCCTGTTGCTTTCGTACAGCCGCCCCACACGCCAAGCGGACTCGGATTGAACTACATCGGACTTCCCATCGAGCAGGTCCTGCGGGTCAAAGCGCAGAAGACAGCCGATGCACTCTGGTCGGCCGAGCAGATTCTGCGCGCAGGTAGCTGCGGCGCACTCATTTTCTGGACGCAGTACGCGCAAGCCTCATCGCTTCGCCGGCTGCATCTGGCGGCGCAATCATCCGAGACCCTGTTTGTGATGGTCAGACCACTGGCCGCCGCGCAGGATTCATCGCCCGCGCTATTGCGGCTTGCTTTGAGACCATCAGCCGACGGTCTGACCGTCGACATTGTGAAACGACGAGGGCCCTCTCGCGCAGAGCCTCTGTCGATTCCCCTTCAGCCAACTCCTGTTCTGCTTTCCCAACATGCGCGTCTTTCTCGCCGTCCACTTGCCGAAGTTGCCGCTCGAGGTCTTCCGACCGAAGTGGTCACCTGAGCCGCCACATGGGAGTGCCGTGCTCGAGAAAGACAAGGTTGTCATCGCCGACAACGCGGCTCGCGCTGCAGGTGTGCGTCTCGGCATGAAGCGCGGCGGTGTGTTGACGCTATCGCCAGAAACCGAGATGCACGAACGCGACGCGGGCAAGGAGGACGCAGCGCAACGGGAAGTCGGAGTTGCACTGATGCGCTTTTCGCCCGAGGTTACCTTGCTCGCTGAAGCGACCGTCGTGGTCGAAGTCGGCGCCAGCTTGCGGCTCTTTGGCGGGCTGCTTGCGCTGTGTCGCGAAGCGAAGGCTGTACTCAGGACACTCGGGCTAACTGCCCGCATTAGCGCCGCGCCCACCGGTCAGGGCGGATGGCTGCTTGCCAAGTTTGGCAATCGTCGCGTGCTCAAACTGGCATCGCTCGAGCAACGCCTGTCCTTCCTCCCAATGATGGCGGTTCCCGAAGTGCGGCCGTTCGGCGAGTGGTTCTCAGGGCTCGGCTGCGAGACTGTCGCCGACATAAGGCGCCTGCCTCGTGCCGGTTTGCAGAAACGATGTGGTGAACATCTGCTCGACTCGCTGGACCGCGCGTTCGGAATCGCGCCCGAACTGTTCGAATGGCTCGAATTGCCACCCAATTTTTCCGTGCGCATCGAGTTGCCAGACCGCCTCGAGCATGCGGACGGTGCCGTGTTTGCAGCACATCGGCTCATCGTGCAACTGTGTGGTTGGCTGTGCGCCAAGCAACTGGCGGTCACCGGCATCAAGCTCCTCCTCGAACATGAGCGTGGCCGCGACGCCATCGCGCCGACGGCTATCGACATCGCATTGGGCGAGCCTACGTGGAAAGAGGAGCATCTTGTCAGGTTGCTCAAAGAGCGGCTCCACCGCGTTGAGCTTACTGCACCCGTCATCGCATTGCGGCTCGACGCATCCCGGGTGGAGTCCGCGGCGCCTGCTTCAGACACCCTCTTCCCTGAGCCCGGTGGCTCCAAGGAAGACCACGCACGGCTTCTTGAGTTGCTCGTCGCGCGGCTTGGCGAAGAGAATGTTCTTCGGTCCGCACCGAGTGCCGACCATCGGCCCGAGATTGCGAACCGCTGGATTCCAGTAGCTCAAAAGTCAAAGCAGGACGCACTTCCGCTGGGGCTTCCACGGCCGACATGGATGCTGGACAACCCGGTGAGGTTGTTGATGCGTCAGCATCGCCCTTTCTATGGTTCTCCGTTGCGGATGGTCTCGCCTGGTGAGCGTATCGAAGCCGGCTGGTTTGACGGTGAACTGGTGACGCGCGACTATTTCGTTGCGCAGGCGGACGACCAGAGCTGCTACTGGATATACCGCGAGCGCGTCAGCAGTCGCGACGCCGAGGAAGAGCAGCGCTGGTTCCTGCACGGACTGTTCGGCTGATGCGTCATGGATACTACATTCAATGTCCTGCCGGCGTATGCCGAGCTTTTCTGCCTCTCGAATTTCAGCTTCCTGCATGGCGCATCCCATGCCGAGGAGCTGTCTGAACGCGCCGCACAGCTGGGCTATTCGGCGCTCGCGGTGACCGACGAATGCTCGCTCGCGGGGGTTGTCCGGGCGCATGTCGCAGCGAAAAAGGTTGGACTGCCGTTTATCGTCGGCTCGTACTTCCGTCTGGTCAATGCCGATGGTTCGCCAGCGTTCGGACTGATTTTGCTTGCAAAGAATCGTGAGGGCTACGGCAACCTGTCCGAACTGGTCACGCTCGCCCGCACGCGCGCACCAAAAGGCGAATATCGCTTGACACCGCAAGACCTGTCGCGACCCGAAAAGGACTATCGGCACCTGTGCGGGATGCCGGATTGTCTCGCTATCCTCGTACCCGATTTCCCGGCGAAGGAGGACGTCCTCGCCGCACAGCTTGAGTGGCTGGATGACGCCTTTACCGGCCGCGCATGGGTAGGTCTGGCGCTACACCAGCGAGCCATGGACGACATCCACCGAGGCTCGGTCGAGTTTGTTGCGCGCAATCTGGATGTGCCCGTCGTCGCGCTCGGGCACGTAGTCATGCACGTGCGCTCGCGCAAGCCACTGCAGGACACCATGACCGCAATCCGGGTCCGCAAACCAGTGCACGAGTGTGGTTATGACCTCGCACCAAATGCCGAGCAGCATTTGCGCTCACGATTACGTCTCGCCAATCTGTATTCTGCCGACGCGCTCGCGGCGACGGTGGACATCGCGAGTCGCTGCACCTTTTCGCTCGATGAGCTGCGCTACGAATATCCGGACGAACTGGTGCCGTCAGGTTTCACGCCAGCGGGATATCTCCGCCAGGAAACGTACATCGGTGCGCAGCGACGTTTCCCATCGGGCATCCCTCACACTGTCCAGGAACAGATTGAACACGAGTTGGGACTTATCGCCGAGCTCGAGTACGAACCGTACTTTCTGACCGTCTACGACATCGTCCGCTTTGCCCGTGGCGAGCACATCCTGTGTCAGGGGCGCGGTTCGGCCGCCAATTCTGCAGTCTGCTATTGCCTCGGCATCACAGAGGTCGACCCGGCGCGCGGCAACATGCTGTTCGAGCGGTTCATCAGCAAGGAACGCGGTGAACCACCTGATATCGACGTGGACTTCGAGCACCAGCGACGCGAGGAGGTCATCCAGTACATCTATCGCAAATATGGTCGCCACCGCGCAGCGATTGCCGCTGCCGTGTCGACTTACCGGCCACGAGGCGCATTGCGCGAAACCGGAAAGGCGCTTGGCATCGACCCGCAGATTGTCGATGTGGTCGCGAAGAGCCATCACTGGTTCGACACGAGTCAGGACCTGCTCGCACGCTTTGCAGAATCCGGGTTGGACCCGGAGAGGCCACTCATCCAGGCATGGGCGAGACTCGCGTCGCAGTTACTCGGCTTTCCCCGGCATCTGTCCCAGCATTCCGGAGGCTTCGTCATCAGTCGCGGCAAGCTTACGCGGCTGGTGCCAGTTGAAAATGCTGCGATGGCCGACCGTTCCGTCATCGAATGGGACAAGGACGACCTCGAAGCGCTTGGACTTCTGAAAATCGATGTGCTCGCGTTGGGTATGCTGTCTGCGATTCGTCGCACTCTGGACATTGTGTCGGAGCAGCGTGGTGAGCGCTTCGAGATGCAGGATATCCCCCCTGAAGACCCGGCGACCTACGACATGATTTCTGCCGCCGATACAGTCGGCGTCTTCCAGATTGAGTCGCGCGCACAGATGTCGATGTTGCCGCGCATGCAGCCGCGAGCCTTTTACGACCTCGTCATCGAAGTAGCCATTGTGCGACCGGGTCCGATTCAGGGTGGCGCCGTTCATCCGTATCTGCAGCGCAGGCAGGGATTCGAACCGGTCACGTACCCGAGCGACGCGCTTAAGACCGCGTTGGGTCGGACGCTTGGCGTGCCGATTTTCCAGGAGCAGGTCATGCAGGTGGCTATCCTGGCCGCCGGATTCACTGCCGGCGAGGCTGACCAGTTGCGACGGGCGATGGCCGCATGGAAACGCAAAGGTGGTCTGGAAAAATACTACAACCGCATCGTGAACGGCATGCAGGAACGCGGCTATGACCTGGCCTTCGCGGAGGGCATCTTCGAGCAGATAAAGGGCTTCGGCGAATACGGCTTCCCAGAGAGTCATGCGGCAAGTTTCGCGTTGCTCGTGTACGCGAGTAGCTGGCTGAAATGTCACGAACCTGAGGCGTTTCTCGCAGCAATGTTGAACTCGCAGCCGATGGGATTTTATTCGCCTTCACAGCTGGTGCAGGACGCTCAACGACATGAAGTCAAAGTGCTTCCGGTAGACGTCTCCATAAGTGGATGGGATTCGTCACTTGAATCGCGCGCAGATGCACCGCGTCCAGCCGTTCGCCTCGGTCTGTCGCTGCTTCGCGGCATGAAGGACGGGGCTGCTGAGCGGATTGAGAATGCCCGGGCGGTCCGCCCGTTCGAAAGCGTCAACGACCTGGCTCGCAGGGCTCAGCTCGACCGGAAGGACCTTCACGTGTTGGCGGACGCCAATGCGCTGACCTCGCTTGCAGGCAACCGAAGGCAGGCCTTGTGGCAATCAGTTGCAGCAGTACCGGACCGGGATATGCTTGCCGTTGCTGCGGTCCAGGATGAGACGCCCGAACTCGGTGCGCCGACGGAGGCGAACGATATCGTCGCGGATTACCGCTCAGCTGGACTCACTCTTGGACGGCATCCGCTCGAGTTGCTCCGGCCACAACTTCTCGAGAACCGGCTGATGCCCGCATCGACATTACGCACGTACCGCGACGGGCGACTGGCGCGAGGGTGCGGTCTCGTGACGGTCCGGCAACGTCCTGGCACCGCAAAAGGTGTGATGTTTGTGACGCTCGAAGACGAGACGGGCAACGTCAACGTCATCGTCTGGCCCAGTCTGCTTGAGAAGCAGCGGAAGGAAGCACTTGGCGCGTCTTTACTTGCTGTGTACGGGACGTGGCAATGCCAGGGCGAAGTGCGACATCTCGTGGCGCAGCGGCTGGTCGACATGTCACACCTGCTCGGCGGACTCGTAACTGCGAGCAGGAATTTCTGCTAAATCCTTGCAAATGGGTATCATGAAATGACGAAACGGAGGCATTCATGTGCTACTCGGCTCAAGTCGTGGCGGACTATCGAAAATTCGTGCGCATGTTCGGCGCTTTGATGGACATCCACGAGTTCGCACGCCTCTTTTTTGAGCGAGCCGAAGGCGCGAGCAAAGCCAAAGTACCGAAGGCAATGGAAGATGCTTTTGCAGAACCGAACACCGATGAGGAACGCGCCATCAAAGCGGCCATCGACCGGTTTAACGGAGCCCAGACTACAAAGCTCGAACAGGACCTGTTCAAGCAGCGTAAGCGGCTAGCGGACGCCGAGCGGACGTTGCAGACCAAGGTAACTAAAGCGGCATCCGAGAGTCAGCGAATAGCCACCGATAAAATCGCGTGGACCCTTGGCAAGCTTGACGACATTCAGCGTGCCGAGCTGAAGCCGAGAGACTCGCGCATATTTCCCGGTCACTATGCCCCAGTGATGGTGTTGGAGAATGGGCAGCGCGTCGTCAAACCCATGCGCTATCAGTGTCGTATTGCTGGCAAGCCGGCATCATACGATGTGAAATATCCGGGCACGTATAACGCTCGGCGCGACAATCTGGAAGGGTTCTGGAAACCATGCTTCGGATACACGCACGGTGTCATGCTTGTCGACGTCTTTTACGAAAATGTCAGCAAGGCCAAATTCGAAGGTACGCTGTCTGAAACTCACGACCGGAATGAGAACGTCGTTCTGGAATTTCGGCCGAGCAACGGCGAATTGATGCACGTCGCCTGCTTGTGGTCTCGATGGAGCGCATCCGGTCAGCCAGACCTGCTCTCATTCGCTGCTATCACGGACGAGCCACCCGTCGAGGTTGCCGCCGCCGGTCATGACCGTTGCATTATTCCTATCAAGCCCGAAAACATTGATGCATGGCTCAATCCAGACTCGAAGAATCTGGATGCCATGTACGCAATTCTTGATGACAGGGACCGACCGTATTATGAGCATCGATTGGCCGCATGAGCGATGCGTGACCATGCGACACACAAATGGAAGGCCGGACTCACCCTGCTTATAAAGCGGCAAACGTACCGGAACGTTCGCGTCGGACACTCCACTTCTGGACTTGACGTGCGTTGCTATCGACAACGTGACGGGTTTGCGAGCAAAGGAATGCTACGTTTGCCTTCGATGCGACACCGTCTTTGTACGGATTCTTCAGAAACCGCGAGTGCAGTACGTGTGGTCGCTCGTGAACGCAGTCATTGACTCCAGCGTCAAGCGACGCAGGAGTCTGACATTATCGCTACGGAATCACTTTGCGGAGGCCTTCTTCTGTGCTGCTCGTACTGCTTGGACGACGCGTAACGATGTGTCCTTCCTAGTTGCTCCTTTGGCTTGACCTGTTGAGGGGCGCACGACAGGGCTATCTGCAAGTGCAAACAGGTAAGCCGCGGGGTCTTCAACTGACGGAAGCAATGCAGGCGGCCGGCCACGTCCATTCCATGTCGCACCGGTTTCCGGGTCACGAAACTTGACGTCCAATGTCTCCGATTTGTCGGCGCTCTGTGGGCCCGTCCGCCTCTCCAGTTCGGCTTTTTTGTATGAATCAATATCAGCCGTAGTAAGCCCGTACTTTCCCATCAATTGGCTGATGGTGTTTAAAACTGCATCGGACCTCCTAGCGGACAACTCTGCGGATTCTGCTCGCAGCTGCGTCAACTTCTCTTGAATAGCCTCTAATGTGGTTGCCATATTTTTGTCACTGAGGGCTAATCCAGGTAGACCGGGAATCACGTCGTCTCCGCCAATGGTGCTTGCGGTCGAAGTTATTCCATTTCAATGAAGAGGCGCTCACTCATTTCGTCAAAAAGCGAGCCTATTTGCAATGGGCTGCATCGATTGCTACCTGGGTACCCACTCAATCAATCATGGCATACCCCTTTCCCGTCGCTCGTCTGCCCTTTCTGCAGCATCTCCAGTTTTATTCGCCGCGATGTCCGGCGCCTTCTTCGTCTTCCAGCCAGAACGTCGGAACCAGCTTGCCTCCATTTCGCCATTCCTGGACGAAGTGAATGCCTGTCTGTCCGTCCCAGAACTGATGCCCCGCATGGTCGAGCACAATAATCTGGAGGTGGCCTTCGTAGGTCGACGCGGCAGCACCAAAGGTTTTGAAGAATCGCTTCACGGCTTCTGAATCTTCATCCGGTACCTTGTAGTTCTCTTCAATACTGCCATCAGTGAGTCGCCGCGGGAAATATACTTGACTTGGTTGGTCAAAAACGAGCAATCCTGGAACAGGTGAGTGATTTTCTCGCGAGAAGAGAAGATGGAGCGCCAGAAGTGCCGCAACGTGATAAGTGAGCCAATTTGCACCGCTTCCAAGCTGCCAAAGGTAATCGGCGCCGCCATTTTCGTTACTAACTTTGACGGTCAGTTCTTTCATGTCGAGCTGCACAGCAGCATTTTTGTCTTCGGCATCTAGATTCTCGGCAATCCGCCCCATCCACCGCGTCAGCCGCTTCTGAGCCCGCTCGAGCCTTGCATGGTAGGAGTGACCCGACAGCTCCCCTTTCAACTTTTCAATACGCGCCAACATCTTGTTCAGTTCATCCTTTGACGCGCTACTCTCTCGGCCTTTATACACGTCGAGTGCTTGCTCCAGCGCGCCGATGAAACGTGCGGCCTGCGTGACCAGCAAGTTTTGCTGCCTCGCGCGCTGATTCCGCGCTTCAATTCCTTTCCTGGTTGCGGCTACTGCGCCGAGTTCATCGACAAGCTCACGCAGTTTTTTTTCCAACGCGACCCAGTCACGGTCATATACCGATGGCGCACGCGCAACTCGTCTCGCTTCAGACTCTACAACTACAAGCGCATCGACAAGTGTCTCGACTTTCTCAGCATGGCCATCAAGGGACTGACTGCACACGGGACATGCTACGTCGACTGTCTCTTCAGTATGAGCGCGTAGCCACCTCGACAGTCCAAGGCGTTCCTGCCGGGTGTTGAGCGATAGTTCGAACTGATTGACCGAAGACCGAAGGTCAGAAAGTCGGCTCATGCGATGCCGAACTTCTGCTATTTCAGCATTCAGGGTCGCCTCTTGTTTTGCCAATTGCCCGTACTCATCGACCACCTTTGCGATGACTTCAGCATGCAGTGTCGGCTGGGGCAAGTTGGCTGTGGTCAACCCTGAGAGAGCTTCCAATATGGCAAGTTCCTCAGCATCCTTCAGTGAGTCTGCCGGTAAAAAGCCGAGCTCATAAGCCTCGGCCACCCAGTTCCCAAGGTTCGCTCGCCACGTTGCGGATGCGCGCTCGTAAGCAGTCAGCTCCTTTTCGAGAGCGCGCGCCGCTCTGCGAAGGCTTTCGTACTCCCACTGCTTCTCGAGGATTTCAGGCGTCGTTACGCCTAGAACATACGGAAATATCGCCCGCAGTTTCTCTCGGTGCTCCGTTGTGTCCGCGCGGTAGAAGAGGACGTCGGGATTCGCGACCAAGTTCTGCGGCTGGAAGCAGAACGCCATCAGGTCTCGAAAGCTGGGGCGCCCCGCGTAGCCACTCGTTGTGTTTTGGGCGTCTGTACCGAGGCGCGTCAGCCTTGCCAACCGGTCCATCGTCAGCTTAACGCGGTCGACGTTGGTATTCGCGATGGGCACATCTAGCGGAGTCTTGCCTTCCTGCACATCCTTGACGTACATATCAGTCGAGGTTGGCTGCCTTCCTGGTTCAGGCCGCGCAAGCAGCATTAGCCCCTCGTCCGTATCAACTACGATTCCAAACCACGCCACTGCTTTACGGATGACACCAACCGGGATTGCACACCGCTCTGACCCGAGACAGTAGTCAATGATTGGAATAATGGATGACTTTCCGGTCTTCGATGCGCCAGTGATGACGTTCGCTTTGTCTCGCTCGAACGGCACTACCTGAGGAGAAATGCCTGCCTTCCTCGGCCACAAGATGAGTTCAATAATTTGCAGCTTCAATCTACAGCTCCAGACGAAAAACGAAGCAGAATTCCCGCAACGAAACCCCTGCGGCCCAGCGTCCCAACTTCTCAGCTGCCTTCATTAGTTCTTTGGGCATCTTCCCTTCCAACACCGGAGGCTCTTTTACACGGCAACGAAATGTAGCCTCTTCGGTCTGGACGGATAGCAGGCCGGCCCGCAGAGCGATGCCTAGACTTTCACTCGACAGATTACGCATGCTCAAGACGTTCATTTGTGCCGTCGTCGAGATGGATTCATCATTGTTCAGCTTTTCATCAATCTTGCGCAGACCCTTGTTGGTCCTGACAACGACTTCAAGAGTCGACTTGTTGTACAAAAGTGGAATTACGAAGAACGCATATGGAAGAGGCACTGCATCCTCCGATTGCGACGCGAACGCCCGTCCGAACTGCCATATCAGCGCGGCACCGAGTCCAGGATTTTGGACTTCCCACATCTCTTTGTTGAGCATATAAGACCTAAATCGCGGCTGCCGATACGAGCGCCTTCCAATCAGGATGCCACCCAATTTTCAGGTCGTTCGCAATCTCGTGGAAGCTCCCCCGAGAAAAATATGTTGGAACGTTCACCGTCTGAATTCGCGCCTCTTTCGTCATGCAGAGAAGGAGAAGCTTCACACCTCGCTGGATTGGTGTTTTCTCCGTATGGAGCGTCTTAACCTCCAGTGAGCACTGTTTCCAATGGTCTTGCAGCTCTTCAACGAAGGGACCGATACTACGCGGGTTCAGATATCCAAGTGCCGCCCACGACGTCCGCGCCGACGAAGCTCGCATATAGTCTTTGATATAGGTTTCAATCATTTCATCCTCCAGCTCAAGAACATTCAGCTGCCGGACAAAATTCGAGCCTTCGAGATGCTCCTCGATTTCGCTTCGCTGGGGTGTGAGCGTGTGTTCTGGAAACTCCGTCAGCTTGCCCATGACTCGCTCGTAAACAACGAGGCGATACTCCCTGAAGTCGTCGAAGGGGATGCCGACAACCCGGCGCGCTTCAATCTGCGCCATCACCTGGGTTTTCGTCCAGCCGAGAAGCGATTCCGTTACTTCGTCGACGTGCTCAATGCGAACATGCGCAGAAATTTCTGCACGCACCTCTTTCACTGGGGACGCACTTCCTTTCTCAATAGAGAAATACGTAACGATGGAGGCAATAACTTCGTCGTTGTTGGCGAACACTCTACGAAGCTGCTTAACAAGCGCCGCAGGGCTCTCATCGTCAAGCTCTGATTCGTCGCCCGACGGGCCACTCCGGACCCTATTCGCGGCGCCCTTGCCCGCCCTTTTTACCTCTTCGGTCTCGAGGTCCTCGGCGAAGCGTTTACGAAGCCTCCCAACGAGTTCAATGGCGTCGTCGGTTTTAGTGCAGTTGTGCAATTCATCCGCAATCGGGCCATCGTAGGGTTGTGCCACGTACAAAACATAGACCGAAGCGACCGGCAAGGAACCGTCACGCCGCGCATCAATCCAGTTGGCCAAAGTTTTCCAAAGCGATACAGCTCTATCCGCAATTGGATTGTGAGCGAGTCCACTCTTATCCTCTTCGGAGACCACTCGACCATCTGTGGTCCGGGTAGAAACGTCACCAAGATGCTCGAATGCGACTACATCACCGGTCCTCGCACGCATGAGATGCCATAGGACTCGAACTTCCTGGACCAAAATCCCATATGCTTGCCCCGGAACAGAAGAACTCCGCTTCACACGCGGCTTCTTCTCAATTTTTTCTTTGGTAGACATGGCAGCTTTTTCACAATGGCATCATTTCTCCGATGACGCCGAGGTGGTCTTTTCTTTCTGAACCTGCTGATACAGCGCAAACCCATGAGGCGTGACGAACCCGCCAAACCATCAACCCCCGGTCATTTCCATTGGCAGCACTCCAACTACAAGCTACGTCAGTTACGCATCAAAGCAATCGAGGTAGACGAAGACCCTTATCCTCGAGGAATGCCCTAACTAGAACTTGCCATCGTAAGATTGTGCATGCAATCACACCTCAAATCCATCGAAGAATGAATGGTTAGTTGCCTTTGCAACGTGGACCCACGGGAGTCTTTGAAGCCATATCGAAACTATGCAAAAGACATACAAGCCTTACCACGGCGCCGCTACCCTCAGACACACAGTATTGAGCGACGGGGAAACATGGCTCAACACTACCGCTCCGGCGCCTACCATCAACCCAGCCATGATGGCGCGCGCAGCTATGCCGAGACAGCGGGGCAGCCGCCGCAGATTGGATTGCCGAATCGGACGACCGCATTTCGTTCCGTTTGCGTTTCGCAGGCCGCGCAATATTCAGGACGTAAAAGCCGGACACGAGGGTTTCCCGCTAGTTGTAGTCAGCGGCCGGCACCGTCGCCCGGCCGTTTTAGCGCGAGCTGCTCGCACGACGGGTGCTTCAACACTTCTCCCATGGCCTCCGTTGCTTCCATGTATCGTGACTGCATCCAAATGGAGCTTTCCTCCAGAATCTGCGCGGTGTAGTCGGTCAGTTCGCATCGCTCTAGCAAGTCTGCTACAGCGTCCAGTTTTCCAAAAAAACGCAGGGTGTTTGCTACGTGCTCTAAGGCGGAGGTCTTTTCGATGAGATGAAAGACCGAATGTCTGAACTCGTCCTCGCCTGATGACCGCTTCGCCAGGAAATCCCGAATCGAGTAGTCTCGCTCTCGCTCGAAGGCCTCGCTGTAATGCAGTCTATCCCGTGAGAAATAGAACATCGCGCTTAGCTCGCCGAAAGCTTCTGGAGTCACTTCGTTCGACAATCGCGGCCAAGCTGTCATTCGAACGTCGCGTTTGTCGTCCAATATATCTCTCAGGTCAAAGGCTTCGTAACTCTCTGCTTCTTTGATTAAGGCATCGACATCGTTGGGAACTCCCTTGAACTGCCTCCTCAATTTGTCAAGGTCGTGATAGTCGCGCCAAGAATCAAAAAACAACTGTAGATGCGTAACAGTTAGGTGCAGAAACGGTTTCGGTGCATCAATGAGCGCAGCCATTTCCAAGTTTCGCTCGATGATTTTCACCGCTTTAGAAAACTCCTGCCCGCTCAGCCCGAACCGCGAGCAAATGTCATTTTTCGCATCAGTAAAAACGGACGTTGGCCAGTCTGCCCGGGGCGGCAAACTGTATGCCACGCAGATAAGGTCGAATCGCGACAGATTTGCTGTGTAGGTTTTGTAGCGATATTCATCTACCAGTCTCGCTCCCAAACGGTTCAGGTCCTTCAACTTCTCAACAAGCAACTTGAACTTCTTCCACAAAACTCCAAGGTTGATAATCGCTAGCTGTGTCAGATGCTTTTGGTTGTCCCTATCAAACGGATAACGGAAGACTTGTCCTGTTGCGTCTACCTCAGCGAAATCTGCAATACCCCTATCCAACTGCGCTATTAGGTCCAAATACCGACGGTCAATTTTTGCTGCATGCTCCTTGAAGTAATTCCACAGTCGACCAATATTATGTGAAGTCTCGACGTCTATATCGGTCAAACGGATGTCATGATGGACAAGAGATGGAAACACTCCAATTGCTGCTTTTAAATAAAGCTCTATAGCATGCCGCATGTTAAAGCAGATAGGATACACAAACGTATCCGTTGAATGCTTCAAACCCCTGTTCTCAAGGACCTGTTCCAGCAAAACGTTCGCGGCATTCGCGAACCCTTCAGCATAGTCGACAATTCCTGGCGAGCCGTTATTTCCCACGCATGCATTTGCCCATGAAGGAGATGAGTTTCTAAAAGTTTCGTTAGCGAATCGCTCAAGCATAAAGGCCTAGGTCTTGATGTAAGGGATGGCGTGCCCTCATATTTTATCGCCCATCGACAGAAACAGGCCGCAGGTCAAGACGATGCCAAGTAAGGTTCAACCCGGTCGTTTCCGCCACAGAAATGGAATTCATGTTCACACCGAACTCCGTCAGCACCCTGACCACATTTCTCACGCGCAACAGTTGACGTCGCCAGGCATCGGCAAATTCGGAGGTAACTGAAAGCAAACTTCCCGCGGTCAGTTGCAGTTTGTGCTGACTGTGCTACCTAAGCTGGTTGAGGTACAGTGAACGCCCAGACTGGTCAAACGGACCGTCTGAGGTTGGCGGGCATTGACCGCTTGCATGTAGTTTGCCCACGCGTTCATGCTGTTTGCAAACTGCTGACTCGCAAGCTGCTGAGCCTGCAACTGATGGTCTTGGTCTTGTAACATCCGGGCCTCCCGATATTTTTCGGAAGCGTCAACGGCCGCCTTCCCAACGGCATAGCGGCGCTGGGCAAACTCACCATATGTCAGCTTCTGCTGGTAAAGGCTGACCACCAGCTCACTGACCTTCGCCTCCGCCTCCGAACCAAATGCCATTTCCTTTCGGATGACCGTTTCTGCGAGCGGTGAGGCGTTTGCGGGTATCGGATTTACCGCTCGTTCGCGCTCCATGCAGGCGTCACGCAGCGTGGCCCACTTGGAGATGAGCGGGCGCTCAGCGGAGGACGGGAATGAATCGAGTGATGCGTACTGAAACGGCGGCGGTGAGTCGAGCTTGCGGATGAACTGAATCTTCTCGCGCAACGGGTCAAGTTCATGCGCGGCCATGTCAGCGTCGCACTGTTGGTGTGCAGCGTCGAACTGAGCTGCTATTGCATCGTGCTGAGCCTTCGCGGCATCCGCTGCCTCTTTCCGATGGAGGCTGCCCCCGCCGTTAGCGTACCCTCGCGTTCCCGGAAGACAGTCCGCCCATGCGATACCAATTGCACAATCGGCAGGATGGTTGGCGAATCCAGGTCCTACGGTACTGCATGCTTCAAGCAACGCGACCGTTACTGACAAACCAGCGAGCTTCTTGTTCATTTTGATGAGCCCCATGCGCGCAGAATCTCGCTGCCCTCGACAGGGAGCAACCCGCGCGATATTTTGTTTTAGCGTGAGGATTCTACTATTCGTCGACACACACGTCGCTACTCCGCGCGGGCGTAGCATGCCGAACAGCATTCGTGCAGGCACGGGCGCCTTGGCGGAGGACGAGTGCCATTATTTCGCAACTGACGTCGGTTTATCTGAAACCATCGCTCCCCCGCCAGCAAGCTCTACGGATGTCGCGCGGTGCATCCGCTTACCGTCATGAACTCCAACGTATAGACCTGCCGGAAACGGCGCCGTGCCGACTATTACAAAAACGAAGCCCGCCAGTTCCGCCTTCCCAGCCACTTGCGCCGCTTCCTCAGCCAGGGCAAGGTCGTCCGACGACGGATGAGGATGTGGCTCGGGATGCGTGTGCCACAGGCCCACACAATGCAGTCGTGCCTCAAACATTTTCCTGCGTTCCGCGTCGACGAAGGTTTTATCCAACACAACCCGGGTACGTCCCGCCGTCTTCGGTCGCAAGACTGTTGCAATCTGCAGTGTTATCTCCTGAGACAGCAGTGACGCCGAATACAACTGGCCAACGCTTTCGTTGGTGAGCCGCCCCCGCTGGACATGAGCGCTCAAAGTGTTGATTACATCATCACTGAAAACCAGCTGCCACTGCGCCCCTGGAATGGCGAAGCTCAGCATGATTCCCTACCCCGGCCGCTAAGCACATCGGCAAGTTCACGCGTCAACCGCACCGAATGAAAGCTGTCGTCCGACTGCGGAACCAAGGGTCCAGGCACAACACGCACACCTAGTGACTCGAAGAAGGCCGATGAACGCACGGTCGACCACACCATTGACCGCAGTCCTCTTTCATCATCCAAGACGCGCAATATGCATTCGCAGGTAGTCGCAGCAGCTTGCGACGCGTCCGCTGGCCCATACTCGTGGAAACCGGAATTGCATGCAGGAAGAACGATTTCCGTATCTTCGTGCCATTCTGCGACGTGAATCTGTAGGACAGGGTCGTCCTTAGGCCACACGGTATCGCTGTCGACTAACACAGTGTGCGAGGCGGCGCAGAAGGGTTCCATCCAGGCGTGAACAATCGGCGTACCGCGGAAAATGCTCTCGCGAACCTGGCTGAGAAATGTGCGAACGCTTTCCTCACCAGTGCAATCAATCACCAGGTCAAACGCCCCGGGGCGACACTCGGAAAGAATCCAGTCACCAGCTGCCGCGCCATGACCTTTGACAACTGCTCCCGGGATGTCTGCGTTGAGCTGGGCGGCCAGCTCCGCGGCCTTCTCATGAAACACCGCACGCATCCCAAGCGGATGCCGGGAAACGTTCTCCGGCATCAGAACTTCCTTGTCTACGAGTGTCAGGTTTTGAAGACCAGCTTTTGCCAGGAAGATGGCCAGAGGCGCTCCCAACGAGCCGCAACCCAAGAGCAGAATCCGCTTCTTCCTGCGCTTCTCGATTCCGCCGAGCCGCTGGTCGCGAACGATAGCCCAGTCGGGGTCCATGCGGGTCACTTCGCGCGGGACGATTTTCGGACCGTCACAGCTGCGAAGCACCGGCTCAATCAGCTGATAAGCGTATGCAGCGTTCTCCGCGGTCAGGATAACGTAACGAGCCGGTGGCTGCGACGGGTTTGCAGCCCACCACTCACCAAGATTGAACGCTCCGTCGGATGACTCCTTCACAAGCTGAGCGAGTTCGCTAAACGTTCGCGGCCAGCTGCTCGGAGTCCAGCAAATCGATGCGGGGAGCGGCACGAAAAGCGCTCGCCCTATTTCCATGGTTTTATGCGCGAGCTTATGCCGTTGAGCGAGGAAGTTCGGGTCCACGTTGGAGCTGCAAGCCAATGCGATGCGACCATTCAGGTAGGATGCCACGCGGCCCTCGGCGACCATATGCGCACGCCCAAAAGCATTGAAAAGTCGACTGACACGTCGGCGCATTGAGGTGTCCCCGCCGCCCGTGCAGAAGCGATTCCAGTAGGCAAGCGCCTCACGCTCGAATTCGTCGGTCACCCATGCAATGTCGCGACATTTGTCCAGGAATATTTGGAAAGCTCCGAGCACGTCGCGAACAGCCTGCACTGGCTCATCGTAGGCGTTTGCCGTACGGTTGCCGAGGCAGACCAGCCCCGGTCCCTCCACGTGCGGAAGGAGGAGGCAAAGGGCCCTGTTAACCATAATGCGGGGAGGCAACGCTGGGAAACCACGCGGCAAGACAAGCTTCACACGCGTGTATCCCCGCAGCACGGGGTGCTGGAGGTCGAACTCCCAGATGTGACTCGAGCCGGAGCGTGCTCCGACGCGCGTCAGGAATTCTGAACCGGCGCCATCAAGCCAATGAACAACTGCTTCAATCTGCTTCTGAAACTGCGCCGCCTGCACTTCATGACTCATGCAAGGGTGTTCTTTTTGCTGCCCGACGGGACGGGGACGACAGGGTCACGCCGCTCGCCACCCGGACCAGACCTAATCAGCGAATTCAGAAGGCCGGACGGCGCGGGAGCGAAACTAGCCTTCCATGCCTGCACACCATCCTCTCCGAAGACTTTTCGAATCTGTGCCTCGCCGCTACGCGAATATGAGTCGGCAAACAGCGCTTTGAGGTCGGACTTGAGCTGCTCGTGCCAGCCATAGAACGCACGCGCTCGCTTCCCCTCATCTTCATTCCAGCGCTCTGCGAAGTTCTCGCCGACATGACCGGGGTTGCAAACGCTATATCGACCGCTATGAAAAGCAATAAAATCGGGCATGCCCTCTACCACATCGAGCAACACCTCGATAGCGTTCGAATACATGTGGCGATTCACAATTGCGGCGTTGTACGCGTGCGTTGCCAGAGTCACCAGAATTACCGAAATCGGCTGCCCTTCTTTGACTTCGTCGGATTTTCCGTAGTACTGCAGGTCACGGTGAAGCTTTATGAGCTGCACAGTGCGGCGAAGAATGTCGTCGATTGCAACCTTCTCGGAAGGCAAGTCGTCGATTTGATGGCGTGCCTCGGCTTTCGTCAAACGCACCGACTGGAACCCAAATTTCTGCTTCGCAGCTTCACAGAACCAGTCTGCAAAGTCTTCCGGGTTTGACGGAGTCCAGTGCGTCTTCGGGTCGCGAACACGAAGGTCCGTGCCGGTAATCTCATAACTACCAGGCAACGCGGGCGTGACGTCGAAATAGAACGGCTCGTTTGCATATTGCAGGCGCCAGCAGCGCGCCTTCGGCTTCGGCTCGCCGGCGGCGTCGTTGAGCCCGCGCAGCGAATCGCCGAAGGCGTTGAAGAATTCGTCAGAGTCCACACCGGAGAAGTGGTCACCTCCCAGCTTCACGACGATATCGAGGTCAAATTTCTGCCTGCCGCGTGGCGCTACGGTTGTCTGCGTACGCATTGAACCCTGGACGACAATATGGACGTCAGTCTCATCAACCTCCAGCTTTCGTGCCACTTGCCTGGCGAGCGTCTGGTAGTGCGCCCTAGCGCGGTCGCGCTCCTCTTTGCTTAGCTCCAGCTTCGAGAGAAGTCCCGCCATCAATTCTTCCCACTGTCGAGCTTCCTGGTCGAAGGTTGCCTTCTCCATGAAGGCTTTGGCTAGCGTACGGTTGTTGGTCATTTCTGGTCTCACTCCGCTTCAGGTTAGAGGCACTTCGCGGTCTGTCGCAACGTTCTTCACATAAGAAGACGCAATCTCAATGGTCGGCTTGAACTGCCCCCGGGTTCCGTCCGTCGTCCGCGCTCTTTCGTAGAAAGCAATGCGGCTTTGATGCCGACTCTGCAGCTTCTGCCCCAGCCTTATACAGGCCGCTGTCGGAGCTATCGGAACGCAATGAATACGGCTAACGCGCCACTTCTCCTGCAAGCTCTGCAATGCGTCATCGAACGCCTTGCCAACCAGTTCAAGGTCGTATGGATGCCCGATAACACTCCGCGAAGGTGTTGGCACGACAACCTCTACCACCGGCATCTTCCATGCCCCGTCTTCGTAGAACTCTGCTGGTAGTTCCCCGCGGGGGACCCGGTCTGTGAGGCTGACCAGCAGCAGAGCTTCGGTTTCACCGTTTGTCGGCTCCCGATGTACTACGACGGAATACTTGCTCGGGTCCGGCCTTTTCGCATCCTTCGGCCACGCCCATTGGTCACCTTGCGTGTTGTCCCCCACGGAGTTCCTTTCGAATTGGAAAACCTGAACGGAACGCGCCTCGCCAATAAGATGTCCTGCCAACACCAGCACCGACATCAGATGGAGCGGGAATACCGAAACTACTTCCGCCTGCGCACCGCCATATGTAGCACCTGTAAGACGTGCTCGTAACGCCGGGATGTCCATGCGCGCCCACTGGTCAAACTGCGTCTCCCAAAAATGCGGCGACGAGCCATCTCCCATCTCGTTGCCGTTGTAGGCAAACCAGAATGGCTTCCCGCCTGCCGGCCGCAGCTTTGCAGCGCGCATCGCTTCCTCGGCCCGACGCTGGTCAAAGACCACCGACTGATTGAGGATGTTTCCGCCGACCACAATCATGTACGACGAGGGAAAGCGAAGACTGCGAAACAGGCTGGCAACCTGTTCGACGTTGGCTGCGCGCATCCCATTCAACGTATCGACGGAATACTCGTCGGGAGATACACGGTCGATGAGGCGATGACACTTGTCGCACAGAAGCATCACGTTCTCGGCCGTGTCGAATAACCGCCCCGACAACTTTGCATGACCACGCGGCCCGTCCACCGACGATGCGATGATGTGCGCGAAGTAGCTGAAGTTGCCTAGCGTATCCGTGTTTGCGTCCAGCCAGAGATTCTCACCGCACCCCTCAAACTGACAATGCCAGCCGGCCTCCGCCCCGACGCGCTTGCGCGTATCCGCCGAAATCTCCCCTGTCCTGCCCCGGTCCTGCGCCTTCGGCCTCTTGAAGCCCGTCAATATGTCGCGGCGCTCCGTCCACCGCGACACGTCCCCTTTCCGATAGACAGTTGCGCTCGCAGCGGCATCGAGTCCAGTTTCCAATGAATCAACTTCGAGCCATTTGAAGTTCTTCATGGCCCCCTCAACTACTGCACGGGACTGGTCTCCGAAATCTCCGCTTGCCTCGAATCGCCATTCAGCGTTCTGCTCACGCTGCGACGCAACGGCTACCCGCTGCTTGTCTGCAATCAAGACAACCGGATTCCCTCTCCGGAGGATTCCGCGGAGCGCCAAAGCTAACTCGCCGTCCGAAATACCGCGGATTATCTCGGCATTCGAATCCGCTTCAGAAACGGTGTTTTCAAGGTCGCCCATAGACGCAACAGGTTGTGTCATATTCAAAATATAGTGCAATAAAACACAAGATATAGTAATTTTACAAAATGCGCAATCTGTGAACATTCTGTTTAAGAAATCGGACTGAAGGCGCAGAGGCGGAGTAAATCTCCGTCTTAAAAAATTTTCTAAAAACTCGTTTAGCAAACGTTTGCTATTCGTCAAAAAAGCTTCCACATCGTTACTCGAGGATGTATTGATGCGTTTTGAATGGACAAAAAACTCGGGGCGCTCTGAACTGATTGAAGGTATTCCAGATAGGGAGTTCCCGATTGCAGTTCGCGGCTATGGCGGCATGTTGCCAACCCTGCGCGGCGGGACTACGCGGAAGGTTTTCGTATCTTTTCAGAATCTGGATGAGCCGGACACGCCACCGTTCCACGAGGAAGTGTCATTCAGCCACCTTCGCGCGCTGCGCGTCGGCACGGTCTGGCAGAAGCGGCGCTACGTCGGAGAAGTGCAGTATCAGGAGCTGGGTCCCACGGAGGTCAATTTCACACGTGGCGAATGGCGGCTGATATCACCGATAACGGAAGTGCAGGCAGGGCGTCCGGCTCCATTCAACGGCCAGTACCGAGCGTCGCGCCAGAGCGAAGATAAAGAGCGAAGCTGGATGCTCGAATTTGGGCTACCAGGGAATCGCACTCTCCTCGTCCCGTGCCTGGAGTTCCTGCTTCGCTGTTACGGAATCTCGGAGGCTATCCCGCGTGCGTTGTGCAGCATGCCGTGGAGCGACGCGATGAAGCAGTTTCTAACGAGCCTGACGCCTGAGGTGAATGCGGAGGACAAGCTCATTATCCGGCTCACGGAGCGCGCGCAAGACGGCGACCGAAACTTCCTTGCACACGTACTTCACACTGAACTAGGACGGCAGGTAACGCAGGATATTTCCGAGCAATGTCTGATGGAGGGGAAAAATGAAGACCTCATTTTCCCTCGCGTGCAGCCTTGGTTTGAGGGCAAGCTGCCGGTCGCAGCCCAAGGAGTCTGGGTGCGGCCCGGACAAACTTTTCTGGCGCTTCGCATCGAGCTACGTGGTCATCCGAAATGTAAAGGCATCGTTTGCTACAAAACCAGAAAAAACGAGGTCGTTCGAAGGTCGGACGACCAGACCGACGAGCATGCGCGTGAGGGCAGCAGGAGCTACGCATTGTCACCGGAAGCGAACTTAAAAGTTCACGTTCCTGGCGTCGAGCATAGCTACGGCAACCTGCATGTCGAAAGCCGAGAAAGACGGGGTGTCCACTTCCCATTTGGGCCAGAGCCTGACATTACGAACATCTTTGAATCTAAGCCGAGCGTTATCGTCCCACCCGGAGGCGTAGATGCGCCGGGCATCAACATCAATGGTCAAGATGCGACGGATGCTCCAGTCGCGCATCGTATCGTGGTGGCTGACGGGACGCTGCTTGAAATGTGGCGCGCGCTCCAGGTTTTAAAGACTCAGCACTCCAAGCACATACACAGCCTCAAGTGGCTTCACGCTACCCGGGGTTTCGTCGACGACGAGACCCCAGAGCTTATCGCGCTGCGCGAGTTTAAGGAGCATGACCAGGTCAAACCAGAAATACGCAACTGGGTAACGCGCAATGCCAAGACCGAGACACCGCGGGGTGTCCTCGTGCTGCGCATAGTTGCTTCGGTTCCCAAGACCAAAGAAAGGAGGACTGTTTACGTCCTCGAAATCGAGCGGCGGCTTAAACGGAGCAAGGTCGGTAAGAAGACAATAAGCGAAGAAGCGGATAGCTACCGCGGCCTATCGGCAGTGCTGGCTCCGGCAACTGACTTCGATGATTGGCTGCAGAAAACCCTGTCGATGATTCGCCAACTTGCTGGCCATGTAGTCGAACTCGAATCGACACATCCAGACCTCATCGAAGCCTTCAAGCACAGTCAGTCCAAGTCAGAGACTACTACCCCATTTCGGTCAGCGGCTCTCCTTGCTTTGAAGAAGGGGGGAGTCGAACTGTAATCGTTCGTGCTCGTCGCCAGAGGGCGAGCACGCGCGACCCATCCCTCCACAACTGAACGGCGGCTATGAGCGGTCGAGTGTGTACTCAGCTGAGTCTCATCTCGATGAAAACCGTCAAATCGGACATTCTGCTCGGCGAACTCATGAACTCTTCTCATAGGGGTATGCGGGTGCGGCACCTTTTTTGGACACCACGTTAAGAAGTACACTGCCTCATCCTAATACCCCTCCAAGGCCTTCGGCAGCGGTCAGCGGATGCGTCTCGTGGATACTCCGGCGCAAACTTTGAATTCGCTCATCGGCAACCGGTCCGAGCATTCTTTGGGACGCGCCCAACGCTACCCCTACGGACCGTAACGCGATTATGCAAACCACGTCATTGTTCGAAGTTCGGACACGGTGGTGCCGCTCCGAAAAACGCGAATCTTGACCGCTTGCATATACGCAATAGTCACTACCGACGAAACGTTCTCATTGTCCCGGCCACGTTGCGTCGTTGTTCGGTTCGACCTACGGTTAATAAACGTCTCCTCCATATCTCCCCGATATGGATTTAGCCCACCCACCCTGCGGGCTTTTTTTTTAATGTTCCTCGAAGAACGGTTGCGGTTACCGCCCCTTCAGAAACGCCCTACGTCTCAACTTCCACTTGTCGCTTCCAATGTGCCGAAGGGTCGGAGCAAGTGCTCTTTTACATCGCCAATATGTGCGGCGGCCCACATATGAAGAAGCACGAGGCATGGAAGAAAAATCAGCCGTCGTCTTTAATTCACTCGACCAGCACGCTTATTTCTCGTTGGTCGCTGCTATCTCATCCGCGCTTGAGCACCGCCGCACGGCGTTCGTGGCGAGCCTGTCTGGAGACTGAACCATCATGCCAACCATGCTGGATTACTTCGCGCCGTCTCTGGCCAGCTTCGAGGTGCAGCGAGCACAGGTCGCACCGATGCTCGCGGGACTGCGATTTGTAAACTCGATGCTCGATTTTGCGTTCTATGACGTACCGATGTTCAAACGGGTCTTGGAAAAGGACGGCGTTGAAATTGAGTGGACCGACGGCGCAACTGGCGCACCGGTGCAACCGCTGACAGACCTCAGCGCTCTGATGAACCCCGAAGGTTCCATTCTTGTCATTGACGCGGCTAACAGCCCTCATATCCGGCGTTTCAGCGATGTTGAAACCTTCCTCGAAGCGAGCACTGGAGGTGTCAGCCTAATCGACGCAATCTCAGTGAGCGGTGTTGGCAGCTCTGCACTTGGCTCGGCCGCGCTTGCATGGAACGCTTCCACTGCGCTGGAAAAACCGGTTGCAGCTATCGTTCCCGGTTACGGACTCGCTGATGTCATCCAGCAAGCGCTCGGCGGGTGGTTTGGATTCGAGATGTACAGCTACTGGATAAAGCAGCCCGTGCAAAACGTGCTTGCGCAGATAGCGCCGGGTGCTGCGTCGGTCGGACGCAATCTTCTCGCAACCACTCCAGGTCATGCCGAGGCACCCGGTACACAGGTACCGGTCTTTCGCCATGGCAGTGGTTCCTCCGACGTCCTGCACGCGATTCTTGAAGCCACCGACAACGTGACGACTCTGCTCGGCCATAGCAAAGGCGCGCTTGTCATCCAGAATGCGATTGCGGACATTCCCGCTGCCCACTTATCGCGTCTTCATGTCATGACCTTTGGTTGTGTAATCCCCGAAGATGCTGCAATTAAGCGCTATGACCAGTTCCTTGGGACGTTCGACGCACTTGGATTTTTGAATTCAGGTGGAAATTGGCCCGAACACAGTGTGTCGACATGGCACAGCACCAACACGGTCTCGCATCTCTCGATGCGCGTTTCGACTTTGGCAAAACACTGCTAGCAAGAGCCATTTTCTGCTTGAACGTAACGCCTTCGAATGAAGAGAGGTCGGAATGCCATTGAATCAACTCATAGAATCCGGCAATCCGATTTCGCCGCTGCCCGATGTTCAACGCACGACGTTCTCGCTCGATGTTCTGGGGAGGTTCGTTTCTAGTATTCGTAGCTGCGATTGAATCGCTCGTGCAAAAATTCCTCGACACTCCCCCGGGGGTGGGTAGACGTTGACCAGCGGAAAAGCAAGCCAATTAACGATGCGTTAAAAAACGCCACCACGGATGTCTCAAGTGCTGCAGGGGAAGCCATCCTTAGCGGCGTACACGTAGCGATGAAGGTTTCAGGAATTCTCTCTTGCGCATGTCGGTGACAAATTCTTTCGTGATGATGCGCAAAATCTATTTGCCATCCTAGGAAACGTGACTTGGCCATTGCGCTGAAGAGCGTGTATGAAAACTCGCTCGAGATATATCCATACGTTAAAGTCCGTTCCTCGATTGCTCGCGCCTCCCCGTTTCCTCACGGAAGTAATGCACATCGACGGCACTCCACGCCTAACGTTCGAAGGCTTAGCGAGGGGCGCGCGCTCGGTCATTCTCGAGTTCATCCGTAGAGCGCCGACCAGCAAGCGTGAAGAATTCGATTACACCAACGATTATCCAAATCTGCTGAGAATGCCGTTGGCGCCGAACATGTGGATACGAAATCCAGAGGTTCTCACAACCGACACGACCCATTTGTACCTCAACGGATTTTTCATCGAACGCGAACAACAGCGGTTACATCCCACAACGCCCATCACCGGTCCTCAAAAGTAACCGAGAAAATTGGGCAGTTGTCGCCAGTCCGCGCGATGCCGAAAACAATGCTTGCCATTAGTGACACTGCACTACTGGTTCGCTCAATGGCTAGCGGATGCAGAAAGGTCTGACGCTATAGCAAAAGCTCGGTAGATAACCTGTTCTCAAACTCCCCCTGCTTTGCACTGCTCTCAAGAACGACTCCTTGTGACCGCGCTTAAACAAGAGAATGAGAAGTCACACATGCGCTAGGTAGCGTGAAACCGAGTACCTTGATGCGCCGATTTTTTCTCGAGAGTTCGCACTATAGCGAAGTGATATCAAGCCGGATACCAGCAGGGAGACCGGAACGCAAAACGCAAAGTTCGCACATCGGTCGAGAACTTAACTCACCACAGTCTCAACATTAAACTAAATAAACTATCTCTTTAAATTCAATGCTCTAACTCTATTCACCGGGATTTATTGTGTTACAAAAATAGAACACTCTCACCCCGCTTATTTATTGTGTTACAACAAATCAACTCGCATAAATTCGCATGTGCAAGTCAGTTTTAGTGGACATTTTTAAACTCTTGTTTATCCTATATTTCTATTAAATTGGATTAACGGTTATTCAGATGCCAAATACAGCGAGAAAGACAGTGCTGAGTGAGTTCGTAATGACAACGGTAGCTGAGGAGACAAGCGCTGGGGCAGCTTGCGTGTCTCTTGCACTAGGTCAAGGAGCACGCGAACGGTACTACACAACCCCTGACATAGAGTACATGGAGCAGTGTGGATATGACGCGCTTCTTCATTTTCCAGCGGTATTTTGCGGCGATGGCTCACTTTGGGCAGAAGCAACCATGTGGATAGTCGACTTGGTCGGGGACGCGACTAATCCGAACATGCTTACATATTCAAATGTGGCTGACGACCTCGCTGCCTATAGGCGATTTCTTGAAGAGATGGATATCGACTGGCTCGCATTCGGGAAAATGAAGCAACGTCGCCCGACGTACAGATACAAGGCATGGCTTACGACATCGGCGCGGGGACGCATCATCTCTGTCAGCATCGCGAAACGACGAATGTCTACCGTTGTCCGATTTTACCGATGGTTGTTCGACGACTTAGGCTTCAGGCCCGAGAATCAGATGTGGATTGAATCACCCAGTCAAGTCCGCCGAGAAAATGAATCTGGCTACAACTGGAGCTATCCTATTCGAACCACCGATTTATCAATAGACGTCCCTGCCTCTGTCGACCCATTTGACACACGCATCCTTGATGGGCAGAAACTTCGAGCTCTCCCCCACAACGAACAGGTACATCTAGTCGAATCATTAATTTGCCTAAGAAATACAGAAATGAGCCTTATCTTTATCCTCGCACTACATACAGGTGCAAGGATTCAGACCATCCTGACAATGCGCGTGTCGCATTTCGAAACCGCGCCAGAGCTATTTGCGGGTGATGACATCCGCCTTAAAGCTGGACTAGGTACATCGATTGATACGAAGAAAGAAAAGCGAGGCACGATTCACTTGCCTCTTTGGCTATACGAGACGTTGCACACCTATGCGCTCAGCGAGCGCGCTCGCAAGCGCAGAAGCCGTGCGACCGATGGTGACCATAGCGAGCAACTTCTATTTCTTAGCCGAAGCGGAACGATGTTTTATCAACCACGAAACACAAGACATCGCTCCATCAGTCCACATACAGTCCGACATTTAAAAACGGGACAAGCGGTACGGCAATTCATTAAGGAAAAGCTCTTACCCGAGATGAGAAAACGTCTCTGCGACGACAGCTATACGTTCAAATTTCATGACCTCAGAGCAACATTCGGCCGAAATTTTCTGGAGGCATTACAACCTGCAATCCAGAGAGGTGAAACATCCCAATCCACAGTATTAGACTTCTTGCGACAGTTGCTGTGGCACTCGAGCGTCACTATCACGGTTCGATACCTTAAAGGGAGCACAGGCGCCGCGGCTCTGAAAGCAGCACAGGAAGGCTGGAATCAAGAACTCAACAACCTGGCAAAACAGGCCTTCAATTCTTCCGTAGCTAACGATGCCAATTCTTGAAGATATTGATATGCCCTTAGCAAAAGGAACTATCCTTTTGCATCCTGAGAGAGCCTTGCTAGTCTTTGAAGGCATAAATCACCGAATTTTCATTGGACAACTTTGCTATCTGGCTCGAAATACATCTTCACCAGCACGAAAAAAACAGACATTTGATGAAGATAGCTTAAGCCAAGAGCGAATCACTGCCGTTCGACGAATTATTTGCATACTCAGCGATGAACTCGAAATCAACTATCTACGGCCAATTACCGTACGGAATCACGCACAGAAAATCATCGAATTCTTGAATTGGTCTGATAACAATGAAAAATCTTCAGTGCTTTGTGACGAGGCCGAAACAGAAGTAGCTCTATCAATCTACTTCAAATTACTGAATAGAGAAGTCAAGGTAGGACTAAGAAAAACAAATGGCACATCAGATACACAAAGCACTCTCAAGAATTTTTTTACTCTATTTTTCGAAAATGAAGATTTCGGCGCCGACTTGCAGCCAACAAAGAGAGACGCTCGCGACACAAAAAACTCTGAGATTCCTAGAGCACATGACCAGGGCATTGTAATTTATTGGTGTCAGACATGGTATAAAGTCATCACGGATTTATTGCTCGAATTCAAATCATATCCAATTTCAATCAAAAGCGCTCCGGGTCACCCCGACATTGTCATACATCCGCTCTATTATAATGAGGATGCCAATATAGTTAGCGGATGGGATTTTAAGAAATGTGAAGTAAAAAGTATTAAAACGCTGACCCTAGAGTACGAAGAAAATCAGGGATTTAACCCTCTCCTTCAAGCGAAAAACAGTCGGGCATCCGCCATCGCGATGCTTAGAGAGGCAAACAGCAATAGAAATTCTTCAATTCGGATGTTCCATTCCGCCATCGCGATATACTGCTTTGCGGCGTTGTTTTTTATAGAGCTTGCGATGAATCTTGCGCAGTTCCTTGAGCTTCCATGGAGCAATGAATTAGAGACCAATATAGATTCTGGTCAGATATTGAAACAGTCACTCCGCCGCATAAAATATCGAGCAAAAGGTCGACTGGTTAGCTTTGATGTTTCATTGCAATTCATCCCTTCTCTGAAATTATTCCTTAAACTTCGAAAATACATCCTCGGCGGAAAAAAATTTCCATACCTTCTTGTGATGCTAGGCCGAGATAACAGGCCGACCAAGCTCAACCGGGATATGTTCAAGATGTTGGAGCAACGCCTACGCGAGTTCGGTATTACGTTGCCCCATATAACATCTAGGCAGTGGCGAGCCACAAAAACCCATTGGGTTGCTCGTAATTATGGAATTCCAGTGGCCGTCGATATGGCACAGCACTCGCTCGCAGTGGCGCTGAAGAGCTACTCAAGTGGTACCGATACCGAGCACAAATCCGAGATGGGGGTTCTTTACGATGCTATTGACCAAATCATTACTCGACCAAGATACAGCGAAACCGGCGGCAAGGAAAATGGCATAGGTATTTGTAAAAGTTTCAAACAACCCGAGAAAATAATTGACAACCCGCCGGTCACGCCAGATTGCAACTCAACAGAAGGATGTTTGTTTTGCAACAAACATCGTGCTTTTTCCGATGAAGTCGATATACGGAAAATTTTAAGTTGCAGATTTTGCGTTCGGTTAGTCAGCAACAGAGTTCGCTCGATGGAGCACTATGAGGAAACTTATAGCCCAATTATACGACGGCTTGATTTTCTCATCGAGGAACTGCGGAAGCGCGAACCTGCACTTGTTGCAAAAGTGCAGGAAGAAGTGGAGACGACGGGAGAGTTGGACCCTTTTTGGAGTAACAAACTAGAAATGCTCATTGAACTAGGACTAGCATGAAAAATAATACAATCAACAAAAACATATTGCGCACGCCATCTGCGAGCGATGAGAGCTGGCGAAAAATTTCAGATGAATCCTGTGCAACAATTGACGAAAAAGGTCGTCCGAGGTCATTATTTGGCGAATCAATTTGGAACATCGAAGCATATGGAAACTACCGGGCGATTAGTTTTTTATATTTTACTCAACTTACACCGCTCGGCACAGATGATTCGATTTATCGCGCATCCGCGATTCAAGTTAAACAAGTAATGTTTTTCTTGATTAACGACAATGGCCCGAGCGGCGTGGCCCCAAGTACGCTTCGTGAGAAGTTAGGCGCAATCAGAGATTTTTGCATTTTTTCTGCTTTTCGTGGACAAACTCTGTATGAAGCGATGGGTGATATTGACTCAATAAAAGATTTTGCATCAATCCCGGGAGTCGAAAACAAATGCAGCAGATTGCATAAAATATTTAAAGATTTATCAATCTTAGGGAAGGACCACACTGGCGTTGAAATACCATTCAAACAAGCGCAAAAAATTTTTGTTAATAAAATAAATCAGAAAAAGGAATCCCGACAATTCGCGGTTATCCCCACCAGAATATACAGCAAGATTCTTTCGATTTGCAATATAGAGTTAGATATCATTGAAGCGGCTGCATCCGACTTGGTTTCACAAATCAAACATGTTCGGTTAAATAAACAACCAAATTCCCTAGCGTCAGACGTACTGGTCGAGCTTTTCAATTATCATCAACAACCAATTACAACGAAGGGTTTATTTAGGGTTATAGGGGAAGTAAAAAATGTTCTGCAGATTTTGATTTTGGCTTACACAGGCATGCGCCACGATGAGGTCGACAGTCTTCCTTACGATTGTCTGAAAGTTGAGCCCCTCGATGGCGTCGTTCATTACATCGTTGAGGGCGTTAGCTCAAAAACTAAAGGCCGGAACATCCGCCGCGCCCGTTGGGTCACCAGTCGCTCAGGCGCTCGCGCAATAACAATCGCGAAGCTCATTTCGTCTGAAACTCACAGTCATTTTGGAAGTACCAAATTCTCTGATTCCATTGACGGTTCACACCTTCTTTTCTGTCGCTCTGGTCTATCTCGTTCAACCTATTTCGCCAATTTACCTCAGACTGGAATTGACCGTTATCTCGACGCACTATGCGCGCGCGCCGAGCTTGTCATCACGAAGGAAGATGTCATCGAACTTAAGCGTATCGATTTCTTTCGTGCATGGGATTCTGAAAAGGAGTTTTCCGTTGGAGCAGCGTGGCCCTTCACAAGGCATCAACTGCGACGCACACTTGCGGTGTATGCCCACCGAAGTGGACTGGTCACGCTCGATACATTGAAGCGCCAATTGCACCATCTAACAAATGAGATGGCGATGTATTACACCAACGGCTCGGCTTTCGCCGAAAATTTCATCGGTGAAATTGAGGACCATTTCGCCTTCGAATGGCGAAGCGCACTGGCAGGAGCACAGTTTCTCGGTTACACGATAAACGTTCTACAGTCAGAAGAGAAACTGTCTGGTGGACATGCGAAATGGGTTCAAAGTAACGCGGTAAAAACCTCACCTGTCTCGGTTTATTCGAGGGAAGAGGCACGACGGATGTTTAAGGAGGGATTGCTTGCTCATCAAGATACACCTCTAGGCGGATGTGCGAGCACCACTCCCTGCAAGATGCCACCGCTAGAGTGGTTACAGCTCGAATGCCTAAAGAAAGATTGCAAGCACCTCATTATTCACCTCTCTCGCTTGCAGCGCGTTGCGAAAGCACAAAAAGCGCGTGTAGAAGCGCTGCTCAAACATTCACCCGACTCCGTCGAGTACCGAATTGAATCCGAAACGCTTGAGACACTCCTCAACGTCGAAGCAAAAATTCTTTCGGAGGGGCAAGCATGAGGTCCTCACTTGACGACTACTTCGCCGCGCTCGACCGGCTTAGGGCACGGAAGGCAAAGATAAACAACGACACGGTCGCCATCGAGGCCGGGCGCAAGAAGGGAAGTATCAAAAAATCGCGCCCGCAGTTCGCCGCCTTGATTTCAGCCATAGAACAGGCTAACCAAGAGATGCAGTTGGTCAATGATGATGGGGCTATGCGACTTGAGGAGCTGAAGGGGAAAATCGAAGAACTGCGCCTACGCTACGAGGCAGCAATCTCGCGCGAAATATCGCTACTACGACAGGTTCGAGAGCTAAAAACAGAACTCGTCAATCTAAGAGGCGGGAGCGTTGTTCCGATTCGCAGTAGATGACTACGAACATTGGCATACTTCGAAAGTGCAGTTCTCTCTGCGCAGAGGGGCCCGCGAACCACTGGGTAACGCGACACTGGTAGTGAAGCTCAATGATGTATCACTACGAGGCCGGGATAGCAAAATAGTGCATCTTTTTGAATGGACATGCCGTGCGTGCTTACGTCCATTTTTTGTGCCAAACAGGTGGACAACTCCAAAAACCTAACTCATTGATATGCAAGAAATTCCAACTGTCCATTTCGTACGTACTTGTGCATAAACGAACAGTTGATGATCGCGTTCGTCGTGCCCAACGTGGTCGCGTGAGTCGTGAAGCCGCCCGACAACGCACCCGCAAAAATCTCGCACATCGCCGCGAGGCCGAATCCCTTGTGACCGCCGAACGGCGTCAGCGAACCGAACGGCGCTTCGTGCATGACTTTCGGATCGCGGGTCGGCATGCCTTCGTGATCGATCAGCGAGCCGGGGGGCACCTCTCTGTGCTGGTTGTACGCGACCCGCGTCTTGCCGTAGGCGACCGTGCTGGTCGCAAAGTCGAGCACGAGCGGCGGCTTTCCGGGGCGCGGATAAGCCGCGCAAAACGGATTCGTGCCGATGCGCCGGTCCACGCCGCCGAACGGCGCAACCAGCGGATCGCCCGCCACGTTGACGAAGTGAAACGACACGAGACCGGCGCGCGCACACTGCTCGGCCCAATGCCCGATACGGCCGATGTGATGCGAGCCGCGCAAGCCGACCGCGCAAATACCGAGCCGTTTCGCGCGCTCGATGCCCTGCTCCATCGCCTCGAACGCGACCACCTGACCGAAGCCCTTGCCGCCTTCGACGCTCAGCACCGCACCTGCGTCTTTCACGACCTCGGCATGCAGGTTCAGTTTCAACTCGCCGTCGGCCAGCGACGCGACATAGCGCGGCGTCATGCCCACGCCGTGCGAGTCGTGACCGGTCAGATTCGCCGCCACCAGATGATCCGCGACCAGCGCCGCCTCGCGCGGCGTGCTGCCCGCCTTCTCCCAGATCGCCTCGATATAGGCGTGCAGTCGATCGGCTGGAATCCGGGGCGTGGCGGGCTGAGCAGTCGCGCGGGTGGTCATTCGGTCGGTCATTCGGCGTGTTGAAGTTGGCGTGTCAGTTGAAGTTGCGGACGGGAAACAAAACCGCCTCGCGACTTCAAAAACTCACGGCGCGGCGGCGATCACCTCGGCCACCGCTGCCGTCAGCTTCTTGCCGTACGGCACGTGCAGGAACTCGTTCGGCCCGTGCGCGTTCGACTTCGGCCCAAGCACGCCGCACACCATGAATTGCGACTTCGGGAAGCCCGCCTTCAACACGTTCATCAACGGGATCGTGCCGCCCTGGCCCATGTAGGCGACGTCCGCGCCGTAGTGCTGGCGCGACGCGTCGTTCAGCGCGGTGGCGAGCCACGGCGCGAGGTCAGGCGCGCTCCAGCCGCTGGCCGCGCCCGCGTCGGGCCTGAACGTCACCTTCGCGTTGTACGGCGGATCGACTTCGAGCAGCGCCTTCAGTTCGGCGACGGCCTTCTCCGCTTCGATCGTCGGCGGCAGACGCAGCGACAGCTTGAACGCGGTACGCGGACGCAACACGTTGCCCGCATCGGCGAGCGCGGGCAAACCCGCCGCCCCCGTCACCGACAACGACGGGCGCCACGTCGAATTCAGCAGCGCCTCTTTCGGATCGGTCGTGGTGGGCAGGACCTGACGGCCATCCTGACCGCACGCCCACGGCAGTTTCTTCCAGACGTCGTCGCCGAGAATCTGCGCGGTGGCTTCCGCTTCACGCAGACGATCGGCGGGGATCGGGCAATGAAAACCCTTCGGCAACAACGTGCCGTTCGCGGCGTCTTCGAGACGATCGAACAGTTGACGCATGATGCGGAAGCTCGACGGCGCAATACCGCCATAGCCGCCCGAGTGAATGCCTTCGTCGAGCACGTGAACTTCGAGATCGCCGGCGACCAGGCCGCGCAGCGACGTGGTGAGCCACAGTTGATCGTAATTGCCCGCGCCCGAATCGAGACACACGACGAGGCCGACGTTGCCGAGCCGTTCGCGCAACACGTCGACGTAGGGCAGCAAGTCGTAGCTGCCCGACTCTTCGCAGGTTTCGATCAGACCGACGCAGCGCGGACGCTCGACACCTTGTGCGTCCAGCGCCGCGAGCGCGGTGATGCTCGCGTAGATTGCGTAGCCGTCGTCCGCGCCGCCGCGGCCGTACAGCTTGTCGTTTTCGAGCTTCGGCGTCCACGGGCCGAGGTCGTTGCGCCAGCCGTCGAATTCCGGCTGCTTGTCGAGGTGACCGTACAGCACGATCGTTTCGTCGCTACCCGAACGCGTGGCGGGCGTTTCGAAAAAGATCACCGGCGTGCGGCCCGGCAAACGAATGACTTCGAGCTTCAGACCGCGCACGGATTGCTGTTCGGCCCATTGCGCGGCGTCGGTGATCACGCGCTCAAGGTAGCCATGCTTGACCCACTCGGGATCGAACGCCGGGCTCTTGGCCGGCACCGCGATGTAGTCCGTCAGCGCGGGCACGATCTCGTCGTTCCACTTGCGGTCTACGAATTCGCGTAGCTTGTCCGGATTGATGCGCTGGGCCTGCTGGGTCGTATCGTCGGAGATCATGATGGCGTCCGTGGGGGGATCTGGTCAGTCGAAACGATCATGATAGTCTGGATGCGGGATCGGCTGAACCCCCTGTCATATATCAGGGCTGGCGGAGGGGCTGCTGGCTTGGGATAGCGTGCGCGGCGGCGGTGCCTGACAATGCGCCCTTCGGCGCCGCGCAATTGACACCGGTTCGCGCGACAATCGGAGCATCTTTCACACATCGGGAGCGGTTTCATGAGCGGCAACATCATCGTTCAGGCTATCGCCGCCGTGCTCGCGCTAACGCTGTATTTTCTGCCGGCCATACTCGCCGACCGTCGCAAGCGCCATGACGTGCTGACGCTGGCGCTGTTCAACGCGTGTCTCGGCTGGACCGTGTTCGGCTGGCTGCTCGCGCTCTACTGGTCGCTGCAACCGAATCCGCCGAAGAACGTCGCGGGCGAAGTCGTACAGACGCGGAAAATCGTGCGGATGCGGGCGTTTTCGTCCGCCTTGATGGCGCGCGTGCAACGTCGCGAGGCGACGCGGGACCATCCGGAAAATTAAGCGAGTTGCGGCGGGCGCAGCATGGGGCAAGCAGCAAACGGCATGCGGCAAAACACGCGCAAAAAAAAGCCGGCCGAGTAACCGGCCGGCCAGGACAAAGATCGGGTTTAATCGTGTTGCGCGAATTATCGGACCACTTCGCCGTACAAGCTGTCAGGCAGCCCGGCCTACGCGATTCCACAGCACGGAACCAGCCGGAATGGACCGGGGCTCAGCGCGCATGTTGGCGGGCGCGAACATCTCGCGGCGCAGTTCGCCGTGTTCGTCGAACCACTCGCAAATCAGCCAGTCGCCGGGATTGAGCGCAACCGGACCTGCATAGGTCACGGTCATGCGCGGGCCTCCTTCCTTCAACGTAACGACGTCGCCGACGTTAAAGCGTGCGGCTGGCGGTGTCTCGAATGCGTCAATGGTAGCGGTCAGCATAATTACCCCCTACGGAACCGTTGAGCTTTATTAAGTCATTGCACCGGGTTTCTCGACTCTAGCCCTACTGAAGGAAAACTCTAAAAGTTCGCCAAGATTAACAATTGAATTTATTCGCAGCAAGTGCTTTTTATAGATACCGTTTTCAGATTCACGGGAATAACGATCCAGCCGAAGCTGCACGAGTTGAAACCAGGAAAATCCCTGAATAATCCGCCAGATGCGGCTGTGTGCGGCACCGCACGACCGTCAAGCCTGCCGTATGCACGCTGTCGCCCAACGTGGAAAGCGCGCCCGGTTTCTTCATATCCAAACTCCCGGAAAACCGTAGGGTTTATTCCCGACCATCTAAAATTGAAACTTACCTATGAACAGCCGACTCATCGGTAAATACGTGGCGCTTAATTATGTTTTTGTTTAAACCGGATAATATTTTCCGCAATGCAACCACTGAAAACGATTACGGTCCGGTTATTTTTCAAACGGCTTGCGTGGCGCGACGCAACACAAATTGCTGATGCCGAACCAGTAGCACGCTCAAACCAATACATATAAACATCAGCAACGCGTTGATTGCGAGGCTCACCTGAAAGCCGTGGGCATACGCCGCAGGCGCGGTGCTGCCGCCAATTGCGCCGAAGAACGCGCCGCTGATCGCCGCCGTGCCGAACGCCGAGCCGATCTGCAAGGTCGACGACACCACGCCCGAGGCCAGCCCCGCCTTTTCCGGCACGACTTCCAGCAAGACGATGCGCATGATCGACGGCAGCAGCAGGCCATGGCCGACGCCTGCGCACAACAGCCCGCAGTAAAACAGCAGGTCCGGCGACACGGTCTGGGTCGAGGCCCAGCCGGTCACGGCGAAGCCGACTGTCATCATCGAGAAGCCCAGCGTCAGGACGTGGCTGCCAATCCGTTTGACCACCGCCGGCGATGTCAGCGGCCCGAGCACAAAACCGATCGCAAACGGCATGATCGCGATACCTGACGCAAGCGGCGTCCAGTGCAGACCGGTCTGCAGGAAAATCCCATAGGTCAGGAAAAACGCGCTGTTGCAGTAAAACAGGAACGCGAGCACAAGACCCAACGCGAAGGCCCGGTTGCGAAACAATTGCAGATCGACCAGCGGATGACCACCGCCGCGTTCGACCCGACGCTCGGTCGCCACGAACAGCGCGAGCACAGGCACCGCGAGTGCGAACATCACGAAGGTCCACGTCGGCCAGCCGGCTTCGCGGCCGTGCGTCATCGGATAGATGACGAGCAGCAATACCGCCGACAGCAACGCCACGCCTTTCAGATCCACGCCCGTGCTTGTCGCGGGCTGGTTCTCCGGCACGAACTTCCATGTACCGATGAACGCCGCGATGCCGATCGGGATGTTGATCAGGAAGATGATCCGCCAGTCGAGGCCGAACGGGTGGTACGTGATCAACGCGCCGCCGCCGAGTTGACCGACGATCGACGACAAGCCGAACACGAAGCCATACAGGCTCATCACTTTGGTTTGCTGATGCAGCGGCACCACCGCGCGGATGGTCGCGAGCACCTGCGGCGCCATCACGGCGGCCGCGATGCCCTGCACGATCCGCGAAATCACCAGCATGTGGCCGCTGGTCGCGAAACCGCACAGCGCCGACGCAACCACGAACGCCGCCATGCCGGTCATGAACATGCGGCGCCGGCCGAACAGATCGCCGAGGCGCCCGCCGGTGATCAGCAGCACCGCATAGGCCGATGCGTACGCGGACACCACGAGTTGCAATTGCGCGTCGGTGGCGTTCAGGCCGGTGTGAATCGAAGGCAGCGCGAGGTTGACGATGAAGTAATCGAGCGGCGCGAGGAATGCGCCGACGAACAGTACGGCAAGCGCGAGCCCTTGCCGCTCGAAGCGAGGCACGGCCCTTTCCACGTGCTTTTCCGCCGATCGCGCCATGCCCGCAGCGACCGCGCCCGGACAGGTCGCCACGCCTGCCGTCGCGTCGGCGGGTCCAACGAATGCCGCCGCAGCGGACTTGAGGGATTCGTCTTTCATGACCGATCGTTCAAAAATTCGACAAAAAAATTTAGACGAGGGCGCGCATTGCGACGTCGACTATTCCGATTAACGCATCTTCCTTGTGGGCGACCCGCCCTAACACGCGCAGACCCTGCATCACGCACAGCAGGAAATCGCCGACCGCTTTTTCGTCGAGCGTCGAATTGAATGCGCCGCTCGCCTGCCCGCGTATCACCGATGCCGCGAGCAACGTGGCCATGCGACGCTGGATCGCGGCGACGCGCGTGCGTAATTCTTCGTCGCCGGGCTGCATTTCCAGCGTGGTATTCGTGATGAAACAGCTACGCTCGCCGGTCAGCGCGCAAGCGACTTTCGCGTAGTGCAGCAAGGCGTTTCGTAGCGACTCTTCGGCCGGCACCGGCGCGTTCAGCCGTTCGGCCAGGCGCGCGACCGAACCTTCCGCATAGTGATCCAGCGCGGCGAGCATGATGCCGTGTTTGTCGCCGAATACGCCGTACAGGCTGCCGCGCAACAGGCCGGTGGCTTTGCACAGGTCGTCGATCGACGTGGCGTGGTAGCCATGGTTCCAGAACACCTGGCTCGCGCTGGTCAATACCGTGGCGGTATCGAACTCGCGCGGGCGCCCACGGGAACACACGTCACCCGCTTTCTTGGTGGATTGTTTTGGATTGCCAGTTTGCTTCATGTGACGGATATTATGACTAACCGTTCAAGAAAGCAAGGGCGGGTGTTTGATACGGTGCCCGCGAGGAAGTGTGGCCGTTGCGTAAACCGTTGATTGTCGGCCCGAAACAAATGGCTCACGCCGATCCATTTGTTTGCCGACGACACGCCCCGTCCAGGCGTCCGCTAATGCAGCCAGCTGAAATAAAAACCGGCGACGGAGATAACCCCGCCGCCGGCTTCATCAAACTTGCGTCAACTCAAAAGCGCCTCAGGTTTCGAGTTTCGCATCCATCGTGATCGTCGCGTTGAGCACCTTCGACACCGGACAACCCGCTTTCGCGTCCGCGGTGGCTTTTTCAAAAGCCGCCTTGTCGCCGCCCGGAATTTTCACTGCCACGTCGAGATGCACCGCCGTGATCGAAAAGCCGCCGCCGTCCTTGTCGAGCGTGACGGTTGCGGTCGTGCCGATACGCTCCGGCGTGATGCCGGCCTTGCCCAATTCCGCCGACAACGCCATCGAGAAACAGCCCGCATGCGCAGCCGCAATCAGCTCTTCCGGATTCGTGCCGATGCCGTCCGCGAAGCGGGTCGAGAACGAGTACTGGGTTTCCTTGAGGACCCCGCTGTCGGTGGAAATCGAGCCCTTGCCGTCCTGCAGGCCGCCTTGCCAGACTGCTGATGCCTTGCGCTTCATCGCTCTCTCCTGTTAATGCCCTGCTTCGCGCGCAGCACGACGACGAAATGACACCCACTGCAACAGCCACGCCCCGGATGGTTTGCGGTTGGGTATCGGTCGCGAGTTCCTGCGCGGCGCCGCAGATGCGGGCGTGGACCGAACTCCATCATAGGCGCTTCCCCATGCTGGCGTGATGACGGTGAGTCAAACGTCGGCAAGGAAAATTACCCAAATCGATTAAACCTGAAAACGTAACAATCATTTCGAAAAAAGTTGCTTTATACCTTACCTTACAGAAAATAAACTGAATTCATCGGATCGGGAAACGTGATTCAAACCGGTTCCATCAACAATCTAATTCTGGAGGTCATCATGAAATCGCTTATTTCAGCCGTTCTGGTTGCATCGGCTCTGGTCGTTCCGGCTATCTCGTTTGCGCAGCAGGCCAACGCGCCGCTGACTCGCGCTCAGGTGCGCGCCGAAATCGTTACCGCGCAAAAAGCGGGCCTCCTGTATCAGAACGACACGCAATATCCGAAGGCCGTCCTGCAAAACGGCGCAGCGGTGCTTGCTTCGGCACAGGGTTCGCAGGATGTGGGCGGCGTGAACGCGGGTTCGTCGGAATCGGGCGCGTCGGCTTCGGTGCAACACGGTCCGCTGTCGATTTATCGCGGTCACTGATGCGCGCCGTGGCCTGGTAAGTGACAGGTCAGCCGCGCGGTTGCGGCTAGAGTGGACGGGTCGCTGAAGATGGTTGAAGCGGGTGATGTCACTACTGCACCCTGAAGCGCTCCGGTTGCCGAGTTTTTCGCAACCGGGGCGCTTTTATTTTGCGCACTGCGTATCTGCGCGTTGGGTCGATAACCCGGTGTCGCAGCGAAGTAGAAATAACGGCGCGGTTTGAAAGAACTCCATCCAGATCGGACGCAATGCCCGACACGGCACTCCCGCGCGTCCGGTCATTCGGTGAATGGCAAACTCTGCTGCCCGATGGCCCGCATGTCGAACACGTTCAACGTCATCGCCACCAGCGCGTAGTAGCCCAGCAGGCCGACCAGGTTGATCACCACCTGATGCCCGAAACGATCTACAGCCTTCGCATACGTCGCGTCCGACACGCGTTTCGTGTCATACAGTTCGCTTGCGAAATCGTGGATCAATGCGTCGTCGGCATCTGCGAAAGTGGGACGGTGCCCCTGACGGATCGCCTCCGCGTCCTCTTTCGCGACACCGGCCTCGAGTGCGATCGGATAGTGAATGTGCCATTCCGCCTGCGCCTGCCAGCGCGCCGCCGTCACCAGAATCGCCAGTTCCGACAGACGCAGCGGCAAGCCGGTCCGATAGCGGCAAAACGCGCCGAGACGCTGTGCCTGCTGCGCCAGCTCCGGGCTATGAATCCAGCCGAGAAACGGCCCATTCAGATTGCCGCGCGGACCGGACAGAATTTCGTCCAGCACGGCCTGCTGTTCGGGCGTGGCGTTGGAGATGTCGAAGTGAGGCAAACGCGGGGTCATGATCGTGCTCCTGCTCGCGATAAACGATGTGTTCAGATTAACCGGCTGCTCAAAGGCCAGCCAGCGCACCGTCGATTGCATCGGCAAGCCGGCTGACAATCTCGTCGATATCGCGCGCGGTGCAGATGAACGGCGGCGCCAGCAGTACGTGATCGCCGACCTTGCCATCGACGGTGCCGCCCATCGGATACACCATCAGGCCGCGCGCGAACGCTTCACGGCGAATCGCCGCATGCAGTTTCAGACCCGCGTCGAACGGGGTTTTGCTCGCACGGTCCCTGACCAGTTCGACGCCGACGAACAGCCCGCGCCCACGCACATCGCCGATATGCGGATGCTGCGCGTAATGCTCGCGCAGTCGTCCGCGCAACTGCTCGCCGCGTGCCTGCACGTTTGCCAGCAGTTTCTCTTCATCGATCACGCGCTGCACTTCAAGCGCCGCCGCGCAGGCGGTAGCGTGGCCGATATACGTATGTCCGTGCTGAAAAAATCCGGATCCGCCGACGATCGCCCGATAGATCCGGTCGCTCACCAGCGTCGCGCCGATCGGCTGATAACCCGCGCCGAGCCCCTTCGCGATGGTCAGGATATCGGGCGCCACGCCGTCTTCTTCGCACGCGAACAGATAGCCGGTGCGGCCCATGCCCGACATGATTTCATCGAGAATCAGCAGCACACCGTAGCGGTCGCACACCGCGCGAATCTTGCGGAAATACTCGCGCACCGGCGGCACCGCGCCGGCCGTCGCACCGACCACCGTTTCCGCGACGAACGCCGCGACCGTGTCCGCGCCGAGTTCGAGAATCTTCTGCTCGAGTTCATCGGCGAGACGCTGTGCGAACGTCTCTTCGGTTTCGTCGGCGCGTTGCTCGCGATACGCGTAACACGGGCTCACGTGATGCGCTTCGATCAGGATCGGCAGAAACGGCTCGCGACGCCATGCGTTGCCGCCGATCGCCAGCGCTCCCAGCGTATTGCCGTGATAGCTCTGCCGACGCGCGATAAAGTGCCGGCGCTGCGTTTGCCCCGTCTCGACGAAATACTGGCGCGCGAGCTTCAGCGCGGCCTCGATCGCTTCCGATCCGCCCGACACGAAGTACACATGCTCCAGCCCTTGCGGCGCGCGCGAAACCAGATAGTCGGCGAGTTCCTCGGCGGGTTCGGTCGTGAAAAACGAAGTGTGCGCGTACGGCAGCTGTTGCGCCTGCCGTTTGATCGCGTCGATCACGCGCTGGTTGCTGTGGCCGAGACACGAAACGGCCGCGCCGCCGGATGCGTCGATGTAACGCTTGCCGGTCGAGTCGACGATTTCGATGCCGTCGCCTGCAACGGCCACAGGCAACGTCTGCTTCGGCGAACGATGAAAAACAGTGGACATGATGGGCTATTCCTTATTGTTTCGGGTCGCGCTCAGGCCGGGCAATGAAGGTGTCGAACGCACATTGCTGCTGGCGGAATATTTTCATCGACACCCCTGCTTCGCCAATCTCGAAGAGCGCGGTGGCGAGCGTGTTTTCGTCGTCGGGATCGAGCGGATCGTCGCGGTAGATTGGCAAGCCCGTTGGCGCGCGATCGTGCAGCACGTCGAGCAATGCCGCAGGTTGCAACGGCGTGGCGAGCGCGAGCGCTGGCAGCAATGCCTCCACTCGCAATTGCCGGTCACGCGACGAATCCGTGACGATTTGCGCTTCCGCTTCGCAGCCGGGATGAATCATGTGATTCGCGTGACCGGAGAGCCGCGAGACGCGCTGCACCGAACACCGCTGCGTGGTCGCTTCGACGCTGAACAAACGCGCGTCGCCCGCACGACCTAGCGTGTGATGAAAACCACTCGCTGACGGCACTGTACGCAGGATTTGCAATGCTTCGTCGAGCGAGGCTGCGTCGAGCACGGCGCGCGCGAGGATCATCCTGGGCACGCCGACACGTGGCGTGCGGATACGCAGATTGTTGATCGCCTGCGCGATACCGGCGCGATTGGCGGCAAAGGTGTGACCCGGCAACGAACCGGGATAGTAGAAACTGACGAACCCGGGTTTACCGACAGGCTGCACGTCGACCATCGCACAGCGCTCGCGCAGAAACGGATCGCCGTCTTCGTTGTGCGCGATGAAAAGTGCGGTAGCGTTGGTTTCAGCCGCCGCCAGTGTCGTGCAGCCGTCCGGCGCGTTGTGGATCAACTCGCCACGGCAATTCCACAAAAACACATCTTCCGCCGACCACTCCAGACCTGCCGCCATGCCGTCGAGTTCGGCCAGTAAGGCTGGAAAATGCGCATGTGCCGCCTCGCGCATTTTCTGCACGAAAGGATTGCCGCGCCAACACCGCACCGCGCGCCACGCGCTGCTTTGCTCCATGTAATCGGCGAATACCGGCCGCGCGATTTCACCGAGCCGGTAGCCGATTTCATACGGCTCGCCGCTCACCTGAAAAAGATTCAAATCCTGCTTCGACGTCACGACTCGCACCCAATCAACAATCGGTACATATTTATACGTCAAAACAACATTTGTTGTCAAATCACGTGACGCGACTCCAGACGATGACACCGCTGATTTCAAGCGGTATCGTCTGAAGGTCTAGACGGAAAAACTCAAGGCACGTACGCGCCCTTCGCGTGCAACGACTGTTCGGCAATGGCAAGCTGTTCGACCGCGCCCGCGCCTTCGAGCGCAAGCAGATGCGCGACCAGCGATTCGGCGATCGCGGTTGCCGCCACCAGCGACGGAAAAAACGAAGGACTCTCGTGCGAGAAGATCAACACTTTGTCGGCGTTCAGCGCGATCGGGGAGACCGCGCTATCCGTGATCGCGATCAGCTTGCTGCCCTTTTCAAGCGCGGCCTCGGCGACCCGCGCCGCTTCGACTGAATATGGCGCGAAGCTGACAACAATTGTTGCGCTGTCTCGTTCGACAGTGCGCAGTTGCATTTCGAGCGTACCAGCCTCGCCGTTGAGCAGCGACACCGATGGCCGGAACAGCCGGTAGCCGTACACGAGGCCGAAAGCCACCGCATAACACGACCGGAACCCGGCCACGTGCACGTGCGACGCGCGCCGCAACAGACGCGCGGCTTCGACGATCACGCGACCATTGTGCGCGGCCGTGACATCGAGATTATGTTGCTGCGCAACGAGCAGATCGTTCGCCAATGCGTCTTTCGATTTGACCAGCGAACGCGCGCGGCTCGTAAGCGGTTCGGGCCGCGTACGCACGCGCGCGACGAACAGGTTGCGCAACTCGTTCCAGCCGGGAAAACCCAGTTGCTGGGACAGACGCACCAGCGAAGCCGGTTGCACCTGGGCGCGCTCGGCGACCTTGCGCATGGACGAGACCGCGACCTCGTCGGGATGATCGAGCAGGAAACCCGCTCCCATCTGGAACTGCGGACTCAGTTCGGCAAAACGTGCCCGGATCAGGGCGGCGAGCTGGTCAAAACTGTCTGGCATGCGATGGTCCGGACGAGCCGTCGATATGGATGACAACAAATGTTACCACCGGGTCTGGTGGGGTCAACAGGTGGGAAAAACGCTGGTGGTGAGAGGTAAACGAAAGCTGGTTTGCGACAAACAAAGTTGATCTTGCCTTTTGATGCAATTAAAACTGGTCTGGCAACTCGCCTGCAGATCACAGCTCCTTGTGCGATAAGGTATTCGAGCCAACTCTATTCTGCGTTGCGGATGCGTTTTCTAGCGTTGAAAAACCTACGAGCGTCTTTTGGAGGGCGGCCATTGCCGACGGCTGCCTTCCGAGAAAGGTACGGCGTAGAGAGTGCTTTGCCAACATTCGTCGCTCAAGTGCGGTCGATATCGGCTTTCCGCAATGGCGAATGGGTCTGTGGGCAAGTTCGCGCCCCTCGACTGGAACGTACAACGGTCATTGGACCGTCCAGTTCTGTTTGAAACCAGTCCGTTGCTCAACCAGTACATATAGGCCGAAGCGGACACTGGGAACGGCAGGCGGCTACGTCGGCAGTGTGGCTGAAGGCAGTCGGTGGCATGGTCCGGTCAGGCAGCCAAATTGCCGCTATTCCAATGAATGAACTCACCCTTCCGACCCAACCGAGCCACTCGGCAATGAAACTTTCTACTGTCTCTTCCTAACGCATAACGGTCAGATCAAGATCTTCGCAAACGGCAGCGACGCTCGTTAGCATTGTCAACAAGCGGTCGGTAGAGTGCAGCTAGAGTCATCTACCGACTAGTCTGTTTGGTTTTCGACGTATCCCACAGCAACATGACCTGAGTGATTGAAGCATCCATGACGGTGTTGCGAATACCGTCGCGGGCCAAGGTGGAAAGTCCTAGCAGGAACGAGTCGAAAACGGCCACCAACGCTCGAGCATCAATATCGGCGCGCAACTCGCCACTGTCGACACCCCGTTGCACACACAAGGTGAAGCCCGCTCGTGTCCGCGCCCGTGAGCGTTTCAACGGCGCGGTCACGTCTGCGTTTTCTTCGGTTGGAGCGCTCATGACGGCGAGCCCGACCATACAGCCCTTCGGATGTCCTGGCTCGCACTGCATCTTCGCAGACCTGCGCAATGCCGTTTCGATGGCATCACGAGGCGCCAGATTGGTGTCCCATAGGCATTCCGTGACCCGCGCATAGGTAGACAGGTAAAGCGTCGTACATTCCTGAAACAGCGCCTCCTTGGAGCGGAACGCCGCGTAAAAGCTCGGTGCGGAGATCCCATTGCTGATTCCAGCCTTCAACTGACTCAACGACGTCGATTCGTAGCCGTTCTGCCAAAAAATGTGCAGCGCCTGCTCGACCGCCTTGTCTCGGTCGAACGTTCGTGGGCGTCCCATCGTCGACATGTCGAACTCCAGCAAATCTCGAAGATTTATATACTAAACGATACATAAGTTGTTGACAACTTTGCTTTCGGACAAGTAATGTACCGATCGATACATATTATGACGATCGTCATAAGCTCGTTGCAGCGAGCAACGGCGGTCTCCTGCTTCTCGGTTTTAGCTTGTCTGCAAAGAAAACTTTTCGTCCATATATGTACCGAACGGTATATATATGGACGGTATTGAGGGCTGAACTCACGAAGCTCTTTCATCATTGAGAAAAACATTGTGACGACTCTGATTTCAAAGACTGCCACGACTTCGAAAGACCGTTTGCCCATCACTGCGCTCCTCGCGCTGGCAATGACCGGCTTCATCTGCATCATCACCGAAACCTTGCCGGCAGGACTGCTGCCGCAAATAGCGGCCGGCCTCGGCATTTCAACCTCGCTGGCTGGCCAGACTGTCACGGCGTATGCCGTGGGTTCCCTGCTTGCAGCCATCCCCCTGACCATCGTCACGCAAGGCTGGCGACGACGCAACGTGCTACTACTGACTATCCTGGGTTTCCTTGTATTTAACTCGATCACGGCAGTATCGTCGAACTATTGGCTAACGCTTGCGGCGAGGTTTTTCGCTGGCGTGGCAGCGGGACTGGCGTGGAGTCTGCTGGCCGGTTACGCCCGCCGAATGGTACCGGTGTCCCAGCAAGGCAAGGCGTTGGCCGTGGCGATGATCGGCACGCCGATCGCGTTGTCGCTAGGCGTTCCGCTTGGAACATGGTTAGGCACTGCCATTAGCTGGCGCAGTGCATTCGCCGTCATATCGGCGTTGACGTTGGTGTTGATCGTATGGGTACTTGCGAGGGTACCGGATTATCCAGGGCAGGCTGGTCATGAGCGGCAGTCGCTGCGCAGCGTGTTCACGACACCGGGTGTGCGGCCCGTGCTCGGCGTCGTAGTCACCTGGATGCTGGCGCACAACATCCTTTACACCTACATCGCACCGTTCGTCGCGCAGGCTGGACTTGCCACGCATGTGGACGTGGTGCTACTGATCTTCGGTCTGGCTGCACTATTGGCCATCGGCGGCGCTGGCCGCCTTGTCGATCACCATCTCCGCGTCGCCGTGTTAGCCAGTCTGGCGGTCTTCGCCGTCGTGTCGCTGATGTTCGTCTGGTTGGCACGCGTACCTGGCGCCGTGTACGCCGACGTGATCGTGTGGGGCCTGACATTCGGCGGTGCGGCAACGCTTCTGCAAACCGCGCTGGCTGATGCCGCAGGTGATGGCGCCGATGTGGCATTGTCCATGAACGTGGTGGCCTGGAACGGTGCTATTGCTGGTGGCGGCCTGGTGGGCGGCATGCTGCTGGATGCGTGGGGTGCACAATCTTTTCCGCCGACTGTAGTGCTTCTGCTTGCAAGCGGACTTGCAACCGCCTGGCTGTCGCGAGCGCACGGCTTTAAGGCTGGATCGCGCCACGCACACCTGAAAACACCAGCGCCGTCAAATAAACCACATCGACGAGTCAATCAATGAAATCTTCGTCGCTCTGCAAATCCCTCATTTCACTTCGTGGCTGAGAAAGCTGAAGCGCCGCGGCCGTGATCACTGATTGTGGGATGAACGTGCAGTTACCTGAACGAGTCCGCAACCAATTTTCTGAATTCAACCAGAAGCGTTGACCAACGTTGGCGTTCGTCACTCTTTCCGACCGACATTGGTCAAGGCGTAAGGATCGAGCATTTGCATCGCGGTGCATCGGTAGCAAAAAACGGATCGACCGATGTCGTCGTGTAGTGGCGAACGACCGTTGCCAAGCGGAAGCCTACGTCTGGATGTCGAATCTTCAGGTTCAGCGAATGTCGCAAAGTGGCCGACAGATATCGGATTTTTGACCGCTGGCAAGCTGGCAAGCTGGCAGGCTGCAGCAACGTTGCGGGAGCCTGCGATGAAGCCGGACACAACTCTGGCGAGTCTGAACATGCGTGAACTGGACATGCTGAAGGTCATTCAGGCTTCAACGAAGGTCGCTAATTCATCTGCATACCGATCGCCCATGGTGTTTGGCTCGGAGGATGATGCTTCTCGCTCCCTGAACCAGGCGGAACCGGAAATAGATGTCGCGACGTAGCTTCTATGCCGCGGGATCGCTCCGCCGGATCCGTTCTGAACCGGGACGAGACCCACCCACGCAGCAAATGCGCGACGTGACCAAGAGGAGCTCAGCGTTACCCGCGAAATTCAGAGCTACTGTGCCTTCTTCTAGCCTCTCCGGGACCAAACCACCGGAAACAAAGGACTTTCCATCTGTGCCCCTTCTCGCAGGGTTTCGACGAGGCCAGGAAACTCCGGCGATGTGCGCCATTTCCGCGGTGCATGACGGATATCGTCGCCAATGAAGCGGACCGAAAACGCGCGGCGCCGCGACGCCCCGCCGACGCCGCCCGACGCGTGCAGCGTCAGCATGTTGAAGCACACCATATCGCCGGGTTCGAGCGCCCAGCCGATGATCGGAAACGCGTCCCGATTTGCTTCGATATCCGGGAGGTCGGCGAGGCTTCCTTCCGGAAACCACTTCGCCTGATTGTCCATGAACGTGCGCGGCATCAACCAGGGCCCGAGATGCGAACCTGCGACAAATTCGAGCCGCGACGCGTGCGCGACCGGATCCACTGGAATCCACATGCTGACGTTGTCGCCGCCGCTGATGTTGTAGTACGGCTGGTCCTGATGCCAGGGTGTACGTTGCCGCGTGTTCGGTTCCTTCACCAGCAGATGATCGTGATATAGACGCACCGTTTCGCTGCCCGTCAATGCGGCGGCGACCGCGGGCGCGGCCGAGTCGAAAATGAAGCGGCGGTATGCATCGATTTCCGACCAGTTGCAGAAATCTTCGAAGAACCAGCCGGGGTCGTCGGGACGGCTTGCCACTTTCGCACGCGGACTCGGCGAAGCGATATTGCGCTCAATGCCGGCGCGCAACAGCTCGATCTCGTCGGCATTGAATATCTGCCTGACACACACTGCGCCATCGCGACGAAAATCGTCGATCAGCTGCGGCGTGACCGCGCGCGCGATGCGCTCGTTCAAAGACTCAGCCATTGTTTTTCTCCTCCTGAAATAACGTGGCCCAGCGGTTCAATCGCCGAAGATATTGAAATTGAAGTATTTCGCGGCGACTTTCTGATAAACGCCGTCCTGCCGGATCGCCACGATCGACTGATTGATCTGCGTCTCGAGTGCAGTATCGCCCTTGCGCAAGCCGATCGCGACATCGCCCGCCACACGGCTGTCGCTAACCGGCTTGCCGACGAGCGCGAAGCCCGCGCCACGCGGAGTCTTCAGAAAACCGAAATCCGCCTGCACGGCTGCCTGGAACGCCGCATCGATCCGGTGCGTCACCAGATCCTGATAGATCTGATCCTGCGTCTGATACGCGACCACCGTCACGTTTTTAGGCGCCCATTCGGCGTTCGCATAACTTTCCTGCGTCGAGCCCTGCACCACGCCCACGCGTTTGCCTTGCAGCGCCTGCGCCGTCGGCTGAAGACTCGAACCCGCAACGGCAATCAGCGCCGAGCTGCTCATGTACAGGCGATCGCTGAAGTCGATCTGCTGACGGCGCGTCGGTGTTGCCGACATCGCCGACAGGATCGCGTCGAACTTGCGAGCCTTCAGCGCGGGAATCATGCCGTCGAAATTCTGCTCGATCCATACGCACTTCTTGTGCAATTGCGCGCACAACGCGTTGCCGAGATCGATATCGAAGCCGACATACGATCCGTCCGGCGCTTTCGATTCGAACGGCGGATAACTCGGATCGACGCCGAAGCGCAGCGTTTGCGGATCTTGCGCATGCGCGGCGAACGACGCCATTGTCAGCGCGCAGAGGGTTGAGTAGATCGCTTTTTTCATGGCATTCCCGGTGGGGTCGTGTCGAAAGTAAATGGGCATCCATTTGCCTGCGGCGCCGGATGGCAATCAGCGCAACAAACTGGACAATGCAGGCATGCGGCTCAGACGAGAAAGTGCTCGACCAGTTCGACCCAGTAGCGTGCGCCGGTCATCAGAATGCTGTCGTTGAAATCGTATCCCGCGTTATGAAGCATGCAACTGCGTTCGCCTTCGCCGTTGCCGATGATCAGATAACAGCCTGGGCATTGCTGAAGGAACCACGCAAAATCTTCGCTGCCGGTGAACGGCTCTACATCGTTAAGCACAGCGTCGGCGCCGAACGCTTCGAGCGCGACATCATGAGCGAAACGTGTCATGTCCGCGTCGTTGACGAGCAGCGGATAACTACGCTCGTAGTTCAGCTCGGCGTGCGCGCCGTACACGGCGGCCTGCGCATGAATCACTTCGATAATGCGGCGCTCCAGCGTTTCGCGCACCTCCGCGCGCAATGCGCGCACGGAAATCTTCATATGCGCTTCGCCAGGAATCACGTTCGACACTTCGCCCGCGTGAATCGAGCCGACCGTGATCACCGCCATGTCGAGTGGCGCGACGTTGCGCGACACGATGGTCTGCAACGCGAATACGATCGCCGCACACACCACGACAGGATCGACGCTCTTGTGCGGCATCGCGCCGTGACCGCCGTGCCCCGTCACGCGCACCGTCACCTGATCCGCCGACGCCATGAACGGCCCGGCGCGAAAACCAAGCTTGCCGGCCGGGAATCCCGGCATGTTGTGCATCGCGAACACTGCGTCGCACGGATGCTGTTTCAGCACGCCCTCTTCCAGCATGCGGCGCGCGCCCGCCAGTCCTTCTTCCGCGGGCTGAAAAATCAGGTTCAGCGTGCCGTTGAAGTTGCGCGTTTGCGCCAGATGCGCGGCGGCGGCAAGCAGCATCGCAGTATGGCCGTCGTGACCGCATGCGTGCATCTTGCCGGGATGCACACTGGCGTACGGCAAACCGGTTTTCTCGGTGACCGGCAGCGCGTCCATGTCGGCGCGCAATCCGATATTGCGAGCGCCATCGCCTGCCTTCAGCGTGCCGACGAGACCGGTCGCGCCAAATCCGCGTTCGACGCTGTAGCCCCATTGCGTGAGGCGCTCCGCGATCAGATCGCTGGTCATGAACTCTTCGTAGCCGAGTTCGGGATGCGCATGGATCCGCTGGCGCAGCGCAATCATCTCGTCGCCGCGGGCGAGAATATCGGGAGTAGAGGTCATTCGCGCTGGGTCGCCTTGTTTCGAAAAGTGAACACGTAGCGCTAACGTAGCCTGTCAGAAAAAGGACCGGGAGAGCTAGAATCGTGAACGCGTCAACCAAAAGTGAACACTTCGTCGCCGAAGGTTCGGCGTGCGGCGTCCCGCCTGCGCGCCCGGGCGTGCAGGTCGTCTGGCTGCCGCCGGATCCTGTTCAAGGAAAAGCATGAAACTGCACCACCTGCGAACCCTCGTCGCGATCGCCGAAGCTGGCGGCGTGCGCGGCGCGGCGCGCGCGTTGAACGCGTCGCCGGCTGCGATCACCAAGAATCTGCGGCAGCTCGAAGAGAGCGTGCAGATGTCGCTGGTTACCCGGACTTCGTCCGGTGTGACGCTCACTGAGAGTGGCCAGACGTTGCTGGTTCATGCGCGGCTGATGGTCGGTCAGCTCGCGCGTGCGCAGGAAGCAATGGATACGTTGCGCGGTGTCACGCACGGCAAACTCACGATCGCGGTGACGCCATGGATCGCGATGACGTTCCTGCCAGACGCCGTGACGCGCTTCTGCGAGCGTATGCCGAACATCCGCCTCGAATTTTTCGAGGGATTGCTGTCCAATGCGAATCCGCGTTTGCGCGACGGCAGCCTCGATCTGTTCATTGGCCGCCCGACGCCGGGCGCATCGGGCACGGAATTCGACTGTCGCCTGCTGTTTTCGTCGACATGTGCGTTGGTCACACGCGACCGGCATCCGCTCGCGAACGCCCGCTCGCTCGCTGATCTGGTCGATCTCGACTGGCTGTTGACGTGGGATCCGGAGACCGACACGCCCGGCTCCAACTCGATGTTCCACCGCTACAACGTCGCGACGCCGCGCAAGATTCACGTCACACATTCGTTGTCCATCGCGCTGTCGTTGCTCAGGAAAACGGATATGGTCAGCGTGTTTCCGTGGCCGCTGGTCGAGGTGACAGCGGCTCGCGAAGGACTGTGCGCAATCCCGCTGAGAGAGGACGTCGAAGACGCGATGGTTGGTGTGATTTACCGTAGCGGCCATCCGCTGAGCGCCGCGTCGACGTGCTTTCTGAATTGCATGATCGAGACGATTCGAGAGGGCGTCGCATCGACATCATCGGAGACGCAGCACGTTCTGCGATCGGTGGAATTGTTGATCTGATTTCGACCTGGCCTTGCCGACCCAAGTCTTTGACACGTGTGCAGTTGCTGCGTCACAGCGTCGATGCAAGGTCGCGGATCGACTCGCGCAGGACAAGTCCGGTGACGTGGCGATGCATACCCCTGGTTCGCGTTCACGTCGGCAGCCGCCTTACTGCCCCAGGTAGGACTGAGCCGGGTTTGTCAGACGTCCTGCGGCGCCGACCGGATCTCGCAGTCAAATAAGCGGGCATGTCTACACGCTTACAGGTGTTGATCATTTGAGAAATTGCGAATGGGTCTTGTCGACGGCGGATTCAACAGGTCGATGCAACATCTGAAATCTGCGTGAGCAGCGGAGAGGTTGCAAATCAACCATCGGGCCTTCTGGGGCAGGATGTCCCCGGCGGCTTCGAATTGCAGCCACTGCCACGTGCGCGTCGATCATTTTCTTCATGGCCCATTCCTGCCGATCAGGGATGAACGCCGCCGGCCAGGCCTGCCGTTCAGGCCTCGCCACCGTGAGACAGTTTCCGACTTCTTTTCAGCGGTTCAGCCAGCCGTGATATCGAATGTCTCGCTTATAGCCGACAAATGAGAACTCAAGAGCCAAGTCGACCTGTTAAAGCACTGATCGGAACGCTCGACTGCAACAGCAAACTCCTCTCATCAGACGTCAACAAGTAGTCCGGTCAGTCATACAGATCAAGCTACGGCACTTAGCTTCTTGAAATATACAGCATTGCTGTATATTATCGTCACGCGCTCTCCTGCGGGAGTCGACGAATTTTCAAGGTAGTTAAGGACTGGCATGTACACCAACGACCCCAAAGCTGTTGTCAAGCGATTCAATTACGAAGTAATCCGCGACGGCAATCGAGAAAGCTTCGAAGCACTCATGGCACCCGACTTCGTCAACTGGTCTGCGCCAAGTGAGGCGACGCGAGGCGCCGAAACCATGTGGGCGACATTTGCTTCGGTGTTGCGCCCAGCAATCGCGGGCCTGGAGGTCCACATCCATGAGCAACTTTGCGACGGCGATAAGGTCACGACGCGAAAGTCGATCTCCGGCAAGCATGTTGGGACGCTGCTTGGCGCGGCGGCCACCGGCGAAAATATTTCCATCGACGTAATCGATATCGTCCGTATTCGGGACGGACAATACGTCGAACATTGGGGCGTGAATACGCTTGCAGCTGTCGTTGCGCGACTTCACAAACAGTGAGTGCACCCAACATGAGTCGAAGTGACGTCTCAACCGCCCGCGCCGATGACCCCGCATTCCTGGGCGAGTCAATTCGCGATGTCGTGAGCCGCCTCGTTAAGGTTGTCCGCGCGCAAAGTGGCACGCACTCGAACGCGCAGAACGAGACACTTTCGCTGCTGGAGCGGTCCGGCCCTGTCAGTATTTCAGCCTTGGCCGTGGCGAGGTCGGTGACACATCAAACGATGCGGCTGGTCGTCATGAAACTGGTCGAACAAGGGGTGGTAATCCTGCAACAGGACGCTGAAGACCGCCGCGCTTACGTCGTGGACCTGACCGACCAGGGACGCGCACAGATTGCGCATGACCGGTCTGCACGTTCGCAATGGCTGACAGAGCAACTGATAAAAAAGACGAGTCGTGAAGAGCGCGCGGCATTGGCAGTTGCCGTTCGAACCCTTCACAAGCTGGTTGACTGATCCGACCTCGCGGCGACTCCGTTGGAGCTAACCCGAAGTTGCCGGAGAGTTGGAAACAGGAGATGACAAGGAAGGTTGCTAGCAGCGATGACCGGTAGGTCGATACGGCAACCAGGATAGTCCGTCTGGCAGGGCGAAGAAATCATCCAGCGATTCAAAGGGACGCCGATGCACATTTGAGCTATAAAACGACAAGACGTCCTCCATATTTCGTAGAGCTTGTCGAGACTCGCGAGCCATTACCTCGATTGGATTGCAGGTCGGATCGCGGAAAAACATGGTTGCCCATTAATCTGGCTTGCCATCGAAACGTATCGTGGGTCATGTTCAGACGCGCGAGGCTCGACTCGCTCAAGATGAGCAATGTCGGCTCGCACGAGTGCCGACGCTCTCTCACTAGTCGAGCTCTCTCAAACTATCGTGCATGATCTCGATACGCTGCAAGTGATTACTGCCGTGCTCGAGCAGTCGCTGCGCAACCAGCGAGCAGATCAGATTCACGACTGCCGTCAGACCAATCAGGCTATCGAACAGCATCAGGCCGTCGGTCTGGCATCGGATAACCCATCGCGCCAGTTTCGCCGGTTTTCCCGCAATCACGTCGGACATGTAAAGGATGGGAACGCCCGCCTGCGCCAGCGCCGTAGCGATATGGCCGACAGCGGGCACCCGTCTACGTAAGCCGACCAGAACAACGATATCTTTTTCGCCCAGATCGGCCAGATACTCTCCGACCGTGTCACCTGGCGCGGGCAGAAGAACGACATCTGAGCGTACCTGGATCAGCTCGCGCCGGATCATCGTCGCCACCGTATAGCTGTGACGGTAGCCGATGACAACCACCCGCCGTGCGTGCGCCAGCGCATCGACTACCTCGCTCACTACCTGTGTATCGAGCGATCGGTACGTGTTGGCCAGGTTTTCAACTTCGTGTTGCAGATGCGCCTGAATCAGTTCATCGAGCGTGCTGTCTGCGCTTTTCCGGCCACGCCCCTGCAAGTACAGCGGCGAACCGCCGACCTGCGCCGCACGGGCAATCGCGCGGGCGTCGTCGTAGGACGCGTACCCCAGCTTCTGGAAAAAACGGGTAGCGGTCGCCTTCGACACCTGTGCACTCGTCGCGAGTTCGGTTGCCGTCTGCATCGCCAGTTGACCAGGTGCACTCAGGATCACGTCAGCAAGACGCTGATCGATTTCAGACAGCTCGTCGTAGCTCTCCGCGATACGACTTTCGACTGACTGCGCAACGCGCTCATCTTTTTTTGATTGGGCTTTCGGCATTCTGGCTATGAACAGGTTAGCGCGCGGAATCGGTGAGCAAGCAGCACCGGGATAGTGCGCACAGCGTGAAGTTGCACACATCGAGTGCAACTCGATGATTAATTTCCGGGATTCATTATAGATCGGTTGCTGCAAACGTGAAACTCATGTTTCTTAATTCACCTTTTAGAAACGTGTGTTTATAAGTAAAAACAGATGAAACACGCGTTTCACGACATCGACTGGTATGGATCATGCATTACGTCCTGCATCATCCATCTGTCAACGGGAGTTCCATCGATGTCGAAGCGCCGCCTCTCCATTACCCACCTCGCAGCGTTGTTGTCGTTTTGCACGTTGATCCACTCCGCCACCGCTAGCGCGGACACCCTCGACGACATCAAGAGCCGCGGCACGATGACCGTCGGCATAGACCCGACTTTTGCGCCGTATGAATACACCGATGCCAATAACAACATCGTCGGTTTCGATCCCGCGATTCTTGCGGCGGTCGCGAAACACCTGGGCGTCAAGATCGAATATCAACGCATGGCATTCAGCGGCATCATTCCCGGACTGCTTGCGCATTCATTCGATATCGAGGGCTCGGCGCTGAACGTCACCGCAGAACGTGCGAAACGTCTCGCATACGTCGTGCCAACCAGCAAGACCGTCAACGGCGCACTCGTGCGCGCGGATTTCAAGAAGATCCCGGCGAATCCCACTATCGAATCGCTTGCGGGCCTGACTGCCGCAGTGAAAAGTGCAAGCGCCCCCGAAAAGATCCTCACGCAGTTCAACGAAACATTAAAGGCCAAGGGCCTCGCACCGATCACGTTGATCAGCGTGGACAGCGTCGATCAGACAGTCGCTGCATTGATGACTCGCCGCGCCGATTTCGTATTCGACGATATGACCGTGCTTGCGGGTGTGGTCAAGCAGAACCCTGGCAAACTCAAATCGACTGGCGAACTCGGCCCGGCGCAATGGATCGCATGGGCGACCCGTCCTGACGATGCTCGTCTGAACAAGGCCATCAGCGACCAGATAATCGCAATGAAGAAATCTGGCGAACTCGCACAGTTGCAAAAGGCCAATCTCGGTGTGAGCTTCAATACGCCGACCTCCGACTTCATCCCCCAGCAATAAGCGTCGGCAAATCAAATGAAAGATCAAGCTCAGACTCTCACCGTCAAGGCCGGACATGGCCGGACATTTGAAGTAAAGGCGGGCCAACGCCTGACGATCATCGATGTCGAAGGGCAACAGGCAGCCGATTTCGTTGCAGTCGTTTCATCGAATCATGCCGAGAAACTTTCTCCGACCCATACCCGACGACAACTTGAAACGCTCTTTTTCAATGTGGGCGATGCGCTGTATTCGTCGCTGGGACGGCCGCTGTTGCGGGTCGTCGTGGATACCGTCGGCGTTCACGATGCCAATGTTCCCGCCTGTGACGATACGCGCTTCACGGTCGACTTCAATGTGACGGGCCATCGCAATTGCCTCGACAACATGCATGCGGGCCTTGCGTTGTACGGGCTTTCGCCATTCGACGTGCCCGAGCCGTTCAATCTTTTTCAGAACGGCCCGGTCACCGCCGACTGCCGGATGCAGGTGACTGATCCAACGAGCAAAGCTGGCGATCACATCACATTCGATGTCCTGGAAGACCTGGTGTGTGCAGTGTCGTCGTGTCCACAGGACATTATTCCCGGCAACGGGCTGAAAGTGACCGATATCGCCATCTCCATTCTGCCTTCGGCAGGCACCGCCTGATCAAACCTGAAAAGAACTCGACTATGTTGCTTCTTAAAGAATCGCCTTCACGTGCGGCGCTTGCGCCGCAAACCATCATCGTGCCTGCTGGCGAAAGCCGCGCCATTGAAGTTAAAGCCGGCCAGATCCTTCGCATAGAAGCAAAAGAAGCGGGTGCGGTCGCCTCGATGTTCGGCTTCAGCCGCACCAGCGACGACATCTATATGTCGGTCCATCACACCCGCGTCTTCAGCAATTCTTATGTGCTGGCAGCAGGCATGCGGATCGTTAGCAACCGCCGACGCGCGATGATGGTGTTGGGTAAGGACTCGTGTGGCAAGCACGATCTGCTTTTGCCCGCATCCACGACTGCGTTCCTCATCGAACAAGGCTATACCGGACAGACCGGATGCGTTGAGTCAGTCAGCGAGGTGATCAGTGCACTCGGGCTGAAGCCGCCGAAGATGCCCGATCCGATCAATCTGTTCATGCATGTCGCGCTCCATCGGGACGGACGTATCGAACCACTACCCAATGCTACGCGCGCGGGCGATTTCGTCGCATGCCGCGTCGTGACGGATATGGTGTTCATCGTGTCGGCGTGCTGCACCGGAATCGCTGGCAACGATAAACCCGGCGAGCTGGAACTGTCGTCCGCAGAAGAACTCGACGAACTCTAATTCTGGGAAAACGCCGCGATGGGCTTCGACCCGCAAGTGATCCATAGCCTGCCTACGCTGGTCGACGGCTGGCTGATAACCGTGGAACTGACACTACTCGGCGCGACCGGCAGTGTCGTGTTCGGGCATCTCGCACTGGCGATGCAACTGACACGCGTCGCGCCATTGCGCTGGATCGCTCGCCTCTACATCAGTTTCATGCGTGGCACGCCAGCGCTCGTCCAGTTGTTCGTGCTGTTCTTCGCACTACCGCTGATCGGTCTGGGCGGCCGCCCGATGCTGGCCGCCGCGCTCGCACTCGGGCTGAACAGCGGCGCCTACACGGCTGAAATATTGCGAGGCAACATGCGCGTGATTACGACTGGGCAGTATGAGGCCGCAATTGCGCTCGGTATGCCTCGCTGGCGTATTGCAGCACGAATTGCGTTGCCGCAGATGTTAAAGGCGAGTCTGCCTGCGTTGATCAACGAGTTCACCATTCTGCTGAAGACGACGCCGCTCGCGTCGGTAGTCGCTGTGACGGAACTGACGTATGCCGGACAAATGGTAATCGCGCGGACCTATACGTCCACGCAGGTCATGCTGCTGGTCAGCGTGGGATATCTGGCTGTCGCATTGCCGGTTATCTACGCTGCACGGCACGTACAACAGCGGTCGCGGCCACGCGTGCCGGTAGTTAGCCGCGCGGTCACTCTCACCGGGGAAGCGCGATGACGTTCGATCTCGGTGTTCTATCCGGCTACTGGCAGACGTTAGCGAGCGGATTCGCCAGTACTGTCTGGCTGTGCATTGCCGGTGCGGCGATGGCGGGCGCGCTCGGCATCTTGCTGACGATCGGTCAACGTCGTGGATCTCCGTGGATCGTTTCGCTCATCCGAGCCTATACGGCACTCACGCTCGGCTTACCGCTACTCGTGCTGCTCTACGTGATGTTCTTCGTCCTGCCGGATTTCGGCGTGCTCCTGCCTGCTCCGCTAGTTGGCACGGTGACTCTCGCGATCTATTACGGCCCCTATGTTGCCGAAGTCATTCACGCTGCTGTCGCCGCCGTACCCGCGGGCACCATCGAAGCAGGTACCGCGATCGGCATGTCGCCGGCAAGAATCGCGCGACGCATTATCGCGCCTCAGGCGTTGCCGTTGCTGCTCCCTACGATGACCGGATTGCTGATCGGCCTGATCAAGGATTCTGCGCTGCTATCTGTGATCTCTGTGCATGAGTTCATGTTCGCCGCGAAGGGCGTCGTGTCGGACACGTACGCGCCACTCGAAGTCTATTTCGTCGTAGCGATGGTTTACTGGGCCGCGACATCGATCATTTATTTTCTGACCCGTTTCTGGGAACGCCGGCTCGGCAGTGCCCTGCGGGTTTCCTTGCCCAGGTGATCCGCATGAAATCTGTTCCTGCTTCCCCGGCCGTTGCGATCAAGGCAGCCGGTATCGTTAAATCATTCGGGACGAACCGTATTCTCGACGGAGTCGATCTGAACATCGCTCAAGGCGAAACGGTCTGCGTACTCGGACCGTCCGGCTCGGGAAAATCGACGCTGCTACGTTGTCTGAACTGGCTGTCGCCGCCCGACGAAGGTGCGATCTGGATCGGCGATGAACGGGTCGGCGTGCGCGAGAACGCAAGCGGCTCGACGAGCCCCCGCCCCGACCGTGAGATAAGCGCGCAGCGCAGCCGGATTGGCATGGTATTTCAGAGCTTCAATCTATGGCCGCACATGACGGCGCTGGAGAATGTGATGGAAGGATTGTTGTCGGTGAAACGTATGAGCCGTCTTGCCGCCAGCGATGTTGCAATCGAAGCGCTGCGGCAAGTAGGTTTGGGCGGCAAACACACTTCGATGCCCGCAAATCTCTCGGGCGGTCAGCAGCAGCGCGTGGGGATCGCGCGCACGCTGGCGATGGCACCGGAAGTGATTCTTTTCGACGAACCGACAAGCGCACTCGACCCCGAACTGGTTAGCGAAGTGCTCGCGGTCATGCGCGGCCTCGCCGCAAAGAATACGACGATGATCGTCGTCACCCACGAGATCGGCTTCGCGCGCGATGTCGCCGACCGGGTGATCTTTATGGACGGTGGACGCATCATCGAACAAGGACCGCCCACCCACGTTCTCGATGCGCCCGCGTCCCCTCGTCTGCAGCAATTTCTCCACCGCTTCAACATGGAATCGAAACACTCATGAGCGACACGAATCAAACCACCTTGACCGTTCCCGCCGGCCACGGCAAAGCAGTTCGACTGCGTGCTGGCCAGGCAGTCAGCGTAATCAACTCGTTCGGCACCCAGGTAGTCGATTGCTGGGCCTGGAATGCGTATGACCTGAACGAATATATGTGCATGGAAGCGACGCGCGTCTGGAATCAGCGACTCAATCCGGTCATCGGTGATAGCTTCGTCACTAATCAGCGCCATCCGATCCTGACCGTCGTTGAAGATACGACACCCGGCGTGCACGACACGTTCATGGCGGCATGCGATCGCAAACGTTATGAACTGCTTGGCGTGCGCGGCTATCACCGCAATTGCTGCGACAACATGTTCGAAGGGATGTTCGAACTTGGCGTCACGCCGCCGAGACAGAACCTTGCATCGTTCAATATCTTCATGAATATTCGGGTGCAGCCCGACGGCATCACGCTGCATACGCTACCCACTGTTACGAAGCCCGGCGAGTTCATCACGTTGCGCGCTGAAATGGATTGCTTCGTTGCGTTCTCGGCCTGTCCGCAGGACATCGTCAAGATTCAGGGACAAGGCGATAACACACCGAAATCAGTGGAAATCGCCGTACTCGATAAAGTCGAGTCTGAATTGCGAGGCACACAATCCTGGGTTCCGGCCGCCTGATTTTTTGCCTCTCAAGAATACTTATATCGAGTTTCAAACCATGGCTAATTCCAATCTCACGTCGAATGCACCCGCATTTTCGCGGACGGCGATCAATCTCGCCGATCCTCGACTCGGTGCCCGGACGGTGCTGAGCAGCGACGATTTCTTTGCGCCTATGTCACGGATGCTGGACCCGGAACCCGCCGTGTTTATTGCCGGGAAGTATGACGAAAACGGTAAATGGATGGACGGCTGGGAATCACGTCGCAAACGGGTGACGGGCCATGATTTTTGCGTAGTCAAGCTGGGGGTGGCGGGTCAATTGTTCGGCGTGGATATCGACACGAGTCACTTCACCGGCAATTTCCCGCCGGCAGCGTCAATCGAGGCGTGTCAATCGGATGACGACATACCCGGGCCGCAGACCAGGTGGGTGGAAGTACTGCCCGCCGTTGCGCTCAATGGAAATGCTCATCACTTTCATGCGATTGAAGAAAGCGACGTATATACCCATATCCGGCTCAATATTTATCCGGACGGCGGGGTCGCGCGTCTGCGTGTCTATGGACGTCCGCGTCGAGATGTGTCACGCGATTCAGATGTCGATCTCGCGTCTGCGATGAACGGCGCTCGGGTCGTCACGGCTAATAACGAGCACTACGGTTATGCATCAAACCTCCTGCTGCCAACCCGTGCGGCGAATATCGGCGAAGGTTGGGAAACGCGCCGTCGCCGGGAGCCTGGTGCTGACTGGTGCATCATCGAACTGGCGGTTCCTGGCGAGATTCACACAGTTGAAGTTGATACCGCGCATTTTAAGGGCAACTACGCTGATCGCTGTTCGCTGCAGGGTGCAATCGTCAAATCAAGCACTGACGAATCGCTTGTTACTCAATCGATGTTCTGGCCTGTTTTGATGAGCGAGAAAAAGCTCGACATGGATCGTTTGCACGCGTTCACGCCCGAACTGGTCGAGCCGGTCACTCATGTGCGGTTCAACATATTGCCGGACGGAGGCGTGTCGCGACTTCGGCTACGTGGTCGGCCATCCTGTTCCGCTTGAATACTATCCAGGACTTATTGGGTATAGATCAGAGACCATCTGAAGAAATCCACTGCCTGAAACTCCTCTATTCAAGCGGCCAAAAGATTGTTAGCCAGAATCCCTGAGGCTAACAATGCGCCACCCGCGGTATCGGCCGATACCGCGGCGTTCTGATTATCAAATGGGGCTGGTCTGCGGACTTTACACTACCTCAACTGCCCCGCCCCCAGCCTGATGTGCCTGCTCCCGTCGGGACGTGCCTGGTCTGGTAGGCCGTCACGACGCCGGGCGAGAATTAACCCAAGTCCAGCGGCGCATGCCATAGCGGTTGCTGAAACGTCCTGAGCCAGGGATTGGATCTGCAACGGAGCGTGGCATGGCCGGACTGCATACAAAAATTTATCACCCCAAAAATAAGTGAATAGCGTCGGCTTTTTGTCCCGGAAATACTGGCTTCAACTCAAGCCGATGCCGGTTCCCTGCGTTATGAATCGCTGCTGTGCTTGCCATCAAACCGTCGCCCTCCCCCGGAATTTCGATGAGCAATGTCACCCTGCAATCCGCCGACACGTCCATTGGCGTTCACCGTAGCCGGTCAAATTCCCAGTTCCGCACCATCGCGGCATGCTCGATTGGCAATGCGCTCGAAATGTACGACTTTACGGTCTACAGCTTCTTCGCGATGCTGATCGGCAAGCTGTTCTTCCCCGTCAGTAGCGCCTATGGCTCCCTGCTGCTGGCGGTTGGCACGTTCGGCATCGGCTTCGTGATGCGGCCGCTCGGCGCGATGGTGATCGGCAGTTTCGCCGACCGGCGCGGCCGCAAGGCAGCGATGACGCTGACGATCTCGCTGATGGTGTGCGGCACGCTCTGCATCGCCTTTGCGCCGACCTACGCCACGGCCGGAACTCTGGGCACCCTCGCCATCGTGTTCGGCCGCGTTTTGCAGGGCTTTTCGCTCGGCGGAGAAATCGGCGCATCGACCTCGATGTTGATGGAGTCCGGAAGTTTCGGCAGCCGCGGTTTCCGGATCGGCTGGCAAGGGGCGAGCCAGGGGTTCGCCGCCCTGCTGGGCGCGCTGAGCGGCGCCGTGCTGTATGCAAGCCTGTCGCAAGCGGCACTCGAATCCTGGGGCTGGCGACTGCCGTTTCTGCTCGGATTGCTGATCGCGCCCGTGGGTCTTTATATCCGCGCTCATCTCGACGAAACACTGGACGGGGAAGCCGCGGAGGCTCATCCGTTAGCGACGGTGTTCTCCGAGCACGGCAGCAAGATCGTGCGTGGCGTGCTGTCTATCGTCGCGGGAACGGTTGGCATGTACCTCGTCGTGTTCTTCATGCCGACCTACCTGGTGCGCGTGTTGCACCTTCCCACCTCGCTCTCGCTGATGGCAGGATGCGTGTCGGGCGCGACAATGACGGTCATGTGCCTTGTTTCGGGGTTGATCGCCGATCGAACCGTATCGCGCAAACCTCTCGCGATTGCGTCCGTTGCACTGACGACGCTGCTCATCTATCCCGTGATCTGGGCAATGAACATGTATCCCAGTGTGCCGCTGGCCCTCGTCATGATCGCGCTGGTCACCGCCGTGAGCAGCTTCGGCAGCGCACCCATGTTGCTGTTGCTGATGGAAATGTTTCCGGCCAGCGTGCGGGCGAGCGGACTGTCTGTGATCTACAGCATCGGCGTTGCGCTGTTTGGCGGATCCGCCCAGTTCATCGTGACCTGGCTTCTCGCTAAGACCGGCAATCCGATGTCGCTGGCGCTCTACATGGTCGCCTGTGGGATCGTCACGGTCTGCGCAATGTCCAGCCTGCCTGAACCGCGCAAACGCGCCTCATAAAACAGGCCAGCCGGCCCACAACCAGTCCGCCGGCTGCCTCCCCGCTATTCATCACTCTGACTGAATCGATTTCGCGCTCGAAAGAGACGCGAGGGAGCGGCTCGCCCGTTCACCAGCGCATTTATCAAAACACGCAAGTGGAGATCTGCAATGAGAAAGACGTTGAGTGCGCTCGTCGCCTCGGTAGGCACGCTGGCTTATGCCGGAGCTTTCGCGGAAGTGTCGCCGGGCGCGCCGCCCGATGCAGCGGCTGCCGCCTATGCGACCACCTCGCAAATGCAGTCGATCTTCCAGTACTGGGGATCGGGCCTGGGGCCGCAAACCCTGGGAGTGGCTTCGGAGCGCACCTTCGTGACGCTATACGGCACCGTGGATATGGGTGTCAACTACACGAAGGACGGTCCCTACAGCATCACGCGAGTGCAATCGGGCGGCGCGTTGACATCGAAATTCGGCTTGTACGGCCAGGAGTATCTGGGTAACCAGTGGACCGTGTTCTTCCGGCTCGAAAATGGCTTTCTGGGTAACACCGGCGCGGTTCAGGACTCGACATCTCTTTTCAACCGCGCCTCCTACATCGGGATCCAGAACCGCATGTACGGGCAACTGACGCTCGGCCGTCAATATACGTCCGGCGGCGCTGCCGCGCTTGGTGCAGACCCGTTCCTCGGCGTCGCGCACGAATCGGTCTACACGTACTTTCTCGGCACGTCGGATCTGGGGCTTGGTGCAAACAGCAGCGCGCTGGGACGTCTGCCCAACACGGTGCGCTATATCTCGCCGCGATTCGGTCCATTCGGCTTCGACCTGAGCTACTCGCTCAAAGGCGATCAATCGATAGGTCCCGCCGTCAGTCAACGTTCAGCGATGGTTTCCTACGTCGACAAACGCGCGGTACTGTCGGTCGCTGTCGGGCAAAGCTGGTGCGACCCGTCGATCTCCGGCAGTTGTATCGGCGACGCGACTATCGCCCCGGGCAAACGCACCGACACCTATCTCGCTTCGCTGCTCTACGACGTCGGCCCATTCATCGCCCAGGGCGCCTACATCCGGTACGTACCGCAGGCCGCGGATAGCGCGATCGCCAGTACCTATCTGCTGGGCCTGCAAAAGTGGTGGCGGGGTAATTTGCTACGGGCTTCGGTTGCGTATCGCGACACGACGAAATCGCAGGATTACGCGTACGGCACGACCCTCGGCATCGATCACTTCCTGTCGAAACGAACCTCGGTGTATGCACGGGTCGGTCTCATGCGCAACGGCCCGAATTCCAGCGTCACCTACAACTACGACAGCGGCTCGCCGACGCCTGCGGCAGGACGCACCATTTCGAGCGTCACGCTGGGTATCAATCACCAATTCTGAGCGGGTGCGCGGCTCCGTCGCGTCACCATTTTTTCCTTCACTGAGGAGACATCCGTGTCGATCGAACTGGTTCAAGACTTTATCGAAAGCAGCAAAGACAAATACATCCGGCTATCGGACGAAATCTGGCAGTACGCGGAGTTGGGCTACACCGAACAGAAATCCACCGCTGCGCACATCGCCTTTCTGAAAGCCGCGGGATTTACGGTACGCGAGGGTGTGGCCGGTATTCCGACGGCGTTCGTCGCGGAAGCCGGCTCCGGTGGCCCGGTGATCGGCATCCTCGGCGAGTTCGATGCCCTGTCCGGGCTGAGTCAGGAGAGCCTCGCACTTAACTGCTGTCCGTCGACCGAGATCTCGAATGGCAACGGCCACGGTTGCGGCCACCATCTGCTCGGCACCAGCGCTCATCTCGCGGCAGTCGCGGTCAAGAATGCGCTGGAACGCAATGGAATCGAAGGTACGGTGCGCTTCTACGGTTGTCCCGCCGAAGAAGGCGGCTGGGGTAAAACCTTCATGACCCGCGCAGGTCTGTTCGACGATGTGTCGGCCGCGATCACCTGGCACCCCGGCGTCGCGAACACGATCATGAACCTGGAGAGCCTCGCGGTTAAACAGGCGTACTTTCGCTTCAAGGGCGTGGCGGCACATGCAGGCGCGTCGCCGCATCTTGGCCGCAGCGCGCTCGACGCGCTCGAACTGATGAACATCGGCACCAACTTTCTGCGCGAACACATGATCCCGGACGCGCGCGTGCATTACGCCATCACCGACGCCGGGGGGATTGCGCCGAACGTCGTGCAGCCGAATGCGGCGGCGCTGTACATGATCCGCGCTCCGCGCAATCGCGACGCGAGCGAACTGTACGAGCGAATCTGCAATATCGCGCGCGGTGCGGCGCTGATGACCGATTGCGAACTGGAGATCGAGGTTCACTCGGCGTGTTCCAATCTGTTGCGCAACACCACGCTGAACGAATTGATGCAGGCGAAACTCAAGCAGTTCGGTGCGCCGCAGTATGACAGCGAGGAGTTGCAGTTCGCCGAGTCGATGCATCGTACGACACGCCCGGAGGAGATCGAGATGGCCGGCCGGATGCTGGCCTCGGCGTGGCGCCAGCCAAAAGCGTTGTTCGACGGTGTCGATGAGCTTTACAACGACCGGCCGTCGAAAATGCATGGTTCGACGGATGTCGGCGATGTGAGCTGGGTCACGCCGACCGTGCAGTGCATGACGGCGTGCTTCGCTTTTGGGACGTCACCGCATTCGTGGCAGTGGGTCTCGCAAGGCAAAAGTGCACTGGCGCACAAGGGGATGACGCTGGCCGCGAAAACGATGGCCGCCACCGCACTCGAGCTATACACGAACCCTCTGCTGCTCGCGGCCGCGCGCACTGAGCTGATGGAGCGTCTGGCCGAAGAGCCGTATGTGTGCCCGATCCCGGCAGAGGTGCAACCGCCGATTCCCGGACGTGCCGCCTGATTTTGTCCGGCTGTCAAACCTCCCTCAATTTATCGGCGGAGTATCAGGCTCGGCGGCAAATGCGGGCCCACGTCGGCGGACCCGCTCGATCTCGACGTGGAGGTCATGGGCGTGGTGCATGATCACACCGGCGGAGCATGGGGAGGCCGAATTCCGATGGGATTGTCCGTGTGGCTGCGCACCGGCGGCATCGATATTGCGGTGTGCTCGATCCGCACGCAGCTAATCGAACGCGATTCGCTGACAGGGCTGGGCATCGATCTCGACGGCAAGCGCCTCATCGTCGTGAATCCATGGGCGGAAGACGGCACGCCGCCCACCATTCTGTTCGGAGGCAAGACGGTGACGGCGAACTGACACCTGTTGCTCTGCACGGTCGTATTTTGTCCCGCTAAGCTATGCCCTTGGCAATGAGAATAGAGGGCGCTTGTGAAGTTGAGACAACTCGATTCGCTGCGTGCGGTCGCCGAGGCCGGCAGTCTTCATGAAGCCGCCCGGCGCCTGTTCCTGACGCAACCGGCAATCAGCCGCTCCATCCGCGAGCTGGAAGTCGAACTGGGCATGCAATTGCTCACCCGATCGGCGAATGGCGCCACGTTGACGCCATTCGCCCACCAGGTGCTGAAACGCGCGCTCGTCGTCCAGCGGGAAATCGGTCGCATCGCGGAAGATGCGCAGACAGCGCGTGGGGAACTCGGTGGCCGCCTGACGCTCGCGATCACCCCTCCTGCCTCTACCCGTGCGCTCGCCGACTCCCTGCTCGAACTCACGACCGCGCGCCCGGACGTCAAACTCGAAGTGATCGAATGGCGTGGCGCAAACATCTCGGACGGACTGCGAAACGGCACGATCGATGTAGCGATTTTCACGCAATATGGCGAACCTAAAAACGCGGCGTTCGAATGGACCAGGCTGTACGAGCTCGACGTGCAATTGACGATTGGGGCTTCATACCTGGGTAGCGAGTCTTTATCGATCGAGCAGATTCACGCGCTCCCGTGGCTTTTGCTCGATTCCCCGACCGATGAATCGAGCTTCGTAGCAACGCTATTCGGCGAGTACGGTATGCCGCCGCCGGAGCGGATAACGCGGTGTTCCTCGATGAACCTATACCTCGAACTGTCGATGCAGATGCAGGCGGTCGCGGTCTTTACGTCGCTGGCGACGCCGCTGCTATCGCAGCGTGCAAACGAGGGCATGCTCAAACTACTGCGGCTGACCGAGCCGACGCCGAAGGTCGGCATGTACCTCGCCTACTCCAGCGAGGAACTGCTGACCGCGACCGCCGAGGATTTCATCCGGCGCCTGCGCGCCAAGCTCGATGGCCGCGACGCGGGCCGCTTGCCGGCTGGCATTCCGTACGACGACAACCGGGTTAGCGCTCGCTAGTCACGAGATTGCCGTCATTTGCAGAGCGGCCGACAAGAACGTTGGCGCGCGGATGAGGCCATCTCGCACGATGCACAGGACATATGCCACGAGGCGATACCGCAGCACGCGCGGTATCGCCCAATCGACAGCGAGCGGCGATCATCGCATCACCGGCGGTAACGCCGCCCGATGGTGGCGCCACGCCGACCGACAACGTAGCCGGCCACACGACTCAGCGGCGCGACCCTCTATACCGCGCTTGCGACGACCTGTGCCGTGGCGGCTGACAAGGTCCACCCCAGATGCCCGTGCCCGGTGTTATAGAACACGCCAGGCCGTTTGCCTCGTCCCACCTTGGGCAACATGCTCGGCATCATCGGCCGCAGACCTGCCCACGGAATGACGCGCGAAGTCGACACCTCGGGAAAATGCCGACGCGTCCAGTCCACCAGCGGAGCAATCCGGTCCGAACGAATGTCGCGGTTAAAGCCGTTGATTTCAGCCGTACCGGCCACCCGAAAACGATCCGCACCGAGCCGGCTCGTGACGATCTTCGCGCTATCGTCGAGCAGACTCACCCATGGCGCGCGCTGCTGACTCGTCTCGTCGTCGAGACAGACGGTGATCGAGTAGCCCTTCACCGGGTAGATATTCACGTGGTCGCCCAGCATCGACGCAAACTCGCGGCTCCTCACACCCGCGCACACCACGATCCGTTCGAACGTGAAGCACTGTGACTCGCCTTCGAGATTGACCATTAGCGAGAAGCGTCTGTCAGCGGCTGGCTCGATCGACGTGATCTCCGCGTCGTAGTGAAATTCGACGCCCTTCCGCGCGCATGCTTCAGCAAGGCCGCGCGTGAATTTGTGAATATCACCGGTCGAATCAGACGGGGTAAAGAAGCCACCGAAGAAGTCGCCATGCAGCGTAGGTTCGATTCGTTGCAGTTCACTTGCGCTCACCGCGCTGCGGTCGAGTCCACCTTCGCGCAGCATTTCGTTGACCTTGCTGGCGGCGTCGAATTCCTTTTGCGTCTTGTAGATATGCAGAATGCCGCGCCGCTCCAGATCGAAGTCGATGCCTTCTTTTTCGGCGATCGAAAACAGATGCTCTCGTGCGGCGATCGCGAGCCGTACGGTTTCGACCGTGTTGGCGCGGTAATGCGGAATCTGCCGCAGGAACTCGCCCATCCACGAATACTTGTGCCATGTGGGCGTGGGGTTGAGCAATAGCGGCGCGTCGCGCGTAAGCATCCAGCGCAGCCCTTTCATGACGGTGGCGGCACTGTTCCAGACTTCCGCATTACTCGCAGACAACTGACCGCCATTCGCGAACGAAGTCTCCATCGCCGCATAGCGATGGCGTTCGAATACGGTGACGTGGTGGCCGAGTTGCGCGAGGGCGTGAGCCGTGGTGACGCCGGTAATGCCGGCGCCGATGATGGCGATTCGTGACATGACATGGTCCAGAGTAGTTGAGCATCACCGGTGTCGATTTCATATCGAAACCGGCGCTGATGCCCCATCTGTCCATGTACCTGAGAGTTTCTTCCCAGCGTTTTTTCGACGGCATGCGAGCCGTGGAAGCCGGGAATCCCCTTCGGTGGGCGCGCATAGCGCCGCTCTCCAGATGTTCTCGCGGTGCGGTCCTTTTGCCTGAGAGTTTCCGGGGCGGTTGCTCCGTCGGCGTCGTCACGGCCTCTGACGATCTCTCCCGCACTGCATGACTGAACGGTTCGACAATACCGGGTCAAATTTTTTACCGCAAGTATTTCGTGTATCGCAATGCGTGCGCGGTGCTCATGTCTGCGCATTGAAATCACCGGATCGCCAACCGGTATTCTCAAGATTGATCGATCGCGTTTCCAGGATTGGCGTGAGTACACCCTTCAATGTCGAGGCGATGGTCGTCACCTCGCGATGCGCACTGAGTCATCATTCTTTCATGGGTTCACTCCAAATTTACACCCTTAAGTGGGTCAGTTCTGCGTGAACATCAACGGTCCGACTTGCTGGAGGAAGAGCCTCAGCGTCGACGACAGTTATCGGAAGGATTGCAGTCACTTGAGTGACTTCGTGTCGTCAATGCTGAATGGCGGAAATTGGCCGACTGCTATACGACCAAAGGCTCATTGTGACCAGGTGAATCGAGGTCCAATAATAAAAAAAGCAGTGAGACCAGTAAGCCAGAGTTCGACTCTGCATCGCGACGGCGTTCATTAGCGAATGAACTGAAAACCGGCTCCTGCCGAGGGCGACAGTTTGCTTCGTTTACTGCCCCATTTCGCTTGCTGCCCTGCAACGCGTCATCGCTTTCTGATCGTGTTGCCTCGAGTATGAGTCTGGACAAATGCGGTCACCAGTCTCTGACAAACCCGCCTACAAAAATCCGCATACCGTCTGACAGTGTGTTCAGTTGGGAGAACCAGCCATGTATCGGTGGACCAAGAGACTGGTGCGAGCGCTCTGCCTGGCGCTCGCCGCGATACCGATGATGGGTTCGATCGATGCAGTCGCCCAGGACCAGGCGGCGAAACCCACATTTAAACCCGAGGAAATCGAAGCACTGGTTGCACCGATCGCCCTTTATCCTGACTCCGTGCTGTCGCAGGTACTGATGGCCTCGACTTATCCGCTGGAGATCGTGCACGCCGCGCGCTGGGTCAAGGCCAATCCGAAACTCAAGGGCGATGAGGCGGTGAAAGCGGTACAGGACCAGTCGTGGGATGTCAGTGTGAAATCACTGGTCGCATTTCCGCAGGTGCTCGAACCGATGAACGACAAACTCGACTGGACCCAGAAGCTTGGCGACGCATTCCTCGCCCAGGAGAAGGATGTCCTCGCTGCCGTGCAGCGCTTGCGCGCGCGGGCGCAGGAATCGGGCAACCTGAAGTCCAATGAGCAACAGAACGTCAGCGTCGAGCCAGCGCCGGCGGGCGCCCAGGCAACGCAGACGATCGTGAAGATCGAACCGGCGAATCCGCAAGTCATCTACGTGCCGGCCTACAACCCGACTGTCGTGTACGGCACATGGAGCTATCCAAGCTATCCGCCCTACTACTGGCCGCCGGCACCCGCCTATTACCCCGGGGCCGCGCTCGCCACGGGCCTCGCATGGGGCGTCGGACTGGCCGCCGCAGGCGCCATCTTCGGCAACTGCAACTGGGGCGGCGGAGACGTCAATATCAACGTCAACAAGGCCGCCAATATCGATCGAAATTTCGATCGCAGCAAGGTTCAGGGCGGCAAGTGGCAGCATGATGCAAGCCATCGCCAGGGGGTTGCCTATCGCGACAATGCGTCTCGTGAAAAATATTCGAGAAACGTCTCCGGCTCCGATGCACGGGGTGATTTCCGTGGTCGAAATGGCGACGCGGGTGATCGGGGTGATCGCGGTAACGCAGGCAATCGCGGAAACGGACGCGATAACGGTGGCGTGGGCGATCGCAACAATGGCGGCGCAGGCGATCGCAACGGCGGCCGGGGTAACGCCGGGGTCAGCGACCGCGCGAGTACACGAAACAACGCAGGCGGAGCCAACCGCAACGGTGGCGCAAACCAGGCCGGCATAGCTGACCGGGCCGGTGGCGGCAACGCAGCCGGCAACGGAAACCGGGCCGGCGCAGCCAACAATGCCAGCGTCGGCAATCGCGCCGCAGCGTCCGCACGGCCCAGTACCGGAGGCGGCAACCGCGACGGAGCCTTCCAGGGTGTCGGCGGCGGTGGCCGTTCACAGCAGGACTTCAACCGCGGCCGATCCAGCGCGCAGTCGTCGAATTTCAGCCGTCCGAGTGGCGGCGGTGGCATGCGGGCGGGCGGCGGTGGCGGACGCGGCAGGCGCTAAGGAGACACCAGCATGAAGTCATTACTACGATCTCTGGCGGCCCGCCTGATCTCGCTCGGCGCCGGGGCCGCGCTTGTTCTGACGCTCTGCGTCGGCGCACCCGGTACGGCCTACGCGCAGAAGCACTTCGAATCGCCCCAGGAAGCGATGACCGCATTTGGTAACGCGGTCGCCGGTAGCGACGAAGCAGGCCTGAAGGTCTTGCTCGGCGACCGGTTTCGCGACCTCATTCCGCCAGTCGGTTCAGACATTCGCAGCCGCTTCCTGACCGCCTGGGAGGACTCGCACACGATTCAGACTGTCGACGACGACCATGCCGACATCGCCGTCGGCAAAGATGGTTGGACACTCCCCATTCCTTTGGTGAAATCGGCGCAAGGCTGGCATTTCGACACGCGCGCCGGCGTCGAGGAAATGCGCCTGCGCCGCATTGGGCGCAACGAGCTGGCCGTCATCCAGACGATGCTGGCCGTCTACGATGCGCAGCGCGAATACGCGCAGGTGGATCACGACGGCAGCGGCGTCCTCGCTTATGCCAGGAAGTTATCGAGCTCGCCCGGCAAACGGGACGGCCTCTACTGGCCCACCGGCCCGGACGATCCGCCAAGCCCGTTAGGGGTCGCATTCGCCAGCGCGGGCTCGCGTCAGGCCGATCACGCCGGCTACTACGGCTACCACTTCAAGCTGCTTACCTCGCAAGGCCCACACGCCCCCGGAGGCGCGTACGACTATGTCGTGAACGGCAAGCTGTTTGGCGGTTTCGCCGTCGTCGCGTGGCCCGTTCGTTACGCGGATACCGGCATCAAGAGCTTCATGGTCAGTCACGATGGACAGGTCTACGAGCGGGACCTCGGACCCGACGGTGCAGCGAAGGCAGAGGCCATGCAATCCTTCGATCCCGGTCCGGGCTGGGTAAAGGTTTCACCTTGACGCGCGCCCTGCTCGCCGTCGCATGTAGCGCCCAGTTCGTTTTGTCGGCCTGCGCTGACTACGCCGCACCCGCCGGCACCGTGGTCATGACACCGGCCAGCTTTGATCGCTCGTTTTCCGCTGCGGCCGGGGCCATGCGTGACGAGGGGCTGGCCATCACGGTCCAGGATCCGGCGCGCGGCGTGGTGGTGGGCAACAGCAACGGCAGCGTCGTGATGGCCAGCATCAGTCAGCAGGCCGATGGCAGCGTGCAGGTGCGCTTCGACGCCAGTGACTCACGCGACCCGGTCCTGCTGCAGCGCATCTCACGAAATTACGATCGGCGGATGGGTCGATGAGTGCGCGGCGTCTCGACGCGCCAGAGGAGTAACCGCCCCCTTAGCCTGCGAATACTGGTCCAGCGAGTCGCGCCCCATGAAGCCCGACTCATTCCTCGCGCAGTCAATCCCCAAAAAATGAGGAGCAACCATGCAGCGCGAAGTTCTGCTTGATCCGATCGATCGGGTATCCGAAATACTGTTTGGTCTGATCATGGCAGTCACGATCGTCGGCTCCGCGTCGATCGCCTCCACGTCGGCGACGCCTGGGCGAGTCGCGACCGTTGCGGCGCTGGGCTGCAACATCGCGTGGGGCCTTGTGGATGCGGTGATGTACCTGTTACGCACGGCGACGGAGCGATCGCGTCTGCGGAACCTGGGCTATCAGGTCATCCAGTCCGACAAGGAAGCCGCACGCGATATCATCAAAACAACCCTGCCCGACTATGTACGCGCGATCGTCGGCGAAACAGAGATTGAAGTCATGCGCAGCCGGATCCACACCCTGCCGCCCAGTGGCCGCCGCACGCTCGAACCACGGGACTTTCTTGAAGCTCTGGGCATCTTCCTGCTGGTGGTCATCGCCACCTTCCCCGTCGTCCTGCCCTTTCTGATGCTGCGCTCCACGCCGCTGGCACTGCTCTCATCGCGTGTGATCGCGATCAGCATGCTGTTCATTCTCGGCTTCGCACTGGGACGGTACGCGGGTTATCGCGCCCCGCTATACACAGGACTGGCGATGGCCGCTCTCGGCATTGCGCTGGTTGCGGCGGTCATTGCGCTCGGCGGATAGTGCGAACGTGGTGGCAGCACACGGACACCAACACACGGGCGCTGCGCACTTTACGTGCGGTGCAGCGCGCCCTCCCGGAGTCGAACACCAGCGCATGACCGAAAGACCGCCCTCACTCACAAATTCATCCGCGTCACCTTGGTGCCGTTGAGCGACGCGTCGGCCATCAGCCCGGTATTCGTCAGCACGAGGGCGACGACCTGAGAGGATGCCGACGTGCTGTCGATCGTACCGTTCGCGCCGACCTTGATGACCGACACGGCGGCGTCCCCGCCAACCGACCACCCGGCGGCGTTACGGAACGAATCGAGCTTGTCACGCGTCATGAACATGAAAATGATGGCCGTCGACTGCGCTCCTGCCTGAAATCCAAAAGAAGCCGCCGCCGTGCTGTAGTAGCCGACTGTCGCGCCGCCCACACGTAACGCGCCTTCGCCATACGCCGCCCCGACGATGAAGGCCGCCTTCTTCACATCCGGAAACACCAGAATGCCCTGGGCCTTCGCCGCGAGTTCGTGAGAACCCTGGACCGTCGAGAAAAGCCGGCTGAGCGTGCCGTCGACACTCGCGTCGATCGCCTGACGCTTCGACGCATCGGTTTGAGCGCTGTCGCCGCTGCCCGACGTCGTGGTGCAACCGGCGAGCATCAATCCGCCAGCGATGCCGGCCACCGCTGCCTCAATGACGAAATTCCTTCTGTTCACGATCCACCTCCAGTGAGTTTCCGAGGTGCGTCCCCGGGTGAGCAAGTCTTGCGGTTGCCTCGTTCGATCCGTGTTCGGACTGAGCGGCCATCGCTGTGGGCGATACGGCGAGCCGCATCGCGTCGTGCCGCAACGGAGTGATTCAACGGAACCGCACGTCGCCGAAGCCGATGCGTACGTCTGGGTTGCCACATATCCCCGGCTCACTTGCCGCCTTCTTTCCCTGGCCTGAGAAAGAACACGAAACCGGCGATGCCGATTACCATCGCAAACACACCGAATTCGACGAGCTTCGGCCGTTCGTACAACAGCCCGCGGATCGACGAGGCAAGTCCTCCCAGCGTCACGAACACGGCAATCGCCGCCAGCACGATCCTGCCTTCCACGCGGGCCATAACGGGTTCTCCTGCCTCACACGCTACAGGACCCGGTTCTTGTCCAGCTTCTTGCCGGTCGCCGCGTTGTAGCGTTCGACATAGTCGGACAGCAGCGAGCGAATCGCGCGGCCGATCTTCCGGTAATCCGATTCGTTCAGATTGGCGAGCGACACCCGCCCGGACGGATGCGGCGTGCCGAAACCACGTCCCGGTAACAGCACCACGCGCGCTTCTCTGGCGAGCCTGAAAAGCAGTTCGGCCGGCTCGGTGTGCTTCAGCAGCCATTCGACGAAATCGCGGCCATAGGCGCGTTCGCCAAGAAATTCCATGTCGAGAATCGTGTAGTAATCGACCTGATTCACGTCATCGTCGTCGAACGAAATGCCGATTTCTTCATAGAGCGCACGCTTGCGGTTGCGAATCAGCTTCTTCAGCGCGCGCTTGTACGCGTCGGGCGTATCCATCAACGAAAACAGCGAGAACAGCACCATCTGCACCTGCTGCGGCGTCGACAGACCCGCTGTGTGATTCAGTGCGACGGTGCGGCTGTCTGCCACCAATCGGTCGATGAACTTGAGCTTGTCCGGTTCGGTCGTGATCGATTCATAGTGGTGATGCAACTGCTTTTTCGCGTCTTTCGGCAACTCGCCGATCAACCTGTCCAGCACGTTGTCGCGATGAGTGGCGATTGCGCCGAGCCGCCAGCCCGTTGCGCCGAAGTACTTCGAATACGAGTACACGAGAATGGTGTTCTTCGGCGCCAGCGCGAACAGCGAAACGAAGTCGTCGGCGAACGTGCCGTAGACGTCGTCGGTCAGGAGAATCAGGTCCGGCCGCTCTTTAACGATACTGGCAATGTAGTCGAGACTTTCGTCGCTGATTCGAACCGACGGCGGATTGCTCGGATTGACCAGGAAGAACGCTTTCACCGCAGGATCGCGCAGCTTGTCGAGTTCCTTGTTCGAGTACTGCCAGTTTTTCTCGACGCCCGCATTCAGTTCGACGACTTTCAACTGATAGTCGTTCAGGCGCGGTATCTCGATGTACGGTGTGAAGATCGGCATGCCGAGCGCAATCGTGTCGCCCGGTTTGATCAGGAAGTTCTCGCGCATCGTGTTGAAGATGTACGTCATCGCGGCGGTGCCCCCTTCGACCGCGAACACGTCGAACTCGCCAACGAACGGATGATTGCCGATCATTTCGCGGCGCAGATACTGCCCGACGATGAGTTCAGAGAACTTCAACATCCGGTCCGGCACCGGGTAGTTCGATGCCAGAATGCCCTCGCACATCTCGTAGAGAAAATCGTCGGCCGAAAGACCGAGTTGATCGCGCACATAGGACACAGCGCTCGCGAGAAAGTCGACGCCCGGCACCCCTTTATTGCCGCGCAAAAACAGTTCGAAGCGCTCGATCAGTCCGTCGCGCCGGGGGAAGCCGCCAAGGCCCTCAGGCATATACGCGAACGACCGCTCCGCCTCCTGCATCGCAAACAGGCCGAGTTGCCAGAATCCGTGGCGCGGTATGGTGGCGAGGAAGTTCGGATTACCGCGACCGGCGTTGAGCATGGAAAAGTTCGCGGCCCGCTCCACCGCGCCGCCGCCCGCGGCCTTGATCAATTCGTCTTTCAACTCGAACGGACTCAGCGCCGCGAGGCTCGCGGCATGTTCCGATTCCGATTTATCCCGCTTGGCCATGTGCTCTCTCCAGTGTGAAGTTGACCGGTAACGCGCGGTCGATTGCAAAGCGCCGGACTAGGCCAGAATCATCACGATCACCATGCCCCAGATCGTGAGGAGCGTATTGCCGACTGCGTACGTGACGGTGTATCCCAACCCGGGTATCTGGCTTTCTGCCGCGTCGCAGACCATGCCCAATGCAGCGGTGGTGGTTCTTGCGCCCGCGCACACACCGAGCAGGATGGCCGGATGAAACTTGAATACATAACGCCCGATGAACATGCCGAGAATCAGCGGAAGCGTGGTAGCCACGATGCCCCAGATAAACAGACCGACCCCAAGACGCTGCAGCCCCGCGACGAATCCAGGCCCCGCCGTCAGACCGACAACTGCAATGAACACGTTCAGACCGACCGAGTTCATGAACCACACAGTCGGTTCCGGGATCCGGCCGAACGTGGGGCGGATAGCTCTCAGCCAGCCGAAGATCAGACCGGCGATCAACGCGCCGCCCGCTGTCGACAGCGTGATCGGAATGCCCGCGACGTTGATCACAATGGCACCGATCATCGCGCCGACGGTGATCGCGAGACTCACGAAAGCCACATCCGTTGCGCTGGTCGGACGGTCCAGCACACCCATTACTTTCGCGGCTGCGCTGGTGTCCTGAGTTCGTCCGACGATCGTGATCGTGTCGCCGCGATGCAGCTTCGTGCTGGGCAGAACGGGAATCTGTGTTTCCGTCGGTCCGCGCTTGATTTTTCGAAGGAAGACGCCGCGCGACAGCGGCATTGCAGCCAGTTCGACCAAGGTCTTGCCGTCCACTTCCTTGCTGGTGACGTAGACGTCCACGCCTTCTGCGGGTACGGCGAGCAGTTCGGGGTCGTCCACTTCCACGGCCTTGACCTCGCGAACCGTGCCGGATTGATCGCCGGTAGCGGGCACTGTTCTGCCAGCGGCGCCGAGCACGGAAACCAGCTGGTCGCGAGGACCGGCGATCGCCACCACGTCGTCGGCTTGCAGTACCTGGTCGAGCGTGGCGTCCTGGATCGTGCTGCCGCGTCGGATCCGTTCAATGAACAGTCGGTTGCCTGCGGGCTGAAGCGCTTCCACCTGGCTCACGTTCAGGCCGCAAACCGGGGCGTCCGGCAGCACGCGATACGCGCGTAGTTCATACCGGTGCCATGCCTGGTCTGCACCGCCCATCTCCTTCGTGGCGCCGAGACTTGCTTCGTATTCCTTGCAGGCGGCCACCAGGTCGATGCGCAGCAGTCTCGGCCCGAGCGTCGCGAGAATCAGCGCCGAGCCGACCGTGCCGAAAATGTACGAGATGGCGTAGGCGGTCGGCATCGCATCGAGCATGGCTTTGGTCTGGTCTGCCGGTAGTCCGAGCCGGTTGATGGCATCCGTCGCGAGTCCCATTGAAGCCGAAATGGTTTGCGAACCCGCGAACAGTCCCGCTGCCGAGCCGAGATCGTAGCCGGCCACCTTCGCCGCCAGAATCGCTGCCCCCAACGACAGCACGCATTGCACGACGGCGAACAGCGCTTGCGGCAAGCCGTCCTTGGCGATGCCGCGGACAAATTGCGGCCCCACGCCATAGCCGACGGCGAAAAGAAAAATCAGGAAGAAGATGGACTTGACGTTAGGCGAGACGGTGATATTGAGCTGCCCGATGACAACCGCCGCCAGTAAGGTCCCGGTGACCGCGCCCAGACTGAAGCCCCTGAAACTTTTTCCGCCCACCCAGTAGCCGATGGCAAGCGAGAGGAAAATAGCAATCTCGGGATACCGTTGAAGCGTTCCAGTGATCCATGCCATTGTCGCCCTCTTCTACGGTTCGCCCGTCGACACCGGTGTGCGGGCAGGTGTGTTGTCGATCCATCACGGCCGCGAACCCAAGCCCGGAGATTTGCAAGGTGTCAGCGGCGGTCTCTCTGACTCAATACAATGGTTCTTCTGCCCGCTTCGAACAATACGACCTTGGTCCCATGAATCGAACGCATCGCTTGCAGGGCTCGCAGCGAACTTCGGACTACGGCAAGTCGCAGCGTCACGGGTCATGGCCGAGGTTATTGCCTGAGGATCTTCCAGGGTCCGCTGCCCTGTTTGCACACCGTCGGCGTCCAGCTCTGGGACTGGCCCTTGGCGATCGCGACAAGCGTCGCGGCGCGGCAGGTTCGATCGCCCTGCTTCAAGGTATCGTGCGGTGTCACCGTGCCGTGAATCGCGACGGAATTGCCGGTGCCCGCATTGCTCCATGTCAGCGACTCGCCATCCTTCAAGGTTTCGAGCGCCACCTGACCCGCGTCGTTGAGCGCTCTGCGATCGGCCTCTCTCATGTAGCTGATGGGCGTGTGCCTCAGGAAATTCAGGTTGCTCGCATGGCAGGGCGTCACGGCAATCAGCAACGCGATGGCCAAGAACGATTGCGGGAACATCTGGACGAACGGGTCGGTATGCACGCGCATAGGTCATCTCCATTGATAGCTGATCCGGTCACGCGCCCCGGCTCCGACCGTCAGGTCGCGTCGTTGACGAGCCATCGGCGCCGACAGGCGCGCAACCACCGAGCGGGAGGGAATACGTTGCGCCATCCGCACTCTGCACGATCGGCGGAGTCCGAATCTGTCACGCGGGATTCAAGAATCAACGTAGCGCCTCGCATGGGAAGCAGACTCGATTGAGATACGGGCGAGATACTGGCGCGATACGGGCGCAATACGGGCGCACGCCGTCCGGCGATCCGGTCGATGCCGCCCTGTGGCCACTCCGTTCAGCCTCAAGCGTAGTCAGCGACCTGCGCGATTCACATCGGACCTTGGTCCTAGGTTTTTTCGACACGGCTGTGCCCCAAAACCGTCTGGTCCGGCCTCCTGCCGGATCGCACATACGACCTTGGTCCGATTGCGTCCGGCCTGCCCCCACGCAATGATGAAAGTGAACATCACCACGGCGCACGCACCGCACCCTGCGCAAGATCAGGACGGGATGCTACGGTCCACCCAGAGCTGAAGTTCGCGCGTGCCGCCACGCCTCGAGGGCGCAAATAGCGGTCCACCTGGGCGAAGGATCGCGCAAGGAGTCGCTGTGAACATCACCTTGACAAAGTATCTCTTCGTCGCCGCTGTCGCCGGTTCGATGTCAGTCGATGGCCTGGCGCAAGGCAAACCCATTGCCTACCCCGCGAAGGGACAAAGCCAGCAAAAGCAGCAGCAGGATGACGGCGCCTGCTATTCATGGTCAAAAAGCCAGACCGGCGTAGACCCCGCTGCGGTGGCCAACGCGCCGCCTCCTCCATCCGGACCGGCGGTCGGCGGCGGGGAGCGTCTGCAGGGCGCCGCACGTGGCGCGGCGGGCGGCGCAGTGATCGGCGCAATCGCGGGCGACGCGGGCAAAGGCGCCGCGATTGGCGCCACGACCGGGACCGTGGTCGGCGGCTCTCGCGCGCGCCAGAACCGGCGCGCGGCCGCTGCGTCGAACCAGGCGCAGAGCCAGGGCGCGATGGATACCTTCAACCGTGCCTACGCCGCGTGTATGGAAGGTCGCGGCTACACGATCAAATGAACGACGACGCACCTGGGCATTCAAGGAGAGCAGCATGAGAAGCAGCGCGAATAGCGGCAAACTCATCCTCATGGCGGCGGTCGTGTGTCTGACGAGCGCCGTCTTCGCGCAGACAGCGCCCGACATCAAGACGACGAGCACGCCAGGCAAAGTCTCCGTGGCCGGCACGCTCAAGACGACCTCGACAATCGTCGGGATCGAACCGGCCACGCGAACCGTGTGGCTGAAAGACCCCAAAGGCAAGGTTGTCGAAGTCGTGGTCGGCGACGAGGCCCGCAACTTCGAGCAGCTCAAGATCGGCGACGTGGTCAAGGCAGAATATTCGCAGGCCATTACCGTCACGCTGAAGAAAGGAGGCGGCGCCGCGTCCGCGAACGAAAATCAGACGTTGGAACGCGCGCCGATGGGCGCCAAACCCGGCGGCGCAGCGAGCCGGGAAGTGACGATCATGGCCAACGTCACGGCTGTCAATCACCAGACCGGTGCGATGACGCTCAAAGGTCCGCAAGGCAATTCGCTGGATGTCGTCGTGGAAGATCCCGAGCAACTCAAACTGATCAGGAAAGGCGATCAGTTGGAGGTGGTCTACCACGAGGCCCTCGCGATTTCCGTCGAACCGCAAGCGAAATAGCCGCGCAGCGGGGGCAGCCATTCGTACTCGGCCTGCACCCCGCCAACCCATTCGCCGAACCCCGCGAACTACGATTCGTCGCGATCCGGCATCAACAATGCGGTGATCACGCGGCTCTTCCAGTACATGTTGTGAACACGCGTCTGAAGTACCCGCAAGCGGTCCGCGGGGATGTCGTCGAAAATCACCATTGCGGCAGGCCTCGAACCCGCGCCGGGAATACGCCGGATCGAGCTGAACTGGGGAAATCCATACCGGATCAGGAACTCGCCGATTTCTTCGTCGGCGACACTTTCTTCCACGTTTCCAAGCAGTAGTTCAGCCATGATCCTGACTCCTCGACAGTCGCAATCGCTTCATTCCCGATGAAACAAACAGGCGCGTATCCAATTCGCGCCACGCCACAAGCGGTAGCGATCGCGCTCCTTGGTACGCCCTCTCCCACTTTCCACGTAACGAAGACGATCACATCGCCGCGTGCCGGACTCGCAGGACCGCTGGCTTCACAGAGGCCACGCCACCGCACGCCATATCACTGGACCGGAGCCGAATCCACCGCCGCCGCGATATCGCGGCTGACCGCCGCCAGCGCCCGGTCGTGCGCGGCGATCAACGGCGCGAAGCCCGGCTCCGCCACCGGCTCATGAACCACCGAGCGGCCCGTTACCGCGCGACCCTTGCCAGGTGCCCGCACGACCCACTGCACGTCGACGGTCACGTCCCGCCCCGGGACGGACTCGAAGCGCATCACGTCGATCCGCACATGCCATACGCCGAGCGGATCGTGGGTCGCGTCGTACACCGATATCTGCGGCGAGTCGAGCAGCACGGCAAGATTCGCGGCGATCACGCGGCCAATGTCGCTGCTCAACGGTTGCGCCCACCGCGCAAATTCGTTGATGGCGACCTCGCCATCGCCGACCCGCGTCACGATCTGCGGACGATTCACCGTCTCCGGTATCGTCACCGGACCCACCACCGCAACCACCGGCCGGGCCATACCGGCAGACGTCAGCGAAGGGGCCGGGTCCAGCGTATAGAAACTGGCCGGCGGCGACTTGCATCCCCCGAGAGTGGCGCCGACGAGTGTCATGACAAAACATGCCGTCGCAGACTTCATGGCGTGTCCTCCGGCTTGCCGCGAACCAGCGCTTCAGGATGCCGCGCCAGGTAGTCGGCCAGCGTGCGCAATGTCGCGGCAGTGCGGGTCATTTCCTGCATGGCCTGCTCGGTCGATTGCTGCAGGGACGAATCCGGCTGCAGCATGCTGTTCGCGGAATCCAGCGTGGTTTGCGCCGAGTTGAGCGTGCTCTGGGCCTTGGGGACGACCTCGGAATTGATCTGCGAGATCAGCGCGTTGGTCGTGCGCAGCGTGGTGCGCGCATCGTTGCCGATGCCCTCGAACGGAATGCTATTGAGCTTGGTCAGCAGCCGCGTGACCGAGTCCTGAATCGATTGAAGCGTGCGCGGAATAGCGGGCAATTCAGGCGGCGACGCGGTCCAGTCGATGGCCGCTTTGGGTGCATCCGGGAAGTAATCCAGCGCAATATAAAGCTGCCCCGTCAGAGGATTGCCGCTCTTGAGCTGAAAGCGGAAGCCGTGCTCTACCAGATAGTTCGCGATCCCGCGCGGATCGTCACTGATACGTCCGCCTGCGTGACCCTTCTGATAGCGCGACGTAAAGCGTTCCGGATAGATTTCTATTTCGACGGGAATGCTGAAACGATTGTGCGCCTCGTCGAAGCGCGTATAGATCGCCGTCACTTCTCCAATCACCACGCCGCGAAAATCGACCGGCGCACCCACCGTCAAACCGCGCACCGAATCCAGAAAATTGACCACATATCGATCGACGATCCGGTCGTGCTTCTTCATCGCGTCGGCACGCGTGTCGTATAGGCGGAACTGCGTATCGGGCGTGGCGGCCGTCTCGTTCTGCAAGCCGGTGGCCGACTCGGGCGGCGACTCGAACGCCACCCCGCCGATGATGATCGACACGATCGACTGGGATTCGACCCGCAGCCCGTTCGTATCGAACGCCATGTCCACGCCGCTGGCATGCCAGAAGCGCGTATCCGTTTTCACAAACTGGTCGTACGGCGCATTGACGAACACCTTCAGCGTGACACCGCGCCCATCCGGGTCCAACTTGTACGAGGCGATCTGGCCGACCCGCAGCCGGCGGAAATAGACTGGCGTGCCCACGTCCAGCGAGCCGAGGCCCGTCGACTTCAGGGTGAACTCGCGCCCCGGCACGTCGCTGGCAAAGACCGGCGGCTCTTCGAGTCCGACGAAATCACGACGCGCCTTGCTTGCGTTGCCGACATCCACATCGATATACGAACCGGAAAGCAGCGTGCCGAGCCCCGACACCGTGCCGCCCGAAATGCGCGGGCGCACCACCCAGAAGCGCGTATTGTCGACCAGCAGACTCGCGACATCGCGCGCCACTTCCGCCGTGGCCAACACCCGCTTGTGATCGGCCGAGAGGTTCACGGTTTCGACCACGCCGATATCCACATCCTTGAACTTGAGTTTGGTTTTGCCCGCCTCCAGACCTTCGCCGGTCTTGAAGCTGATCGTGACTTTCTCACCGCGTTCGAGGATCGCCTTGGTCGCCAGCCATCCGCCGATCAGCACCGCGACGATCGGCACGAGCCACACCAGTTGCATGCGCCAGCGCGAACGCGGAATCGTCTCCGCCGAGGGCAGCCCGGCGCCATCAGGCTCGTCATTCAACCCGGACATGTCGCCTCTCCGCTGCGTCCCAGATGAGACGCGGGTCGAACGACATCGCCGCGAGCAGCGTCAGCACGACGACTGCCCCGAACGCTATCGATGCCGGCCCGGCTTCGATCGTCGCCAGCGCCTGGAATTGAACCAGCGCGACGAGCATCGTAATCACATAGATGTCGAGCATGGACCATCGCCCGACCAGTTCGATCACCCGATAAATCCGCGTGCGCTGCTCGGGCAGCCATTGAGAACGAAGCTGCGTCGAGACGATCAGGTACACGAGGCCCAGAATCTTGAGCATCGGCACGACGATGCTCGCGATGAACACGAGAACCGCCAGTAGCCACGAACCGGAGGTCCACAGATAGACCACGCCGCTCATGATCGTGTCTTTCTGTGCGCCGAATAGCGAACTGGTGTTCATCACGGGCAGCACATTCGCGGGGATATAGAGCACGATCGCCGCCACCAGATACGCCCATGTCCGCGAAAGGCTGGCAGGTTTGCGCAGATGCAGGGGCGATTTACAGCGCGGGCAAACCTGCGCTCCCGAACGCGCCGGATCGCGAACCAGCAGGCCGCACTTTTCACATAACGCCAACCCTTGAGCGGATGCCGTGACCGCACCGCGCGACGGTTTCAGGTGCGGATGCACCCCTGCATGGCTGACGTTCCTGAGGGCACAGATGCGCGCCCAGATCTCGCGCGGATCGAATGCCGACGACGCGGCGGCCAGCAACAGCATCAGCACGACGAACGACCACAGCGCCGTTCCCGGCACGACCTTCGCGATGTGCGCGAGCTTGACGAGTGCGACGAGCAGACCGAGGATCAGCACTTCGGTCATGCCCCAGGGACGCGCCAGTTGAAACAGCCGGAAGCCTTCGATCGCGTTCGGCGGCACGCGTCCCAGATGCAGGGGCAGGAGCAGCCAGAGCATCGCCAGCGTTTGCAACGCGGGCATGACGATCGTCGTCAGCGCGACCAGCACGGCGAGCGGCCACGTCCCATGGCTGTACAGCATGCGGACCGAGCCCGCCAGCGTGGTTTGAACCAGATTGCCGTTGACCGATAATCCGACGATGGGAAACACGTTCGAGATCACGAACAGAACGGCCGCTGCCACGGTGAAGGCGAGCGCATATTCCGGCCCGTTGCTGCGTCCTCTTCGCAGCTCGGCGTGACAGCGCCGGCAACGCAGCGAACTGCCGGGGGTCAACGGTGCCGCGAGCTGAAGGAGATCGCACTCCTCGCACGCAATGATCTCCGGTCCGCTCATCTCGCCTCCAATGCAACGGGCGTCGTTTCTGCCGACGCCGATGCTGGAGCCGAAGCCGCTGCGGGCACGGACGCGGCGACCGGCGGCACCGACAGCTTCTCCGCCTCGAGCACCCAGCCGCCCCCCATCGCCTTGTAGAGACTGACGAACGACGTCAGTTGCGCGCCCTGCGTCTGCGTATAGCTGAGTTGTGCATTGAAGAGGCTACGCTCGGCGTCGAGCACTTCGATGTAGCTTGTATAACCGCCTTCGTAGCGCAGACGCGCGAGCCGCGCGTAAGTGTGCAACGCCTCGACCTGTTTGCCGACCACGTCCAGCTGTTCGCGCGTTTTCTGCACGGCGACCAGCGCGTCCTCGACTTCCTGAAACGCCACCTGAATCGCCTTCTCATAGGCGAACAGTGCTTCCTGCTGGCGCGCCTCGGCCTGATGCACCTGGCCCGTGATATTGCCCGCCGTGAAAATAGGCTGCGTCACGCTCCCCGCAAACGACCACACTTTCGCCGGCCCCGTAAAGAGGTCGGAGAATTGCGAGCTGACCGTGCCGAACAGGCCCGTCAGCGAGATCGACGGAAAATACAACGCCCTGGCGGCGCCGATCAGTGCGTTTTCCGCTACGAGCGTCTGCTCGGCTTGCAGCAGATCGGGACGTCGTTCCAGCAACGCGGAGGGCAAGCCGTCGGGAATGGGCGGCGTGCCCATCGTTCCCAATTCGCGGCCACGCAGAATCGCGCCGGGATTCGTGCCGATCAGGACGGACAGCGCGTCTTCCTGCTGCGCGATCTGCATCTCGAGAAGGGGGATCGTCTGCTTCGCCGCTTCGTACTCCGACTCGCTTTGCGCCAACTCCATTTGCGACACTTCGCCGCCCTTGAATCGCAGCGTGAATACGCGTACCGATTCGTCACGGCTCTTCACGGTTTCATTCGCGATTTCCAGTTGCCGATCGAGACTGCGCAAGTTGATATAGGACGACGCGACTGAGCCCACCAGCGTCAGGATGGTGCCCCGGCGGCCCTCCTCGCTCGCCAGCAGATTGGCGCGCGCAGCCTCGGTCTGACGGCGCACCTTGCCAAACAGGTCGATCTCCCAAGCCACCGACACGCTTGCGTCGAACTGGTTGTAGATCGGGCTCACGCCATTCGGCACAGGGATTCCCGCTGCCTGCGACGCACGTTGGCGCGACGCATCCGCCCCCGCGCCCAGTTGCGGGAAAAGCGCGGAACGCGTCGTGACGAACTGGGCCCGAAACTCGTCCACCCGCGCGGCCGCCATCTTGACGTCGCGGTTTTCCAGTAGCGCCGTGGCAATCAACTGATTCAGCACGGGGTCCTGAAACTGCTCCCACCACGCCATGTCGGCAATCTGCGCGGACTCGCCCTGCGCGAAACGGTAGGTCGCCGGCACATCGATTTTGGGCCGCGCATAGTCGGGGCCGAGCAGGCAACCGCCCAATGCCAGAACCAGCGCCAACACCGGCAGCGCCAGCACGACGGCGCGAGCGGGCAGACGCGGCAGCACTCTCCCGTCCATTTTCAGTGACCCTCTTGAGATGACGCGCCAGGCGGCACGCCAGGGTCCGCCGGACCTTTGTCCGGCGTCTGCTTGCCGCTTTGAGAGCGCGACGACATCGATTCAAGCAGGTAATAGAACATCGGAATGAAGAACACCGCGATCACCGTTGCGCCGAGCATGCCGCCGATCACCCCTGTGCCGATCGAATGGCGGCTGTTGGCCGACGCACCGGTCGCGATGGCGAGCGGCACGCAGCCGAGAATGAATGCCAGCGACGTCATCACAATAGGACGCAAGCGTTCCTCGGCTGCGGTCATGGTCGAATCGAATACCGACGCGCCCGTCTCCCGGTTCAGCACCGCGAACTCGAAGATCAGGATCGCGTTCTTCGCGGCGAGCGCGACCAGCATGGTCAGCCCGATCTGGAAGTAGACGTCGTTGCTCAGGCCGCGTATCAGAATCGCCAGCAGCGCACCGAACAGTGCGAACGGCACCGCCATCAGCACGCCAATCGGCAGGCTCCACTTCTCGTACTGGCCGGCGAGGATCAGGAACACCATCACCAGACCGAACACGAACACCAGTCCCGAGGTGCCGCCCGATTGCCGCTCCTCGTAAGCCTCACCGCTCCACGCGACGTCGTAGCCGGGCGGCATCTGCGTCGCCAGTTCCTCGAGAGTCGAGATCACCTGACCGGAACTGAAACCGGGGGCGGCACTCGCCGTGATCTTGATCGCCGGAAAATTATTGAAGCGGGTAACCAGATCCGGCCCGACGACAAAGCTGTAATTCGCCACCGATGTGACCGGCAGCATCGAGCCTGTCTTGCTGCGCACGAAAATCTGGTCGAGGTCGTCGGGCTTCAACCGGTACGACGGCTCTGCCTGAAGGATCACCTGCCATAGCCGGCTCGAACGGTTGAACTGCGAGACATAGAGCGAGCCGAACATGGTCTGCATCGCGCTATACGCATCTTCGACCGGCACGCCCAGCGTCTCGGACTTGTCGCGGTCCACCTGAAACAGCAATTGCCGGGACGACGCGTTGAAGGTCGACGTCACCCCGGTGAGTTCCCGCCGCTGCTTCGCCCGCAGGAGGAAGTCCTGCGCGACCTCCGCGAGTTGCGCGATGCTCGCGTCGCCCTTGCTCTGAATCCACACCTCCGTGCCGCCCGTGGTGCCGAGACCTGGAATCGACGGCGGATTCACCGGAATGACGACGCCTTGTTTCACGTTCGCGAAATACCGGGCCGCGTCGACTAAAACAGAGCGCGCATTCTGCGTTCTGATGTTCGCCGACGAGTAGCGCTCGTCGAAACTTTTGAAGCCGACAAAGAACGTTCCCGAGTTGTTTTTGTTCTGGCTATCGAGCAGGCTGAATCCGTCGACCACGGTGATGCTGCCTACCGCAGGCTGCTTCATGAAGTAGTCGGTGACCTGCTGGGAGACTTCGCCGGTACGGTCGAGGCTGGCCGCGTCGGGCATGATGACCGCGCCGAGCAGATAGCCCTGATCTTCCGGCGGCAGGAAGGCCGAAGGAACGGAGCGCAGCATCAGTACCGCGAGCACGATCATGCCCACGAAGAACAGCAGGCCAAAGATAAAACGCTTGATGATGAGCCTGACCGCACGCGTGTAGCCCGAGGTCATTTTCGCGAAAGCATTGTCGAACCAGCGGAAAAAGCCCTTCTTTTCGTGATGGGAACTCTTCAACAGCAACGCGGCGAGTGCCGGCGACAAAGTCAGGGCCACGACGCCGGACAACACCACCGAGATCGCGATCGTAATGGCGAACTGCTTGTACATCTGCCCCGTGATGCCGCCGAGAAACGCCACCGGCACGAACACTGCGCACAGCACCAGCACGATGGCGATGACCGGTCCGGCCACTTCGTCCATGGCCTTTTTCGACGCATCTTTTGGATTCAGCTTGTGGACCACCATGTTTCGCTCGACGTTCTCGATCACGACGATCGCATCGTCCACCACGATCCCGATCGCGAGCACCATCCCGAACAGGGTCAGCATATTGATCGAAAAGCCCAGCAGCAGCATGAACATGCAGGTGCCGACAATCGAGACCGGCACCGCGACGATCGGAATCAGCGTTGCGCGCAGGCTTTGCAGAAACACGAACACGACGATCACGACAAGAACCAGCGCTTCGAAAAAGGTATGAATCACATCGGAGATGGAGGCCCGGGTGAACTCGGTCGTGTCCATCGCGATTTCGTAGGTCAGCCCCTCGGGAAACGACTTTTTCAGCTCGGCCAGCGTCGCGCGAACCTGCTTCGACACGTCGAGTGCATTGGCGCCCGGTTGCTGATAAACCGCGAGGACGGTCGCAGGTTTTCCCTGAAACCGGCTGCGAATCGAGTAATCTTTTTGCCCGAGTTCAGCCCGCCCGATGTCCTTGATCCGCACGATCGCCGCACCTCCGTTCGCCGCGCGCACGATGATGTTCTCGAACTCTCTGGGCTCGGTCAGACGGCCCGTCGTCGTCACCGCGAAGGACTGCTCGACCGACTTTCCTGTCGGCGATTGACCGATGCTGCCGACGGCAAACTGCTGGTTCTGATTGGCGACAACCCGCTGAACATCGGCGGCGGTCACACCCAATTGCGCCATGCGATCGGGCTTCAGCCAGATACGCATCGCGTAGTCCGGGTTGCCGAAAATACTCGACTGGTTCGCGCCCGGCACGCGTTTGATGGCATCGAGCACGTACACGTTGGCGAAATTGGCGATATAGACAGGATCGTAGCGATCGGTAGGCGAATAGATCGAGATCACCATCATGAAAGCGGACGACTTCTTCTGCACCTGAATGCCCTGCGCCTGGACCGATTGCGGCAGTTGCGGCAGCGCCAGATTCACGCGGTTCTGTACATCCACCTGGGCCAGTTCGGGGTTCGTGCCGATCTGGAAAAACGCGTTGATCGTCAGGTTGCCCGTCGATGAACTCGACGAGTTCATATAGATCATGTTGTCCGCGCCGTTGACCTGCTGCTCGATCGGCGCGGCGACATTGTTCGCCACGACCTCCGCATTGGCACCCGGATACGTCGCGGAAATAGTGATCTGCGGCGGCGTGATGTCAGGATATTGCGAGACCGGCAGAGAGAACATTGCCAGTGCTCCACCCAGCGTGATGACGATCGAAATGACCGACGCAAATATCGGGCGATCGATGCAGTAGTGCGAGATGCTCATATCGGTTGCCCTTTCATTGGGTCGCACCGCTGCTACTGGCTCCCTGCTCCTGCCCCCCGGCCTGCGAGGCAGACGCTGGCGCCGCGCCGTTCGCTTCAGTCAGCGCCTTGACAACCTTGACCTGCACCCCGGCCGCGACCCGCAGCGCACCGTCTACGACAATGCGCTCGCCCGCCTTGAGTCCTTCCGACACGAACCAGTCGTCGCCGTGCCAGTCGCCGACTTCGATCACTCGCTGACGCGCCTTCGACTGATCGTCCACGACCCACACGAAATGGCTCTTCGCGCCCTGCAGGACGGATCGCTGCGGCACCAGAATCGAATTCGGCCGGATCGCACCGGAAATGCGCGCCTTCACGAATTGGCCCGGCCGCAGGACGCCCTTCGGGTTGTCGAAGACCGCACGCACGAGGAAGGTGCCGGTTTCAGTGTTGAAGGCAGGATTCGCAAAGTCGATGTGCCCCCTCTGCCCGAACTCCGAGCCATCGGCGAGAATCAACTGCACTTCAAAATCGTTGTGTTCGGGAAACCGCAATTGCCCCGCTGTGATCTGATCCCGGTACTTCAACATTTCATTTTCCGAAATGCTGAAGTTCACCCACATCGGGTTCAGTTGATAGACATAGGTCAGCAAGCCGTTGGCATTCGCCGTGACATAACTGCCGTCCTGCTGGCGGGCAAAGCTCGACAGACCCGTGAGCGGCGACTTGATCGTCGTGTAGCCGAGATTCAACAGCGCCGAGTCGACTTCGCCCTTCGCCGCGATAACTGCCGCTACCGACTGCTTTTCGTTGCCGACGGCATCGTCGAGATCTTTCTTGCTCAACGCGTTCTGCGCGGCCAGCGGCTCAACGCGCGCGAGATTCGCCCTGGCGACTTCGAGCCGGGCCTGCTGCTGCGCCAATTGTCCTTTGGCGGTTTGCAACGCGGCCTCGAACGGCTTGCTGTCCATCTGGAACATCGTCTGACCGGCTTTCACTACCTGCCCTTCGACGTACAGACGTTTGTCGAGAAAGCCATCCACTCTCGAACGGATCTCCACCTCGCGGGAACTCTGGGTTTGCGCGGTAAATACGAAGTCGACCGGGGTGTCCTGCTGAACCACCGTCGTCACCGTCACCTCCGGTTCGACAGCCGCGGGCGCGGCGGGTGGTTTCCTGCATGCAGCCAGCAACGTGACGCTCGCTGCGATCAGCAACAACGCGCGTCCTGCCCGCCGCCGCAAGAGCGATGCATGCGCAAGCGTGCCTATCTGCCACCACGACGCGCGGCGAACAACAGGAGGGGTTTTCATGGCGCGGCCCGCATGATCACGAGGCCGTCGAGTTGTCGAACGGCACTTGTGTTGCCCATAGATCGACTGCGGCAACACCGGGCAAAATCGCAAGTACAACGGACTTGAATTTCATCACGCACGCTCCCGGATTTTCTTTCGAACGATGCCGCCCAGCGCACCGAAAACCGCGTTGGCTACGTGAAGAATGGATGGCTGGAGAAAACGCGACAATCGGACCTTAGTCTCATATCGCTTTGCCGAACCGGCGCGCGTCATTCCGACGATGCGCCACCAAGCGCCGTCTCCACGGCCCTGATCAGAATCGCGCCGTTCAATGGCTTGCGCAGATAGGCTTTAGCACCGGACGCCATGGCAGCCTCCCGGGCGGAAGTTTCGTCGTAAGCGGTAATCACGATGACGGGCAACGACATCGGCAAAAGTTGACGCTGAACTTCGAGGCCGTTGATGCCCGGCATCTGGACGTCCAGAATCACACACGCCGGCCGGTACGATGGGGCGGCTGCGAGAGTATCGAGAAACTCGGAACCGCTGGAAAACGTCTCGGCTTCGATTCCAGCCGAGCGCAACAAACGCTTGATGGAGCGGCAGACCGATTCGTCGTCGTCGATAACAGCAACGATAGGCTTGAGAGTGGCCATATGAGGGCGCGTACGGTTCCCCGTAAATGAGCTTGCGACTCAAGCGTAGCGGCAGATGACAAATTGCGATATAGGGCTTTGGTCCGCTGTCGCATCTGACGAAGTGAGCCCGCCCCGGGCAGGTTAACTGACAGGCGTCGGGTTGAACGCAGAAGATTGACGGAGCGCCTTTCTGCGGGAACAGCGAGGAAGTTAATCGTCGTCGGCTGCGTGCACGCCGCCTTTTTCCGCCAGCCGGACAAGTTCGACGATCGACCTCGCTTTCATCTTCTCCATCACCCGCGCGCGATGAATCTTGATGGTCTTCTCGGCGGCGCCGAGTTCGCTCGCGACCTGTTTGTTCAGGCGCCCCGTGAGAACCAGCGCCATGACTTCGCGTTCGCGACGGGTTAGATGATTGACGCGCTCTTCGATTTCGGTTCGCTGCTGCCGCTTCGCGCACTCTGCCCTGGCACGCGTGAGCGCCCGCTCTATTGCGGCAAGCACGAGCGATTCGCACACCGGCTTGACCAGAAAATCGACCGCGCCCGCTTTCATCGCATCGGCACACGAACCGACGTCGCCGTGCCCGGTAAGAAATATGATGGGCAGTAGCTGATTGAGCTTGGACTGCACTTCGAGCCCCGTCAAACCGGGCATCTGCAAATCGAGCACGACGCAGGCGGGTGTCTTCGTCAGATCCGTTCTTTGCAGCAACGATTCGGGGCTCTCGATGGCTTCGACGTGGTAACCATTGGCACGGAGTAACCGGGCCAACGCGCATCGCACGGGTGCGTCGTCGTCGACGATAAAGACGCGCGCAGCGGTCTCGTTCATTGCGGCCGGGATCTGCTGTCCTGTTGTGCACCGGGTGCCGCCGGCAACGTCAGGTGAAACGACGCCCCAACACCCTCGTTGTTCTCCGCCCATAATCGGCCTCCGTGACCAGTGATGATCGTGCGACTAATGGAAAGACCCAGCCCCAGTCCCAGAGGCTTCGTTGTGTAAAAGGCTCTGAAAATCTTGTGCATCTTGTCGTCCGTCAGACCCTGTCCCCAATCTTTAACCGTAATCCGCACGCCGCCGCCCGGTTCTTCCCGCACGATCGTCTCGACCCGAAGTCTTTCGGGTGCGCTCTGCCTGACCGCATCGAATGCATTCAGCAATAGATTCAGTACGACCTGCTGAAGTTGTACTTTGTCGCCGTACACCAGCGCCAGATTGTCGGCAATATCGAAGCGGGTTTGAATGCCGCGAGTTATTGCGTCGCTATGAACGAGCTTCGCGGTATCGCGTATCACCTCGCCAACATCCAGAAGACGAAAATCAATATCACCTTTGCGCGCAAACGTGCGGATCTTATGGATCACTTCACTCGCGCGACAGTTGTCCGTCACGATGTCTTCTAACGCGTCGTGCAATTCGGCGGCGTTGTCCGTCTTCGATTCCATGAACTTCTGCGCCGCCTGAGCATTGAACAGCATTGCCGTGAGCGGCTGTTTCAACTCATGGGCAAGAGACCCTGCAAGCTCACCCAACGAGGACACTCGCGCGAGATGTTCGAGGTTCTCACTGCTTCGATCCACTTCCGCGCAAGCGCTGCGATCCAGTACCACGACAATCTTGACTATGTGGTTCAATCTTCCATGTCTCGTGGTGTTCACCTCAGTGGGAAAGTCGATTCCATCACGGCGGCGCGCGACGAGTATCTGGGTCGTTGCCGTCTCCTCCATTCTGTTTTCGACGTTGTTGTCACCGCCTGTCAAATGAGAGTCACAAACGGCATGAATGGGGAAAAGCATTTCTGTCGATGCCGCCGTTAGCTCTTCCCGGCTATAGCCGAATAGCTTTATTGCTTTAGCATTGGCAAAGAGAATACGAGTGTTCTGGTCGGTCATGACGACCGCTACAGGCATCATTTCAAGCGCCTGCCTGAATGGCATCTTTGAGTCCAGGGCCTGGCGGGCGCGACGGCTACTTCCCCGGAGCCAGGCCGCACATGCCCCCACATTCGCCAGCCATTTCAATCTTGATTCAGCAAACACATAGGTACGGGACATTGGCTGCCTCTGCGACAGTTAAGTACCACGGCGGACAGAAGATAACGAGACCCATGTACATTTCCAGGGCGATTATCCGCGAAGCTAGTCGTCTGACCGCTGGTTCGCAAAGCAGAAATCATTTGGGGGATGACTGTCGGGAAATCTACTCTTTCGCAGAACCTGGGCTATGAGATGTTCTATTACGTCTAGCCCGAGGTATCTGACCTGCTCGATCAGATTGATCATCGGAATCTCCGAACCCGGTTCACACAAATGCGATGGTGCCGGGCTTCTGGTCTATGAGATTGAACGAACTGATTTGACTGCATGGTGGATTGCCGTGGCCAGCGGCAACTGCACCAAAGTATAGATGATGCAAAACAAATTACGTTGTACCAACGTCATTTTTTTAGACCGCCTCGATTTCCGTATGTATAGAGATAGTTAATTATCAAAACATGGGAATTCATGCCGAAAGCGTCGAAGTTTGAGCCTTTAATTTATCCGCATTTTGCGTGTACGTTTAATAAAAATCGCTTCATCCGACACGTTAAAAGTACTCGGATAGGCCCTCGAATTATGCAAAATGAATTTGCTTGATGATCGTCGACACAGTCTGTTCTAGTGAAAGATGCTCAAGCTGCTATTAAAAATAGCTTCAGGGTTATCCCGGAACAGATACGCGGGTTGGCGATAACCCTTAGAGTGGTAACGCACAGATAACGATATTTTTTTGGGCAGGCTCTCGTACAGATTCGAACCAGGCGTATGACCCGCTATGTATAGAGCCGCGATTCTCCAGACCTTGCGTTTACCCTCGTGTCGGCTTCCATCTGCAGCCTCCTCAAACAAGGCCCACTTATCCTTTGAAATCCGTCAATACTCGCATCAAATGGAAAGATTAAATTTTTAATTGCATCGGATAATCGTTCTATCGATGCGTTAGCAAATCCACGTCAGGCGAGAACCATACTCAATTGACTCCTGGAGAAAGCCGCACGCCAGTCGCGTCTGTTTGTCTGGAAAGCAGAAGTGTTCGTTGATGACAACATCGACTATTGGCAAATAACGCAGACCACAGGGCCGATTTCAGCTACGTCGATTTGCCCACGAGTTTCGCGAGCATCTATCAGTTCAGCCCAACAAAACCAAACCGGGATTGAATCGTCGTTGTCCGCGCAACACTACGATCCAACATCGCTTATTGCAGTTCGCACGTAACATTTCTGGAGCAACTCCGCGCGCTGCAATGTATAGGACCGTGGCTTAGCAAACTGTCCGAAATGGTCCCGCGCACAAGCAGAACATAGCGGCGGAATTTTGCACAGCTGTCGTACTTATCGGTTCTTCTGATCGACGGAAGCATCATCTGCCAGTGACGACGGGCCCCGGCTTCCGGCCGATGTATTGAGCAGCATCTGCGGCACTGGAATTTCAATTCCAGCCTCGTCCATCTTCCGCTTGAGTCTCGCGTTGAAAGCGCGCGCGATGCTCCACTGCTGCAATGGCCGCGTCTTGATCTGCGCTTTCACCACGATCCAGTTGGCTTCGAAGCGGTCGAGCCCCCACACCTCGACGGGCCCGAGAATTTCCTTGCGAAGGTTGAAGTCGGTGAGCAGCTCGGCACTCACCTCGACAATCATTCGCGTGACGTTTTCCAGATCGGCATTGAACGGCACGCGTACCTCGAAGACCGCGTTGGCAAAGTCGCGCGACAGGTTCTTTACGATCTTGATCTGCGAGAAAGGAATGGTGTGAACCGCGCCTTGTCCATCGCGTAACCGCACGGTGCGGATTGTGAGGTCCATGACCGTGCCGGCATGCTCGCTGCCGACCTCGATCCAGTCCCCTACCGAAATCGTCTCCTCGACAATGATAAAGAGCCCCGTGATCAGATCGGTGACGAGCGCCTTCGCACCGAACCCCACGGCAAGACCGATCACGCCGGCGCCGGCAAGCAGCGGCGTCAGATTGATGCCCAGGCTAGCCGCGGCGACCACGGCAGCCAGGCTCGCCACCGTTGCGAACACGCCGTTACGCACGAGAGGCAACATCGTGCGTGCGCGCACGCCGGGATCAAGTGTCCTGTTACGCGAACTGTTTGGCCCTATTGCCTTGAGGATGACGGTGTCGCAAATGATCCACATGAACCAGGCGCCGAATACCGTTGCAATGACGACGATCAATCCATGTCTGAAGCCAGGTGTCATCGCACTGTGCCTGATCGTGCGCGCGATCGGACCGCTCCAGAGGTCCAGTTCGAACCGGATGAAGGCGAGCCACGTCGCGAAAACGACCAGCGTACTGGCGAATCGCAACAGCCTCATCAGATGCGGCGCACGGCGATGTATGCGCGTGTCGCTTCGCCGCGTCACGTGCAGCAGCAGCGCGGAGATGAAAAGCGTGAGGACGAGCAGGAGCGCACTGAGCAGTGACGGCTGCAAAACGCTCTCTTCCGAGCCGCGTGCATCGATAATCGCCACCACCGACGCAATCGCGATCAACAGGATTGGAATATGCCAAAGCGAAGCGAGTATATCGAGCGCTTCCGTGGCGAGTTTGTGATCGCGCCTTTGCGCATACGGGCGGTTGCGTATCAGATGCGTAACAGGCCGTCGGAAAGCGAGCGCGAAATATCCGATCAGAACGGCCGCCGTCACATTGGCGGAGGCCGACACGACCCCGGCGAGGTTCGCACCAAGCAGGCGAATGACGTCAGGATTAGCCGTCGCGTCGCCAAGTGCACCCGATGCTCCGATCACAAAAAGCGGCCAGCGGCTTCGGGTGAGCAGCTGATGTAATGCAACCCGCCGATGCGCGGTGTTAAAAATCGAGAAGGTGATCATGCAGATCGCCGAAAAGATCGCGCCCGCGACGATCGCGTAAGCGATCACGAGTCCCAGCGTGCTGCCCAGCGTGTCGAGCACCTGTTGCACGAACAGCACGACCGCCACAAATGCGACGACCCACGGCGCCGTTCGCCAGACAGCGAAGATCAACAACTCAAGTGATGTCGGATTCGGTTCGAGTGCGACCTTCCAGCGATACCTCGCAACAATGCGCGTCTGCAAATAGATCAACAGGCCTGCGCACGCGCCCCAGCATGCGAGCGTCGCGGTCATCCAGAGCAGGACATGGCCGAACGACTCCCCGTTCCTGCCGGCCAGAATGGCCCGCAGCTCGCCGAGCGCGGCGGAAGAACGGGTTGCCCAATAATGCAAGGGTGTGCGGCCCTCGCTCAGGTCCGTCTCGACGGACGCAATGCCCGAAGCAATGGCTCCGAGCAGATCGCTACTGGGCTGAGCGGCGGACGCGGGCGCCTCGGGTGCGGCACTGCGCGAACCTGCACGCAGTCCCTTCAAATGGGAGACGAGCGCTTTTCGTTGCGTATCGTTTTCCAGCGTGGCGATCAGGGTATCGAGCGCGCGTGCCTGCTCGGCCTGACTGGCCGCCGACGGTGCCGACGCAGCTTGCGCGGTCGAGGCTGACGCGTTACCGCTCAGTTTCGGCAGGCCCGTGGCCAGTGGCGCAGCAACCGCTCCATGCAGACCCAGTAGACACAGAACCAGAAGGCTGACTAAAGCCAGACGCACGGCCCAGATCGCACTCGATCCAAGCTGTAAAACAGCGCAGGTGTACGGCCGGGTGAACGCGTGAGCATGGTTGGATTCTCGCTGCATAGGATATGACGCGCATGCGGTCCCCGTACGAAACAGCGTTGATATCGGTGCCCCCCGCGCCCGCTCCACGTCTGCAAGGCCACGGTGACCGGCCTACGCCATCAACGCGACCATGATCGATCCACCGGTGGTCAGCAGGATATTCGACGTGGCATAGGGCACCGTGTAGCCCAGCACCGGAATGCGGCTGCCCGCCTTGTCCTGCACGGCAGCCAGAGCGGCGGTAAAGGTCTGTGCGCCGGCCAGTGCGCCCAGCAGCATTAATGGGTTCATCCGCAATACGTAGCGGCCCACCAGAAGCGCCACCGCCTGTGGCACCAAAGTCACTACCGCACCGGCCACCAGAATGCCGAGTCCCAGTTCCCTCACCGCGCGCACGAACTCGGGACCCGCCTGGAGACCCGAGCACGCAACGAAGGCTGCCAGCCCGAAGTTGATCATCAGATCGAGTGCCGGCTGGGGAATGTCGCCAAGCGTCGGCCGCAGCGAGCGAAACCAGCCCAGCAGCAACCCGGCGACCAGCGTGCCGACGCTCACGCTCAGCGTCAGCCTGATGTTGCCGAGCACCACGTAAGGCAGACCAATCAGCGCACCGCACACTATGCCGAGCCCGAGTATGGACAGACTGGACGCATGGCTGGGACGCAGTGCGTAGCCGATCTCCGTCGTCGCCCGTTCGACCGCGCGTTGCGGGCCGACCAGTTCGAGCACGTCGCCACGGTCCAGGAGCGTTCCAGTACCGATCGGGATCTGCTGCGCTCCCCGCATGATCGAGCGCAGCCCGACGCTGCGAAAGTCGAATTCCGGTACCCGCATCAGCGCTTCGAGCGGAACCCCGCACAGTGCTTTGTTCGTCACCGTCACTTTCAGTATTTCGATAGGAAACTGCAGCAATTCCGGGTCGTGTAACTCGGTGCCGAATCGCGGACCTATCTTCACCAGAGCAGGCATCTGTCCGTAGAGGGTGACCGTGTCGTCTGTATGCAGCACGGTTTCCGGGCGAACCTCGATCGCATTGCCGTCGCGCAGGATGTGCTCGACGAAATAACGCAGCGGTGCTTCGCTACGCTCGGCCTCGTCGACCCGCCTGCCTGCGAATCCGCTACTGGAAAGACGATACGAACGCACCGCAAATTTTTGGTGTGCTGTAAATACGCCCGCCGTTTCGCGCCGGATGCCGAATTTTTTCTCCAGCGCGGCCGCTTCCTCGCGCAGGTCGACGCGCAGAAGACGCGGCGCCAGCGAACTGACAAACAGGATCATGCCGATAGCACCGAAGAGGTACGTCAGCGCATCGGCGACGGCCACGTGATTGGCCAGCAGTTTGCGTTCAGCAAGAGGCAAAGGCAGGTTCATGATGGCATCGGTTGCGGTACCGATTGCGGCTGACTGCGTGAGTCCACCGCAAAAGATTCCGGCGGCTATCCCCAGGTCGAGCCTGAACAGACGCGCCATCGACCATGCGGTGGCAAGCCCCACCACCATCACCGTGACGGACAGGAGCATTGGCTTGACGCCGTCCTCCTTGAGTGCCTGAAAGAACTGCGGACCGGCAGCATAGCCATTGGCAAACAGAAATAGCAGGAATAATCCCCAGCGGAGTTCGCGGCTGACTTCCACATGCAGTTGCCCGATCCCCAACGCGACGATCAGCGACGCGGTGACCGTACCCAGTGAGAACTTGCCGAACCTGATACCGCCGACCCAGTAGCCGATGCCCACGGCAAGAAACATCGCCAGCTCCGGCGCACCCTGCAGCGACTTTGTCAGCCAGTCTATAAGCACTTTAATCACCGCCTCGACATGCGATGAGGTTCGTCCTCAAACTGCAGGCTGAGCCCGTTGTTGAACCGGCGCGTTGGCCACGATGGCCGAAGCCGTCGGCGATAAACCGCAACTTGCGTGGCCCTACGGCGATGCCCGTCATAAGGAACGGCAGGCTTTAAAAACTCGCCGCCAGCCGCTTGAGTCGCCGCTCCATTACACCCCTCGCGTCGCGGTGCAGGTATGGCTGCGGTCGGCGCATCTAGCGCCGAAGTGCGTCCAACGCATCCGGCTTGAGCAGTTCCAGTCCCCGCGCGGCGTTGTAGCCGTGAATTTCCTTCACATCCAGCTTGCGCATGAACGCAATGGTTTCCGGCGTAATGACCTGACCGGGGACCATGATCGGGAATCCCGGCGGATACGGAATCACGAATTTGGCCGACACCAGTTCCGGACCGTTCTTCAGACGATCGTCGATCAGCCCGTCATTCAAACGGATCCACTCGCATGCCTCCGGGTTGTAGGCGAGATAGAACGCTGCGCGCATGTCGCCTTCGGATGTCGCGCTCGCGCTGTTCTCGCGCAACGCATTGTGGAAGCGGCTGAAGTTCGGCAGTTCCGGGACATCCTCGACGAGCGCCTTGACGCGCGCCTCGAAGCCCGCGCGCACGCTTTCGCCGCCTTGATCCAACTCCCGTTCAAGCGAGCGTGAAATGTCGGCGAGCGCCTTGATCAGATGCGCCATGTCGCTGCGGGTGTTATTGATATTGATCTGCACCAGCACACTGTTACGCGAGGTCTTGTTGATCTGGATGTCGTAAGACTCGGCGAGCAATCCCTTGAAACGGGTACCGTCGTAACCCGCGTTGCCGCACAGTAGTGTGATGCGCGTGGGATCGAGAAAGAACTCGTCCTCGCGCAGCGCTCGCGTGGCATCGGAGATGGTCTTTCCGGCCATTCCGTAATCCGCGAAGCCGGACCTCCGATACTCGTCGGGGATCATCTCCGCCGGGGTGGCCGCACGGAAGAAGCGGGAAATCAGCGGATGATGGTTGATTTCCTTGCGGATCTCGATCGCCAGTTGAATCGCGCGTTGTACGAGTTCGTATCCCTCCAGCTCCATCTGCCGCCGGGCCACGTCGATCGACGCGATGATCTGCAGGTTCGGCGAAGTCGACGTATGGGTAAAGAAGGCCTCCTTGAACTGTGCCTCGACGGTGTGAAAAGCTTCGTCGGCCACGACGATGATCGACGCCTGGCGCAAAGCTGACATCGACTTGTGAATCGAGTCGGTCTCGTAGACCCGGATGCTGGCCAGATCCGGGTCAGGCAGAAGCGGCATGTCGAGCAGCCGGGAGTCGGTCGGTTCGAAGTCGGCAGAGGATCGTTTGAAGGCTTCGTATTTCTCCCGGTACGCGGGATCGCGCATCAGCTCGCGCAGTTTCGCGGCCCCGCCCATCGCCGTGCGCATTCGCAGCAGCGGCGAAAAGCGGGCATAGCCGAACCAGGCTTCATCCCAGAGGAAAATCAGGTCGGGCTTGATGGCCAGACATTCGAGCATGGTCTGTTCGACATTGGCCACGTGGCCATCGAAGGTGCAATTGGTCAGCACCAGCATCCTGGCCCGATCGAGCTTGCCCTCGGCCTTCAGCGCGAGCAGCGCCTGTTTGATGGGGCGTATCGCCAGGCTGCCGTACATCGAGTACTGGGTGAGCGGATAGGCGTCGATATAGAGAGGCTGCGCACCTGCCAGCACGATGCCGTAGTGATGCGACTTGTGGCAGTCGCGGTCGATCAGCACGATATCGCCCGGCGTCAGCAGCGCCTGATGCACGATCTTGTTGGCCGTGGAGGTGCCGTTGGTCACGAAGAAGGAGCGGTCTCCCCCCAGCGCACGCGCAGCCTTGTCCTGCGACGCCTTGATGTTGCCGGTGGGCTCGAGCAGGCTGTCCAGCCCGCCCGTGGTGGCCGACGATTCGGCGAGGAACAGGTTGGCGCCATAGAACTCGCCCATGTCCCGGATCCAGTTCGATTTGAAGATCGACTTGCCTCTTGCCACCGGCAGCGCGTGGAAGGTTCCGATCGGGCGTGCGGCGTAGTGCTTGAGGTTGTCGAAGTACGGCGTTTCATAGCGGTCCCGGATGCCGTCCAGGATGGCCAGATGAATCTCCATCGGTTCTTCCGCGCCGTAGAAGATCCGGCGCAGGGGGGCGGCGGCATCCGAGCCCGCCAATTGGGCCACGTCGCGATCGGTGGAGAGAAACACATCGAGTTCCGGGCGCAGCCCCCGCACGAGCCGAGCCAGCGCCGAACCCATGTCGTCCATCCGTGCGCCCGTTCCTGCAGGCGTATTGCGCACGATGATGTCGCGCAATGCAGGAGACGTATATTGCGACGCAAAGCTGAAACCATCGACAATCACCACCGACTGCAGGTTGTAGTTAAAAATCGTAGCGAGTATCGCGTCCTCGAAGCTGCCGACCACGACCATTTCGTAGACGAAGCTGTCGTCGTTGCGACGCAGGCGGTGAAAGCTTTCGCGGATATCAGGCCACGTAGACCGTTCGCCGGCGGCCACCACGAGCGTTTCGAAATAGGGCTTACGGCTTTGCCCGTGGCCGATGGAAGGCGGAAGGAAATCCGGCAGGCGCAGTTCGCCTTCCTCCTCCGCTTTCCACGCTTCCTTGTCGTCCCGGTAGCTGTTCGACATCAGTGCTGCACTGATTCGCTGCACGAGACGCGACAGGGTATCCCACTCGCCCGCTGCGAGTCGTTCATGCAGCTGCGCCATCAGATAGGGGCCCGGATAGCCGTTCAGATCTTCCAGCGGCGCGAGGTCATTGAGCACTTCCAGCGCCTGATCGCGCAGGCCGACGGTATCCTGCTGCGGCTGGGTGGCCAACGCACGCACGATCCGGTTCAGGCTGCGCCAGTGATCGACCCGCGCCTCCGCAGCCGAAAAGAACTGATTGAGGCCGAACGCCGGTACAAGCCTTGCGGCGGATTCCATGTCGAGTCTCCTGATATTCCCTGAGCGGTGACAGCCTGTCGTTCACGGGGGTGCTGGGAGCAGTGAGTGTTCGTGGTTCACTTTTGACCTCACCACGATGACGACTCTCTGCCGACGCGTAAATCGGCCTTTGGTCTTATGCCCGCACCGAGCCGGCCGCACCCGCTGCGAGGTGGACAGACGTTCTGTCCCAATGTCGTTTTCGACCGGCAGCGTGGATGCACTGACGGGCGAACCCCGTCATCGTCAGCCGGGCGTCGTTTCCTTCAGGCGCTCCGGGCTGGCGTCGTCTCTGACCCAGCGCCAGAACAGCTGATAGCCCACCGAGAGCATCACGGGACCGATGAACAGGCCGATGACGCCTCCCGTCACCATGCCGCCGAGCGCGCCGATCAGCACCACCGGCATCGGCACGGCGACCCCGCGGCCCAGCAGCAATGGCTTAAGGACGTTGTCGGCCAGACCCGCGACGAACACATACACGGCGAAGATGACCGTGACGGTGCTCACCCCTTGCGTGGCGATCACGAAGACAATCACCGGAATCGTGATCAGGGTGGCGGGCAACTGCATGATCCCGAGCAGCAGCACGGCGAGCGCAAGCAGACCCGCCCCCGGAATACCCATGACGACGAATCCGATACCGATCAACAGCATCTGGATAAACGCGATGCCGACCACGCCCTGAGCGACCGCGCGAATGGTGGCGGTGCACAGGTCGGCGATCTGCGGGCCGTTCTCCGGGCCTGAGATACGCGACGCAATCTGCACCGCGCTGTTGTGGCCTTTCTCACCGTGCGCCATCAGGATCCCGGCGACAATCAACGCGACAAAAAAGAGCAGCAGCCCCGCGCCGAGCCCGGTGACCATTCCGAGCAGCGCGAGCCCGGCATCCTTGAGTTGGGGTGCGAACTTCTGCGCGAGGCCGGTGAGGTCTGTCGTGGCCTGCAGCCAGTAGTCGTACAGGAGCTTGCCTACCAGCGGCCAGCTGGCGATTGCCTGCGTGGGTGGCGGAACGCGGAAGGTGCCGGCTTTGAACGCGGCCATCGCATGATCGATCGATGCAGCTACAGCGACGCCCAGCAGATAGGTCGGCACGAGAATCACCGCAAACGCGACGAGAACGATCAGCGAGGCGATCAGGCCTTCCTTGCCGCCGAAGGTGCGCCTGAGTCTCACCTGAACCGGATACAGCGTGATCGCGAGGATTAACGCCCAGACCATGAGGTTGAGGAACGGAACGAAAATCCGGAAACAGAAGATGGCCAGAACAGCGACGAGTCCCGCGCGGATCAGAACATCGAGCAATTCTCTAGCCCATAACCGTCGGGTAGCCGGTGCGATCAACATAACTTGTCTCCCCCGCAGGTGACCACAACCCTCTCTCTGGCGACCAGTCGTGGCGGGCCCAGGACCATGCAGGCCGCGCAGTCGAACCACGCTGCGACGTGCGTCGGCAAGCAATCACGTCAAGAATGAGCCTCCCGGGCACCGGCTGGCATCGGACCTTGGACCTATATCAAGCAGGGAATGCTTTGCGATATATGAAAGGCGGGGTATTTGAAGCATGACGGAGTTCCGTGCCCGGACCGGCAGCCTACCGTCCGCGATTAGGTCAAACAGATGACACGCCCGCTCATAAGCCACGGCGCGATACTCCGCGAAACCGACTATGTTCGGGGCCGATCATGTTAGCGGAGTACTTCCATGCTTAAACGACTCGCATTTCTCAGCGCGTGCACTGCGGCGTTAATGCTCGCGAGTTGCACCGAGCCGCATCAACGGGTTGAGGCGGGAGCAGACCAGTCCGAACTGATTGCCCGGCTGGGACCGCCCAAGGAAACCTACGATCTGCCGGATGGGGGAAAGCGCTTGATGTGGCCGACCCAGCCCATGGGTTCGACGACAACGGCGGCCGACCTCGACGCTTCCGGCAAAGTGCTAGGAGTTCGACAGGTACTTCGGGACAGCGAATTCCATCGCGCCGAAATCGGCAAGTGGACCCGGAATGACGTGCTCGTCAACTTTGGCCGCCCTTTCGAAACCGGCTACTTCAAGAGAACGAACCGGGAGGTGTGGTCATACCGGTACATGGAAAACAACATTGAACATCTGATCTATCACTTTTACTTCGACGATCAGGGCGTGCTCCGCCAGACACAAAGATCGCCCGATCCGAAATTCGATCCGAGCCAGCGCAACCGGTTCTAGCGGCGGCGGGCTCTTTGCGCTGCGCGGCGCGTCAGTTTGTCAGCGGGTAGTTCTTGAGCTGTTTTCCAAGCCGGGTATCGGGCGTCCAGCGATTCGCTATCCGGCCATCAACGCATTCGAGCGGCTTGTCGCGACCTGATGCGCCTGGAAATTCTGGCTTTCTGATCATCGCGCATCCGCCTTCTTGCCGCGAATCAGCGACTCTGGATGCTGCTCCAGATAGTCCGCCAACGAGCGGACCGACACAGCCGCACGCGACAACTCCTGCATCGTTTCGACCGTGTTTTGCTGCAACGGCGAATCACTTTGCAATGCACGATTTGCGGATGTCAGCGTCTCGCGCGCCGCCGCCAACGTTGCCTTGGCATCGGGCGCAAGATCCGAATTCATCGTATTGAGCAGTCCGTCCGCGTCATTGATTGTCTTGCGTAAATCCTTGCTGATTCCGTCGAAAGGAATGGCATTCAGCTTAGCGACCAGACTCGTGATGGATTCCTGCAAACCCTGCAGATTCCCCGGTACAGTCGGCAATTGCGGCGTTTCTTTGTGCCAGTCCACAGCCGCCTTCGGCGCTGACGGAAAGAAATCAATGGCGACATAGAGCTGCCCCGTCAGCAGACTTCCGGTACGCAGTTGCGCACGCAATCCCTTCGACACCAGGTAGTCCGCGAATTGCTTGCGCTCCGATGCCGTGTTCTTGCGACTCGGGTCCCAGTTCTCTCGCGAGATCAGACGCTCCGGAAAAAGTTTGACCACGACCGGAATATCGAATGACTTTTTCACAGGATCGAAGCGCGCGGAAATAGCCGCCACTTCTCCCACTACGATGCCCCGGAAATCTACCGGCGCACCGACAGTCAATCCGCGTACCGACTCGTTGAAATTCAGCACGTACTGGTCCACTATCGTGTCATGCTGTTTCATTGCATCAGAGCGGTTGGCGAACAGCACATACTGATGTCGTGTATCCGCTTCGATTTTTTCGGTCGATTCCGGCGGGTTTTCAAAAGCGAGCCCACCGATCAACACCGATGCCATCGACTCCGTATCGATCTTCACGCCCGACGTGTCCAGCGTGACATCAACGCCGCTCGCATGCCAGAAGCGGCTGTCGTTCGTGACATATTTATCGTACGGCGCGTTGATGAAGACGTGCAGCGTCATCCCTGCGCCGTCGGGATCGAGCGCATACGAGATCACCTGGCCGACCTGGAGCCGCCGGAAAAATATCGGCGAGCCAATGTCGAGCGAGCCGATATTTGCGCTCTTCAGTACATACTCCCGCCCTGGGGTGCCGGATGCGAGCACAGGTGGCGACTCCAGCCCTGTGAAGTCGCGCCGAGCCTTGCTGGAAGCGCCGATATCCATCCCGATGTGAGAGCCGGAAATCAACGTGCTGATGCCCGACACCGTGCCGCCTGCAATACGCGGACGAACGACCCAGAAGCGCGTGTCGTCGACCAGCATGCTCGCCGCGTTTCGCGACATATCGGCCCGCGCCAGCACGGTTTTGTGATCGTCGGAAAGCGCGAGACTTTTGATCACGCCAACATCGACATTCTTGAACTTGATTTTGGTTTTACCGGCTTCGATGCCATCTCCGGTTGTAAAACGGATGACGATAGTCGGCCCCTCGTTCATCACGGACTGAACTGCGAGCCACCCGGCAATCAGCACCGCGACGATCGGCACGATCCATATCAACTGGATACGCCACTTCGATTGCCCGGTCGCAACCGCCGTGGGGAACTCGGGCATCTCGTGATCACTGTTCTCTTCGGGTGCCTTATCCACGTTCCGTCTCCACGGCATCCCATATCAACCGTGGATCGAACGACAATGTCGCGAGCATGGTCAGTACGACAACCGCGCCAAACGCTATCGCGCCGGGGCCTGCATTGATCGTTGCGATAGAACCGAATTGCACGAGTGCGGCCAGAATCGTAATGACGTAGATATCGAGCATCGACCAGCGGCCGATCCGTTCGAGCAAACGGTAATTGTGCGTCCTTTGTTTTGGAATCAGCGTGGAACGTAGCTGGACGCTGCCAGCGAGAAAAGCCAACGAGAAGATCTTGAGCATGGGTACCACGATACTTGCGATGAAAACGATAGCGGCGAGCGACCACGATCCCGAAGTCCAGAGAAATACGACACCACTGAGTATCGTGTCGGACTGGGTTCGGAACAGGGTTTGCGTCACCATCACCGGCAACGAAACAGCAGGGATATAGAGAACGATGGCGGCGATAAGAAACGCCCACGTTCGCGTGAGACTGCGCGGTTTACGAACGTGCAGGACGTTGCTGCAACGCTGACATTCCGGGCGTGGAATGGAACCGAACGGTGCGCACAGCGAGCCGCAGTCGGTACACGCGGACACGCCCGCGCGCGCTGCAGTTTTCTGCGCACGAAGTCGAAGCTTTTCTGCAACCGGCCCGGAATCTGAAGTGCGAGTGCGCGTCAGACGAACCCAAAGCTCGCGGAAGTCCAGTTCAGCCGTGGTCGCCGTCAGCAGTACCGCAACCGCGCCGAATGAGCACAAACCCACACCCGGAACGACAGTCGCGACGTGCTGGAGTTTGACCAGTGCGATCAACATCGCAAGCATCAGTACTTCGATCATTCCCCACGGAGCAACATGCTGAAGCAGACGCAGAACAATGTCGGGGCGAAGCGGCAACGCCCGGCGACGCGTTGGAAAAAGCAGCGGGACACGAATCGATAAAAGTAGATAGATCACCGCCAGCATGTGGACCGAAGGCATCACGATCGTGGTCAATACGACGAGACCGGCGATTGGCCACATCCCTTCCGTATAGAGCGCCGACGCTGCGCCAGCCAGCGTGCTTTCCATCAGTTCGCCCTTGACCCAAACTTCCACGACCGGGAACAGATTCGCCACGACGAACAGAATCGCGGCGGCCACCGTAAGTGCGAGAACGCGATCGTGGTTTGCCGTGCGACTACGGTAGAGCGCTGCATCACAGCGATGGCAACCCACGCGACCGCCGTCCGGCGGCGAGACTTTCCACTGCAACAGATCGCACTCCCGACACGCGATCAAGGTGGCTTTACTCATTCTGGGCATCCGCTTTCACGCGTCGGTTGACCGCGTGCACGCCCTCTTGCAGGCGCCGATTTATATGAGGCGCAAGACTATCATTGTGGAAATTCTTTGTAAACCGTCCGTCTGGTTTGTTTTTATATAAAAATCAACTTTGGTGCTCCCCACCGGGGTAACACACAAAAAAGACAAATTTCACGGTTCAGCCAATCTCATAAACAGACCGGGCAGACGGTTTACATCTGAATTCTACAGTGTTACTGTGCGGGCTTCGATGGATCCTCCATGTACCGAACCACACGTTCGGCATCCAATTCGCCCATCTGGAACAGACAAAATGATGAACACCCGACTCGCCGCAGCACTCGTGACTGGCGCCACCGCCTTGACGCTTTCCGCCTGCGCAGGCGTGCAACCGGTTGCTTATAGCGGCCTTTCGTCCACGTCGCAAATGACGAAGAACCGCGCGGGCGATTCAGACAAGGTGCCGTACCAGTACGCCGCGCCGGTCGTGTGGTCGCGATACACCAAGGTCACGGTGGACCCTGTCGTTGTCTATCAGGGCAGCGACAATCAGTTTGGCGACATGAAGGCCGAGGACAAAACCGTACTGGCCGAGTACATGCAAAAAACCTTCTCCGACGCGCTCTCCAAACATTTCGACGTCACGACGCAGGCGGGTCCGGACAGCCTGCGCGTCAAGCTGACGCTCACCGGCGCGGAAACGACCACGCCATTCGTTGGACAGTTCACTCACTTCGACATTGGCGGAAATGTCTATAACGGCGTGCAGGCGATTTTTGGTGGGAAGGCCGCATTTAGCGGCTCCGTTTCTTATGCCGTCGAAGTGTATGACGGTACGAACGGTCGTCTGTTGAAAGCGTATGTGTCGAAACAGTATCCGAATGCGATGAACCTGGCCGCCGCGTTCGGCTCGCTGGGCGCGGCAAAAACCGGCCTGGACAAGGGAGCTGACGCGTTGGTGGCTCAACTGCACTGACCGGCATCGGCGGAATACCTGGAACGCCGCGTTTTGTTTCTGCTAAAGAGACTGCGGAGTTGCGCGACTGCCGGTCGCCGATGCATGGGCCGGATTGCGAGGGGCCTGTGTGATGTCGTCACTGGCCGGCTTTAACCCTGCGTGGGCGTGAGCGCCCCTAACAGGCGCAGTTATCTCTCAGCGACAGAAGCACGATCGAACGCAGTGGTTCGCAGCGCGTCCAGCCTGCCCCTTTCGGTATCAAACCTGATTCCCGATGTGATTCCCGTGCGGGTCAATCTGTTAATCTCGCGGTTTTGACCCGGGCGGCACAGTGACCGCCGTTGGTGCGTACACTTTTACATCACACAGGAAGACATGGACAACGCGACCCGTTCAGAGCGATCCCGCAGCGCCGCCATCAGGGCTGCTTTGGCAATCTTGACGCGCGATGGTCCCGGTGGACTGACTTTCGACTCGCTCTCGCGCGAAAGTGGAATCAGCAAAGGCGGCCTGCTGCATCAGTTCGGCACCAAAGCCGGCGTCCTCAAAGCCCTGCTTGCTTATCAGCGGGAACATTTTGAGTCGTTCGCCGCCGGTTTTCTCGCTGCCAAAGGGGAGTCGCTCCCTCATCCCGTGCTGTCTTCGCAGATCGCTGTCATGCGGGAGACCATCAACCAGCCGAATTCGGTCGCGCGATCCATTCTGGCCGCACTCGTAGAAGATCCCGCTTTGCTGGAGGAGATTCGCGTGCAGGATCAGGTGAACATGCGCAAGATTCGTAGCGAAGCGGAAGATCCCGATATGGCGCTCGTGCGCCTGGCCGCGGCACGAGGTCTCGCTTACACCACCTTGCTCGGAATGAGTTCGTTTTCCGATGCGCAGCGCGAGAGACTTTTCAAGCTGCTGATGGATGACAAGCGCTGGCAGTCTCTCGAAGAGTCTCAGGCGAAATAGAAACTGGCGGCACTGTTAGTGCAATTCGCGAAGGCAGTCGAGTTGCCTGAACATGACCCAGCCAGCGCTTTCCCTTCCAATTCAGTTACCAGAAGAAGTCCGCGCACGATTGCAGGAACACCATCGTGCATCGAGCGCGGAACCACTCACGCCACCATCCGCGCGCTACTCCAGTACCACAATTCAGCAGGCGACAAAGCTTTCGAGAAAAGGAAACCCTGCAGTTCATCGCATCCGATATTGCGCAGAATGCGCGCCTGATGCTCGCTCTCGACACCTTCGGCAACCACCCGAAGACCCAGTTCATGTCCAAGCTCGACGATCGCCCGAATGATCGCGAGATCGGCCGGTGCATCGAGCATGTCCTGTACGAACGCACGGTCGATCTTCAGGCGATCGAGAGGAAACCGGTTCAGATAGTTGAGACTCGAGTAACCAATACCAAAGTCATCGAGGGAAATCTTGACGCCAAGCTTGCGGATCGCCTGAATCGTTTGAAGATAGTTCTCCGCGTTGTCCATCAGCACCGTCTCGGTAATCTCGAGTTCGAGCCGCTCGGGTGCGACGCGATATTGCGCGAGACTGTCCGCGAGAGTCTCCAGCAGATCTGGATCGCGCAGTTGTATCGCCGACAGATTGATCGACACGCGCAAATGCATCCGCCCCTCTTCATCCCACTCGGCGAGTTGCCGGCAGGCTTCGTCGATCACCCATGCACCGATCGGGATGATGAGCCGCGTATCTTCCGCGACCGGAATGAATTGCACCGGCGACACCGTGCCGATCTGCGGACTGTTCCACCGCAATAGACCTTCGACGGCAACCAGTTCGCCCGTGCGCGCATCGACGCACGGCTGATACGCAAGCCGGAACTCGCGCTCCGTAATCGCCGTGCGCAGACACGCTTCGAGCGTCAACCGGTAGCGCGCGCGTTCGGCCATATCGGGCGAGAAGAACTTGACGAGATTGCGGCCGGCCGCTTTCGCCTGATACATCGCGGCGTCCGCGTTCTGCATCAGGGTTTCGATGTCTTCGCCGTCGTCCGGGAAAAGCGCGACGCCGACACTGCACGACACCGGCAACGCAGCGCCGCCAAGTTCATGCGGCTGCCGCACGAGCGGCAACAGGCGGTCTTCGATGGCGCGCGTCACGTCCGCCGTGTTGCTCACACCGTTGAGGATCACGGTGAACTCGTCGCCACCCAGCCGGCTAACCGTGTCGTTGCTGCGCACAGCTTGCAGCAGTCGTCGCGACACCGAGCGCAACAGATTGTCGCCAATATGATGACCGAGCGAATCGTTGATGTTCTTGAAACGGTCCAGGTCGATGAAGAGCACCGCGGCGCGTTGGCCCGTGCGCCGCGCATTGGCGAGCGCGACGCCCAGGCGCTTCACGAACAGTTCGCGGTTCGGCAATTCCGTCAGCACGTCGTGCTCGGCGAGAAACTGGATGCGCGCCTCGCTTTTCTTGCGGTCCGTGATGTCGATCAACGTGCAGATGTAGTGCGACAGATTCGCCCGGCGGTCGCGCACGGCGCTCACCATCAGCCACGCCGGATAGTCGCTGCCCGCCCGCCGCCGCACCTGCGCTTCGCCGTGCCACGCGCTCAGACGGTCGACGGAATCGATGACGGACGGGAAAATATCGCCCTGCTCCTGCGCGCCGAAAAGGAAAGCCGGCTCCTTGCCGGCGACATCGTCGGCACGGTAGCCAGTGGCCCGATAAAACGACGCGTTGGCGGTCACGAGCCGTCGTTGTGCATCGAGAATCAGAATGGCCTCGGATGATGCTTCGAACACCTTGCCCCACAATTCCAGCCGCTGCTCCATCAGCTTGATCTGGTTGATGGGAGTGAAAGCCGTCAACACCGCGTCGCGTCCCTGGAAGTCGAGGCGCCGCGCCGACAGCATCGCCCACGTGGGTTCACCACTGGCCAGCCAGCGCACCTCGAATTCGTCCACGGCGTCGCGGTCGGAGAGTTGCTGGAAAAACCGCGCGCGCACTTCGGAGTCGAGCCCGTAGCCCCATGGGTCAACCGTGCAGCCGTTCAGCCAGGCCAGCGCGGGCCGGTTCGCATGCAGCACCTCGTGGCCGGGAATCGCGGTCACGACCATCGGCACCGGCGTCGCTTCGACGAGCGCGTATTGCGCCGCCGACGCTCTCGCGGTCGCAGCGAGTTCCTTCTGCACGTCGCGCTCGCGGTCGAGCTGCGCCAGCATGTCGTTGAAGCCTCGCACGAGCTGGCCGATCTCATCCTGACTGTGCCAGTTGGCGCGCAATGAATGGTCGCCTGTGCGGCGTACGGTATCCATCACACGCGCAAGCTGGCGCAACGGGCGCGACACCTGCTGGGCGACGAAATACACCATGCTGAGAATCGCGCACAGCAGAAAAAATGCCGTCCCGAGGTGTAGCCACATGCGCTGAAAAAGACCGCGCACGCGGGCATGCAGAAGACTTTCGAGTTGACTGCCGGTCATACTCCACGCGTCGCTCACGCTCGTGATGACCTGCTGCTGCGCGGCATCGAGCGCGGCCAGCGTGGCCGTGTCCGCGCCATTGTCGACCGCTGCGCCAGCCACATGGCGATAGGTTTCGATGGCGGCGAGCATGCGTGCAATCGACGGTCCGATCGTGCCGCTCAGCGTGCCGTTCGCCGCCGAAGCTTCCGCGTAGTCGGAGCGTAGCCCCTGCAGTACTGCATCGAGTTGCCCCTCCAGCACGAGGTAGCGGGTACGCATCTCGTCGCGGCTCATCGGTGCGTCGTGCAATCTCGCGCCGGCATTGTGCAGATGACGGCCGATCCGGTTGATGTCGTTGAGCAGTTCCGGGTAGCGCAGAATCGACAGCGACATCGCGTAGTAGCTGTCGAGGTCCGGGTCCAGAATCAGGTTGGACTGGTTGCCGATTCGCGTCACCAGCGCGCGCGTCGCTTCGAGTCCATCGTCCACCGTCGCTGCGCTCGCGTGCGGTGTCGAGATCGCGGCGAGTGCCGTGCGGACCTTTTCGTTTATCTCCGCGCTTTGCATGTTCGCGCCGAAGCGGTGCTCGGCGTCGGCGAGCTTACTCGCGGTTTCCTGCGAGTGAGGCGCGGTCCGCGGCTGGCCCGCCCCCGCCATGGCAAAGTCGATGACCGCATCGTGCACGATTGCAACGTAGGCATTGCCAACCAGTTCCTTGTCGGAGAAGTCGATCGCAATGTACTTCTCGTGGATCAGAATGCCGCTGATGTAGACCACCGCGCTGAGGTCGAGCAGATAAATCAGCAGCAACTTGCGGCCGACGCGAAGACGTCCGAGAAAATGGAAGAACGGGTTGCGATTCATCGGCGAAAGCACTCGATCGCAAAGCGTTTATTCAGGGTGCGGTATGCCTGACGTTTCACTGCTTGTCTCCGTGCACGGAACGTCGAACCCGGGTTGGGTCCGACTGAGGGAACCCCCTCAGTCATCCTATCGACCAGCGAAATTTTTTCTTTAGCATTTGCTTAAAATTCGCCAGAACGGTGCCTGAAATGCGACAGCACGGTGCGAAAAAGCCAGTGCACGCCTTGTTTTGGGTCGATCGCTGGACCCGGTTTTCGAGGGGCGGTCTGTAATGAGACCTTCGCTCGATGAGGAGCGAAGGCGCACGTCCCATCCTGATCCGAGCGTTCGATAGAAAGGCGGGAGATCTTCACGCACAGGCTCAGCGCACGACCTGACAGCCACGCGAATATGACGGCTGAGTACGCGGATCTGACACAGGTACCGCCTTGCGAACCGAACACGTAGCCAGTTGCAGTTCGACGGCAACCGGCGCAGTCTTCTGATCGGGAGATTCATCAATCTGATCGCCGCGGCGGTGCGAGCAAGCGGATCTTGCAACGGAGCAGCACATGGCCATTTCCGAAGACCGTAGCGCCGCCGAACCCGACACGTCCAGTGACGTCTCTGGAGTCGAACTCTCACTGGTGCGCGACGACCTCGCGTTTCGCTTCCAGCGCAAGCTTGGACTGATTCCTGCAAAAGGGATGGGGACGGCCCGTCGCGCCGTCATCTTCGCTGCGATCACCTGGCTACCACTCGTGATATGGGCCGTCGCCACCGGTCGAGGCAACTCGATCGACGGCGCGGACACTCTGTTCGGTCATTTCGGCATTCACGTGCGCTGTCTCGTGGCGATTCCGTTATTCATCTTCGCAGAAGACGTAGCGCAGAAATCCGTGCCGCCGTTGCTGCGTTACTTCGTGCAGTCGGGTCTCGTACCAACGGAGAAGATTCCGCTATACCGGGCCTTGATTGCCAGCGTGATCAAGCTCAGGAACGGTGTTCTCCCGTGGGTGCTCATTATCGGCGCAGTGATTGCATGGTCCAGCGCGGGCGCTGTCTTCCGGCAATTCGAGGACATATCGTGGGCGACTGCCGGTGGCGAAGGCGGCGCGGAGATGACTTTCGGCGGCTGGTGGTTCGTGCTGGTAATCCGGCCGATTTTCACCGCGCTTCTGCTCGCCTGGTTATGGCGCGCGTGCCTCGTCTGCGTGCTCACTTTCAGACTCGCGCGCTTTCCGTTGGCGCTGGTGCCCACGCACCCGGATCGCGTGGGCGGCCTCGGCTTTTTCGAGCGCATCATGTTCGTCTTCAGCCCGGTCGCGTTTGCTGTCTCCGCAGTCACAGCCGCGTCGTTCGCGCACGAAGTCGTGTATCACGACGTGCAGGTAATGGCGATCAAAGGCGCCCTGGTGGCTAGCGCGGTATTGGTCACGATCGTTTTTCTTCTGCCGATGGTGCCGCTTGCGCTAGTGTTGGGAAGCACGAGGCGCAAGGCAATGATGGACTACGGCAGCCTCGTGGGACACCACGGCAGGCTGGTGCATCGACGTTGGGTGCAAGGTGAAGAGATCGGCTCGCCCGCTATTCTTGACGCGGCCGAACTGGGCCCCGTTGCCGATGTGCAGACCATCTATGCGGCGGTCCAGAATATGCGCTCATTTCCGATTGGCAAGCGCGGCATCGTTGCTATCGCCGTTCCGGCTGTCTTGCCCATGTTATTTGTTGCAGGCATGCAGTTGCCGATGCAAGGCCTCGTATTGAAGGTTCTCAAGACGCTGATTTAATTTGCGCCTGACTTATACCATTGCCTTCTGCCAGCGCCCCCATTGCCTGAATAGAAATGCGATGCCGGCTTTTCATAGAATCAACTCTCGAACCAATTCTTTAGTTACTGAATAAAGCAAAACCATTCCCCCATTTCATTCCGCCCCCACAAAGCACCTTGTCATTATGTAAAGGACTAATATAGGATGATATGGATACCGTAACGGCACTACTTCGCAAAACCAAGTGATTAAAAAATCACTACTCTGCGAAGGAAAAATCGACCAGAAAAACGATAAGACCACATTGTCACGATGTTAAATAAGCTTACAAGCCGCCCGGACATAGCGTGGACATGCGCGACTTCCCTGAATTCGTGTACGAGGACATTAGCAGGAAAAATTCGGCCCAAATAATGCGCCAGGGCAGAGTATTGCCGCGACACATCATTTTCCTTTTTCTGGTTGCGCTGATATTGAGCGCCTCGCCCGGTGCTTACGCGCATCCATGGCGGGTGGTTATTTTGCCAGGTGCCGACCCCTCTCTACCGGCGGCCTTCGAACAGATCCAGACTCTTCGTAGCACGCTCTCCGCAGTTGCGCCCGACGGTGTGGATTTTTATACCGATTCGCTCGACGGCTTGCGCTTCGACAGTGCCGCGCTAATGCCCGACTTCCTTGCCTTGATGAGACGGAAGTACGAGCACCGGCAGGTCGACATCGTCATTGGACTGGCCGACTTCGCGTTGGAGTTCACGCGCAAATATCACGCGGAAATCTGGCCTGGCGTGCCGGTCGTGATTTCCAGCATCGATGATCGCCGGCTCGCGGGACTGCCCCCCGACTTCGCGCATGTGCCGATGCGACTCGACATCGACGGTACGCTGGCCATGGCCGAAAGCCTCCAACCCGATGCGCACCGTCTGGTGGTAGTAGGCGGCGTCAGCGAGTTCGATCGCGACGGCGCGGACCGGGCTGCCGCCGTCGCGGCGCAACGCACTAGCCACAAATGGCGGGTCGAAGTCTGGCGAGGTCTGTCGTTGCCCGAACTGCGCCAGCGTCTCGCAACGCTCGACAGGCACAGCGCGGTCCTGTACGCAGGCATGTTCCGCGATCGTGAAGGCCGTACTTATTTTCCCTACGAAGTCGTCGGCCCAATGGCCGAGGTGTCCGGCGCACCCATCTATAGCTGGTATCCCACGTATCTTCCGTACGGCCTGACGGGCGGGTCCGTTATCAGCTTCAGGAAAAACGGCCAGATCACGGGCGAACTTGCTGCATCGATATTGCTCGGCAAGCAGGCGGCACCGGGTGCCATGACGTCGATGGGAGCGTCGCATTGCGTCGCGAACGTGACACGGCTGGAAAAACTCGGGCTTCGCGCCGATTCGTTGCCGCCGGATTGCGAATTGATCGACGTACCGCCGTCGATCTGGCGTCAGTATCGTGGCGCCGTCGTGCTCGCGCTGGCGGTTTTAGCCATGCAGGCCCTGACGATTGCTGCACTGCTCTGGCAGCGTCGCGGGCGGCATGTCGCGGAGGATGAGGCCACCCTTCGGCGCGCAGAACTGGCGCGTGCAGCGCGCTTCGCGGCTGCGGGCGAACTGAGCGCTTCGATTGCCCATGAAGTCGGTCAGCCGCTAGGGGCCATTCTCAGCAACGCGGATGCCGCGAGCATGATGATCGACAAACCCGAGCCTAATCTCGAGGAATTGCACGCCATCCTGGCCGATGTACGGCGCGACGCGCTGCGCGCCAACGAGGTGGTGCAACGTCTGCGTACCCTGCTGCAAAAACAGTCGGTGGCATTCGGTCCGGTAGGTATCGACGATACGGTCGCTGAAACGCTCGCCCTGCTCGGCCCGGAATCGCGGCGCCGCAACGTGACAATCGAAGCGAGCCTGGACGCGGGCGGGATTCAACTTCAAGGTGACCGGATCCAGTTGCAGCAGGTCCTGCTCAACCTCGCCATCAACGCACTGGACGCGATGCAGGAGACGCCGCCGTCTGCACGCATCCTGTCGATCTCGACACGTAAGAGCGGCAACGGGCTCGAAATAACCGTGGCCGATCGCGGCCACGGCATTCCGGCGGGAGAAAAAAAGCGACTGTTCGAGTCGCTCTATACGACCAAGCCGCACGGTATGGGCCTGGGCTTATCCATCGTCAGGACCATCGTCGAGGCCCACCGTGGCCGCGTCACCGTTGCGGATCGGGACGGCGGGGGCAGCGTCTTCAGGGTGTGGCTGCCGGAGCGCGGCACGCCGGCTCATGCTGCGAACCGCCGGGCCAGCCGGCATGGCGCCGCCGAGACGAACCTGACCCAGCAGCATCCAACGATACAGGGAGGACGCTTGTGAGTGACCCTATCGACACCGTCGTTCACGTAGTCGACGACGACGAATCCATGCGCACCGCGCTGACCCGACTGCTCACGCAGGCCGGGTATCGGGTAAAGGCTTACTCGTCAGCCGGAGAGTTTCTGGTGGCCGAGCCCGATGTGCGGTCTGCGTGCCTGATTCTGGACCTCGAGCTTCCCGGCCCCGGCGGCCTCGAATTGCAGCATGCGCTTCATCGGCTGGGACGCGAAATGCCGATTGTTTTCATCAGCGCGCATCGTGATATTCCCAGTACCGTGCAAGCGATCAAGGCAGGGGCCCGGGATTTTCTCCTCAAGCCGATCAACACGCAGATGCTTCTCGCTGCGGTCGAGAGTGCGGTCGCAGTAACGGCTCCAGAGTCGCCCCCGGAAAGCACGGCCGAACCCTTCGCAACGCCCTTGACCGATCGCGAGCGGGCGGTGCTGCGTGGCGTGGTGACCGGGCGGCTCAACAAACAGATCGCCGCCGAACTGGCATTGAGCGAGCGGACCATCAAGACATGCCGGGCTCACCTGATGCACAAGCTGAACGCCCATTCGCTTGCCGAACTCGTGAGGCTGGCCGAGCCGATCTTCCATATCGGTAGGAGCAGGCCCGGTCAGATTGCCCCAACGGGCAATTTCGTTGCCCCTTCCCCGGATAGCGTAAGCGTCCCGCCGCTCCGATACTGATGATCCGTACGAGGCGCTCCCGACGCTAGTCGAGCGGACTCGCCATACGTGTATGGCGCGCTTCGTCTTGCCCGTTCCGTCGTTGCAATCCAACTTGCTGGCTGATCATGGTCCATCCCTCACCCGAAGCGACCAACGACAACATCGAGCCCAATTCGCCCGCCGCGCCACCGGGTATGGTCCAGATTGGCGGCGACCTGTTTGTCATGGGATCGGATCATCATTACCCGGAGGAAGCGCCGGCGCACAAGGTGCGCGTGAACGACTTCTGGATAGACCGCCATGCCGTGACGAACGCCGAATTCGGGCGCTTCATCGACGCTACCGGACACATCACGACAGCCGAGCGCCCCGCTAATCCAGACGACTATCCGGGCGCGCTGCCCGAGTTGCTGCAGCCGTCCTCGGTCGTGTTCGCCCGACCGCCCGGGCGTGTGGATCTGCGCAATCACTACAACTGGTGGACCTATATGCGCGGCGCCGACTGGCGCCATCCGCGCGGCCCCGCCAGCTCGCTTGACGGGCTCCTCGACCATCCCGTCGTGCATGTCACTTACGAAGACGCCGAAGCCTACGCAAAGTGGGCCGGCAAGGACCTGCCCACCGAAGCCGAATGGGAGTTCGCCGCGCGCGGCGGTCTCGACGACGCCGAGTTTGTCTGGGGCGCCGAATTCACACCCAACGGCCAGCAGATGGCCAACACGTGGCAAGGCGAATTCCCGTGGCAGAACCTTCTTGAAGACGGCTACGAATGGACCGCGCCGGTCGGCTCTTTTCCGCCGAACGGCTATGGGCTGTACGACATGGCGGGCAACGTGTGGGAGTGGACCAGCGACTGGTATCAGGACCACGGGAAGATCGTGAAAGCATGCTGCACGCTCGACAATCCGCGCGGCGGAACGCGGGAGGCAAGTGTCGATGCGCGCTCCCCTCAAGTCAGGATTGCACGCAAGGTGATGAAAGGCGGCTCGTACCTGTGCGCGCCGAATTACTGCAGGCGCTATCGGCCGGCCGCCCGGATGGCGCAACCGGTCGATACATCCACCTGCCATGTCGGCTTTCGTTGCGTCGTTCGCGACACGGTTCCCGGTTAAGTCCGACAGCCAATACGACCTCTTGCAGACCCGTCGACGACAGGGTCGCGAGAGTTTCGCTACCGGTTACGGTGGCTCTACGCAAAGGAGTTTTTCATGGCGGCGAAGAAGAAAACCAACTTCCTGATCCTTTGGGGAGACGACATCGGTCAGTCCAACCTCAGCATCTTCAGCAAGGGCGTGATGGGATACCGCACGCCCAATATCGACAGCATCGGCGAGGACGGCATGGTGTTCACCGACTATTACGGCGAACAGAGTTGCACGGCCGGTCGCGCGTCGTTCATCACGGGACAATGCGGATTGCGCACGGGACTGACCAAGGTCGGCCTGCCTGGCGCGCCGCTCGGCATGAGCGCCGAAGATCCGAACATTCCCGAGTTGCTCAAGGGTCTCGGGTACAGCACGGGCCAGTTCGGCAAGAACCACTTCGGCGATCGCGACGAGCATCTGCCGACCGTGCACGGCTTCGACGAATTCTTCGGCAATCTCTATCACCTGAATGCCGAGGAAGAGCCTGAATTGCCCGATTATCCCGATCCCAAAGAGTTTCCCGACTTTCACAAGAAGTACGGCCCGCGCGGCGTGCTGCACTGCTGGTCGGACGGCAAGGGCGGCCAGAAAATCGACAATACCGGTCCGCTCACGCGCGAGCGGATGAAAACGGTCGACACCGAGTTTCTCGCGGCCGCCAAGGAATTCATCCAGAAGGCGCACAAGGAAGACAAGCCGTTCTTCGTCTGGTTCAACACCTCGCATATGCATTTCCGCACGCATATCGAGGACCGGATTCGCGGTCAGGCGGGACGCTGGCAGTCGGAGTATCACGACTGCATGATCGAACACGACAAGCATATCGGCGAGATGCTCGCGCTACTCGACGAACTCGGCATAGCAGACGACACGATGGTCATGTACAGCACCGACAACGGTCCGCACATGAACTCGTGGCCCGATGCCGGTATGACACCGTTCCGCAACGAGAAGAACTCGAACTGGGAAGGCGCATACCGCGTGCCCTGTCTGGTTCGCTGGCCGGGCGTGATCAAGCCGGGCACGGTGTGCAACGAGATCGTCAGTCACCTCGACTGGCTGCCGACCATCGTCGACGCGGCGGGCGACCCCGACGTCAAGGACAAACTGACGAAGGGCTTCGAGGCCAATGGCAAGACCTTCAAGGTGCATCTGGACGGCTTCAGTCTGATGCCCTACTTCACCGGTAAGGCGAAGAAACCTGAACGTAAGGGCTTCTTCTATTTCACCGACGACGGCGACCTCGCCTGTCTGCGCTTCGACAACTGGAAAGTCGTGTTCATGGAACAGCGCACGGCAGGCACGTTGCGAATCTGGGCGGAGCCACTGGTCACGTTGCGCGTGCCGAAAATCTTCAACCTGCGCACGGACCCCTATGAGCGGGCGGATATAACGTCCAACACCTATTACGACTGGCTGCTCGACCACACCTTCATCCTTGTGCCGGCGCAGGCTGGCGTGGGCGAATTTTTGCAGACGTTCAAAGCCTTCCCGCCAAGGCAGAAAGCGGCCAGCTTCGGCGTGGATCAGGTGATCGACAAGATGACCGACGCCGCCGGCGGTGGTCATCGCTGATTGCTCCTTCGTGCTCATTGCGCACGGCCTGGCTCGGGTGGCGTCGTTGCTAATGTCCCCCGAGTCCGTTCTTCCCCGGACACCAGGATAGGCCATGGACGCCAAGGCCCTGATTCTCCTCGCGCTCAAGATCGCGATCGCAGGGACGGTGTTGACCTACGGCCTTCAGGCTAAACGCGACGATATGCTGTATATCGTCCATCGGCCCGGCCTGCTTCTACGCTCGCTCATCGCGATGCTGGTGCTCATGCCGCTGCTAGTGGGCGTGTGCGTCTATTTTCTGGATCTGCGGCTGCCGACAGCCGTCGTGCTCACGGCGCTCGCCATTTCGCCCGTGCCGCCGATGCTACCCAAAAAGCAGGAGAAAGCGGGCGGCATCGCACCCTATAGCCTCGGCCTGCTCGTCGTGCTCGCGCTGGTGTCGATCGTCACGGTGCCGCTTACGCTCGTGCTCCTCGACTGGCTTTTCGCGCTGCCACAGGGCGTCGGACCGGTCGCGATCATGGCAATCGTCCTGAAGATGATCATCTCGCCGCTCGCGCTCGGGCTCGTCGTCGCGAAGCTGATGCCAGGTATCGCCGCGAGCGTGAGCCGGCCCATCCACCGCTTCGCCACCGTGCTGCTGCTCGCGGCGTCGCTCGTCCTGCTCGCGACGACGTGGCACGCGATCTGGCTGACCACCAGCCTGTGGACCGTGGTGTCCATCGCGGCGTTCGTGGTGGTCGGTCTTGCCGTCGGTCACTGGCTCGGCGGTCCGGCGCCGGAGCATGCGTCGGTGCTGGCGCTGTCGACCGCTTCGCGCCATCCCGCCATTGCGCTGGCCATCTCGACGGCCAGCTACCCTGGCGAGCAGTTTGCGCCCACGCTCGCGCTTTATCTTCTGCTGTGTACCGTGCTGGTCATTCCTTACGTGAGATGGCAACGCCGCCGTTCGGCCCTCCTCTCCGGCTCGCCATGAAGGAGACGACATGACATTGCCTGGCGGCCGCGATCCTGCGGCGATACCGAGCACCGATGCCGCCGCAGTCGTGAAGCCCGACGAGGGCACGCTGCAAACGCGGGCGAGAACCTCGCTGGCGGTCGAGCGCACTTTTCTCGCCGTCGAACGCACACTGATGGCATGGCTTCGCACATCGCTGTCGATGATCAGCTTCGGCTTCACGCTGGCGAAATTCTTCGAATACCTGGTGCATGAGAACGGCGCGCCCATCGTCGGCCGATTTGGTGGAACCTGGTCGCCGCGCATGGTGGGCACGGCGATGGTCGTAATCGGTACCGTGGCCCTGCTTGCCGCCGTCGTTCAGCACGCGCGCCGGGTCAGCGCGTTACGTCGCGAGGGGCTCGTGCCGCAATGGAACCTCGCTTTCTGGATCGCCATCGCCGTGTCGGCTCTCGGCACGTTCGCGCTGGTCTCTATCGTGCTCGACTGAAGGCGGCAACGTACGGCCGCGAAAGCGAAATGCACATGCGCTTGCTGCGAGTACGCGCGGCGGGTGTATGAGGCAACCACGCCCGACTCGCAGCGTCGTTTGGTACGGTCCTTTGCGAATAGACTATTTCGCGCCTAGAAGCTGAGCGCCAGCCCCAGCGATGCACCCGTCACGTCCTTGCCGAACGCATAACGCGCGACGATTCGAAAGCGCGAGAAGAGCTTCGTCACAGCGCCCGTATCGATTTCAAGACCCGCGCCCAGCGACGTGAGCTGATTGAAACCGAGGATATTCGCCTGACTGCCGAGGTAGGTGGAATGGGACAGCTCGAGCACGTAACGCAGTGGCCGATGCAATGCGAGCAAGCCGGTCGGCGCGCGCCAGCGTGCATAAAGATTGGTGGACTGCGCGCTGGCCGAGCCCCGCACCGCACTGGAAGAGCCAAAGCTTTGCAGATAAATGTTCGTGTAGCGCAGTTCCAGATCGAACTCATAAGGCTCCTGGCGAGGGTACCAGCCGAGCATCAGCGAGCCGCCAAGGCCATACGCACTGAGGGAACCGTTGCGGATGAAGTCGATGTTGCTGTCCGTCTTGTGGTTGATCAGGAATTGCGCGGCGCTCGCATCGCTCAACACCTCGCCCAACGAAAAATTGAAGATCGGCCGGATGACCAGATCCTTCTTTTCGTTCAGCGGAAAGTCCCAGCCGATTCCGCCCGTCGCTGCCACGTTTGTCCAGCGTGTAGGCAGCGCGCGCTGCTCCTGCCCGTTCGAGGTGACAAACGTCGGATCGTAACGAGACCCGCCGAGCGCGCCTTCCAGGTACAGCGGAAAGCTCTGGCTCAGCGTAAAGCCGCCGCCGAACTGGGTCATGTTCAACGAGGGGTTGCCGGTCGAACCATTGCGAATGCCCAGCGTACTCGCCGACAGATCGGGCGTGACTGAGAAAGACAGTAGCGCGAGCACGGCGTTCGCGCGACGTTGCACGTCCGGCCCGGTAAAAGTCGACGCGCTTTGTGCCACGGCACTGCCAGGAACGAGCCATTGAGCGCTCGCCAAAAGCAATCCTTGAACGAGAAGCCGGATGCACCGGTGGCGAGCACGTCGATGGCAATCGATGGTCGCGATTTGCGAACCGGTGTCAGGCGCTGTGCCGCTTTGCGACACGAATCGCACGACGGCGCGGAGGATGGAATGCCGGCTCAGCTGCATGGACGAAACAGACCGCAGTGATCGATTGCGTTAGGCAATATCTTTCCCGGCAGATGGCCTGGATCCAGATGCGCGGACGGCTACGACTTTTTCCAACGAGCTTTTCGGAGTGTTGTTCATCCACCCGCACGTCACCATAGGTAGTTAGGGCAATCCGGTTGCCCCGTGGGGCAACATCGGATCCAGTCCTTTCCTTTCAGGGGGATGATCATTTACATTGGTTGCGCGATCGCGCTTTTAAATCGCACCTCTGGTGTCGTGCGTTCCGACCGCTGCCGGTGTAAAACGCGGTAACCGGACCACCGCGATGCGAGCCGCCCGCTCGCGCATGGCGCTGCGAGCAACCAGCAACTTATGGGAGGACGCATGCAGCAACTCATAAGACATCCCATCGTCCTGTTCTTTATTTCGCTCGTGCTGATGTCGGCTGCGGGCTGGATCGGCAGCGCGGTGCTGCGTCCACGCATGCCAATCGGCGATACCTCGCGCGACGACTTCAAACTGGTTCAATCCGCGACGTTGACGCTGCTCGCGCTGGTCATCGGTTTCAGCCTCTCCATGGCGGTGAACCGCTACGATCAGCGGAAAAATTATGAAGAGGAAGAAGCCAACGCCATCGGAACCGAATTCATTCGGGCCGATCTTCTGCCGGCCAGCGCGGCCGCGGCGATTCGCACGGATCTCGCCCGGTATCTCGACTTGCGAATCCAGTTCTACCAGGCCGAGGACGAACAACGACTCGCGGAGATCAACGCCGCCACGGCGAATCTGCAAGGCAAATTGTGGAACGCGGCGGCCAGCGGAGCCCTGACCCAGCCGAATCCCGTTTCCGCGCTCGCGGTCGCGGGCATGAACGACGTCATCAACACGCAGGGCTATACGCAGGCTGCGTGGTGGAATCGCGTCCCGGTGGCCGCGTGGATATTGCTGCTCTCGATAGGCGTGTTCGCCAATATGCTGGTGGGCTATGGCGCGGAAAATTCGAAACACCAGGGACGTCTTCTGCTAATCATGCCGATCACCGTATCGCTGTCGTTCATGCTGATCGCGGATATAGACAGTCCGCGACACGGCATCATTCGGGTGGTGCCGCAAAACCTGATAAGTACGACGTTATCGCTGCCTAAGCCCTGATTCCGCGAGGGGCGGTGCTGCTGCCTGTTCACTTGTTGGCCGACCCCGCGCGACAGGTTCCATCAGGGTGCAGCCAACGCCGGGGACTGGTCGTGGTTTGCCCCGAGGGGCAATCGGATTGCCCGATTCCCGGATAGCCCCGAAGATTGGCGCACGCGATACTTGACGCAAGGATCTTGCGGCCAATGGAAGAAATCAGACACCTGATCGTGATCGTCGAAGATGACGCGGGCATGCGTCGCGCTCTGCAACGCCTGTTGCGCGTATCCGGGTTCGACACGCTGCAATTCGACAGTGCTGAGGCTTACGCGCAGTCGAACGAGCCTCGCGTGCCGCATTGCCTCGTACTCGACGTTCAACTGCCCGGCTTGTCGGGCCCGCAATTCTACGAACAACTCGCTGATCCACGGCCGCCCGCCGTGTTCATCACGTCTCACGACAACCCGGCGACGCGCAGCGCGGTCGCGACCGCCGGTTCCCAGGAACTCCTGATCAAGCCGTTCATCGCCAAGGCATTTCTGGATGCTATTGCAAGAGCCGCGCAATGAGATTCGCCACTTCGAGCCAATGGACACGTCATCAGGACGATGTGCACAACACTGGCCGTATTGCCTGCGAATCAATGCCCGAATCAGACAAAGGATAAAGGAGACCAGCATGGCCACAGTCCAGTCGGTAGCTGAGAGGCAGGCAGCGGGAAAGCAGGCGCGGGAACGTTCGCCACGCTCGAATAACGCGATGATCGGCAATGTAGACCGGGACCCCGTCCAGTTGTTGCAGGAGAATAGCGAGGGGCGAGTCGTCTCGCTGGTTCCGTTGCGCTATGGCCGCATGTCCGTCTCGCCGTTCACGTTTTATCGCGGCAGCGCCATCCTCCAGGCTCATGATCTGTCCGGCACGAGCTATTCGGGCATCACGATTCCCGTTTGCGGCGACGCCCATCTGATGAATTTCGGAGGCTTTGCAACACCCGAACGGCAACTGGTTTTCGATCTCAACGATTTCGACGAAGTCGCACCCGGCCCGTGGGAATGGGATGTCAAACGGCTCGCGGCCAGTTTTGCGGTGGCGGGCGAACAGATGGGTGTCGATCGAGGATCGATCAAGGATATCGTCGCGACGGCCATTCACGAGTATCGGGACCGGATGCACAAGTACGCCGAATGCAGCGCGCTCGAACTCTGGCACGAGATCGTCACGTTTGAACGGATGCTCGAGACTGCCGCCACCAGCGAAGGACGCCAGTTGATCAACCGGGCCATGGAAAAGGCCGCTGGCCGCACGCACGAGAGCATGTTGGGCAAGATGGCCACCGAGCGCGACGGCCGCTGGACGATTCAGGATGCTCCGCCGGCCCTGTTCCATCCTGGCGGCCCGAATTCGTTGCTCGGCACCGAGCAGAAATGGACCGACAGCGACGAGTGGAAAGGCGCACTTGCCAGCGCGTTCGATCGCTATCTGCAAACCATTTCGCCCGAACGCAGGCAACTGATCGCGCAGTTCGAGCTTCAGGACACCGCGTTCAAGGTCGTCGGCGTCGGCAGTGTCGGCACTTTCTGCCTGGTCATGCTGTTTATCGACAGCCATGGCAAGCCGCTTTTCCTGCAGGTGAAAGAGGCTCGACAGTCGGTCGTTGCACGCTATTTCACGAGCGATATCCAGGCGCACGAAGGCGAGCGTGTGGTGACCGGTCAGCGCCTGCTGCAAGCCGCGAGCGACTCGTTTCTCGGCTGGACTACGGGTCCGGCGGGTCGCTATTTCTATTTCCGGCAGTTGCGCGACATGAAAATATCGGCGGAAGTCGAGCGGATGAGCAGCACGATCCTGCAGGGCTATGCCCGCCTGTGCGGCTGGGCGCTGGCTCGCGCGCATGCCAAGGGCGGCGGCAAGGCCGTGGAAATCGCGGCTTACCTGGGCAGCGGCGGACGGTTCGCCGACTCGCTCACGGATTACGCGCTGGCCTACGCCGTCCAGAATCTGAAAGACTATGAAACGTTCATTCGGGCATGCCGGAGCGGCAAGCTGGAAGCGCGCAGCGACGAAGACATGGCGGCGGATTTCCGCGTCTGATGATGTGGAGCGTGTCGGGTGTGCTGGCTTGCCTATCGCTCAGCGGCGCAGCACGCAGCCCAGAACGTTCAGGAGAAGCGCGATGACCAGGCCGACCTCGTGGCTCGTCGCGCTGAGTTACCTCGCGCTGTCATCCCTCGCGATGGGCGCTGGAAACACGCGTTCGGCACCGTTGATGCATGACGGACTGACCTACCCAAGGCACGTCGCTGCCGTCGTCTACGCAAACCAACCGGACGCCTCTGAGGCCGCAAGCCCAGGCAACCCGTTGCGCGTCGCGATTGCCCCGGTTGCTCCCTTCGTTCTGCCGCAAACTTCGACGCCGGAAGGCTTCAGCATCGACCTCTGGAACGAGATAGCACGCCGCCTGCACCTCGACTTCACGTGGAAGATCCTGCCGGAGCAGCCGGCGCTATTGCCCGCGCTGCAACGCGGCGACGTGGATGTCGCCATCGCCGCGATCACCATGACTCAGGATCGGGAGAAGAAGGTCGATTTTTCCCTCCCCTATTTCGATTCCGGCTTGCAGATCATGGTGCGCACGCAGAACGAAAACTCGTTCACGAGCACGATGTTGTCGATCCCGTGGCTGGCTCTGGCTCAACTCGTGGGCATCACCATTGCCATCGTCTTTGTTCTCGCCAACCTGGTCCTGCTTACCGAGCGCAAGCGCGATCCTGCTTTCCAGAAGCCCTATTGGCGCGCACTCGGCGAAGGCTTATGGGTCACCATGCTGATCATTGCAACGGGCGAACACGGCGAACGCGACGCCCCGGGCGTATGGAAGCGGATTCTCGTTCCGTCGATGTGGCTGATCGGCGTCGTGCTGATTGCCCAACTGACGGCGACAGTCACGTCATCGCAAACCGTTGCGCGTCTGCAGTCGAACATTCGCGGTCCCGACGATCTGCCAGGCAAAAAAATCGGCACGGTGCCTGGCACCGTCGCGGCGGAATACCTGATTCAGCGCGGCATTCCATACCTCGACGTGCACACTGCCGCCGACGGCATCCGAATGCTGACACAGGGAGACGTGCAGGCCATTGTGTATGACGCACCCACCTTGCAGTACTGGACCGCGAGACGCGGCAATGGCGCGCTGGCCATCGTGGGACCGATATTCAGGCCCGAGAAATATGGCATCGCGGTGGCGAATGGCAGTCCGTTGCGCAAATCGATCAACGAGACCCTTCTTGCCATGTACGAGGATGGAACTTACGAACAGATATACGGAAAGTGGTTTTCCTCGAGCAAATAGTGGCTTGGCGATAAAGATATTTCGGATATCAGAAGATATTTATTTTCAGAACGGATTTAAATGCCGGGATAAAAAACAGGCAACATTAACGCCAATAAACAGGCACTAATGTTGCATTGACAGAGGCATTTTTTCCGACATGCCAATTCGTCATCGACCAATCATTGTTGCGTGAAAAAAATAATTCCTGGCGTTGCCCTTTATCCCTATAGAAACACGCCTCCGTTTAACTAAAACTGATGTGATCAGCCACTGGGCAGAATGGCCTGAATACAGCGAATGGGTCTGAACCGGCAGACCCCACGACTTGAGGAATCGCGGCTGGCGACGAGGCTGGCGCAATGTCGTGGCTGTCATGTCCATTCTGCCGTCGAGGATGGGCGATGCCATGAATCACATTTATCGCTTGTGCTGGAGCCGTTCGTTGAGGCAATGGATCGTCGCATCGGAGCTTGCGCGTCGACGCTCCGGCAACGGCGGGAGCACGGTCCGTCACGGCGTGCGACATGTGATTACCGTCCTCGCGACCTGCGCCCCGTTCCTGTGGTCCGGTACGGTGTACTCGGCGGGCGGTCCGATTGGCGGCCAGGTCACTGCAGGCAGCGCAACGATCAGCCAGTCGGGCACGAAGACCACCATCCAGCAAGGCAGCCCTACCCTCCAGCTAAGCTGGCAGAGTTTCAACGTGGGCGCGGCCCAATCCGTGGATTTCGTTCAGCCCGGACGCAGTTCAATTGCCGTCAATCGTATTTTGGGCAGTACCCCCAGTCAGATTCTCGGACGCCTGAGCGCTAACGGGCAGGTGTGGCTCATCAATCCGAACGGCGTGCTGTTCGGGCCGTCGGCGCAAGTGAACGTTGGAGGAATCGTCGCCTCCACGCTCGATCTCGACTCAGGCACGCTCAACAGCAATAACCGGGTGTTTGCGGGTAACGGCAAAGGCGCGATCGTCAATCAGGGCTCGATTGTCGCGGCCGACGGCGGTTACGTGGCGCTGCTCGGCAATCACGTGTCGAACCAGGGCATCGTCAGCGCGCGGCTTGGCACGATTGCACTGGCTGGCGGCAGCGCGGCCACGCTCACCTTTGACGGCTCGCAACTCGTTCACATACAGGTGAGCGCCAGCACGCTCGACAATCTCGCCGAGAACCGCCAGCTTCTGGTGGCCGATGGTGGTCAGGTCATCATGACCGCCGGCGCGAAGGATGCGCTACTCGCCAGCGCGGTGAACAACACCGGCAAAATCCGCGCGCAGACCGTCGCGGATCATGACGGCAAAATCGTGCTGCTTGGCAGCATGACGGCGGGATCGGTCAACGTCGGCGGCACGCTGGATGCTAGCGCGCCGAATGGCGGCAACGGCGGGTCGATCGAAACATCGGCGGCGCAATTCAACCTCGCGCCTGACGCGCACATCACGGCGGCGGCGCCGTCAGGACGCGCGGGCACCTGGCTGGTCGACCCAACCGATCTGACCATCGACGCCACCGCCGCGAGCCAGATTTCGAGCACGCTGAACGGCGGCACAAACGTGGTCGAACAAACCACGGCGTCGGGCGCGACAGGCGCTGGCGTGCAAACGCCGGGCGCGGGCGACATCAACGTCAATTCCGCGATCGGCTGGACCAACGCGTCGGCGAGCCTCACGCTGCAGGCGCTCAACGCAATCAACGTGAATGCGGCCGTCACCGGCGCGGGCGCGGTGACCATGCAGGCGGGCACCGGTAACCTGACGATCGCGGCGGGCGCGGCGATCACGGGAGGCGCAGGCGTCACGCTGGCGACGAACGCGAATTTCATCAACAACGCGGGCGCGGCGGCCGTCAGCACAGGCACTTCGGCAGCATGGCGCATCGACTCGACCGACCCGCGGCTCGACACCCCAGACGGGCTCACACCCTCGTTCATCCAGTACAACGCGACGTCCAGTACGACCCCGGCAGCCTCCGGCAACGGCTTCCTCTACAGCCTCGCGCCCACCATCACCCTGACCGGCCTAACCGGCAGCGTGACCAAGGTGTACGACGGCGCGCCCACCGCCAACCTGACCAGCGCGAATCTGCAGACGACCGGGCTCGTCAACGGCGATGTCGTGGCCAGCGCAACGGGCACGTATGCGACCTCCAACGCCGGCACGGACATCGTGGTGAGCTCGCCGACGACCTTCGCCGGCGTCGTCATCCATACGTCGACCGGCATCACGGCGTATGGCTACCAGGCGAGAGGCCAGGCGTCGGCCGACATCGGCACCATCACGCCTGCACCGCTCACTGCGAGCATCGTCAACAATCCGACGACGGTGTACGACGGCACCACTTCGGCGTCGCTCACGGCCAGCAACTATAGCTTTACGGGGTTTGTTGCCGGCCAGGGCGCAAGCGTCAATCAGGCCAGTTCGGTTGCCTACGCGAGCGCCGACGCGGGCACCGGTATTGCCGTCAACGCCGCGTTCACGCCGAGCAATTTCGTCGCCAATAGCGGCACCAATCTGGCCAATTACACGTTGCCCACTGCGGCGACCGGACCCGGCACCATCACGCCCGCGCCTTTGCTGATCAGCGGGCTCATCGCCAGCAACAAGGTCTATGACGGCACCCGCGCCGCCACGCTCGACTCGACCGGCGCGTCGCTGTTCGGCGTGATCAGCGGGGACAGCGGACAGGTCGCGCTGCAAACAGGCGGCGCAACGGGCACCTTCGTTTCGCCCAACGTCGGCAACCACATCTCCGTCGTGCCGTCGGGCTTCACGCTGACGGGTGCCAAAGCAGGCGATTACGAGATTTCGCCACCGGCCTATCTCGCCGCCAACATCACGCCGAAGACCGTCACGATTACCGGTGTCACCGCCAACGACAAGGTGTATGACGCCACCACCACGGCGACGCTAAACCTGGGCAGCGCCACCGTCTCAGGGCTCGTGCCGTCCGACGCCGGCACTGTCACGCTCTCGACGCTCGCGGCCACCGGCACGTTCAGTCAGTCCGATGTCGGCAACGCGCTGCCTGTTTCGGCCAACGGCTTCTCTCTGGGCGGCCCGGGGGCCGGCAATTACACCGTGGCCGGGATCAGCGGCCTCGCCGCGAACATCACGCCGGCACCGCTGACGATCACGTTTGTCGGCTCGCCGACCAAGGTGTATGACGGCAGCGCCACTGCCACGCTGACCCAGTCGAACTACACCATCTCGGGTTTCGTGGGCGGACAGAGCGCCGCGATCGGACAAAATTCGGCTTCCTATGCGACGGCTAACGCAGGCACCGGCATTACTGTCACCGCTGCGCTCAGACCTTCTGATTTCGTGCCCGCCGCTGGCACATCAATGTCGAATTACACGTTTCCGGGGAGCCTGTCGACGCCGACCGGCATCATCACGCCCGCGCCCGTCGAAGTCGACATCATCAACAATCCCACCAAGGTATTCGACGGCACGGCGACCGCGTCGCTTGGGGCCGGCAACTATCAGGTGCTCGGCGCGATTCCGGGCGAATCCATCGCCCTGAATCCGGCTCCGGCGACCGGTGCTTATGCCACCTCCAACGTCGGCTATCAGGGCGTGAGCGCGACACTGGGCGTGGGCAATTTCCAGGCGGGCGCGAACACCCTGCTCTCCAACTACGACCTGCCGGCCACCGCAACCGGCATGGGCACCATCGTGAAGCGGCCGATCAACGGTGAAGTGACGGCGTCGATCACCAACAATCCGTCGAAGACCTACGACGGCAACACGATCGCCACCATCCCCGCCAACGACTTCACGTTCAGCGGCTTCATCGGCACGGACAGCGCGACGGTGTCGAACACCATCACCGGTCAGTACGCGACGAAGAACGCAGGCTCGCAGGCAGTGACAGCTTCGCTGGCGCAAGCTGATATCACCCCGGGGGCGGGCACGAACCTGAACAACTATTCGTTCCCGATCTCGGCATACGGGACGGGCACCATCCTCCCGGCCCAACTCGTCGTCACGATCATCGGCAACCCGACCAAGGTCTATAACGGCGACAACGTCGCGCGAATTGGCAGCAGCAACCTGCAGACCACCGGATTCGTCAGCGGCGAAGGCGCGAGCATCACGCCAAGCGCGCAATTCAGCTACGCGCAGGCCAACGCGGGCACCTGGGCGATTAATGGCTCGCTCGTGCCGGGCAACTATACGGCCAACAGCGGCACGCTCCTCACCAACTACCTGCTGCCGACGATGGCGTCCGGTCCCGGCACGATCACGCCCGCGCCGGTTTTTATCCTCAACACCTTCGCGAGCAACAAGGTCTATGACACGACGACCGCCGACACGCTCAATGTCAGCAGCGCGTCGCTTTCGGGCGTGATTGCCGGCGACACCGGCAACGTCACACTCAATACCTCCACCACGGGTACGTTCGCGCAATCCAGTGTCGGCAACGGAATTGCCGTGGCGGCGAGCGGCTTCAGCATTTCGGGCAGTGCGGCGGGCAATTACACCTTGCAGCCGCTCACCGGGCTCACCGCGAACATCACGCCCGCGCCGTTGATCGTGAACGGCGCCGTGGCGAATAACAAACCCTATGACGGCACGACCGCCGCCACGATCAACAGCAGTAACGCGACGGTGTCCGGCGTGCTCGGCACCGACAGCGTCACGCTCGCGTCGGGCAGCGCCAGCGGTCAGTTCCCCACGTCGAACGTGGGCACCAATCTTCAGGTCACCGCGAGCGGCTTTACGCTGAGCGGCGCCCAGGCGGGTAACTATGCGGTGTCGCAGCCGTCGAACCTGCTCGCGGACATCACGCCCGCGCCGCTCACGGTGACGATCATCGGCAACCCGGTCAAGGAATACGACGGGACAAAATCGGTGACGCTGGGCGCGTCCGACTTCGCGATTACGGGCTTCGTCGGCAACCAGAGCGCCACGGTCACGCAGACTGCATCGAGCGGCTATCTCTCGCCGAATGTCGGCACGAACGTCGGCCTCGGTGCGACGCTGGAACCGTCGGACTACACCTCGGCGCTGGGCACCAACCTGTCGAACTACAACCTGCCCACCCAGGCGAGCGGCACGCTCGGTCAGATTACGGCAAGGGTCATCAACCTGACCGGCACGCGTGTTTACGACGCCACCACCAATGCCGATGCCAGCCTGTTCTCGAGCGCCGGTCAGGTTAGCGGCGTCAACGGCGAAACATTGACGGTGAGCGGCGTCGGCACGCTGTCGACGAAAGACGTCGGCAGACAGATTCCTTTCTCCAACTTCGGCACGCTGGCGCTGGGCAACGGCACCGGACTCGCGGCCAACTACACCCTCGCGGGCGGCACCGACTGGGTGACCATTACGCCCGCGATGCTCACGGTGCTCAATACGATTGCGCTCAACAAGACCTACGACGGCACGACCACGGCAACTTTGCAGAACGCACTGCTGAGCGGTGTGCTGGGCAGCGACAGCGTCGTGCTGGGTAACAGCGCAACCGGCAACTTCAACAACAAGAATGTGGGCACGGGCAAGCCGGTGAGCACAGGCATGACGATCTCCGGCACGGACGCGGCCAACTACACGCTGGCGCAGCCCACTGGCGTCACGGCCGATATCACCGCCGCGCTCATCGGCGTGACGGCCACCGGCATCAACAAGCAGTACGACGGCACGACGGCCGCCCAGGTCAACCTGGCGAGCCCCGGACTGGTGGCGGGTGACAACGTGAGCTTCTCCGGCTACACCGCCACCTTCTCGCAGGCCAATGTCGGCAGCAATCTGCCGGTTGCGGTGATAGGCATCGGACTGAGCGGCGCCGATGCAGGCAACTACACGTTGCTGAATTCCACAGCCAACACCACGGCGAATATCACGCCGCGCGTGCTGAACCTTCAGGGCACGCGTGTCTACGACACCACGACCAATGCTGTCTCCAGCCTGTTCGCGACGAGCGGCTCGATCAATGGCGTCAACGGCGAGTCGTTGACCCTGAGCGGCACCGGCACGCTCCCCAGCAAAAACGTGGGCAACCAGGTGGCGCTTTCCAGTTTCGGCACACTCGCGCTCAGCGACGGCACCGGCCTTGCGAGCAACTACACGCTCACCGGCGGCACGGATTGGGTAACGGTCACCCCTGCCACGCTGACCGTGGCGAATACAGTGGCGCAGAGCAAGCAGTACGACGGCAACACCAACGCCCAGTTGACCGGGGCCACCCTGCAAGGTGTATTGGGATCGGACAACGTCGTCCTCGGCGCCGACACAGTGGGTCAGTTCAACGACAAAAACGTGGGCACCGGCAAGCCGGTCACCACCAGCATGACGACCTCGGGCACCGATGCAGGCAACTATCTGCTGGTGCAGCCGGCCGGCCTCACCGCGAGCATTACGACGCTGCCGATCATCGTGGTCAGCGCGACCGGCAGCAACAAGGTCTACGACGCAACGACGACCGCCACGGTCGCACTGACAAGCGCCAACGTCGTGCCCGGCGACAACGTGACGTTCAGCGACAGCGCCGCGAATTTCGCCACGAAAAATGTCGGTACCAACATCGGCATTACGGTGTCGGGCATCAGCGTGAGCGGTGCCGATGCAGGCAATTACGCGCTGCAGACCACCTCCGCGACCACCAGCGCCAACATCACGCCCTTCGTGCTGAACCTGCAGGGTGCGCGTGTTTATGATTCGACGACCAGCGCAAACGCCGCGCTATTCGGCAGTAACGGCGTGCTCACCGGCACCGGCGGCGAAACGCTGACGCTGTCCGGCGCCGGCACGCTGGCCAGCAAGAACGTGAACGCGGCGCAGCCGTTTGCCACGAACGGTCTTGGCGGCTTCACGCTCACCGGCAATAGCGGCGCGCTGTCCAGCAACTACACGTTCGCGGGCGGCACCGACTGGGTCAACATCACGCCTGCGACGCTCGGCGTGACCGGCACAACGGTCAACCCGAAGGTCTACGACAGCACGACGGCGGCCACACTCAGCGGCGCCAGCCTCACCGGACTCTTCGCGGGCGACGCCGTGACGCTCGGCAACGACACCACCGGCACGTTCGCCGACAAGAACGTGGGCAACGGCAAGGCCGTCACGCCGTCGACGATGACCATCAGCGGCAACGACGCCGGCAACTATGTGCTGACGCAACCGGCAGGCCTCACCGGCAACATCACGCCGCTCGGCATCACCGTGAACGCAACGGCCCAGAACAAAACCTACGACGGCACCACCGCCGCCACCACGAGCGTCGCGAGCAACGGCGTGCTGCCTGGCGACACCGTCAACTTCAGCTTCACGCCCGGCAACGCGAACTTCGCCACGCCGAACGCGGGCAACGGCATCCTGGTCACCGTCAACGGCATTGCAGCGAGCGGCGCCGACGTGGGCAATTACACGTATAACGCCACCGCGACGACCACCGCAAACATCCTGCCCTTCGTGCTGAATCTCACCGCCACGCGCACTTACGACAGCACGGCGAGCGCCAGCGCCAGCCTGTTCGGCAACAACGGGGTGCTCACCGGGACGAATGGTGAAACGCTGACGCTCTCCGGCACCGGCACGCTCATCACGAAGAACGTGGGCTCGCAGATACCGTTCACCGCCACCGGCCTCAACGGCTCGCTCACGGGCAACGGCGGCGCCTTGCCCGGCAACTACACGTTCGCGGGCGGCACCGACTGGGTGACGATCATCCCGCTTGCGATCACAGTCAACGCGAGCGCCGAGAACCGCTATTACAACGGCTTGACCAGCGCCACGGCGGCGATCATTGCCACCGGCGTGCTGCCAGGCGACACCGTGAATTTCGCCTTTACCGGCGCGAACTTCGCCACGCCGAATGCGGGCAACGGCATTCCCGTCACTGTGAACGGCATTTCGGCGACCGGCGCGGCCGCCACGAATTACACGTACAACACCACCGCGACGACGTCAGCAAACATCCTGCCGTACGTGCTGGGTCTGCAGGGAACGCGTGTCTATGACGGCACCACGGGTGCCAACGCCGCGCTGTTCGGCAACAACGGCGTGCTGACCGGCGCGGATGGAGAAACGCTGACGCTATCGGGCAGCGGCACGCTCGCGGGCAAGAACGTGAACAGCCAGCAGGCGTTCGCGGCGAACGGCATCGCGGGCTTTACGCTCAGCGGCAACAACGGCGCACTGGCGAGCAACTACACGCTCGGCAACGGCATCGGCGACTGGGTCAGCATCACGCCGAAGCCGATCTCGATCACCGCCATCGGCGACAACAAGATTTATGACGGCACGACGGCAGCACAGCTCGCGAGTTTCAACGTGACAGGCCTTATCGCTGGCGACAACGTATCGGTCGGCTACACGGGTGCGAACTTCATCACGCGCAATGTCGGCACGAATATTCCGATCACGGTCGGCCTTTACGGCGACGGGACGGACATCGCCAACTACACGTTCGGCAGCACGGTGGTGGTCACGAGCGCGAACATTACCCCGCGCGCATTGACGATCACGGCCGGTGCGCAGAACAAGACTTACGACGCCACCACGACCGCGCTGCTCAGCGGACTGACCGTGAACGGCCTCGTGGCGGGCGACAGCGCCACCTTTACGGCCGGCAGCGCAAACTTCGCCACGCCCAACGTGGGCAACAACATCAGCGTGAGCGTGGCGGGGATAGCGGGCACCGGCAGCGACCTCGGCAACTACACCTACAACAATACGGCCACGACCTCCGCCGACATCCTCCCGGCCGTGCTGAACCTGACGGGCAGCCGTGTCTACGACGGCACGAATCAGGCAGGCGCCAGCCTCTTTGGCAACGGCGGCCAGCTCGCGGGTGTCGCTGGCCAGACACTGACGCTGACCGGCAGCGGCACCGTATCGAGCCGCAACGTCGGGCAACAGCAGCCGTTCTCGGCGGGCGGCCTCTCGGGCTATACGTTGACCGGCAACGGCTCCACGCTCGCCAGCAATTACACGCTGGCTGGCGGCGTCGACTGGGTCAGCATCACGCCGCTGGCGGTCACCGTGACCGCGACAGGTGCGAACAAAATCTATGACAGCACGCGCACGGCGACAGTCAGTCTGGCCAGCAGCGGAATTCTGAGCGGTGATAGCGTGAGTTTTAGCGCGCAGTCGTCCAACTTCGTCACGCCCAATGCAGGCAACAACATTCCCGTTCTGGTGACGGGAATCGCGGGCAGCGGCGCGGATGTGGGCAACTACACGTTCAACAGCGTGGCAACCACCTCGGCCGCCATTACGCCGTTCGTCGTCAACCTCACCGGCAGCCGCGTGTACGACGCGGGCACCAGTGCGACGGCGAGCCTGTTCGGCACGCAAGGCACGCTGGAAGGCGTGAACGGCGAAACCCTGACGCTGTCCGGCACTGGGACGCTGTCCACGAAAAACGTCGGCAACCAGGTTGCGTTCGCGTCCGGCGGCCTCGGCGGGTACGCGCTCACCGGCAATGGCGCGGCGCTCGCGAGCAACTACACGCTGCTGGGCGGCGTTGACTGGGTCAGCATTACGCCCGCGACACTCACCGTATTGGGAACCCGGACAACCAACCGGACCTACGACGGCACCGTCCTCGACGCGCTTTCCGGCGACCGACTTTCCGGCGTGCTGGGCAGCGACGGCGTGGCGCTCGGTAACGATAGCGTGGGCTATTTCAAGGACCCCAGCCCCGGCATCAACAAGCCGGTCGGCACGGCAATGACGATCAACGGTCCCGACGCTGGCAATTACGTCCTCGTGCAGCCTTCGGGCCTGAGCGCCGACATCGTGACGCCGGTCGCGCCGGTACCTTCAGGAGCGCTCGCGAATGTACTGGCGCCGCTCGGGGCAAACGGCGTGGATACGCCCTACGGCACTGCCTCTGATTCCGCGCGGGGCCATTACTCCGGCAATCAGATGGAGTCGGATCAGTCCAACCAGCGCAACGTGTCACGGTCCGACTTTCAACCGGGCCTGGCGCTGACGGTGCTCAACGGCGGGGTTCACCTGCCCGCACATTGATGAAGTCTGAACGCACGCAATCGACCCGGCGCGCGCTGCGCGGCCCACGACATCTTCGAACCGTCGACATGACCGAGATTCGCACGAACCGCTTACGCAGAACCCGAATCTGTGCCGCCATGGCTCTTGCCACGGCCGCGCTTGCCGCGCAAGCTCAGGTCCGCGCGACGGCACCCCCGAACAGCGGCAGCGGCCAGCTGCTTCAGCAGGTGCCGCAGCGCCCGGTTCAACCACCGCCCTCGAATCTCGATCTGACGATCCAGCCGCAGAACGCGGCCCCGGCGGACAACACGAAAACTTTCCCGGTCCGCACGATCGAGATCACCGGCAACACGGAACTGCCGACCGAACTGCTGCATCAGGTCGTGGCGTCGAGCGAAGGCCGCGACCTCACGCTGAGCGATCTGAACGCGCTGGCCGAGCGCATCAGCGACGTGTATCACCAGCATGGCTTTCCGCTCGCCACCGCCTACGTGCCCGCGCAGACGATCGACAACGGGATCGTGCGGATCGACGTTGCCGAGGCGCGTTATGGCGCGGTGTCGATGAACAATCAGAGCGCGGTATCGAACCGCGTACTGAACAGCACGCTCGCGGCTCTCCAGTCCGGGCAGCCCGTCAGCGAATTCACGCTCGAACGCACGTTGCTGCTGCTTCAGGACATCCCCGGGGCGCAGGTGAACTCGACGCTACGGCCAGGCGACGAGGTGGGCACCTCCGATCTGCTCGTCGGCGTGACGCCGGCGCAGCGTTTTACCGGCGACGCCGGGGTCGACAACTTCGGCGACCCATACAGCGGGCGCGTGCGCGGCAGCGCCAATCTCAACATCAACGGGCCGTTCAATCAGGGCGACCTGCTCGACTTCAGCGCGTTGACATCGGGCCACGGCATGACCTACGGACGCATGGACTATCGCTACCTGCTCAACGGTCAGGGCACGACGCTCGGTGCCACGGTGTCGGCGCTCGACTACCACCTGGGCAACGATCTGTCCGATCTCGAGTCGCACGGGTCGGCCTTCGTGGGCGGCGTGGTGCTCGCGCAGCCGCTGATCCGCAATACGCGCGGCAATCTGTATGGACAGGTCGAGTACGACTTCAGAAGACTCAACGACAACATCGACGTGATCGGGCTGCAGAACGACCGTCACACGAACAGCGTGACGACCACGCTGGCAGGCGATGAACTCGATGCAACCGGCGTGATCAACGCGCATCTGGCGATGACGTATGGCGTGCTCTCCGCGAATAATCTCCAGACCGACATCATCGATCAGCTCGGGGCGGACACAGCGGGCCATTACGTCAAGCTCGCATTGTCGATGTCGCGTCTGCAGCAACTCGCGCGCGACGACGCCCTCTACTTTGGCTTCTCAGGACAACTGGCGAGCAAGAACCTGGACACGTCGGAACAGTTCTACCTCGGCGGCCCGGATAGCGTGCGAGGCTACGACGTGGGTGTCCTGTCGGGTTCGCGCGGCTATTTCGCGACGCTTGAATACCGGCACGATATGACGTTTCAGCAGATCCCCGGTATCTGGCAGTTTTCCGCGTTCGTCGATACCGGCTGGGTGCAGCTGTTCAAGAACACGTTCGTGCCGGGGCCCAACACGGGTCAACTGAGCAGCGCGGGGTTCGGCGTGCAGTGGAACGGGCCTTACAAGCTACTCGTTACGGCCAGCGTCGCGTTTCCGTTCGGACGCACGCCGGAAATACTCGGCACGAATGCCAACACGTCCGTGCATTGCTGGTTGCAGGCGCGCAAGTCGTTCTAGTCTGACGTTGTCGTGAAATTCGCGGCGTGCGGGAGGTTGATTGCCGCTCCCGTTTCCCGCGCATTGATTTCCCGCGCATTGCCCAGCAGCACCTCGCGAAATATCGCCACCAGCGGCCGCAGATTCACCTTATGCCAGGCGGCCCATAGCGGCGTGCGATACGTCATCCACGGGACCTCGCGCAGCACTACGCCCACAGGCGCCTGACGGCGCAGCCCGCTCTGGATCATCGTCGAACCGAGTCCGGCGGCCACCAGTCCCAATGCGGTGAGCGGCTCCGTCGCTTCCATCGAAATCCTCGGCGTGAAACCGGCCCGCGCACACGCGGCGACGAAGTTGTCGTGCTTCAGCGCGCCCTCTTTCTGCAAAACCGCAATCCAGTCGAGCGCGGCCAGCGCGTCGGGCGTGAGATCGCGCGCCGTCGCCAGCGGATGCGAATCCGGCAGCGCTAGCAACATGGGATCGTCGAGCAACAGCGCGCTGTCGAGGTCGGGGTCGTCGCCGACCGGCGGCTCGCACACCAGTGCGATGTCGAGACTGCGCTGCCGCAAGCCCTCCAGTTGATCGACCGATTGCATGTTGTAAAGCGCGATATGCACGGCAGGCCGCGTTTCCCGAAGCGTGCGCAGCGCGTCGGACAGCACGCCGGAATGCATCGCGTTTTCCAGATAGCCGATGCACAGTCCGCCTTCGTCGCCCCGCCCCAACCTGCGCGCGAGCGATTCGAGACGCGTGGCGTGCGTCAGCAGCGCACGCGTTTCGGCCAGGAACGTGCGACCGTCCGCAGTGAGGCGAATGCGCTGCTGGCTGCGCTCGAACAGCGTCAGACCCAACCGCTCCTCCAGTTGCGCAATCTGGCGGCTCAACGGCGATTGCGAAATGTGCAGACGTTCCGCGGCGCGGCCCACGTGCTCTTCTTCCGCGACGGCGACGAAATATTGAAGCTGACGAATATCCAGCACTTAAGACTCCACAGGACATAACCTTAGCCAATTATGTCTTGGACGGACTGACAACGCCACCCTAAACTTGCCTCACCTTCACAGAGTTATCAGGCAGGGAAACATCATGGGAATCAGAAATCGACTGCAAGGCAAGCTGGGCTTCGGCACGGCGCCGCTGGGAAATATGTACCGCAATATCCCCGAAACCGAGGCGATGGCCACCGTGGACGCCGCGTGGGATCACGGCGTGCGCTTTTTCGACACCGCCCCGTTCTACGGCGCGGGTCTGGCCGAAATCCGGCTCGGCGCGGCGCTGCAAAAACACCGTCGCGACGACTATGTGCTGAGTTCGAAAGTCGGCCGTCTGATCCTCGACGAAATCGAGGAACCGGCCAGCCGTGATCTCGGCGAGAAAGGCGGCCTGTTCGAGCACGGCCGCCCGAACAAAATAATCAACGACTATTCCGCCGACGCCACGCTGCGCTCGATCGAAGACAGCCTCAAGCGCCTGAATACCGACCGCCTCGACATCGTCTGGGTCCACGATATCGCGCAGGATTTTTATGGCGATGAATGGCTCGCGCAATTCGACATCGCGCGCAAGGGTGCGTTTCGCGTGCTGACGCGTCTTCGCGACGAAGGCGTGATCAACGCGTGGGGACTCGGCGTGAATCGCGTGGAGCCGTGCGAACTGACGCTCGACCTGAGCGAAGCGCAACCCGACGCGTTTCTTCTGGCCGGACGCTACACGCTGCTCGATCATGAGCGCGCGCTGCAGCGTCTAATGCCTGCGGCTGCGCGCCACGACGTGGATATCGTGGTCGGCGGTCCGTACAGCTCGGGCGTGCTCGCTGGCGGTACGCACTTCGAATATCAGAAGGCTTCGCCGGAGATTCTGGCGAAGGTCGCGCGCATCAACGCAATCGCGCAGCGCTACAACGTGAGCGTGAAGGCCGCCGCTTTGCAGTTCTCGCTGGCTAATCCGGCCGTCGCTGCGGTTATTCCGGGCGCTAGCCGTCCCGAACGGATCACGGAAGATTTCGCCGCGCTGTCGGCAATCATTCCGGCAGGCTTCTGGCATGAATTGCGCGAAGAAAAACTCATCGCGGCCGATGCGCCTGTGCCTTCATCTTCGCTTTCAAACGCAGCGGGAGCATGAAATGCCGACTACCTCTGCTTCTATCGAAGTTCCCGTTTCCGCGAGCCGCGTATGGCAGTTGATTGGCGGATTCAACTCGCTGCCGGACTGGCTGCCGTTCGTCCCGCATAGCGAGTTGAGCGAAGGCGGTCGAGTGAGGAATCTGAAGACGGTCGACGGCGAGACGATTGTCGAGCGCCTGGAGGCTTTCGACGAAAAAGGCCGCTCGTACAGCTACTCTTTCGTTCAAGCGCCGTTTCCCGCGAAGGACTATCTCGCCACGCTTAGCGTGCAGGACGTTGCGGGCAAGGAGGCATCTGTCGTGCAGTGGTCGGGGAGTTTTACGCCTGTCGGCGTCAGCGACAACGAAGTGACGGAACTCTTTCACGGTATCTACGTGGAAGGTCTTGCCGCGTTGAAGCAGTCGCTCGCGACTCGATCATCGATCGACTAAAAACTGCTTTTTGTAGCGGGCTGGCGCAGATATAAAAAGACCGTCCATGATCTGGACGGTCTTTCAACCCGCTTCACTTCAGGCTCAAAGCAGCGCCACTACCCGCACATCGCCCTGTTCCGCCGACGCCACCACCTTCTCGCCAATCCGGCGGAACGTGATCGACACCGACGAATCGCCGACCCGCAAATCGCCGATTTCAAGCCAGTCGATACCTTCGGGCAGCATCGGCTGTTCGATCACGACTTCGCGCCGTTCGGCATCGATCGTGATGCCGAGACACGCTTCCAGCATCATGAACGGCGACCCCGCCGCCCACGCTTGCGGCAGACACGCGACCGGATATGCAGTAGGCGGCTCGCCCCGTCGACGCGGAAAGCCGCAGAAGAGTTCGGGCAAACGCATGTCGAAATTCACGGCTGCCTGGAACAGCGCCTGCAACAGCCGCACCGCCGACGCCTTGCCGCCGTAATGCGACAAACCGCGCGCGCACAGCGCATTGTCGTGCGGCCAGACCGAGCCGTTGTGATACGCCATCGGGTTGAAACGCGCCTGGCTCGCCGCCAGCGTACGCACACCCCATCCGGTATGAAACAGCGTGGAATCGAGCGCGCGCACCACCGACTCGCCGCGCTCCCGCGAAGGCAGCCCGAAAGCCAGCAGATGCCCCGCATTCGATGCCATCACGCGACACAGTTCGCCATGACCGTCGAGCGCGATGCCGTAAAAGCCGGACTCTTCCATCCAGTACTTTTCTTCGACGCATTGACGGATTTTCTTCGCGCGTTCGCTGTATTGCGCCGACTGTTCGCGCAGGCCGCGCAACTTCGCGAAGCGCGCCATCGTGTCGAACGCGGCGCTCGCGTAGGCCTGCACTTCGACCAGCGCGATCGGGCCGTCGGGGAAGCGTCCGTCAGCGTGAAAGACCGAATCGTGACTGTCTTTCCAGCCCTGATTCGCGAGACCGCCATCCGACTCGCGCTGATAGTCGAGCAGGCCGTAGCGGTTCTTGTCGCACACGCCCGCGACCCACTGCGTCGCGCGTTCGAGGGCCGGCCACAATTCGTCGATCAGCGCGAGATCGCCCGTGCGGTCTGCGTATGCGCCGGCCAGCACGACGAACAGCGGCGTGGTGTCGACGCCGCCGTAGTACAGCGCGAACGGCACTTCGCCGGCGGCAGCCATTTCGCCCTTGCGCATCTCGTGCATGATCTTGCCAGGCGCCGCGTCGCGGAACGGCGAGTTCTCGCGCGCCTGATGTTCGGCCAGAAAACGCAGCACGCCTGCGGCAAGCTCCGGTTGCATCCACAGTGTCTGCAACGATGTGATGACCGCATCGCGGCCGAACGGCGTCGAGAACCACGGAATGCCCGCATACGGATACGGACCGGTGGCGAGGTCGGTGGTCAGCAGGCCGAGGTCGGCGAGCGACCGGTCGATCCACGCGTTGAACAGCGGGTTGCTGGAGCGCACGCGCGCTGTGGCGCGGCGGCGTTCGCGCATCACCAGGTGCGCGTCGACCAGCGCGGCGCGCACGGCGGCACGGCCCACGCGCGGACGCTCCGCATCGATTTGCGACAGATGTCCTTCGCTCAACGCATGCATCGGTTGCGAGACATCGGCACCGGGCCGGTCGGCGTTATTCGCGACCACCTGCACCGACACCGACAGATAAATCGACACACACGCCTGCGCCGGCAGTTTCACCGTGTAGTCGGCGCGGTCGGCGAACAGCTTGTCGGGTTCCGGCGAGAACGCGATCTGCACGTTGCGGGTGACATCGTCGAGGCCGAGATAGCTGAGCAGCACCTCGCGATTTTCGATACGCGCCGGCTCTATGCGCCCCTGTTTGTCGCGTTTCAGACCGCGCACTTCGAACATGTCGCGGAAGTCGCTGGAAAACGAAATGGACAGCGGCACCACGGCGTCGCTCGTGCCGTAGTTCGTGAGTTCGATAGCCTCGTTGAGCACCGTGCCCGACAGCACGCGCACGCGCTCGACGTGGATCACGCCTTCCGGCGTGCTGTCGCCGCCGAGCGGCGGCAACGGACGGTTGGTCAGATGGGCGGTGAATGACGTGTTGTCGCTGCTGACGCTGCCCGACAGCAGCGACGGCGCGCGTCCGCCGAAGGTCAGACGCAATTGCGACAGAACGCGGGTGTCGTTGACGAACAGGCCGTCGTCATGACCGGTGATATCGCCGAGCGGGTCGTTGACGATGAAGGTATCGCCCGACTTCAGCACATGCTGGGCCGCACTCGCGACATTGAGATTTTCCGTCGGGATGAATACGCCGTCCGGTTCGGGCTCGCGGTGATCGATACCGCCCGCAAGGGACACGCCACCGAGGGCTTCTGGCTGCTGCATCAGGGTCACTCCTATGAATTCGCTTGTACGTTCGCGCTTGTGCGTCCGGCCTCACATTCGGTTACCGCTGGGTGTGCCGCCTGGCGTTGTCTGCTGCTGCCTGCTGCTGCCTTGTCATGCCGCGCCGCACCCGGTCGCTTCCGATTGTAGAGGGTCTGTTCGCGTCAGACGAACTTATCACAGGGGAGTTTCAGTTTTTTTAGTGGCACAGGACGTGCAGGGATTTGAGCGCGTAAACGCAGCGCGGCGCTCCTTTGTGGGGAGCGCCGCGTGGGTGCCGGGCCAATGACAGCCCGAGCGTTTGAAGCGTTAAAAACGCGCTAGAAGCGTATTGAAAGCCGGTTTATCGTTGTGCGATCGGCTTCGCTTCACGTTGCGTTTCGCCGACGAACAATTGGCGCGGACGGCCAATTTTCTGTTCGGGATCGGCGATCATTTCGTTCCATTGCGCAATCCAGCCCACCGTACGCGCCATCGCGAAGATGCAGGTGAACATCGCGGTCGGAATGCCCAGTGCGCGCTGCACGATGCCCGAGTAAAAGTCGACGTTCGGGTACAGCTTGCGCGACACGAAGTATTCGTCTTCCAGAGCGATCTTTTCCAGCGCCATGGCGAGCTTGAACAGCGGGTCGTCATGCAGACCCAGTTCTTCCAGTACTTCGTGGCAGGTTTCACGCATCAGCTTCGCGCGCGGATCGTAGTTCTTGTACACACGGTGACCGAAGCCCATCAGCTTCACGCCGGAGTTCTTGTCCTTCACCTTCGCGATGAACTCGGGGATGTTGTCGACCGAGCCGATTTCTTCGAGCATGTTCAGCGCGGCTTCGTTCGCGCCGCCGTGCGCCGGGCCCCACAGACATGCAATACCCGCTGCGATACACGCGAACGGATTCGCCCCCGACGAACCCGCAAGACGCACGGTCGAGGTCGACGCATTCTGTTCATGGTCTGCGTGCAGGATCAGGATACGGTCGAGCGCGCGCACCAGCACGTCGTTGACCTGGTACTCTTCGGCCGGATTCGCGAACATCATGCGCATGAAATTCGCGCTGTACGACAGGTCGTTCTTCGGATAAACGAACGGCTGACCCACCGTGTACTTGTACGCCATCGCGACCAGCGTCGGCAGCTTCGCGATCATGCGCACGGCCGAGATTTCGCGGTGCTCTGCGTTATTGATGTCGAGCGAGTCGTGATAGAACGCCGACAATGCGCCGACTGCAGCGACCAGAATCGCCATCGGATGCGCGTCGCGACGGAAGCCGCGGAAGAAGAAGTGCATCTGGTCGTGCACCATCGTGTGATTCGTCACAGTCTTGACGAACTCTTCCTTCTCTTTAGCATTCGGCAGTTCGCCCTTCAGCAGCAAATAGCAGCTTTCGAGGAAGTCGGCGTTCTGCGCGAGGTTCTCGATCGGGTAGCCGCGATACAGCAGCTCGCCCTTGTCGCCGTCGATATACGTGATGGCGGAGTTACAGGCCGCCGTCGACATGAAGCCCGGGTCGTACGTGAACTTGCCGGTCTGGCCGTACAGCTTGCGGATGTCGATTACATCCGGTCCAAGCGAGCCTTGATAGATCGGCAGTTCGATTGTCTGGTCGCTGTCGGAAAAGCTCAGCGTTGCGTGTGTCTTCGAATTCATCTATGCGTTCCTTTTACTTTCACATCGCACTCGTGCCGGCATGCGCGGCCTGCGTATCGTATGAACTTGCGATACAGGGATTGGCGCAATGCATGCTCAGGCTCCGGTTGGCATTCTAAGGTCCAGAGCGCCTTTGATTGCGACGAAACGTCGCAACAATCCATCTCGGCTGGCGCAACATTCGTTGTCCAGCAAGGCTCCAGATACATCGGCTGCAAAAGAAAGCAGCAGCTTGAGCTGGATTGCCAGCTAAATGAAAGTTAGAGCATTGCCAGCAACAATGTTTTGCGGTAGTCAAGCTGCGTTTACCCGTGTGCATCTGCGATACTGGTTGCGTGTTTTGCTTCCCCTAGTAACTCACACGCTGTCTTTGGCCCGCCGTCCTACGGCGGGCTTTTTTAATCAGCTAAAAGAACAGGATGGACCAGATGAATGCCTCTCTCGAAACGCTGTTTCCGGATCATGTCCACACGGAAGACAACATTGTCACCGCGCTGAATCACCAGGACATCGTGGTTGCTTTGTCGGCAGCGCTCAAGAAGCAGGACGTTGCGGTACTGCACATGCTCTACCCGCGCACCGACGCACGCACGCATCGCAGTCTCGATACGCTCGTGAATGTCATGCGCGGCCACGGTCTGCATGAAGTCGCGGATCTGATCGCTGAAGAAGCGCACTATCTGCTGTTCAGGGACCCGGTGAAGGCGTGGAAAGCGTTCCACGAAATTCGCAACGACTCGCTCGCGATCGGCGTGCATCTGTACTATCACGGCCTCGTTGGCGAAGCAGCGGAAGTCGCGCTCGATAAGGACGCGCATCGCAAGGCCTGAGGTTTGGCGCTGACAGGCTAGCGCCAGCAATCGAAAAGATCGGGCACTCGGGGTAGAGTGCCCGAGTTGAATAGCGCGAACAGATCGAGTCGTTTGACTGTTTGAATGAGCGACTCAAGCGGATCGACACGCGTGCATTAAAAGCAGGCGCGCAGTGCATTTGCAGCGCGCGCTTTCACTGCATGAACTGCACGACCGAGCTGCAGTTCATCGCGTCGATATTCAATCGCTTATTGCGCGTTCGCCGCTTTAATAAAGCCGTCGAGAAACCGGTTGAATGCACCCGGATGCGCGAGGTTCATCCCGTGCGACGCGCCGCGCACCGTCTCGCGACGTGCATCGGGTAGCCACGTTTGCAGGGTAGCCGCCGTCCTGCGGAACATATCGGGACTCTTCTCTCCGTCGATCAGCAGAACCGGGCAACGCACCTCGGCTGCCTGCTCCTGCGCGTAACCCGGCAACGGGTCCTGCAATTGCAGTGCGAGCGTGTGCGCATTATCGGTAGCCATTCTGCGGAAGGCGGGCGTGCTCATCGCCCATGAACCGGGCCGGCTGACCGAATCGACGAACAGGTTCAGGCCGCCTTCCACATCGCCCGTTTCGATCAGTTGCGCCGCTTTCGCACGCAACGCGTTCACCTTCTCCGGAAAACGCGAGGCCGGCTGACCCGCTATCCGCAACTGGCCGCCCGGATCGGCGAGCGTCAACGTGCGCAGCCGCTCGGGATGACGCCGCGCCAGCTGGAACACGACCGAGCCGCCGCGCGAATGCCCGACCACATGCGCTGCTCCAGCACCGAGACGGTCGATAAATTCCGCGACTTCGTTGGTGTGCGCGCTCCAGCTGAACGGATGGCCGGGTGCGGTCGCGGTCTGCGGCCAGTAATGCGACAGACTCACCGCGACACAGCGATACTGCTTCGACAGCCCGTCGAGTTGCGGTTGCCAGTAGCGGTAATCGCACAGCGATCCATGCACGAACAGCAGCAGTTCGCCCTCGCCTGCTTCGATATACGGCATGCGCAAACCGTTCTGCAATTCGATGAAAGACGGCGAAGACGATGAAATGGACGAAGCGGAAACAGGTTGATTCACGGGCGGTTCACATGCAGCGCATCAGCTTCGGCAAGCGTTGCGCGAGCAAGAATCGAAGGTGGTTAAAAGAGACGGACGTTCCGTCGACTGTTCTCTCCCGCGCGCGTTGAATTGCAGCGCGGCGGCTATTGTCACACAGTCAATTGCAGCATGTCAGAAGCGAGATCGTGCGCACGCCTCCCCTCTCCTCGCCTCGCGCAAGCTGACAAAAAGCCTTCATCGAAGCATCTTATTCAAACGCCGCGTCATCCAGCAAACCTCGGGCAGCGGCCGCGCTTGCGCCTCGCACCGCGCAGGTCAGCGGTTCGTCGGCGACACGCACGTCGAGTCCAAGCTCCTGGGTCAAACGGGTTCCGAGGTGGTTAAGCAACGCGCCGCCGCCCGTCAGCACGATGCCGTGGTCCGCGATGTCCGTCACCAGCTCGGCGGGCGCCATTTCGAGTCCGCGCTTGACTGCGCCGATCACCTGACGCAACGGCCCGTCGATGGCCTCGGCGATATCCTGATTGCTCAGTTGCACCGTGCGCGGCAGGCCGTCGTCGACGCTGCGTCCGGTCGCGTTCATGTATTCGCGCGGCACGTCGCGCAGCGCCGAACCGATGCTCTTCTTCACGTGTTCGGCGGTCTGCTCGCCCAGCAGCACGCCATACAGATTGCGCACATAGGTGACGATGGCCGCGTCGAACGTGTCGCCGCCCACGCGGATCGAGCCGCTATACGCGGTGCCGCCCAGCGCGATCACGCCGACTTCAGTCGTTCCGCCGCCGATGTCGACCACCATCGAGCCGGTCGCGTCCGACACCGGCAAACCCGCGCCGACCGCCGACGCCAGCGATTCGCCGATCAGGCTCACCTTCCATGCGCCCGCGGCAACAGCGGCTTCCCGGATCGCGCGCAATTCGACCTGAGTCGCACCGGCCGGCACGCACAGCGTGAACGCGGCGCGGCGGCTAAAGAACGGCCGTGGCCGCGCCATGTGGACGAACTGACGGATCATGTGCTCGGCGGCGGAGTAATTGGCGATCACGCCATGGCGCAGCGGCCGCACGGCTTCGACGTTGCGCGGCGCGCGGCCGAGCAACCGGCGAGCCTCGGTGCCGACCGCGGCAACGCGCCGGGGTCCCGCAGCGGAGTCGTTCTGGAAACAGACAACGGAGGGTTGATTGAGCAGCATACCGCCGTCGTCGGTATAGATAAGGGTGTTGGCCGTGCCGAGATCCATCGCCACGGAATGACGGAAAAGCCGCTCGAAAAGCGGGTAATACGGCGTTGGTCTGGCCATATGAAGGCTCTGATGTGTCGTTATCCGCCCGTTCAGGCAGTATGAAATGCACCCCCGGTCACGCGGATCGCACGGTACGCCTGCCCAGGCGTGGTGCGCTCCGCGAAGCGGCGGGTGATTTTCATGCTAATGAGCAGTTAACGACAAGCAGATCGAAATCTTTAGAGCCGCTTTTATTCAGGGCCGTGTCAACCGCGCGACAAAGCACCCAGCGCGCGTTCCAGCGCTTCGTGGCCGAGCGCCACGCCGTCGGCGTTGATGGTGTGGCCGATGCCGGGCAACGCGTACGCGTCGATCGTGTAGCCGGCCTGGCTAAAGGCGTCGGCGGCGTCTTCGAGTTCCTTGACGGGGATTACTTCGTCGTCCTCGCCGTGGATCAGCGTGAGCGGCGTACCGTTCTGCGCGGTGATCGGCGAAGCGAGCCGCCCCGAATACGCGACGACGCCCGCCGCGCCTTCCGCGCTGGTCGCGACGTGGTGCATCGCCATGATCGAGCCTTGCGAGAAGCCGACCAGCGCGAGGCGGCCGAACGGCACCTGCCAGTGCGCGAGTTCGGCTTCGAGCATGCCGCGCAGCGCCGGATAGGCAGCGGCCACGCGTGCCTCGCGATTGCCGGGCGTGACGTCGCGCAGGCTGAACCATTGACGGCCGCCGAAGCCGCCGTCGAACGGATCGGTGCCGTCGAGCGACGTGAACGCCACGTCGGGCAGGCTCTCGCTCCAGATGTCCGCGAGCGGCATCAGATCGCGCGCATTGCTGCCGACGCCGTGCATCAGCACGACGAGGCCCCTGGCCGGCGCGGCGGCGGGTGCGCGCCGCCAGCCATGTTCGAATTGCTCCCAGGCCATAACTGTTTCCTTTCTATCGCTTACTTCTGTTGATGAATGATTCGTTGCGCGCCCACGCGCGGCGTTCTGCGTTCTGCGCCTTGCGTGTCGGGTTTCGCATTTCGCGTATCACGTGGCGGCGGATCGATCCGCTGCAGCCGTGACGACCCCAGCCGCGAGCATACGCTGGCAGATTTGTTTCTGCCGCCGGGCCTGCAGCGCCGACGACGCCGAAAGCCGAATACAGGTATGCTTTTGCGAGCATTCGACGGACCTGGCGCCGCGCGCATCGACTGAGCAGCGCGCCCGCAGGAAATCAACCGTCCGTCCACGACATTCGCAGCACCCCGATCCGGAGAACCCCTTGAGCCAGCCCAACGCCGCGCCCGCTTCCGCGCCGCCGACGCCACCCTCGCCGCCCCCGCCCCTGCAAGGCGGCAAACTGGTTCTGGCCACCATTGCCGTCGCGCTTGCCACGTTCATGAACGTGCTCGACACGTCGATCGCAAACGTCGCGATCCCGACCATCTCGGGCAACCTCGGCGTTTCCGTCGACGAAGGCACGTGGGTCATCACCGTGTTCGCGGCGGCCAACGCGGTGTCGATTCCGCTGACCGGCTGGCTCACGCAGCGTATCGGCCAGGTGAAGCTGTTCGTCGGCGCGATCCTCGCGTTCGTGCTGGCGTCGTGGCTGTGCGGGATCGCGCCCACGCTGCCGATCCTGCTGCTCGCGCGGATTTTCCAGGGCGCCGTGGCCGGTCCGCTGATTCCGCTGTCGCAGGCTATTCTGCTCGGCTCGTATCCGAAGGAGAAATCGTCCACCGCGCTCGCTTTGTGGGCGATGACGGCGACCGTCGGCCCGATTGCGGGCCCGGCACTCGGCGGCTGGATTACCGACAGCTATAGCTGGTCGTGGATCTTCTACATCAACATTCCGGTCGGCATTTTCGCGGCCGGCGTCACGTGGATGATCTATCGCACGCGCGAGTCGCCCACCCGCAAGCTTCCGATCGACCTCGTCGGCCTCGGTCTGCTGATTACGTGGGTTGCGTCGCTGCAGGTCATGCTCGACAAGGGCAAGGACCTCGACTGGTTTTCGTCCCCGGTGATCGTGATTCTCGGCATTACGGCGCTGATCAGTTTCGCGTTTTTCCTCGTGTGGGAATTGACCGAACCCAATCCGATCGTCGATTTGCGGCTGTTCCAGCAGCGCAATTTTCTCGGCGGCACGATCGCGATTTCGGTCGCGTACGGCGTGTTCTTCGGCAACCTCGTGCTGTTGCCGCAATGGATGCAGGAGTACCTGAACTACCGTTCTGTCGACGCCGGTCTCGTCACCGCGCCGCTCGGCGTGTTCGCCGTGCTGCTCGCGCCGGTGATGGGCCGCGTGTTGCCGCGCTCGGACGCGCGCGTGATCGCCACGCTCGCGTTCGTCGGCTTCGCGATCGTGTTCTACATGCGCTCGAAGTACGTGATCGAAATCGATACGTGGCATCTGGTGCTGCCCACGCTGCTGCAAGGCATTCCCATGGCGTTGTTCTTCGTGCCGCTGACGTCGATCATCCTGTCAGGGCAGCCGCCGAACAAGATTCCGGCAGCAGCGGGTCTGTCGAATTTCGCGCGGGTGTTCTGCGGCGCGGTGGGCACGTCGATCGCGGGCAACGAGTGGAACAACCGCACGGTGCTGCATCACGCGAGACTGACCGAACAGGCGTCGATCAACAATCCGCTGTTCAATCAGCAGATGGATACGACGCAGACGCTGCTGCATCTGAATCCGCTGTCGGCGCACGCGCTGTTCGATTTCACCGTGAATACGCAGGCTGCAATGATGGGTCTGAACGATATTTTCTTCATATCGGCGATCATTTTCATTCTGATCATCCCGCTGATCTGGATTACGCGGCCGGCAAAGGGCGGCGGCGGACCGGATGCGGCGGGCGCGCATTGAGCGTGACGGTTTCTGTGCCTGGCTTCATGGGCGCGCGCGCTAAGGCACTGCGCTGCGCGCCGCGTCAGCGGAAAAAACGCGCGGGCGTGTCGCCGAACGCGTCGCGGAACACCGCGATAAACGACGACACGTCGGTGTAGCCCACTTCAACCGCCACCTGCGAGACGCTGGCTCCCGCACCGAGATGCTCAAGCGCGATCAGCAGGCGCAGTTGCTGGCGCCACTGGCCGAACGTCTGCCCCGTTTCCTTGACGAACAGACGCGCCGCCGTACGAGCCGTCACGCCCGCCGCCACCGCCAGGTCTTCAAGTATCGCGGACTGCGCCGGATCGGCGCTCAGCGCATCGGCGATTCGCTGGATGCGCGCATCGCGTGGCCAGTTCAATTCCAGCGGCGCGCGCGGCAACGTCGGCAGACGGTCAAGCAGCACTTGCACGAGACGGGCGGCGGCTTCATCGAATGGGTGGTCGAGCGGCAGAGCGGCGGCGGTGCCCAGCAACGCCTGTACGAGCGCATCGGTCGAGACCGCGCCGCTTTGCGCGGGCAACGGCGCGGCGTCCGTACTCGCGTAGAGCGAATACAACTTGACCGGACGTGTCGCCGACAGATTGTGCAGCGCGTGCGCGACGATCCAGACCGCGTGCCCGGGCGGCACGACCCAGCGGCTGTTTTCCGTGCGCACGGTCAGCACGCCGTCGCCGACGTAAATCAGCCGTGCGCGACGATGCGTGTGCCACGGCTCGTCCAGCGTCTCATGGTGTGTGCCGACCACGAAAACCGCTTGTTCGATGCCGTCGGGATCGAGGGCTTCGTTCATGGCGTCCGTTTTGCCCTGTTGCGTCGGGAAAGGCAGCAAGATTAGCACGGTTGCGCCCGTGCTTTCTTACGGCGACGAGGGCGTCGCGACGTGTTATTGATCTCTTTGCGTTGCCGATGAGAAACGCCAGCAAACGGACCATCCTGCGCCCATGACTCGTAGCACATGGGTCGCATTGTCTGATGCCGGCATGTTCTTCAACGAAGTCCGACGCCGCACGAACGATTACCGCAGACACTGTCGTCCAGAAGAACAGCCAGACGCAGTCCTCTGCGATCTAGCCGCTTTCGTTAGAAATGCGGACGAGTGAGGGAAAGAGATGGCGGTCAAATAACCGTCAGTTTGAAGGTGTGCGCGCTGATAGCGCGCACTTCGTCGGCGGCACCACGGCGAGGCCCGGCCGCGCAGTCCAACTGCTGCGCGCCGCCGACCATTCGCGTTTGAAAACCACGATTCTTCCTCCAGACCCCGCCCCCGCTTCACACCTCCTGCGCGGTCGGACGGAACAGAATTTCGTTCACGTCCACATCGTCAGGTTGCTCGATCGCGAACGCGACCATGCGGGCGAAACTGTCGGCCGGAATCGCAAACTTCTCGTAGAAGTCGGCGACGCCCGCAGCCACGTCCGCTTCGGTGACGCTCTGCGGCAGTTCGGACTGCACCGCGCCCGGCGAAATAATCGTCGTGCGGATGTTGTACGGCTTGACCTCCTGCCGCAGTCCCTCGGACAGCACCCGCACTGCCGTCTTCGTCGCGCAATACACGGCGTTGTTTTTGCCGACCTTATGACCCGCCACCGACGACACGTTGATGATGTGCCCGCTCTTCTGCCGCGTCATGTGAGGCAGAGCGGCTGCGATGCCATACAGAACGCCCTTGATGTTCACGTCGATCGTCCGGTCCCAATCGTCGATCTTGCCGCGCTCCAGCGGCGAATGCGGCATCAGACCGGCGTTGTTGATGAGCACGTCGACGCGGCCATATTTCGCGACCGCAGCGTCGACGAGCGCCTTGACCTGCTGGGCGTCGGTGACGTCTGTCTCGACTGCCGCGTCTTCGGGAAGACCGAGTTCGACGGCAAGCGCCTTGAGCCGCTCGACCCGGCGAGCGCCGAGGATCAGCTTTGCGCCGCCCGCGGCCAGGCGGCGCACGGCTGCTTCACCGAGCCCGCTGCTCGCGCCGGTGATGACGATAACCTTGCCTGCAATGTTTTCCGACATGTTGGTCCTCTGTGTGCGTGATCGACGGAGACGGCTTACTTGCCGACCCGCGCCTGAAGATGGGCGGGATAGCGGTCGCCTTGCACCGTGACGTTCGCGAGCTGGGCGTCGATGTCGCTCAGATTGGCGGCCGTCAGTTCGATAGCCGCCCCGCCGACGTTCTCTTCCAGCCGATGCAGTTTTGTCGTGCCCGGAATCGGCACGATCCACGGCTTTTGCGCGAGCAGCCACGCGAGCGCGACTTGCGCCGGAGTCGCGTTCAGACTGGCGGCAATCTGCTTGAGCACATCGACCAGCGCCTGATTTGCGTTGCGGTTTTCTTCGGAAAAACGCGGCACGACATTGCGGAAGTCGGTTTTATCGAAGCCGGTGCTGGCGTTGATCGCGCCGGTCAGAAAGCCCTTGCCGAGGGGGCTGAACGGCACGAAGCCGATGCCGAGTTCTTCGAGCAGCGGCAGGATCTCTTTCTCCGGCTCGCGCCACCACAGCGAGTATTCGCTTTGCAGCGCCGCCACCGGCTGCACCGCGTGCGCCCGGCGGATCGACTGAACGCCCGCTTCGGACATGCCGAAATGCTTGACCTTGCCCTGCTGGATCAGGTCCTTGACCGCCCCGGCGACGTCTTCCATCGGCACGTCGGGATCGACGCGATGCTGGTAAAGCAGGTCGATGCGATCCGTCCTGAGCCGCTTGAGCGCCGCTTCCGTGACCGCGCGAATATTGTCGGGCTTGCTGTTGACGCCCTTCTGCACGTCGCCGCCTTCGAAACCGAACTTGGTCGCGATCACGACCTGATCGCGGAACGGCTCCAGCGCTTCGCCCAGCAGTTCCTCATTCGCGCCCTGCGCGTACGCTTCGGCGCTGTCGAAAAAGGTGACGCCCTGCTCGTAGGCCGACCGGATCAGCGTGATCGCGTCGGCTTTATCGGTTGCCGGGCCGTAACCGTAGCTCAGTCCCATGCAGCCCAGCCCGATCGCCGACACTTCCAACCCGCTCTTTCCGAGAATACGTTTTTTCATCGTGCAACTCCTTGATCGCTTGCGTTCATGTGGGTCCGATACTGCTCGTCCGTGACCTTCTCCATCCAGTCGACCGGACTGCCATTCAGCTTTTCAGCGATGGCGATATGCGTCATTGCCGTGTTCGGGGTCGCGCCGTGCCAGTGCTTCTCGCCAGGGGCGATCCAGACCGTGTCGCCCGGCCTGATTTCCTCGACCGGTCCGCCTTCGCGCTGCACCCAGCCACAGCCTGCGGTCACGATCAGCGTCTGACCGAGCGGATGCGTGTGCCATGCAGTCCGCGCGCCCGGCTCGAACGTGACGATGGCGCCGCCGATTCGCGCTGGCTCCTCGCCTGCGAACGGCGCGTCGACCCTGACCGTTCCCGTGAAATAGTCCGCCGACCCCGTCGTGGATGGCTGCGAACCGCATTGGGTGATTTGCATGGGCGCTCCTTGCCGTGATGACCGTGAGTGCCAATGTAGCAGCGCGGCTTCCTGCGATTAAGAGCTAAAATCGGCATGAAGTTAGAAGCTGGACTTATAAATGGCACGCTCCGATCTATCCGATATCACCGCATTTCTCACCGTCGCTCGCGAGGGCAGCTTCACGAAAGCCGCCGCGAAGCTCGACGTTTCGCAGTCTGCGCTGAGTCAGACCGTGCGCAATCTCGAAGCACGGCTCGGGCTCCGGCTCCTGACCCGAACCACGCGCAACGTCTCGCCGACGGAAGCCGGAGAGCGGCTGATACAGTCCGTCGGCCCCCGGCTCGATGAAATCGAGGCCGAACTGGCCGCTCTTACGGCGTTACGCGACAAACCGGCGGGCAAGGTGCGGATTGCCGCAGGCGAACACGCGGCGGAATTGCTGCTCTGGCCGGTGATTGAGCGGCTGCTGCCCGACTATCCCGACATCCGGATCGAAATCGTGATCGACAACGGACTCACGGACATCGTCGAACAACGGCTCGATGCGGGCGTGCGGCTCGGCGAGCAGGTGGCCAAAGACATGATCGCGGTTCGCATCGGGCCGGATGTGCGCATGGCCGCGGTCGGCACGCCCGGCTACTTCGCGAAGCATCCGAAGCCGAAGACGCCGCAAGACCTGACGGCGCACAACTGCATCAATATCCGGCTCCCGACCGCCGGGGGCATTTACGCGTGGGAGTTCAAGAAAGGGGGGCGCGAGATAAACGTGCGCGTCGAAGGACAACTCGTTTTCAATACGGGGACAATGGCCGCGAAGGCCGCCATGGCAGGCGTCGGCCTCGCGTTGATCCCGGAGGAACGCGTCTTGACGCAACTGGCGAACGGCAGCCTGGTGCGTGTGCTGGCCGACTGGTGCCCATTGTTCCCGGGCTTCCATCTCTACTATCCGAGCCGCCGGCAGCCGACTCCGGCGTTTGTCGTGGTGGCGGACGCGCTGCGTCAGGAATACAGCGCTCGCACCACCCGACGATAGACGACAAGGTGTTGTGCTGCTCACCACTTCCGCCAGCCATGTTCGCCGCCAACCGCCGATCTGCAACAGCAACGGCACCGGGGGACGCATAATAGCGGCTATGCCGTTTTTGGCACCGTTTTAGGATTCCCCCATGGAAATTAAAGTCAACTTTCTCGATAAGCTGCGCCTTGAAGCCAAGTTTGATGACTTCACGGTCGTGGCCGACCAGCCGATCCGTTATAAAGGCGACGGCTCCGCACCGGGTCCTTTCGATTATTTTCTGGCCTCGTCAGCCTTGTGTGCAGCTTATTTTGTAAAGTTGTACTGCGTCAGTCGCAATATTCCGACGGAAAATATCCGTCTTTCACAGAATAATATTGTCGATCCGGAAAATCGCTATAAGCAGATTTTCAAGATTCAGGTCGAATTGCCGGCGGATATGTCGGACGCGGACCGCCGCGGCATTTTGCGGTTTATCGACCGCTGTACCGTGAAAAAAGTGGTGCAAGCCGGGCCGGATTTCGTCATTGAAGAAGTCGAGAATCTCGACGCCGACGCCCAGTCGCTGCTGACTTTGAAGCCGGCTTCCGACGCCAGCACGTATATCGTAGGCAAGGATCTGCCGCTGGAACAAACCATCGCCAATATGTCGGGCATTCTGGCGGGTTTGGGCATGAAGATTGAAATCGCTTCGTGGCGCAATATCATTCCAAATGTGTGGTCGCTGCATATTCGCGACGCGCATTCGCCGATGTGTTTTACCAACGGCAAAGGAGCGACCAAAGAAAGCGCATTGGCGTCGGCATTGGGAGAGTTTATCGAGCGTCTGAATTGCAACCATTTCTATGGCGGTGCATTTTGGGGCGAAGATATTGCCAATGCGGATTTTGTCCATTATCCCGATGAACGCTGGTTCAAGCCGGGGCGTAAAGACGCATTGCCGCCTGAGATTCTGGATGCGTACAGTCTGGAAATTTATAATCCCGATGGCGAGTTGCGCGGCTCGCATCTGTATGACACGAACTCCGGCAATGTGCAGCGCGGCATCTGTTCGCTGCCGTTTGTACGGCAGTCGGATGGCGAAACGGTCTATTTTCCGTCGAACCTGATCGAGAACCTGTACGTCAGCAATGGCATGAGTGCCGGTAATACGCTGGCCGAAGCGCAGGTGCAATGTCTGTCCGAAATTTTCGAGCGGGCGGTAAAGCGCGAAATTATTGAAGGTGAAATCGCGTTGCCTGATGTGCCGCACGAAGTGCTGGCGAAATATCCGGGCATTCTGGCCGGGATTCAGGGCTTGGAAGAACAGGGCTTTCCGGTATTGATCAAGGATGCGTCGCTGGGTGGCATCTACCCGGTAATGTGCGTCACGCTGATGAACCCGCGAACCGGCGGTGTCTTTGCGTCGTTCGGTGCACACCCGAGTTTCGAGGTCGCGCTGGAGCGGAGTCTGACGGAATTGCTGCAGGGGCGCAGCTTTGAAGGTCTGAACGATTTGCCTCAGCCCACCTTTGTCAGTAACGCGGTGACCGAGCCGAATAACTTTGTCGAGCACTTTATCGATTCCAGCGGTGTGGTGTCGTGGCGCTTCTTCAGCGCCAAAGCGGATTACGAATTCGTCGAGTGGGATTTCTCCGGCCACGGTGAAAACTCCAATATCGACGAAGCCGCGACGCTATTCGGCATTCTCGAAAGCATGGGTAAAGAGGCTTATATGGCGGTGTATGACCAACTCGGCGCCGTCGCCTGCCGGATTCTGGTGCCCGGATATTCAGAGGTTTATCCGGTAGAGGATTTGATCTGGGATAACACCAACAAGTCGCTGTTATTCCGCTCCGATATTTTGAATGTGCATCGCCTGGACGACGCCAGCCTGGAAGCCATGCTTGAACGCCTGGAAAACAGCGAACTGGACGAGCACTCCGATATTGCGACTTTGATCGGCATCGAGTTTGACGAGAATACCGACTGGGGCCAGCTCACCGTTCTCGAGTTGAAACTGCTGACTCATCTCGCCTTGCAGCAATTCGAAGAGGCGCAGGAACTGGTGGGCGCGTTCCTGCAATACAACGACAACACGGTCGAGCGCGGCCTGTTCTACCAGGCGTTGAATGTCGTGCTGGAAGTCATGCTCGATGACGACCTCGAACTGGACGATTACGTGGTCAACTTCCGTCGGATGTTCGGCGACGCGCGGATGGACGCGGTATTGGGCTCGGTAGACGGCAGCGTGCGTTTCCATGGCCTGACGCCGACGAGCATGAAGCTGGAGGGTCTCGAAAGGCATCATCGTCTGATCGACAGCTACAGGAAATTGCATAAGGCACGGGCTGCTGTTGCGGCTACGGCGAGTTAGACCTGCAAGCCATGGCTGAATGCGGGGATGCGGGTCATCCCCCGCCTGAAGCCTTTCACCTGTGCCGGCGTGCATCAATGTTGACGCCCGGCACAGGTGGCCGGATTCGAAGGACAGGTTGCAGGACTTTGATCGGCTTTCCATCTTTCCATCTTTGCGTCGTCGTGTTGCCGTTCGTTAGGGCGCAAGAGCGGGAGCATAGGCTCCCGGCCCCTGCCCATCTTCAGCGCTTGTTTCCAGCAACCTCCGTCAGCCTTATCCCACCCGTCCGGCCAATTCCGCCAGCACCGTTTGATACGAGGTCGCACCGGTCACCCGCTCGTTCACGCCATCCTCGAAATCGATCCAGCCGGAGTTGAGGGCGTCGATCATTTCGATGCGCGGCGTCGGCCACGCCGTCCCCTGCGCCTGAAACAACGCGTCCCACTGATCGCGCGGCACTGCCTGAGCGCGCACCGCCCGCCCGAGCACGCCGCCCAGCAGCGCCGCAATCTCCTGCTGCGTGTAGCGCTGCGGCCCCTCAATCTCGATCACGCGACGTCCCTGCCACGATTGCTCAAGCGTTTGCGCAATCACCCGGCCGATATCCGCCGTTGCGACCATTGGAAACTTCCGATCCACCGGATGCAGAAAAGCCGGCATCACGCCCGTCTCGCGCGACGGCGCGATGTCCCAGAGCGAGTTCTCCATGAACAATGCCGGGCGCAGAATCGCAGTCGGGATCGACGTGCTGTCCGCCAGAGCCGCAAGCGCTTCTTCGAGAATATGCACCTGCGTGATGAGCCCGAGCCCGGACTCACGCTGCGCGCCAATCGACGACAGCGCCGCAATCCGCTGCGGACGCGCCTTCGTCAGCGCCTCGGTCAGCACCGCAGCCGCTGTATGCGCGTTCGGATAGCCCGGCTGCGGCGCGAAATTCGGCGCGATCATCACGAAGACGCCCGCTGTATCGCGAAATGCGGCGGTGAGCGCGTCGGCATCTTCAAACGATGCAATCGCCACTTCGGCGCCGCGCTCCACCCACTGCGCTGCCTTGCTTTCATCGCGCAACACGGCACGAACCGCGTGCCCCGCGTCCAGCAATGCACGCGCCGCCGCACCGCCAACCTGCCCTGTCACTCCGGTAATTGCATACATGTTCGTCGCTCCTTGATTACGGCCGATGCCGTGTTGAAGCGTATTTTCAGCGCCTCGAATCAATTTCACGAGAGCATGAATGTCATTTGTTTAATGATAATTTGGCATTTAAAGATATTTGCTTAACTAGCTCATAAAAGGGATCGACGCTATCCCGTCAGCCGTGATCTATGGTGAACTTCGCGATTGCGGACCAGTCAAGATCACCGTGGCCCGCGTTCACGACTTCCCGCATCCGGCCGTGAACAACATCGAGCATTGGTAGTACGCGGGCAGCATCGGTGGCCGCCTCCTTCGCCAGACGAAGATCCTTGAGGCCAAGCGTTGCCTTGAATCCGGGCTGGTAAGTGTCCCGGATGATATTGCCGGAATAGCTCTGATAGGGGCGACTGCCAAACAGCGTACCCAGGATCAATTCGAAAAAGCGCTCTCGCGAAAGTCCGTTCGTCTCGGTTAGAACGACGGCTTCCGCCATCGCCTCAATGGCCATCGTGATCATCATGTTGCAGGCGATCTTGGCAGCATAGGCCGTGTGCGGTTCATCGCCCATGTCCCAAACCTGTTTGCTGATGACGTCCAGCGCCGGTTTCACTCTTTCCAGCGCGCCGGGTGCGCCCGCGGCGAGGACGTTGAGTTCGCCCCTCGCGGCGACATCCGGCCGTCCGAGCACTGGAGCCGCCACATAAGCGACGCCAGCCGCGGCATGAATTTCTACCAGTTCCTGCGCAAACGCCACGGAGATTGTCGATGCCACGACATGCACCAGGCCCGGCCGAGCCTGAGACAGCAGATTCGCGTCAAGCAGGACGCCGCGGATTGCCGAGTCGTCGGACAGCATCGTCAAGGTCATGTCGACCTGCAACGCTTGCACCGGCGTCTCTACCATGCGTACGCCTTCGACATTCCCGCCTGAACGGTTCCAGGCGGTGACCGCATGACCGGCAGCGACCAGATTGCGGGCGATTTCCCGGCCCATCGCGCCTAAACCAATGATTCCAATTTCCATTTGAGTTCTCCTGGTAAAGATTCGTCTCGCTCAGTTGGGGGTTTCGGTGTTTTCGACCAGCCACTTCAACACCGGCACCAATGCATCATCCGAATTCTTCTCGTAGATGAGCCCGTGGCCGTTGCCGAACACGCCATGGTCGGGTAGATGCAACAGTTCCGCGCGGCTGCCAGCCGCTCCCAGTTGCTCAATTGCGGGGCGACTGGCGGCGGCAAAAGCTGAGGCTTCGGCAGTGACGGCGACGATCGGCAACCCGGCAAGCGCGGGCAGGCGATGTTTTCCGGGCGGGGCCGCGCGCAGTTCTTCCGGCGAAGCGACGGGAGGCTCCCAGTTCAGCGGCGCGGCCGCGAGACCCCACGTCAGCGACCCGATATTGGGGATATCGGCGAACGGAGGGCCCATTGGCTCGACCGCGACGATCGCTTTAAGTAGCCCAGGCCGACGGTCTGCTACCAGCCAGCCGACCGGCCCCGACGCTGAGTGCGTCACGAGGATCGCCGGGCCAATCCTGTCCAGTAGCCTGGCGAGCCTGTCCGCCTCCATGTCCTCCGAAAACGCGAGGTCTGCGGGAAGCGGCCCATAGCCAGCGATGAACTCGTCCATCGCTGCGTCGTCGTCGCGGGCAAAAGGCCATTGGGTGTGCTGACCTTCATATTGTGTCGGGAAGTAGATATCGCGCCCGTGTTCATACGAGAACCCCGGCCCCATCGGTCCCATCGTCTCGACGTGGTACGGCGATCGCCCTTGTCCGGGACGATCGGCCACGAGAACCGCGTAGCCCGCCTCCACCAGACGTTGTGCCCAACCCGGACGGCCATCCGGCGTGTCAAACCACTCGGTTCCCTGATAGCCGCCACCGTGTACAAGCACGATCGGCCAGGGGCGCGTGACCTGCTCCGGTGCCTCCCATTCGACGAAAAGCGGGCCGCATTGGTAGGTCTCGCCACCTCGTTCGATGCGATCGCCAGCAATCCACATATGTCCGCGACGCACGGTGCGGGGCGCTGCATTTTTCCAGAAGGCCAAGATTTTTCTCCAGTTTTTGCAAGTGAGAAGCGCGTAGCGCCGAGATGGAATTGACCCTTCAGAGCAGCGTGATGCGCAAGCGCGTTGGTGCGAGATCGGTGAACCTCGGAACGTCGGCCATGACCGCTGCGGCTTCCTGAGATCCGAAGGCTGTGTCGATTGCCGCCTCGTCCCGGAAACGACATTCACAAATCACGAGGGTGCCGACATGCGTAAGCGGCGGAAAAAAGGCCGCAACGCTTTCAAGCCCGTATTGCTGCCACGCCCGCATCACGAGAGGCAAGTGATGTTCGACGTAGTAGCTCCGGTCAAAACGGTCGGCTGGCGCACCTTCGTAGGTGACATACACGGTCGGCGATGCAATGTGCGACATGACGATCTCCTCTGCCAATTTCTCCCGGATCGTCCCTGCCAGGATGCTGGAATGCCGATCGGGTTGGCCGCGAGGGCATGTCGACATGGAACGGAGCGAAGTTTCGCGCATTCACTAATGTTCGACAATTCACTAAAATGAACATTTATCGTTCATTTTTGTGGGTACCGACTATGGAGTGGAGCGATGTCCGGATTTTTCTTGCGATAGCGCGTAGTGGAACATTGGGTGCTGCCGCCCGGCTGCTGCACCTTAGCCACCCGACCATTGGAAGGCGGCTTCGCGCGCTGGAAGATGCCACGGGACAGGTGCTCTTTCAGCGAACTGCCGAAGGCTTTGTGCTGACCGAAGAAGGCACCGCGATCCTGCCACTTGCCGAGCAGATGGAGGACAGTGCGCTGACCATGGAGCGGCGACTGGCTGGTGAACAGCAACAGCTGGAAGGCACGCTCAGGGTGTCATCGGCCGACTGGTTTGGCGCCTATGTCCTACCGCCAGTGATTGCCGACTACTCGCGCGAGTATCCACATGTGGAGATCGAGGTCCTGACGGGAGCGCGCCTGTTCAACCTCGCGCAGCGTGAAGCGGACGTCGCTTTCCGGATTGTTCCGTTCGACGGGCCCGATATCGTGCAAAGACGGCTGACCCAGATGCGATATGGCGCTTACGTGGCTAACGCAAGCGCTGATCCAGTGGAAGGCAATGGCACGGGGAGCCGTTTGATCGCGATGGATACGTCGACCGGCACTTTTCCCGATATCGATTGGCTGAAGACCCGTTTCCCGAACGCGAGCGTCGCAATGCAATCGAATAACCGCAATGTTCAGGCGCAAATGTGCGGCAGAGGCTTAGGCATTGCTGTGTTGCCGCGGCCTGTCGGAGACCAGGTCAACACCATTCGCCGGCTCGATCTGAGCGAAGATCCACCGGGTCGCGAGATATGGATGGGCTATCACCGCGATCTCCGGCGACTGCATCGTCTGCGCGCGTTCGTGGATATCGTCATCAAACATCTGGCCGACTAAGCCCACGGAATAAAAATTTTCGACGCGCGCACTCATTCTTCATCCCGGCAAAACACGCTGTCAACGCAGCGATTCACGGCAATGTGAAGCGTCGGCGAAGCTTCCGTCATTCCGTTCGATGATCTTCGCAATCGCAATCGCAATTGCAATCGCAAGCGCAGTGCCGGGACTGACTGCATGGCAACCTCAACCGCGACCGCGACCGATGCCGACCGTGTCTCGCGGATGCTGGCAATACGTGAGGACGAGTGCCGGCCTGTTCAGCCGATAGCAGACGAACCGTCTGTGGCCGGCTCCCGCTTCACGGCCACGCACTTGATCTCGACGAGCAAGCCTGGATGTGCAAGTTCGGCCACGCCGATAGAAGTCCATGCGCACGTGCCGCGTGGAAATAACCGATTTTTGACTTCGCGAAATACGGGCATATGCGTGTGCATTTGCACGTGATACGTCGTCATATCGACGACATCCTCGAAAGTACACCCGACCGCCTCAAGAACTACCCGCAGGTTTTCCCAACACGCCACAAACTGCGCGTGCGGATCGGCGATGACTTCGAGGTCGACGGTACGCCCAACCTGTCCAGCGCAGAACACGGTTGCGCCAACCTTCACCGCAGGTACATAACCTGCGCGTTCAACAATACGCTGCATCGTCGGCGGGACGATCAATTCTCGGTCTGCCATGTGTTTGTCCGTTATGGGAGGAAGTGCTCAGTGACTGCGCGTTAGATTATGACCGAGCATGGCGACCCACCGACCGGGAGTTTTTGCGCGCACACGGCGCACCTTGTTATCAACAGCTTGTTGTTTGCAGGCTTCTTGAGAAACTATCTGCGCGTGGGCGGCACTATCGGGCCGCCCACGCCGACATATCGCCGATTTCCATGTACTCAGCGTTATCGCGCTATTTCGATTGAGACGCGAACACGAGTTCGAACTGCGAGTCCCACGGGGTCAGGAAATAGAACCACCGCTCGCCATCCGGTAACGTAACCGGATCGTTGAGAATTCGCAGTCCCCTGTTCTTCAGAACGGCGATGCTGTGATCGATATCCGTCGTCTTAAGCGCAATGTGTGTTTCTGCCGCGTCGTCTTCATGTGGTCGCACGCGGGAGATGTCGGGGCCGGAGTATTGGAAAAGCTCAATCTTCGAGCCATCCTGCAACTGCATCATCACAATCCGGTCGATCTCACTCGATTTGTGCCAGTTGAATGCCTTCTTCCATCCGTCTGGAATCTTCCCCGGGCGCATGTCGGACACAACGCGCGCGCCGAGCAGATCTGCAAAAAATGCACTGGCTACATCAACGTCAGGCACGTTGATCCCAACGTGGTCAATCCCGGCGACGGCAAGACGTTGCTGTGATGCAGGCTGCGCAATTGCCTGAACCGGACTGGATACATCTGCGGAGAATGCGGGAACAGACAAAGAGCTTCCCGCCATGATGAGTGCCGGGAGAAGCCGGCGATAAAGAACTTTTTTCACAACTGACTCACTTCAACTAGATCAGGAAATCATTCGTTTCAGGACGCGGATTGATCGCATTGCCCCAGCGCGCTGCGTCTGCCAGCGGAAAACCGACAACCCGGTTATCGGGAGGCACCTGGTTGCACAGGTGCTCCTTCATCGTTACGAAAACAGCTTCAGCAATAAAGACACAAAGGGATTGAAAACTGCTTCCGGGCGTCGCGCTGTTCGAGCCTAGCCCGCAGCGGTGAAAGCCTTCTGCGCCGCCACCGTGTCGAGCGACTCACGAAGCAGTTTGATCTTTCCATTCGCGGCGACGAGGCGACCTGCATACATCTGCTTGTAGACGTTCCCCGTGGACGGTACGAGTGCCTCTACCGAGTACTCTCCGAATACCTGAGTCGGCGTATCGATCAGAATCTGGACGTCTTTGAACTTGAAATCCGGCACCTTATCAAGAAGACCCGCGATGAATTTTTCGATGGCCGCCGGGCCTTGCGCGCCCGTGGTCGGGCCAAGGCTACTCAGATAAGGCAGTTCAAGAATGCCGTCATCCGCGAACAGAGCAGCAGCAGCCTTGGGATCACGGATTGACTCGAGGTACTTGTTAAGCAGTGTTTTTGCGGTATCCATTTTTTGCGCCTCTTTAGTGTGTGACTGCTGGGCAGTGGTGTTCAATTGGGCTGGCTTCAGAAAACACGTTAAAAAGCACTGCACTGGCAACGCGGATCAACCTGCTGCCGTGCAGCGCTCCCGTATCTTCCGTACGCCCTTTAGACCTGAGCCTGGCCACCGTCGGCGGTAATCTCCGCACCGTTGATGAAGCTCGAATCGTCCGAGGCGAGGAACGTGACCACCTTGGCGATCTCCGACGGGTCGGCAAGGCGGCCGATCGGAACGAGTGACGCGAGGTAGCCGAGCAGGCCGTCCTGACCTTCCTTGGTATCGCCACCGAGTTCAGCGAGGCCAACCGTGCGCGTCGATCCCGGGCTCACGACATTCACGCGAATGCCACGGTCTTTCAGGTCCAGGACCCAGCTGCGAGCCAGCGCACGAATAGCCGCTTTCGATGCGCCGTAGATGCTGAATGCCGCCGTCCCTGTCGAGCCCGCGATCGAGCCGGTCAGGATGATCGAACCACCCTTCTGAATCAGCGGAAGTGCTTTCTGCACCGTGAACACAACAGCGCGCACATTGCGATTGAACGTGTCGTCAAAATGCTGCTCGGAGATTTCGCCAAGCGGTGCCATCGTGCCGCCGCCTGCGTTCGTGTACAGGATGTCGAGACGACCCTCGTTCCTGCGAATTTCTTCGAACAGTACGTCGAGGTCTTCGGCACGCGTGACATCGCCCCGCACGCCGCGAGCGCCGTGCCCGATTGCTTCGACTGCGCTTTCCAGCTCTGCCTTGCGGCGACCCGTGATATAGACCTTCGCGCCTTCCGCTGCGAGATCTTTTGCTGCGGCCAGACCGATGCCGCTCGTGCCGCCAGTGACCAGTGCTACCTTACCTTCCAGTTTTTTGCTCATGATTTGCTCCGGGTTGTTGAGTGCTGATGGGTGCAACGATAAACGCCTGTGAGACGCAGAAAAACAGCGAAACGGCAAATTGATTTTCCACGTACATGGATAATCGCTAAACTGGTGACTGACCTAACACGGAAAGAACCAATGGATCAGCTACAAGCGTTGCGTGTGTTCGTGCGAATTGCCGAATCGGGAGGCTTCAGCAAAGCCGCCGACGCCCTGAACGTGCCGCGAGCGACAGTCTCCAAGCTCATTCAGGAACTCGAAACCCATCTTCGTGTGAAGCTCTTTCAGCGCTCCACTCGCCGTGTGGTCGTGACGGAAGAAGGTCAGACCTACTACCAGAACGCGGTCAAGCTTCTCGCCGACATCGACGAGATGGATGGGCTTTTTGCGGACTCTCGCGGAAACCCGCGCGGCCGCATTCGCGTCGACATCGGCTCGTCTTTGGCTAACCTCATCCTGCTGCCGCATCTGCCGGCCTTCCGCAAGCGCTACCCCGAAATACAGCTCGACGTAGGAGTGAGCGACCGTCAGGTCGACCTGATTGGCGAGGGCGTGGACTGCGTAATCCGTGGCGGCGAGCTGACCGACACGTCGCTCGTCGCCCGGCGTCTGGCCGGGCTGGAATGGGGAACGTATGCCGGGTCCGCCTACCTTGCCGAGCGCGGCACGCCATCGCATCCCGACGACCTGCTCGCGCGTCACGAAGTGGTGGGTTACTTTTCATCATTGACCGGTCGGGTATTTACGCTGCTCTTCGAACAGGGCGAGGAGTCGATAACCGTTGATCCGAAAGGCGCCAGAGGTGTCTTCGTGAACGAAAGCACGGCCCATCTGACTTCGCTGGTCAGCGGCCTGGGCGTCGGCCAGACCTTTTCGTTCATGGCACAGCCCTGGTTGAAAAACGGCGATCTCGTCCAGGTCCTGCCGCAATGGAATCGCCCGCTCCACCCGATGCACATCGTCTTCGCACAGTCGAAGTACAACAGCGCCCGCCTGAAAGTTTTCGTCGACTGGGTCATCGAAATTTTCAGGCCTTATGACAGCACGCCTGCTCCGGTTCGACCTGCGTAGCGGAGGCCCGCAGTCTGGGAGGCGCGAACGATCCCCGCCCTCCCCGAAATGATCCGTTGCAGGCAGACCGCGACAACAGAAGACAGGAAACACGACCGGGAAGGCAGAATCCAGGCCGTCGCATTGATGCCTGAAGTATTCCAAATGCCACACTTAAAGGGCGTGAGAGTTCCTTAACTTTTATGAAAACGTGGAACAAGCGGGCATATGACGTTGCAAATTCATTATGTGAAGACATAATGACGTCAGGATTGAAACGGATATCTGGACGCTGCGCCACGGACAGCCACAGAGTGCTGACCTGAATCTGTTTCGCTCATCGCTGACGAGCCAGGGCGGACACGCGGGCCGGTAACGCGCCTTCTTCGTCACACATGTAGCTTCCGCAAACTGTTCAACTGGGACTGCCGTCAGCGCCTTCGCGTGAGGGCAGGCGTAAGCGTCCCTCATCCGTGAACGCGGTGTTCTGATTTCAGTATCGAGGTTGCCCTGATGAAAATCGGTGAACTGGAAGTCGTGCGTGATTCGCGCCAGGTCCTGCGGAACGGCGTCGCCGTCAGTCTCGGCAGCCGCGCGTACGATCTGCTCCAGGTTCTGCTGGACGCGAACGGTGAGGTCATTCCAACCCAGGAGATTCTCGCGAAGGTGTGGCCCTCCACGGTTGTCGAGGAAAACAATATCCAGGTCCATATCTGCGCGCTCAGACGTCTGCTCGGTGAAAATCGCCACCTGATCCAGACTGTCTCAGGACGCGGTTACCGCATGGCGCGTCCCGCATCCGTTGTTGCCGAGCCTCCCGCTCCCGCCGGCAACCCGCACGCAGAGATCATCACCCAACCCGACTTCAGCCTTCCGCACACAAGCGGCCCACTATTTGGCCGGGAAACATGTACCGAACGGCTGATCGCTGCAATCAGCGAGGGGGAAGATGCCGTCATTACGCTCGTCGGTCCCGCAGGTGTCGGCAAATCCCGCCTTGCGCTGGAAGTCGCGCGACATTTTGCGGATCATGGCGAGATCGGCGTTTCCTATCTTGCGCTCGCGTCGCATTCCAGCGAGAAAGAGGTCTATGACATGATTGGCGCCGCGCTCGAACCGGTGGGCGCCGAACCCGTTACTGCGTGCACCGTGAGACCTTCCGGGCCAACCGCCCTCCTCGTGCTGGACGACTGCGACCGGCTTTGCCATGCAGCAATACGGGCGCTTTCCGACAGCGAGACCTTCAGGCGATTGTCCCGGACCGTTGTTCTTCTGACCACTCGCACTCCGCTAAGGATGTCGATGGAGAGGGTCGTCAAGATCCCGTCGCTCCTCGCTGTTCCCCGGCGCGGAACCGTGGACGCTGCCCTTGAAATGTTTGTCTCGCGCGTCCGGTGTTTCGATCCACGAATGGACCTCACGGACGCGTTCATGGAGAGCGCCCGCCATCTGGTTGAGCAGATGGATGGTCTACCGCTCGCGATCGAACTCGCGGCACACCACACGTCCATGCTCGGCATCGAGTCGATCTCGCGTCTGCTCGAGCAGAATGTCGACCTGTCCAGCAGCGACCTGCGCCGCATGACGGACAGTCGGCACGAGTCACTAGGCATGGCGCTGATGTGGACCTGGCCGAGCCTCGGCGTACTGCCGCGGACAATACTCACTGCCCTGCTGGACGCAGGTGCCGAGGCCGACCTCGGGGAATTGCACAACATCGCAGAGAGGTCGGGACTGCAACCGGAAAGTGCACTGGAGGCTATCAGCGATCTCGTCGAGAATTCATTTCTCAACCCTGCTTATAAGGGACTGTCGGTGACATACCGGATCCCCAACACGGTGCAGCGATTCCTGTCGCAACAACGGCAGGCGGAGCCAACTTCATCCGCTCCGACTTTGGCGGATCTCCGTGCTCCGAATGGTGTCCGGTCTGCCCCACTGTTGCCTGACAGGCACGCCGGCAAATCGCCGGACAACTCTAGCGACAACGCGATTTCGCGCAAGCGTCACGCGGCGGCGTCAAGGCCGGGTGGCACCGTTCGGCGCTCCTGACCTGCACGGCCGGGGGTCATTCCGGGCCGCAGTGTGATGGCAACGCTATGACCATAACTGACACGAATTGCACGGGCGTATCTCCCGCATAGGGCCTCGCATAGCCGAGGCAGCAGTCAAACCAAAATCAATAAAAATCCTGCAATTCCGCGCATTGCACCGGGTGTGCTGATCGATGATCGTTCAATTCAAATATCTGAAAGTAAATCCGCATAAAGATGTGACGAATTACCCTTGTCTATGTGAGGGCATCTAAGATTAATTCATAAAATTGACCTGTTACGATAGACAATGTTATTAGTTCCAGATCTATCGTTCCTGCCTGATCAAATTATGTTCAACCTGTTTTCCGCGCCGACTTCGACGCCCCTGCCCTCAGGACAATCCTGGCACCTTAACTCGCCAGCGAACGGGAAATCCAGGTGATCGAGGTAGGCCCGCTTCGCGTTTCGATCGAGGATAGAACCGTCTTGCTGGGTGGGCAGCCTTGCCCGCTCAGCAGCCGTGCGTTCGCCATTCTCGAAGCGCTGATCGCCGTCCGCGGCACCGTCGTATCCAAGGACGCGCTGCTCGAACACGCGTGGCCCGACACGATCGTCGAAGAAAACAATCTTCAGGTCCAGATCGTCACGCTAAGGCGCGCACTCGGACATTCCCGTGATCTCCTCAAGACCGTGCCGGGCCGCGGCTACATCCTGCTGCCGCAACCGCAGTCGGCTTCACGGCAGAGCAAGGTGTACTCGCTGGGACTACCGTTCGTCGATACCCTCTTTGGCCGCAGCAGCGCTGTCGACGATCTTCTGCATCTCTTCGAGTCCAGCCAGGTCGTCACGCTCACCGGCGCTGGAGGCATCGGAAAAACCAGCCTCGCAATCGAAGTCTGTCGCGACACGGGCGATCTGTTCCTCTGTATCCGCTATGTCTCGCTTGCGGCTATCCAGAACGACCACCAGGCAAGAGAAGCGATACTGGCTATCTTCTCCGACGTGGTAAAAGGCAGTGCGATGAGCGTCGAAGAAATGTCCAGAAGCTTGCGCAAGTCGCAATGCCTGGTCATTCTCGATAACTGTGAGCATCTGATTGAAAGTGTTGCCTGTATCGCGCAGACGATTACGGCGGGCAACCCGGGTGTACGCGTGCTGGCCACCAGTCGTGAAGCGCTGCGCATTGCGGCAGAGACGGTCTATCCCGTGCAGACCCTCGCCTGTCCTGCCCGCACGGCGGAAAATGACGAAACGCTCGAATCCGACGCGGTAAAACTCTTCCTCCATCGACTGCGCCGGTTGTCGGCGAACTTCGACCTGAACGAATCGACCGTGCCGGTAATCGGAGAAATCTGCCGCCGTCTCGACGGTATTCCTCTAGCCATAGAACTTGCGGCTGCCCGTGCAGCCACGCTCGGGCTCGATACGGTTCGCGCCCATCTCGACAACCGTTTTGCGATCCTCACAGGCGGCTCCCGCAACGCGCTGCCGCGCCACCAGACGCTGAAGGCCGTGTTCGAGTGGAGCTACAGGCTACTGTCGGAAACCGAGCAACTACTATTTCGGCAGGCGAGTGTTTTCGCAGACGGCTTTTCGCTGGAAGCACTCGCCGCCATCATGGACGGGCATGGGATATCGAACGTGGGCACCGCCCAGACCCTCGCCGGACTCGTCGCCAAATCTCTTCTCTACATAGACCGGCAGAACCCGCGCCGTTTTCGTCAGCTGGAGAGTTCACGCGCCTATGCGCGCACCCTGCTTGACCAGAACGGCGAGACGGCTGCGGCATCTCACGCTCACGCCAGGTATTTCCGCGATTTTTTCGAAAAAGGCCCCTACAAGTCCGAACAGATCAAAATCGAGGATGCGCATGACGTGATCAGTGCCGAGATTGGCAACATGCGGGCAGCAATGTCCTGGGCGTTTGGGGTCGCCGGGAATGTGTCTCTCGGCATCGAGCTTGCCGCGACGGCTGTACCGATGCTGTTCGAACTGCCACGCTTCGAAGAGTGCGAATATTGGGCATCCATTGCCATTGGTGCGCTTCGGCCCTTGTTGGCAAGTCCGCGATTGCAACAGACACGACTCGGGATCCTGTCTGCTCGCGCATCGGCGCTTGTTTATACCGAAGGCCCGCAGCCGTCTGTCGAGACCGCCTGGCAGGAGGTCCTGGCACTGGCCGAATCAGCGAATGATCCCAGCGCGCAATTGCGGGCGATCTGGGGGTTGTGGAACCTGGAGCTATATGGCGGTCGACCGAAGAGCGCACTTGTCTACGCGCTGCGGTTCCAGAGCGCCGCACGGGAGTTTGGCTCGCCACTCCAGGTTGCGCTGAGCCGAAGGATTATCGGCATGACGCTGCACTATGCAGGCAGGCACGCCGATGCGCGCGACGAACTGCTTGCTGCGTTGGCGACGCCTGAAATGAAGGAGCTCAGATGGTCGACGACCGGCGTCCGGACCGATCAGATTGCCGCGACGCGTGCTTTGCTCGCCCGCATTCAGTGGTTCCTTGGCGACCGGGCTGGAAGCCTGGAACAGATAGAGACAGCCGAGGAAACTGCCAGAGCAACGGGACATGAGTTGACCTTGGCCTACGTTCTCATGGAGGCCACCATTCCGCTCGCGATACTCCAGCGGAGTGCGGATACGCTGATGCTTGCTGTCGAAGAACTCGAAAAGGAATGCCGCAAGGTCGGCCTGCGTGCGTGGCTCGCGTGCTGTGATGCGTTCGAATGGATTGCGCGGGCGATGGAAACCCGCCTGACTTCCGACGAGCTTTCCGCGATGGGACGCTCGGTCGAGCGGCTTCGAAAGACAGGCTATCTGGCGCCGCTACCCATGGTCCTCGGTGAATTTGCGGCAGCACTGGAGGCGGGTGGTCAGCACGATCAGGCTCTGGCGACCATCGACGTTGCGCTCGAACACTGCGCGAAACACGGGAGCTGGTGGTATCCCCCCAGGCTCGAGGAATTGCGCGCGTCGATGGGGAAGCCGGCCACCGCTTCGTCGGCGGCAGAACTCCTGTGAGCGCCGGCCGGCCTATTCGGCTTCCCAGCGCGATCCGAGCACGCGACCACAAAAGTTCGCCCGATAGAACGTCGAACTGTATCGCTCGAGCACGTCTGCGCTGACGGCGCCAAAGGTCGTCTCCGGACGGTGCATGATTGCCCGCCCCACCGCTTCCAGATATTCGCTCGCGAAGTCGCCACCGCGCGGAAACTCTCCGAGGATTTCCATTCGCAGCGGCTGCGAGAGGCGCTCGATCCCGTCACCGAAAAGATCGGCTCGCACTCCGTATGCCAGCAGTCGTGTGAGCCCGTTCATTCGCTCCGTTACGCCTGGCGTGGTGTGAAGACTGATGGCTTCCCACACGGCAACACTGAGCCTATGCCTCACGCCTTCGTTTTCCAGAAACTCTTTGGCTGCGTCGGCACCGTCTACTTCGTAACGCTGAGTCGAGTTTGCGTAGCTTGAACTCAGCCCCATGTGGGCAAAATGGGCTGAAACGAAAAGGAGATCCGCCGTGACCGGAATGTCCAGTCTCCTGGCTTCCAGAGACGCGAAGACGAAAGCCCTATAGGCGTGCCGCACCACGACCGCGGGCAACGACGCCCGCGCGATGTCGGCGGCGTAGTGCGCGAATCTTCTGCGGGGCATGCTGATTCCCGCCAGCTGCAAAGGAAATCCAGAAACAGTGCTCGATTTCTTGGGACTCAAAAATGCCTCCTCGGGTGTCGACGCCGATTCGTCACACCGGAACGCCCGCACCCGCGTGCCACCGTTGCTCGACGCTCACGAATCGCGTTCACCACGTTATTTGAATGCGGGACCTTCTTTTAAATCCTGGTCGCACGAACCGGGTTGATCGGCTCGGCGCGGGGCCCGGCTGATCATCGCAATTTACCGGGGTCGGCTGGATAAAGCATTCGCCGGACGCTGATTTTTCATGAAAAAAGCTTAAGCACTTCAAAGGCTTATGGCGCGTTTTGCGGCGCGCGGGACGGCGTACCGATTATCCACGGGAGTGGAAAGTGAATTAGGAGAAAGGGTATTTTTCAACGAGACGCTCATGTCTAAAGTTGCACCTACCCACTCTCAACAACCCGGAGCAAATCATGAGCAAAAAACTGGAAGGTAAGGTAGCACTGGTCACTGGCGGCACGAGCGGTATCGGCCTGGCCGCAGCAAAGGACCTCGCAGCGGAAGGTGCGACGGTCTATATCACGGGTCGCCGTCAGGCGGAACTGGCAAGCGCTGTTGAAGCGATTGGACATGGCGCTCGCGGCGTGCAGGGCGATGTGACTCGTGCTGCCGATCTCGACAATCTGTTCGAACAGATCCGCACCGAGCAAGGCCGGCTGGATGTCGTATTCACCAACGCAGGTGGCGGCACGATGGCACCGCTTGGCGATATCTCCGAACAGCATTTCGACGACACGTTCAATCGCAATGTGCGTGCTGTCGTGTTCACGGTGCAGAAGGCACTGCCGTTGATGCAGAAAGGTGGCTCGCTGATTCTGAATGGATCGATTGCAGGTTCGACGGGTACGCCGGCGTTCAGCATCTACAGCGCCTCGAAAGCCGCCGTTCGCGCGCTGGCTCGCAGTTGGGTACTGGACCTGAAAGACCGTGGCATTCGCGTGAATGTCGTGAGCCCGGGTTCGACGCGCACGGTTGGCCTGGCCGAACTTGGTGGCGATACCAAGGAAGGTCAGGACGGCCTGCTCGGCTACCTCGCGTCACTCGTGCCGATCGGCCGTCTTGCCGACCCGTCGGAGATCGCCAAAGTGGTCACGTTCCTCGCATCGGACGATTCGAGCTTCATCAACGGCGCTGAGATTACCGCCGACGGCGGCCAGGCTCAGGTCTGATTGCCGGATCGACATTCATCCCGGGTGGACAGCAGATTGCATTCATCAAAGGCTGTCCACCCGGAAGAAATGCGGATTCAGAGGAGTTTTCCCATGAAAGTCGGCTTCATTGGTGCGGCCAATATCGCACAGACATACTCGAAACATTTATTGCGTAGCGGCCATTCCGTCGTATTGAGCAACCGGAGCGGCCCGGAAACGTTGACGGATCTGGTAGCAGCACTTGGCGCACGCGCTTCTGCCGCATCCGTCGAGGTTGCGGCGAAGGCCGACGTGGTCGTGCTGGCGTTGCCCTGGACGCAGCTTCGGTCCCTTCAGCAGAGAGACATCGACTGGAGCGGCCGGATCGTGATCGACGCAACCAATGCGTTGCTGACGTATGCGCCGGACTTCCGTCGGGCAGACCTGGGCGGCAGGACGTCGAGCGAGATAGTCGCGGACATGCTGCCGGGCGCCCGGATCGTCAAGGCGCTCAACACGCTCTATTTCAAGGTACTCGAACGGGCCCCCTCGGAAGCAGGCGGCCGCCGTGTCATGTTTCTCTCCGGTGACGATAGCGAAGCCAAGAAGACTGTGTCGTCCATTCTGTCGTCAACGGGATTTTGCCCGATCGATCTTGGCGGACTCGCCGAGGGAGGCCGGATCCAGCAGTTCGGGGCGCCACTGGCGGGTCCCAATCTGCTAGCGCTGTGAGCAACTGGCCGCACCGGGGATATGCGTCCTTAATGGGTCTGCCGCGCAATGCGTCGACAAACTGGCCAGCCTGGCAAACTTTGTTGAGGAGCGGGCTTTCGCGACGGCTACCGAATGGGAGGAACCTGTCCCGCAGCACCCGGAATGAGGGTCTTCGGGTTAGCGGATACATGCGCACAACCGCCCCGCTCGCTATACGTTTTAAGAAATTTTAAGCGTGTCAAAAGGACATTGCGCATTCAACGTCTGTACCGTTGCACGTCAAGGGTAAAGACGGTCTGTCGGCCCTTTCCACACATCCACTGCAAACGGAGAACAACATGAATATTGAATCTGCAATCGGGGGAGCCAAGGTTTCCCGGCGCAAGCTGCTATCCGCAACGGTCGGCGTTGCCGGAGCGGTGGCCGCTGCCGCCACCGTGCCGGCGAGCGCCGCTGCACCGGCGACCGGCAAGTCCGGTGCCGGCAAACATGGCGCGGGCGGTCATGGTCACGACGACAACTTTGTGCAGGCGAAAGACGGCACGCTCATTTACTACAAGGACTGGGGTCCGAAGGACGCACAGCCGATCGTATTCCACCACGGCTGGCCGCTATCGTCCGACGACTGGGACGCGCAGATGCTGTTTTTCGTCTCGAAGGGCTATCGCGTGGTAGCACACGACCGCCGTGGCCATGGCCGGTCCGCGCAGGTGCCGAACGGCCACGATATGGATCACTACGCATCGGATGCATTCGCGGTCGTCGAAGCGCTCGATCTGCGAAATGCGGTTCACATCGGTCACTCGACCGGCGGGGGCGAAGTTGCGCGCTATGTGGCGAAATTCGGCCAGCCGTCTGGACGGGTCGCAAAAGCGGTGCTGGTCAGTGCCGTTCCGCCGCTGATGCTCAAGACGGAAAGCAACCCCGAAGGATTGCCGATCGACGTATTCGATGGCTTCCGCAAGGCGCTGGCCGAGAATCGCGCGCAGTTCTTCCTCGACGTCCCTACCGGTCCGTTCTACGGTTTCAACCGCACGGGCGCAAAAGTCTATCCGGGCGTGATCCAGAACTGGTGGCGTCAGGGCATGATGGGTAGCGCGCTGGCACACTACGAAGGCATCAAGGCGTTCTCCGAAACGGATCAAACCGACGACCTCAAGGCAATCACGGTTCCGACGCTGGTGCTGCACGGCGAAGACGACCAGATCGTGCCGATCGCGGATGCAGCCTTGAAATCGATCAAGCTGCTGAAAAACGGCACGCTCAAGACCTATCCTGGCCTTCCGCACGGCATGTTGACTACGAACGCCGATACGCTGAACGCGGATCTTCTGGCGTTCGTGCAGAAGTAAAGCGGCACAGAGGTTGAGAGCTGGATGATGGTCTGACTCTCTACATCGCAGGTTGTCGGCAGGAGCCCGCTGTTCGTGAGGACGGCGGGCTCTCCTGCGTGACTCTGCATGGAGCGAAAGCGATTATCCGGCCGACGTGTCAGTAGATTCAACGCGCTGGATCAATGTCAAGCCGCAAGCTTGCTCGTCGTTAATTTCGTTCAGAGATTCGACTTCGGCATCGGTTGATATCGCCGACGTACAAACCGGGTGTCCGAACGTTAGCTATGGCCGGCAATGAGTCGCTGATGCGACCTTCATCCCGACTACTTGCACACGAGAATCCCGCCTGTTCCTCTCAACGTGGAGACAGACACCGCATCTCGCGCATGGAAGGTCCCATAGGCTCAACGAACTCCTCACCATTCCACTGGCGAGTCATCTGCTCGCAACCGTTGAGTTTGCGGCCCCACATTGAACCGGCAACGCGGATGAGCCGGCCAGACCACTGGTTGCGATATTCGCGGGCGTCGCACGCGACGGAAAAATGGTGCTGAACCCGCAGCCATTCGTGACCACTTGCGGCACGCGTCGATTTCAAACGCTTCCACCTATCTTCAACGCAGCAGCGCGAGCTCGATTGGCATGCTGCTGTGGGCTTAGCCGCAATCAGGCCGGTCCGATCAAGCCATTCCCTACGCTGTTTGATCGACGCCGACACGCGCCTCGCACGTCCACTGCCTATCCGCTGACATCAGTTCGGTCCAGGGACAGGTCGCTTCGAAAGCGCCCTGTTGAGTCGGACAGTTCAATCAACTGGAATGACGTGTCCAGCCCTTGGGCCAACGGGGTTTTGCCCTATCCCGCAATCTCCGGTTGACCGTCTGGACTCTATCTCGCGATCGATTGCACGACGCGTGATGCGCGTTCGCCTATTCAAGAGAGTCGCGTGCGAACTGGAAGTGGACCACAGGAGAACCGCCCCATATTTTGCAAGCGCGGCTAACGCGAGCCATGGAAGCCTCGCCTTTCGTCTCTTTCTTTTGATCTCGCCGCCGATCAGCCGCGGCTAAAAATTTGGGCAACACTCTCAAAGAATTCCGGGCCACTGCAGCCTTTGTTGCATCAGAACGGCCGTTTTCGGCTTCCCGCAAACTTTGTTGTCTCCCCATAGCCGCAAAAAGAAATTTGACAAACTATCTTAAGATATATATCTTAAGATACATCTTTAGACACTCACGGGGAGTACCCAGATGCGTCATCACCATCGTTTTTCCCGTCCGCGCAGCGCGGACGAGCATTTTTCCTCCAGCGAAGCGCGTGCGTCGCTCCACGCTCTCTGGCATGCGGTTGTCCGCCAACAACGGGCCTGGCGCGGCGAAGCTGGCGGCGAAGGCCGTGATATGGGGTTTGGCCGTCATCATGGCGGACGTCGCAATGAACAGGCCTTCCGCGGCGAAGAACCGGGCCGGGGCGCACGACGCGAATTCGCGGGCGGCGAACAAGGCCGTCGCGGAGAACGCGAGTTCCGAGGCGCAGGGTTCGGGCGCGACAACCGTCAGGATTTCCAGCCGGAATCGCAAGGAGAACGCGGTCTACGCGGCGAAGGCCGTGGCCGCCATGGCCGCGACCGCTCTGAGCGCGGCATCTGGCAAGCGGGCGGGCGCCAACACGATCCACGTGGCGGCGGGCGCGGCGGACGCTTCGGTGGCGGCCCCGGCGGTTTTGGCGGTGGCGGTGGCCCTGGCGGTTTCGGCGGCGATGGCGACGGCTTTCCGCGCGGCCGCAAATTCAGCTCCGACGATCTGCAACTGCTGCTGATGTCGATGATCGACGCGCAGCCCAGTCACGGCTACGAACTGATCAAGGCGCTCGAAACGCGTTCGAACGGCTTCTACAGCCCGAGTCCGGGAATGGTTTATCCGGCGCTCACGTATCTGGAAGAACTGGGCTACGTGACCGTGCAACTCGAGGGCAACCGCAAGCGCTACGAACTCGCGGATGCAGGCCGCGACTATCTGACCGCCAACCGTGAGCGCGTCGAGCTGATGCTGGCCCGATTGGCGCACATCGCGCGCAAGATGGATTCGGTGCGCCGCGCGTTTGCCGGTGAAGAACCGGCCGATATCAGCGAAGGTGGTTGGGCGCCGGAACTGAACGAAGCACGCCGTACGCTGAAGCAGGCGATGCTGCGCCGCGATAACGCACCGGCCGCCGAACAGCGCCGCATCGCCGAAATCTTGATGCGGGCGGTGAAAGAAATTGAAGGTGACGGTAAGTCCGGCGATGCCGTGGGCGAAGCGGAGTAAGCGCTAAAGCGCTAACTGAACCAACCAGTTCATGGGACCGGAGTAAGCGCTAAAGCGCTAACTGAACCAACCAGTTCATGGGACCGGAGTAAGCGCTAAAGCGCTAACTAAACCAACCAGTTTATGGGACCGGAGTAAGCGCTAAAGCGCTAACTCCGGTCGACACAGGAGAATTACTTTATGCAGAGCAATGATCATCAAGCCGACCTGGCCGTGCAACGCGTGCGGCATCCGCTGAAATTCCGTCTGCTGCAGGTCAAACAGGTCCAGGCATTGACGCCTCACCTGATCCGCGTCACGTTCACCGGCGACGATCTGCACGACTTCGTCTCGGCCTCGTTCGACGACCACATCAAAGTGTTCTTCCCCGAACCCGGCGCGGACAAACCGACGCTACCGGAAGCCGGTCCCAATGGCCCGATCTTCGCCGAAGGCACGCGCCCCACTGCGCGCGATTTCACGCCGCGTCGCTACGACCGTGAAGCACGCGAACTCGACATCGAATTCGCGATGCACGAAGCCGGCCCCGCCGCGACCTGGGCAGCGCAAGCGAAAGTCGGCCAGTATCTTGGCGTCGGCGGCCCGCGCGGCTCGTTCGTGGTGCCAACCGGCTTCGACTGGCATCTGCTGATCGGCGACGATACCGCGCTGCCCGCCATCGCCCGACGCCTCGAAGAAATGCCGGCCGGCAAGCGCGTTGCGGTGGTGGTCGAAGTGGCCGATCCGTCCGCGCAGATCGAGTTCAGCACACAAGCCGAACTGCATCTGGTCTGGTGCTATCGCGACGGTTCCGGTCCGCGCGGTGAAGCGCTGTTGCGCGCGGTCCGCGACACCTATCTGCCGAAGGACGGCGAAGGCTATGTGTGGGCCGCCGGTGAATCCGCCACGATCCGTGCGGTGCGTCAACATCTGTGCACCGAACGCGGCGTCGACAAATCGCGGATTCGCGCGTCGAGCTACTGGAAACAGGGTGCGCAAGCCGTACACGAATCGCTCGACGACTGAACGCTCGCGCCTTTTGCGGGCTTGTTGCGACGTTTTGCATGAGCCTCGCTCGACGTGACTGCACGACCCCGGCGATGCAATAAACAGCTAACGGCACTGTCCGCGTGAAGCACGCAGACGGTGCCGCATCGTTTGAATACAACGAAGAACACGCAAAGGCGAACCGTCGCGCGCAGCTACAACAACCCGGTTCGAACGATGTTTTCAATCAGCGCAAAGCACAAACGCCATTTGCTGTGGCCGCTCGCGCTGACGCAGTTCACCATCATCGCCTTTTCTTCAGGTCGGCGGGCATCAACTTGATTTAGCGAAGCACAGCAGCATTGAATCCACGCAAACGTCGCGAGTGCGTGACGAACCAGCCAATACTTTCACCGGTTGAATTCGACGCCGCAAAAACGATTGGCGAAGTTGACTGGTCTGCCGAACGGTCGACTCACGCAAGTGATACGCTGAGTACCCGACCATCACGCCTGAAGCAAAATCCTATATGAAAGTAACGTGGACGCCTGCAGACATCCCGTCACTGAACGGAAAACGAATTCTGATCACTGGCGCAAACAGCGGCATCGGTTATCACGCCGCGTTGGTGCTCGCGCAAAAGGGAGCGCACGTCATTCTGGCATGCCGGGATTCGCGCCGCGCAGAAACCGCCCTAACCCGACTGAAGACCACCGCGCCAGAAGCAAGTGCCGAGGTGAGTTCTTTGGACCTTGCATCGCTTGAATCGATTCGGGAATTCGCGCGTCGCGAGCTTGCGGAGCAACGTCCGCTTCATATGCTCATCAATAACGCCGGGGTGATGGCGCCGCCCAAAAGGCTCGAAACCGCCGACGGTTTTGAGCTTCAGTTCGGCACTAACGTGCTTGGGCATTTTGCGCTGACAGGCTTGCTGATGCCGCTGCTCGAACGGGCTGCCGTGTCTGAACCTCCGCGCGTGGTAACGGTCGCGTCGATTGCCCACAAACGGGGGCGCCTCGACTTCGACGACCTGCAATCCACTCGACGCTATTCGCCGATGCAGTCGTATCAGCAATCGAAGCTCGCGAATCTCATGTTCGCACTCGAACTCGACCGCCGCTTACGCGCGAATGGCTCCCGTGTGATGTCGGTTGCCGTCCATCCGGGCGTCGCAAATACCAACCTGTTTCGCGCCGGGGAGCGTTCCGCGCTGGATAGCGCCATGCGCGCCGTGGCAAGCCATCTGATCGGCGCATTTCTGAATAGCGACGACGCTGGGGCCCTACCGACGCTGTATGCGGCAACCTCGCCGAACGTCGCCGGTGGTGGGTATTACGGTCCGACAGGTTGGATGGAGATGCGCGGTGACCATGTCGGCGACGCTGCAATTGCGCAGCAGGCACAAGATGTGGAATCAGCGCGACGGTTGTGGGATGTGTGCGAGACGCTGACGGGTGTGAAATTCCCATTGCAGCCGTCTGAAGCGTAATGTCCGCTGTATCAACTGTGGCTGTCCGCACTCGCCCCGAGGGCGAACAGCCGGGTCCAACGCACTCCGTGCAGGGCCGATAACGTAAAGCGACGTCGGCCCTATTCAACTGACGATGTTTCAGTCGACGCCGGACAAGAGGCAACGGTCGAGCGCACTGCCTCGCTTAATGCACGAAGCAGCGATACTTTGCATTCCATGCCGCTCGCGTTATCGTGTCGGGCATTGCCGGACAGCCGGTTCCGCAATCTGCAGAGCCGATGCGGGTACCCGCGCAACGAACGGGAGCGAACAAGGTGAGCGCGTCGGACACAGGTTACGTTGATGAGATTGCATACACATTCGGCTATTGCGACGAGCTGAATCCGCTACGGCTGGGCCTCCCCTTATTGCAGACCGGACTTGCTGCGCCAACCGTCCATACCGCTTGCGAACTGGGCTTTGGCCACGGCGTGAGCGTCAACATTCACGCTGCCGGATCGCCTTCCAGATGGTATGGCACCGACTTCCACGAGGCTCACGCGAACTTCGCCCAGGGACTGGCGGACAGTGCCGGATCAGACGCGCAATTGTTCGGCGAGCCTTTTTCGGCGTTCTGCCAACGCGACGATTTGCCGGAGTTCGACTTCATCGGCGCGCATGGTATCTGGAGCTGGGTTTCCGAAGAAAATCGCGCGCTGATTGTTGAATTCATACGCCGCAAGCTCAAGCCCGGCGGCGTGCTGTACCTGAGTTACAACACTCAGCCGGGATGGACTCCGATGCTGCCCGTGCGCGAATTGATGCATCAGCATTTTCAACTTAGTATGGTATCCGGGCCGCGCGAAGGTTCGGTCGCCGAAGGGCATACGCAAACGCGCATCGAAGCCGCCGTCGATTTTGCGCGGGCAGTATTTGCGACCCAACCGGGCTATGCACTGGTTAATCCACTGCTTGCCGAGCGCGTCGACGCATTGTCGGGGGAGAGCCCGAACTATCTCGCGCATGAGTATTTCAACCGTGACTGGGACCCGATGACTTTCTCGCAGGTCGCCTCGTCGCTTGTTGAGGCGGGATTGACTTATGGCGGGTCCGCGGACTATCGCGATCACGTCGATGAGATCAACCTCAACCCGGCCCAGCGCGCGTTGTTATCAAACGTCGCGGATACGAATTTGCGAGAAACGGTGCGCGATTTCTGCGTGAACCGCTCGTTGCGGCGCGATTACTGGATCAAGGCCCCAACAGCGCTCAATGACGACGAGCGGGACGCGAGCTTGCGCAATCATCGGGTGATTCTGGCGGTGCCGAGAGCTTCTGTGGTGCTGAAGGTGCGCGGTGCGCTCGGCGAAACGCAGCTACCGGAACCGCTATACGGCCCTATTCTCGACGCGCTGCACAGCTATCGCCCGATGACTCTGTCCGATATCGAGAACAGCATTAGTGGACGGGGCATCGTCCTGGCGCAAATCGTCAAGGCCGTGACGCTACTGGTTGGTATGGGCGTGTTGCTGAATGCCCAGGATGATGCACAAATCAGTGCCGCCCAGGCGTCGGCTAATAAGCTGAACGCGACGATTTGCGAACAGGCCCGGCATCATGGCGAAGTTCAGTTTCTGGTGAGTCCGGTTTCAGGCTCGGGTATTTTGATGCCGCGTGTGGCGCAACTCTTTTTATTGGCGAGACTGCTTCACATGCAGCAGCCGGCGCAATGGGCTGAGTTCGCTGAGACAGTGCTGCGCACAACGCCCCCGTCTGCGGGTGCAACAACAGGGCTGGCGCCGGGCGCTGCGGCTTCTTTGGCCGATCTGACGGAGAAAGCGAACCGCTTTGCTCAGATTCATCTGCCGATATTGCAGGCGCTGGGGGTCGGTTGAAATGAGATCGGCGTAGTGCGAAGGATAAATTCACAGGAAGAGATTTCCTGATGATTATCTTTAACATTGATACATCAGCCACATCCGCAATTTCCGCCCTAGTTGTGCTCGATCCAGCTCCAGGTTCGCAACGTCAAGAGAACGTTCTTCATCTATGACACGAGTGGCGAAACTTTTCACATTACAACGCAGCCAGTGTCCTACGACTGCCACTATCGGTGAAAAAAATCTTTGCGTTCAACCTGGCGCATTTCAGTTTTAGCATCACGCGACACATGCAGCGGCGTGCGCAGCAGGCGCAGGCCACATGCACATGTCGCGCCGCGCTCAGGCGAGCATGTCCGTCGACACCTGACGCGATACGTATTTCAATTTATGGTACGGAAGTACACCATGCTACAAAATAAATTTCCGCCTGCTTGGTTACGTTAGTGCGAAAACAATCAGCCCACCAATTCAGATCGATCGCAACGGATGCACTGGGCGCATTGCGAACAGCGCGTTATTACCCGCCAACCTTATAAGCTTCGAGTTCGCTTGAAAAGCGCTGGCTACGCACACCGTTGCTGCCGTAATACTCCTCCACCGACTTCACCCAGCGACCCACTTCGGGCGCATACCAGAACGCTTTGTAAGTGCTGCCGGCCGTCGCTTGAGGGGTGACCCGCCGCGCCTGTGTAACCATCGTCGTCTGACCCGACTGCACCTGAGCGGCCTGAACGACAGTGTTCGAGGGCGCCAGCTCGCCACGCCAGTCGCCTTCAGCTTCGATTTTCAGCGCATGAAACTTGCCCGCCGGGACTTGTACGTCTTCGTAGCCGACGACCTTGTATTTTGTCGTCCAGGTTGCTGAACTGAGCCTCACATTTCCGCTCGGATGCGGCTCCGTATACTCGACCTTCCAGGTCTTGCCTGTCTCCAGAGGAAACGCCAACGGCTTGTTCACGACGACTTCGCTGCCGCCAATTTCACGAGTGCGACTCCAGTCTGCGTCGACAATTGTTTCGGGACCCTCACCAGAAGATCCCGTCTGTTTCGACACAACGTAAATGTGCGCGCCAGTTACGCGCTGTACCGTGACCGCGTCGTGAGTTTGACGCCATCCTGTCGGGCCGGTTTCAACGGTGTCTACGTATGTCCAGCTATCCCCTTCCTTCAGAGTGGGTGCAGTTACTGTCTGCGCCATTGCCAGATGAGGGGCACTGAAGACTAAAAGTAAGGCGAATGTTTTCTTATTCAATTTATTTTCCCCGAAGATAATAAGTGGACAGATTTTAACTACTCTTCTGGCGCATTGATTTGCAATTTATTTCCGTCAATAAATCGTAATGATATCGTCAGCATTGCTTCTGACATTCGCCATTTGCAGTGCACATAGGCTCATTCTGCCAGTCGTCGCGTGCTGGCGCGCGCAACTATCCGATCTACGTTCGAAACCCGGTGGGAGTGGCTGTTGATAGCGGGAAGGCCAGGTGGACAGCTGAATGAACGGAAGCTGACACGGCAGCCCAAACTGTCAGCGATCTGGGTGACGATGTCGAATGTCCGTAGATGGTGGCAGATTCAATCGGTCGATGCCGATTGGATGCAGTTCTCGCCAGCGTTCGACTCGCGTCGGAGCGTCGGCGACCCGGAAGCAGCCAGTCTAGCTAAGACACGTGCAAAGGCCGCTATCAGGGCTTTCCGGTCAAATCCTCACTCTAAATACATCAAAGCACAGTCTCATTTCCCCTACGGGCAATTCTGTTGCCCTTTGTCCCGATAGCAATACTTCGAAAAAAAATCGATCCTCCGAGGAGTAAGCAACCCGAGAATATCCATAGGGCATGCATCGAAGATTCGATGTTCCTCAGAGGACGTAACGATGACTCTTTCGCGTAGAGATTTTCACAAGGTCAGCATGGCCATGGTGGCCGGGATCGCTGCCGGTAAAGTCCCCGAGTCGGCAGCCGAAGAAGCGCCGACACCGCTGGCGGTCGGAGCGGGCAGCCCGATGCAGCCGCTCGGCGGCCAACCCCCGGCCGGATCGACGCCATCGGTGAAAGACTTCGACTATCAGATCAAGTATCAGCGCGCGTTCGAAGCGGTTCTCTGGAACATGCCCGCCATCGCGATCTACAGCTTCCGGCGGGCCGCGTTCGACAATCTGGGCGTCAAGGATAACGACATCATTTCCTATTCCGCCCCAGCCACGCCCAAGCTTGAAGCGATTACAGCAAACAGCACGACACCCTACATCACGGCATTCACGGATTTGCGAAAAAGTCCGGTGGTTCTGGAAGTCCCCACTGCCGGCCCAGAGGGCAGCGTGTATGGACAGGTTGTTGACGCGTGGCAATTCACGATCGCAGACGTCGGGCCATCAGGGCTCGACAAGGGTAAAGGCGCGAAGTTTCTTTTCACGGCTCCAGGGTATAAAGGCGCCGTTCCGAAGGGATATCTGCACGTGGCGTCGCCGAACTTCAGGATCGCGCTGGCATTCCGCTCGGTTCGCGCGCCCGGCAAGAGCGCAACCGACGCTTATCACTATGCCCAGCGGCTGCGGATGTACTACCTGTCGGAAGCCGCCAATCCGCCGAAGCAGCGCTTTATCGATCCCATCAACGATCGTTACCCCACTCTGCCGTTTTTCGACGAACGTCATTTCGACGACATGTACGCCATCATGAGTGTCGAGCCCGTGAACGATCATGACAAGGTCATGATGGGGATGCTCACCTCACTCGGGATCGAAAGAGGCAAACCGTTCGCGCCGGATGACACGACAAAGAAGGCCATGCGCCAGGCGGCGATCGACGCGTGGTTCTTCCTGCAGGACTGGTTCGACCATTTCCCGCGTGAGAAGCTGTTCTGGCCGGACCGTCATTACGCGTCGCTCCTTCAGGCGGACGCGAACAAAACTTTCACGTTCGTCTACGACGACAGGATCGATCTGATCAATCGGGCGGCCGAGTATTTCTGGTGCACGTACATGCCGCGCGTTCTGACCGACGATCCCGCCACGCAGTATCTGATGGCGCTGGCGGACAACAACGGCAATCTGCTCGAGGCAGGCAAACTCTACAAGCTCGACGTGCCGGCGAAGATGCCGGTCAAGCAATTCTGGGCACTGACAGTCTATGACCGGGCCACGAATGCATTCATCTACAGCGATTCCAATCGCACGACGCTCTCTTCATACGATCTCGATTCGATGAAGAAGAATGCGGACGGCAGCGTCACGATTTATGTCGGCCCAAATGCTCCCGAAGGCCTCGCGTCCAACTGGATACCGACATCCGGACGACGTCCGCTACCTGCAATGCGTCTTTACGGTCCCACCGAAGAGATCAACAACAAGACTTTCAAAATGCCGGATTTTCAATTGGCCTGATGGTCACCCGCACTGGCCGGATTCGCTCGACGTCGTACCGAATCGGCTGGATGCGCGGCATTCCCACTCGACCCAATTTCTTACTGCGAGGGCGATCCGATCATGATGGCGTTTGGCTTCGGGCAAGCGTATGGCTCCAGTGGTGGCAGGAAGGCAACCCCTGCCATGCTCGCGGCCGCCCTGATGGTTGTGGCGGCATCGGCGCAAGCTCAATCCGACGAGGACCTTGCCAAACAACTGAGTAATCCCGTGGCAGCGCTGATCAGCGTCCCGTTCCAGTTCAACTATGACGATAATATTGGCCCGGAGCGAGGCGGCAACAAGTTCCTGCTCAACTTCCAGCCGGTCATTCCGTTTCATCTGAACGACACGTGGAACCTGATTTCCCGCACCATTGTGCCGGTCGTCTCGCAGAGTGACATCACGCCGGGCTCCGGGTCGCAAACGGGGATAGGCGATGTGGTTCAGAGCCTTTTTCTGTCGCCGCAAAAGCCGACCGCAAGCGGGCTGATCTGGGGAGTGGGTCCGGCGTTCCTGCTTCCAACCGGGAGTGATGCGTTGCTGTCCAGCCGCAAGTGGGGTGCCGGACCGACCGCGGTCGCCCTCATGCAATCGGGCGGATGGACCTACGGCATGCTGGCTAACCATATCTGGTCGTTTGCCGGTCAAAGCAGCCGCGATAGCGTCAGTTCGACATTCCTCCAGCCATTCCTGAACTACACGACCAAAGACGCGTGGACTTTCGGCATCGATACCGAATCGACGTACGACTGGTCGCACAGACAGTGGTCGACGCCCATCAACGGCACGGTCACCAAACTGATCAAGGTGGGCGGCCAGCACATCAGCATCGGCGGAGGCGTTCGGTATTGGGCAGCGAGTCCCAGCTCTGGCCCGCACGGGTGGGGAGGCCGCGCGATCGTCACGTTCCTTTTCCCTGCGTGAAACTCATTCCTCACACATCTCTGCGCTGCACCTGTACGACCGCTTCTGAAGCTTGAGGAGCCATCCGCATGACAGATTTGGCGCAGGTCTAAGCGGCCGCCATTGCGCCGAACGCTGCCAGATACAATCGACGCATCTCGTCCCTCAAAAAACTTTTTGGCCGACTGTCATGTATCGACTGTTGTTCCGCGCAAACTGAAACGCTCGATTTATAAAACCAGAATCTACGTCACCGATCGCCGTCCCCTGCTGACATGCGAAGGGCTGGGTCGATTTCATTGTGCGTCACACCGAATCCCTCCATAAAAACGCGATGGGCCGGTGAGCCGAGATACAAGCGAAGTTGCGCGTTAACCGCATCGCGCAGCCTAATGTTTCTTCGGGCAAAAGAGAACGCTCCCAATGGGCGTGATTGCTGAGCGTCACTAGCTTCCAGCTTGTGCTCGACAGCCTCCAGAAGCGATTCCCTCATTCTCTGCGCCAGAATCCGATTTCCTAAGGCCGTACTTGCATACGCATCAATATCCCCAGAGCGTAGTGCTTCAATAGCCCGGGCTTGATCCGCGAAAGTGGAAATCTGATGCTCATGAATACCCGACGCCTTTGCCGATTCATGCTGTACCTGTCCGGCGATGACGCCGAGTCGTGCATCCGGTTGTCTGGCCAATGCCGCATAACTGTCGAGCGCTTTCGGGTTTCCTGCACGAACCAGAAACCCGTCTCCTATCGCCCACACGGGCACGCTGAACGCGACCCGGTCCGCGCGTTCCGGCGTAACGAAGAGCGGAACATTCATATCCCACAGTCCAGCCTCCACGCCGGGCAGCAGTTCACTGAATGTGGTCTTGTGATGCTCGATCTGTGTGACACCCATCGCACGGAGAACCACGTTGGCTAGATCAATGTCGGCGCCTCTGACGTTGCCGCCCGCTTCTGTCCACCCAAAAGGAGGCTCTTCGATATAAGCAACAGTTACCTTCACGGTATCCCTCGCGAAATTGAAACGGGCATTGGGCGGCATTCGCCAATTGTTGACGATTCTACTTGCAAGCATGAACGTCGAATTGTGTCAGCGTGCCGAATGATGCAATTGAATAAGATTTTTTCGGCGTCAGCCAATATCCCATTTGCCAGAGTGCGCCGCGCGGAAGACGGTCGCGCCTCGCTATACCGTGTGCGCAAATCGAATCATTCCTGCTATCCTCGCCGACGGAAAAGCTGCGCGATCGATAGCAGCGCATTTATTTGCTCGAATCATTGAGAGATTTAATCATGACGACAACACCGGGTTCTGTCGCACAGACCACTACCGGCGTCGCGGCGGGTCTGGCGATTCTGTATTTTTTACGCCCCGTGCTGGTCCCTTTCTTCCTCGCGGTGCTGCTGCGAATCCTCATCGCGGGCATCGTGTCGCTCGTGGTCCGTCTGCTTCCTCGTGCGCCCAGATGGCTGATCCTGATAGCGACGGCGGTGATTGTCGCCTTTAGCGCCTACAGCATTTTCATTGTCATCCTTCAGGGCATGAGCGATCTCGCCAAACAGGCTCCTCTGCTGCCGGCTCGAATCGACAGTCTGATTCGATCGGTCAATGTGGGATTCGGCCGGCGGTTCGATCTCGCCACCGTACTCGGGTTAATCGACATCCGGTCGCTGGAACACGGTCTCGCTTCCGGCATCGGCGATGCCGTGTCGAAAGCATTCCTTACATTATTTTTCTTCGTGTTCATGCTTCTGGGGCCAGGCACTGACTCCGATCCGAAGATCATCGGCATCACGAGCAACGGAGCGAGAGCAAACTCACAACGCGTGGTTCTCTCGAAGATCGCAAGCCGAGTGCAGATGTACCTGATTTCTCAAACCGCGATCAATCTGGCAATTGCTGCGATTTCTGCTGCGGTCTTCCGTTTTGCCCAGTTGCCCGACACGGCGTTCTGGTCGGTGACCGTATTTCTTCTCGCATTCATGCCGGTGGTCGGGCCTTTCGTTGCGAGCATCGTGCCCGCGTTGTTTGCGGCCATCCATAGCGGATCGATTGCGTTGCCCCTCGGCGTATTCGTGATCGTGCTGACTGTGTTCCAGATCGCGCACAATCTCATCATGCCGAAAGTCCAGGCCAAAAGCACCAACACCGACCCACTCGTCGGGATCTTTGCTCTGGGCATCTGGACGCTTCTCTGGGGCGTGCCCGGCGCGATCCTCGCGACGCCCTTGACCGTGCTGATGATGGTGATAGCGGCTCAGTTTCAAAGTACGCGCTGGCTGGCGATTCTGATGTCGCACGATGGCGTGCCCGACGCAGTGGACCCTCAATCTTCTGCCACGTAACGCAGCCGTTTTAACCATTGAGCGCTCGCGAAACCCTCACGAAGACCGCCGCCCCAACGACCGTTTCTGGAAGACAGCGGCGCGCGGTAAGACACCAGATCGAGCGCCTCTGCCAGCGTACCTACCGCGCGGCCTCGACGCCAGGCGGCGACATGCTTAATCGTGCATCTCGCGCGAACGAGCGCGGCCTGACAGACTGCCGCGGCGTTCTCATTGCAGCCGAATTCAGCAAACGAATTCCGGTTAATTGGTGCCTGGCAAGCCTACCTTGCTGCACACCGAGGCACACGTCGCAGCAGATCGGGCCACCGACTCGCCCAGTCGCCATCGTGCGCGAGACCGGAGACGACGCTCGACTGTGCACAACGTGGCCCAGTCGCTTCGACGAAACGGCGAGAGACCTCAGGTGTCACGATATGGTCCTGATCACTCGTGTAGTGAATCTGCGGAATGCCCGCCACCCGTGAAGCGAAGTCGATGGGATTCAGCGAATCGGGCATTGCCGAGACGTGATGGATGCGATTGATGTACTCATCGTCGAGATTGCCCGCGACCGTGCGAATCGACTCGATATCGCTGCGGCGCGCGGCAACCAGAATTGCGATCGCCGCACCACCAGAATAGCCGACGAGATTGATACGCTGGCCCGGCGCTTTCGCGGCAATTCGACTGACCGCATCGTCCATCGCAGCGACCACATCCGGTGCGAAACGCTTCGCTGTCCAATACGGAATGCCGCAATGCGTGTTCTGATCCATCGGTGTGAACTGGCAGGGCCTCGCAAGATAAGCGACATTGTCGGCCGGATCGGCGGCAGCGAGCGCAAGCCCGGTCGCTTCGCGCGGCGTCGGATCGAGCGAGGGCTGAGTTCGCGATACCCAGGCCAGACCGTCGCCTTCGATATAGAGATCAATTGGCCGGTCTTGCCGCGTGACTTTGACGTACGCGGTCAGCACGAAACCGGCGGTCGTGATCTGCTCGCGTTGCAAGCCCGCTGGCGCGGCGAGCGCATCGGCGTGCGCGTTGCGGTCGGGTTCTGCGCACCCGCCAAGCACGAGCGCCGCCCCGAAGATCGCGATCAACGACACGTGCGATCTCGCCCGCCAACCCGAAAGCATCTGGAAACACGTCGGCAACGAGTTCACGAACCGTGTTCTCCTCGCGCAAACCGTTGCTTCAGTTCTTCGCGCATGCTCGCCATGACGCCCTCCCAATCGCCCCGTTTCGGCTGCCGGAAGAGCCTTGTGGCGGGATACCACGGAGTATCGGTGCGTCCCATCAGCCAACGCCAGTCAGGCACAAACGGCAGCATCACCCACGCCGGCACGCCCATCGCGCCGGCAAGATGAACCGGCGACGAATCCACCGAAATCAGCAGATCGACGAGGCTCAGAATCGCTGCAGTATCCTCAAAATCGCGAATGCCATCGCTCAGCGAGAGCAGCGACATGCCCTCAGGCGCCGACGCCGCCTGCGACTCGGCAGGCCCCTTCTGAATGGACACGAAACTCACGCCAGGCATCGCGAGCGGAGCTAGTTGGTCCAGCCGCAGCGACCGGTTCGCGTCGTTGGTATGGGTCGGCCTTCCGGCCCATACCAGCGCGACCAGCGGACGCCGAAGATGCGCGAGCTTCAAACGCCAGTAGTCGACCCGCGCCGGATCGGGCGTCAGATACGGCATCGGACCGGGCAGATCGGCGAGCTGGAGGTTCATCGCCATCGGCAGGCTCATCATCTCGCAGTGCATGTCGAAGGCTGGCGGCAGGCTGCCGCGCACCACGATATCGTCGTAGCCCGTGAGTCGCTTTGCCAGCGACACGCTTTCTGCGTTCACTTCCAGCACCACGCGCGCGCCGCTCTTCGCTTTGGCCCAAGGCACCATTCGCATGAACTGGAACGTGTCGCCATAGCCCTGTTCATCGTGGATCAGCAGTGTCTGTCCGGGAATCGGCTGACCGCTCCAGCGCGGCCTCTGCACTTTGCGCTCGTACTGCGTGGTGTGCGCGAGGCTGTAACGGTAGCGGTATTCGCGCCAGCCTCTTCCGAATTCGCCCATCAGCAGCAATGTTTCCGCAAGGTCGAAACGCGCGGAGAAATCACCGGGAACGTTCGCGACCAGCATCTCCTGGATCGCGCGGGTCGCTGCAAGTTTGCCTTGCGGGCGAATCGCCGAGACCAGCAGACGCCACACCGCGAGCGGTCCGGTGCCGGACGCAAGATACGGCGCCAGCAGCGCTTCGGCCGCTTCATATTGCCCGGCCTTCAGTAGCGGCCGGACCTGCTGCTCCAGCGTCGCAAATCCGGCCGGCGTCGATACGTAAGGTCTGTTCATGATGTGCGGGACGGGTCGGCTTCGTCATGTGCCGGTTGCGCAATGCCGAGCGCCGCGAGCAAAGGCTTGAGGTGCGGCGCATAGCGCTTCCAGCGTCCCTTCGACGTCGTGTAGATCGGCTGACGCACCTGATTGACGCTCGCCGTGCGTACCACACGGCGGTTCTCATGGAACGAGAGACATGCATCGTCCCACGGCAGCCCGATGAAGTGAATCAACCTGCGCGCTTCGTGCTCGACATCGCCGATCACGGCCTCGTAGTCGACTTCGATAAAACGTTCGGGCGGCAACACGGTGCGCAGGTGCGCCATCAGCGTGTCGTAGTAACGATAGAACTCACCGAGTTCGGTCTGGTTGAACGTGAAGCGCTGTTCTCCGCCGAACAGCTTGGTGTAGCACGACAGGCAGGTGTCCACCGGATCGCGCCGCACATGAACGATACGCGCGCCGGACAGGATCAGCGGAATCAGTCCGGCGTACAGGAAGTTGGCGGGCATCTTGTCGACGAGCCGCGCGCGCCCTTCGGCGAGCGGCGTCACGCGCGCCAGATAGTCGGCCCCGATGCGCGCGAGATCGTCGCGCGTCATCGCGGCAACATGGTCCGGGTACGGTCCCGCCGCTTCGAGCGCGCAACGCAATGCGGACAACTCGCCAGCGCCCGTCACCTGCGGATGCGATGCGAGAATCTGCTCGATCAGCGTCGTACCCGAGCGCGGCATACCGAGCACGAACACCGGCAACTCCGATGCCGCGCCCGAACCGACCAGATCGGCGTAGCGCTGCGCGGTGAACGCCTGGGCGATTCGCGACATCCATGCGCCGGTGGCAGCACCGTCGTAGGCGAAATCGGCTCGCTTCAGGCGGTTGCCCTCGTCCAGATGCGCGAACGCGCGAGGCCCGTCGCCGATATCCATGTAGGCCTTGCCGAGCGCGAAACGCGCCGAGACGTGCTCGATCCGCGAACGGGCGTTGCCTTCTCCGACGAAGGCTTCAAGCCTGGCGATATCGGGATCGTGGCGGGTGAAGGTGCGCGCATCGGCACGGCTCGCCAGCGCGCGCACCGAGTCCGGAAACGCATCGAGCGCGGCGTCGAAGGCGGCCAGCGCGTCGTCCTTGCGACCCGCTTCCAGCAGCAGCGCCGCGCGCCCCAGCAAGGCATCCTCGTTGGCAGTGCCTGGGAGCGCGACAGCCTGTTCGTACGCATCGAGCGCGGCGTCGGTCAAGCCAAGCGATTGCAGCACGACGGCAAGCGTGTGATGCGCATCGGCGCTTTGCGGCGCGAGCGCGACCGCCTCGCGCGCGCAGCGCAGCGCGGCGTCGAGCCGTTCGAGCTGGCGCAGCGCCTTGGCGCGCGCAATCAGCCCGGCGGGATTCCGCGGCGCGAACGCATGCAGCATGTCCAGCGCACGCAGCGACGCGTCGCCACGGTGCCGCGACATCTCGATGTCTGCGAGATTCAGATACGCATCGACCAGACGCGGGTCGAGATCGATTGCGAGCCGCGCTGCGGCGGCGGCTTCGTCGAACCGGCCTTGCGTGGACAGCAGAAAAGCGAAGTTGCTGTGCGCCTGCGCGTAATTGGGATTCAGCGTGAGCGCACGGCGGTAATAGTTCTCAGCCAGATCGAAACGACCCAGCCGGCGATAAGTGTTGGCGAGGTTGTTGCACGCCTCGGCCGAAGCGGGTTGAAGCTCGACCACGCGCTCGAGACAGTCGCGGCTTTCCGCGAATTTGCCCGTTTCCTGAAGCGCGATGCCGAGATTGTTCCAGCCCGCGACGAGCTTCGCATCGCGTGCGACAGCTTGCCGTCCGGCTGCCTCGGCTTGAGCGAGCATGCCATTCTGGCGGCACATTTCCGCGAGGTTGGCCCAGTAAGCGGCGGGCGCCTCGCGCGCGTTGCAGGCGGCCTGCAAATGGGTAATCGCGAGGTCGAGCTTGCCGTGCGCATGAGCCATCAAGCCGAGCAGATGCAGCGCGTCGGCTTGACCGGGAACAGCGGCCAGCACGCGCTCGCACAACTGTTCGGCCTGGCTTGCCTGTCCGGCAGTCCAGTGCGCGTGAGCCCGGGTCAGCGCCTGGTGGAGAGTGAGGGTCTGGCCGGTATTGGGATGTGACATGAAAGCAGGGCCCGGCAGGTGAAGTACCGGAATGATACGGGATGCATGAGATGCAATGACGGACCAGCCAATTGGCCGGTCCGTTCGATGCAGCTAGCTTCGATCAGAACAACTGACGCAGTTTCAACGAACCCGCTTGCGACACGTAGCCCTTGCCCGCCTGCACTTCGTAGCGCACATTGAGACTCAGGTTGTTCGCGCGCAGCAGCGTGACGCCCAGCGTCATGTCGGCAAGGTCCGAAACCGGTGACGAACCGAGCGTCGTAAAGCTCGTCGCGCCGGTCGGATCGCCGACGTAGCTTGCGGCGCTCGACGCTCGTGTGTGGTCGTACTCGTGACGCCACGCGAGCGTCAGTTCAGGGACGACAACCCCATACGACGAAGTGAAATCGCGCGAAAGCTTCGCGCCGAGATCGCTCTTGACGGAAGTCGAATGCGTCGAGCCCACCGACAGCGCCGCACCGTTACCGCCGCTTTCCGTGTAGCCGTTCTGATGCAGATAGCTGTAAGTCAATGCAGCCAGCGGCGTGACCGTGTACGGACCGGCCGCGAGCGGCATGCCCACTTCGCCGCGCATCACGTATTGCGTCCCGCCGAAGCTCGCGTTCGCAGCGCCCGAGAAACCGCTGAAGTCGACCTGACGGTCGGCGTCGTAGCGTTGCAACACAGCACCGCCCGACAGGTTCGCGTACCAGCGGCTCGCTGTGTAGCTGCCGTAGCCGAGCAGGCCGTACGAGTTCACGCGGGTGGTGTCGCCCGCGGTGTCGCCGGTGTTGTTGATCGCGCTGTTGGTGTAGCTGAACACGCCGCCGACGCGCCATGCATCGCTGACCGCGCGATCCATACCGAACATCAGGCCCGCGAAGTTCGCGCTGTAGCCATCGACGGAATCGCGGGCGTCCTGACTTGCGTGACCGCCGAACGCCTGGCCCCAGATGCCGTTCGCGAGCGTGCCTTCACCCGTCGACACGCCGGTCGCGCCGTCGTTTTGCGCGAGCCGGAAGCCGTTCAGGTGAGTCGAGACGATATCCAGCACGTTATACGTCGGCGCGGCCGCGGCGCGTGCCGTCGATGCCTGCGAGATTGGCGCGAGCTGTGCGCCCGCGTGGTTCACGTCGGCGACGGTCCCGTAGGTCTGCAACGCGATGGCCGCGTCGTACAGGTTCAGCAGGCGCGCATCGCTGACGCCCGTGTAGGCGGTCAGGCCGCTCATTGCGCTGCGCGCATTCGACGTCGTTGGAGTAATCCGGCCGGTGCTTCCGCTGCTTGTGCCCGTGTCGGTACTGGTGCCGCTACCGCTAGTGTCGGTGCCACCCGTGCCCGTGCCACTGGTGTCCGTTCCCGTCAGGCTGTCGACCGTGACGACGAGATCGGTGTGGCCGTCCGACGTGGTCACCGAGGTGCCGCTCAACGATGCGGTGTAGCCCGCGATCGAGTAGTTCAACGCACTTGCGTTGTAGGTGCCGGTGCCCGCCGCGTCGACCACGACATAACGCTGCCCCGCAGCGAACGAATACGCGCCCGTGGTGCTCTTGAGCGTGACCGTCGAGCCCGCATCGATCTCCGCATTGCCGCTCACGACCAGGCGGCCATAACCGGTGTCGCTCAGACTACCCGCTGCGATCGCGCCGCTCGACACGCCGATCAGTAGCGTCGCGGCCTCGCCTTGCGAGTAATTGCCGGTGATGGTCGTGATGCCGTCCACCTCGAGCGTCGCGCCGCTGTTGTAGACCGTGTTCGTGCCGACGTCGATCGAATCGTTCAGCAGAAGATTGCCTGAGCCGAAAGTCAGATCCGCGGCGGTGCTCGAAATCGTGCCAGCCGCGCCGTCGTAACCCGTCAACGTGCCGAAGATCGTGCCGGTGCCGCCGTCAATGGTCAGCGCCGAACTACGGATGTTGTTGATGTTGCCGGCGATGACGCCTGCGTTAACGATGGTGCCGATCGATCCGCCGTTCTCGATCGCATTTTGCGAGCCGGTGATAAGGCCGGTATTGGTCAGCGTACCGATGCTCCCCTTGTTCTCGATCGCCGTACTCGTTGCGCTCAACGTGCCGGCGTTTGTCATCGACGTGATCGTGCCGGAGTTGTACAAGCCCTCGTAGGTGGCGGTGATCGTACCGGTCGCTTCGTTGACGAGCGAGTCGATCATTCCCTGGTTGGAGAAGCCATTGCTCGCGCCGGTCATCGAGCCGCTGTTGTCGACCGAGCCGATCGAACCGACGTTCACCACTGCGTCGTTGTGGCCGTACAGCGAACCTTCGTTGAGCAGAGCGCCGATCGTGCCCGTCGATTCGTTCTTGAACGCGACGAGCGTTCCGTTCGCGCTGCCCGTGTTGATCAGCGCGTTGATCGTGCCGGTGTTGTCCAGCGCATATTCATCGGCCGCGATCGTGCCGCTGTTGGTCAGCGTGCCGATCAGACCGTCGTTGGCGATCGCGGTTTCGCCCGAAATCATGCCGGCGTTGCTGAGCGTGCCGATTGTGCCGATGTGAACGACGCCAGCCGTTTGCGTCGAGTTTGCGTTGTAGATGCCGACCGCGCCGCCGGTGATCGTGCCGCCCGTCTGGTTGTCGAGCACCGAAATCGTGCCGCCCGCATTGACCACGCCGCTCAGGCCGCCGCTGATCAGGCCGCTGTTGGTGAGGGAACCAATCGAGCCGAGATAGGTGGCGCCACGGCTCGTGGTCGACGCCTGGTTGAGCACGGCGGTATTCTGCACACTGTTGATCTCACCGCTGTTGCTGAACGCGCCGATGGTGCCGAGGTTGAAGACCGCGCCGTTGGTGTCGCCTTGCTGGTTGATCGTGCCGAGGTTCGACAGCGAGCCAATGGAGCCCTGGTTCTCGATGACGGCCCATTCGCCGTTGATATACCCGCTCGCTTCGTTCGTGAATGTGCCGATCGTGCTGGCCGCGCCGCTATTGAGCAGACCGTAGCTACTGCCGAGCATGTCGCCGGAGTTGTCGATCGAACCGATCTTGCCCTGGTTCAGCACGGCTTCCGCGCCGCCGCTCAGATTGCCTTCATTGGTGATCGCGCCGATCGACGACAGCGTGCCGCTGTTCAGGATCGCACTGGTAGTCAGTCCCTCGAGGTCGCCGTCGGCGGTGTTGTCAATCGACGTGATCGTGCCGAGATTGCGAATCCCGACGACGCTGCCGGTCATCGAACCGCTATTGGTGATGCTGTCGATGGTGACGGCGGACGTGTTGTTCCCGACGATCGTGCCGGCGCTCATCAATCCACCATCGTTGTCGATGGAGTGAATCGTTCCCCAGTTGTCGACAGCCTGCGCAGACGCGGTTATCGTGCCGGCGTTGTGAATCGTACCGATCGTCCCGTCGTTATAGATACCCTCGGATATCGAGGACATGTCGCCCTGATTATCGATAAGGTCAATCAGACCACTATTGAGGACGACCACCGGCGAGCCGTTGATCGTGGTCGTCGAGGACAGTGTTCCGAGGTTGCTGATCGTGCCGATCGTCCCGGAGTAGTCGAGCAAGACCGGTTGCCCGCTGGCGATCGACTGGGTGCTCGAAACACTGAGGGTGGTGCCGTCCCAGGTATAGTTGGCGGCGATCGTGCTGCCACTCACGCCAACGTTGCCGACATAAAGCGTAGCCAGCGGGACCGCGTTTGCGGCAGCAGAGTGTGCGCCCATTGCCACCATGGCGGCGGTGGCAAATGCGTGAAGGTGCGATCGCCGCAATGCAAGGCGACGCTCGCTGCGCGCCGAAGCATGTCCGTGAGCAGTCGCGAGTTCAGAGACAGCCTGATAAGCGCCCAGGCTTGGATTCCAGACGGTCCGATAGACGTGATTCATACTTCCCCGAGTTGGTCTTGGCGCCCACGTCCGGTCGTTCAATTCCGGGCGATGCGTGGCAACGTCCAGCAGCGATTGATACGTGTGCGCTCGATTAATAGTCGAAGTGGGTTTTCCGTCTGGGCAAGTTGGAACCGGGAATTTTTCGAATGAGACGGCGGCATCCCTCTTGCACAAACCGATGATGAGACGGTCGCTACAGCCCAAACGCCTCTCATCGTGCCCTTTAATTCGCTACATACTTAATTTACATTGCGGCCGATTATTTCGATTAATAACCGCCGATGTCAATAATTTACTTATTGAGGAAATTCGCCCATTTGCGGACGTATAGCGGCTTGGCGCAGCCATTCAATTTGCAGTGTCCGCGGGGTTCCCGCATTTTCTCTGCGCGTTAGATTAGTTTTGAAGTCGTTTTCAAACAGCAGTCGATGACTTGATAAATACTTACAGAAAATCAGCAATCGTTTGCGCGTGTTGGGGAGCTGTAACAAAAGTGTTGGAAATCTAAGACAGTGCCGCTGTGATCTTGCGCAAGGCCGCGCGGGGATCATCGCTATATCAACCACCTACGATCACCGGGTCCGAAACGGTGAGCATCTGCGTTAGAGCAAGCACGGAATGTTCAGGGGCGTCGAACATAAAAAGCTCATTGTGTAGCGCCGTTTCGATACTGAAACCGCCATCCATCCACGCACGTGTACCCGCCTCGGACGTGATGATGATGTTGCTGCGCTTTGTCTCATCGTCCGTTGTCAGATCAGGCATGTCGGGGACAATGTCCGGATCGAAGCCACTTGTCGTGGCGTGGAAAAATCCCCAGGTGTCGTTTTCGATCAGCAACACGTAAAAATCCGGAAGCGTTAGTAGTGCATCTTCGCGATGGGCACCTTCAATGCGTGCCTGGAGCAGATTCAATGCTTCAATGGAAGAAATGCGTGTGCGTGCGGCGGATAGCGCGCCCGTTGTAGCATCGATCGGCTCTACCATCCCGGACTCGATCGCCTTACGGGTAGCCACCGCGACTGACAATGCCAGCGGATGACCGACGCCGAAGTCGATTTTAAAATTGCAGATTGCGCACATGACCGCACCTCAAGGCGTGACAATATTGAACCAGAAGTCGAAGTTGTCGAGCCACGACACAAACTCTCCGAGCTTCTGACTATTCCCGTCTATTTTTGCGTTCCCCGCCATAACAAGTTTCTGCATGGTGGTTTGACCCATCATGATGCTATTGAGGTCCGCACGCGTCATCGTGACCGTTGCATCCGCCGACTGCGAACCTTTGCCTTTCGAATAATGCAACGCGCTGTTCTCGACGCCGAGTACACAATTCTCTTTCGTGTCGGTAAGCACGAGATTGAACGACGCGGTCTTTCCATTGGCCCGATCTGCGTTGAGCCGGATGCCGAGATAGTCGAGGAACATGTCGAGCGGCATCGCCTGGATGGTGTCGGGACTTTGCGGTGCGGGGGCCTGGCCTTTCTGGACGCCGTTGCGCAATTCCATCGCACCGGTCAGATAGAAGTTGCGCCACGGAGCCGACTCCGACTGATAGCCGAGCTGTTCGTAGGTATCCGCCAGAAGCTGTTTGGCGGCAGTGTTCTGGGGGTCCGCGAACACCACATGGTTGACGACTTCCGCCACCCAGCGATAGTCGCCCTTGTCGAAAGATTCATGTGCTTTTCGTAGAACGGCGTTGGCGCCGCCCATGTAATCGACGTATCGTTTGCCGCTTTCGGTCGGCTGTAACCGATGCAGATTCGCAGGAACGCCGTCGAAAAAGCCCAGACGCAGGTTGTACTGCGCAACGGCGTCGTGATAGACCGTGCCGTAGTAACTTCTGCAATATCAATGTTTCGCGAGACTGTCCGGCAGGCGGATCACTTCACCGATTTCCAGCGGTGTGTGACCGAGGTTAGACATGCGCATGACCTGGTCATGCAGATAGCGATACATGTCACGCTGTGCGCGCAGGAAGGCGACGATGCGATCGTTGCCCCACGTCGGCCAGTAATGCGAGGCGAAGATGACCTGCATGTCGTCGCCGTGCATGTCGAGCGCCGTCTGAAGATACTTCGACCAGAGCAACGCGTCGCGCACTTTCGCGCCTCTCAGCGTGTACAGGTTATGAAGCGTATGAGTGGCATCTTCCGCTGCACAGAACGCTTTGAATTTCGGCAGATAGAACATGAATTCAGAGGGCGCTTCCGATTCGGGTGCCATCAGCACTTCAATCTCGACACCGTCGAGCGTCATCTTCTGCCCGGTTTTTTCGGCGAACATCGAGGGCACGGCCAGCGTGATCGTGCCGACCGACGTGGTCTTGCCAAGTCCACCGTCGACAATGCCCACAGGACTACGCGGCAGAAGCGAGCCGTACATGTAGCTGGCGCGTCGGCCCATCGCATTACCTGCGATGATGTTTTCGCCGACGGCCGCTTCGGTAAATCCGACTGGAGCCACAATCTGCACCTTGCCCGCTTTCAGATCGTCGTCGCTAACGAGTCCTCGCACTCCGCCGTAGTGATCGACGTGACTATGCGTATAGATGACGTGGGTAATCGGCTTATCGCCCAGATGCGGAACGACAAGCTGTTTCCAGACGGTGGATGAGACCTCGGTGGTGATAAACGGATCGACCACGATATAGCCGTGATCGCCCCGGATGATGCTCATCACCGAGAGGTCGTAGCCGCGAACCTGCCAGATACCGTCGACCACCTGGTACAGCCCGTGGTTCATGTTGAGCTTGGCATTACGCCAGAGGCTCGGGTTGACAGTCGACGGGGCATTGTTTTCAGGACCGCCGCTCACAAATGCGAACTGCTGCAGATTCCATGCTGAGAACTTGCCTTGTCCCTTGATGATGACGGGCTCCGGGAGCGTCGCAACGAGGCCGCGTTTGGCGTCTTCAAAGTCCTGAGCGTCTGCGAAATTAAGGAAGTCGGCGTACTGCTTGTTCAGTGCGATGGTCGCAGGAGTAGCAGGTTTGGGAGCAGCTCCGGATTGGCTTGCACCGCCAGTTTGCGCGAACGTTTCGCCGACGACGCCCGAAAGGCCGGTAGCCGCGCTGGCCACCGCCACGTTTTTCAGAAATGCCCTGCGCGACCCCGTTTTTTCGCTGCGTCATCCGACTGCGACATGACCACCTCCGGAAGTTGACTACGGCGGACGCCGGCAGACACATCACCTGGTGGCGATTCGGCTTCTGACTGCGACGATCGATGCTCGCCGGGCAAACATAGCGCGTGGGGTTGGGTCCAGTGCGTGGCTTGCTTTTTTTGATCGGCGACAGCAGTCCTTTTCGCATAGGCGCCGTGGCGAAACCATAGGGAGTTGGGGCAATTCATCTGCCCCGAGGGGCAAAACAGGGACAGCGTTCGCAGACTGGTAGTGTCTGCGCCGGCGCTTTGGGTCTGAGGTCGCACGACGGAAAGTCCAAGGGAGGCGGACTCTCGAGTGACTGCGCTGCGAACTGGTTTGAAGACTGCAATTGGCCGACATCTCACGTCGGCGCGCTTCTCCGCACGACTGCTGCCCCCTTGGCGAACCTGCCAAGGAGGTATCCCAGTCGATAACTTCCTTCCCTACCCCGCCGCACCCTGCTCGCGCATGCGACGGGCTTCGTCGCGCAGGAACTGCTGGTAATCGTCCAGATCGCCGTCGAAGGGCTCGACGCCGCCTTTCGTGACCAGCCAGAACTCATCGCATACAGCGCGCAGCAAAGCCCGGTCGTGACTGACCAGCATCACCGTGCCTTCGAATTCGTTGAGCGCCATGGCCAGCGCTTCGCGTGTGGCCAGGTCGAGGTGGTTGGTCGGCTCGTCGAGCAGCAGCAGGTTGGGGCGCTGCCACACGATCATGCACAACACGAGCCGCGCCTTTTCGCCGCCGCTCATCGTGCTGACCGCCTGATGAACCGTGTCGCCACTGAAATTGAACGTGCCGAGGAAGGTGCGCAGCGATTGTTCGGTGCCGCTCTGGCCAGGGGCGCGCATGTTCGGCGGCGTGTCCTTGGCAAGGCGGATCATATGTTCCATCGGCGTATCGAGCGGGCGCAGCACGTCGAGTTCCTGCTGCGCGAAGTAGCCGATATTCAGGCCCTTGCCTTCGCTGATTTCGCCGGCAATCGGCGCCAGCGAGTGCGCCACCGTCTTCACCAGCGTGGACTTGCCCTGGCCGTTGGCGCCGAGAATGCCGATGCGCTGCCCCGCCAGCACGGAGCGGTTGATGCCCTTCACGATGACCGTAGGCGGCGTGCCCGGCGCTGCGTCGGCCGGGGCCGGGTAGCCGAAACTCGCGTCCAGCATCGACAGCAGCGGGTTCGGGACGTTGAGCGGCTCCTTGAACTCGAAGGTGAACTCGGCATCGGCCAGCACCGGTGCGATCTTCTCCATGCGTTCGAGCGCCTTGACCCGGCTCTGCGCCTGTTTTGCCTTCGAGGCCGTGGCCTTGAACCGGTCGATAAATTTCTGCAGGTGGGCGATCTTGTCCGCCTGCTTCGCCATCGCGGCCTGCTGCAGCACGAGTTGCTCGGCGCGCATCTCTTCGAATTTGCTGTAGTTGCCGCCATAACGCACGAGTTGGGCGTTGTCGACGTGCACCGTCACCTGCGTCACCGCGTCGAGGAATTCACGGTCGTGGCTGATCATCACCAAGGTCCCCTGATAACGCTTGAGCCAGGCTTCCAGCCAGACCAGCGCGTCGAGGTCAAGGTGATTGGTGGGCTCGTCGAGTAGCAGCAGATCAGACGGACACATCAGGGCGCGTGCCAGTTGCAGTCGCATGCGCCAGCCGCCGGAGAAACTGTTGACCGGATGGTTGAGCTGCTCTGTGCTGAAGCCGAGGCCGAGGATCAGCGCCTGTGCGCGTGCGGGGGCGTCGTGTGCACCGGCATCGTGCAGAGCCATGTAGGCGTGCGCCATGCGCATGCCGTCGTCGCTGGCTTCGGAGGCGGCTACTTCCGCCTGCGCGGCCAGCAGCACGGTGTCGCCCTCGACGACGAAATCGGTCGCGCCCTGCTCGGTCTCGGGCATATCCTGCGCGACCTGGCCCATCTTCCATGCAGCCGGAATCGAGAACTCGCCGCTATCTTCGTGCAGCGTGCCGTTAAGAAGCCCGAAAAAGGAAGATTTGCCGGCGCCATTGCGGCCAACAAGACCAATTTTTTCGCCAGGGCTGAAGGTGACGGATGCGCGGTCGAGGACGACATTGACGCCGCGGCGCAGCGTGAGATTACGGACGGAAATCATAAGAGGCTACTTCGAAGAGGATAGGCATGATAGCCGACCTGACGTTCGGGGCCGTCGATTTTCCGAGCTTATCCCTTCGCCCGCTGCAGTCGGTCGCACCGCCGATCGTCCAAAGGCAGCAGCTAGCGCCTGCGATGATCGAGCACATCGTCTCCGCATTCGACGATCACACAACCGGTTCTGCAAATGGCTGACAGGCCAGCGGCGCATCGTGAAGTGGTCGACCGCAATCGCACGTCCGGCCATCATTTCCGGGCGATGGCATAACCCAAGCTACGCGGATAGGAGACGGACCAACGCACGCAGGTCACGCTTTACTTCCAGCGGAGAGCGCAACCGTTTAAGCACCCGTGCCACGCTTAAATCCAGCATTCCGTCACTCGTTGGCCACCCAAACCGTTTCGATCCAGTGAGATTTTTTGTCCACCTCGCATACTGCGCACACACCCGGTGTGTCCCGCTGCCCGGGACAATAAAAATCAGCTACGCACTGCGCTCACGGCGCGTTGCGCATCCGCTCGCGCATCGCTTCGCAATGGTTCACGAGATTTTCCTGCGTAAGAACATAGCGTTTGAGCGGCGTGTCGATTTCGTAGAAATAGATGCTCGCAATGAACCCGTACAGGCCCGCGTCTGTACTCGACGGTTCTGCGCCGAATATAAATGGGCCTTCGCCGAGCAAGTGCGAAATCGCGCGTAGATCTGCCAGCCCGCGCGCATACGCCGCGTCCGCTTCATAGCGGCCGATACCCTGATAACGATAGCGCTCGAAGTTATAGCGGCGCGCGTTGTCGAGTACTTCAGCGGTGAGTTCCGGGTGTTGCGCCAGCAGCGCATCACGGAAGCTGGGCCAGTAACGATCGTCGCGCCAGCGTGAATACGACATGACCCAATACAGGTCGTCCAGCGTGCGTCGCACCAGCAAATCGATGCACTGGTTTTCCGCGCTCAAGGCATCGTCCAGTCGCAGCTTATAGCGATGTTTCAGATGCGCGATGATCGCGTCGCTATCGCCGATAATCTCGCCGTCGTCATCGAGGTAGGGCAACTGCCCTCGCGGTGCAGCGGTCGTGTCGAGTACATGTCGATGGTCGAACGACAGCCCGTTCATGGTCAGAAACGCGAACACCTTTAGCCCGTAAGGATTGTTGTCCTCAAGGCCGAAAAGCTGCGGATACGAATAGAGTGTGATCATGTCGCCTCCTGGTGTCGCGATGCTCGTGCGTCTCCCGATCGTAAAGACATCCTGCAACGTCAGTCGGTTTTCCCGGTCAACGCCTTGCGCGCAGCTTCTCCTTCAGCGCGCGAAGCCGCATAAAAAACCCGGGCTCTGCCGATCACGATCTTCAGCATCGCGATCACCGGCACCGCCAGAAAAATCCCGGCCACGCCGCCCAACTGATCGCCCGCCAGCAATCCGACGATAACGAGAAACGGGCTGACTTCCACCCCCTCGCTCATCAGATACGGATTGAGCACGTAGTCCTGAAACAGCCGGTACAGTCCGATAAAAATCACCAGCCACAGCAGATGCGGATAGCCGCTGAACACGGCGACCACCAGCGTGATCGCGACCGCGCCGAGCGGTCCGGCGAACGGCACGAACTCCAGCAAGCCCGCGCTGACAGCGAGCAAAAACGCATACGGCACACCCAGCAGCGAGAACGCCACGCCGTAACAGATCAGTGTCGCGAGCGACAAAAACAGCAGCGCCCGCACGTATTTCGACAGCAGCACATTCAGATCGGTGACGATCTCCGCCCACAGCACGCGATGCCGGTCATTCAGCAGATCGAGAAACGAGTCGCGCATTTGCGGCCCTTCCTTGATCAACAGAAAGCTCAGAATCGGAATCAGCACGAGGTAGATCAGATTGCTGGCCGCGTGGACCACACCGAGGCCGACACTGCGCGCCATCGGCACGGCTTTGTCGGAGCCGGTCTCGATCTGGCTGCTAACGAAATCGACGATACGTTCGCGCAGCGGCTCGAGAAAATGCGGCAGCGGAAAGCGATTCTGCACATCGGACTTCATCAACGTGGGCAATTGCGCGAACAGATGCGTCGCCTGGTCCTGCAACTGCACGCCGAACACCGACCCGACCACGGCGATCACCGCAACGACCACGATGAACACGAGCGCGATGGACGCGACACGCGGCACGCGGCGCGGCCGTATGCGATCGACGAGATCGACCATCGGGTAAATCAGGTAACTGAAGAACACCGCGAACACCACCACCAGCACCGTGGACGACGCGATATAAATGACGAAGAACAGCAGCGCGATCAAAAACGCGGTCCAGACTTTCCTGGCCGTGGAAACATCGAATCCCAGCATGAACCTTCCTCGAATAGACGATGAGATCCGACGCTTCGAACGCGCCGGGAACATCGGACAAATAAGGCGCCCGCGAGGCAAAAAATGCAAGCGCCGCGTCACCCGTGCCGCACACCGCCATGGCACCGGCGACGCGGCGCGCCAACGTTTACAGCAAACGACCCAGCAGGAAGCCAACGCCGACCGCGATCACCAGCGCGCCGAGCGGGTTGTTGCGGGCCGTCTGCGCGATCTGCTCGACACTGTCGCCGTACTTCGCCTGCGCCTTGCCGGCGAGCTGGCGTGCCTTGCCTTCGGCTTGCAGATCGAGATCGCCGGTCAGTCCGCCGACGGCGTCCTGCACCTTGCCTGCCGCATCCTTGAGGGTTCCGTCGAGCTGGTTGGTATTCATCGTTATTCTCCTTGAACTGATTTGCATGCGGTTAGCCGGCTTACGACGGCTCGCTATTCAGACATGGCGTGCGGCCTAACGCTTCCTGCGCTCGCGCACGGCATCCGCCGCTTCGCCGATCCTGCTCTGCACCCTGCCCGCCAGCTTCTCGGCTGCGCCTTCGGCCTGAGTCGTGCGATTGCCGGTGACTTTGCCCATCGCTTCCTTGACGGAGCCTTTGACCTGTTTCGCTGCACCTTCCATACGATTCTTGTCCATGACGGTTTCCCAGAACGGTTGAGTTGCAAACAGACGACGTGAGGCGCTGCACGCGTTTTTCACCTGTGACCGTGTTCGCGCGGGCAGTCGACATGGGACTCATTGTCCCGCTGTGTCATGTCCGTTCGCGGTCAGGAATACGCATGATGGCGCCGCGCATCTGCACGGAGAATCGCCCGTGTCGTTTCGCGGATAGCTTCGCTTTTTGCGAGCCACTTTCAGACGGCTTTCCGGTCAAGCACGGTTCGTTCCTGCTTGAAACGTTGGCTAGGCGATCGGAGGAGAAAGCGTGGGGATTGAGCTAGACGCACGCGCTTAACGCACGCGAACACGCGGCGCTCTGGAGCGCACGTTTTAGGATGAGAGGGACATCAGGACCGTCCGATGACGGTGCGTCGGAGGTTTCAGATCACGTGCCGACGGGGCACGGCCAGTCGGCAAAAATCACGCTATCGTCGGACGAAATAACGTGAACAAGCGGCACATCGTCGGAAAAAAATACACAGGCCGGTGATAGCGCGCGGCCTCGCGAATTGCGAAGGCACACGGCCGCCGCCGCGCGCCCGCGAAAAACTGCGGGCCGCCGTGAACCTGCGCAGCGGACCCAACCCATCACCCCTGCTCAGCCCCCAACCCGGCCAGCGGATGCGCGTCGCTTTTCCACGGCGAAGTCAGAAAGTGTCTGACGCGCTCGGGCCGCACCTGCGCGATCGTAGCGGGCGCCCAGCGGCTGTTGCGATCCTTGTCGATCAGTTGCGCCCTCACCCCTTCGCAAAAGTCGCCTTCGTCGATCACCCGTTTGACGATGCCCAACTCCATCCGGAAACATTCGGCGAGTGTCATCTGGCGGCCGCGCAGCAATGCTTCGCGCGTGACGTAGAGCATGGTCGGCGAATGGCCTGTCATTGCATCGTAAGTGGCTTGCAGCCACTGCTTCGCCTCGCGCGGCGGCTCGCGCTCGAGGTCCTGCCGCAACGTCGCGACGATCCTCTCGATGCTCGAACGCCGGTCGAAGTGCCGCAGAATCGACTGCGTGAACGATCCCAGCGCCGCGTGCGGAACGATGTTGCACGGCGGCTCGAAGACTCCGCGCAACGCGTTCATCAGATCGCCGTCGTGCGACATGCGCTGCAAGCGTGTTTCGAAACTGGCGAGCCATTCGGCGGGCACGCACAGATCGGCGAGTTGCAGACGCAATGCATCGGCACCGGACAACGTCGCGCCGGTCAACCCGACATACAACTCGACTTCCGCCTGCATCACGCTCAGAAAACGCGTTGCTCCAACATCCGGCAGAAAGCCGATGCGCGTCTCAGGCATCGCAATCTTGCTGCGTTCCGTGACGATCCGCAGACGCGCCGCCTGACCCAGCCCCATGCCGCCGCCCATCGCAATGCCGTCGAGCAGCGCGACCACCGGCTTCGGAAACGTATGCAGCGCGTAATCGAGCCGGTATTCGTCGATAAAGAATGCGAGCCACCGGCTGTCGCCGCTAGTCGCCAGCCGATGCACTTCGCGCACATCGCCGCCCGCGCAAAAGCCCTTCGCGCCCGCGCCTTTCAACACCAGCGCGACGATGCCGCTATCGGTGCGGCAATGTTCGACCAGCACCGCAAGCTCGCGCACCATCGCGTGCGACAGCGCATTGAGCGCGGCGGGACGGTTCAGCGTGATGATCGCCACACGGTTAACGACGCGAAACAGAATCTCACGTTCCGCCTCAACGACGGTGTCGGCGATGTCGGGCAATGCGCTTTGCGAGGCGCTCATCGAGGAGTCTCCTCGCGGGTGATTGAATATTCGTATTCGAACATCATGCGCCAGTATCCTTACGGTCTTTTTCGTCCGGGCGATACAGCTTGATCACCGCCGAAAAGTCCAGACGTCCCGCGCCTTTCGTGCTCATCGTCTGATAAAGCTGTTGTGCGAGCGCACCGAGATAAACCGGTTGACGCGCGGATTTCGCGGCGTCAGTGGCCAGGCCCAGGTCTTTCAGCATCAGATCAGTGCCGAATCCGCCGGTGTATCCGCGTGTCGACGGTGCGGTTTCGATGACGCCGGGCATTGGGTTATACGTGTCCGAACTCCAGCAACGCCCCGTCGACGTATTGATGATTCCGCCCAGCACTTTCACGTCGATACCGAGCGCTTCGCCGAGCGCCATCGCTTCGGACACGCCCGCCATCGTGATGCCGAGCACGAGGTTATTGCAGATTTTCGCGACCTGTCCTGTTCCTGTGTCGCCGCAATGCACGATGTTTTTTCCCATCACCGACAACACCGGCTTGACCTGTTCATACGCGCCCGCACTGCCGCCGACCATGAACGTCAGCGTGCCCGCCGCCGCGCCGCCGGTGCCGCCCGACACGGGCGCATCGACGAAGGGGTTGCCGTGCTGCGCCGCGAGTTCCGCGAACGCCTTCACGCTGGCGGGATCGATGGTGCTGGAATCGATGATCGGCACGCCCTTCGCGATGCCGGCCAGCACACCTTCGTCCGAAGACAATACGCTGCGCACGTGGGCCGCTGCCGGCAGCATCGTGATCACGTATTCGACATCGGTCACGGCCGCTTTCGGCGAAGAAGCCGCTTGCGCACCCGCATCGACCAACGCCTGAACCGCTTGCGCACTGAGGTCGAACACGTTGACCGTGTGCCCCGCCTTGAGGAGGTTGTGCGCCATCGGCGCACCCATGTTGCCGAGTCCGATAAAGCCTATTTTCATGATGTCGTCTCCGTTTTTCGACTAGCTCGCGGATGGCTTCAGCGCAGACTGATTGTCGTGTTGACGCCGTCGTTGACGGTGTCGTCGTCGAACCAGCGGGCGGTGACGGTCTTGGTCTGCGTGTAGAACTGGACGACCTGCTTGCCATACGGGCCGAGGTCGCCGAGCTTCGATCCGCGCGAACCGGTGAAGCTGAAAAACGGCACCGGCACCGGAATCGGAATGTTGATGCCCACCTGGCCGATATCGATTTCGCTCTGGAATTTACGGGCCGCCGCGCCGCTTTGCGTGAACAGACCAACGCCGTTGCCGAACGGATTGCGATTGACGAGCGCGATGGCGTCGTCGAGTGTGGCGACGTTCAGCACCACCAGCACCGGCCCGAAAATTTCCGTACGGTAGATTTGCATCTCGGTCGTGACGTCGGTGAACACGGTCGGCCCGATGAAGTTGCCTTGCTCATAACCCGGCACTTTCACGTCACGGCCATCAAGCGCGAGCGTCGCGCCTTCCTTCACGCCTGTTTCGATCAAGCCCAGAATGCGCTGCTTCGCCGCACGCGACACGACCGGGCCGATGTCGGTATTCGGCTCGCTACCCGCGTTGATCTTCAGCGTCTTTGCTTTGGCGACGAGATCGGGCAACCACTTTTGCGACGCGCCCACCAGCACGACCACCGAGGTTGCCATGCACCGTTGACCGGCCGCGCCGAAGCCCGCCCCCGCAAGCGCATTCAAGGTCTGCTCGCGATTCGCGTCGGGCAATACGACGGCGTGATTCTTCGCGCCCATCATCGATTGCACGCGCTTGCCGTGTTCGCTGCCGAGGCGATATACATGCGTGCCGACCGCCGTCGAGCCGACAAACGAAATCGCTTTCACCAGCTCGTGCGAGCACAACGCGTCGACTACTTCCTTGCCGCCGTGCACGACGTTCAACACGCCTTTCGGCACACCGGCTTCGAGCGCGAGTTCGACCAGTTGCATCGTCGACATCGGGTCCTGCTCCGACGGTTTCAACACGAACGTGTTGCCGCAGACAATCGCCATCGGGAACATCCACAGCGGGATCATCGCGGGGAAATTGAACGGCGTGATGCCCGCGCAGACGCCAAGCGGCTGACGCAGCGTGTAGGTATCGACGCCGCCCGCGACGTTCTCCGCGAATTCGCCCTGCTGCAAGGTGCCGATCGAACAGGCGTGCTCGACCACTTCGAGTCCGCGAAAAATATCGCCCTCGGCATCGGGAATCGTCTTGCCCTGCTCCGCGCTCAAGGTTTTTGCAATGCGCGGCATATGTTCGCGGATCAACGCCTGGTACTTCAGCATGATGCGCATGCGCGCGCCAACCGGTGTGTCCTTCCACGTTTTGAACGCCGCGTGCGCGCTGCGGATCGCCGCATCGACTTCATCGACGGTCGCGAACGGCACGCGCGCCAGCACCTGCTGCGTCGCAGGGTTCACGATATCGCGCCATTCGGCGGTTTTCGATTCGACGAACTCGCCGTTGATCAGCAGCTTGACGGTGGCAGCGTTGTTAACACCGGCGGCAACATCGTGCCCGGCCTGGTTCGAAGCAATGGTGCTCATGCTGAAACTCCTGTGCAGTGGCCGCGCGGCGGCCGGACAGTCATGAAGAAAAGATCAACGCAGATCGGGGAAGTCTTCTTCCCAGTATTCATCGGGCAGGCGCGCGGGTTCTGCTGTGCGCTCCATTTCGCGGCGTCGCAATTCAACACGGCGAATTTTCCCGGAGATGGTTTTCGGCAGATCGCTGAATTGCAGGCGGCGAATCCGCTTGTACGGTGCGAGCTTTTCGCGAGAAAACGCGAACACCGCGCGCGCAAGTTCGGGGCCGGCTTCGTAGCCTTGCCGCACGGTGACGAACGCCTTGGGCACCGACAGACGCATCGCGTCGGCGCTCGGCACCACCGCTGCCTCGCCGATCGCCTCGTGCTCGATCAGCACGCTTTCGAGTTCGAACGGACTGAGCCGGTAATCGGACGATTTAAAAACGTCGTCCGCGCGGCCGACGTACACGTAATAGCCGTCGTCGCGACGCAGCGCGACATCCGACGTGCGGTAGAAACCGTTGCGCATGGCCTGCGCGGTGGCATTGGCGATGTTCGCGTAGCCGGTCATCAAACCGAGCGGGCGTGCTGCGAGCGGCAACGCGATTTCGCCTTCGGTGACGGGCTGATCGTCAGCGTCGAGCAGTTCGATCGTGTAGCCGGGCAACGGGCGTCCCATCGACCCCGCCACCACCGGCTGACCCGGCGAATTGCCGATCTGGCAGGTGGTCTCGGTCTGGCCGAAGCCATCGCGAATCGTGATGCCCCACGCGTGCTTCACCCGCTCGATGATCTCGGGATTCAACGGCTCGCCCGCGCCGACAATCTCGCGCAGGCTGACCGGATAGTCGGCGAGCGGCTCCTGCACCAGCATGCGCCACACGGTAGGCGGCGCACACAGCGTGCTCACATTGAAACGGACCAGCGCGTTCAGCGTGTCCTTCGGCACGAAGCGCGCGAAGTTGTACACGAACACGCAGGCCTGCGCGTTCCACGGCGCGAAGAAGCAGCTCCACGCGTGCTTGGCCCACCCGGGCGAACTGATGTTCCAGTGAATGTCGTTTGGCTTGAGGCCGATCCAGTACATCGTCGACAGGTGGCCGACCGGATAGCTCTGATGCGTATGCTCGACCAGCTTGGGTTTGGACGTGGTGCCCGACGTGAAGTACAGCAGCATCGGATCGGTGGCGCGCGTGATGCCGTCCGGCGTGAATTGCGGCGACGCCTGGTACGCCGCGGCCAGATCGATCCAGCCGTCGCGCGGCGCGCCCACCGAAAAGCGCGTGAGGGGAACATCGAGCGAATCGAATTTGGTAAGTTCCGCACTGTCGATCACCGCGAACTTCGCGCCGCCTATCTGCACGCGGTCGCGCACGTCGTCGGCGGAAAGCTGGGTGGTGGCGGGCAGCACGATCGCACCGAGTTTCATCGCGGCGAGCATCACGTCCCATAGTTCGACGCGGTTCGGCAGCATCAGCAGCAAGCGGTCGCCGCGCCCGACGCCCGCTTCGCGCAGGAAATTCGCCATGCGCGCGGAGCGCTCCGACATCTGCGCATAGGAAAGACGCAAGCCGTCGCCAGCGGGGTCGTCGACGATCCACAGCGCGGGATTGTCGTTATCGCGCGCGATCACGTCGAAATAATCGAGCGCCCAGTTGAACTCGCCCAGGGCCGGCCACGTGAATTCGCGGTACGCGCGCTCGTAGTCGGTTCGATGGCGCAACAGCAGATCGCGCGCGTCGAAAAAGGCCTTCGCTGCAGTCATCGTCGTCTCCTGATGGCGCGGTATAAGCTCCGCTTTTATGTGCCGTTTTGGGTGCTGCTTTGTGTTGCGTGGTGTGCTGCTGGTTTGCTGCTTACGTGCAGAGTTTTAGTGCTGCATTTGCGTGCTGCGCTTCAGGTTCGTGCCTGTTTAGTTTCCCTGTCTAGCTTCCCTGCTTTGCCTGCCGAACCGCACACTTCGCGCGCCCGCAACCCGAAGCTTCCAGCAATCTATTTTGCGCCGAAATCACCGTCCAATCCGCGTTTAAACAGCATTTGAACCGCGCTTAGACATTCCGCGCGATCACCATCCGCTGCACTTCGCTGGTTCCTTCGTAGATCTGCGTGATGCGGGCATCGCGGTAATGACGCTCCACCGCGTAGTCCTCGAGATAGCCATAGCCGCCGTGAATCTGGATCGCTTTCGAACAGACTTCCTCGGCCATCTCGGATGCAAACAGTTTCGCCTGCGACGCTTCCGACAGGCACGGCAAGCCCTCCGTGCGCAGCCGCGCCGCGTGATGCACGAGCAGGCGCGCGGCATTCAAACGCGTGGTCATGTCGGCGAGCATGTTGGCGATGCTCTGATGATCCTTCAGCGCGCGGCCGAACTGGACGCGCTCGCTCGCATAGCGGCGCGCGGCGTCGAACGCGGCGCGCGCGATGCCGACCGCCTGCGCGGCAATGCCAATCCGCCCGCCTTCGAGATTCGACAGCGCGATGCGCAACCCCTCGCCCGGCTCGCCAAGCAGATTCGCTTGCGGCACGGCGCAGTCTTCGAGGGAAATCGGGCAGGTGTCGGACGCGCGGATGCCAAGCTTGTGCTCCGGCTTGCCGACGTTGAAGCCCGGCGTACCGGTCGGCACGATGAACGCCGACAAGCCGCGCTTGCCCAGATCCGGGTCGGTGACGGCAAATACGATCGCGATGTCGGCGCGGCTGCCGTTGGTCACGAACTGCTTGCTGCCGTTGAGAATCCACATGCCGTCCCGCAGCACGGCGCGGGTGCGCAGATTGTTGGCTTCGGAACCGGCCTGCGGTTCGGTCAGGCAGAACGCGCCGATCAGGCGGCCGGTGGCGAGATCCTGCAGATAGCGTTCCTTCTGCTCGTCTCTGCCGAACGCGAGAATCGGGCCGCAGCCAACCGAGTTGTGCACGCTCACGAGCGTCGCGCAGGACGCGCAGCCTGCGGCGATCTCCTCGATGGCGAGCGCGTAGGCCACGTAGTCGGTGTAGGAGCCGCCCCATTCGGCCGGCACGATCATGCCGAGAAAACCGAGTTCGCCCATCTGCGTGACGACGCTTGCGGGCAGTTGCGCGTCGCGGTCCCATTGCGCCGCGTTCGGCGCGAGCTGTTCGGTGGCGAAGTCGCGAGCGGCGTCGCGGATCATCCGCTGGTCGTCGGTATAGAAGCTGTCCATGGGCTCGGTCCTGTCCGGTGCGTGTGTTGCGGTGCGAGGCTTGAGTCGCGGGTCGCGCGCTCTTTCGTGACGATTCGCGATGCATCGGGTCGACGCATCCGCGCTCGTTCGACAACCAGTGTAAGGAAGCGGTCCGCTGCCTTCGATGCTCAGCCCGATCAATCTCGCTGAGCGCTTTTGCCATACTGCTAACATTCAAGCAGGCTGACAGGCGCGATTTCAAGGGTTAGGTGAATCGCAATAGGGAAAACACTGAGCGCTTTTGCAAGACAGGCTAGCCATCGATGAAAAACGACAAGGGCACTATTTCGGTCAGCCTGGTCGCGGAGACCCTCGCGCTTGCGCGCGCACGCGGTTTCGACGCGCGTCCGCTGGCCGAGGCGGCCGGCATTGCCGCGCCGATGCTCGCGTCGCCTAAAAGCCGGGTTACGTCGGCGCAATACGGCGCGTTGTGGGTTGGCATTGCGCGCGCGCTGGACGACGAGTTCTTCGGCCAGGACTCGCATCGCATGAAAAGCGGCAGTTTTGTCGCGATGACACAGATGGCGCTCGGCGCGCGTAACGGCGCAAAAGCGCTGTCGCGGGCGGTCGGCTTCATGCGGCTGGTTCTCGACGATCTGAGCGTGCAGATCGATTTGCAGGGCGCAGCGAATCCGCAGCGCGTGCGGCTGCGTTTCGTCGAGCGCGAAGGCGCGCCGGCTCCGGCCATGTTTGCGTATGCAACCTACTTCATCCTCGTCTACGGGTTGGTGTGCTGGCTGGTCGGGCGGCGCATTCCGCTGCTCGAAGCGCGCTTTCGCTGTGCCGCGCCGCCCGCCGCGCACGAATACCGGCTGATGTTCTGCGATCACATGACATTCGATCAGCCCGAATCGTACGTCGATCTGGCGCCTGATTTCCTCGACCTGCCCGTCATCCAGACGACGCGTTCGGCGCGAGCCTTTCTGCGCGACGCGCCCGGCAGTTTCATCGTCAAGTATCGGAACGTGGATTCGCTGGCGGCACGCGTGCGCAAGCTGCTGCGTTCGACGCCGATGGCCGCGTGGCCCGCCGCCGATCAGATGGCCGCGCGCCTGCATGTGGCGGAAGCCACGCTGCGGCGGCATCTGAAGCAGGAAGGCTATACGTATCAGTCGATCAAGGACGATTTTCGGCGCGACATTGCGATCGGTGAACTGCAACGCAGCGAGCGGACGATTGCCGACATCGCGAGCGCGGTCGGATTTGCCGAGCCGAGTGCGTTTCATCGCGCGTTTCGCAAATGGACGGGGATGCGGCCGGGCGATTACCGGCCTGCGCGTGAGCCGTCCCACACGCTAATGGATCGGCCGGTGAGCCAAAGCACCCGGGACTCACGCGCCGCGCCGAATCGGACTAAGCTGTAAGGAGCAGGCCAGCAGCCTTCTTCTGAGGTATCGGCCCGCGCCGTTCGATCACCGTCGATGCAGCGCGGCAGCCGTCAGCGATGAGCACGACTCCGCGTCTCCCGTTCCGGCAGTCTGGTTCGCGTCATCCGCTTATCCGTGGCGGTCTCGCGGGCCGGTTGATGCGCGGTTTGACCGCGCTTGGCGTCCTGTTGGCGTTCGTGTTCGCATCGTGCGAATCCTCCGCCCCGCTGCGGGCGGCGATTGCACCGGATAGCGTGGTGGTCGTTCCGGTGAATGGCGCAATCGGCCCGGGCAGCGCCGATTTCATCGTTCGCAGCCTGCAGCGCGCCGCCGACCAGCATGCGCAACTGGCAATTCTGCAACTCGATACGCCCGGCGGGCTGGACACGTCGATGCGGCAGATCATCAAGGCGATACTCGGTTCGCCGGTTCCGGTCGCCACCTTCATTGCGCCGAGCGGAGCGCGCGCGGCGAGCGCCGGGACTTACATCGTCTACGCGAGCCATATCGCGGCGATGGCGCCGGGCACGAATCTCGGCGCGGCCACGCCGATCCAGATGGGAATGGGCGGAGCCGAGCCTCCCGGCGGTGGAATGCCGGGGTTGCCGTCGGCGGGAAAACCGGGGTTGACGGGTGACGATGGTGCGTCCGGCGCAGCCGGGATCGCCTCCTCTTCCGCTACGGCTGCGGCCGCGTCAAATCCGTCGCCGTCTTCGGCCGCGCTTCCGCTCGACACCCAATCGACCGAACTACGCAAGCAGGTTCACGACGCCGCCGCCTACATTCGCGGGCTCGCGCAGATGCGCGGGCGCAACGCCGACTGGGGCGAACGCGCGGTCCGCGAAGCCGTGAGTCTGTCGGCGCAGGACGCGCTCGCGCAGCACGTCGTCGATCTGATCGCGCGCGACGCCCCCGATCTGCTGCGTCAGATGGACGGCCGCACGGTCGCAGTCGCGGGCGGCAACGTCACGCTGCACACCGCGCACGCGCCGCTCGTGATCGTCGAGGCCGACTGGCGCAGCCGCTTCCTCGCGGTCATCACCGATCCCAACGTTGCACTCGTCCTGCTGATGATCGGCATGTACGGCCTGTTCTTCGAGTTCGCCAATCCGGGCTTCGTGCTGCCCGGCGTGGTCGGTGCGATCAGCCTGCTGCTCGGGCTCTTTGCGATGCAGATGCTGCCGGTCAATTACGTCGGGCTCGGTCTGATCTTTCTCGGCATCGCGTTTCTGATCGGCGAGGCGTTTTTGCCGACTTTCGGCTCGCTCGGCTTCGGCGGCGTGGTCGCGTTCGTGATCGGCGCGATGATGCTGATGGATACCGACGTGCCCGGCTATGGCATCCCCCTGCCGATGATCGCCGCGGTCGTCGTCTTCAGCCTGGTGTTCGTGCTGGGCGTGTCGAGACTCGCGTTGCGCGCGCGTCGGCGGCCTGTGGTGACAGGTTCGGAGGCGCTGATTGGCAGCGTCGGTGTGGTGCTCGACGACGGCTTGCAATCGGAACAACCCGGTCACGCACCGGCTGGCTGGGCGCGCGTGCACGGGGAGCGCTGGCGGGTGTCCAGCACAACGCCGCTCGCAGCGGATCAACCGGTGCGCGTGACCGCGCGGCACGGACTCACGTTGAGCGTGGTGCCGGTCGCGACTGTGGCGACGGCGGCGACGGCGGCGGTGCCGATGACGACGGCCATGGCTGCATCGGGCGCATCGACTGCATCGCGCGCAGCGGGCGCGGGTGTTCCCGGTGTTCCGGCCGCTCCAGGCACCGCGCCCGGACAGACACAACAAGGAGAACCCTCATGATCGGTTTCACTTTCGGCTTCACCAGCATCCTGATTCTGCTGGCAGCCGCTCTGATTGCGTCGTCGATCAAGATTTTTCGCGAGTACGAACGCGGCGTCGTGTTCATGCTCGGGCGCTTCTGGAAGGTCAAGGGGCCGGGCCTCGTGCTGATCATTCCGATCGTCCAGCAATCGGTGCGGATGGATCTGCGCACGGTCGTGTTCGATGTGCCGCCGCAGGACGTGATCACGCGCGACAACGTGTCGGTGAAGGTTAACGCGGTGGTGTATTTCCGGGTGGTCGATCCGGAGAAAGCGGTGATTCAGGTCGCCCGTTATTTCGAAGCGACCAGTCAGCTTTCGCAGACCACGCTGCGCGCCGTGCTCGGCAAGCACGAACTCGACGAATTGCTGGCGGAGCGCGAGCAACTCAACGCGGATATCCAGAAAGTGCTCGACGCGCAGACGGACGCGTGGGGGATCAAGGTATCGATTGTCGAAATCAAGCACGTGGATATCAACGAAACGATGATCCGCGCGATTGCCCGTCAGGCCGAGGCCGAGCGCGAGCGGCGCGCGAAGGTGATTCACGCGGAAGGCGAACTGCAGGCGTCGCAGCATCTGCTGGAGGCGGCGCAGACGCTCGCGCGGCAGCCGCAGGCGATGCAGTTGCGCTATCTGCAAACCCTCACGACGATCGCCGCCGACAAGAACTCGACAATCGTTTTCCCGCTGCCGATCGATCTGCTGAGCGCGGTGCTGGACCGTTTCAGCAAGCCGTCGGGTCCGTGAATCGCAGGCGTCGCCAGGACGTTTGGATCAGCGGATGAAATGGTGCATTGCCTTACCTCGCCTTACTCGCGATATCGCCCAAAACTACAATAAAAGGGGCGCTTTAACCGCTCCAAAGGAGCCTGTCATGAAGATCGTTTCTCGAGTTGGACTCGGCGCGTTGCTCGTCGCCGTGAGCATCGGCAGCGCATTGGCGCAGACCACGGCGCAGTCGTCCGATCCATCGGCGCCGAAAACGCGCGCGCAGGTGCGGGCGGATCTGATCGAGTGGCGCGCGGCTGGTTACGATCCGCTGGACTGGATCGACTATCCGCAAAATGCGCAGCGCGCGGGCCGAATTGTTGCGGCGAGGCGCGCGCAGCAGGGCGGCGCGATGATGACGCAGTAGTGAGCTGGGTGGCGGCTGGCGGCCTGCTGAACGGTTGGTGGTGGATGCACACATGCTGAACGGTTACTGCGCGCATGGGTGCCGCTCGTTGATTGTGTGAGTGCTTGTTTGTTGCCGCGTGTTGCCGTGAGCGTGCCGATTGTTGCGCGCGCTGGCGCGTGTTGCCGTGCGCCTGCCACTTGTTGCCCACACGCCTACCGCTTGTTGTCCGTGCGCATGCCGCTTGTTACCGTGCGCCCGCAGCTTGTTGCCGTGCGTCCGCCGCTTGTCGCCGTGCGTCCGCCGCTGGTCGCCCGTCTGCCTCCCGCCCCAATTGCCCGCATACCGACCGCCCAAGACCGCACGAATCGCAGACGCAATTGGTCCCGCATACCTATCGGGCCCGCATGCGCATCTCCACTCCTCCACGCAATCCCCTTGCAACAACCGCCGCCGCGCGGGCAAGGTATCATCTCGCCCCTCCATTCTCTCCATCCCGCAGCCGGACTCCACACCATGCCAATCTGGGTTGATGCCGACGCCTGTCCGGTCGTGATCAAGGACATGCTGTATCGCGCCGCGCGCCGTACCGACATGCCGTTGACGCTGGTCGCCAATTCGTTTTTGCGCGTGCCGCCGTCGCCGCTGATCCGCGCGATCCAGGTGCCCGCCGGTTTCGACGCCGCCGACAACCTGATCGCCGAGCGCGTGCTGCCGGGTGATCTCGTGATTACCGCCGACATCCCACTCGCCGCTGCGGTCCTCGCGAAGAATGCACAGGCGCTCGATCCGCGCGGCAACTGGTACACGCCGGGCACGATCGAGGAACGGCTGCGCATGCGTGCGATGCTCGACCAGTTGCGCGGCAGCGGCGTCGACACGGGCGGCCCGGCCGCTTTCAGCGCTCGCGACAGCAAAACTTTCGCAGGCGAACTGGACCGCTGGCTCGCACGACAGCCGCCGCCCGCTGATGCGCCGACGCCACACTCGCCCGACCAGGCACCGGATTCTTAAGCTTTTACGCGCCGGTCCAGCGATGTAATGCGGGCCTGGGGCGTCAATCGTGATTACAATCCCGCCGTAACCCTGCGGCTGCGGCCGTTGCAGTTATCGGCGGTAATCCGCAGTGATGCCGCAGTGATGCCGCAGTGATGCCGCAGTGATAGCTTTACCCGGCACCGAACGCGAACGGCCGCCCAACGCCGCGCCGCCAACGGTTCGCTACGATTTTGCCCGCCTCAACCACAACAAACGCTTTCTGAACAACGAGAGACCCGTCCCATGGACTCGATAAAACGCTACTTCGGCTTCGACGCCGCCGGCACCAACCTGCGCACGGAAGTGCTCGCGGGCGTGACCACTTTCCTGACGATGGCTTACATCATCTTCGTCAATCCCGCGATTCTCGGCGATGCCGGCATGCCGAAAGACTCGGTGTTCGTCGCGACCTGCCTGGTGGCCGCGCTGGCGTCGCTGATCATGGGTTTCTATGCGAACTACCCGATCGCGCTCGCGCCCGGCATGGGCCTGAACGCGTATTTCGCGTACACGGTCGTCAAAGGCATGGGCTTCACGTGGCAGGCCGCGCTCGGCGCGGTGTTCATTTCGGGCTGTCTGTTCCTGATCGTCACGCTGTTCCGTGTGCGCGAGGTAATCGTCAAAGGCATTCCGCATTCGATACGGATCGCGATTACCGGCGGTATCGGCCTGTTCCTCGCGATCATTTCGCTGAAGACCGCAGGCGTCGTGGTCGGCAACCCGGCCACGCTCGTCACGCTTGGCAATCTGCACGACCCGCACGTGATCCTCGCGATCATCGGCTTCTTCACGATCGTCACGCTCGACTATCTGCGGGTTCGCGGCGCGATCCTGATCGGCATTGTCGGCGTGACCGTGCTGAGCTTTTTCTTCGGCGGCAACCAGTTCCACGGCATCGTTTCCGCACCGCCGTCGATTTCGCCGACGCTGTTCCAGCTCGACATTCGCGGCGCGCTGTCCACCGGCGTGCTGAACGTGATCCTGATTTTCTTCCTCGTCGAACTGTTCGACGCCACCGGCACGCTGATGGGCGTCGCCAATCGCGCGGGCTTGCTGGTCGAAGGCAAGATGCATCGGCTGAATCGCGCGCTGCTCGCCGACAGCACCGCGATCCTCGCCGGTTCGATGCTGGGCACGTCGTCGACTACCGCGTACATCGAAAGCGCGTCGGGTGTGCAGGCGGGCGGACGCACCGGCGTCACGGCGATCACCGTGGCCGTGCTGTTTCTGGCAGCACTGTTCTTCGCGCCGCTGGCCGGCGTGGTGCCGGGCTATGCGACCGCACCCGCGCTGCTGTATGTGTCGTGCCTGATGCTGCGCGAAATGCTCGACCTGCCGTGGGACGACGCCACCGAAGTCGTGCCGGCCGCTCTGACCGCGCTGCTGATGCCGTTCACCTATTCGATCGCCAATGGCGTCGCGTTCGGCTTCATCTCGTACGCGGGTTTGAAGCTGCTGACTGGCCAGGCACGCAAGGTGAAACTCGTCGTGTGGATCATCGCGGCGATCTTCCTGTTCCGTTACTTCTATCTCGGCAGTGAATAAGCGATAGAAAATCGCGGGCCGGTCACAGCGTGCGGACGGTGGTGTAAGGTGTTGGCCAATTCCGGTCGGTCACCGTTCAGCATCCGGTGACCGGCAGGAAGGCAAAGAACAATCGGTTGACCTCTGTCACAGGAGCCCCCGCATGTCCAGAAGCCTCTCCACGGATCGCTACACCACCCCCGCGATTTTCTTTCACTGGATCATTTTTCTGCTGGTCGCGCTGGCGTATCTGGCGATCGAAATACGCGGACCGCGAGGCTCCGACAGCCGGGCCTTCTGGACCGGCATCCATTTCTGGGCAGGCACGCTCGTGCTGGCGCTCTCTGTTCTTCGCGTGCTATGGCGACTGTGGGCCGACGCCCCCGCCGAACTCGAAGGCAATCGCTTCCTGACGTTTCTCGCGCGCGCCGCGCATCTTCTGCTCTACCTGTTTATCTTCGTGCAGCCGCTGCTCGGCATCCTGATGGTCAATGCAGGCGGACGCCCAGTGTCGCTCGCGTGGACCAATATCAGCTTTACGCTGGTGGGCGCGGATTCGATTGCGCGGCCCTTGCTGAAGGACGCGCACGAGTGGCTCGGCAATGCGTTTTATTGGGTGATCGGCTTGCACGCGCTGGCGGCCATCGCGCATCACGTGATCTTCAAGGACAGGACGCTGAGGCGGATGATCTGAGTTGACGCAAGGGTTTGCTGCGCGCAGCAGAAAGTGCCTGAAAACAGGGGCTTTTCTACACACCGGGTGCAAGCCACATAGACACATGCACGCACGCGTTCATTGACACGCTGCGCAACGAGCGCCGTCAATCTGCTTTGCAGATATCGACTTGCCGACGCCGCGCCCGGGTTTTCATCACCCTGTTCCGGTTTGCGCGGGCTGGTTGTTGGCGTGGCGTTACATGCCCGACTACGCCCTCGACGACGTGAAGAACAAACGTGTCAATTGCGCCAGTTCGCCTCGTAAAAGCGCACGTAACCGCTCCTGAGCACCAGACATTGCGCCCGCGTTTCCGACAGCAAACGGCGCGTGGCGGCTTCGATCCGCGCACGATGCGCGTCGAACGCATCGACCATGTCTTCCAGTCTCGGCGATGCCGCGCCGAAATGATCTTCGAGCGCCTCCGCCGTGATCATGCACTCCACCCTCTGCCCATCGACCATCGCGGGGAACGCCAAGGTGAGTTCGCGCCCTGAATATTCAGGAGTTTCATTGGGGAAAAGGATCTGCATGGGAATTCACCTGGAAGTTGGCTGCCGCGCATGATGTCGCATGGAAATGCGCGCCGGTTGCATCTGATCGCGCCTGCCGTTTTCTCCTCCCTGGTCCAATGCTTGCCGGCGCGGGCTCGTCACCTGAGCGCATCGGCGCTACGATTCGCGCCCTGCGGAGGTGAATTGATTCACTGTAGACGAGTTCGGGCGAGGCGCAAGTTTTCCTTTTTGTCTGCCTGATTTTGGTGCTGTGCGCGCTTTTTTCAGGTGCGCTATGCGCGCCGCCTCCGTCTTTTCCCTGCCGCGCACAGCGCGATTCGTCCTGTAATATCGGTATTCGGCTGCGAGCGTGCATGTTGCGCTGCGGCATCGAACGACGGGCAACGTATCCGTCGCGCGTCCGATCTACGGAGACATGTCTTGACTCATCGTCCTGCCTCGCCGGCCAGCATCGGTCGGCCTGATGTCATCACGCAAGCTCACGCGCGCTCGCTCGAAATCGGCCTGCGTGCGTCGGAAACGCCGGACTTCCATCCGCTGCGGCGTGTCGCGCTGCGCGAGCTGGTGGAGCGCAATCAGTCGCTGTATATCCACGCGTTGCCCGTCATGGAGACGCTGCACGCGCAGATCGTCGATACGCAAAGCATGGTGCTGCTCACCGACAGCCACGGTGTCATCCTGCACAGTCTCGGCGACAGCGATTTCGTCGAGAAGGCGAACCGCGTCGCTCTGTGTCCGGGCGTGTCGTGGGCCGAAGCGGATCGCGGCACCAACGCAATCGGTACGGCGCTGGTCGACGGGCAGCCAACCGTCGTACACGCCGACGAGCACTTCCTGCACGCGAACCGCATTCTCACCTGCTCGTGCGCGCCGATCGCGGACCCGTTCGGGCGCACCATCGGCGCACTCGACGTGAGCGGCGACACGCGTGGGTTTCACAAGCACACGCTCGCGCTGGTCAGAATGTCGGCGCAGATGATCGAAAATCATCTGTTCTCCAATCAATTCGCCGATGCGATCCGCGTGCACTTTCATGCTCGCGCGGAGTTCATCGGCACGCTGTTCGAAGGGCTAGCGGCGTTTGCGCCCGACGGCACGTTTCTGTCCGCGAATCGCAGTGCGCTGTTTCAATTCGGGCAACCGCTCGCGCAATTGCAAAGGCAGCCGTTCGACGCGCTGTTCGGCATCGCCTTCGCCCGGCTCCTGCAGCAGATCACGCGCGCACCGGGCGAAAGCATCACGCTGACGCTGCCTAGCGGCGTGCGTGTGGTGGCGCGCGGCGAATATGCCGCGCCGCGATATGTCGCACCGGGGGAAGACCTGGCCGGCGTCGCGGTGCGTCCGGTAAGTGCTGGTGCCAGCTTGCGTCCGGCAGCGCGATCCGCCGACACGACGCCCTCCGCGCCACCCGCCACGCTGGAAACACTCGATACCGGCGACGCCCAGGTTGCCACGATCCTGCGACGTGTCGCCAAACTGCGCGGCCGCGATATCCCGATGCTGGTGCTCGGCAAAACCGGCACCGGCAAGGAGTGGCTAGCGCGCGCGATCCATCACGATTCGCCGCGACGCTCCGCGCCGTTCGTCGCGCTGAATTGCGCGTCGTTGCCCGAGACGCTGATCGAAGCGGAATTGTTCGGTTACGAAGACGGTGCGTTCACCGGCGCCAAGAAACGCGGCAGCGTCGGCAAGATCGTGCAGGCCGATGGCGGCACGCTGTTCCTCGATGAAATCGGCGATATGCCGCTGGCCCAGCAGGTGCGCCTGATGCGCGTGCTGCAGGAGCGCACCGTCGTGCCGCTCGGCGGCACCCGCGCGATTCCCGTCGACCTGCGCGTTATTTGCGCGACCCACCGCAATCTGCGCGAGATGATCGAAGCGGGCACCTTCCGCGAAGACCTGTATTACCGGATCAACGGACTCGTCGTCACCTTGCCGCCGTTGCGCGAGCGTACCGACCTTGCCGCACTCGTCACGCGGATGCTGGCCGCACAAGCCGAAGGCGAGCGCTTGCCGACGCAGGTGTCCGCCGAGGTGCTGGCGCGATTTGCGCAATGCCGGTGGCCGGGCAATCTGCGGCAGCTGGCAAACGTGCTGCGCACCGCGAGCATCATGGCCGAAGGCGCCGCGCAGATCGAGGTCGAGGATTTGCCGGAAGACTTCCTGCAGGATTGTGTGGGTGTCGATCAGAGCGCAAATCCGGCCACCGCTGCATCTTCAAACAACAATGACGCCTGCAATCGAGACGGTGCCGCGTCTGCGCAGCAACACGCACCGGGCCGAATGGAGGACTGGCAAACCACGTTGATCGCGCAGACGCTTGCGCGGTTTGATGGCAATGTATCGGCGGCAGCGCGCGAGTTGGGGCTGGCGCGCAACACGGTGTACAGGTATTTGCGACGCAGTGAGGCCGCGCACTGAAGGTTGTCGCGTGAGAAAGTGACGGCTTCTTGCATGGCTTCGCGCTGAGCGCGTTGTGGGATCGACGGCTCGTTCCGCGAGTTTCGTGCGAAGCGGCGTGGCGACGCGCGGTACAAATATCCCGCGGCACACCGCGCGTGGCATTGCAGCCATCACGGCGAGACAACGCAAAGATTTGCGTACGCCGGGTGCGCCATCGCGGATACAGTCCGACGTATCAAACTCCAAGACTCCATCGCGCAGAACCGCCCGGAACGGGACTGCCTATAGCGTGTAAAGTGTCGCGCACGCAGCCACTCACGTCACACGATGTCCGACCCTACCCGCCCGCCTCTGGTTCGCGTCGAGCCGCTCGGCCAGAGCTTCGAAGCGCCCGATTCGCTGACCATTCTGGAAGCCGCCGGATTCGCGAATCTGCGTCTGCCGCGCTCGTGCCGTAACGGTACCTGCCGAACCTGCCTTTGCAAAATGACAGAGGGACGCGTGCGCTACACGATCGAGTGGCCCGGCCTTAGCCGTGAAGAAAAAATGGAAGGCTATATCCTGCCGTGCGTGGCAATAGCCGAAACTGACCTGGTGATAGAAGCGCCGGATACCGTCGATTTATCGTCGTCGAAATGAAACTTGTGGTGAGCGCCGCCATGCAGAACCGGTTGCATTGCTCGCGCTTTGAATAGCGCGAGCATGGCTGTCGGCGTTAGCGGCCGCCGCCCATTACGCGGGCGATTTTCTTGTCGGTGGTGTACTGGCTCAATGCATACACCGACCAGATGGCAGCCGGAATCCAGCCGATCAGCGTGATCTGCAAAATCAGGCAGATGATGCCTGCGAACGGACGGCCGATCGTGAAAAACTGGAACCACGGCAAGATGATGGCAAGCAATAAACGCATTCAGATTGTCCTGTTCATAAGCGTGACAGCGTGCGGTCGTAAAGGGCGATGGCAATGACGTTTTACGCATGTTCGCGACGGTCATCGCACGTGCCCGTTAATGCAAACGCGCGCGCCGGGTTAAATCGGTTCGAAGCGCGGCACCTTGACTCCGTCCTTGTCGATCAACTCGAAAAATACCGAAGCGGGACGCGTCCAGATCGTACCATTGCTCGCTTTGTAGACGATCATCGTGATCGTCGGATCGGACTCGAGCGTGGCCTCGCAAACGTGCTCGTAAATGCCGCCTTTGTAGTGCCGGTATTGCACCATTTCTGATTCCCCTGAATGGTTGAAATTGCAGTGGTTCCGTGCGAAAGCCGGCCTCACCCCGCCTCTTTCATCTGCTTGAGAATTTTGTAGACGGTGGCGCGGCCCATCGTCAGCACGGCGGCCACGTAGTTGGCGGAACTGCGTCCGCGAAACGCGCCTTGCGCATGCAGCGCCTCGACGATTTCGCGTTTGTGTTCGCGCGTGAGCGCATTGATGCCGATCTGCCGCTCGCGCAGCCAGTTGTGCAGATAGGTGTTGATGCGGTCCTGCCAGTCGTCGCGGAACAGGTCTTCGGCGGGTGCGTCCGTCAGCGTGCCGCCCTTGATGAACAGATCGAGCGTGGAGCGCACGTCTTCGAACACCGCGATATTGAAGTTGATGCACAGCATGCCGGCCGGCTTGCCGGTGTCGTCGAACAGGATATTGCTCACGCAGCGCATGCGGCGGCCGTCCCAGTTGAGCTTTTCGTACGGTCCGATGGTGCGGCCGCGCGCGGCGAACAGCACGTCGTCGAGCACCGATGGAGCGCCCACTTCCAGCCTCGACAGATTGTTGACCAGATAGGCGACGGTCTGGGTGCGCAAGTCGTGAATCACCACTTCGGCGCACGGGTAGAAGAGCGCGGCGATGCCGTCGGCGATCGGAGCATAGCGCTCCAGCAGCAGGTCTTGGACAGGAGGCACGTTGGTCTTGCGCATGAAAAAATCGACTCGCCATTGTAGCCACCTCGACTTGCGGCCGCGACCTTTGCGCCGGCTGGGTCCGCAAAAAGGCCGGCGCGCGGATACCGATATTTTTCATGCAGCCATGTTGCTTCACACTCGCGGCGATTTTTGTCCGCGTGGCGAGGCTTTTTTTTTCGTGCGATAACAGAAGCCTCTATTTCACGGAGCAACAGATGGCCACGCTCGAAGCGTTTCGCGCCGTGCTCGACGACGAAGGCACGCCGGAGATCATTCGCAACCACATCATCGATTCGCTGCAATATGCGCTGCGAAATTACGGCCAGGTATTCACGTCGAAGGAAGTCGAATGGCTGGCCAAATGGGACGACGCCCGTATTCCGCTCGCGGCTGCCCGCGAGTTGCAGAAACGCGTCGCGGAAACTGCCCGCTGACAGGTGATTCCCACCGCCCCTGTCCGGTAAACTACGCCAGCACTGCCCCGTTACAGCGCCTACTCGGCGTTTAGCTCATGTGCTTTGCGCGGCCAGCAACACCGATGATGCATACAAAGCCCCGCCTGGCGGGCGCTTTGCGCTTGTCCGGAAGTTTTTGCTATCCAATCAGGCCCATTTAGGGCATCATATTGGGAATAGTTGCAATCCGCATTCGTAGCACCGGAAGTATCTGGCAACTCGGGTAACCGAGGCAGTTTGGCAACTGCGGGCAACCGCGGGCAGTCTCAAACCGGCATCTCCGCACCACCCCCGACTGTTTGACCGCCGCCTGTCGGCGATCCCGTCAATCCGGCAATGCGCCGCATGCATTCGCCGTCGCGAGTTGTGCAGCTGAGTGTTCAGCTTGTACGCGTCCGATGTCTGCGCGACATCAGCGTGTTTCTTCTCCATCGAATCCGCGATTTTGCGCGGCCGCGCTCAAGCCCTTGCCATCGGGCCTGTGCCAACCTTTTTCCATGGCGGCGCGCCCTTGGGTGCTGCGCTGCCCGGCCTGTCTTGCCGCGCGTAACACGCGTGACATGCGGACCACGTAATACAGGACACGAGCTTTATGAATTCTGTTGTCAAGACGTACAAGGGTTACGAAATTCACCCGCTCGTTTATCCGCGCCGCCCGGCTGACGGCCAGACGAGCCGCAACCCGGACGCTGGCTACGACGCTTCGGTGCGTATCTGCCGCGTGGGCGCCAATCCGGCAGCCGACGGGCGCGTGTTCCGTCTGCAGTACCTGTTTCCGTTCGACGGCACGGGCAAGGCGCGCATTGCGTGCATGGCCCATGCAGAGCAACTGATCGACGGCCGCGTAGATGGCCAGTCCGTCGCCGATCTTTGAGCGGTAATATCAGCGTATTGGCTGATACCGCGACGCAACGGGCCTGAAAACCTGCTGCAAACTATATTTACCGCTGTGCCACCCGGCTTTTCCGGGGACCAGCCACCCTTATCCCATCGACCAGGAGTTATGCATGGCGAAAGAAGAACTGCTTGAACTTGACGGTATCGTCGACGAAGTACTTCCGGACAGCCGGTACCGCGTGACGCTCGACAACGGCGTCGTGGTTGGCGCTTACGCGTCCGGACGCATGCGCAAGAACCACATCCGTATTCTCGCGGGCGACCGCGTGACGCTGGAACTGTCGGTTTACGATCTGACCAAGGGTCGGATCAATTTCCGTCACAAAGACGAACGTGCTGGCGGCGGTGGTCCCCGTCCGGCCAATTCGCAATTCCGTCGCCGCTAAGGTTCTGACGGCGCACGGGTCGTGCTTTGCACGATCACTGCGTGACTGATTGCGAAGCAAGTTGTACGCGAAGCCTTTCGCGCGCCTTCTCAGGCTGAATTCGCTAATTTGCCGATTCTGTCCCGGGCGGCGCGCTGTGGCATCGCATGAGTTTTATCCGTGCGCTGTGTTCGCTGTGGATCGCTGAGGCGGTTCACGGAGTTGGCGCTGCCGGTTCCAGCCTTTCTGGCCCGGAGCTTGGGTGATTTTTGCCGCTCGGGCTGCCTCTCGCACTGCACCGTGCTTCACCACCCCATCCTTTCCATCGACGAGCGTTTCGCGCGCCTCGCGTAGCAACTTATCGTCTTTACACGCCGAACACCGTCCCGAGATCCTCTCCGGCGGCGCTTTTGCGCACCTGCTCGACCACCCGCCCCTCCAGCTCCGACAGATGCCCGCGCATGGCCGCTAACGCCGCGTGCAAATCGCCGGCGTCGAGCGCGTCGATGATTTGCGTGTGCTCGTCCGCGGAACACGTCGACCCTTTCGACGGATCGAATAACGCCTTATACAACTCCGTTTTCGCGACCAGTTGCCCGACCAGTCCGAGCAACTCGATGCCGCCCGCCAATTCCGTCAGTAGCACGTGAAACTGGCCGGCGAGGCGCACGGATTCCTCGATCGCTCCCGCGCGCAGCGCCTTTTCTTCGCTGCGGACATGCGCACGCAGGCGGCGCTTGTCCGCAGCACTCAAGCCGCCGCACAGTGACGCCACAATTCCCGCCTCGACAATCTGCCGCGCCCGATAAACCTGCCGGATGTCCTCCTCCGATGGCGACGGCACGAACGCGCCGCGATTGGCCGCGAGCACCAGCTTGCCCTCGAAGCCCAGCCGCGCCAGTACCTTGCGCAACGCGCCGCGCGTGCAGCCGAACGCCGCCGCGAGATCCCGCTCGACCAGTTGTGCGCCCGGCCGCAGTCGGCCCTGCAGCAACGCCGCGGTGATCGACGTGTAAATGCGCTCTTCGACGCTGATCGGGTCGTCCTCGATTGCAGCGGGAGTGGGCGTTTCAGTGTCGATGGGCGGGAGGCGCCGCGTACGTGTGGGCATGGATTCAGGGAGCGGAAACAGAGCGGGATCGGCGAGCATTCTAGCGGCCGACGATGGACGACGCCATCGGCTTACGCCGGAAGCTATACCGGACATTGGTAAAATGGTTAACCATTACAGGTTATTATGGTTGACCAAAATAACTGCGCCCAAGGGTTTTTTGATGCCCCGATACGGCGGGGATGTGCTGCAAACCATGAGCCATCCAGAGCGACGCCGATTCGAGGACAAGTCCGCATCCCACACGCTCAGGCCTTGATAAGGCCCACGTTTTCTGTCAACTCAAAGGTCTATCCGTGAATTCGCCTTCCCGCGCCACCTCCTCCCCTGTTCCCGCCGACAAAGCCGCCGCGCTGAACTGGCAGGACGTCGTCTGGCTGGGCGCAATCGTCGTGATCGGTATTAATCTGCGTCCGCTTCTGACGTCGATCAGCCCGCTGATGACTACCATCCGCGACGCCACTGGCCTCAGCTTTTATGGGGCGTCCCTGCTGACCAGCCTGCCGGTCGTCGCGATGGGTATCGGCGCGTTCGGCGCGGGCGCGCTGAACCGCAGCATCGGCGAGACTCGCGGTGTTGCGCTCGGCCTGCTCGCGATTGCGCTGGCCTGCGCGGCGCGCTGGGCGGCAGCAAGCGGCGCTGCGCTGCTTGCGACGGCGATCCTCGCGGGCGCGGGTGTCGCGGCAATCCAGGCGCTATTACCGGCAGTGATGAAACAGCGCTTTCCCGCGCGCGTACCGTTAGCGATGGGCGTGTTTTCAGCGTCGATCATGGGCGGCGGCGGCTTGGGCGCCAGTTTGAGTCCGTGGGTGAGTCGCACGATGCAGTCGTGGCACGCCGGGCTAGCCGTGTGGGCCGTGCCTGCTTGTGTCGCGCTGCTCGGCTGGTGGGTGTTGAATCTCCGACGCACGAACCGTGCGGCGGATCGACCCGGCACGGCGAGACAAACCGCTCAATCAGCCCAAGCAGCCCAATCAGCCACCGTATCGCTCTGGACCAACCGCCGCGCCTGGACGCTCGGCCTCTACTTCGGCATCGTCAACGGCGGTTACACGAGTCTCGTCGCGTGGCTGCCTGCGTTCTACCAGCAGCACGGCGCGAGTGTCGCGCAGAGCGGTTCGCTGCTCGCGGGAATGACCGTCTTCCAGGCGGCCGCCGCGCTGTTGTTGCCGCTGGCTGCGGCGTCGTTCCGCGATCGGCGTCCCTGGTTGATGCTCGGACTCGCCGCGCAACTGATCGGCCTACTCGGCCTGATCGTCGCGCCGGACGCCGCGCCGTTGATCTGGGTCGGCGTGGCCGGTGCGGGACTGGGCGGCACGTTCTCGCTGACCCTGGTCACCGCGATGGATCATGCTCACGATCACCGCGTGGCCGGCAAACTCGTCGCGTTCACGCAGGGAGTCGGATTTATCGTGGCGGCCGTCGCGCCGATGGTCGCGGGAATCGTGCGCGGCTGGAGCGGCGCGTTCGGCGCTGCGTGGATCATGCTCGCGGGTTGCGTCGTCGCGATGATGGCCGTGACGCTGCTGTTCTCGCCGCGCAGCTACGGTCGGTGGCGTTGACCGCATCCGGGCGCAAGGCCGTGCGCCACTTCGGTGCATTCGCCCCTTGCGCCCCGTGCGGGTGCAACAACGGCCGGCCATAGCGGCAGTAAGTCGATGATTGCACGACCGTCACCGCATGAAGACGCCTTTGGCGCGGTTATTGCTTTAACCGTAGCCAGTCGTCATAAAACTTCCCCATGCTGCGCGTTCTCCTCGTTACCGACACAGATAAGCCCATCGGCGATCTGCGCGATGCCCTCGCGCGGCTCGGCTACGAGATGCTGGCCGGCACCGCCACGCCGCAGGCGCTGCATCGCGTGGTGCAGAACGAGCGGCCCGATGTGATCATCATCGATACGGAATCGCCGTCGCGCGACACGCTCGAACAGCTCGCGGTGATGAATGCCACCGCGCCACGCCCGGTACTGATGTTCAGCCACGACGCCAACCAGCAGCTGATTCGCGACGCGGTCGGCGCGGGCGTCACCGCCTATCTCGTCGAAGGCCTCGCCACCGAACGGCTCGCGCCGATCCTCGAAGTCGCGCTCGCGCGCTTCGCGCAGGAGTCGCAGTTGCGCGAACGGCTCGCACAGGTCGAAAACGAACTCGCCGAGCGCAAGCTGATCGACCGCGCCAAGCGTCTGTTGATGGATCAGCAGAAAATCACCGAACACGCCGCCTACGCGAACCTGCGCAAACGCGCGATGAACCAGGGCGTCAAACTCGCCGAAGTCGCGCGCGCGATCGTCGCGCTGGCCGACTCGCTCAAATGAAGTGCCGCTTATGAACTCTTCCACTTCCGCTGCGTCGTCTGTCGCGTCGTCTTCCTCGGGGCCGCTCGAGAAGACCCATTTGCGGCTCGGTTTCGTCGCGCTGTCCGACGCCGCGCCGCTGGTCGCCGCGAAGCTGCTTGAATTCGGTCACGCGCATGGATTGACGCTCGAGTTATGCCGTCAGCCGTCGTGGGCCGCCGTGCGCGACAAACTGCTGTCCGGCGATCTCGATGCGGCTCACGCGCTGTACGGCCTCGTCTATGGCGTGCAACTCGGTCTCGGTGGACCTCGAACCGACATGGCCGTGCTGATGGTGCTCAACCGCAACGGCCAGGCGATCACGCTGTCCACCCGTCTCGCGGATGCGCTCGCCGAACACGGCACACTGCGCAAAGCACTCGCCACGCTCGGTCGAAAGCCGGTGTTTGCGCAGACGTTCCCGACCGGCACGCATGCGATGTGGCTGCAGTACTGGCTCGCGTCGCAAGGGGTCGATCCGTTGCGCGAGGTTGAAAGCGTGGCGATTCCGCCGCCGCAAATGGTCGCCGCGCTCGCCGACGACAAGCTCGACGGCCTGTGTGTCGGCGAGCCGTGGAATGCGCTGGCCGAGGCGCAAGGGGTCGGCCGGACCGTCGCGCTGACTAGCGATATCTGGCCCGAGCATCCCGAGAAGGTGCTGGCGGCGCGGCGCGATTTCGTCGACGCGAATCCGAATACCACACGCGCCCTCGTTCAGACAATGCTCGAAGCGTGCCGCTGGCTGGATGGCGCAGGGCATCGCGAGGAGATCGCGCGGTGGCTCGCGCGGCCTGATTACATCGGTATTGATGAGGCGCTGATTGCAGAAAGATTAGGCGCCGATGTCGAAACAGGTCTGCCGGTCCGTTTCTTCGACGGCGGCGCGGTGAACTATCCGCATCCGTTCGAAGGCGCGTGGTTTCTCACGCAATTCGAACGCTGGGGCATGATCGACGCCCGCACGGATTACGCGCAGATCGCCGCGCGGATCAACCAGACGCAGTTGTATCGCGACGCCGCCGCTCGCGTGAACGTCGCGGTGCCGGGCGATGATGTGACGCGGACGCTGATCGATGGAGAGGTCTGGGGCAGCGGCACGCAGTCCGCCGATTACGCAAAGCACTTCACGATCCGCCGATAAAAAAAGCCCCGGGCATTTCATTGCCCGGGGCTTGTCACGCATCGCGCGCAGCGTTCGCGTTTAGAAGTTGAAGTTGTCGATATTGCTTGCGTCGAATGTGGTCGGCGGTCCGAGGATGATTTCGCCTTGCGGCCCGATCGTGCGCTTGCCGAGCTTGCCCGCATCGAACGACTCGCCTTCCTTACCCGTGATCTTGCCCGATGCCAGCGCGGCCGCCGCATACGCCGCGAGATAGCCGAGCTGGTTCGGATCCCACAACTGGAACGCCGTCACGGTGCCGTTCTTGACGAACGCGCGCATCTGGTTCGGCGTGCCGAGACCGGTCACCGCGACCTTGCCCTTGCTCGACGACGTCGAGATATAGCGCGCCGCGGCCGCGATACCGACGGTGGTCGGCGCGACGATCGCCTTCAGGTTCGGATACGCCTGCAACAGACCCTGCGTTTCAACGAACGACTTCTGGTCGTCGTCGTTGCCGTAGGCGATCTTCACGAGCTTGATCTTCGAGTACTCCGGCTTCTTCAACTCCTCCTGCATCCACTTGATCCACGTGTTCTGGTTGGTCGCGTTCGGCGTCGCCGACAACACCGCGAACTCGCCCTCGCCGCCCATCAGCTTCGCGACGAGTTGAACCTGGCCGCGTCCAATGCCTTCCGCGTTCGCCTGATTGACGAACAGCTGACGGCCTTCAGGCGCGGTGTCCGAGTCGAACGTGACGACCTTGATGCCCTGACCCATCGCCTTCTTCAGATACGGCACGACCGCGTTCGCATCGTTCGCGGCAATCACGATCGCGTCCTGATGCTGCGTGATCAGCGTGTTGATGTATTGCACCTGCGACGACGCGCCCGCATCCGACGGCCCCACCACCTTGCCCACGCCGCCGAATTCCTTGATCGCGGCCATGCCGCCGTCGTCGGCGATCACTTCATACGGGTTGTTGATCTGCTTCGGCACGAAGGCGATTTTCAGGCCGCTCTTCAGATCGGCGGCGGATGCGGCGCAACTCATCGCGATCAGTGCGACGCAAAGCGCGGCCTTGCCGGTGTGACGTAGAGGTTTGAACATGTTGCGTCTCCTGCTTTGTTGTTGGACGTGGTGGTGTCCGGGTTATCAGTCGTTGGACTTTCTTTTCGTGAACAACTCTCAAGACAGCGTTAGGAAGAAGCAGCGGACTTCGCGATGAAACGCCGGTCGCGCGCGGCACGCCAGCGGGCCACCAGGTTCGGGATCAGCACCGACGCGAGCAGCAGCACGCCGGTGACGACGGTCAGCGTTTCGCTCGATACGTCGTCGAGCGTCAGCGCGTTTTTCAGCACGCCGATGATCAGCAGCGACAGCAGCACGCCGATCATCGAACCGCGTCCACCGAAAATACTCACGCCGCCGAACAGCACCGCCGCGATCACCGACAGTTCGAAACCTTCACCGTTATCGCCGCGCGCGCTGGTGAAGCGCAGCGTGTAGACGACACCGGCCAATGCGCTCATCGCGCCGGACAGCACGAACAGACGCAAGCGGATCTTCGCCACTTCGATGCCGGAGAAAGCGGCGGCGGTCGGATTCGCGCCAATCGCATAGAGGCTGCGGCCGAACGCGGTGGACTGCAACAGCACGGTGAACACCACCGCGCCGACGATCACGATCACAAACGGCAGCGGAATGAAGCTCGCGCCGAGCGTGTCCATGCCGAACGCGGTGTATCCGGCCGGGAAGTCCGCGACGGCCTGATCGCCGAGCAGCACATAGGCGAGGCCGCGAAACAGCGCGAGCGTACCGATCGTGACGGCAAGCGAAGGCAGATTCAGCTTGACGATCACGAGGCCGTTGAGCAGCCCTGCCAGCGCGCCCGCCATCACGACCAGCACGATCACGACCGGCATCGGCAAGCCCATGTGCCAGAGCACGCCCATCAACGCACTCGATGCCCCCAGTACCGACGCCACCGAAAGATCGATTTCAGCGGCGACGATGATCAAGGTCATCGGCAACGCCATCAGCGCGATTTCGGTCAGATCGGCCAATACGTTGCTCAGATTCGCGCCCGTCAGAAATACCGGCGACAGCACGCGTCCAAGTACGAGCGACAACACCAGCACGATGACAAGCAGCACTTCCCATTGCAACGGTGTTTCGCGTTTGCGCGTCAGCAGCGCGGAATCGGGTTTAGCCATGATCGCGTTTCCTCATCATGCGTTTGGCGACGGAGCGGGCCAGCAGGGTATCGGCGGTGATCGCGGCGACGATCAGCGCACCCTGAATGGCCTGCTCCCAGAAAGGCGATACGTGCAGCACGACCAGCGCAATGCTGATTACGCCGAGCACCAGCGCGCCGAGCGTCGCACCCAGAATCGTGCCCACGCCCCCCGTAATCGCGACACTGCCGACCACGGCCGCGGCGACCACCTGCAATTCGATGCCCTTGGCGGTGCTCGCGTCGACGGTGCCGAAACGGGCGAGCCACAACGCGCCCGCGAACCCGGCAATCGCGCCGGACAGCAAAAAACCCGACATCACGCGACGCTCGACGTTCACACCGGCAAGACGCGCAGCCTCGGGATTCGAGCCGATCGCGTAGTGTTCGCGACCCGCGCGGAACTGCTTCAGATAGAAGGCCAGGCCGAGCAGAACGACGATGGCGATCAGCGCGAGATTCGGAATACCGAGCAACGTGCCGGTGGCGAGATGTGAATACGCGTCGGGCAGACTGGTCGCGTTGATCTGGCCGCCGTGAACCCACGCGTAATCCGCGCCACGGAAGATGTAGAGCGTGGAGAGCGTCGCGACCAGCGACGGCACGCGCCCCACCGCAACCAGCACCGCGTTGATGCCGCCCGCGACGAGACCGATCGCGAGTCCGGCCAGCAGCGCGACGAGCACCGGCATATGCGGGAACGCAACGTACAGACTGCCGACCGCGTACGCGCTGATACCGACCGTCGAACCCACCGACAGATCGATGTGCCGCATCAGGATCACGACCGTCATGCCTGCCGTCAGCAAGCTGATGATCGACACATTGAGCAATACGTCACGCAGATTCTGCAGATTCAGGAACTGCGGCTTCGCGAGCCCGGTGCCGACGATCAGCAGAATCAGCACGACGAACAGCGTCGTCTCGCGGCTTTTCGCGAGACCGGCGACGAAGCCGCCCGGCGTGCTGGCGGTGTGCTTGGGCAGCGGCGGCTGCACCGGTGCGGGATGAGTTGAAGAATGGCGCATCATGCGGCGTGTCCCAACGGTGGAAGCGGTTGACCGAGCGCGGCGCCCATGATGCGCTCCTCGTCGGCTTCGGCGCGCGCTATATCCGCGCTGATACGGCCTTCGTGCATCACCAGCACACGGTCGGCCATGCCGAGGACTTCCGGCAATTCGCTCGAGATCATCAGCACGGCCATGCCTTCGCGCACCAGTTCGGCGAGCGCGCTATAGACCTCGGCCTTGGCGCCCACGTCGATACCGCGCGTGGGTTCGTCGATGATCAGCACCTTCGGCCCGGTGGCGAGCCATTTGCCGAGCACCACTTTCTGCTGGTTGCCGCCCGACAGCGTGCCGACCGGCGCATTCGGATCGCCCGCTTTCAGCCGCAGACGCGTGCCCCACTGATTCGCGAGTTGCGTCTCGCTGCGCGTGGAAATGAGGCCGTGCCTGACCAGCCGTCCGAGCACGGTCATCGACGCATTGCGCGCGATGCTCAACTCCAGCGCCAGCCCTTGTTGACGCCGGTCTTCCGGCACCAGCGCGAGACCCGCACGCACTGCGGCGGCGGGTCGTCCAGTCGTCATCTTTGCGCCGGCTAGCCACACTTCGCCCGAGTCGAGCGGATCGATGCCGAATATCGCCCGTGCGACTTCGCTACGCCCTGCGCCGACCAGACCCGCCAGCGCGACGATTTCTCCCGCGCGCACGTCGAAGGAAATATCTTTGAATACGCCGATCCGCGTCAGATTCCGCACGGACAGACGCACTTCGCCAGGCGGCCGGTCAGCTTTCGGATAGAACGTTTCCAGATCGCGTCCGACCATTTTCGCGACGATCGATTCGGTCGTGAGATCGACGGTGAGTCCGTCGAAAACCTTGGCCCCGTCGCGCATGATCGTCACGCGTTGTGTCAGTGCGAATACTTCGTCGAGCCGGTGCGTGATGAACAGAATCGCGACATCGCGCTCCCGCAGTTTGCGCACGATGGCGAACAGCCGCTCGACCTCGGGTAGAGAAAGAGCCGCCGTTGGTTCGTCCATGATCAGCACGTTCGCGTTCAGCGACAACGCCTTCGCAATTTCGATCACCTGCTGATCGGCGATCGACAACCCGCGCACCAGTTGATCCGCGCGCAGATCGACGCCGAGCGACGCGAGCAGGCCATCCACCTCGCGGCGCATCGCATCGTATTGAATCCGGCCGATCCGGTCGACCGGCTGGCGTCCCATGAAGATGTTCTCGGCAATCGACAGATCGAAGAACAGCGTTGGTTCCTGATAGATCACCGCGAGACCCGCATCGCGTGCTTCGGCGGGTGTCGCGAAACGGCGTGCCGTGCCGTTCACCAGCAATTCGCCGCCGTCCGGTTGATGCACGCCCGCGAGAATCTTCACGAGTGTCGACTTGCCCGCGCCGTTCTCGCCGAGCAATGCGTGAACTTCGCCAGGCCACAGCGCGAGGTCGCCGTCCGATAAAGCACGCACGCGGCCGAATGATTTACTCGCATGCCGTAGTTCGAGCCGTGGCACTGCGGATGTTGTCTGCTGCACTGCCTGTCTCCTTCTTTATTCGCGATTCTGATTACTACCTGCTACCCGCGAGTTGGTCGCCCGTCAGATCCGGTAGTAACGCTCCGCATTGCGGCGAAACAGCGCCTCTTTTTCACTCGTGCTCGCACCGTCGACGATCGCCGCATACGCGTGCCACACATCCGTGTACGAGCCGAACAGACGATCGACCGGAAAGTTCGACGCGAACATCGCGCGCCCGACGCCGAACGTATCGATCGTTTCGAGCACATAAGGCCGCAGACTTTCCACCGTCCATCGATGATCGAACATCGCAAGCCCGCTGATTTTCACGACCACGTTTTCGCAGCCTGCCAGCAGGCGCAACCCGTCACGCCAGGCGCGATAACCGGCGACGCTATTGCGATCCACGAACATGCCCGCGTGGTTGACGATCAGCAGCGTGTCGGGATGCGCGCGCGCCAACGCGGTCGCCTCTTCCATTTGCGACGGATACAGTTGCAGATCGAACGACATGTCATGACGACGCAGCAACGCGAAGTGCTCACGCCATTGCGGCTCGCGCATGAAATGACGGCCGACGTAATCGAACAGCTTGTCGTCGTGCACATTCAGAATCTGGCGGATGCCGCGCGTATTTGCGAACGACGCGTGCGCTTCGAGCAACGCAGGCGCATTCGGCGACGACAGATCCACACCGGCCACGATCGCGTTCGGCATGCCGCGCGATTCGCTGCGATCCGCGATGGACTGCAGCCAGCGCGTTTCTCCAACCGGATCGGCGGGATCGTAATTCGCTTCGACGTGCACCAGTTTCAGCACCTCGATATCGCCGGCTTCGCGCAGCAGATCGTCGAGCAGGTAGTCATGCTTCAGCTCGCGCGCGTCGCCGACGAACGACACGCCCGGATTTTCGAGCCACGGATAACGATGCGTCTTCAGATCCCACAGATGGATATGTGAATCGACAACCTGCATGCAACACTCTCCGTCCAGTGAAAGTCACTTCGAAGTCAATCAACTCGAACCGGTATAAACCCGTGCAAGGGCGACAGCCGTCAACTTAGCGAATTCAGATGAAAGACCGGCTCCAGCGCTTGCTGAAGCGGCGTGTGATCCGGCGCCGTGTGCATGATGTCGGCCATGTAATCCCACCATTTGCGCATCACGTCGAGTTGCGGCAATTCCTCCATGGTGTGACTGGAGGCGCGCGTCAGCACGGCGAAAAGATAGTTGGAATCCGGGTCGAAGAAAATCCGGTAGTCGCGCACCCCTGCGTTGTGCAGCGCATCAACCAGCTCGGGCCAGATTTGCGCGTGACGTCGTTCGTATTCCTCGCGCATGCCGGGGTTGAGCACCATGCGGAAAGCGATTGTCTCCATTGCGGCCTGTCTCCCGTCGTATCCGGGCGCTTTCCTGTGAAACTTAGAAGCGTCTGATGCGACTATAATTCCTGCGTCGATAGCATCTCAATCCGTTGTTGGGATTGGGCGATCCACAAACCGAATCGCACCGCATCCATGAGCCAACATTCCGCTGCCGTCGCACTCGTCAATCGGCTCAAGTTCAAGCACCTCGCGCTGCTCGTCGCACTCGACGACACGCGCAATCTCCACCAGGCCGCCGAAGCCGTCAACGTCGCCCAGCCCAGCGCGAGCCGCATGCTCGGCGATATCGAAGAAGCGTTCGGCTTCCTGCTGTTCGAGCGCAACGCGCGCGGCATGACGCCCACGCCGCTCGGTGTCGTCACCCTTGCTTACGCCCGCCGCTCGCTGACCGAATTGACCCGTTTCGCCGAAGATCTCGACGTCAAGCGGCGCGGCGGTCACGGGCAATTGACGGTCGGCGCGATCATGGGCGCCGCGCCCGATCTGCTCGCCATGTCCGTGGCTGCGTTGAAAACCGAAAGCCCGCTGCTGAACGTGCGCATCCTCGGCGAAACCAGCGACCAGGTCGTGCAATTGCTGCATCGCCGCGAGATCGATCTGGCGCTCGGGCGGCTGACCAGTCCGCTGCAGCACAACGATTTCAGCTTCGAGCCGCTCGCGCGCGAAACCCTGCTGCTGGTCGTGCGCTCGGTGCATCCGCTGGCGCAGCGCTCGCGCATTACATTGCGCGAACTGATCGACTGGCCGTGGGTGGCGCAGCCCGTCACCAGTCCGGCGCGCGTGCTGTTCGAAGAAGAACTTGCGCGCGATGGACTCGCCACGCCGGTGAACCTGACCGAATGCGCGTCGATTTTCGCCACGCTGCAACTGCTCGAAAATTACGATGCGGTGGCGATGCTGCCCGAGTCGGTGGTGCGCGATCACTTGCGCGGCAAGCTGCTGGTCGCGTTGCCGCTTGAAATCGGCAAGAGCCTCGCGGGCTTCGGCATTCTGACGCGCAAGGGAGAAACGCTCGCTGAACCCGCGCTGCGTTTCATCGACCTGTTGCGCGGTTTCTCGCGCAAGCTCACGCGCGACGATACCGCCACGCCCGAACCGGACTTGCGGGTCGTGCCGGCTCCGGTGCATTGAACTCGGCATTGCACGTTATTGCAGGTTGACGAACAGACCGCCGTCGACCAGCAACGCCGCGCCGGTGACATAGCGCGCGCGGTCCGAGGCGAGAAACACGACGCACTCGGCCACGTCTTCCGGGCGGCCGAGACGGCCTAGCGGAATGCGTTTTTCGAAGTACGCTTTCTTCGCTTCGTCCGCGAGATCTTCAGCGTTCAGGTCGGTGGCGATCGTGCCCGGCATCACCGAATTGCAGCGGATGCCATACGGTCCCAGCGCCACCGCGCACGACTGCATCAGCGAATGCACGCCTGCTTTGGTCGGCGTGTAGTGCGTTTGCATGCCGCCGCCCACCAGTGCGCTAATCGAACTCGTCGCCACAATCGCGCCACCTGTTCCCTGCTTTTTCATCTGCTGCGCGGTGGCTTGCGTGACATAAAACGCGCCGTTCAGATTGACCGCCACCGTCGATTCCAGCACTTCCGGCGGCATGTCGAGAAACGCATGAAACGGACAGATGCCGGCATTGCTCGCGAGCACGTCCACTTTGCCAAATGCATCGACCGTATGACGCACGAGTTCCTGGCCCGTTTCGCGGGCAGCAACATTGCCTTCGACCGCGATCACGCGCCGCCCCAGCGCCTCGATTTCGCCGACCACTTCTTCAACGGCCGAACGGCGTCCATAGGATGCGTCGTTATCGCCCCAGTAGTTGATCGCCACGTCCGCCCCTTCGGCGGCGCACGCGACGGCAATCGCACGGCCGATACCGCGCGAACCACCTGTGACGATCACGACCTTGTCCTTGAGCAGCACGTCATTCTCCTTTGCGGGTCAACACCAATACTGATTGAAAGCGGTACGAACATCGATTCGATGCGTGCCGCGAAAATCAACGCGGATAAGGCCGCACCAGTGCGCATTCCGGATTCAGGCGCACGCCGAATCCCGGCGTGTCCGGCACCTTCATTCTTCCATTCACCGGCACCGGTTCGTCGAGCAGAAGCGGTGTGAACATCGGCACGACTTCGTCGGCTTTCGGCGCCATCATCAGGAACTCGGAGAACGGCGAGTTGTGCCGCGTGACGACGAAGTGATAGCTATAGACCGACGAACCGTGCGGCACGACCATCACATTGTGAGCATCGGCGAGTGCCGAGATCTTGATCAGTTCGGTGATGCCGCCGCACCAGCCCACATCGGGTTGAATCAGATCGCAGCACTGCATCTCCAGCAGCATGCGGAAGCCCCAACGTGTCGCTTCGTGTTCTCCGGTGGACACCATCATGCCGCGTGGCACGTTGCGGCGCAGTTCGGCGTAACCCCAGTAGTCGTCGGGCGGCAGGCATTCTTCGATCCACTTCAGGCCGTATTCGTGCGCACCCTGCGCGAGCTTCGTGGCGTACGGCACATCGAGACTCATCCAGCAGTCGTACATCAGCCAGAAGTCGTCGCCGACGCGGCTGCGCATGTCCGCGAGTTTTTCCAGATTCTTCTTCAGACCCGCTTCGCCTTCAGCCGGTCCATGCTGCAACGGCAATTTCCCGCCGATAAACCCCATCTCTTTCGCGAGATCGGGCCGCGCGCCGGTCGCGTAGAAGATAAGTTCGTCGCGCACCGGGCCGCCCAATAGCTGATACACCGGCTCCTTGCGCACCTTCGCGAGCAGATCCCACAGCGCGAGATCGACGCCCGAAATCGTATTCAGCACCACGCCTTTGCGGCCGTAGTACAGCGTGGAGAAGTACATCTGGTCCCACATCTTCTCGATGTCGGTGACGAGTTGCCCTTCGAGAAAGCGCGCCAGATGTTTCTCGACGATGAACGCGCCGATCTCGCCGCCCGTCGTCACCGCGAACCCGACCGTGCCGTCGCTCGCCTCGATCTCGACGACCAGCGTGCCCAGCACGTTGATACCGAACGACTGACGGCTCTGGCGATACTCGGGATAACGCGCCATCGGCGTGGCGATGTGATCGTCGATCCAGTGTCCACCGGGTTGATCGTGATAATCCGCCCCGCCGCCGCGGACGATGAAGGCACGCACGTGCCGGATAGTAGGCATGGCCATGAAAAAGGCTCCGTTAGGGATGCGTCGAACGTGCAGTCGACAATGCGCCTCGCGGGCGCGATGCAATAAGTTCTGGAAAGATTGTTTGCCGGTCAGACGGCGTCTCGAAACAGCAGCGCTGCGGATCACGAACACGACGAATACGAAGGGTTTCGCTCACGGACGCCGCGCCAACGCGCGACACACCGCCTTGCTCGCGCCAGGCGTGCAAATTCATGTCGTCTCCTTCGCGAAGCACGCGTGACGTGCTTCACCTTTCTTGTATTCGATACCCGCTTACGCCACCGCGACTCAGTAAGTCGCCCGTCCGCCTGACAGATCGAACACCGAGCCGGTGCTGAACGCGCAGTCTTCGGACGACAGCCAGAGAATCAGCGACGCCGCTTCTTCCGGCAACAGGAAGCGGTTCATCGGAATCTTCGAGAGCATGTAGTCGATGTGCTGCTGCGACATAGAATCGAAGATTTCGGTTTTGGCCGCAGCCGGCGTAACTGCATTGACGAGAATGTTCTTCGTCGCGAGTTCTTTACCGAGCGATTTGGTCAGCCCGATCAGACCCGCCTTCGACGCGCTGTAGTGCGACGCGTTCGGATTGCCTTCCTTGCCCGCCACCGACGCGATATTGACGATCCGGCCATAGCCCTGCTTGAGCATTTGCGGCACCACGGCGCGGCAGGTGAGATACGGTCCGATCAGATTGACGTCGATCACGCGACGCCACATATCGGGCTCCAGCTCCCACGTCGTGCCGTTGCCGCCGGTGATGCCGGCGCAATTGACCAGCACGTCGATCGCACCGTGATCGGCGACGGTCTGACTAGCGGCCTGCGCGACGGCGGCTTCCTGAGTCAACTCGACCGTGACGGCCGTCACCTTGCCCAGTTCGGCAAGCTCGGCCTGGCTGCGCGCGAGACGCTCGCTGTCGACGTCCCATAAGGCCACCGATGCGCCAGACTTCAACGCCCGTTGCGCCACCGCGTAGCCGATACCGCGCGCGCCGCCCGTAATGGCGACTACGCGCCCCTCCAGATCGATCCGATTCATCGCTGTGCTCCTGTGGGCCGCCCGAGCGGCGTGCCTCTGTAAGTTGTTGTGATGCTGCTGCGACTACCTAGGTTGCTGCCAATATACGGGCGGGGCGATGTGGTAACAATTCGAGTATTGGAGGGGGTGATAACAAAAGCGGATCGGGATGGCCGGGCGAGTTTTGCCGGATAGCGAGTCGAGAGAACGACAGCGACGCAACAATAAACGCCCGCTTGAAGTCTGGTCTGAACTTTGGCTTGAACTTGGCCGGCCTCCGATTGCCAAACCCAATATTGGTAATCGGGAAATCTGGCATGGCAAGCGTACTACTCGTAGACGACGACCCGGAAGCTCTCGCTGCATGGAGCGCAAGCTGCACGGCTGACGGTTTCGAAACAAGAATCGCAAACGACGGTCAATCCGCGTTGGCGATGTTCATCGACTCCCCTGCCGACATCGTCGTTGCCGACTGGCGCATGCCGGTCATGTCGGGTAGCGAACTCTGTCATCGACTGCGCAACCTGCCTGGGCTGGCGGACGTCGTCTTCATTCTGGTGTCGGGAGAACCGAGCCCGCCGGCCTTCATCAGTTATGACGGCTTCCTTCGCAAGCCGGTAGACGGGGCCATGCTGCTCACGACCATGCGGCGACTGCTGGCCGATCACGCCACCCATCGGCAAATGCAGCACGGCGGCGCGACGTAGCCAGACGCATCGAAACAACCCGTACTATTTACTGCACCGGCTTCGCATCCGGAAAAACCCACGCGCCACTTAAAATTTCCTCGCGCGGACGATAAAGCCGCACGGTGTAGTTCCAGCCGGAAACTACGGGCACGCAGTTGGCGATTTTTCCATCGCATCCGCCGAACTGGATGTCGATCGAACCGTCTGCGCCTTTCTTCGCCGTCAGGTTATTGAGCGTGTAAGCGTTATACGCGTTCTTCTGAAAGTAACCCTCGGCGTTGTACACGCTCACCGACCAGAACGCGTCGACCGGAACGTCCTTGACGTTGAGACGATAAATCGTCTGCCCGTCGTTACGCTGTGGGGTGATGTTGAGATAAGTTGCATCGCGGTCGGGATTGCCACCCCACGCCGCCGCCGTTCCGATCAGATGCCTGACCGGATCGACCTGCTCTCTGGTACCGAACGACTTTTTGAAATCGGGAAGAGTCGTCGCGAGAACCAGCAGAGCGTCGCGCATTTTCTTCTGACTGACCGGGTCCCAATTCGACGAGTCGAGCTTGCCCGGCGACCGCTGGCTGACCTTGATCGCATCCTGCAACGCGTGAACTTTTTTGATGTCGTCCGGGTTCGCCGGGTCTACGAGCGTACGGATTCCAATCACCACATAACGTGTACCGACGTTATCGCGGGTCAGCGTATGAGCGCCGGGGCCATAGAACACGTTCGGCACATAGTGGTCCTCGTTGATCACCTGAAGCGACATGAAACGTGTGCCGGGATCAGGCATCGTGATCGTCACCGGTCCGGCGTCGAGGTCGAATATGCCGGACGTGTAAAGCGTGTCGCGGTTGAGCCGGATCACCGTCTGGTCGTCGATGGAGGCCGGCTCACGGTGATGATAGAGCTTACCCAAACCGCCCTGCTTCACCAGCGAAGCGATGTACTGATCCGATTCGGCGCGCACGAAGTTATCAACGGTAACGGGAATCGCCGCATTGCCCGATGACGGCGCAGCCGACTGCGCGTGAACGCTGAACGGTGCAACAAGAGGAACGACGCCAAGCACCGCGACCGCGGCGCCAGGAATGCACCTGCTGATCCGAGACGGCTTCATGAAAGTATCCCTTTCTACTCGTCGGCGTCGATAAAGAGCATCGAGATATAAAGAACGGTCGATACGACGATGATGCCCACGCCGACCAGTACCTTGGTCCGGTTGAATTCGAGTCCACCGTTGATCGCAACAGCAATTCCTGCGACTGCGGCCAGCGTGCCGAACGCGGCAAGTCCTACGTGTATCTTGCTGCGAATCAGCTTTCTACGCATCGACGCGTCAGTCGGTTCCGGTCGTTCCTGTTCCATTTCATGCTCCTTCACGCGAACCAATATGACATCGCCGATGCGTCGCCAAGCTTTCGATGAACTACCTGGTCACGCCATGCGGTTCACTGCGCCTGCGTATCGTTGCGCGCAACCGATGCGGCGATCGCGGTCACAAAAACCGCCCGCACCGAGTCGCCGACCTTGATCTTATCCAGTGCAACTTGCGGTGCCACGTCGAGCGTTTCCGTGCGCGTCGGTCCACGCAACGTAATCGTGCGATGCTTGCGATCGATTCTCTGCACCGTCGCCACCACTTCGACCCGACGAGCCGACGCCACCACGCCGCCGGAAGCAGGCTGTGCGAGTTCCGTGTCGACACGTTGACGGATTCCCTTCGACGCCAGCCGGTCCACGCCGATCAGAACTGCCTTCTGGTAAGCAATATTCAGAATTTCTCCGACGTGCAGTTTCTTCACGTCCGCGACGTCGGGATTCACGTCGAGAACCGCGATATTGCCTTCAGGGCCCTGAAGCGCGACGCTATTCGAATCGGCATCGATTTCGACGACGCGCGCCTGAAGATGGATCAGCGCCGCCGCGCCCACGGCCTGCGGAGCCGGTTCAGAAGCCGGGGCCTGAGCAAACACGGGCGGAGCAGCGATGAGAAGAACCGTCAGCGCGGCAATCGCGGTCTTCACCTGATATGAAAGCGGACTCGATGTAGAACAAGCCATGGAAACCCTCCGGTTGACTGCGTCGTTGACATAAGCAGATTTCACAAGCCATTGACTGCATAGCACTCGTTTTCGACAGGCTTTGCACCGTCGCGAAGATGCTTCGCCGCATGTTCGTACACGCGGTTGCGTTCCGCGGCGACGATCAGGCGCTGCTGCTTCATCGTCGCATTGTGATATCGCGGATCACCGACGATCCCTGTGTACTCGACTCGCCTGGTCGCCCGGTAGCGCCGGAAAAAATCGGGACCAGGCAGTCCGTTATCTCGCGCGAGAAGTACGCCATAGTCCGCATGCTGTTCATCGCAGATACTGCGTAACGCGTCGTCGAGTACCGCGTTTCTGACAACCAGCAGCGTGTTGCTCGGAAACAGCGCGTGAAAGCGCGCATACGGCAGAACGCCACGGTTCCTGGCGGTGCGCACAAGCGTGTCGATCAATCGGGCAGTAAGAGTTGCATCCATCCGGTTCCTCCGCTGAATTACGAGTCTGCACGCGCGTGGCCTATTGGCATGATTCTCTGACTCCATGCCGGATGCTCCACAGAGTGCGCAACGCGACTATCGGGCTATGAGTGACTGAAACTGAAATGCCTCGTCAAGATGATTCAAAAATTCGCCGCTACTGGAACGTCGCGCTAATGGAAAGCTGCACGGCATTGCCCTTCGGACGCTTGCTCGCCTCGAGTTCGTTGACCCAGCGCAGCGTCGCCGACACCGGTGTTTTGCTGATTTTTCCGGACCACGTGACCATTGGCCCGAGGCCCACCGAGTGTCCGCTGGTGCTGCCGATCAAATCGGCAACGCCGCCTGTGTCGTTACCCAGCTGTTCGATCCAGCCGCCCACCACGCCGACGCCCCAGCCGTTCCTGAAGCGTTTGAGCGCCAGAAGATCGAGCACGCTGACGGGCGCGTTCTTATAGTTGGTCTTGTTGTTGGCCGTGTAGAACTCGACGCCGTAATTCGCGGAAAGCTCGATGTCCTGCGAGGCAATCAGGTGCGTGTAGGCAATGGTCGGCGTGAACGTCCACGTGTTCTGTCCGGCGTTCGCAATCCGGCTCGTACTGTATGCGCCGGTCGGCGCGTACATCTGCACGCTCAATGCCACGTGATCGGTTTGACTGAAGTGATATCCGGCGATCACCGGCGTAAAGAAGATATCGGCGAATTGGGTCGCGTGATCGTTCGGCAATATTCCGTGAAAACTCGATGCGTTCGTGTACTGCACCGGCACGCCGAAGCTCGAAGCGAAATTCCATCCACCTGCGGTAATGCCCCATGTTTTAACCGCGTTGGCCATCACATACACGACCTGATAGTTCAACCCTGCTGTGATCGTGCCGGCGACCGGAATGGTCTTCGATGCGCCTAACGAACCCTCGTAATAGATGGACGTGAACGACACGATCCAGTCGGACGTGGGCGGAACGATACCCGCGTACGGCATGACCTGTTGCCCGGTAATAGGCCGCCCCACACCGCCTTCCGTCGCGAATGCATGCTGTGCGCAGCTCAGGCCGAACATACCGGCTGCAATGGCCAGACGCTTGAGCGGCCTGCTGGCAGAGCGATTCCATATATCCAAGGCAGTCTCCTGCGAGATGGGTCGATGCGTCTTCTGTGCCTCTACCGCGCCTGAACAGCGTGCAGGCTATGTCGGATCAGGTTGTCGATACACGATGCAACGCAACGACTTCAGCGCTTCTGCGGAACAGGGAATTTCCACGAACCATCGAACGCGGCCGGACCGGGCCCATAGATTCGTGCGATCACGTTATAGGCGCCCTCAGGGGCCGGAAGCCAGTTCGACTCCAGCTCAGGTCCCGGCGACGAGTGCTGCACGTAGATATCGAGTGATCCGTCGGCTCCATATTTGAGACCTTTGGTGCGGTCGCCAATCGAGTAGCGACTGATTCGATTGGCGACCAGATGGCGCCCCGGAAGGTCGTACATCGTCATCGACCAGAAGAATTTCGCGGGCGGCAACTCCGTCTTGTCGAAGTGGATCACGTAAGGTTGCGAACCCAGCAACTGCTCGTGATCGGCATTCAGACGCGTGCCCACATACACCGCTTCCTCCTTCGTGTTTCCATAAATGCCCATTGCGGCCGCTACAGCACGTTTCAGATAGTCGTCTTTCAGATCTTCTCGCGAGCCGAAAAGATCGAATGAACTGGTCGTGCTTTTTTCCGCTTCGGCCAGCGCATCTTTCGCGTCGGCGAGACCCGCCTCCATCGCCTGCCGCATGTCGGGCGACAACGACGCGGCGTCGAATTGCCTGCGTGGCCCAATGCCGATCGCGCCAAAGCGCCGCATAAGCTCTGCTTCCGAAGGCGCGGGAGGTTGCGTGAATTGCAGCAGGAAATTCAGGTACGAAATGAAATCGATCGACGTCGCCTTCTTTTCATCCCACTTTGGAAATGTCAGTTTCGGCGCGGCCGCCGGCGCGGGCCGGTGTTCGAACGACGAAAGCGGCGTAAGCGCGTAGCCCTTCTGAATGGCCTCGAGACGCGCGACGTCATCGGGGCCGCTAAGCGCCGTGCGTCCCAGCGTAAGAATGAAATCCGTCTCCGAACGAAACACCTTGTCGATGCCCGCCGGCTTGTCGCCGTGCCACGAGGGGCCGGCGAAAAGATAGTGGCCGGCGCCGTCGCCGGTGGTGCGTGACCCGACGTACGCGAAGTTATAGGTGAAAAGGTCGATCCACTGAAACACGTAATAGCGATCGTCAGGAATGGCAGGAACGGTCAGCACCCAAGGCTCCCGCCGCAGATCGAGCCATGCCCACGAGTAAGGGGTGTCGTTATTCGGCGTGACGATCTCGCGGTTTTCGGGGCCGTATGGCGTCGAATAATTGCGGAACCTGCCGAATCCGCCAATATAAGATTTCGACGCCGGATCGATGGCCTGGTCGTACATCGTCTTGTAGTTAAACAGCATCGGATAGGCGTAGATAAATGCATCCTTCACGATGCCGCGTGCTTCGTCGGGTGAGACGGTAGTGTTTGCCAGCGCCGTCGCGTCCGATGCTTCCGGTGATCCCGCGGCGTTTGCGCGCGCGAACAGGAACAGGCAAAGCAGTACGGTAGCCCCGGTTGCACTGGTCTTTGCGATGGTCCTGAATTTCACCGTTGCCTCTCCCGGTTCATCACCGCCATTTACCTGGCGTCGTATTCAGCCCGGCGAAAATCCGCGCTGCTAACTGCCGCGAAATGCTCCCGAATCTTCAACGTTGGGGGCGGATTAAGCGGATAGCGATTTTGTCCGCGCCGCAGGCTTCGCTTTTCGCGAATAGACTTTCGACAAAATCCGCCAAAACGGACGCCATTAAAAATCAGCCCGCCGACATAATAGCTTCAGCCATGCGAGGCCATCCTTTTAAAGCCAAAGGAAGTCACTGCATAATGCGCATGTCAAAATTAACGAACAGCGTCGCCCACGTCGCAGAATGCGATTCAGGGACAATTCCTATCAATAAGGAAACGCAAAGATTGGGCGTTTTTTCGCGCCGCGCTCATGCGAGCGTTAGCGAAAAAATGAGTGGCTAGCCATAACGCGTTCCTCGCAGAGACGTTGGCTGCCGCACTGGCACGCTGTGCGGGCTTGAAGCTGGCAAAGTTATGATTATTTCAAACTGTTACGGGATGCTAGCAAACGTATATGAGAATAGCAAGGACGATTACCCTGAACCTGTATTGCGAGAACTATTAAGCCAGCATTTATTTCGACGCATTCTACCAGTGCAGATATTTGCGCAAGGCATCATAGTTCTATTAAATTAAATTTGCACGACGATTGTTTTTGCCATAAAACTCCACACAAGATGCAAAAACGATTATTAGTAGTTTCATATACGGATTTCCGCAGAAACATTTTCATCGCCGCCGGCGTTATCGGCCAGCGAGACGTTAATCCGCTCCTATAAAGGACATTGACAGTCCACTGGAATCAGACACGAGGGGAATGCGCGCGCATTCCATTTTTTTTGTGCCCGGACTTCCCAGCAAGGTGGAATATGCCCTCCCGAACCGAAGAGCTGCCAAGCGTCATGCGACGGATGGCCGCCGGCCGGATGCTGGTGGACGGCGCGTCGGTCAACGAAGTCGCCGAAGCGCTGCATTTGTCGACCGATACTGTCCGCAAATACCGCAGCATCATCGCGGATGGCGGGCTTGAAGCGCTGCAGAAAATGAGTGTAGGCGGTCGCTCGCCATTGCTCGACGGCGCCGCGATGCAGTGGATTGCCGCGGCGCTGAACGGGTCCGCGTGCGAGCATGGTTTCCCGACCGATGCATGGACCAATGCGCGGCTGCGCGAGTTGATCAAAACCCGTTTTGGCGTGAGCTATTCGCGCGTTTATACGTGGCAGTTGGCGACCAATCTCGGCCTCGGGCACCGTTTATCCAAATCGAGTCGATAAGCCATCGCGTGAATTCGAGGCGGACGTCACGCGTTATCCGCGCGACTCTGCCGGGCGGTCCACACATGCATCCACGTCGACACTTTCGCCGCGAGCATTGCCGGCCTTGCTTGCCAGTCGCAAATACGCGGCGGCCAGGCGTCGAAGATCTTCTTCGGATGCATCCTCTATTCCGATCAACTGGTTATTCGCCGCGCGATGCGACGCAAGCAGTTCGTTCAGCTTCAGATGAACGGCCACGCTATCCTTGTTCTGACTTTGCTGAATCAGAAAGACCATCAGGAAGGTAACGATGGTCGTGCCCGTATTGATGACCAGTTGCCAGCCGTCGGAAAAATGAAATAGCGGACCCGTTACCGCCCAGACGAACACGGTGATCGCCGCCACGCCAAAGGCGACCGGCGAACCCGCAAGGCGCGTCACCGAACTCGCGAATGCGTCGAATGCGCGCGTGACAGGATGCGTTGCCGCGTAAGCGGGACTCGATGTATCTGGAACCGTGCTGAGGCTGTCTGCGTATGAGTTGGTCGATTCTTGCCGCATGGCGGTCTCCGTGGCTGGCTATCACATAAGCCGTCAGCACATTGCATGCCGACACCACGCGGGCGGCTGACGCAAAAGCCGTCAGACCGCCCTCAATCGAATGACTAGTCCACGCACGCAGGACAGGCCAACGCTTCCGCTTGTGCTTCCGTTTGTGCTACCACTTGCACCGCTGCGCTCTGCTCGCCGCGACCAAAGCTCGCCCATGCTGCCAGTCCCAACAGCGCGAGTCCGCTGCCGAACAGAAAGTCGGCGGGGACACCGGCATGGTCGACCACGACGCCGCCCACCAGCGAGCCCAGCGCAATCGCAATCTGGATGATGCTGACGAACAGGGCCGAACCCGCTTCGGGCGACTGCGGCGTCGCGCGCTGAATCCAGATGCTGAAGCACAGCGGCAATGCGCCGAACGAAACGCCCCACGCGAGCACGAATGCCGCAACGCCAATCGTCGAATGCTGCAAAAGCGGCAGCGACACCAACGCGAACATCAACAGCGAAACCATTGCGCCGACCGATGCTTTCAGATTGCGCGTGACGGTCGACGAAATCGCGAAGTTCGAGAAGAATCCGATAATGCCGAAGCCGAGAAGAAGCCACGTGATGGTCGACATCGTCAGATTGGCATTGCGCAGCAGGAACGGCGTGACGTAGGTGTACGACGAAAAATGTGCGCCGAACACGAGCGCGACCATCAACATACTGCGACGCGGATGCGGTTGACGCAGCAACGCCACCAGATCGCGCAAACGCAATGCGGCCGACGACGGCAGCGAAGGCACGAAGAAAAACTGCGCAACGAGCGCAATCGCGACGAGCACGCCGGTTGCCATGAACGACGCGCGCCACGATGCAAAGCTCGCGATGAAGGTGCCGAGCGGCACGCCGATCACGGTCGCACAGGTCACGCCGGTCAGGATCGTCGCCATGGCTTTGGCGGAATCCTTTGGCCGCACCAGACGTCCCGAGGCTGCGGTGGCGAGCGTCCAGAAGCCGCCCAACGCAGCGCCGAGCAGCGCGCGGCCGACCAGCATGATCGAGAAGTCAGGCGCAAACGCGGAAATAAGATTTGACGCGAGCAGCAACGCCGTGAGTAAAAGAAACACGCGCCGACGATCCATGCGCCCCGCCACGAGCATCAGACCCGGCGCAGATAGGGCAGCGATGATGCCGGGCACGGTCACCATCAGCCCGGCCGTGCCGGGCGAAACATCGAGATCCGCCGCGACGCGCGGCAGAAGTCCAACCGGTAAAAACTCCGTCGTCACAAAGGCAAATGCGCCGATCGCGACCGCGCCGACAGCGAGCCACGAACGCAGGGACGACGAGGTCCCATCGTCCAGCGAGGCATCGCTCGCCGGCAGATTATCTTCCATCAACATAGTATTGTTTTCTGATTACTTAACAACAGGTGGGATTGGAGCGGTCACACCGCACTAATCGATTTGAACGCCGCTTTTCGCATCGCAAACGCGGCTTTGCCTGCCGGATCATGCTGACGGCAGCGGCAAATCAGTGAGTGAAAACCCGAATAGGGCGTACCTTACCATTGCATTAATTATCGCGCTGACGGCTGCGTAAAATCGCAGTTTCGAGTGGGGGTATTCGGGCGCTGCGCGGGGACTTCGCCATCACTGCGTTGACGCGCCGCGACCGCAATGTGAATAGCGCGATCCTTGTTCTGAAACGGACCTTCTCCGGTCACGGTCCCGTGCGAAAAAGATAATGACGAACCCCGGGCACAGCGTTTGCTGATGCTCGCGTCAGCGTTTCGCACATTCGCGATCATTCATCAAAGGACTAACGGACATGCTCACCACACGCCCCTGCACCGCCACCTGCGTACTCGAAGGCATGCCTGTCACGCTGACGTTCTATCCGGACAACGGTGTGCTGCGCATCGCCGATCCAACGGGTACCTGCATCAGGGAAACGCGCTGGCATTCTTCGTGGCGCGCATTGCTCGATGAATTCAGCCAGTTTAATCAGCGGGCTGAAGCGGAAAATGCAGCAGAAGGATTCGGCGAAGTAACGGGTCGTCTCGACGAGCAGCGCAGCAATCAACCGATGCAGAACATGGCACTTGCCTAGTGCGTGTGGGGGACGCGGCACATTATATTTTTTGCCGGTATCGCGTTCCCACCCGCATCGGTCATTTCCGTTACTGACCGAAATACACCTTGCATTGAGGCGCGGAACCGCACGGCTGACCAGGCCGGGTTCCCGATTCCGATTGCCCCGCCGCCACGCCTCCATACGACACGTTGCGGACCTGCTGGCCCTGCCCGGTGTCTCCCAACGGGATATCGGTCGTCGCCTGCGCCGATTCGTTGGCATTCTGCTGCATCATCGCGCGTCCCGACGCAGCCGCTCCTGGCTGGCCGTCAGATTCGGACGCGCTAACTGGCCGGGGCGCGAGAAACAGAACGGCGCTCGCCATTACCATCAATAAACGTAGTTTCATGGCCAGACTCCTCGAATCCGGCGCAGCAGTTCTCGCCCCCTGAAAAATTGATCCGCGAAAAAATTAGCTCGCCCAATCGGGTTGCCCGACGAGTTGATGCCGATGCGCAACTGCTGCGATGAGTCATCGAACTAAACAAGTAAGTAATTGACCAACCTGTAACCGATGGAGATACGTCCTTGCGGGTAACCGGAATCAGTCCCTCAGGTTGGCAACGCGGATTTCTGTTCCGCAATTTGGTTATAGTTCGCCGGCCTGGGAATTCAATCTCCGGTGCCGGGGCGTGTCGCATGAACCCCACATCGTTCGATAAACCTCATTTGCAAAGAAAATCCGTTAATCCGGCGCGTGCATTATCCGCACAGTGCGTTATGATGTTGCTATAACGTAAAAGAGCGGCGCGCAAGACACCGGCGAGAGACGGAAGGTGGACGTGAAACCAGCCAGTCGCAATCAAAGCAATGTCATCACAGTATTTCCCCCTGCAGCCGTGAGGCTTATCCAGCCTTACCCGGCACGCGGCGAAGTGCTGCCAGAGTGTGGCGGGCGTGGCATTACTCACTGATTGTTCCCGATTGGCGCATTTGGCACAGACTGTATTGCGATTTATGGAGCAACGTTTTCTAACGCGGCTCATGAAATTACCTTCAATCGATAACACCACCGCGAGCCGGCCCCAGTCAAATGGGCTCGATGCATCGCGACTTTCCCTTGCAATCTGTAATTGACAGAACGCTGGACGCTTTAGAAGGACGAATATCTTATGGACGAAAGGAAGCGAGATAGCATCATTGCGTATCTCCGCCATCGCATGGAAGAGTTTGGTATCGAACCAGAAGACCTTGCTGCCGTGCTGGCGTCCGAGCCATCTGCGCAAAAGGCGGAACGTTACCGCAGCGCGACCGGCGACAGTTGGGACGGCCAGGGCGAAATGCCGCAATGGCTTAAACAGGCAATCAGTGCGGGTCAATCAATTGACCACTTTGAAATGTCTGCTAAACCGGCCCCTGCCCCGCAGTCCAAAAAACAGGTCGACTGGAAAAACGATCCGTTTGCCGGCAGTCCGTTAGCGCGCCCGACCGGTCGCTAAAGTGCGGTATGGCGGAGTCCGTAATGAATTGCGACTGAGTTGACTGATTCGCTCAGCGTAAAAAGGTTTATCCCTGCATTCTCCGGTGCGATCCCTCTGGTCTGGCGTGTCCGTCAACACGCTTGCCGGACAGTGACTCGTGCGCGCCGCCAGTTTGCATCCATATCTTCTTGCTCGCCGTATATCCGGTAAGAGCAGCGCAATGACTCGCTGCTTCCCGAGAACCGGTCATGATTTCATGAGCGGCTTACGTCCAGCTCGCGGCAGCCATTACGCCCGATGAGCTCGCAAGGAGAATCGTGATGCGTCTATCAACGCTAAAAATCATCGCGGGTTGTGCGGCCGGTCTTTCCGCATTGTTATTCGCAAGCGGTCCGGCATTCGCGCAAGGCGGCGGCAACGGCCAGGGCGGTAGCGGCGGCGGCAACGCACACAGCGCAGCGACAGCGGGAATGACCCATTGGGGCGACCCCGCTCCGAGTCCGATGGACGCAATGCCGGGAAGCGGAATGAAGAAAATGGATTCGCCCGACAACAGCATGCCGTCGATGTCGCCGGGCGATCCGATGAATGGCGCTAAACCCGCACAATAAAAATAGTCCGATTTTCGTGGGCTAAACGCACGGATTTGAATCGGGTTCAGGCGCGGCCGGGTCGATCAAACACCGGTGACGCCGACCCGTCGCGCTTCATGACCGGCGTTGTCCTGATACTCGCCCACGCGGGCGGTGTCGCGCATGAGCAGCGCGTATTGCGGCAATTCGATAAAGCCGCTCACCTGCCGCACGATCTGCCAGAACACCTTGGCAAACAATCGCACGCGTTCCGCTTCGTCCAGATCGCCGGCGAGCGGATCGGCAAAGGTCCAGTTGCACAGCTCCGGTTCCCCGGGAAATGACGGCGCGTGATTAGCGTCGACGGATTCGTGCATGGAAATGACGAGATCCATGCGCGGCGCCCACTCGCCGGTGAATTCCAGCCAGCTCTTCGGACTGAGCACGCCCTGATCCGACACACCCGGCCGCAATTGCGCGATTGCATGCGGATGAACTCGCGCGGCCGGCTCCGGCCCCGCGCTGAATGCTTCGAACCGGTGTCCTGCCAGTTCTCGCAGCAAAGCCTCCGCCATGATGCTGCGCGCTGCGTTGTCCCTGCAAAGAAACAGCACTTTATATTTTCTGGTCACGCTCACCCCGTAGCCGTATTTTTTTGCTTCTGGGCGCTATTCTGCCGGCCCAGTCTTGCGACCCCGTGACACTACGATGTCTAAATTCCTCGCGCCACGGGAATTTCCACCAGGGCACTCACGCTTCCACTTACAGGCAGGACTTGCCACACGCGGCGGATCACGAAGAGGCCGAAGTGTACCAGCGCGACGCTGAGCCTTACATTTCGCTGTCTTTCACGTGGACGAGCGGGCACGCGGGTGAGCGAGCGCGCGCCGGCAGGTTGAGTCAGGTCGCACTTTCGCTATCGTGGCGCTCCGACAGGATCCGGTTGGCGGCATCGCTGCCATAGGCTGGCGTCGCCGGAGCGGGGTCGGACGATACGGCTGCGGGCGCGGGCGAGCTGATCGCCTTGACGCCGTTCACAATGCCCGGCGCGGCGACGTACGGAATAAACGCAGCAACCGCAACTACAACGATGAAGGTAAACATGGCCGTTGTACCTCTCGGGGAATCGATGCGTGGAGACGAGGCGAGCCAAAGCGTTCGCGGAGAAAGATGAGAAGAGAGCTCGCGGGAAATCGCCAGTCAATCGCGGGTAAATTAGCTGGGGAACAAACAGGAGAGAACGGTCGATAGCCGGTATTCAGAGTCGCCAGTTGCGCAAATCCGGGCCTCATGCAGAAGCGCCCGGCATCTGCCAACGCAGCGGCAAATGAAGCTATCTGGCAATCAACTGACCACGTTCGACCGACATCCATCGCGAACGCAATACTGATTCTAGAAGCGCAAAATCGAACGCTAAAGACTACGGTCTATATCAATTCGGTCTAGGTCTATGGTCTACCGGCCAGGCGCTTATTCGTCACACGGCTGCGGATTGCACGACTTTGCGCGGCGATTGGTCGGACTGATCGTCCTTCGAGCCCGTACGACTCAGAAACGCAAAAGACGCGAGCGCCGACATAAGCGTGATCGCGATCAGCACATGTAGCAGGCGCGTGAACGCATGCGTATAGCTCAGCACCAGTTCGTGCCGCCCGATTTGCGGCAGGCTCGCGGCAGCTTGCGCGAGGTCGCCGGTGGTCAGACGCTGCGATGCTTCGGCAATCCGCGCGATCGTCGCGGGTCCGGCGTGCGGCACGATGCGCGCGAGACTCGCGTTGACGAGGCCGGCAAGAATCGCCATCGCGATGGCTAGCGCAATGCCCTCTCCCGCCACCCGCGTCGTGCTGAAGATGCCAGATGCCATGCCCGCCCGCTCCTTCGGCACGACGCTCACGGAGAGTCCGTCCATCAGACCCCAGGGCACGCCCGCGCCGATGCCGACGACCAGCATCGGCGCAATCACCGACGCTCGCGATGCGCTCATGTCGACGAGGCTTAGCCAGTAAAGCCCGGCTGCGGCGACCAGAAAGCCGATGCCCGACAGGACGCCGGCCGATATCCAGCGGGTCAGCGACGCGGCCAGCATCGGCACGACGAGCATAGGCGCGGAGAGCGCGATCATCAGCAAACCGGCGTCCATTTCGCTCAACCCTTCTGCACCGATAAAACGCAGCGGCAGCATCACGATGAGCACGATATAGCAGTAGCAGGTGCCGACCGGCAGCATCTGCACGCCGACGAAGCGCGGATAGCGGAACAGGCTCAGCGTCAGCATCGGCCGCGCGACGCGCGCCTCCACCACCACGAACGCCACCAGCAATCCCGCCGACGCAGCCAGCAGACCGACCACAGTTGCACTCGACCAGCCGTCCTGCGGCGCCTGGATCACGGCAAACGTGAACAGCGCGAGCGTGCCGGTGAAGGTGATCGTCCCCGGCCAGTCGAGCCCGCTGGCGGCCGGATCGCGGGTTTCGCGCATACGCGGTACGCCGAAGACGAATGCGATCGCGCCGATCGCCGCGATTGTCCAGAAGATCGCCCGCCAGCTCGAATTTGCGATCAACGCGCCCGCCATCAACGGACCGAACGCGAGGCCAATGCCGAAGCTAGTCCCCAGCAGACTGAACGCCCTGGTGCGCGCGTGGCCGTCGAATTCCTGCGCGAGCGCGGCGGTGCCGCTCGCCAGCGACGCAGCCGCCGCAACGCCCTGCAACGCACGCAGCGCGTCGAGCCAGGCCACCGACGGCGCGAAACCCAACGCGAGCGACGTCGCGATAAAGCCCGCCAGTCCGCACACGAAAATCCGCTTGCGACCGAACTGATCGGCGAGCGCGCCTGCGGCCATCAACAGACTGCCGAAGCTCAGCATGAATGCATTGGTGATCCACGTCAGCGCCGCCGCACTGCCGCCAAGGTCACGGCCGATTGCAGGCGTAGCGACTGCGCCGCCGGAAAATGCCAGTGGCAAGACGAGCGCCGACAGGCACACGGCGGCGAGGATAAGCGGCTTGTCGTGCTGCGCGTCGTGCGGCGTGGTGGTTTTCATTTTTCGAGCCCTCAGGTGGAGTTCCAGCGTTCGACGCGCAGTGGACAGGCATCACGCCAGCCGCGCGTCGCGACACACTCAGGCCGCTATTCTGTTGATGGATTCCTCGTGGATAAAGAGCGCGCATGTCGCGACTGAACGGCCTGAAACGCGGCAATCACGTCATGACGGCGCGCCAGGCGCCGATTGTCGCCACTCGGGCGACACACCGTTTCTGTCCGGCGGATTTATTCCCGCGATGCACTCGCTCATACTGCAAGCTGATTTTTGGCCCGCGCGAAGCCGTTCAACGACGGACGACGCGCGCCGCGCACCATGACGGGGCTTACCGGATGCTGAACAGAAACGCCATTTGCTCTGGCGCATACCTCGAAAGTTTTGATTCGCTGCCGGGCGAGATGCTGTGGACCCAGGCGCGGATCGACGCATCGCTCGCGCAGACGTTGCGGCAGCGTCCGTGCGACGGCGACATCTGGGTCTTCGCTTACGGCTCGTTGCTGTGGAATCCGGTCTCGGAGTTCGACAGCCGCCGCATTGCGACGCTGCATGGCTGGCATCGCAGCTTCTGTATCCGGCTGATCGCCGGGCGCGGTACGCCGGAGCAGCCGGGCCGCATGCTCGCGCTTGAATCGGGAGGCAGCACGGAAGGCGTCGCATTGCGCCTGGGCGGCGCCACGGTCGAGGAAGAGCTACGGATTCTCTGGATTCGCGAGATGGTGACGGGCGCTTATCGTCCGACCTGGGCGCCGGTCACGCTCGACGACGGCACGCAAGTGTCCGCAATCGCCTTCGTTGCCGAACCCGAGGATTCGCAATACGAAGGCGATTCACGGGCCTCGTCGATTGCTCCGTCGATGGCCGTCGCCACCGGCCTGTTCGGCACCAACGCCGACTATGTTTTCAAGCTGCAAAACGCGCTGGCGGAGTGTGGCCTGAGCGATCCCTACATCGACGAGATCGCGTCCGAACTGACGCGGATCGGCAGCCACCCCGCGTGACGCGTTAAAACCGCAAGCCGTTCAGAAACTGGAACCACAGGCCGCCGAGTGCGCCCGCAGGTTGGGCGTCGGCGGCGGGTTCGTCGCGCTTGCCTCTCGCGCGGTGCTCTGCAGCGTCTTCTTTCTTCGCCGACACGTCGGCTTGAGCCGAAAGATCAGGCGTGTCGGGTACGTCAGGCGTATTCGTCGTTTTTGCCGCTTCGCGGCGCGACGCCTGCAATGCCGCCACGCTGTCCGCGATCTGCGCGGCTCGCTTCGCCTCGCATTGCCGCCCCAGCAACACGCCGAACAGCACGTCGCGATTGTGGCCTTCGTCGGCGAAACGGATTGCGACCGAGACCATCTCCGCATACGCCGCCTCGTCGGCTGCGCGCGCCGCCGCCTCGCGTTTCGCCCGCGCCTGCTGCGCGCGCGTGCGTTGCGCCTCCCAGCCGCGCATCTGCTCGGCGTAGACCGCGTCGTACACCTTGCGCTGCTCGGGATCGGACAGGATCGCGTACGCGTCCTTGATCTCCTGGAAAGTGGCGCGCGCCACTTCCTCGTGCGCACCGTGATTGCGGTCGGGATGCCACTTCATCGCGGCCTTGCGGTACGCGCGCTTGATTTCTTCTTCGGTGGCGTGCGTTTGCACGCCGAGCGTGTCATATAGGGTTGCCATTTACTTGCTGACCTCGCCGGGAATCGTCGCGGACCATCGTAGCATGCACAAAACGGCTTTAGCGTGTCGGCCGGCGGGTCGGCTCGAGTGTCGCCCGATCACGCGCGTCGGGCGCAAAAAAAAGCCCCACCGCTTGCGCGGCGAGGCTTAACCCATGTCAAGGAGATGTCATGGAGGAGACGATTCGATGATAGCCACCTGTCATCGCGAGTCCAACCAATGGTTCGCCATATGCTTATCTGACACGGGGTCAGGTACATCGCATGCTGCGCGTCGAACAGCGCCTGGTTATATCGTTAGAACAAAAAGTCGCTTAGGTTCGTGCGCACGGGTCATTAAGATGACACTTCAAAGTCCGGTTCGCCCCGGCCCGTCGCTCACCTACCCGCATCAGCAGGCCGTGAGCCGCTACCGAAGGAGCATTTCGTTGACCCGATTCGATCATCACCGCCGGCCTCTCGTCATCGGCATTGGCGGCACGACACGCGCCGCTTCGTCGACCGAGCGCGCGCTCGGCTTCGCATTGCGCGGCGCGGAAGCCGCCGGCGCGAACACCCGCCTGTTCGGCGGCACGTTTTTGCATAGCCTGCCGCACTACGCGCCCGAACAGCCCAACCGTACCGACGAGCAGCTCGAACTGATCGAAGCCGTGCGCCATGCAGACGCGCTGATCATCGCCACGCCCGGCTATCACGGCGGCGTGTCGGGCCTCGTCAAGAACGCACTCGACACGCTGGAAGAACTACGCGCCGACGAACGTCCGTATCTCGACGGCCGCGCGGTCGGCTGCATCGTCACCGCCTATGGCTGGCAAGCCGCCGGGTCGGTGCTGACGTCGCTGCGCTCGATCGTCCACGCGTTGCGCGGCTGGCCCACGCCGTTCGGCGCGGGCATCAACACGCTGGAAACGCGTTTCGATTCCATCGATACCTGCTCCGACGCGAAGGTCGTCGACCAGCTCGCGACCGTCGGTCAGCAGGCTGCGCAATTCGCGCTGGCGTTCAACGCACATCGCGCCGCAGAAAGCGACTCGCTGAACGCGTCGACGCTCGCTTCCACACAGCCTGCCCGTCTGCTGCACGCGGTGTAATCCGCGTATCACGCGCTTCTTTTTCAGCGTTTTCCCCCGCTCCTGACACACTCGCGTGGCGCCGCTTCGGCGGCCCACGCGAGTGGCGTTTGCACGAACCGTGCGGCACATAACAGACTCGCCGCGCGAGGCTGGATAGTGTGATCGAACACAGCGCATATGATCCGATCCGGGCATCTGAATATCACTCCCGAAACCCGCTGATTTGCTTACGACGAAAGATTGGTTCACCCGCTGCGCAGCGCGCCCTACGCTTGACCCTGTCCACCGATTCGCCGCTTTCCAGACGCACGGCGCTACAGGGTTAGTCGCACGCACTGGATTTTCTGCAACGCACACGGGCACCTCTGTCGAGACCATGAATTCACATATTCGCTACAAGGGCTACGAAGTCGCGCCGGTTGCGCAACTGTTGCCCAACGGGCTGTTTGCCGCCAACCTCACGATCGAAAAAACCAGCGCGGACCACGGTAAGGCGTACTCGTTCGACGCGCTCGATTACTTCTTCGACGAAGAACATGCACTCGCCTACGCATTCCGATGGGGACGTATGTGGATCGATAATCATCAGTGAGTTTTTGATGGGCCTCTGGTGGCCTTTCAATAACCTGCGGTCGTTGAGAATGCGGTTGCGTCGAGCGCGGCGAGAGGGGTTTGACACCCTGCGTGTCGCGTTCGCCCGACTGCCGGTGCAGGTCTGCGCGGCCCAACCATGCGTCTGAAGCGGATGTGCCAGAATAGTCGGCACATCGAGTCCGCTCCCCCGACGCCACCATGCCCGACACCGATCTCCGTTACGCCCTCCCTGCAAGCGCACATTGCGCGAATACGCAACGACAGGGAGGCGCCCAGTCATGACATGGACCGTCGATGAACAACTCGCGCTGACCGCCACGCAAGCGGTCGATGCGATCCAGTCAGGACGTCTCAGCGCAACCGACTACGTCGCCACATTGCTCGCGCGAGCCGCATCGCTCGCCAATCTGAACTCGCTCACCACAATCGATCTCGACGGTGCGCTCGCGGCCGCGAAGCGCATCGACGCGTTGTCGCCCGCGCAGAAAGCGCAATTGCCGCTGGCCGGATTGCCGGTCGTCATCAAGGACAACATCAACACGGCAGGCTTGCAGACGTCAGCAGGTACACCCGCACTCGAAGGCTTCGTGCCGGCGACGAACGCACCCTCCGTGCAGCGTTTGATCGACGCCGGGGCGATCGTGCTCGGCAAAGCCAACATGCACGAACTCGCGTTTGGCATTACCAGCACGAATCTCGCCGCGCATGCAGGCCCGGTGCGCAATCCGTACGACCCGTCGCTGATTCCCGGCGGCTCGTCGGGCGGCACGGCCGTGGCGATCGCCGCGCGCATCGTACCCGCCGGTCTCGGCACGGACACGGGCGGCTCGACCCGCATTCCGGCCGCGCTGACGGGCATCGCGGGGTTTCGTCCCTCGGTCGGCAATGGCGGCAAGGAACGGCGCTATCACGATCCTGACGCGGTCGTGCCGATCAGCCACACGCGCGACACTGTGGGCCCGATGGCACGCACCGTCGCCGATATTGCGCTGCTCGACGGTGTGATAACAGGTGCCGGCGGATTGCCCGCAATCGCATTGAGCGGCCTACGTATCGGCCTGCCCGAGCCGCTTTGGGAAGGGCTCGAACGACAGGTGGAAGATGTCGCGCGTGCCGCGTTGAATCAGCTTGAAGCAGCGGGCGTCGTGTTCGTACCGGTAGCAATGAGCGATCTGGATTATCTGAACGCGATGGTCGGCAGTCCGATTGCGGTCCATGAAGCGCTCGGCGACGTGGGTGCCTGGCTCGTCGCCAATCACGCACCGGTCACGACGGTGGCGGAACTGGCCGCGCGCATTGCGAGCCCGGATGTGCGCGAGATTTACGACGACGTCCTCGCAGGAGTGCTCAGCGGCGAGTATCAAGCCGCGCTGAACCACTGGCGGCCGCGCTTGCAGCAATACATTGCCGCGACGTTCACCGATCAGCGTCTCGACGCACTGCTGTTTCCGACCACGCGCCTCGCCGCGACACCGATCGACGACATCCACGGCTCGTCGACGGTTTCGATCGACGGCTCTGCGCCGATCCCCACGATGAACGCTTACCTGCGCAACACCGATCCGGCCAGCACGTCCGGCATTCCGGGCCTGTCGCTGGCGGCGGGCATGACGGCGAGCGGCTTGCCGGTCGGTCTCGAACTGGACGGTCCGCTCGGTGAAGACCGGCGGCTGCTGGCTATTGGCGTCGCGTTCGAACAGTTGCTCGGCCTATTGCCCGCGCCCGTGCTTTGACGTTTATCCCCCTCTTTCGAAACCCCACGCCAACGTGCCGATGACCACACCGACACCCGCCCGCCCCGCCCAATCCCGCAGAAAATCTTTTCATTCGATTGCCCGTTTTGCCGCCGCAGTCACGGTCGTGTTCACGGCCACGGCCTGTGCGCGCCTTGCTACCGTCGATTCCAACGCGCTATGGAAGATCGTCGACATACGCTGTGTGCCGTCGCAGCAGAGCACTGGGACGCCCGGCCAATGCACGGTCGTGGATCTCGATAAACGCTATGTGATCCTGAAGGATATCGTCGGGCGCTCGCAACATCTGCTGATTCCGACCGACCGTATCACCGGAATAGAAAGTCCGTTGGTGTTGGCGCCTCGCGCGCAGGACTACTGGGTCGATGCGTGGGATTCGCGGCATTACGTCGAGAACGCAGTCAAACGTACGTTGCCGGACAATCAGCTCGGCCTCGAAATCAACTCGCCGTATCGGCGCTCGCAGAATCAGCTGCATATTCATATCGACTGCATGCGCGCCGATATCAGCGAAGCGCTCGCGCGCCACGCGAAAGATACGCCTGACAAATGGCGCTGGGACACGCTCGACGGCAATCGTTACCGGGTCATGCGCGTGACGTCCCTCGCTGACGCAAGCAATCCTTTCCGCATCGTCGCACGGGATAACCCGGATACGGTCGCGATGTCGCGGCAAACCATTCTGGTCACAGGTGCAGGACCTTCCGCCTCTGAAGACGGCTGGCTGATCGTGAATAGCGACATCGATCTGAAGAATGGCAGCGGCACGGCCGAAGGCCTGCTCGATCACGCTTGCCGCGTGGCGGACGCTCAATGAGCACCTGAAAAAAAGCGGCGTCCGCGTATTTGAGGCGGCCTATGCACGATTGCGCAGAAGCATTGCTCAACAAAATGGTTCTGGCATGACGCAATGATCCTTAGGATCGGTCCTGAACTTGCATTTTTCCGACCGATTCTATGGCTATTTATCTCGACGACACGCAGCGCAAGACTCTAGCCAGACTTGCGACTAGCTGGGCATGGCGCACGCAATGGCCGACGTGGTTGCTGATCGTCGTCATATACGGCGGGTGGTTTGGTGTGGCGTTGCACGTCCGCATGTTGGGGTTGCCGCTCACTGCGTTTCTGCTCGCGATACTCAGCACGTGGTACATGTCGTTGCAGCACGAACTGCTGCATGGGCACCCTACCCGTTCGCCATTCATCAACGCGCTGCTCGGTTTTGCGCCACTGGCCGTGTGGTTCCCCTATCGTATCTATCGCGATTCACATCTCCGCCATCACGACGATCCGCATCTCACGCACCCTGAGCAGGACCCCGAAAGTTATTTCGTCAGCGAGCGCGAATGGCAACGGGCCGGTTCGTCGATTCGTGCGTTGCTCGCTTTCCGAAATACGTTTATCGGTCGACTGCTGGTCGGGCCTGCGTTCTCGATTGCAGCGACCGCCGCCGACGCGCTCAACAAGATCAGACAAGGCGATTTGCGCGACGTGCCCGCGTGGTTCGCGCATTTCGTCGCACTGGGGATGCTCGCGGCATGGCTGCAGCAAGTCTGTGCGATACCGGTGTGGGTCTTTATTATCGGCGTCGGGTATGGAGCACTGTCGCTGGGTTCGATCCGCTCGTTTCACGAACATCGCGCCGCAAGCGAGCATGCGCACAGGACGGTGATCAACGAAGCGGCGTGGGGCTGGCGGATGCTGTTTCTGAACAACAACTACCACCTGGTTCATCATGATTTGCCGCATGTGCCGTGGTTCGCGCTGAAGGGTGTCTATCAGACATCTCGCCAGCAGTACATTGAACGCTCGGGCGATTTTCTGGTGGAGGGTTACAGCGAATGGATCAGACAGTATATGTTTGCCGTTGTAGCTCATCCGGCACATAGCGGCACTGCTGCCGGCGTGGATTTTCTTCCGGCGACTGGCGACGATTTTGCGGGTCAATCGCGAGGGAAACTCAGAGCGGCCGGATGGTTTGGCGACGTGACTAAAACTCACGTACCGACTATTACCGAACGCTAGACACCGGATTTATTTCTCTAACACAGACGTTCGGAGCGGGACCAGCGAACTTGCCGGTCCCGTTTAACGCCTCGTCTATAACGGTTAGCGCGGCCGGTCGCTACGCATCATCGCCGCCAGAATATATCCGGCGATTCGCGGATTCTCCTTGATTCGACGGGTACTGTAGCCATACCAGTCATGTCCGTATGGGACGTAGACGCGCACATTGAATCCCTGCGCCAGCAGTTCGTCGCGCAGCGGCTCGCAGACTCCCAGCAACATCTGGAACTCGAATCGCGATCTGTCGATGCGCTCGTGTTGCAGCCAGCCGATCAATGTATCGATCAGTTGTGCATCGTGCGTTGCGATACCTACAAACGATCCTGCCTGTATCGCGGTCGAAACGTGTCGAACGAAATGCGCGTTGATCGCGCTCCGGTCTGCCGACGCGCCGTCGACCAGATGCTCTTTTGCCTCGGCATAAATGCCTTTGCAAATACGCATGCGGCTCTTGCGAGTCTGCAACGAAACGATGTCATCGTAGGTACGCGTCAAATACGCTTGCAGCGCGATTCCGACTGGGTATGCATCGGCTTCGAGCATCGAGAACGCATCGAGCGTTTTCTGTGTGCAACCAAGGTCTTCCATATCGATGCACGCGGTGATCCCATGTGATGTCGCTGCTCGCAGGATCGCCGAGACTCGCGCCATGCAGGCCTTCTCGTCGAGATGCAAGCCTAGCGCGGTGAGTTTTATCGACAGTTCGGTACGCTCATTGTGTGAGCCGAGTGTCTCGACGAGATCGAGATAACTGCGAGTCATCGACTCGGCCTGAGCCGTCGACGAAGCCGTCTCGCCCAATACATCGATAGTGGTTCGCAAGCCTGCTGCATGGAGCACGTGCATGCGCTCGCGGACATCGCAAAGCGTTTCGCCAGCGATATAGCGGCGGGAGATCTTACGAATCAGCGAACGGGGAACGAGCGGGATGGCGTGAACCGCCATCGTATTGAGAATACGCATGTTGTGGTCTCGTGAAAATGCAGTCGCGCGAATCGGAATGCGAGATGAAGATTCGTGCGACATCGCCGGACTGTTGTGAGAACAGGCCCGGGAGGAATGCGAGCGTGGATGCAGTGGCTGCATCGACACAGGCTTTCAGTGCGTTTTCGAGGGAGGCCAGGCAGCTGCGTACATGGTTTGGGTGGAATCTTTTGTCTTGACTACGGGATGAAGCTTGCGCTTGTCGTGTCTCTCTTCAGGCGCTGCGCATCGTAGCATGAATGAACGAGGTTGGAGCTGGGGCGCGCTGCACTGTGATGGGACAGATTTCCTTCGGCAGCGCGGCGACATCAAAGCACGCGATAAGCGCGAAGCAGTCACTCAACCTGCTCGAAGGCGGCCTTGAGAAAAGAGGCAACTTCGTCAGGCGACTGCGCTTGCGCCTGAGCATCACCTCCCAGGGTGACGCCCCTCGTCAGGCAACGTTTCGATTCAGCGACAGCAGACGAACCAGTCAGCGCCTGACCATTCCGCATCATCGTGAACTTTCTGGTATCGAGATCGTACGATCCATGGCATTCGCGTGCGCTGGTCGCGAGTGGCATCGTGCGTAGAGGTGTGGGTCTGTCGAAACCGTGGTATGCATCCGGGTACTCTTTCAGCGTGACCTGGGCGCCTTTTGAACTTAACTTGTCGGCATAGGCAATGCACGGCGGCGCTGGCGTGTAATTGTCCTTACCGCCGACTAACATCAACACGGGTCCGCCATCCACATGCGCCGAATCATAAGAGATACCGCAAGACGGATAGAACGCGACATGCGCGGCGAAACGCAGATTGCCGTCCGTTGCGGCAATGTGAAAAGGCTCCAGCGATGAATAAAGGGCGGCGACACCGCCTCGCGAAAATCCCATGACGGCAATCCTCTGTTTATCGATGCGAGGATCCGTCGCCAACAAGCGCAGCGCGGCATAAGCATCGGCGATATCTGCTGTCATCGAAAGCTGTGCCTGGTCGTTTTCAGTATTTCTGATGCCACGCCCCGTAAAACTGTCGACGACAAAGCTGGCGTAACCCTGCGCATTCATGCGTCGGGCCCACACCCGCTCTCCCCGATTCACGCCGCTGCTTCCGTGCAGGATGATTACAGCAGGTACGGCGTGTGGATGGTTATCGGGAAGGGTGAGGTCGCCTTTAATGATTACCTTGTGGCCGGTGGCGTAGTGCGACAGAAAATCTGAAGTATTGACGGGCGTCACCGATTCGAAAGCGAGGACACCGCTGCGACCGTCCGCCAGCGAGGTCGTGACCGATGAACTGACCGGGATCGTCGAGGTACACGCCGCGACCAGGGGAGCCGTCATAACCGCAGACAGATTTCGAATGATGTGACGAAGCATCTTTTGCTTCATTGCTTGCGTTCTCCACCGCAATCATCCAATTGCGCAACGAGCGCAAACCACAACGCGTAGATTTTTCGCATGCCTCGAATATAGCTCGACCCTGCGCCGGAACTCGCGCTATCTGGCCCCGCCATCAAGCCTTTTATGCAGGTAGTGACGCTGATGTTTTCCGCTGAATTCATCGAGCTGGCCAAACTCGCTATATCCCAGCTTCTGATAAAAACCCAGCGCCTGAAAACTGAACGTATCGACAAGTACGTGCTTGCATCCCCGCAGACGGGCTTCGTTCTCTGCCGCCTTCAGCAGTCGAGAGGCGTGTCCCGCGTTGCGATACGCCTCGCTGACCCAGAGTTTGTGGACTTCGAGATATTGCCAGTACGTATCGGCCAACAAGCCACCGATGATGCTGCCGTCCGCGTTGCGTGCATACACCCGCAACGGTTTAAAGTCCCTTACCGCAAACGCGGCGTTATAAGCACCGAGTTGCGATGCTATGAAAGCATCATCGTGCTCATTGCGCGTGTCGGTGACTTCAATTTTCATGATTGTCCGATCGAAGACCGTACGCCAATTTTTCGTACAGCGACCAGACATAGCCGCCGGGCTCTGGCTCCGGATACAGTCCCACGCGGATAAAGCCGAGCGACTCATAGTAGCCACATAGCTTCGCGTTGTGGACAGCACAGTCGAGTCGAACCAGAGCCCGGTTCAGACTACCCGCCATTTCAGCGCACCAATCAAGCATGAAGCTGCCGAGTGCACGTCCGTTGAAGCCTTTCCGCACAGAAATTCCATGCACATAAACGGCGATGGGTTCTTGTGGTCCCCAGTGTTTTTCATCGTCGAGATCGAGCGAAAAGGTGCCGACCGGAGTGTCATCCAGGTCGAGGACATACACATCTTTTTGACAGACATGGTTTCGCACCCACTGCTCGGAAAAGCCGTCCCCTTGCTTGCCCCAAGCGTAATCGCGGTGCGCGACCTTCTTCGCATGCGCGTCGTTGCGAATCTGTGTCAGCGTCGGTACATCATCTGCCGTAGCGCGGCGGATGCTTCTGGAGGTCATCGCTTATTCCCCGTCGTGCAGCTTTCATGGACGACAGAGAAGATTAGCAGCGTGCCCTTACGTTGCGCCAACCAATCGCCAGAGTTCTAACTAACGATGTTGGAAAATTGAAAGACTGACCCGACCCGAACGCATTGGGCGACGAGTGCTGTTTGAGTGCTGTTTGAGTGCTGTTTGAGTGCTGTTTGAGTGCTGTTTGAGTGCTGTTTGAGTGCTGTTAATTCGCGCAAATGGTAACGACGTCGCACTAAACAGGCCGTGTGATGCCGGTCGACCTGTCACGACGTCGCTACCCGACTTAAAGGCTGTTACTGCCCCGCAGGCGACATTGTGGACGGTGTAGCCAGGGTGTTATGACTTCCGGGAAGGTTGGTAAGGGAAGTCGCACTGTTGGAGCTATTCTGCGGATTCGTATTCGACGCCCCGGCGCTCGTGCCGCTCTCCGAGTTGTTGGCGCCAGGTGTTCCGTAGCCGCTCGTTGCAGCGGCCGGCGACACAGTGGACGGAGTCGCCAACGTGTTGTTTTGTGCATAAGCACCGGCCGACAGCGTGAGTGCGGCAACTGCCGCGATTAATGTGCTGGTTGCCTTGATCATGACTCGCTCCTCCTTGATTGGACTGAAATTTCAACGCAAAACGGTCCATTGATGCTTCCGCATGGCGGTCGTTTTGCGCGTCATTCGTGACGATCAGACTCGCTCGCCCCTTCGCGGTGGCGCACGTGCAGCAATGCAGTGATCTCCACTCGGCAAGTTTAGAAAAGTGGTCGCTGATAATTAAGCGCCTTATTCGCAAGGATGAATTTCTATTTTTGAATCGCCGCTATGGGCCTGCTTGCGCAACTGTCACGCGTACTCATATCTTGAGACGGTCGACAACATCCCCCTGCTCCGATAACACCGGTTTCGCACTGCGAGTCACGAGTTCGTCCATCAGATTTAAGGCGAAGTAGTCCGGCGCGAAGGAAGATCAGAACTTCAAACAACTTTATTCATTACAAATTTTTTCAAACGGTTGCCGAGCACGATTAACTCCACCTGTCGATCGAAGAATGAATGTTCAAATCTCAAATTAACGATTGAAATCGCATAAGGCGTAGAACCTGGTATTACCGCACTCTTCGCGATTACTGACAGAACAAGGGCTCCCTGCTGACAAACGCTGTTGAAATGAAAGAGTTTTCAGCACTTCACCACGGGTGGCGTTGTGATTAACAAAACGCGATATTTATTCATCCCGCATTAATTTCAACAATTCCAAACTTTATTGCAGTCTTATTCTCACGAATTGAACAGCACGCGTAAAATCACAGCCTGTCTGAATAGAACAAAACATTTAGGAGATAGCAAAGTGCAAGCCGACGGAAAAGGTGCGGATGGGTCAGTGCTGTTTCCATTCAAGTTCGAGCAACCAGAATTCATCGGGCCACCGGCTCCGCGATATCGCAATCCATTCGCGTCGACACTGCTGTTTTTGTCCGGGGTTGGCCTGTGGGGTTCGGCGGCGCTTGGGGCAGGTGCACTGCTTTTTGGAGGCACTGGCTTCGGTGCGATCAACCAGCTGACCGATCTGTTCACGGTGGCAGCACCGGCTGCGGCAGGAGGCGTCGTTCTCCTCGTGCTCTACACGTTGATCCAGCAACCGTGGCGGGCGGGTCGCGGATCTCTCGCGTTTGCGCTGCAGGTTCCGTTTGCGCTATTCGTGTTGCTGATCGTGGGTCTTTTCGAACTCGATGCGCATCGAAGTGCAGCGCAAACCGAGCGGGAAGCCGCGCACCAGATCAGGCTCGCCGCCGACACCGACACCATGAACCGGGCCATTGCGAAAGACGATGTAATGGCCTTCGCGCCCGCCTATGCCGAGTGTGACGACTCTAGCATCTGCGGCGACTCGTGGGTGACTCAGGCGATACTTCTGAACACGCCGCGCATCGCCGCAGTGACCCTGCAAGGCGTCACGCCCGCCACCTACTCCCAATTCGACAATCACAACATTCCGAAGATTTGCCGGTCAGGCGTGCTTTACAACGGGCAGGATTCATTGGCGTACCTGGTGGGGTTCAGGAACAGCCCTGCGATTACCGCACTCTTCGCGTCGCTGTGGGGACCGGCGGATCGCGACAAGGCGTTTCTGGGCGCCGTCACGAGTGGATCGACCGATCTGATGGACACGCTCGTCACTCAGGGCGTCGACCCGCGCGCAATGCAGGCGAAAACGCCATCTGACGATCCCTATGCGAGCGCGGCTGCCGGCGGTGCATTCAAATCGATCCATTGGCTCGAGTCAGCGGGCGTCAAGGTGCAGACAGCCGCGTCGGCCCAAAATATGTGGACTAGTTTCGCCGACTGGGCAACTCGCGCGCCGCCCGAACTCGGAGCAAAAGGTATCGACGAGTGGCTCGCCGAAAGCAGCCGCATTCCGTACGCGCCGGGCGCGAAGCTCAGCCCTTCGGATGAACTGACGGCAGCGGTGCAGGCGCGCAGTCCGGCACTCGTCGCGGCGATGCTTCAGCGGGGCTATAGCGTCAAGGATCTGGCCGCCGGGGATCAGGCAAGCCTCAAGAGCGCTCAACCGCTGGCGATGCTGAAAAACCAGTGGGACCGGGGCCGATATTGCGACGAAGGAGACTGGAAAGCTGCGTGGTCGCTGAACTAGCGGTAACACAGGGGGCACGAACTTTCAGCGATACCGGCTGATCTCCAGACCCGCGCCAACCGCCAGCGATAAACTCTTCAGTCCCGGTTTCGCGCGCACGGTCGTGAGATAGCGCTTCGCGTCGTCATCGTGTGGCCAGTTCATTTTGGCCGCCACGATAATCGCGCCTGAATTGAGCTTCGGATAAACCGCCTCCAGGCACGGCTCATACAGATTCTTCCAGACATCGATCAGCACGAAATCAGGCTGGAATCGTAGATCCTCGATCAGAACGACCGCGTTGCCGATCTGGAAATCGACATACGCGGCGAGACCTGCCTGGGTGGACATGTCGCGTGCGTATGCCGACTTGTAGTCGTGTAGCTCGATCGTCGTGAGCCGCCCACCGGCCGCTCTTGCGGCATCCGCGAGCCAGATCGTCGAATAGCCGAACGACGTGCCGAGTTCGAGGATTTTCGGCGCACGCTGGCTTCTGGCCAGGATGTTGATCAGGCGCCCTGTTTCCTGCTCGGTTGAATACCGGCGGCGATTCGATTCCACCCGCGGCTGCTGTTGCAACTGCGAAGACTGCAACTGCGCCTTGCGCTGGGGCCGCGATGTCTTTCCGTCCGCATTCGCGCTGTCGATGGGCCCGTGATACGCGTCAAGCACAGCCAGAACGGCCTGCTCCATCTATTGCTCTCCCGCTTCGCTCACCGGCAACTGATCGCGCAGGTCAGCAGCCCGACCGCACCGGCAACGCCGATCCCCGCTCCAAGGCCGAGCGTTTCGAGCGACGTCGCGCAGCCCTGCAGACTGCCGACACATACCAGGGTAATAGCCAGTAAGAAGTGCCGGCCACGGTTGCGCATCGCCGTTCGGGGTCTACTGTCAAGGATCATTTTTTCGCCGTCCATCGTGGGTCTATCGTTTGTTCTGAGCCAGGTAAAATTGCTGGAGCGAGTGTAGCCAGCACCCTCACGCTCAAAACGGACGAATACCGGGGCGAAAAGCGAATCCACTTACCAAAGGTTCCCCCTTGTATTCATTTGCCAGAAAGGCGGCTCTGCACGCCGCGCGCGGCTTTTTATCGCCAATGCCGGTTCTCCCACATACCTGATGCTTACAACTCGTCATCCTGTGGACTTAGACGTGCGAGGGGAGATCGCCATGTCGGTTTATGTCGATGAAGGGTTCCGGCCCTGTGTTACCGAGTGCAGGACGGTTGCGTTCCGCGTGTGCTGCGACGATCGTGCACAGATTTTCGAGGTCAGCGCCGAGGCGCTGATGACCTTCTGCGGCGCCGCGAGCCAGCGCAAGCAGGACCTGCTGGTCGCGTTCGAAGACGCGCAGCAGGAAATTCTCACCGTGGCCGCCCGAAAGTGGACCTTCAGACCGACCGAGCCGGTGCGGCTCGATCTGGATGAATTCCGAATGGTCAGACATTAGGTATGCAAGAATTGCGTCCATGACCTGGATCGCCGCGCTGCCGATGTACAACGTGACGCCCGCCCTCGCGCTCGAGTGGCGCGGGTGGCTCAGCGACGTGCTGCACGCGGTCAAGCCAACGTGCCGCATCGTCGAGCCGGATGAAGAACTGCACGGCTTCTGGCGGCGGCCCAATCTTCTGATTTCGCAAACCTGCGGCTTCCCGTTGATGCACGGCTTGCACGAGCAGGTTCAACTGATCGCGACACCGCGTTTCGACGCGCCTGGCTGCGAAGGCGCGCACTATTCGAGCGTGCTGGTGACGCGCGCGAACGCGCCGTTCGATTCGCTGGCTTCGTGCCGTGGCGCGCGCGCCGCCTACAATCAGGACGATTCGAATAGCGGTATGAACGTGTTTCGTCACGCGGTCGCGCCGCACTCGCGGGCGGGGATGTTTTTCAGCGCTGTGCTGCGCACCGGTTCGCATCTCGGTTCGCTACAGGCCGTTGCCGGTAATCGTGCGGACGTGGCCGCGATCGACTGCGTGACGTTCGCCTTCGTCTGCGATGAATTGCCGGAACTGGCCCGCCAGGTTCGGCCTATCGGCATGACGGCGACGTCGCCTGGATTGCCTCTGATCGCGTCGGGCACGGTGCCGCAAGCCACGATCGAAGCGTTGCACGACGCGCTGAACGAGACGCTCGAAATTCGTCCCGAGCGTGCAAAACGCCTGCGTTTGCAGGGCTTTTCCGTTCTCTCACTCGCCGACTACGAGCGGATCCGGCAACTCGAAAGCGAAGCGCGCTCAGCCGGTTATCCGCGCCTCGCCTGACCGGCGCTTCAGTGCTGCACGTCGAGCACCAGAAGCTGCGCACCGTCGCTGACCTGATCGCCAACGGCGTACAGCACCTCCGACACCGTACCCGCCGTCGGCGCGCCGATCGTGTGCTCCATTTTCATCGCTTCCATCACGATCAGCGGCGTGCCTTTCTCCACGACGGCGCCCGGTTCGACCAGCACTGCGATCACCTTACCTGGCATCGGCGCGGTTAAACGGCCCTCACCGCCTTCCACGTCGGCCGCATGAGCGAGCAGGTTCTGCCACTCGAACGCGAGCGCCTGCCCGAGACAGAACACGTGGAACGTATCGCCATCGACGAACACGCGGCCGGTTGCCCGCGCGTCGCCTATCGTCGCGCAGAACTCGTGTTTGCCCGTGCCGTTCGACCAGGTGAAGCCTTCGCTCAGGCCGTCGTGTTCAAGTGTCTGCGAGCCGCCGTTGCGCGCGAATGTGACGGTAAACACGTTGTCATCGTCGAGGTTGCGCCAGCCCAGTGTCTGCGTGTAGCCGCCATTCAGACGCCAGTGCGATAGCGCATCCCAAGGCGAAGCACCGTGTGTGCTGCCGCCCTCGCGCGTGAGCAACGCGGCGCAGGCCAGCGCGAGCGCCTCCCTGAAGGGCTTTTTTGCCGGCGCGAACAGCGCGTCGTGATGACGTTCGATCAAGCCCGTGTCGAGATCGCCGCTCGCGAACGGCTCGCTCGTCACGATACGCTGCAGGAATTCGACGTTGGTATGCAGTCCGACCACCTCGCACGCGTGCAGCGCGCGACTCATGCGCGCCAGCGCCTCTTCGCGCGTCGCGCCGTGAACGATCAGCTTGGCGATCATCGGATCGTAGAACGGCGTGATCGCGTCGCCTTCGCGCACACCGCTGTCGATCCGCACGGGCGCCTTGCGGCCCGATTCGCCCAGACCGGCGGCATCGATTGAAAATTCCACGCCTTCAGGCATGCGCAAATGCTTGAGTGTGCCCGTCGACGGCAGAAAACCGCGCGCCGGATGTTCGGCGTAAATGCGGGCTTCGATCGCGTGTCCGTCGAGTTTCAACTGCTGCTGCGTGAGCGGCAACGGTTCGTCCGCGGCAACCCGCAATTGCCATTCGACGAGATCCTGGCCGGTCACCATCTCCGTCACCGGATGCTCGACCTGTAGGCGCGTGTTCATTTCCATGAAATAGAAATCGCCGCTGCCGGTCATGATGAACTCGACCGTGCCCGCGCCGACGTAATCCACCGCGCGCGCGGCAGCGACCGCCGCCTCGCCCATTTCACGTTTGATTTCAGCAGAAAGTCCCGGCGCAGGCGCTTCTTCCAGCACCTTCTGATGACGCCGCTGCACCGAGCAATCGCGATCGAACAGATACACCGCGCCGCCGTGACGATCCGCGAAAACCTGCACTTCCACGTGACGCGGCCGTGTCAGATACTTTTCGATCAGCACGCGATCGTTGCCAAAGCTGCTCGCAGCCTCACGCTTGCAGGACATCAGCGCGGCGGCGAAGTCCTCGCTGCGTTCGACCACGCGCATACCCTTGCCGCCGCCGCCGGCACTCGCTTTGAGCAGCACCGGATAGCCGATTGCGTCGGCCTCGCGATGCAGCAGTTGCGGATCCTGATCGTCGCCGTGATAGCCGGGCACGAGCGGCACTGCGGCTGCATGCATCAGCGCCTTGGCCGCAGCCTTCGAACCCATCGCAGCGATAGCCGCCACCGGCGGTCCGATGAAGACGATACCGGCCGCCTCGCACGCGTGCGCAAAGTCTTCGTTTTCGGACAGGAAGCCGTAACCCGGATGCACCGCCTGCGCGCCGGTAGCGCGCGCGGCTTCGATGATCCGTTCGATGCGCAGATAACTTTCCGCCGCCGACGAGCCGCCGATATGCACCGCTTCATCGCACGCGGCGACGTGTTTCGCCTTGGCGTCGGCGTCGGAATAGACGGCCACGCTGGCAATGCCGAGCCGCTTGCAGGTCGCGGCGACGCGGCACGCAATCTCGCCCCGGTTCGCAATCAGGATCTTGTTGAACATGAGTGTCTCGATGAATTGGGCCGTACGGAGTGGTTGTTCTGATGTGAGGGCGACTCGCGTTTCAACGTCGGCTTTCGCGTCAGTTGCGCCAGCCTGGTGCGCGTTTTTCGAGGAACGAGGCCACACCTTCGCGGCCTTCCGCGCCGGCCCGCGTACGTGCGATGCGCGCGGCCGTGTCTTCGATCAGCGCATCGTTCAACTCGCGGCCCGCGACATCCTGCACGAGTTGCTTGCAGGCTCGCACTGCTTGCGGTCCGTTTGCGCAAAGCGTCCCGGCGATCTGCTTCACAGTCGCGTCCAGTTGATCGACCGATACCGCTTCGCTGACAAAGCCGAGACGCAACGCCGTCGCGCAATCGAAGGCTTCCGCCGTGGTGAAATAGCGGCGCGACGCCTGCTCGCCCAACGCGCGAATCACGTACGGCGCGATGGTTGCGGGGATCAACCCGAGCCGCGCTTCGGACAGGCAAAAGTGCGCGCTATCGACAGCGACCACGATATCGCACGCCGCGATCAGGCCCATGCCGCCCGCGTAAGCGTCGCCGTTCACGCGGGCGATCACCGGCTTGTTGCAGCGATAAACCGACGACAACATGGTCGCCAGCCGCATCGCATCGGCGCGATTTTCATCGTCCGAATAGGCAGCCATTTTCTTCATCCAGTTCAGATCGGCGCCCGCACAAAACGCCTTGCCATTCGCCGCGAGCACGACCGCGCGCACGTCGTCGCGCGAGTTCAGCGACGTGAACGCCGAGGTCAGATCGGCGATCATCATTTCATTGAACGCGTTGCGCACGTCCGGGCGATTCAGCGTGATAGTGGCGACCTGTGCGTCGAATCCGAATTCCAGCGTCTCGTATTGCATACGTTGCGGCTCCTTCGAATGGCGCGCAATCACATTCTGAACACGCCGAAGCGTGTGTCTTCGATCGGTGCGTTCATGCTTGCAGAAAGGCCTAAACCGAGCACGTCGCGGGTTTGCGCGGGGTCGATCACGCCGTCGTCCCACAGACGCGCGCTCGCGTAATACGGGTGCCCCTGGTGTTCGTATTGCTCGCGGATCGGCTGCTTGAACGCCTCTTCTTCTTCGGCGCTCCACGAACCGCCCTTGCCTTCGATGCCGTCGCGCTTGACCGTGGCAAGCACCGACGCGGCCTGCTCGCCGCCCATCACCGAGATGCGCGCGTTTGGCCACATCCACAGGAAGCGCGGCGAATACGCGCGGCCGCACATGCCGTAATTACCCGCGCCAAACGAGCCGCCGATGATCACCGTGAACTTCGGCACCTTCGCCGTTGCCACAGCCGTCACCATCTTCGCGCCGTTGCGTGCAATGCCTTCGTTTTCGTATTTGCGACCGACCATGAAGCCGGTGATGTTCTGCAGAAACACGAGGGGTATCTTGCGCTGGCAGCACAGTTCGATAAAGTGCGTGCCCTTTAGCGCCGACTCCGAAAACAGAATGCCGTTATTCGCGACGATGCCGACCGGGTGTCCCCAGATATGCGCGAAGCCGCACACCAGGGTCGTGCCATAACGGGACTTGAATTCGTCGAACGCGGAGTCGTCGACGATACGCGCGATGACCTCGCGGATATCGAAGGGCTTGCGCGTATCGACGGGAATCACGCCGTACATGCTTTGCACGTCGTAGCGCGGCGGCTTCGGTTCCTGCAACACCACCGGCACCTGCTTCGCGCGATTCAGATTGCCGACGATACTGCGCGCAATTCCCAGCGCATGCGCATCGTTCTGCGCGAGATGATCGACCACGCCGGACAAACGCGTATGCACGTCGCCGCCGCCGAGATCTTCCGCGCTCACCACTTCGCCGGTCGCGGCTTTGACGAGCGGCGGTCCGCCGAGAAAAATCGTCCCCTGATTCTTCACGATGATCGACTCGTCGCTCATGGCCGGCACATACGCGCCGCCCGCCGTGCACGAGCCCATCACGACGGCGATCTGCGGAATGCCCGCAGCGGACAGATTCGCCTGGTTGTAAAAGATGCGGCCGAAGTGATCGCGATCGGGGAACACGTCGTCCTGATTCGGCAGATTCGCGCCGCCCGAGTCGACGAGGTACACGCACGGCAAGCGATTTTCCGCCGCGATTTCCTGTGCGCGCACGTGCTTTTTAACGGTGACAGGATAGTAAGTGCCGCCTTTGACCGTTGCGTCGTTGCATACGATCACGCATTCCTGCCCCGCGATCCGGCCAATGCCTGTGATGACGCCCGCGCCGGGCGCATCGTTGTTGTACATGTCGTACGCGGCGAGTTGCGAGAACTCGAGAAACGGCGTGCCCGGATCGAGCAGTTGCGCAATCCGGTCGCGCGGCAGCAGCTTGCCCCGGCCCGTATGTTTGTCGCGCGCCGCCTGGCCGCCGCCGAGCGACAGTTGCTCGACCTTCGCCCGCAGATCGGCGACCAGCGTTTCGAGCGCCGCCGCGTTAGCGCGAAAGTCGTCCGAACGGGGATTCAGCTTTGATTCGATGATCGGCATTTGGGTAACGTCTCCGGTTCGCCGCTTTTTATAGGCCGGTTTTTTAACGCGTGTTCTATGCGTGTTTTGCGCGTGTTTCTATACATCAAGCCGTTTCGGCAAACAGTTCGCGTCCAATCAGCATCCGGCGAATTTCGCTCGTGCCCGCGCCGATTTCATAGAGCTTCGCATCGCGCCACAACCGGCCGACCGGGTACTCGTTGATATAGCCGTTTCCGCCGAGAATCTGGATCGCTTCGCCCGCCATCCACGTGGCTTTTTCAGCGGTGTAGAGAATCACGCCCGCGCAGTCCTTGCGCACCTGGCGCACGTGCTCCTTGCCGAGCGTGTCGAGTTGACGGCCCACCGCGTACAGATACGCGCGGCACGCCTGCAACGTGGTGTAGAGATCGGCCACCTTGCCTTGAATCAGCTGGAATTCGCCGATGGACTGGCCGAACTGCTTGCGGTCGTGGATATACGGCACGACCGCGTCCATCACCGCGACCATGATGCCGGTCGGGCCGCCCGCGAGCACCGCGCGTTCATAATCGAGTCCGCTCATCAGCACTTTTGTGCCGCCGTTCAACTGGCCGAGGATATTTTCTTCCGGCACTTCGACGTTCTCGAACACCAGTTCGCCAGTGTGCGAGCCGCGCATGCCGAGCTTGTCGAGCTTCTGCGCCACCGAAAAGCCCTTCATGCCCTTCTCGACGATAAACGCGGTAATGCCGCGCGAATTCGCTTCGGGATCGGTCTTCGCGTACACCACCAGCGTGTCGCAATCGGGACCGTTGGTGATCCACATCTTGGTGCCGTTCAGCACATAGCGGTCGCCCTTTTTCTCCGCGCGCAGCTTCATGCTGACCACGTCGGAACCCGCGTTCGGCTCGCTCATCGCCAACGCGCCGACATGTTCGCCCGACACGAGTTTGGGCAGGTACTTCTGCTTCTGTGCATCGGTGCCATTGCGGTGAATCTGGTTCACGCACAGATTCGAATGCGCGCCGTACGACAGACCGACCGACGCCGACGCGCGCGAGATTTCTTCCATCGCGATCATGTGCGCGGTGTAGCCCATGTTCGCGCCGCCGTATTCTTCCGACACCGTCATGCCGAGCACGCCGAGATCGCCGAATTTACGCCACAGGTCCATCGGAAACTGATCGGTGCGATCGATTTCCGCCGCACGCGGCGCGATTTCTTTGGCAGCGAATCCCGCGATGCTGTCGCGCAGCATTTCGATTTCTTCGCCGAGCGGGAATTGCAGACCGGGCAGATTGGGCATTGCGGTGTCTCCAGAGTTCGTTGGCGGCCGGTTCGCTCCGATGGGCGCCGGCTTGTCCCGTGGCGGCTTCGCGGACGGCCGTTGCTTTATGAGCTTGGCGCGTCCCGCTCGAAGCGCAGCAGGTTCCACACGCATTTCACGCCAGATTGACGTAAGCGTCAATAGGTATTTTTGAGTGTTACTCAGAAAACGTTTCCCAACGGTCCACAGGCTTGCTGACGTGCTAGGATCGCCTCCATCGGTCCTGAATGGCCGAATTTATCGAAGATAATCTGAATCTTACTCATATGACGGTTGCATCGAACCCCGAGTCACCTGTTTCGCGTCGTCAGCCGGCCGGGCGCAAGTCGCAGCAACGCGTGAAGGAAATTCTTCAAGCGGGGCGCGACGTGTTCTCCGAGAAAGGCTACGAGCGCGCGACGACTGCGGAAATCGCGCAGCGGCTGGGCATTTCCGAGGCCACCGTGTTCAGCTATTTTCGCGGCAAGCGTGAGTTGTGCGCGCGGGTGATCGGCGACTGGTACGACGAGATCATCGAAGCGATCGAGTCTGGCCTGCCGCGCGACGGCAACGTGCGTCAGCAGTTCGCGTTCATCGTGCGAACGCATTTGCGGCTGATGCTGGTCAACGGCACCGATCTGTGTGCGTTGGTGTTGTCCGAGGGACGGGCTCGCCATCACGAATTGAGCGAGGCGCTAACCGAATTGCAGCGCCGCTACACGGCTCCTCTGATGCGGGTACTGGCGCAGGGTCAGGAGAGCGGCCAGATCCGCGCGGATGTGCCTCTGCGGCTGTTACGGTCGATGGTGTTCGGTCCGATGGAGCACGTGCTGTGGGACGCCACGCTGACGAACCGCCAGATCGATATCGACGCGACGGCGGATCAGTTGATCGACGTATTGTGGAGCGCGCTCACGCCGCCGGATCTGGCGGTGAATGCGTTGCAGCAGTTCAGGGTGGAAGTGGCGGAGGCGAGCCGGCGGTTTGAAGAGAACGCGCGACATGTGCAGGACGCAAGTCGCGACCAATAGAGAAATGCGTTTCCGGCTCTTCGTAGTGGTGATGGGTTGCATCTGTTTGTCGGGCAAAATCCATCGGGCAAAAAGAAGCTAATCTACAACTTCCCCGATGCCGCCAGATGGAGAGCTAACGTGTCTGAAGCGAAACCCGCCAAGCCAGCGAAACCCGCGAAATCCACCAACATCCGTATCGGCATCGGCGGCTGGACCTACGCCCCGTGGCGCGGCACCTTCTACCCGGACGATCTCACGCAAAGCCGCGAACTCGAATACGCGAGCCGGAACCTCACGTCGATTGAAATCAACGGGACGTTTTATGGTTTGCAAAAGCCCACGAGCTACGAGAAGTGGTATCAGGAAACCCCCGACGATTTCGTCTTCTCGCTGAAAGCACCGCGTTACGCGACCAACAGAAAAGTACTCGCCGACGCAGGTGAAACGATCGAACGGTTCTTCGCGAGCGGCGTATTGCTGCTCAAACAGAAACTCGGCCCGGTCAACTGGCAGTTCGCGCCAACCAAAAAATTCGATCACGAAGACTTCGAGGCTTTCCTGAAACTGCTGCCTGCAAGCATCGAAGGCCAGAAACTGCGGCACGCCATCGAGGTGCGCAACGACACGTTCAAAACGCCGGAATTCATCGCGCTGGCGAGAAAATACAAGGTCGCCGTGGTGCTCGCGGGCGACAGCGAGTACCCGCAAATCGCCGATATCACCGCGCCCTTCGTGTACGCGCGCATCATGGGCACGACCGACAAGCAGGCCAAAGGCTATTCAACCAAAGCACTCGATGCATGGGCCGAACGCGCGAAGCAACTCGCGGCAGGCACGACGCCAGACGATCTGGAAACGTCAGCGGAACCATCGGGCAAAGCGGCGGCACGCGACGTGTACCTGTATGTGATCAGCGGCTTCAAGGAGCGCAACCCCGCTGCGGCGATGGCGTTGATCAAGAAACTCTGAGCACGCACGATCCCGGGGCCACACGCGAGTGTCATAATCGCGCCAGTGAAGTGACGCACGCAGGATGCAAACATCACGCAAGCGCAATCCAAACGCACCGCAAAACAAGCGCGAAATCGACCCATCGACACTCGCCTAACCAGGCCACGAGGCCACCCCACTACCAAGGTCCCGGAGAACATTTTGAGCGCCATCGACAATCCTTTGCACGATCAGGAAGTCGGCTCGGCCGACGCCACCCAGGACACCACGCGCATCGACGACGTACGGATCGGTGCGGTACGTCCGCTGATTTCCCCCGCGCTGCTACAGGACGAATTGCCGGTGCCGCCCGCCGTGCAGACGCTGGTCGAGAAAACCCGCGCGGAAATCGCCGACATTCTGCATGGCCGCGACGACCGGCTCGTGCTGATCGTCGGCCCGTGCTCGATTCACGATCACGATCAGGCGATCGAATACGCACGCAAACTGAAAGCCGCCGCGGACACCTATAAAAACGATCTGCTGATCGTGATGCGCGTCTACTTCGAAAAGCCTCGCACCACCGTCGGCTGGAAAGGCTATATCAACGACCCGCGCCTGGACGGCAGTTTCCGCATCAACGAAGGTCTGCGGCTCGCGCGGCAACTGCTGCTCGATATCAACGGACTGGGGCTGTCCACCGCCACTGAATTTCTCGACCTGCTCAGTCCGCAATACATCGCGGATCTGATCGCGTGGGGCGCAATCGGCGCGCGCACGACCGAGAGCCAGAGCCATCGGCAACTGGCGTCAGGGCTGAGCTGCCCTATCGGCTTCAAGAACGGCACCGACGGCGGCGTGCAGGTCGCGGCGGATGCGATCGTCGCGGCGCGCGCAAGTCACGCGTTCATGGGCATGACGAAAATGGGCATGGCGGCGATCTTCGAAACGCGCGGCAACGACGACGCTCACGTGATTCTGCGCGGCGGCAAGAAAGGACCGAACTACGACAGCGCGTCGGTGGACGCCACCTGTGCGTCGCTCAAGTCAGCGGGACTGCGCGAGCAGGTGATGATCGACTGTTCGCATGCGAACTCGGGCAAATCGCATTTGCGTCAACTGGATGTCGTGCAGGATATTGCGCAGCAATTGTCGCAGCGTGAGAACCGCATTGTCGGCGTCATGCTGGAAAGTCATCTGGAAGAAGGCCGTCAGGACCTGAAAGCCGGGGTGCCGTTGCAGTACGGCGTATCGATCACGGATGCATGCGTGAGCTGGGCGCAAACCGAACCGGCACTCGCCACACTCGCCGACGCAACCCGCAAACGGCGCGCGGCTTAAGCGCACCCGCCTGGAGTCGAATCTGCGGAGCCAGGCAAGCCTGGCGACACGGAGCGAGGGTCGCTCCACTTCGCCGCTCAGGCACACGCGCCGCACCAGCCGCCGATGCTTGCTGCTTACCGGCGTTGGGCAGCGCGTGACTCCTCACGCCCGAGACATCGCCTTGCGCGCGCCAGACAGCGCGCGTGGATGCTCCAGCGTGAAGCGCGTTGCATTACGACGCGTTGACGGCTTCCTTGAACGCCTTGCCGGCCGTGAACTTCACCGTCTTGGCTGCCGCGATCTGGATCTCTGCACCCGTCGACGGGTTGCGGCCCACGCGTGCTGCGCGCGCGCCGGTCGAGAAAGAACCGAAACCGACGAGTTGCACCGTATCGCCGCTCACCACAGCTTTGGTGACCGCTTCGACGATTGCGTCGATGGTCTGGCCGGTGGCCGCTTTGCTTTCGCCCGTCGCTGCAGCGACTGCATCAATCAGTTCCTGTTTGTTCATAGCACTTCCCGTATGGTAATCATGGAACCGGCGCCACATCTGAGGCGCCGGGACCGACACACTAACGCATAGGCGAGCATTCGCGCAAACTGTCGGTGTAAGGCTTGTATCTCCCGCCCAGAGCCAATTTGACGTTTTTTTGCTGCAAAGTGCCATAAGAATCGCGCGCTTACGCGTTTATCCCGCTTTACGCGCTCGTTCAGCAGATCACAATCCGTTGCAATTTCAGTGCTTTAGCACGACGCAAAGCGCCGCTGGCCGGCTTTCTGGCCGCCTCAGGGTCGAGCGCGGCGAGTGGGAACTGCCGCTCCCGGCGTCTGACAAGTTAAGAATCCGGGAGGAATAAAAAAATGAAATTTCGCCATATTGCAACATGCGCGCTGCTGGCTTCACTGCTTGGCGCGATGTCCGCCAGCGCTTTCGCCGGGGATGCAGACGGCTGTGCGACCCTGGTCGGCGCCACCTCGCCGGACACACCGCAAGGCTTTCATCTTCGTGACGGCGAGCCTGTCGATCTGGTTGGCGGCGGCAAAACGGTTCACGGCAAACTGCTGGTCTTCGCCGACAACGGCGTGTTTCGTGCGTACTGGCAGCCTCAGAACAGCCCGGAGAAATATGTGCTCGCGAATGCAGGCACCGACGCCGTCCGGCTGGTATCGACCCCCACGCAAGGCACACCGGCCAAAGATGGCGAACCCGGCACGCCGCTTGCACCTCAGCGCGTGCTGTCGTGTCCGGCGCTGTAACGCGAGCGCTGGACCCTACGGAAAACCCTCTCCGGCACAAATGACATAGACGAGCGGCGGCAGGTCGTAGTTACCGGCTGCCCATCGTCCTATGGAATCCCATTGAATTTCCCACTGACGAGCTATCAAGGTCGCGCCCACGGTGCCGTTATCACTGCGTGTGGCACATAAACGTTAAAGGGATGTGAATGGTTCGGCTAGCCAGATTCAGGGAAGCGCTATCGATCGCACAAGGCGATCCCGATCTCGTGCGCTCGCAGCTCCAGGCATTCAGCCGTCAGATCCCGCTCATCTATTTCATGCTGGTGGTCAACACGCTGGCGGTCGCGGTCACGCATCTGCAGAGTGCGCCGGCGTGGCTGTCCATCTATATGCCCGCCGCGTTCTGCGTGCTGTGCATCGCGCGCGGCGTGCATTGGTGGAAGCTGCGCCATCGCGTCATCACCGACGATCAGGCCGTGCCCGAACTGCGTCGGCTGATTGCTTTCGCGAGCCTGTTCGGCATCGCCTTCAGCTGCTGGTCGCTTTTGCTGTTCCCGTACGGCAGCGCCTTCGAACAGTCCCAGGTCGCGTTCTATATGGCGACCACGATGGTGGGCTGCGTGTTCTGCCTGATGCATCTGCGCGCGGCTGCGCTACTGCTGTTATCCATCGTCATCCTGAGCTTTTCGGGCTTCCTGATTTACACGCGCTCGCCGGTGTTCATCGCGATGACGATCGACATGGCGCTGGTTGGCTTCGCGCTCGCGGTGATCATCCAGTTGTATTACCGGACCTTCGCAGGCGTGGTTCACGCACAGCGCGAATTGCAGTTGAGCCAGCAGAAAACCCAGCGTCTGAGCGACGACAACTTCCGGCTCGCGAGCATCGACAGCCTCACTGATCTGCCTAACCGGCGCAGCTTTTTCGCGTCGTTGCGCGCGATGTCGGAGCAGGCGCTCAGCACCGGCGACGGCTTCAACGTCGGGCTGATCGATCTCGACGGCTTCAAACAGGTGAACGATATTTATGGCCACGCCTGCGGCGATCTCGTGCTCCAGGAAGTCGGCTTGCGGCTACTCGCGCTCGCGGAACCGGGTCTGTTCTTCGCTCGTTTGGGGGGCGATGAATTCGGCATCCTCGTGCAATACAAACTGTCGAACGAGAGGTTGGTGGAATTGGGGCAGCGCATTTGCGACGCGCTCAGCTACCCCTACCGGGTGGCGGGCAACGTCGCGGAACTGTCGGGCACGATCGGCTGGGCCGCGTTTCCCGAAGCAGGCGTGACGGTCGCGCAGGTGTTCGAACGCGCGGACGCCGCGCTGTACGTCGGCAAGGAAGGCCGTCGCGGCACGCCGGTGATCTTCTCGACCGAACACGAAACCCGCATCCGCCGGTCGAGCCTCGTCACTCAGGAACTACGTCACGCCGATCTCGAGTCCGAACTGTTCCTGGAGTTCCAGCCGATCTACGATCTGCACACTCATCGTCCGACCGGCCTTGAAGCGCTCGGGCGCTGGCATAACGAGCGGCTCGGCGCGGTCAGGCCGGAGGAGTTCATCCGCATCGCGGAGCGCACCGAACTGATTCTGCGCATCACCGAAATACTGCTGCACAAAGCGCTCGATGAAGTCGCGCGCTGGCCGTGCGAGCTGTATCTGTCGTTCAATCTGTCGGCGATCGATATCTCCACCTCGGCGCGTGCCCGGCGTCTGATCGATATCGTCACGCAGAGCGGCGTGCCGCCGCATCGCGTGTCGTTCGAGATTACGGAGACGGCCGTGACGCGCGATTTCGAACAGGCTCACAGCGCGCTCACGATGATCAAACAGGCAGGCTGCCGCGTCTCGCTCGACGACTTCGGCACCGGTTATTCGAGCCTCAGCTACGTGCACCGCCTGCCCTTCGATACGATCAAGATCGACCGCAGTTTCGTGACCGACGTCGACACCAACAGCGCGTCGAAGAAGATCGTCAAGTCGGTGCTCGACCTGTGCCGCAACCTCGGGCTGGAATGTGTGGTCGAAGGACTCGAAACGGCGACGCAAGCCGAGGTCGTCAGGACGCTCGGCGCGAGCGCGGTGCAAGGCTATCTGTTCAGCCGGCCGATGCGTGCCAGCGCTGTGGCCGGTTATCTGCAGACGGCGCTCGCGCAGGCTTATGCGGTGGAAGCGCAGCCTTGAGCGGCCTCGGCTGCGTGTTGTATCCCGCGTATCCCGCATGCCCATGACGTGACCGGGACCGCGCCCTAACGCGGCCCGGCGCCATATTCCAGCTTCGGATACCAGTCCGGAGCGCGTCCTTCGGGCGTCGTGTCGAGTATCGTCCACAGTGGATTCAGATCGGGCGCACCACGCGGATCTTCGCCTGGATCGGCGGTCGACGGCCCCATCTCCTCACCCCAAAAATGGCGGATCGTGCCGTCCGAACGCCTGAAAACATTCAGCGCCGGCACGTCGTCGCCGGTCGGGTCTTCGCCCGCGTAATCGCGATTGAACGTGTTGCCGCCCGACGAATAAAGCTTCAGATACCGCCAGCCCCGCTCTTTCGCAAAGGCCGTGAGCTTGCCGATCGGCGCGCGGCCGATCACGGCAAACGCGACGCGTTGCAGGATGTCGGGCATGCCGCCGTCATAGGCACTCAATAGAGACACGCACATCGGGCAAGGCCGCGTGCGCTGCGGTCCGAACATCCAGTTATAGGTGACGAGCGTGTCGTGCTCGCCGAACATGTCAGACAGCGTGACCGGTCCGGCCTCGCTGTCGAAACGGTAATCCTCGGGGACGACGCCGCCGGGCGGCAACGCGCGCCGCTGCACGGCCACCCGTTCGATGTGGCGACGCAATTCGATTTCCTCGGCGAGCAACGCGTTGCGCGCACTGCGATAGTCGGCGCTCTCGCCGGGGAAGCGCGGCGGCAGGTCGGCGAGTTGCGCGGCGGGTATCAGGGTCTGTGCGGATGTCAGTACATCGGTCATTGGCCATCTCCTCGATCGGTGAAGGATAAGGGCGCGAGTGCGGCGCAGCACGGCGGCGCTGGCGTTTTATCTCGTCCCCTATCTAGCCACGACGAATGGGGAGACGGCAAATCGACAGACGGTCAGTCTATTTTCCGGTGCATGTCGGCATCCTTAGCCGCCTTCGCCCATCAAGGTATGCTCTCGCAAAACAGCGCACACCGTCCCTGGGGATGCCACATGCCGCTTCGTCTGCCGCCGCTGCCCGCACTTCGCTTTTTCGAAGCGGCGGGACGGCATCAAAGTTTCAAGCTCGCCGCCGCCGAACTGAATGTCACGCCGAGCGCCGTCAGTCACGGCATCGTCGGACTCGAGCAGGCGCTAGGCGTCGAACTGTTCGTGCGCGAGCCGCGCGGCATTTCGCTGACCGCGACCGGCGCGGATTATCTGTCGTATGTGTCCGAAGCGTTTTCGCTGATCGCCATCGGTACGCAGCGTCTGCCGAACCATCGCGCGGATCGCCCGATCGCGCTGAGTTGCGCGCCGACCTTCGCGTCGCGCTGGTTGTTGCCGCGTCTGGCCGGTTTTCGCGCGCGCTGGCCGAACGTGAACGTGAGCGTGGACACTTCGCATCGGCAAGTCGGTTTTCCCGTCGATGGCTTCGATTTTGCGATTCGCCTGAGCCGTGCGCCGGTTGCGGGCGCTGCGTGGACCCGCCTGTTCGGCGAGCGTTTCGTGCCCGTGTGCAGCGCGGCGTATCTCGCCACGCTGCGTGCGGATCGCGACGAAAGAAGCGGGATCGACTGGCGACGCGCGACGCTCATCCACGTCAATGCGGCGAGCGAGGACTGGCAAAGCTGGCTGGATACAGCGGGCGTCGAAGGAATCGATCCCGCGAATGGACTGCGTGTCGACACGATTCAGCTTGCATTCGAGGCGGCCACAATGGGTCTCGGTATCGCGCTCGGCAGAAGACCGCTGGTGGACAGCGATCTGGCCAGCGGCGCGCTGGTCGAAGCCTGCGCGCCGACGCTGGCGTCCGCCGGAGCGTACTGGCTGGTGAGCGCGGACAACGTGGAGCGACGCCCGGAACTGTTCGACTTCAGACGCTGGTTGATCGGCGAGGCGGAGCATGTCGACACCTCCCTCGAAACACCCGACGTAGCCACGCGCGACGGCGCCAATTAATCGCGCTTCGACATACGCACAGGTGAGCCACGCTCACCTGTCGTCGCCATCTTTTCCTTTGCCGCGCCCGACGCTCGCTGCGACCATTCCGGTCAAAGGAGATCAAACCATGTCGAGCGCAAACAGCAGACGCTTCACCCCCGCCTTCAACACGACGACCGTCGTGATCCTTGCCGGTGCGCTGATCCTGAGTGCGGCCATGGGCATCCGGCAGACCTTCGGGCTGTTCATCGGCCCGTTCTCGTTCGACCGCGGCCTGCCGGTCACGCTGATCGCCTTCGCGATCGCGCTGCACAACCTGGTATGGGGCTTCGCACAACCGTTCGCGGGCGCGGCGGCGGACCGCTACGGCTCGGCGCCCGTGGTCGCGTTCGGCGCAACCACCTTCGCCGCCGGCCTCGGCCTCGCGGCGGTGGCGCCGGGGGGCGCGCTGCTGATCGTCGGCATGGGGCTGCTGGTGGGCATCGGCGTGAGTTGCACGACGTTCGGCGTGGTATTGCCGGCAGTCGGCCGGGTGGCGTCGCCGGAACAGCGCAGCATGGCGATGGGGCTGGTCAGCGCGGGCGGCTCGGCCGGGCAGGTGCTGATGATTCCGCTGGTCCAGAGCATCCGGCTCGGGTCGGGGATTGCCGCGTCGCTGTTCGCGCTGGCCTTCCTGATGCTGCTGGTCGCGCCGCTCGGCATCGTGCTCGACCGACGCGCAAAAGTCGGCGCTACCGTTCGAGAAGCCCCGGCCGTGCCGCTGCGCGAGGTGCTTGCGCAGGCGAGCCGGCATCGCGGCTACCGTCTGCTGACGCTCGGTTTCTTCACCTGCGGATTCCAGCTTGCGTTCATCTCGACGCATCTGCCCGAATATCTGACGCTGTGCCATATGCCGCTCGGACTCGGCGCGACCGCGCTCGCGCTGATCGGCCTGTTCAACATGGCGGGCAGCTGGGGATGCGGATGGCTCGGCGGACGCTTCCGTCAGCATCATGTGCTCGGCTGGCTCTATCTGATCCGCAGCGTGACGATCGGCGCGTTCTTTGTGCTGCCGAAAAGCGCGACGTCGGTGGTGATTTTCGCGGCGATCATGGGGCTCACCTGGCTCGGCACCGTGCCGCTCACCAGCGGGCTGGTCGCGAAAGTATTCGGCACGCGCCACCTCGGCAGCCTGTTCGGCGTGTGCTTTCTGAGCCATCAGATCGGCTCGTTCCTCGGCGCGTGGCTCGGCGGGCTGGTGTTCGATCTGACGGGGTCGTATTCGTTGCTGTGGGAAGCGACGGTGGTCAGCGGACTCGTCGCGGCGCTGCTGCATTTTCCCATCGACGACTCCGCGGTGAGCACGCCCGGGTTGCGCTCCCAGCCCGCGGTTGCCTAAGTTTTGTCGCATCGCGGGAGACGCTAATGCAGCCGCTATCGTCTAGACTTCCCTGATTCTCAGGGAGCATGAGCCGAACCACGACGACCGGCGTCGACCCAATCGACACCACTGACATCACCAACCCGATCGCGGCGGCGGCGCTTACGGCAGGAGCAATCATGTCAGACGTTTTGCACGACGCGCGGGCACCGGTCGTCAAGGTGCGTCCCGACCGGGAAATGGCGACCACCCAGCGGCTGCCCTACTTTGTCGGCATCTCCGCGAGCACCGCGGGCAGCACCGGTTTGTCGATGTACATGGTCGTGGTGCCGCCGGGCGGCCACGCTGAACCGCATTTCCACGCCGACTACGAAACCGCGATCTATCAGTTAGAAGGCCGGATCGAGACCCGCTACGGGCCCGGTTTGCGCGAATCGGTGATTACCGAGCCGGGAGATTTCCTGTTTATTCCGCCGGGCGTCCCCCATCAACCGTTCAATCTCGACGCCACCACCGCCGCGCGCGCGATCGTCGCGCGCAACCATGCGGACGAGCATGAACGCGTCACGCCCTACGATCCCGCGACGGATGCGTGAGTTGAAAAAAGCACACGTCCCAGCCGAGCCGCCAGGTCACTGAGCGGCATCTTTTTTAGAGGCTCGCCCGCCCCGGACGGGCCCGGTTCCCGCTTGCACGCGTCACTCGCGCCTGCGAGAATTCGCGCCGCGTCAAGCCCTCCTCGCAGCGGCTTTTTGCCACCTGTGCTTAAATCCGCTTTCCGCACCGGTTTCACGAACTGTTCCGGCCATTCCGACATGGGAACCGGCTGACGACATGCTCGCGTCACCTCGGGAACGGAACATGCGCTGCGTGTCCGCAACGCAGCGACCCGACGCGGACTTATTTCAATCCCTTATTGCATTCTCAGGAGCGCGGTTGTGTGGCATTTCCCTGTTGCGATTCCACCCTCTCTGGGCGTCTGGGCCGTCTTCATGAGCGTGCTCGTCACCCAGCTCGGCCTGCCGGTTCCGGCCGCGCCGATGTTGATCTTCGGTGGAACCATGGCAGCCATGGGACAAACCTCGTATGCCAACGTCGTCTTCGCCGCCGTCGCCGCGACGCTGATCGCCGACTCGCTGTGGTTCTTCACCGGCCGCGCGTATGGGCGGCGTCTGCTGAACTATCTGGTGCGCTTCTCGTTATCGCTGGACACCACGGTGCGTGTCGCGCGCAATACTTATGAGCGCCACGGCGCGCCGATCCTGACCATCGCGAAATTTTTGCCGGGCCTCGGCCTGATCTCCGCACCGTTGCTCGGCACGACCGCGATCAGCGTCGGCGTGTTTCTGTTGTGGGATCTGATCGGTGCAACGTTATGGGCGAGCGTGTGGGTGATCGGCGGCGCTGCGTTGCATGATCAGATCGTGCAACTTGTCCTGCTCGTTCGACAGAACGGCGGCACGATCTTCGACGCGTTCGCGGCCATCTTCGTTGCGGCTTTGCTGTATCGCTGGGTACGTCGCCTGCAATTTCGCCGCTGGCTCGCGCATACGCGCATCACGCCGGATCAGCTCGATGCGTTGATGAAGTCCAACGAACCGCCGCTGATTCTCGATGCGCGTCCGCACAGCGTGCGCGAAAAGGAATCGCACCGGATTGCGGGCGCGCGTCCGCTCGATCTCGATTCGCCCGATCCGATCCATCCCGAGCTGCTGAAGCGGCCGATCGTCGTCTATTGCGTGTGTCCGAACGAGGCCACGGCCAAGCGGATCGTGAGCCAGTTGCATCGCAAGAACATTCATCATATTCGTGCGCTGAAGGGCGGCCTCGATGCGTGGGAAAAGCGCGGCTATCCGGTCGAACCCTTGCCGGCCGACTTCAATACCGCGATGGCGCATATGATCGAAGATAAAGGCAATGAAGGCGAATACACGGTGCGGGCGAGCGTGACCGAGTAGTTAAAAAGGCGGGCGCAATGCCCGCCTTTTTCATGCGCTTTTACCCGTGCGCCGAATGCAGAAATACGCCCGATCCAACGTTGTGGGCAAGCATCTGCTCTACCGCTGCTGCACTTTCCGCTGACGCCACAGACACAGCAGATCGCACGCGATATGAGCGGCGGCAATCGCGGTAATCTCGCTCTGATCGTAAGCGGGCGACACTTCGACGACATCCGCTCCCACCAGGTTCAGCGCACCGAGTCCGCGCACGATCGCGAGCCCTTGCGCCGACGACAGACCACCTGCCACCGGCGTACCCGTTCCCGGCGCGAACGCAGGGTCGAGACAGTCGATGTCGAAGGTCAGATAGGCAGGACGTCCCCCCACAATCGACGTAATCCGCTCAATGGCCGCACGCGCGCCGTGCTCGTGAACCCACGCGGCATCGAGAATATTGATCCCCATGAAATCGTCGTTCCATGTGCGAATGCCGACCTGCACCGAGGTTGCCGGATCAATCAGCCCGTCTTTCACCGCCTTGTAGAACATCGAGCCGTGATTCAGACTGTCGGGGCTATCGTCGGCCCAGGTGTCGCAATGGGCATCGAAATGAATCAGCGACAGCGGCTTGCCGTACTTCTCCGCATGCGCGATCAACAGCGGATACGTGATGTAGTGATCGCCGCCGAGCGTCAGCATCTTCGCATCCGAGCGCAGAATCGTGCGCGCGTGTTCGACGATCGACTGCTTGATGGTCAGCGGATTGTGCGCGTCGAACCAGCAGTCGCCGTAGTCGATCACCGCGAGGTCGTCGAACGGATTGAAGCCCCAAGGGTACGGATGCAACTCCGACAACTGCACGCTCGCCGCGCGCACCGCTGCGGGACCGAGACGCGCGCCCGAGCGGAACGTCGTAGCCAGATCGAGCGGCACGCCGGAGACAACAACATCGACGCCGTCGAGTTCGCGGGTGTAATTGCGTCGCATGAACGACAGCACGCCCGCATAGGTGTTTTCGATCGATGAGCCGTAGAGCGAGGACCGACGGACAGCCCCGTCGCCATAGATAAGTTCAGTCATGGATGACCTGATACCAGATAACGTACCGGCGCCGCGCGCAAAGTTTCCGGTAGCGCGCGCGACATCCGGCTTCGGATTCATTGGGAACGCGGCGGCGTGCATTACACCCGCCACCGCGCTGGCTTGCGAATCCTTTAGCGCAGCCGCACCAGCGTAGACTTCAGCTCGGTGTACTTCTCCAGTGCGTGCAACGACTTGTCACGGCCGTTGCCCGATTGTTTATAACCGCCGAACGGGAAGTTCATGTCCCCTCCCTCGTCATAGCAATTGACCCACACCGTGCCCGCGCGCAACTTGCGCGACACGTCGTGTGCAGTGGTCAGGTTCGAGGTCCATACGGCAGCGGCGAGTCCGTATTCGCTATCGTTAGCGATACTGATCGCCTCGTCGACCGTATCGAATGTAATCACCGACAGAACCGGCCCGAAGATTTCCTCGCGCGCGATCTTCGCGCCCGAGGCCGGAATCTCGAAGATAGTCGGCTCGATAAAGAAACCGCCGCTTTCTTCGTCGACACGTGAGCCGCCCAGCAGCAGCTTTGCTTCAGCGCGGCCCGCTTCGATATAGCCGAGCACGCGTTCGAGTTGAACCTTGTCGACGATTGCGCCCATCGACGTGGCCGGATCAAGCGGATTGCCCGGTGTATAGCTGCGCGCGGACGCAATCAGCTTGTCGATGAAGATATCCTTGATATCGCGGTGCACGAGCAAACGCGAACCCGCCGTACACATCTCGCCCATGTTGTAGAAGATCGCACCGGCCGCCGCGTTCGCCGCGCGATCGAGGTCCGGGCAGTCGGGCAACACGATGTTCGGCGATTTGCCGCCGAGTTCGAGCCACACGCGCTTCAGGTTCGACTGCCCTGCGTATTGCATGATCAGCTTGCCGACCTGGGTCGAACCGGTGAACGCGAGGCAGTCCACGTCGTGATGCAACGCAAGCAGTTTGCCCGGCTCGCCCGCGCCCGGCACGACGTTGAACACGCCCGCCGGAATGCCTGCGTCGAGTGCGAGTTGCGCGAGGCGGATCGCCGTGAGCGGCGACTTCTCGGACGGCTTCAGCACCACGCTATTGCCTGCGGCCAACGCGGGCCCGAACTTCCACGATGCCATCAGGATCGGGAAATTCCACGGCACGACCGCTGCCACCACACCGATCGCCTCACGCGTGACGAGTCCGACCAGATGATGATCGGACGGCGCGACTTCGCCGCCGATCTTGTCGATCGCTTCGGCGAACCACTCGACGCAATACGCCGCGCCCGGCACGTCCACCGACGTGGTGTCGCCGATCGGCTTGCCTGCGTCGAGCGTTTCGAGCAACGCGAGTTCGTCCATGTGTTCGCGAATCGACGCCGCCCAACGCAGCAAAATCGCTTTACGTTGACGCGGATTCAGACCCGACCATACGCCGGAATCGAACGCGCGGCGTGCAGCGGCGACGGCGGCGTCGACATCCGCTGCGCCGCTGTCCGCGACCTTCGCCAGCAACTTTCCGTCGATCGGGCTCAGGCAGTCGAAAGTGCGACCGCCGGCGGCGTCACGATATTCGCCGTCGATAAACGCGCGGCCTTCGATCGACAGCGTGGCGGCCTTGTCTTGCCAGAATGCGAGAGATTTGTTTTCCATCAGGATGCCTCAATGTTGTGCGAGCGACGTCAACCGGCTTTCGTATCGTGCGGCCTGGTATGGGTCGCCGCGCGTTGGCGCGAAGTTGTCAGAACGTGGGCGGCGAATTGGCCGACACGATCTCGCAGACATGCTCCGCGCTGGGATTGCGAAAACGGTGCGGAAGACGGCTTTCGAAGTAATAGCTGTCACCGGGGTCGAGCAGCCAGGTCGCGCCGTCCACCGTCAGTTCGATCTGCCCGCTCACTACCACGCCGCCCTCGTGCCCCTCGTGCTCCAGCATCTCCGGGCCCGTATCCGACAGCGGCTGATAGACCTCGCGCAGAATGCCCATGTTGCGGTCCTTCACACTCGACCCGGCGAGGTAAAGCTCGATCGACCCGTTGCCGAGGTTCGGCATGGTCGCGCAGCGCGATACCACCGAACGCTCTTCTTCGACTTCGAATGTGAAGAACTCGGCAAGACTCATCGGAATACATTCGAGCAGTTTTTTCAGCGAACCGACTGACGGACTCACACGGTTCTGCTCGATCAGCGAAATCGTGCCATTGGTCACGCCGGCCCGTTTCGCCAGCTCACGCTGCGACAGGCCATGCCGCTTGCGGATGTATTGCAATCGCGTTGCTACTTCAATGGACATCGACAGGCTCTCAGATGTGGCATGCAACCGGATGCCGATAACGCAGCATGCGGCGGATAGCGAAAACGGCAACCTGAACCGCGTCTATTTCAGTGCCGGGTACTCAAGAGTGTTGAATATTCTAATCACTTTGGGTATTGCGCCGCTGGGGGAAACCCTGGTGATCGACGAATATGCGTACTGCACCACTCGTGCTGCGAGTGCAAAATTCTATCCGCAACACTTGGGGAAAGCCTCGGTAAATCTTTTATAAAAATGATTTGACGGCTTTTTTGGTTCGTATATGCTGGTTCTCAGGCGATTGTCGTACCACCACACAAAGTCAGCAATATGACTTGATGGCGAGACGAATTCAGTTGCCGAGGTTCGAGACGATCATCCCCAAACGTGCTGTTTCTTTAAACGCCCTGTGCGGATTCTGAAAAGCCCGTTCAATAATTTCAACGTCGCTAGTCGAGTCTAATCGTGAGAGTCCGAGGCCCTTTGGTGAGATGGAATCGTAGTCAGACGGGTTGTCCCCGCGCTGACGGCGTCATCGCCGACGGCAGCAACGGCAGCCTTGCGTTTCGCCGCTTCCTGTCCGTCTTCACGATCCTCTCCCGCCGTTCCGTTCGACGTCACAACTCCATCTCCGCGCGCGCCTTCATTGCGGTGCGCACGGACGAAGTCGCTTCGCTGCTGCCGTAGCGCCTCCCTCCTTTTCGTCGTTCGATTCATCCGTTTGCGTCAGCGCGCTCTTTCGAGCCGTGTGAAACACGCATGTGCGGTGCTATGTGCCGCCTGTGTGTTTCGTCCGGATCAGCCTGCGGACCGACGCACACGGATCGAATCGAACGACTCGACAATTTATCCGGTTCAACGCGTTACGTAGTCGGTAAAAACCGGCTGCCTGTATTCAGCGGCTTCGTGCATTGCGCGACGCTGCCGGGTCGTGCCGCGTTGCGCCTGAACGTTATCCAGCGTTGTTCATGTCGCGTCCCGCGATGAACACTCACGTCTATTCGTTATGCGAAAGAAACCCCTGGTAGGCGTTACCGCCGATAGAACAATGATGGGCGTCCACCCATCGCACACGGTCGGCGAAAAGTACATTGCTGCCATCGTGGACGGCTCGCAGGCGCTGGCGATGTTGTTGCCCGCGCTCGGCGAACGGCAACCGGTCGACGACGTGCTCGCAACAGTCGATGGCCTGCTGTTCACCGGCAGCTATTCGAATGTCGAGCCGCACCACTACAGCGGTCAGCCGAGCGCACCCGGTACGCTGCACGACGCGGCTCGCGACGCAACGACGCTGCCGTTGCTGCGCGCCGCGATCGCCGCCGGCGTGCCGGTTCTCGCGGTCTGCCGTGGCTTCCAGGAAATGAACGTGGTGTTCGGCGGGACGTTGCATCAAAGCGTTCACGCGGTGGCCGGTCTGAACGACCATCGCGAGAACAAGGAAGACGACCTCGACGTGCAATACGCGCCGTCTCATTCGATCACGCTCGCGCAAGGCGGCCTGTTGCAGCGCCTCGCCGGCGGCGTGAATGAAGTGCGCGTGAATTCCTTGCATGGCCAGGGCGTCGAGCGGCTGGGCGTCGGCCTCACGGCCGAAGCCTTTGCGCCGGATGGCCTGATCGAAGCGGTCAGCGTGAACGACGCGCGCGCCTTCGCGCTGGGTGTGCAGTGGCACCCGGAGTGGAAGCACGCGAGCGATGCGCTGTCTACCGCGATCTTTCGGGCGTTCGGCGACGCCTGCCGCGATCGAATGCGGACCAGAGCCGGCTATGGCGCGGCATCCGCCGCCGCCACGCATGCCTGAGCCGGTCACGCACCAAAACTGAGAGAACCAACATGCATGACATCGACGAATTTCTGAAGAAGAACCGTGTCACCGAAATCGAAGCGATCATCCCGGATATGGCCGGGATCGCGCGCGGCAAGATCATTCCGCGCAGCAAGTTCGAGTCGGGCGAATCCATGCGCTTGCCGCAGGCGGTGATGATCCAGACCGTCACAGGCGACTACCCGGAAGACGGCACCCTTACCGGCGTCACCGACCCGGACATGGTGTGCGTGCCCGACGCCAGCACCATCCGCATGATTCCGTGGGCGGTCGATCCCACCGCCCAGGTGATCCACGATTGCGTTCACTTCGACGGCACGCCGGTCGCCATTTCGCCGCGCCGCGTGTTGCGCCGCGTGCTCGAACTGTACAAGGCCAAACGCTGGAAGCCGGTGATCGCACCCGAGCTCGAGTTCTATCTGGTCGATATGAACAAGGACCCGGACCTGCCGCTGCAACCGCCGATCGGCCGCACGGGGCGCCCGGAAACAGGACGTCAGGCGTATTCGATCGAAGCGGTCAACGAATTCGACCCGCTATTCGAAGACATTTACGAATATTGCGAGGTGCAGGAACTGGAAGTCGACACGCTGATTCACGAAGTCGGCGCGGCGCAGATGGAAATCAACTTCATGCACGGCGATCCGCTGAAACTCGCCGACAGCGTGTTTCTGTTCAAGCGCACAGTGCGTGAGGCCGCGTTGCGTCACAAGATGTACGCGACTTTCATGGCCAAGCCGATGGAAGGCGAACCGGGCTCGGCCATGCATATGCATCAAAGTCTGCTCGATGAGGAAACCGGTCAGAACGTTTTCACCGCAGCAGACGGCAAGCCGACCTCGCTGTTCACCAGCTATATCGCGGGCCTGCAGAAATACACGCCCGCGCTGATGCCGATCTTCGCGCCGTACATCAACTCCTATCGCCGCCTGTCGCGCTTCATGGCTGCGCCGATCAACGTAGCGTGGGGCTACGACAACCGCACCGTGGGCTTCCGGATTCCGCATTCCGGGCCGGCCGCGCGCCGTATCGAGAACCGCATTCCGGGCGTCGACTGCAATCCGTATCTGGCAATTGCAGCAACGCTGGCTGCTGGCTATCTCGGCATGACGCAAAACCTCGCCGCCACCGAGCCGCTCGTCAGCGACGGTTACGAATTGCCCTACCAGCTGCCGCGCAATCTGGAAGAAGGTCTCACGTTGATGGGCGCGTGCGAGCCGATTGCAGAAGTACTTGGCGAGAAGTTCGTCAAAGCATTTCTCGCGCTGAAAGAAACCGAATACGAAGCGTTTTTCCGTGTGATCAGTTCATGGGAACGCCGGCATCTGCTGCTGCACGTTTGAGAACGGCAGCCGCATCCGCAAAACTACTGGAGGCAACAATGAGCTACAGAACAGAAGAAGTCGCGTACGTGCAGCCGGTGCTCGCCGCACAAACCGCAGCGAGCGCGAAGGCCGCGCAACGCAGCACCGCCGACTATCGCGCGCTCGACGCCGCGCACCACATTCATCCGTTCTCGGACATGGGCTCGCTCAATCGCAGCGGCAGCCGCGTGATCGTCAAGGCCGAGGGCGTGTACCTGTGGGATTCGGACGGCAACAAGATCATCGACGGGATGGCGGGCCTGTGGTGCGTGAACGTGGGTTACGGACGCAAGGAACTGGCGGACGCCGCGTTCCGGCAGATGCAGGAACTGCCCTACTACAACACCTTCTTCAAGACCACGCATCCGCCGGTGATCGAGTTATCGGCGTTGCTCGCGGAACTCGCGCCCGAACCGTTCAATCACTTTTTTTATTGCAATAGCGGATCGGAAGGCAACGACACGGTGCTGCGTATCGTCCATCAATATTGGGCCACGCAACGCAAGCCCTCGAAGAAATTCGTCATCTCGCGCAAGAACGGTTATCACGGTTCGACGATTGCGGGCGGCACGCTCGGTGGCATGGGTTACATGCACGACCAGATGCCGTCGAAAGTCGAGAACATCGTGCATATCGACCAGCCGTATTTCTTCGGCGAGGCGCAAGGCGACCTGACGCCGGAAGAATTCGCACTGGCTCGCGCGCAACAACTGGAAGCGAAGATCCTCGAACTCGGCGCGGACAATGTCGCCGCATTTATCGGTGAGCCGTTCCAGGGCGCGGGTGGCGTGATTTTCCCGGCTTCGACGTACTGGCCGGAAATCCAGCGCATTTGCCGCAAATACGACATTCTGCTGGTCGCCGACGAAGTGATCGGCGGCTTCGGCCGCACCGGCGAATGGTTCGCGCATCAGCACTTCGGCTTCGAACCGGATCTCATCACGCTCGCCAAGGGGCTCACGAGCGGCTATGTGCCGATGGGCGCAGTGGGGCTGCATGACCGCGTCGCCAAAGCGATCATCGAGCATGGCGACTTCAATCACGGCCTGACGTACTCCGGTCACCCGGTGGCGGCTGCCGTCGCGGTCGCCAACCTCAAACTTCTGCGCGACGAGAAAATCATCGAACGCGTGAAGACCGATACCGGCCCCTACTTCCAGAAAAAATTGCGCGACACCTTCGCCAATCATCCGATCGTCGGTGAAGTAGCGGGCGCAGGCATGGTGGCGGGCGTCCAACTCGCACAGGACCCGGCATTGCGCAAGCGCTTCGCCAATGGCGGCGACGTCGGCACGATCTGCCGCGACTTCTGCTTCAACGGCAACCTGATCATGCGCGCCAGCGGCGACCGGATGCTGCTGTCGCCGCCGCTCACCATCAGCAGGCTGGAAATCGACGAAATCATCTCGAAGGCCAAACAGGCTTTCGATGCAACAGCACAACAACTCGGCATTTCGTAACGGCGGTTCGTTTCCGGCATGGGCACACCCACACATCGCGCTCATGCCGGCTCTTCACATCAAGGGAAAAAACCATGAGCGTTAGTCATCTTCGTCATGCGGTCGCGGGGGCCGCGCTTCTCGCCTTTACCGGTTTTGCGGCGTTATCGGTTACGCCGGCCCTTGCGGCCGACACGGAACTGAATGTCTATAACTGGTCCGATTACATCGCGAAAGATACGATTTCGAACTTCGAGAAAGAGGACAGCATCAAGGTCAAATACGACAACTACGATAGCGACGACACGTTGCAGGCAAAACTGCTAGCGGGTAGCTCGGGCTATGACATCGTGGTGCCGACCTCGAACTATATGGCCAAGCAGATTCAGGCCGGCGTCTATCAGAAGCTCGACAAGTCGAAGTTGCCGAATCTCGCGAATCTCGACCCGGTGCTGATGAAAATGATCTCGGACGCCGATCCTGGCAATCAGTACGGCGTGCCGTGGGCGTACGGCACCGACGGTATCGGCTATAACGTGCAGGCCGTGCAGAAGGCTCTCGGCGCGAACGCGCCGGTGGATAGCTGGTCGCTCGTGTTCGATCCGGCCAACCTCTCGAAGCTGAAAAGCTGCGGCGTGTCGATTCTCGACCAGGCCGTCGACGTTTTCGCCGCCACGCTGCAATACATGCACAAAGACCCGAACAGCACGAACCCCGCCGACTATCAGGCCGCTTTCGAAGTGCTCAAGAAAATCCGCCCGTATATCACGCAGTTCAATTCGTCGGGTTACATCAACGATCTCGCGAACAACGATGTGTGCGTCGCACTCGGCTGGTCGGGCGACGTCGGTATTGCAAGCCGCCGTACCGAAGAAGCCAAGCGCTCGTATCAGATCAAATTCTCGAACGTGAAGGAAGGCGGGCTGCTGTGGTTCGACGTGATGGTGATTCCGAAAGACGCGCCGCACCCCGAAGCCGCGCTGAAGTGGATCAACTACATCTCCGACCCGAAGGTCAACGCGGCGATCACCAACGAGGTGTTCTATCCGACCGCGAACAAGGCCGCGCGCCAGTTCGTGGTTCCGGCTGTCGCGCAGGACAAAACCGTTTATCCGGGCGACGAAGTACTCAGCAAGATGACGCTGATGAAGCCGATGCCGACCGACATTCTGCGCCTCGAAAACCGGCTTTGGGCACAGCTTAAAACCGGCCATTGATCAATTAAACCGCCTGACAGAAATAGAAATCCGATCCCGCGCTCAGGGATCGCTCGAAACCTGAGCGCATGAAATGCAGTCACGGTAGTCAGCCTGCGCGCTTTCAAAGTCCGATTCGCGCGCAGTCCCATGTTTTCCAATCGCAGCGCACGTTGCGAGACGCGTCCCGCGCCTCGTAGGGAGACACTTGCGCCCGCGATTCGCAAGGAACGGTTACATCATGAACTCGACGGCCTCACACAACACTGCCAGCGTCACCCAGATGACCCGGCCCGCAGTGGCGACAAAATCGAAACCGGACGAATTCGTCCGCATCGAAAACGTCGTGAAGAAATTCGGCGACAGCACCGCTGTCGACAACGTCAATCTGAGCATCGCGAAAAACGAACTGTTCGCGCTGCTAGGCAGCTCCGGCTGCGGCAAGTCCACGCTGTTGCGGATGCTCGCGGGGCTCGAAACAGTCACGTCAGGACGTATTTTCGTCGACGGCGAAGATCTCGCCGCGATGCCGCCCTACCGGCGGCCGGTCAACATGATGTTCCAGTCGTATGCGCTGTTCCCGCACATGAGCGTCGAGGCGAATGTCGCCTTTGGTCTGAAGCAGGAAGGCACGCCGAAGAACGAGATCAAGGAACGCGTCGCCGATGCGCTGAATCTCGTGCAGATGAGCAAATACGCGCAGCGTAAGCCGCATCAATTGTCGGGCGGGCAGCAACAACGGGTGGCGCTTGCGCGTTCGCTGGTCAAGCGTCCCAAGCTTCTTCTGCTCGACGAGCCGATGTCGGCACTCGATAAAAAGATCCGCCAGAAGACCCAGCTCGAACTCGTCAACATCATCGAGAAGGTCGATGTGACCTGCGTGATGGTCACGCACGATCAGGAAGAAGCGATGACGATGGCCGGCCGTCTCGCGGTGATGAGCGAAGGCCGCATCGTGCAGATCGGCTCGCCGAGCCAGGTCTATGAGTTTCCGAATAGCCGTTTCTCGGCGGAATTCATCGGCTCGACGAATCTTTTCGAAGGCACCGTCGTCGCCGATGAACCGGATCACATTTTCGTCGAAAGCGAGGATCTGGAATCGCGCATTTACGTGAGCCACGGGGTAACGGGTCCGCTTGGCATGCCGGTGGGTATCTCCGTGCGTCCTGAGCGCGTGAAGGTGTCGCTCGATAAACCGGCCGCTCCCTATAACTGGGCGCGCGGCGTGGTCTCCGATGTCGCGTACATGGGCAGCTACTCGCTGTACCACGTGCGTCTGCCGAGCGGCAAGACGGTGGTGTCGAATCTCTCCAGCTCGCATCTGATGAGCGAAGGTGCGCCCTCCTATAACGACGACGTGTTCGTCTACTGGTCGCCCAACAGCGGCGTGGTGCTGACGCAATGAAAAATCCCGCCACCTCCTCCAGCGCGGCGCTCGCTGCGCCATCCGCGAGCGGCTTGTTGGGCGCGTTGAAAAAGCGCATCGGCATGCTGCTGCCCTCCGGCCGCACGACTGTCATCGGCGCGCCGTTCCTGTGGCTCGTGGTGTTCTTCGCGTTGCCGTTCGTGCTGGTGCTGAAAATCAGTTTCGCCGATCAGCGCATGGGCATTCCGCCGTACACGAATCTCGTGACGATCGAAAACGGCATGGTGCATTTCGCGATGCAGCTCAGCCACTACGCGTTCCTGCTGCAAGACGATCTGTACATCGCTACGTATATCAGCTCGCTGAAGATGGCCGCCGTGTCGACCTTCTTCTGTCTGCTGATCGGCTATCCGATTGCGTACTACATCGCGCGCTCGGAACCGTCGCGCCGCAACCTGCTGATGATGGGCGTGATGCTGCCGTTCTGGACATCGTTCCTGATTCGCGTCTATGCATGGGTCGGCATTCTGAAAGACGACGGCCTGCTCAATCACACGCTGATGTCGATCGGTCTGATTCATTCGCCGTTGCGTCTCTATCACACGGATATCGGCGTCTATATCGGCATGGTCTATTCGTACCTTCCGTTCATGGTGATGCCGCTTTACGCGCACCTCGTGAAGATGGACCTGACTCTCCTTGAAGCCGCATACGACCTCGGCTGCAAACCGTGGACCGCCTTTACGCGCATCACGTTGCCGTTGTCGAAGAACGGCATTATCGCCGGCAGTTTGCTGGTGTTCATTCCGGCAGTCGGCGAATACGTGATTCCGGAACTGCTGGGCGGCGCCGACACGCTGATGATCGGCCGCGTGATGTGGGATGAATTCTTCAACAACATGGACTGGCCGATGGCGTCCGCCGTGACCGTCGCGATGGTTCTGCTGCTGCTCGTGCCGATGGCCGTGTTCCAGTACTACCAGGTCCGGGAACTGGAGGGCACGAAATGATCAAGCCTAATAGAACGCTTTCCAACGGCGTGCTCACATTCGGATTTCTCTTTCTCTACATTCCGATCATCAGCCTGGTGGTGTATTCGTTCAACGAGTCGAAGCTCGTCACGGTGTGGTCCGGGTTCTCGTTCAAATGGTACGGCGCGCTGTTGCAGGACGGCGAATTGCTGAGCGCCGCATGGCTCTCGCTGAAGATCGGTTTGCTGACCGCGTGCGCATCCGTCGTGATCGGTACATGGGCGGGTTTCGTGCTCGCTCGCTTCGGGCGCTTTCGCGGCTTCACGCTATTCGCCGGCATGATCAACGCGCCGCTCGTGATTCCCGAAGTGATTCAGGGCATCTCGCTACTGCTGCTGTTCGTCGCGCTCGAACAGATGCTCGGCTGGCCAAAGGGTCGCGGCCTCTTCACGATCTGGATCGGTCACGTGATGCTGTGCGTGTCGTATGTCGCAATCATCGTGCAGTCGCGTGTCAAGGAACTCAACAAGTCGCTCGAAGAAGCCGCGCTCGATCTCGGCGCAACCCCATTCAAGGTGTTTTTCCTGATCACATTGCCGCTGATTTCGCAGGCGCTGATGTCGGGCTGGCTGCTGTCGTTCACGCTCTCTTTCGACGACCTCGTGCTGTCCGCCTTCCTGTCCGGCCCCGGCTCGACCACGCTGCCGCTGGTGGTGTTTTCGCGAGTGCGCCTCGGTCTGAACCCGGAGATGAACGCGCTCGCGACGATCTTCATTACCACGGTGACGATCGGGGTGATCGTCGTGAACCGCTGGATGCAGTTGCGTGAACGCAAACGCAATCGCGACATGCAGATGGCTTTCGCGATCGCCGAATCCGCCGACCCGTTGCCGTCATCCCTACAACACACCACCGCTCGAAAACCGCTCGACGCCGCTCGCGCATAAGCATTTTTTTGCAATACGACCAATAAGGAGAATTTGCATGAGAAAGAAGCTCATCTGTCTGTTGGTGGCGGGGAGTCTGCCTGGCATGGCCTTCGCAGATACCACCAGCGACCAGATCAAGGCGCTGCAGGCCCAGTTGAATGCACTGCAAAAGGAGGTGAAGCAGTTGCGGGCCGAAGTCGCTACCAAGCCGAAGGCGGCCACGGCGGCAGTACCCGTGGCCCCAGCGGTAGCAGCCGCGCCAGTGGATATTTCGTCGCCTGATTATGGCCGCGCGCAGGCCACGTTGACCAACGACGAAGTCACCACGATGAAGCAGCAGATCGCCAATCAGCAACTGAAGGTGGACTCGCTCGAAGACGCGGCGCAGACCGGGCCGATCGCGGGCCTGTCGGTAACAGGCTATATCGATCCGACCTACATCTACAACCGCGCGCAAAGCAGTTCGTCGTTCCTGTTCGCGAACCACGAAAACGCGTACACGTACTACAACAGCACGTTCGGCGATCTGTACCTCGACATCAAGAAGACCTTCGGTGTCGGGCCGATGGCGCCGTCGGCGGAAGTCACGCTGATGCCGAACCGCGGCAACGGTATTACGCTGCTGCAAAACTCGCACGGCGATATCGGCAACAACATCCTGAACACGGCTGTCGTCAACGTGCCGTTGACGGCGACGACTACGCTCGTCACCGGTTTGATTCCGAGCTTCGGCGGTTATGAAGTGCAGCAGTCGAACCAGATGCTCACGCTCACGCACAACCTGCTGTATGACTTCTCGGACCCGGGCAGCTACGTCGGGATCGGCGCGAACTATACGAAGGGTGACTGGGCGTGGAAGTTCTTCCTCGGCAACGAACAGTACCGCACGTTCGGCGCGATCACGCAGACCGGCACGAATGCGCTGGGCGATCCGATCACCACCAGCAACAAGATTCCGAGCTTCACCGCGCGCACCGACTACACGTGGTCGAGCGCACTGGATATCGGCGGCTCGTTCAATATCGGCCGTCAGACGCTGCCGAGCGCGATCAATGCGGATACGGGTGCGGTTTCCTATGGTGTAGGCGGACAGTCGCCTAGCTCGGGCGGTACGTTCTTCTTCACCGAAGCCGACCTGACCTACCTGCTCGCCGACGTGCAGTACAACGCCGAAATCGACTACGGTCAGCAGCAGAACGCGGCGTTCAACGGCGGCCAGGCGCAGTGGTACGGCCTGTCGCTGCTCGCGCACCGCAAGTTCAATCTGCCGATGCTGGGCCGCATGGGCATGACTGCGCGTTATGACGTGCTGGTCGATAGCAAGAATGGCGGCGGCGGTGGCGGCATTGCGCTGAATTCGAACGGCATGGACACGTCTAACGGTTTCGGTATCGGCGCGGACTGTCTCGCCGCTTCGAAGGCCGGCGGCGGCTTCGGCTTCGAGTGTAAAGGCGCTACGCGTCAGGACGTTGCACTCGATCTGCTGTTCTTCCCGACCCAGCAGATCACGGTCAAAGTCGAATATCGCCATGACTGGGCCAACAAGCAGGTGTTCCTGAAGAGCGACGGTTCGTACGGCAAGTCGAACGACCTGCTCGCGACACAGTTCATCTACTCGTTCTAACCCGTATTGCCTGACGCGCGGCCTGTTTGATGACAGGCTGCGCATTCAGGCTCTTTTGTATTCGCGCCTATGCTCCGATTCTCGAATCAGTCACACGTCCCCTCGTATTATGCGGCCACCGCCAACGACGCCACTCGCCATCCCTCGCTAGAAGAAACGCTGAACGTCGACGTTTGCGTGATCGGCGCGGGGCTGACCGGCATTTCTACCGCTTTGAATCTGGCCGAGCGCGGCTATTCGGTCGTGGTGCTCGAAGCGTCGAAAGTGGGATGGGCGGCCAGCGGACGCAATGGTGGACAGTTGATCGGTGGCTTTGCCTGCGGTATCGATACGTTCGCGAAGTTCATGCCCGAAGAAGACGTGAAGCGCGTCTGGGATATGGGCATAGAAACGCTAGACATCGTGAAGGAGCGCGTGGCGAAACACCGGATCGATTGTGATCTGAGCTTCGGTTATCTGACCGCCGCGAACAAACCGCGTGACGCCGATGCGCTGAAGCAATGGCGCGACGAAGCGCAACAGCGCTTTGGCTACAACGGCTTTCATTACGTCGATGCGGACGAACTCGGCAACTACGTGCAATCCGATCGCTATCTGGGTGGTCTGTTCGATGCGCAGAGCGGTCATCTGCACCCGCTCAACTACACGCTCGGTCTTGCGCGCGCGGCACGTGAAGCGGGTGTGCGCATCTTCGAAGATAGCTGCGTGAACGCGTTGCGTGAAGAAAACGGCCTACAGGTCGCGCAAACTACGCGTGGCAGTGTGCGTTCCCGATTTGTCGTGCTGGCCTGCAATACCTGGCTCGGCAAGCTCGCGCCCGACGTCGCGAAAAAAATCATGCCGGTCGGCACCTACGTCATCGCCACCGAGCCGCTCGACGCCGACCGCGCCGAAGCACTGATGCCCGCCAAAGCCGCCGTGTGCGACAGCCGTTTCGTACTCGACTATTTTCGCCCCGCGCCGGACAACCGCTTGCTATGGGGCGGCAAGGTCAGCTATTCGACGCTCGCGCCGCGCGACCTCGGCGAAGCGATGCGCCGCGATATGCTGAAGACCTTCCCACAACTCCACGATGTCAGAATCGACTATGCGTGGGGCGGTTTTGTCGATATCACGATGAACCGCGCGCCGCATTTCGGCCGCCACTCGCCTACCGTTTATTTTGCGCAGGGATTCTCAGGGCACGGTGTCAACACGACCGGACTCGCGGGCAAACTGATTGCCGAAGCGATCGACGGTCAGGCATCGCGCTTCGATCTGTTCGGCAAGATTCGTCACCGTGATTTTCCGGGTGGCGCTATGCTGCGTACCCCTGCCCTCGTGCTCGCGATGGCCTGGTATCGAATGAAGGATCTGCTTTGATGAATGCTTCGACTTTCCGCTTCAACTCGACTGTCTCGCTCGACCAGCGCGCCGATGCGCTGGTCGCCAACTCCTACTATGAAGCGAGCGCAACGCGCCCAGCCGCCGACGATCCGGTTCTGTCCGGCGCGCTGGAGGCCGATGTCTGCGTGATCGGCGCGGGCTTCTCGGGCCTCTCGGTGGCGCTGGAATGCCGCGCGCGCGGCATGTCGGTGATCGTGCTCGATGCGCACCGGCCGGGCTGGGGCGCGTCGGGACGCAACGGCGGACAGACGCTCGTGGGATTCGCAAAAGACGATGTCATCGAGCAGCAACTCGGCAATGACGGCGCGCGCGCCGCGTGGGCGCTGTCGGTGGAAGGCGTGGCGCTGGTGCGCGAGCGTATCGCGCGGTACGGCATCGATTGCGACTTCACGCCAGGCTATCTGACGGTCGCGACCAAACCCAAACGCGTGCCCGATCTGCGTGCGTGGATGGAGTCGGCGTCGCGGCGCTGGGGCTACGACAAACTCGCCTGGCTCGATACCGACGAGATCCGCTCGCGGGTCGCTTCGCGGCGTTACCTCGCGGGCGTCTACGATCCGCTGTCCGGGCATCTGCATCCGCTGAAATATTGCCTGGGTCTCGCTGACGCCGCTCGCCGTGAAGGCGCGCAATTGTTCGCGCATTCGCCGGTCGTCGAAGTGGTGAGAGGCACGCGTCCTGTCGTGCGGACAGCGGCTGGCGAAGTGCGCTGCCGGTTCGTCGCGGCTTGCGGCAACGCGACCATCGGCGACGTTTTGCCCGCAACCGTAGCCGCCCGGATCGCACCCATCGCGTCGTACATCGTCGCGACAGAACCGCTCGGCCAGGAGCGCGCCGATGCGTTGATCCGTCAACGCGAGGCAATCTGCGACAACAACTTCTTCCTCGATTATTTTCGTTTATCGGCGGACCATCGCGTGCTGTTTGGCGGACGCGCCAGTTCGGGCGGCGCATCGCCGATGCAACTCAGCGACCAGATTCGCCAGCGGATGATCGACGTCTTTCCGCAACTCGGCGATGTGCGGATCGACTATGCGTGGGGCGGTTTTGTCGACGTCACGCGTAATCGCGCGCCGGACTTCGGTTCGATCGATCCGAACTACTTCTACGTACAGGGCTTTTCGGGGCACGGTGTCGCGTTGACGGGAATCGGCGCGCGCAGCGTGGCAAAAGCCATGGCTGGAGACACCGGCACGTTCGACCTATTCGCGCGATTGCGGCATGCACGCTTTCCGGGCGGCCCTGCGCTGCGCGGTCCGGCACTGGAGCTTGGGATGATGTATCACCGGATCATGGAACTGTTCTAGAGCACTATCCGGCGCCGCGTGCACGGCTAACGCACGCGCGCCGCTCCGACGAGTCATCGCGGCAGTCTCCCGGTTTAAGACTTAAAAAAGCCCTTCTCCGTCACTCACACCGCTCCCTCTCCCTGTTTCGCCCCTGTGCCTGGCGTTTACCCGGAATCAATAATTTACCGACTATTTATCGATAAATTATCGTGTTAGATTTCGTCGCCCGTGCGGCAGAAACCACGCGGCAACGGATCGCCACGACATGGCAAGGAGAACGGGATGTGGGTTTTGATTGGCGTGCCGATCGTCGTACTCGGCTTCGCATTGCGTTTCAACGCGCTACTGGTCGTGACCATCGCGGGCATCGCGACCGGCGTGGCTGGCGGTCTGAATCCAGTGGAGATCGTCAGCGCTTTCGGCAAGGCGTTCGCGGATAACCGCTACATGGGCCTCATCTGGCTCACGTTGCCGGTCATCGCGCTACTCGAACGCAATGGTCTCAAGGAACAGGCCAGGCACCTCATTTCACGCCTGCATGCCGCCACCACCGGCCGCGTGCTGATGCTGTATTTCGTGATCCGCCAGGTCACCGCCGCGCTCGGCCTCACGTCGCTCGGCGGTCATGCGCAGATGGTGCGACCGCTCATCGCGCCGATGGCCGAAGCGGCCGCCGCGAACCGCTACGGCGAATTGCCCGACGCGGTGCGCCAGCAGATTCGCGCGAATGCGTCGGCAGTCGACAACATCGCGGTGTTTTTCGGCGAGGACATTTTCATCGCGATCCAGTCGATCCTGCTGATCAAGGGCTTTCTCGAACAGAACGGCATCGTGGTCGAGCCGTTGCACGTGTCGGTCTGGGCGATTCCTACCGCCGTGGCCGCACTCATTATTCATCTGATCCGCCTGATGCTGCTCGACCGTAATCTGTCGCACAAGATGAATGCACTGGGACGAGGTGCCGCGCGATGATGATCAAACTCGAATCCCTCTACGTATTGGCCGGTTTGATGTTCGCCGCGTTCGCACTATTCAATCTGCAGGACCGCACGAATCCGCGCCGCGTCGTCAACTTTCTGTTCTGGGGCATCTACGCGATTACCTTCATGTTCGGCGGAGAATTGCCGCACTTCGTGATGGGCTGCCTCGCGATTGCGCTCGCGTTGATCGCCGGGTCCGGCAAACTCGGCAAAGGCAAAACGGACAGCACGAGCGAGGCGGCCGCCGCGCGCCGCGAAGCAAAAGCTCAACGCTTCGGCAACAAGCTGTTCATTCCCGCGCTGCTGATTCCGGTCATCACGTTGCTCGGCACGTTGACGCTGAAATATGCGCCTTTTGTCGAAGCGAAGAACGTCACGCTGATTTCGCTGGTATTGGGCACACTGGTCGCGTTCGGCACCGCGCTGTTCATGTTGCGCGATTCGCCGGTGCACGCGTTGAAAGACGCACGACATACGATGGACACCGTCGGCTGGGCCGCGATTCTTCCGCAGATGCTGGCCGCGCTCGGCGCGTTATTCGCGGTGGCCGGCGTGGGCCATGTCGTTTCCGACCTCGTAAAAGCCTGGATTCCCGTCGACTCCGCCTTTGCCGTGGTCGCCGCCTACACGTTCGGCATGGCGATCTTCACGATGATCATGGGCAACGCGTTCGCCGCGTTTCCGGTCATGACTGCGGGCATCGGCCTGCCGCTGATCGTGCATCAGTTCAACGGCAACCCCGCCATTCTCGGCGCTATCGGCATGCTGTGCGGCTTCTGCGGCACTTTGATGACTCCAATGGCCGCGAACTTCAATATCGTGCCCGCAGCGCTGCTGGAACTGAAAGATCAGAATGGCGTGATCAAGGCGCAATGGCCGACCGCTTTGCTATTGCTGATCGTCAATACCATACTGTTGTACGCGCTTGTATTCCGCTTTTGATTCCGAGGAGCCGCCGATGACCCTTCAACTCACTCCCGAACTCGCGTCGCGATTCGCCAATCTCGCGCTCTCTCATCTGACGCGCGAATATCCGAACAAGCTGACGCATTCGCTCGCGGGGCCGCAAGACGTGCAGGGTCCGCGAGCGCTGCATCCGATTTTTTACGGCAGTTACGACTGGCATTCGTGCGTGCACGGCTACTGGCTGATCCTGCATCTGCTCGACCGTTTTCCGGATCTGCCCGAGGCGGCACGCATCGTCGCCGTGGTCGACGAGCATTTCACCGAGGCCAATGTTGCGGGCGAACTGGCGTATCTCGACCTGCCGCACAATCGCGGCTTCGAGCGGCCGTATGGCTGGGCCTGGCTGCTTGCACTCAGCGCGCAACTCAATTCGCTAAAACTCGCGGATGCCGCGCGCTGGTCGAAGATTTTTGCGCCGCTTACCGAAGCCTTTGTCGAACGCTTCGAGGAGTTCCTGCCGAAAGCGACCTACCCGTTGCGTGTCGGCACGCACTTCAATATGGCGTTTGCGTTGTCGCTCACGCTGGATTTCGCGCGTCAAACTTCGCGTGAATCGCTCGAAGCGTTGATCGTGAATACCGCCGAGCGCTGGTTTATCGACGACGTCGCGTGTCAGGCGTGGGAACCGGCCGGTGACGAATTCCTGTCGCCGTCGCTGATGGAAGCGGAGTTGATGCGCCGCGTGCTGCCGCCTGCGCAATTCATCGAATGGTTCGGACGCTTTCTGCCGGACCTCGGTGCGCAAAAGCCCGCAACCTTGTTCGAGCCGGTGACGGTCACGGACCGTACCGATGGCAAGATCGCGCATCTGGACGGGTTGAATCTGAGCCGTGCATGGTGCCAACGTTCGCTGGCGCGCGCGCTGCCCGCTGGCGATATCCGCAGGACGGTGCTATTCGATACCGCCGAACGTCATCTGCAAAGCGCTTTGGCGCATGTGGCCGGCGACTATATGGGCGAACACTGGCTGGGCACTTTTGCAACGCTGGCTCTCGAAGCGTGATCGAAACGTAATTCAGATGCTCAAAAAAACGAGGCCTCGCATGGAGGCCTCGCCATCGCTAATCGCCGTTCGGGCGATTACTTCGACTATTACTGGTCCGCGACCTTCTTCGGCTTCGGCGGCGCCTGAACCTTGTTGTACTGGAACTGCGGCGTGGCCTTCAGCGCGTCTTTGGTTGCGCCGGCCAGATAGAAATTGCCGCCGCGAATGTCCAGCGCGGCGATCGGCACCGCAACGTCATGCGACGCCACGCCGAGGAAGCCGCCCGCCGACACGATCGCTGCCGACAGCGAGCCGTCCGGTGCAACCACCAGATCGCGCACCGTACCGATCTTCTCGTTCTGGTCGTTGTACACGGTCTTGCCGAGGATGCTCTTCTTCACGCTCCAGCCGTTCAACAGCGCGGTGGACTGCTCGACCGTGACGCTCAGCGGCTGCGTGCCCGCGACTTGCGCGTGAGCACCCAGGCTGGTTGCTGCTACCGCGACGACAACAAATAATTTGCCCAACGTCATTTCGTTCACTCCGTTCCTGAGGGGTTTGACCGGCGCGCGTTCCGCGCCAAAGAAATCGTTGCAGCACGATCATACAGACTGCACGCTGCGGCTGCAGTAAGGGGGGCATACCAACGACCACGCCCCAGCGACACGGCCCGCCTGATGCCGCGAACACGCTCACCGCCCGGCACGCATGGCGGTAAAATCGCACCAGGCGATGATGCCTGTTTAGAGGTGGCGGTTTGACAGAGCTTGAGCAGGGTTTCATTCTGACCCGACACTGGCGGGACACACCCGCCGGCACCGAAGTGGATTTCTGGCTGGCAACGGACGGCGGGCCTCGTCACATCCGTCTGCGTCCTCAGCCTTCGGTGGCCTTCATTCCTGTCGAACATCGCGAGCGCGCCGAAACGATCCTGCGCCGCGAAGCGCCACTCGATCTGCGTCCGCTCGAACTGTGCGACTTCCAGCACCGGCCGGTCATGGGACTCTACTGCCCGCAGTACCGGCAACTGACAGGCTTCGACAAGCGCCTGAAAAGCGGCGGCGTCGATGTCTACGAAGCCGACGTCTTCCCGCCCGAACGCTACATGATGGAGCGATTCATCACCGCGCCCGTGTGGTTCAGCGGTGAATCGCAGAAGCACGGCCCGTTGCTCAACAGCGAACTGAAACCGGCCAGCGGTTACCGTCCGCCGTTGAAACTGGTGTCGCTCGACATCGAAACCAGCGCGCACGCCGAGCTTTATTCGATTGCACTCGAAGGGTGCGGGCAGCGTCAGGTGTACATGCTCGGGCCGCCGAACGGCGACGCAGGCGCAATCGACTTCGCGCTCGAATACTGCGAAACCCGTGCACAGTTGCTCGAAAAACTGAATACGTGGATGGAGCGGCACGACCCCGATGCGATCATCGGCTGGAATCTGGTGCAGTTCGATTTGCGCGTGCTGCAGCAGCATTCCGAACAATATCGCGTACCGTTGCGGCTCGGACGCGGCGGCGCGGTGATGGAATGGCGCGAGCATGGTCTGACGCAGAATCATTTTTTTGCGGGCGCAGCGGGACGTTTGATTATCGACGGCATTGAAGCGCTGCGTTCCGCGACGTGGAGTTTTCCTTCGTTCAGCCTCGAATATGTCTCGCGCTCGGTGCTCGGCGAAGGCAAGTCGATCGACAATCCGTATCAGCGCATGGATGAAATCCAGCGCCGTTTCGACGAAGACAAACCGGCGCTCGCGCAGTACAACCTGAAAGATTGCGAACTCGTCACGCGCATCTTCGCGAAGACGGAGTTGCTGTCGTTTCTTCTGGAACGCGCCAGCGTGACCGGTTTGCCCGCGGATCGCAGCGGCGGATCGGTTGCCGCATTCACGCACCTGTACATGCCGCGTATGCATCGGCTCGGTTACGTCGCGCCCAATCTCGGCGATGTAGCCGGTGCGGCGAGCCCCGGCGGTTTCGTGATGGATTCGCGGCCAGGTCTCTACGATTCGGTGCTGGTGCTCGACTACAAGAGCCTGTATCCGTCGATTATCCGCACGTTTCTGATCGATCCGGTCGGCCTCGTGCAAGGCATGTTGAAACCGGATGACGACCACTCGGTACCAGGATTTCTCGGCGCACGCTTTTCGCGTCTCAACCACTGTCTGCCATCGATCGTCGGACAGGTCTGGCAAGGCCGGGAAACGGCCAAACGCGAGAACAACAAGCCTTTATCGCAGGCGCTGAAGATCATCATGAACGCCTTCTATGGCGTATTGGGCTCTACCGGCTGCCGCTTTTTCGACCCGCGTCTCGCGTCGTCGATCACGATGCGCGGCCACGAGATCATGCACAAGACGCGCGAATTGATTACCGCTGCGGGTTATGAAGTGATCTATGGCGACACCGATTCGACTTTCGTCTGGCTGAAACACGCACATAACGACGAAGACGCAAGCCTTATCGGCCGCGCGCTGGTCGAACATATCAATGCATGGTGGAAGCAGAATCTGCGCGAAAGGTTCGGGCTCGACAGTGCGCTGGAATTGCAGTTCGAGCGGCATTATCAGCGCTTTTTCATGCCCACGATTCGCGGCGCGGAGGAAGGCAGCAAGAAGCGCTACGCGGGTCTCACCGTTTTGCCGGACGGCACGGAAGAGATCGTCTACAAAGGACTCGAAACGGTACGCACCGACTGGACGCCGCTCGCGCAGCAGTTTCAGCAGGAACTGTACAAGCGCATTTTCAAACAGCAGCCGTATCAGGACTATGTTCGCGACTATGTGCGCGACACGCTGGACGGCAAGCTCGATGATCAGTTGGTGTATCGCAAACGTCTACGCCGATCGCTAGGCGATTACGAGCGCAATGTTCCGCCTCATGTTCGCGCGGCCCGTGTCGCCGACGAATTCAACCAGCGGCAGGGGCGACCTTTGCAATACCAGAACGGCGGCTGGATCAGCTACGTGATGACAGTCGCGGGGCCGGAGCCATTGGAAACACTGCGCTCCGCAATCGACTACGAACACTATTTGACGCGGCAGTTGCAACCCGTCGCCGATGCAATCCTGCCACTACTGCGCGATGACTTCACGACGCTGATGTCGGGGCAACGGCAGTTGTTCTAGCCGCCTTCTCCCTTTTTGGAAGGCGCCGTTTGGACTACTGCTGCGTGTCATACAGCCGATCGGGAATAAAAATCGCGGTGACGCCGCTCAGAAAGAAAACCGCGCCGACCACCAGAAAGCCGATCCCAATTGAGAACTGCGTCGCAAGAAATCCGATCACGATAGGCGCGGCCCCCGAACAGAAACGCCCGAAGTTATACGAGCCGCCCACTGCTGTCCCGCGAATGGACGTGGCGAAGCTCTCGCTCATGAATGTGCCGACTGTACCCAGCGGCACGCCATACATAAAGCCGAATACGAGCATCAGATAAATGATGTTCTCGCGCGTATGGCAGAAGATGATCACCGGCAGAAACAGCGCCGCGCCCGCGCAGCCCAGCACGTAAACGCCGCGGCGGCTCCAGCGGTCGCCCAGCCATCCAGCGATGATCTTGCCGATAAAGGCCACCACGTAGGTGCCGATCATGTAACCGGCCATCGTGCTGAACTTCATATGCAGTTCTTTCTCCAGATAGGTCGGCAGCCAGTTGTTCAGGCCATAGAACCCGGAGAGAAAGAAAACCGATGCGACGGTCCACAGAATGAATAACGTGCGCGATTGCCGCTGACTGAATATCTGGAAGTAGCGCGTGCCCGCGAATCCGCGCACTCTCTCACGCGACGCGACAAGACTTGCCTGCCAGCTTGCCGGTTCGGGCACGGCGAATTTGATGACCAGCGCCAGCAGCACCGGCAGCGCAGAAAGGTAATACAGCGTGCGCCAGCCGTAATGCGGCAAGATCCAGTTGCTCAGCGCAATCACGACGATGTAGCCCGCCGAAATGCCGGTCTGCAATACGCCGAGAATCAGCGAGCGACGTTCGGTCGGCACATATTCGGCGACGAGCGTGGTCACCAGCACCATGCAGCCAATGCCCAGCGAACTGACAAAGCGCACCGCCGCGAATTCGACGAAGTTGTGCGTGAACCCCAGCATCCCCGCGCCGAGCGAAAAGAGCGCGAGCGCCCACGCGACCACCCGCACGCGACCCAGGCGATCGCTCGCCCAGCCGCCCGCTATCCCGCCGATCGCCATGCCGATCAACGTCAAACTGCCCAACGCACCGGATTCGACATTGGTCAGCCCGAATTCTTCCTTGATGCGCGTGAGCGTCAGCCCGTACAACATCACGTCCGCGCCATCGGCGATCAGCGCGAGATAGCCGAGTATGAAAACCAGCAACCAGCGGCTTTGCGATGCCGCTGTCTGGGTCGCCTGGGGTGTCGTGATCGTGTTAGTCGTGGTCATATCAGGCAAGCGTGGAGATCGGCGGAGAGTGCAGGGCTGCGTCCGTCGGCAATCGAAGAAAAAGCGCGGCGATGCTCACCGGCCCACCGCATAAGCCTGCATCTGACGAGGCGTCGCCGCGCCACGCATCAGCCCGTTTCTGATTCCGACCGCGCAGACGCGGCCCAGCGACCACGGCTCGGCGACGCTCAGGTCGTGGCCGCGCGCGCGCAGTTCCGCCAGCGTGCCCGCCGGAAAGCTGGCTTCGGCGGACATCTTGCCCAGTTGCATCGCACGCGGATAAAACGAGCCTGGAAAATGCGCGGTCTGGAACGAAGGCGATTCCGCTGCCGCCTGGAAATTCATGCCTGCATGCACGTGTCGCAGGAAAAGCTGCATCGACCACTGATCCTGCTGGTCGCCGCCGGGTGTGCCAAAAGCGGCGTAAGGCGTGCCGCCACGCGTGACGAGCGTCGGCGACAAAGTAGTGCGAGGCCGGCGGCCAGGCCCGAGCGACGACGGCAGGCCTTCCTCCATCCAGAACATCTGCGCGCGCGTGGTGATGTTAAAACCAAGACCCGGCACAGCGGGCGACGCCTGCAGCCAGCCGCCCGATGGCGTCGCCGACACCATATTGCCCCAGCGGTCGACAACGTCGAGATGAACCGTATCGCCGCGCAATTCCGGCAACGGCGCGTAAGTCGGCTCGCCTTGCCCGAAACCGCCCGATTGCTGTTTGCCCGCGTTGGCGATGATTTTCGCCGCACGCTGTTCACTGTCGCCAAGCATGCCCGCACGGAATTCGAACGACGCGCGCGCCGGGTCGATCAGGCGGCGGCGTTCGTCGTTGTACGCTTCGCTTAGCAGTGTCTGCATCGGCACGTCGGCAAACAGCGGATCGCCGTAAAACACCTCACGGTCGGCAAACGCAAGCTTCGAGCATTCGATGACCGTATGCACGAAGTCCGGCCCCGTGGGGTCCATCGCCGCGAGGTCGAAGCCCTTCAATAGCGCAAGCTGTTGCAGGAACATCGGTCCCTGCCCCCACGGTCCTGTCTTGTGGACCTGGAACCCTTCGTAGTCGTATGACACCGGTTCTTCATACGACGGCGCCCAGCGCGCCAGATCGTCCGCCGTGAGCAGACCGTGATTGCGCTGGCCCGAGGTATCGAGAACCGGCGTCGAACGAAAGTACTGGTCGATTGCATCGGCCACGAAGCCGCGATAAAAGCTTTCGCGGGCGCGTTCGCATTGCTCGGCGCGGTCGCTTCGCGTTTTCGCTTCTTGCAGAATGCGCTTATACGTCTGCGCGATGGCAGGATTGGCGAACAGCTGGTTGGGCATCGGCGCATCGCCGTTGCGCAGCCATTGTTCGGCGGACGTGGTCCATTCGGTCTTGAAGAAATCCTGGATGGCGAGGATCGACGACGTCATGCGCGGCAACACCGGATAGCCGTTTTCCGCGTAGCCGATTGCGTAGCTCAACACGTCTTCGAGCGGCAGTTGTCCATAGTCGCGCAGCATCGCCATCCAGCCACCGAATGCGCCGGGCACCACGGCAGGCAGCAAGCCGGTGCCGGGCACGACGTCGAGGCCCAGCTCGCGCATGCGCGCGATGGTCATCGCGGCGGGGGTGACACCTTGTCCGCACAGCACGCGCACGCGCTTTTCGCGCGCGCTGTAGAACACCACCGGCAACTCTCCGCCCGGACCGTTCAGATGCGGCTCCACAATCTGCAGAACAAAGCCCGCTGCGGCGGCTGCGTCGAATGCGTTGCCGCCTTTTTCCAGCACCGCCATAGCCGATGCACTCGCCAGCCAGTGCGTGGACGCGACCATGCCGAATGTGCCGATCAGTTCGGGACGGGTGGTGAATGACATGCACGACTCCTGTTACGACAACCGGTCTAAATTCATATGAAACATATTTAAGGCCTACAGTACGCCTCTTTCTACATCAGGCTTCGCGCGACAGTCCGATGATCGCCTGCAGAATCGCCACGCGTGCCTGTCCGAGAATCAGCCCTCGCCAGATGAAGTCATTGCAATAGAAAGCTGCGCGCACCGCCTCGTGAATCGCGTCGACATGCGATTTTTCGGCTTGCGGATGCTGACGCAGCCACGCATCCGCGCGCAGCATGTGCAGCATGTCGACGAGGGGAATCGTGCCGTATTCGATGGCGATTGCCGTGGTGTCGGCGTGCGTACAGGTCCGTCGCAAAGTATCGAGCACCGGACCCGCCACGTTCGCCGCCACCGACGTGCCGTCGAGCGGACTCGTCACATCAGCGCCCCACCACGCGCGGGCACGCTGCAGCTCACTCCCGCCCACCTGCCCGACGCAGATTTTTTCGCCGTGTCCGTACGGACCCAGTCCCGTATGAAAATCGATCCAGCCGATGCTGTCGCACGCCGCGCCATGCTGCTCGAACAGCATTTGCAATACCTGCGTACTCCACACGCGACGATGACCGCCGAAGAACATTCCATCGGCGTGACGATACTGGCCGACGGTCAACGCCTGCTGATAGGCGCGCTCGCCCTGCTGCGAAATGTAGTCCGCAATCGCGCTCGCATTTTCATCCGATGGCGGCCAGTTCGACGGCACCAGCAACGCATGCAGATCGTCATACGCGGGATTGACCGGCAGCGGCTGCGAGAAGTCGATGCTGTTGCGGTTCAGATCGACGTTATCTTCATTCGTGCGGCTCAGATGCGAGAAGCCGTACGGATTGATCGCATGAATCACGAGGATCGCGACATTCAGCCGATCGAGCACCGCGTGCAGCGACCGGTCGTGCAGCAACGCAATCTGCGCGGCAGATCCGCAAAAACCCTCCACGCCGTGCGTGCCCGAGGTCAAAACCAGCAGACGTTGCGCGCTGGCGGGGCCGAGCCGCACGACATCGGTAGAAAGCGCTTCGCCTTCCAGGCCACGATAACCAGGTATCACATGCCGTTCAACCGGCGCGTGAATCGCGGCGGCGGCCTGCCAGTACCGCTCGCGGGCATCCGCATAAGACGATGAGAAGAAGTGCGCTTCGTTCATGAGACATTCCCGTGAGACAGGTATCTGCAAATAGCCGGATGTTTATGCGGGTGTCAGGAACGATTCCGTCAGACGCACCCAGTAGGTCGAGCCGAGCGACAGCACGTCGTCGTTGAAGTCGTAGCTCGTGTTGTGCAGCATGCACGGACCGAGGCCATGGCCGTGGTCGCGGTGATCGCCGTGACCGTTGCCGATATACGCGTAACAGCCCGGTTTTTCGAGCAGCATGAACGAGAAATCTTCCGCGCCCATGGTCGGATCGATGTTCGTTTCGACATGATCGTTGCCGACAATGCCCTGCATCACGCCGAGAGCAAAATGGGTTTCTTTTTCCGTGTTGACGGTCGGCGGATAGTTGCGGCGGAACGAGAATTCGACACTGCATCCGTACGCGAGAGCCGTTGCTTCGGCAAGCTGCTTCATGCGGTTTTCGATCAGATCCAGCACCTCCACCGAGAAAGTACGCACCGTGCCGGCCAGCGTCGCCGTATCGGGAATCACGTTGACGGCCGCGCCCGCATTGATCTGCGTGATCGACAGTACAGCGGCGTCGATCGGACGCTTGTTGCGCGTCATGATGCTTTGCAGACCCGTGCCGATCTGCATCGCGGTGAAGACCGGATCGATACCGTTGTGCGGAATCGCCGCGTGCGCGCCGACGCCCTTCACCTCGATACGGAATTCGTTGCTCGACGCCTGCGTCGCACCGACTCGCGCACCGAATTCACCCGCGGGCATGCCGGGCCAGTTATGCAGCGCGAACACGGCGTCGACCGGAAAGCGCTCGAACAATCCGTCTTTGATCATTGCCTTCGCGCCACCGCCTCCCTCCTCGGCCGGCTGGAAAATAAACACGACCGTACCGTCGAAATTGCGATGCTGCGACAGATATTGCGCCGCGCCGAGCAGCATTGCCGTATGTCCGTCGTGGCCGCATGCGTGCATCTTGCCGTCATGTCGCGATGCATGTTCGAACGTGTTGAGTTCCTGAATCGGCAGTGCGTCCATGTCCGCGCGCAAACCGATCGACTTGCGGCTGGAGCCGTTGCGCAACACGCCGACCACGCCGGTCTTGCCGAGTCCGCGCGTGACTTCGATTCCCCAGGATTCGAGCTTCTGTGCAACGACGTCGGCGGTACGGTTCTCTTCGTAGCAAAGTTCGGGGTGCGCGTGAATATCGCGGCGAATCGCCTGAATTTCGGCTTTGGCTTGACTGATCTCGGGAATGATTTTCATGAATACTCCTTGTTTACCGGCGTTTTCTTAAAGACGCGCGATGCGCGACGCTACAGCGAATAGTGACGAAGTTCGTTCGATTACATGAGAGGCTGCTTCGACCGGTCCTTCAGCAGCGCAATCGTGACCAGTCCGATCACGCAGCCGAACAGACCGTAATAGACGACCGCGAGCTTGTCTTCGGTGACCTTGATCAACAGCGTCGCAATCGCGCCCGCGAAGCCGCCGAAGATCATCACCGCAAAGTTGTAGCCCATGGCCATGCCGGTCGAGCGCACATGCGACGGAAACAGTTCGCAGACGAAGGCGCAGTACGAGCCCTGAAAAAGACCCAGCGAGGCCATCAGGCAGCACTGAACCAGAATCAGCACCGGCAGCGTCGGATGACTGGTTAGCAGCGCGAAAAGCGGCCACGAGATCAGCAGGCTCACGATCGTGGAGACCATCATCGGCTTCTTGCGGCCGACCGCGTCGGAGATCAGTCCAGATGCGAACGTCGCGGCGATATACGCGAGCGCTGCGCAGCACGAAGCGATCACGCTGTCCGCGAACGGGATGGCCAGCGTCTTTGTCGCGTAACTCGGCATGTAGTAATAGAAGATGTACGTGCCGATCGTGCCGTACACCGTCAGACCGAAACCGGCAAGAATCGCGCGCCAGTGACGGATCGACTCGACAAACGGCGATTTCGCCGTCGGCAGGCGTTGCTTGTGGTTCCTGAAAACCGGCGATTCGTCGAGCTTCGAGCGCACGTAGAGTCCGACCGGCACGATCAGCAAGCCGAGCATGAAGGGAATGCGCCAGCCGAACTCGTCGAGTTGGTCAGCGCTCAGAAAGCGCGTCAGCGCGACGCCGGTCAGCGCACCGAGCAACATGCTGCACGCCTGGCTGATCATCTGGAAACTGCCGTAGACGCCGCGTCGTTCCACCGGTGCATGTTCGACCAGAAACGCGGTGGCGCTGCCCACTTCGCCGCCTGCGGAAAAGCCTTGCAGGAAGCGCCCGATCAACATCAGCACGGGCGCGTAGATACCGATCTGCGCGTAAGTCGGCGCAAATGCGATGATCCCGACACCGATTGCCATCAACGTAATCGTGACCATCAGCGCGGATTTGCGGCCGTGGCGGTCCGCGTAATTGCCGAGCACGATCCCGCCGAGGGGTCTCGTCAGAAAGCCCACACCGAAGGTAGTCCAGGCCGCGAGCAGCGACGCGGTGGCGTTGTCGCTCGGGAAAAACTGCTTCGCGATGATTGCGGCGAAAAACGAAAAGACCGTGAAATCGAACCACTCCAGCGCATTGCCGATCGTGGCCACCACGATTACGCGCGCGTTGAACGGTGCCGTGGTGGTGGTGTCGAGGGATAACGCATCGGCATTTCGTCGTCGAACGGATGCATCCATTTCTGTCTCCTTGAGCACGGCAAATCATTGTTTTTAGGGGAATTCAGGCTCGCCGCCGCCACCAGAAACCGGGTGGGCCGCCTCCATGCCTTCGTGCCTGATGTGGATTCGTCTTTTGTCTGTCCATTGTCCATAGCCGCAATCATCAAAGAAAGCTAAAATTTCTTGTGCTTCGCTTCAAATTTTTTGATGATTCAAGCGTGTCCGGGCCAGTACGGGCGCCTTCATTTCCGATGTTGTCGAGGTCGACTTGAGCACGATCCGTTTTCTCCGAACCTTCGTCGCGGTGGCGCGTCACGGCTCGTTCGCCTTGGCCGCCGAACAGATGGCGCTGACGCAATCGGCGGTCAGCATGCAGATGCGTGCACTCGAAACCGAGTTCAGACACGAACTTTTCGACCGTTGCGGGCGCTCTATCATGCTCAACGCAATGGGCAAAAGCCTGCTCCCGCACGCGCAACAATTGTTGTCGCTATACGAGGCGATGAAGCTGACCGCAGGCGGTCTCGAAGAGCATGTCGGGCCGGTTTCGATCGGCGCGATCGAGTCGGTAGTGGGTGCGCTCGCGGAGGCGGCGGCGCATCTGAAGATTGCACGGCCGAATCTCGACGTGCGAATCATGGCGGCAAAATCCGTCGATCTGGCCGCGCGTGTCGACGCTGGCGAGATCGACGCGGCGGTGATCATCGACACGCCGGGGCGCAGACCTGCGAGCGTGCAATGGACGCCTGTCTATTCGGAACCGGTCGTGCTGCTCGCCAACGCGAACATGGTCCCTGCGTCCGTTCCTGAGTTGCTGAAAACACAGCGATTCCTGCGATTCGACCGGACTCAGCGAACCGGCGTCGTGATAGATCGCGCGATTCGCAAGCAGCGTTTCAAGGTCAACGAATTTCTCGAACTCAACTCGCTCGAAGGGATTGCCGAACTGGTGCGCCAGGGCATTGGCGTCGCGGTCGTGCCGCTGCTAAGGCGTTCTTCGTGGACGCGTGACGACGCGTTGCGTGTGCTACCGCTGCCCCAGTCCGATGTGAGGCGCGAAGTGGGCATGCTGGAGCGCGCGCAGCACGGCAAGATGGCCGTGACAGCGGCAATCGTGCGGCATTTGACCGAGGCAATCTGAGCGGATTGAGCCAGGTTGAAAATTGGCCGCTTGACGATGAGCAGAATCGATCGTACTGCGGCAATTTGCTTCGGCTCAGGCAAAGTCGGACCGGAGTGTCGCCTTCAGGCTGAGCAAATCTCTTTCGTGCATTTGCAGGGAATCTTGCAGAGAGCTCGCGCGTTGCATCAATTGTTTGATCGACGCATTACACTGCCCCACAGCATGACTGGACAGTTGCACGATGTGCTGTTGAATCGCTTTGCCGAGCGCAGCATGAAGGCGCTGATAGTCGACACCGACCACTTTGCGTATCGGGCCCGACGTCGTATCGGATTCGATCACGATATCCTCGAATTGCGCATCTTCACCTAGCTCGATTCCGGCCGCGCTGGCCTCCGGCTCAATGACATAATCGCCCAACCGCTGATTCACTTCGCGCGAAAACGAAGCAGTGACGGTTTGCGACAGGCTATTGCAGATTGCCTTGACATCGCGCGTCGCCGAATGTTGTTCCAGCAAATCGGGCAGCGTCGGTACCACACTGCGCCACACCGATCGAATGATGTGTTCCTGCTGTCGTTCGAGATCATCTAGCGCCGCCGCCGACAACGACTGCAATTGCGCAAGCATCGACATTGCGTCGACACATAACGTCCCCAACACGTTCTCTTCCAGATGATGCAGAAACATCTCGGCCAGCTTGCGCCGCTTATACGCGAGCGTCGCCTCGGCGACATCGAGAAGCGCGTCGTAAAGCCTTTCGAATCCCGACTCGATCATTGCTGCCGGTGTTTGATTTTGCGCACGCGCGAGGTATGCAGAGATCGACACAGGGGGTTTCAGTAGACTGGTCGACACGCCCATTGCTACGAGTTTTTCCTCCGCGCGGGCCTTGACGTCGTTCTCCTGGTCGGCGCGATTCTGCGCGCTCTTACCGCGCAGACACTTTCGAATTTCACCGTCGATCTCGTCCTCTTCGTACACGTCGCTTCGCGTGACGACCGGCAAAAGCGGCTTGTTCCGATGCAGTTCACGGCCGAGTTCGTCCAGTTCCTGCACCTGCCCCGGTGACGTGGAACTGGTCAGCCACAACACACCGTCGGCGCTGTCTGTGAAGCGTTGAGTCAAAGCCGCGTTGTCGGGTGTCGCGGAATGCAGACCCGGTGTATCCACGAGCACGAGTTTTCCGCCGAGACACACGCCTTGCATTCGTGCCGTGGTTTCCGTGACGCCTTCACTGAAACGCTCCGGGGTCGCGACGATACGACCGCCATCCAGATAGAAATATTCGACCGTCTTACTGTATGCCGCAAAGCGATCGGCGAGAAAATTGCAGAATGAACTCTTCCCCGCGTTGAACTTGCCGAAGACCAGCAGCAGTGCTTTGTCGTCGAAAGATTCGGCCAGCGCCTGGGCCGGTTTCAGATTGGCCCATTGCTGCGCCCACGCAGGCACACTGTTTCGCAGCAACGTGTTGGTGGCTTCGGCCAGCGTCGCCAATGAGTTGTGCTGCGCCAATCCGGCACTCGTGAGGTGCTGCAATTGCAGAGTGGTAGTGAGTCGCGCGAGCCAGTCTTCGAGCAGATGCAGGATGGTTTCGAGTTCGCTGTCGATGAACTCGAATGCATCGACATCGGCGATGAAGCGTTGCTCGCTGGTCACGTCCGCCTTCATGCGAATGCCTCCAGCGAGTGCAATGCGGACAACGCATTACCGCAAGCGACGACCGTCGATTCGACATCCGCGATTTGCGCCGCCAGCGCTTTTCTATCAGCAGACAACTCGTAGTAGCGAGTGAAATCACGCTGTATCCGCTCCCTGCCAGCAGGCTCGCAGAACATCCTGCGCAGGTCTTTGCGAAACTTGACCGACACGCCCATCACCGCAACCATCACGGAGTTGAGTGCGCGCGCGACGGTTTCCTGCTCGACGGGCAATCCAATGACGCCGTGCCCGGCCAGAAAGCTGTCGATTGCGATGCACGCGCGCGAGTAAGCGATCTGGATGTGCGCGCGTTCCAGCTTCCCGGCGGTGATCGCGTACGCATCATTCGCGGAGTCCGGGATGATCGCGTGGTCAGTTCCGAGCGCATCCAGCATGGCCTCGATATCGACGCTCACTTTGCCGATCACGCCTTTCAGCCCTTCCGAGAATTCCAGTTGCTGGCGACTCTGTAACTCGCTCAACGCATCGCGCGTCTGGTTCTGCACGGCGAGAAGCGCTTCGAGTTCTGCACGGATTTCGCCGAACAGCAGCGCGGCTTCATGCACTCGCGCTTGCGGCACACAAGCAAGTGCCGCGTCGAGCAGGATGCGCAGAGACGGCATGCCGCTTTTCTCCAGCATCAGCTTTTTGCCCTCGTGCGCCCCTTTACGATGGCGCACCGCCGACACGGCGTGCAGCGTCATGCCCGGCAATTGCGCGGCAATCGTGTTGCCGACTTTCTGCAACTCTGCGTCGTCGGCCAACTGGTCGATCTGCGAAAGCACGAACAGGGTCGCCCGTTGCGTCCGGTCACCGTCGGCGTGCAGTTCGTCGAGCAATGCCAATTCGCGGGCGTCGAGTTCGCCCTCTTTGGCAGCATGCACGAACAGGCGAATATCCGCCTTCAACCACGCGGCGTGAAAAGCGTGGCGGTCGTCTTCGGTGCCGACGTCCGCATCGAGACCCGGAGCGTCGAGCCAGCGCACGCTGTTATGAACGTTGTCGGCGAGTCTCACCGTTTCCCGCCTGTCCGCCACCGCAAAAATGTCGCGGCCGATCAGTTCGTTCAGCAGGCGGCTCTTACCGTGGTTGTACTTTCCGATGACGGTGACGATGGGTTCACCGTTCTCGATCAACGTGACGAGACGCGTGATGTCGTCAGCCCGGCCGGGCAAAACAGATATCACATCGCGAGTTGCCTGCTTGCGAATTTCGTCAGACAAAGCGCACTCCTTCGCTTATCGCCACCTGCCGTCTCCGGCTTATTGTTCAATCTCGACGCTTCACTTATGTCAGCCTGGTTCAGCCCGTATCGCCACCGGCCACCGGCAATACCGTACCCGTGATATACCCCGCTTCGTCCGACGCGAGAAACAGAATCGGCGCGACCTGTTCGTCGATACTGCCATAGCGCTTCAAAAAGGTGGAATCGGTCACCTGTTTTACCGCTTCGCCCATCCACCTTTTTTCCTGCTGACTATCGCCGGCGCTGTTGCGCGGCACGCGTCGCGGCGGCGCATCGGTCCCGCCTGGCGCCGTGGCGACCACGCGAATATTGCGCTCCGCGTATTCCATCGCGAGCGACTGGGTCATCGCATTGACCCCGCCCTTGGCTGCCGAATACGGAACGCGTCGAATACCGCGCGTCGCATTCGACGACACATTGACAATCGTTCCACCACCCCGCTTCAGCAGATGCGGCAACACCGCATGGCACGCATACAGCGTCGGCATCAACGAGCGGCGAATTTCCGCGTCGATCTGCGCGGGCTCGAATTCGGCAAACGGGCGCATGCGAATCGCGCCGCCCACGCCGTTGATCAGAATATCGATTCCGCCAAACCGGCTCGCCGCAAACGCCATCGCCGATGCCGCGCCTTCGTAGGTTTCCAGGTCGGCGACGATACCCGCCGTGTCGGCCGTATTTGCTTCAGCAGCCACTTCGCCGACGAAATCCGCGCGATCGACGAACAGCACCTTCGCGCCCTCGGCAGCCGCACGCAACGCCACACCGCGGCCGATGCCCTGCGCCGCCCCGGTCACGACCATCACCTTGCCCGCGAATCGTTGCGCGCTCATACGGCCGCCGTCGCTGCATTGGGGGTGAACTTCTCGTAGTGGAAGCTGTTCGGCTTCACGCCGGTGTCGTCGAAATGCTTGCGCACGGCATCGACCATCGGCGGCGGCCCGCACAGATAAACATCGACGTCACCGTCGTTCAACGCTTCGGCCGGCATGTGCTGCGTGACCCAACCTTTGCGCGGGTGTGACGATTGCGCATCGGCGACGACCGTGCTGAAACTGAAATTCGGCAGCCTCTCTGCGTAAGCTTCAATGGCGTCGACCTGCACCAGATCGAGATCGCGCGTCACGCCGTAAATGAGATGAACCTTCTGCTGTGCATGAGTGCGTGCGAGTACTTCCAGCATCGACAGAAACGGTGCAAGGCCCGTGCCGCCCGCAAGAAACAGCAATGGCCGCTCCACCGTACGCAAATAGAAACTGCCGAGCGGCCCGGTCAACTCGACCTGGCTGCCCGGCTGCGCCGATTCGAGCCAGGTGCTCATCACGCCGCCACTGATTCGCTTGATCAGAAAGCTGATTTTCGACTCGCCCGGCGCCGACGAAAACGAATACGAGCGATGCTGCCCGCTGCCGGGCACGTCGATATTCACGTACTGCCCCGGCAGGAATACTGGCGCTGCTGTGTCCACGTCAAGTTCGAGTACGACCGCCGCGTCGTTGTGCTGCTCCACCTTCGAAACTGTCGCGGCGAATTTGCTCTGCGCGGTTTTGCAAGCCGTTGAAGATGCCGGCACCGCGATCACACAATCGCTTTGCGGCACCATCTGACACGTGAGGACGAGCCCGCTGTCTTTCTCGTCTTCGCTCAGCGCGTCTTCGATATAGTCATCGCCGAGATCGTAGCGCCCGCTTTCGGCGCGGCATTTGCAGGTGCCGCACACGCCGTCGGAGCAATCCATCGGCAGGTTGATCTTCGCGCGAAAGGCGGCGTCGAGTACTTTTTCACCCACTTTGCAGGTGACGAAGCGGGTCACGCCATCTTCGAAATTCAGTGCAATGTTGTAGCTGGACATCTTGCCTCCTGTACTTCCTGTTTCCTTCAGATACCCGTTATCAAACGTGATAAACGTCGAGCACCTGGCGGATATAGTCGTTCTTCAATACGATTCGCTTGTACGAAATCAGCAGGGCATCGTCGACCTTTCGCAGCGTGACGAACATCGTGCCGAAGAACTGATCGGTGCTTTTGTAGCGATGGCTGAGCGTGTTGAAGTTGTAGCGCACGTCCACTTCGTTATCGCGCGCAGCCAGCACCTCCACATTGGTGACGTTGTGGCTGGTGCGCGGCTCGGGCATCGAAGCACCGCTTCGTTCGGTCTTGATGCGAAACACGCGGTCTTCCAGGCCGCCGCGATCCGGGTAGTACATCAGCGAAATCTGGCTCTCGTGGTCGTCGGTGAGCCGATCGTCGTCGTCCCACGCCGGCATCCAGTAGGTGACGTCTTCGGTGTAGCAGGCGAGCCAGTCGTCCCATTGACGGTCGTCGAGCAGACGCGCTTCGCGATAAAGCATCGCGCAGATTTTCTGGTAGTCGAAGCTCATGCCGGCACCTCCGCGTGTTCTTTTTTCAGCGCGTCGCGCATGACATGTACCCAGTATTCGTGCTGGCAGACGAACAAGCCTTCGTCTTCGCTGCGCTCGCCGGAAATGCGCGGCTTCAGACCCATCGTCTTCGCATTCGCGTCCGCGCCTTCGACCCACAACGGCGCGCCGCGCGACAGATCGTTCCACAGCGCAGTAGTGCCCGCGTAACCGGCCTGGCAGGCGCGAAATTCTTCGAGATCGTCGGCGGTGCCCATACCCGAGACGTTGAAGAAATCTTCGTATTGACGGATGCGGGTCGCCCGGTCGGCTGCGCTCTCGCCCTTCGGCGCAAAGCAGAAAATACTGACTTCCGTCTTGTCGACGCTGATGGGACGCACCACGCGAATCTGCGTGCTGAACTGGTCCATCAAAAACACATTCGGATACAGACACAGGTTGCGCGTCTGGTTGACGATGAAATCCGCCTGCACCTCGCCCACGCGCGCCTTGATCTCGTCGCGGTATTGATAGACCGGCCGCACTTCCGGGTTCATCGTTTTTGTCCACAGCAGAATGTGGCCGTGGTCGAAGCCGTACACACCGGCCACCGATTTGCTCCAGCTATTCGCATCCACGGCCTTCGTGCCGTCGACCTTGCGACGGTCCATCGTCGCGGCATAGTTCCAGTGCACGGTGCTGACGTGGTAGCCGTCGCAGCCGTTTTCCATCTGCATTTTCCAGTTGCCGTCGTAGATATACGACGAATTGCCGCGCAATACTTCGAGTCCGTTGGCGGCCTGATCGACGATCTGATCGATGATCACTTTAGTCTCGCCGAGGTAGTCCTCCAGCGGCATCGCGTCTGCATTCAGGCTGCCGAACAGGAAGCCGCGATAGCTCTGGAAGCGCGCGACTTTCTTCAGATCGTGTGAACCGTTGGTATTGAATTGCACCGGATATTCGGTGGTTTTCACATCTTTCACTTTCAGCAGCTTGCCGGTATTGGCAAAACTCCAGCCGTGAAACGGACACGTGAAAGTGCCTTTATTGCCGTGCTTCTTGCGGCACAGCATCGCGCCCTTATGCGCGCATGCGTTGATCACCGCGTGCAGTTCGCCGGTCTTGTCACGCGTGACGACGATTGGCTGGCGGCCGATCCATGTCGTGTAGTAATCGTTGTTCTCGGGAATCTGGCTCTCATGCGCGAGATAAACCCAATTGCTCTCGAAGATATGTTTCATCTCGAGTTCGAACAGATCGGCGTTGGTAAAGATGTCGCGGCGGCAACGGAATACGCCGTTTTCCCTGTCATCCTGAACGGCGGTATTCAGCAGTTCATCCAGCTGCTGGGCTTTGTCGATAGTGGCAGACATAAGTGTTCTCCCTACGCGTACTCCTCACGGAGCACGCGCATCGGTGTAGAAAAAAATGGGCGGAGAATTGAGCGGCAGCAGGGGTACGACGGTGCAGCCGCGTGAGCGCGTCGGACGCTCAGGCTGTCGCGGACGCGCGCAGACGATTGACGAGCTGGTTGTCCTTGCCCTGCACCAGCGGCGTCAACCCGATGTTGAACTCGATTTCCTTATACGCGTCGGCCTTCATGCCGAGCGCCAGGCCGCCGGTCTTTTCAACGACGTGCGGAATCAGATCTTCACGGGTGGCGTACGCGAAGTCGTCCCAGATCAGCGGATCGCCTTCGATGTTGATCTGCGTGGTCAGCTTGCGGTATTTGTCGCTCGTGGCGAAGAAGTGAACGTGCGCGGGACGGTTGCCATGACGCGCGAGCACGTTCAGCAACTGCTGCGTCGCGCCGTGCGGCGGGCAGCCGTAGCCGACCGGCATCAGCGTGCGGAATTCGTACTTGCCGTCGGCACCCGTGCTCACCGCGCCACGCAGATTGAACTCGCTCTGCGCGCCCGTCGGGTCGAAATGCGAATAGAAGCCCTTCGAGTTGGCGTGCCAGCATTCGACTACCGCGCCCGCGACGGGCTTGCCGTCAGGACCCGTCACCGTGCCGCGAATGACCAGCGGTCCTGCATCCTCGTCCGGGTTGACGTCGAGCTTCGCGACGCCGTCACGCACCGGTGCGCCAGCGACGTACAACGGACCTTCAATCGTGCGGGCCGTGCCGCCAGTGATGTCGGCGGCCTTGTCTTCGGCGTCCATCCGGATGTCGAGGAATTTTTCCAGACCGAGACCGGCGGCGAGCAACGCGGCTTCGCCGTCCTGGCCCAGCTTGTTGAAGTAGTGGACACCCGCCCAGATTTCATCGGGCGTCATGTCGAGGTCGTCGATGGCCTTGAACAGGTCGCCCAGCAGGCGATTGACGATCTGCTTCGCGCGAGCATTGCCGTCCTGGCTTCCGAGGTTGGCAGCGGCCTTCAACAGGTCCTGCACTTCCTTCGTATCGAACACTTTGACGCTCATGTCTGCTCCTGAATCTCTATTTATGGTGGGGGTTAACCCTTGATCCGGCACACGCTTAGATATGTCTGAAAGGTATAATTGGGTGCTGAAACAGAGTGTGAATGCAGAATAATGGACAGTACAAAGCCGCGTCCAACACTGATTTGGTATCGGGCTATATCCAGGAGGTATTGAAATGGAACTGCGGCATCTTCGTTATTTCGTCGCGGTGGCCGAGGAACGCAATTTCACGCGCGCGGCGCAGCGGCTCAACATTGCGCAGCCGCCTTTAAGCCGTCAGATCCAGCAACTCGAAGAGACGCTCGGCGTCCAGTTACTGGAGCGCAATTCACGTCCGCTAAAGCTGACGGAGACCGGCAAGTTCTTTTATTCGCATGCCGCCCAGTTGCTCGCGCAGACTGCCGATCTCGAATCCATGACCCGGCGTGTGGGCAATATCGAGCGGAGTCTGTCGGTTGGGTTCGTCGGGTCGACCCTGTATGGCATGCTGCCGAAAATCATCCGGCGCTTTCGCGACCAGAATGCGACAGTCGAGTTGAGCCTGCACGAAATGTCGACGATGGATCAGATCCGGGCGCTGAAGGACGGGCGGATCGACGTCGGTTTCGGCCGTATCCGGCTGGAGGACCCGAACATCCGCCGGGTGATTCTCCGCGAAGAGAAGATGATCGTGGCGTTGCCGGAGGGCCATCCGCTTTCCACGGCGAAACCCGTTGTGGCCCTGCGCGACCTGACTAACGAAACGCTGATCATTTTCCCGAAGTCGCCCCGCCCCAGTTACGCGGACCAGGTGCTCGCGGCCTTTCACGACCGCGCGCTGGAACCGCGCAAGATTTACGAAGTGCGCGAATTGCAGATCGCGCTGGGACTGGTTGCGGCGGGCGAAGGCATTTCCATTGTTCCGAGCAGCGTGAACGGCCTCAAGCGCGACGACGTGAGCTACAAGGAACTGGACGACCCGACGCTGGTGTCGCCGATCATCATGAGCATGCGCGCGCTCGACGAATCGCGCGACATCCGCGAAATGCTCGAACTCGTGTACCGACTGTACGAGGAAGAGGATATCCCCTACACAGCTCGCGTCGAGCGGGCTCCGTGACTGCCGCCATACCTCTGCGGTATCGCACTAGACGTTAATGGTGTTGGACAGCCGATTATTGCGCGGGCAATACTGCAGCAACTCATCCACTCCGTCACCCAAGGTATGAACCCGCAAATCACCTCCGTCGAAGCGATTCTGGTCGATCTCCCGACCATTCGCGCGCATCAGCTAGCCATGGCGACGATGCAGCAGCAAACCCTCGTCATCGTCCGGCTGCGTTCCAGCGACGGCATCGAAGGCCTTGGCGAAGCCACCACGATCGGCGGGCTGTCGTACGGTGACGAGAGTCCCGAAGGCATCAAGCTGACTATCGACACCTACCTTGCACCGGCGGTCATCGGCCAGGACGCGACCAATATCAACAGCGCGATGCTCAAGCTGAACAAGGTCGCGAAAGGCAACCGCTTCGCCAAATGCGCGATCGAAACCGCTTTACTCGATGCGCAGGGCAAACGCCTCGGCGTGCCCGTATCGACGTTGCTGGGCGGCGCTGTGCGCAAGACGCTCCCCGTTCTCTGGACGCTCGCGAGCGGAGACACGCAACGGGATATCGAGGAAGCGGAGACGCTCCTCGCCGAACGCCGCCATAACACGTTCAAACTGAAGATCGGCCGCCGCAGCGTGCGTGACGACGTCGCTCACGTATCGAAGATCAAGGCGGCGCTCGGCGATCGCGCGAAGGTCACGGTCGACGTGAATCAGGCCTGGAGTGAAGTTGACGCGACGCTCGGCATCGCAGCGCTCGAAGCCGCCGGCATCGACCTGATCGAGCAGCCGACACCTCGCGAGCAGCGCGGCGCGCTCGCCAGGCTGGCCGCGCGTTTCATCGTGCCGATCATGGCCGACGAAGCCGTGACCGGCCCGGAAGACGCGCTCGAACTCGCACGCGACGCATGTGCCGACGTGTTCGCGTTGAAGATCGCGAAGTCTGGCGGTATCTACGGAATGATGCGCGCAGCGGCTATCGCGGATGCGGCAGGTATCTCGCTGTATGGCGGCACGATGCTCGAAGGCAGCATTGGATCGATTGCGTCGGCGCATGGATTCTGCGCGCTGCCGCAACTTGCCTGGGGTACCGAACTATTCGGGCCGCTGCTCGTGAAGGACGATATCGTCACGGCGCGGCCGCAATATCGGGACTTCGACCTTCATTTGCCGGAAGGTCCGGGCCTGGGTCTTCATATCGACGAAGACAAGCTCGCCTTCTATCGTCGCGACAAGAAAAGCTGAGCGCCACTAGCGCGACGCAAAACCGCTCACGCCGACTTCTCCCGCTTGGCTGGCCTGCGGGAGCGTCTCATTTGCCTTATTTCGCAGAGGAAGACAATGCTTTATCTCGTAAGAATGGACGTACATCTGCCGCACGATATGCCCGCCGCTCAGGCCGACGAAATCAAGGCGCGCGAAAAGGCTTACTCGCAGGAATTGCAACGGCAAGGGAAGTGGCAGCAGTTGCATCGTGTTGTCGGCGAGTACGCTAATTACAGCGTGTTCGATGTTGAATCGAACGATGAGCTTCACACGATTCTTTCCGGCCTGCCGCTGTTTCCGTATATGACGATGAAGGTGACGGCGCTCGCGCGTCATCCTTCTTCGATACGCTGATAAGGCAACGTTGTTGCTACAGCGGCGGACTTTTTCGCCGCTGTAGCAACAACTTTCATTACTGGCTTCAGGCGAACTACCGGGAAATCTTCTCCAGTTCAAGCCCTTTGGTACGCGGCCCCATCAACCCAATCGCCAGCATCACAATCAGCATCGCCCCCGCGATAAACACGAACACGCCCGCCGTGCCGAACTGCTTCAACACCTCGGCAATCAGAAACGCCGTGAAGATCGCGGAAAACCGGCTCCACGAATACACGAAGCCCACTGCACGCGCGCGGATGCTGGTCGGAAAAAGCTCCGACTGATACGCGTGAAAGCTGTAGGAAATGATATTGCCCGCGAGCGTCAGACACACGCCCAGGCTCACCAGCAACACCGCGCCCGACGCCTGGCTGAACCACAGCCCGCAGACGATATTCACGCCCGCCATCACCACGATCACGGTCTTACGCTCGAAGCGGTCGCCGATAAAAAGCCCGATCACCGGACCCAGCGGCGCGGCCAGCGCGATCACGCTCGAATACATCAGACTCGTGGTAATCGTAATGCCCTGCTTGATCAGCAACGTCGGCACCCAGTTCGCGAAGCCGTAAAAACCCACCGTCTGGAAGATGTTGAAGATCGTCATCATCAGCGTGCGGCTGCGGTATGGGGGCACCCACATATCGCGGAAACTCCCGCGCGGCGCGACCGGCACCGGCGGAGCAGGCGGCGGCAACTCGCGGCCGTATTCGCGGCGCACCTTCGCTTCGAGTTCGGTCATCACGCGGTCGGCTTCGGCAACGCGGCCTTGCTGCGCGAGCCAGCGCGGGCTTTCCGGCAGCGCCCGGCGGATCCACCAGACAAACAGCGCGCCGTGTGCGCCGATCAGCACGACCCAACGCCAGCCGTCGAGACCGAACAGCGTGCGCGGCACCAGCAGAAACGACAGAAACGCCACGACAGGGACAGCGGTAAAACCCACCGCCTGCTCGCACGCGAACGCGCGACCGCGAATCTGTTTGGGCACCAGTTCGGAGATGTAAGTGCCGATCGTCACCAGTTCGACGCCGATGCCGATGCCCGCGACAAAGCGCCAGAAGTTCAGCCCCGTGGCCGTTTCCTGAAAAGCCATGATCACGTTCGCCGCCGTGTACCACAGCAGCGAATACGTGAAGACGGCGCGGCGTCCGAAGCGATCGGCGAGAAAACCGCATGCAATCGTGCCGATAAACAGCCCGCTGAATAGCGCGGCAATAAAACTCGCGACGCCGGTCGTGCCGAACAGCCCGTGAGTGGTCGCCGTCAGCAGCCCGCTCTTGACGAGGCCCGGCGCGATATAGCCGGAATACAGCAGATCGTAGAGTTCGAAGAAGAAGCCGAGGCTCAGCAGCACCACCAGTTTCCAGATGGAACGGGTGGCGGGCAGCCGGTCGAGGCGTGCCGAAATGCTGCCTGCGTCGAGCGACGCCGCGCTGGCCGCGCCCCCTTCCAGAGCGCCGGCCGATGCCGCCGCATGAGCGCCGTTGCGGGTGACGGCCCCGGTGTGATCGGGTGATGCCATGTTGTTTGTCTCCTGGTGATGCAGGCGAAAATATGAGGCTCGCCGGGGCCGGTCTGGTGCCGGCCTGTCGACCTTTTGCGCCTTGCACGCACCACGCTGCCGGACCCTGGGTCCGGCGAGCATTCTAGCCGCGTGCGCGCTTCAATTGTTCGAAGGTGGTGATTTTTCCGGCCAGGGCGCTGGCTGCCACCGTGTACGGGCTGGCCAGCCAGACGTCGCCCGGCCCCGAGCGGCCCGGAAAATTACGGTTGATCGCGCTGATCGTGACCTCGTTCGCGGCGGCCGATTGACCGGGGCCGCAATTCGCGCACGATCCGCAGCCGGGCATCACGAGCGTCACGCCCGCGCGCTCGAAAACCGGCAGATAGCCCTGTTCCTCGCAATACGCGCGCACCGCCATGGTGCCGAATTGCAGGTACAGGCGCGTACCGTCGGGCACGCGAATGCCCCGCTCGACGCCCCAGCGCAGCACCTCGTGATAGAAGTCGAAGTCCTCGCGCTTGCCGGCGGTGCAGGAGCCGCCGTATGCGATATCGACCGCGACGTCCTGTTCGAGTTGCGGTGCGGGCACGCCGTTGCCGGGGTCGCCGGGTCGCGCGAGCATCGGCTCGATCGCGTTTGCGTCGATATGAATCGTGTCGCGGTACGTCGCGCCCGCGTCGCTTTTCATCCACGATTCGACGGTGAAATCGACGCCGCGCCGCTCCTTCAGAAACGCCTCCGTGCGCTCGTCAGGCTCGACGATGCCGGTGAACCCGCCCAATTCCGCGACCATGTTCGTCAACGTTGCGCGCTCGTCGATCGACATCGCGCGCACCGCCGCGCCGCCGTATTCGAACACGAGGCCGATCGCGCTGCCCGAGCGGATCGCGTCCATCCGCAGCAGATGCAGCACTACGTCCTTCGCGGTCACGCCGTCACGCAATGCGCCGTCGATCTCGATCCGCAACGTCTCCGGCACCTTGCAGCGCACGTAGCCGGTCACCCAGCTATTGGCGATTTCCGTGGCGCCCGCGCCGAACGCGAGGCAGCCGAGCGCGCCCGAGTGCGGCGTATGCGAATCGGTGCCGCACGCCACCTGTCCCGGCAACGCGTATTGCTCGGCCATCAACGCATGGCAGATGCCTTCGGAGCCGGGTAAGTTATCGAGCGCGCCGTGCGAGCGCACCGGATAGTCGCGCGAAAACGACGTGTGGCCTTCCATCAGATTCGCGACGCCGGACAACAGTCCGTCGCGCACATGTGGAATGCTCTGCGGCGCCAGCACCAGATGATCCTGAAACGCGATGATGTGATCCGGCGCATGCAGCGGCGCGGGCTTGCCGAACGCGCGATGCATCAGGTGGGCGCACATGCCCGTGAAATAGTCGTGGCTGAAGCGCCAGTCGGCGGCGATGAACACGCCGTCGCCACGCTGCGCGCCGGCGATACCCGGGTGCAGATGACGGTCGATGATCTTTTCGACCAGCGTCTTTGGGGTGGCGCTCGTTGCGTTGTCTCTCACGCGCGGCGCGGGCCAGTCCGCGAAACGGCTATACGCGAGCAGGCCACCGCTGCGCACGATCTGCTGCGTGAGCGCGTCGCGGCCTTTGAGAAACTCTTCGATGGAGATCGCTTCGCCCGCGATCAGACGGTCGAGCACCGTGAAATCGGTGGTGGTCAGAATGCCGATGTTGTCGCAATTCTGCTGATAGATCCGCTCGAAACTTTCCGCGACGATCAGCCTGATGCCCGCCGACAACTCCGCCAGCGGACTCGATTCGCGCGACGATCCTTTGCCATAGCGCTTGCCTGCCACGGTCACCTGGAAGCCGCCGTCGCGAATCGCGTTGCGGCCAATCGGCATGCGCTCCCCGGCCTTGAAGCCGACATACGGAAACTGGCCGAGGCGTTCGTCGTACGTGAGCATCACGGTGACGGGCGTGATTTCGTCGGTGGACACGTTGTCGCGCAGCGCACCTGCTGTCTCACGCGTGAAGTTGTCGCCCGCGAGTTGCGCGTCGATCACAGCGGGGTCCTGGGACAGGTACAGCACGCGGCCGTCCAGTCGAATCGTATCGGTCATGGCAAGGTTCTCCTTGCAAACACTATACGGCGCGATGTTGCATCGCCGAAGTGCTGGTGCGGCAACGCAGACTTCTCGTCTGGAGATGCATCCATACCCGACGACGCATTCGGCCCGCGCAACCGCGCTATTTGCCCGTGCCGAGAAACCCGACCAGCGCCGCTGCGCTTGCGCTCAACTGATCGCGCGCCTTGAAAATCATCACCAGGCGGCGCACGGCCCAGGCGTCGCTCAACGACGGCACGCGCACGTCGAGCGCATTGACGTAAAGCAGCCCGACCTGCTCCGGCACCACGGCGATGCCGAGCCCCGCATGCACCATCCGGCACAACGCGTCGAGACTGCTGACGCGAATCTTCACGTCGAGTTGACGGCCGGCGACAGCCGCCTGTTGCGTCAGCAGACGCGTGAGCGCGCTCTCGCTGCGCAGACCGACAAAGCTGTCGTCCAGCAGATCGTCGAACGCCACGCGCTGCGCAGCCGCAAGCCGATGACCGCCCGGCACCAGTACCGCGAGACGGTCCTGCCGGTACGGCACCTGCTCCAACGCTTCGCTGCCGGCGACCGGATTGCAGATGCCGAAGTCCGCGCCGTGTTCGTCGACAATACGCACTACGTCGGCACTATTCTCCTCTTCCAGTTCGATCGATACCTCCGGAAACGCGCGCCCGAACGCGGCGACATCCTCGGGTAAAAACTGCACGATCGACGACAGATTCGCGACCACCCGCACGCGCCCTTTCGCGCCCGACGAAAAGCGCGACAACTCCGCGCTCATCTGTTCGATATTGCCGATGATCGCCAACGCGTAGCGCAGCACAGTCTCGCCGACCGGCGTCACGGTAATGCCGCGCGACTGCCGCTGGATTACCGGCAAGCCGATCACGGCCTCGATCTCCGCGATACGCCGGCTCACCGCGGACGATGCGATGAACTCGCGCTCGGCCGCGCGCGCGATGTTCTGCTCCTGGCAGACGGCGACGAACAGACGCAGCGAAGTCAGGTCGAGTTTCTTGAGGAGGTTTTCCATGATGTCGTCAGGCGCTCGATCTTCGGGGAAGAAGGATTGTGACGCGGATTGCGTCATTCGCCAAAACGATGGGGACATACGGGGCTAAAACCAGCGCTGCCAGTACCAGGATTCAGCCCGCATCCGGGACACGCAACATCGCGCGCCCCGGATGCGGTCACACAAACCTCAACGCCTAATGCGCCTGCAACCGGATATCACGCGACGAAGCACCCACATACACCGCGCTGCCCGACACATAGCGCCAGTTGTTGCGCGACGTGTCCCACACGCTTTGCATACGCGGCGTGACCGCAATGTGCACGCGACGCGATTCGCCCGGGTTCATGCCGACCTTGTCCCAGCCGACCAGACGCCGCGGCGGCTCGCCGCTGTACGGCACGCCGAGATACACCTGCGGTACTTCCGCGCCCGCCACGCGGCCATCGTTGCGCACGTTGAACGACACATCGAGAAAACCGCCAGGAAGATGCGCCACCGAAAGACCCGAGTACGAGAAATGCGTGTACGACAGGCCATATCCGAATTCGAACATCGGCGTGATGTTGTTCGCGTCATACCAGCGATACCCCATGTCGAGCTTTTCCGCGTAGACCGGGTCGTTCTCGTAGGTGCCGTTCTGCCCCCACGTCGGCGTGTCCTGATCGCGTACCGGGAACGTGACCGGCAGCTTGCCCGAAGGATTGACCTTGCCGAACAGCAGGTTGGCAATCGCCTTGCCGCCGCCCTCGCCCGGATACCAGGCTTCGACGATGGCCGAGACGTTGTCCTTCCACGGCATCAGCACCGGGTTGCCGCTTTCCACGACGACGATCGTGCGCGGATTGACCGCCGCCACCGCTTCGACGAGCGCGTCCTGGTTCGACGGATTCGCGAGGCTCAGGCTTTGCAGATCGCCGAAATCCTCACCCGCCGGTTGCGCGACGACGACGATCGCCACGTCCGATTGACGCGCAAGCGCCACCGCCTGGTCGATCTGAGCCTGCGTGTACGCGGCGAACGGCGACTGCTGATCGCTATTGCCCGCAAAGCTCACCTGGGCCGACGGCGCGAGTGCGTGGATGGCTGAAACGATCGGCGTGGCCAGCTTCATCCACGGGTTGGTCCACCAGCTGCATCCCGACGACGTACCGAACGTCAACCCGCCGCAACCCGCGAAATTCCCCGTGACCGGGTCGCGCGTGTTGCCCGAACCGCCGCCTGTCAGCACGGCTGCATCCGCGTGTCCGCCGATCACGGCAATGTGCGACAGCGAGCCTGCCGACAGCGGCAACTGGTTGTTGTCGTTCTTCAGCAGCACCATCGACTGCTCCGCCACCGACTGCGCGAACTGATTGGCCGCCGCAAAATTGATCGTGCCGCCTGCCTTTGCCGGGTCGTCCATCACGCCGGTGCGGATCATCACGTACAGCTTGCGACGCACCATATCGTCCAGACGTGCCGTGGATACCGAACCGTTCGCAATCGCCTGCTTGACCAGATCGGGCGTCAGATAGACCGTCGAACCGACGTCTTCTTCTTCGTCGAGACCCGCGTTGATCGCGGCGGCCGTGCTGTGCGTCGCGCCCCAGTCGGACTGGACCTGTCCTTCGAAATGCCAGTCGTTCTTCAGCACGTCGTTCAGGATATGCGAGTCTTCGCACGCGTAAACGCTGTTGACCCGGTTGTAGCTGCACATCACGCTGCCGGGTTGAGCGCGTTTTGCGGCGATTTCAAACGGCAACAGATAGATTTCGCGCAGCGTGCGTTCGTCGATCTGGCTATTGCCGCCGCTGCGGCCATGTTCCTGTTCGTTGCCCACGTAGTGCTTGATCGTCGCGATGACTTTCTGGCTCTGCGTGCCGTCCGTTCGCTCGGCGAGCATCTCCCCGGCCAGCAGCGGATCTTCGCCGAGAAACTCGAATAGCCGGCCGCCGCGCGGTTCGCGCGCGAGATTGACGCCGCCGCCGAGTCCCATGCCGAAGCCCTGCGCGCGCAGTTCGATCGCGACCTGCTTGCCGTAGTTGGACGACAGCGTGCGGTCCCAGCTTGCCGCGACGCCGATCGTCGCCGGGAATGTCGTGCTTGGTTGCGAGGTGCTGCCGGAACCGGTCGACGAGTCGACCATGTTCAGATCGGGAATGCCCAGGCGCGGCACGCCTTGAATGTAGCCTCCGCCGCCACCCGGCACGTTGGCCATCGCGTATTGCGAGTGGATGAACTGCAGCTTTTCGTCGATCGTCATTTTGGCGACCAGCGAGTCGGCACGCCGGTGCGCGACTGCCGAGTCGAAGGCATTCATGACCGCCGAGGTCGGTGCGAAATCCGGAAGGAAATTAGTAACGTCCGCATGCGCGGCAGCACATGCAAACGCTGCGAATGCGAGCGCTGGCCATAGTTTCTTCTGCATCAGTGTCTCTCCGAGATTGTGCTTTTTAGGGGAATGCGAAGCTGGCGCGCGTCGATTGGGTTTGATGCGGACGCGAATGGAGGCAATGCAGGGTGTCTGCGCAAACGTTTGCTTTCCAGGGAGCAATCGGATCAGCCGGATTAGCTGTAATGATTCTCCGTGGAAGACAATGTAAGAATGTAGTCTGACTACAGCATCGGTAGTTTTACTAATTCCCTTTGACTTTATGCGGAATGGCAGGGCAATTGAAGGCTAACAGTAATTAAGCGGATTTGCTCGATGGGTATTGAATGCGATTTGCATTTTTATGATTGAATTTGATTCAAAAGGCTTTCCGATCCAGGAATTCATTTTTTGGATTAACTGGCTACCTCGCAGGCGTATTGAGTGATTTTTTTGGAGCACTTCCGAAAATTTAGCCGAAAGATGGCTGCATTTTTTCAAAAATATTCCGATTATTTATCACATGGAAATCCACCCCAACAAAATCAATTCAGCAACATTGAACACCGATTTTTTATCTGATCTAATTCAATTCGATCCGCATTTAAAAAAACAGAGCCATGATGCCCGCAACAAATTATCCTGCCGAAGGCGTTGCCACCGAACGCACCATTTTGCGTGCCGCTCACGAAGATCATGCAACTGAGTTGCTGAAGTACTACAAGGGCAACCGGCAACATCTTCAACTGTGGGAACCTTCGCGGCCAGAGCGCTTTTTCGAACTCGACGCGATCTCTGAGCGGCTGCGTGTCATGGCCCGTCAAACGTCAACCGGCCATGCGCTTCATCTGCTGATGTTCGAACACGAAGGGAACCGGTTGATCGGCGAGTGCAACTTCACGAATATCGTCCGGGGTCCCTTTCAGGCGTGTCATCTCGGCTTCTCTATCGCGAGCGAGTTCGAAGGACGAGGACTCATGCGTGAAGGTCTCGCGGCAGCAATCGACCATACGTTCACGACGTTGAGACTGCATCGCATCATGGCGAACTATCGGCCTGAAAATATTCGCAGCGAACGCCTGCTCGTGCAACTCGGCTTCGAGAAGGAAGGGCTGGCTCGCTCGTACCTGCAGATCGACGGTGCGTGGGCAGATCACGTGCTGACGTCGAAAATCAATCCAGCCGATTTCAATTGAACCGTGTGGGTCGCCCTCACCCCTCCTTCCCCCTCCTCACCCCTTCGCCTTTTCAGCCACATGGGCAATCCGGTCGCGCACAATACCGATTGCCTGCTTCAAAGCATAAACATCCTGAAAGTAGCGATGGGGAATCCGTATCTGACTGGCGTTGGCATCGATATCCTCGATCTCGTCACGCCACTTCGCAATCTGCCCTGCCGTGGGTTTCTCATTGCGCCATATCTCGTCTTCCAGCGCCTTGATCTCCCGATACCAGACCACCAGCCGCCTTTTGATGCGCGCCTCGATCAGACGCGGCAACGCCTGCAGTAAGCCGATCAACAGCGCCATGAAAGGCAGCAGGATCAGGAACCGTCTCTCGATCAGACTCGCCAGCCAGAACGGCAGGTAGCGCTGCAGGAACGGGCGGCCCGATTTGAAGTAACGCGTGCTCTCGTCGGAGATCGGAAATTCGCCGCTGTTCAGATTCGGAAACGTGCCCAGCGGCGTGAAGTAATCTTCGCCGCCATGCACGGTTTTGGCGGCATCCAGCAGTAGATACGCCAGTGCAGGATGCAACGTGTCCTTCGACACCAGCAGCGCCGTAGCGGCCAGCAACGTGACATCGGCGCGCGGAAGATCATCGACGATACTGGTCGACGCGCGTGGGAAAACGATCTTTGAAAGCGACGGAAACTTTTGAATCAGCGCTTCGGCCTGCGCGAAGCTCATCAATTTGAGGTTACTGGTCAACAACGCTTTCTGAATCGGTGCGTCGGGTCTGCCGATAAAGAAAGCCGCGTCCAGCTGACCGTTTTCGAGCGCCTGGTACGCATTGGGTGCGTCCATCTGCAACAGCGTAGTGTTGTGGCCGGTAATACCGCTATAGCCGAGCAACACCATCGAGACATTGAGCAGACCACTACCCGGAATGCCGACCGCAATCCGCTTGCCGCGCAGTTGCGCCAGCTGGTTGACGATCGTGTCGCCCCGGTAGAACACCCAGATCGGCTCATAAGAGACCGCGGCGATAGTTTGCAGATTGTCGGTGTCTTTCGGGCTGATGGTGCCCGACTGAATGAAGCCGACTTCGTATTCGCTATCCGGGTTTGTCAGCCGTTGATAATTCTCGACCGAACCGGAAGAACTGCGGATATCGAGCGTGATGCCGTCGCGCTTCAGAATGGGCGCGTAGCGATCCGCAAAGCCTCGATAAATGCCGTTGTCCGCGCCAGTCGTAATGACGATCTTGCGCTGAAACGCGGGCTTGAGGACGACCACGAGCGTCCACCCCAACAGCACCAGCAGCACGATTGAACCGATGATCAGAAGCCGCCGGCGCCCTCGTGTCATCGGGGGTTTCTGACTACGATGGAGCGCTGGATTTTGTCTGGGCATCGTTAGCCGTCTCTGTCAGGCCGCCCCTGAGCGGAGTGGCATGGGCGGATCACCGGTCAGTTCTCCCTGCTTCGGCTTTACGATACCAGATTATCTTTTTTGCAAAAGTCGTCGGGCAATGCTTCGCATCGGGCGATAATCTCCGGCACCCACTGCTAGAATAGCGGCCCTTTTCTCAGGAGACGCACATGTCCTGGTTCATTTATGAAGTGCCCGAATACAACGAAGACGGGGCGCGCATCGAACCGTTTAGCGACCTGCGTAGCCGCGTCCTGAAGGTTAGTGGGCAGGCTATGGCAGACGAGCTGGAAAGCGTCCGCGAAAACGCCGCCAAGACGGCGGAAACCCCCGCACGCCCGTTGCGTTCCGCGGATAATCCGCATGTGTTCCCGATCCCTTACGCCGACTCGATGATCCTCGTCGGATTCATCTTCGAGTTGAAGCGGGAACTGCGGCAGCTGGTGGTGTCGCCGGTTGAAATGCCCTGGTTGAAAGACGCGTAAGACAGACAGCGTCACCATCGCAGGAACGCCGCCAGTAACCCGGCGTTCCTGCTCGACGGCATCGCTTCCCACTGCTATGACACGTGATGGACCTCCTGCAAGCCGAACACAGGGGTTGCAATTCCTTCCATCCGCGCCTTCAACTGCAACGACAGGTACTGCGAATAGTGGCGCGACTGATGCAGATTGCCGCCGTGAAACCAGAGCGCCGTCTGCTGCGTCGGCTTCCACATATTGCGTTGCTCGCCTTCCCATGGCCCCGGGTCTTTCGTCGTATTCGACCCGAGCCCCCAAACCTTGCCCACCTTGTCGGCGACCTCGCGTGAAATGAGATCGGCGGCCCAGCCGTTCATCGAGCCATATCCCGTGGCATAGACGACCACGTCCGCATCGAGTTCGGTGCCGTCGCTCAGCAACACCGAGTGCTCTTTCAATTCCACGACATCCACACCGCTTTTCAGCTTGATCTTGCCGCTCGCGACCAGTTCGGATGCACCCACATCGATGTAATAGCCCGAACCGCGCCGCAGATACTTCATGAAGAGACCGGAATCGTCATCGCCGAAATCGAGCATGAAGCCGCTTTTTTCGAGCCGGTCGTAGAAATCGGCGTCACGTTCCCTGATCGCGTTGAAAACCGGAATCTGGAACTGATGAAGTATCGCGTACGGAATCGATGCAAAAGTCAGATCGGCTTTCGACGTCGTCATGCCGGACGCCACTGCGCGCTCGGAATAGAGATCGCCTAACGCGAGTTCCATCAGCGAATCCGACTTGACGATATGGGTGGACGAGCGCTGCACCATCGTCACGTCGACACCGGCTTCCCACAGCGCGGCACAAATGTCATGCGACGAATTGTTCGCGCCGATCACGACCACTTTCTTGCCGCGATACGAGTCCGGCCCAGGATGCTTCGACGAGTGATGCTGCTCGCCCTTGAACACGTCCATTCCCTTGAAGCTGGGCACATTCGGTTTGCCCGACATGCCGGTGGCAAGCACCAGCTGTTTGGGCCGCAACGTAATGTCGCGCCCTTCGCGCTCGACCTGCACGACCCATTCGCCCTTTGCTTCGTCATAGCGCGCGGACTTGCAGGTCGTCGCGCCCCAGTAGTTCAACTCCATCACTTTCGTGTACATCTCCAGCCAGTCGCCGATCTTGTCCTTCGGCGTGAACACCGGCCAGTTGTCCGGAAACGGCAGATAAGGCATATGGTCGTACCAGACCGGATCATGCAGACACAGCGTCTTGTAGCGCTTGCGCCACGCGTCGCCGGGCCGTTCGTTCTTATCGATGATCACTGTCGGCACGCCAAGCTGCCGAAGCCGCGCACCTAGCCCGATACCGCCCTGCCCGCCGCCGACGATCAGGCAATACGGTTGCGTCGAACTTCCTAGAGCTTCAAGTTCGGCTTCGCGATTCTCTTTCCAACTCGTGCGATCGGGGCGGGCGCCGTGCTCGGCCCCCATCGGCCGCTTCGGGCCTTTCGGCTCTTCGTGGCCCTTGAGTTCGGCCATGGTCGTGAGCAGCGTCCAGATCAGGCCGTCCTTCAGGCGAATGAATCCGCTACCGCGTGCGGCTTCGGTTTCGAAAGTGATCCAGCCTTGCGTCACGCCATTCGCATCGGCCTGCGGCTCGCTCTCTTCCGCGAGTTTCAGCTTCGACGGTTTGATCGCGCCGAGCTGCGCATCCAGCATCGCGGCAATCTGTTCGCGGCCTTCCATGGTCTTGATGTTCCAGGTGAATGCGACCAGATCGCGCCAATAGCATTCGGGCTGGAATAACTCGATAGCGGCGGCGGTATCGCCCCGTCGCAAAGCGCCTTCAAGGGATTCCAGAACACTGGAGATTGATCGGTTGACGTTGTTATCAGGCATGGTTGCTCCTCCATACAGAACGGATAAATGAATCGCCAGGAAACACGGGTTCTATGCCCGCTAGAGAAATCGATGAAACGCGTCTAACACTTATGCGGCGGCACAATGCCCAATCTGGCAATACGCCGGTACAACGTCGCGCGCGAAATGCCGAGTGCCGTTGCAGCCTGGTCTGTGCGCCATTTCGCTTCGCCCAACGCGGCTACGATGCGATTGCGTTCGAGTACATCGCTGTCCGACAGCGCCGACCTGGCGGATGTCGCCTGCGTTGTCGCAGCGTTTTCGCGAGGCGTTTGTGCGGTTGTGGTACGAACCTGCATGCGCGCAACCGGCGGACGTATGCGTGCATAGAGAGGCGAACCCGTGTCGTTCAGCCTGAGCGAAACAATTCCACGGCTTGCCCTTGTGTCGAATAAACGCTCCGACGGAACATCGAAAAGCGCCGCCACCTGACAGGGCAACTGGTTCAGTGCCGGCACGCATTCACGCGCGCGACGGTTCGCCGCCACTACGTTGCCGCAGGCATCGACGGCAATGAGAATTTCTGGCTGAGCCTCGACATAGTGCCGGTTGCGATGCGCGAGGAGTACCCAGCAATCGGTTGCGGCACTCAGAAAGAAAGCGTCCTCGATCAGCAATGCGCTTTGCCGCACGATATGGTTGACGAGCCGTTGGCTCTCGCGCTCGTCGGGCGAGCGCACCGCAGACGCATCCAGTACGCCGAGCAGTTCGCCATGCAGGCCCAGGATCGGCGACGCGCTGCAAGTGAGCGTAGTGAATGCCGCGCGAAAGTGATCGGTCCGGTGAACAGTGATCGGCTCGGCGTCGAGCAGCACCGTTGCAACGCCACAGGTGCCCTCTTCGCTTTCCGACCAGCACGACCCGAGATAAAGACCCGCGCGCTTGAATTCCTGGCGACGGTCGCGGTCGACGCGGTAGTCGATGGTCACGCCTTGCGCGTCGGTCAGCATCACGCAGTAATCGGCTTCTCGCACCATTTCATGCAAGCGCGACAGACACTGCCCGGACGCGCGCAAAAACGTTTCTTCGCGATGCTGCACATCGCGCAATTCAGGGACGGTGAGAATGCGTGGACCAATGGTCGCGCCAGGGTCGAGGTGGTATTGCTCGAGCGAGCGCCGGTACGACGACGCCAGCCGTTTGCCATCCGCGCCGGGACGCACCGTCCGCCCTTCGATGACGTTGCATACGCGGTCGATATGTCGGGTGGACGGAACATACGGCATCACGAGTCTCCGGGCGAATTCAGCGCGCTGGTCAGGTGCTGGACGCATTGTGCGCCACTTGCGGCGCGTCATGTCTTCAGAGCCAGAACCCACAGTGCGTTTTTAGCATGATGGTTCTGCGAGATCACACTGCAGTGCACCATGATGGCGTGTGAGAATTTTTTCTCAACGCTGCGTGACGTGACGCGACACGTTCACGCGCCGTTGCTGCGCGGCTCAGCCGCGCCCTTCAGCTTGCGATTCCTGCGCCAGATAGCGGCCCGGCGTCGTACCCATCGCGCGGCGAAACATGTCGATAAACGCGCTGACGTTGTCATACCCCAGTTCCAGCGCAATGGTCGTGACCGGTATGCCATCCGCCACTCTTTCCAAAGCGCGAAGCAGTCGCGCCTGCTGCCGCCATTGCGCAAAGCTCAAGCCAGTCTCCGCGACAAAGCGGCGGCTCAGCGTACGCGGCGCGAGTCCCGCCCACGCGGCCCATTCTTCGAGCCGGCGGTTATCGGAGAGATCGCTGGCAAGTGCGTCGGTGATACGGACCAGCCGCGGATCTTCAGGACTCGGCAGGTCCAACGATTCAGCGCGCGACGCCGCGAGTTCATCGACGATGACTTCGGCGATACGCGTCTGCGATGAATCGAGTTCGATGCCCGGCCATGTCGCGACGCGCCGGACCGCTTCGCGCAGCAGCGGCGTCGCTCTGATCGCGCGAGGCTCTCGCGGCAACTGCTCGCACCGATGCTCGGCGATGAACACGCTCCACCCCGAAAAAGGCCCATAAGAGCGCACCGAATGGACGAAATGCGGAGGAATCCAGATCGCGTGGATGGCGGGGACAACCCAGTGCTGCCTGTCGAGTCCGACCGATACGAGGCCGCTCAACGCGCCCATCAACTGGCCGCGCGGATGGCTATGCGACAACGTCGCGCGGGCCTCGCTCTGCGTCAGTTCAGCCGCAGCGAGAAAGGGACCTTCCGAAGAGGTCACGAGGTCGGGGCGAATCAAAGGATTGGACATGGCCGGAAAACAGTATTGAATGGCATTTATACCGGAGTCTGGCCGCGCCTGCACGTCTACACTTGACTGCATCCCTCAAGCAATTGGAGTTGAACGCGATGCGAGCTGAACAGCTTCTCCCCGATAACGTCGACCACGTCGAATTGCGCGGCGTAACGATCCGCAAAGGTACGGTCGCCGCATTTCTTGCTAACGCGCGCGTGTGGAGCGATCCGCAAGCCAGCGAAGGCGCGCGTGCCGCAGCCGCAACCGACATGGCCGACGCGTTGCCGGTGCTGCGTGCTCTCGGATTATTCGACGTGTTCGAGATTCGCGATGTGTCGCTGCGCGAGTGGGTATTCGCGCATTGAACAGTATTGATCGCGCCGGTTTAACGACCTCATAGTCAAGGAAGAAATCATGAAAGCAGCTGTTGTCGAAAGCATGGGCGAGCGCCCGATTTATGGCGAGTTCGATGAGCCAGCCGTCATCGAAGGGCATTGTCTGATCAATGTCAGCGCGTCCGCGCTCAGTCACGTCACGCGCGCAAGAGCATCGGGTGCGCATTATTCGTCGGCGCAGAGCTATCCGTTCGTCGCCGGTGTCGACGGTACGGGGCGCCTGGAAAACGGCCAGCGTGTGTACTTCTTCAAGCCACGAGCGCCATTCGGCGCGATGGCCGAACGAACTCTCGTGCCGCAAGCGCAGTGCATCGCGCTTCCCGATTCACTGGAAGACGTTACCGCAGCCGCGCTCGCCATTCCTGGCATGTCGTCGTGGGCTGCGCTCGTCGAGCGGGCCGGGTTCGTCGCGGGTGAAACCGTGTTGATTAACGGTGCAACCGGCACTTCGGGGCGACTCGCGGTTCAGATCGCAAAACACCTGGGCGCAGCGCACATTATCGTGACGGGCCGCAATGCAGCCGCGCTCGAATCGCTGACACTCGCCGGTGCCGACATCACGATTTCGCTGGAGCAGAGCAAGGACAAGCTGATCGAAGCCTTCGAAGCGCAATTTCACCGAGGCGTCGACGTGGTACTGGATTATCTATGGGGAACGAGCGCCGAGTCGCTGCTATTCGCCGCCGCTCGCGCAGCGGCGGATGACTACCATGTCCGCTTCGTGCAGATCGGCGCCATCAGCGGACCGGACATCAAGCTGCCCGCCGCCATACTTCGTTCGAAAGCCATTACGCTGCTGGGCAGCGGCATCGGCAGCATTCCGTTGATGCGCCTCTTCGACACGATGAAAAAAGTATTCGATGCAGCCGTCCCTGCAGGATTGCAGGTGGCGACGCAAGCCTTCCCGCTCGCGGAACTGAGTGCGCATTGGGAGAACGCCGATAGTCTTTATCGGACCGTTTTCATTCCGTAAGTAGCGTGAACATGATTCGCTCAACGCGGAAAATAAATTGCGATGAACCCAGGTGTCTGGTTCGTCGCGCCGCTCACCGGAATGCCCTGCTCGACCAGCACCGTTTGACGCGCGGCGTTGTGATAGAGCCGCAGACGGATTATTTGCGGAGTGGCCGGCTGGCTCATGTCGAGATAGCCGTCGTTCGACAATAGCGATGCGGCCTGCGTCGCGTTGAAACTCTGACCGACGATCGTGACCGTGGTCGATGGATTGCCGTCGAATACGTTGTCGGAGAAACTGCCGTCTGCATTGACGATCAACGTCGATGACGGCGATGGCGCACCTTCCGCTTTCGCGCCGCAATTCTCCCAGCCGTCGAAGATGGCCGCGCTGGCGCCGAGCATCGCCCAGTCCGCAGATGGCGAAGCCGACACGCTCCATGTGTTGTCCAGCAGCGCGGCTACGCTTCTGATGTTGACGCCTGCATTGACACCCGTCACGGTGCCGATGCTATTCGTTGCCGCCGACACGCATGCAATGCCGCTACCCGATGTCGTCGTCGACAGATGCATCGATACCAGCGAGTTATTTCCAGCCATCAGCAGCGGCGCGACGACCGGACTGACCAGGATCGCGTTGGCTGTAGTCGTCGCAGGAATGATCGACAGCGAGACCGTGCTGGTACTGCCGAGCGTGACGCTGTTCTGATAAACCGACATGGGTGGCGTCGCGGGCGGCGTGTCAGCAGCGCCCGACGAATCGCCACCGCCGCCCCCGCCGCACGCCGCCAGCAACAGCGCAGCGGCGTACACGGCGGAGGTCCATCCGACGACGATTCGCGTCATGGCGTCAGCTCTATCGATCGCGATATAGGGCAAATAATCATCATTTCACTGCTTAAGGCTGCGGCAACAAAGTCGCGGAAACACTCGCTGCGTTCGCAATGAACACATTGGTGGCGTCGTCCTGCAACAGATAACCTTGACTCACCAGCGTGTTCGCCGCCGACGCCACCGCCGCCTGATACTTCGCACGGCTGCCGCCGTAAAGCGTCTGCAACGTCGCGCGCGAATCGGTGCCGCCCGCTTGCGCAGCGGCACTCACCGCCAACGGAATCGCCGCGCCGTTCGAAATGCAGCCGTCACCGATCGCATGCCCTGCACCGCGATAATTCCATCCGGTGTAAGTGGCGAGCGGCACGCTGACATCGGGCACCAGCACCCCGGTCGTCTCGTTACCGTTGGCATCCACCTTCGGCACCAGAATGGTGTATGCCTGGGCCGTGTTCACAACCGGAACCGCGTTGCTGTAGTCCGTCACGAAGAGCTGGTTGTATTCGCCGTTGAAGGTCAGTTGCAATTGCGTGGGCGTGGCCGCCGTGCCGCTCGGCACCATCACGTTGGTCAGTGACGGAAAGCCCACCGTCGCTTGCGTCGGCGCGACCAGATTGCCCGACGCCACCGTCGGATACTGCGACGCGGGCGGCTGTGCGCCGGTGCCGACCCACTTGACCAGCGCCGGAATCAACGCGCGCTCCACCGGCGTTTCTTCAACCGGCGAGCCTGGCAACTGGCACTGACTGCCCGTTGCGGGCACCGTCAACGTACCGGTCGTTACGCCGTTGCCGCCGCCGTGCTGCGTGCCCGGCACGAGGTAGTAACGCACGTTCGATGGCAACGGTATGTCGTTACCGCGTCCGTCCGTCACCACCAGAGAAGCCGCGCCGCCCCACCATTCGAACGCGCCGTCGAGCTGCATGATCTTGGGACACGTGTTAGTCGCGGTGCACTGCTTCAGCAGACCGTCGGTTGCACCGCTGACCGGATCGGTCATCGTCGCGTACGTGAACGGGAACTGGAAGCCGGGCATGAAGTGATCTTCGTGCTGCTTCGACCAGCGGCCGGGCTGTGCAAACGCGGCATTCGTCCACGTACGGCGCGCGGCCGAGATAATCGGGAACATGCCGTCGAACACGATCTTGCCGTTCGTATCGACGTTGAAGCCCTGATACAGGAAGTCCTTCATAAAGCGGCCCGACTGCGAAATGCCCTCGCCGATTGCAATGTCGAAGTTGGTGCTCGTCGAGCACGTGGTCGCCACGCATCCCGCCTGCTTCAGATCGTTCAGCGGATTGGCCGCGCCCGACGCATCGGCCGAATCGTAGCGAAGGAACGACACCAGATCGCGCAATGCCGCAAAGCCGATACCGTCGACGGTCGGCGCGGCTGCCTGATAAACGAAGCTGTAGATAGTCCCGGCATCGGGTGGAACCTGCGTGCCGTTTGGTCCGGGCACGGTCGCCGGCGGCGTGAACGTCACCGAGTAATTGCCTTCATAGACGTTGTTCGGCGTGCTGGTGTAACTCCACGTCGCAACCGGCACCGAAGGCGCCGTATAGGTTTCGACGCCGCCGGGAATGCTGCCGTACGAGGTCAGCCACGACTGCCGCGCGGTGAAGGTGACCGAGCTCTTGTCATTCAGATTGGCCGGTGCGTAGGTCAACGGAATGGTGGTCGCAGGGCCGCCCGCATAGTCGGGGATGAATTCTTCGCGGCTCAATGCGGTCATCGGCGTGCCGTCTTTATTGGTCGCGACCGGGAAGCTCACGCCGAGCAATCCGGCTCCGGCGAGCGTGCTATTGCCGGTGAGCGGAACGTCGCCTTGCCAGCCGCTCCACAACACCGTATAGCCGTTGCGCAGCAATGACGGAAAGCTCGACGACGGCGCCGCGCCGGTGTCGAGCGCGCCGCCGCCGACAAACGACGCCGCGCCGATCTTGCTGCCGCGATTCACGACGTCATAGAACAGCACGCGTTTCGCAGCGGATGCACTCTGCGGCCGCAGGATCACGACATCGGTCGAATAGGCGACGTAACCGTCGCTGCCCACCGGCGCATTCTTGAGGTTGACGATGCCCGCGTTGAGCGGATTGTTCGGGTCCAGCTCGCCGTGCACGACGGCGGTAATCACCTGATACGGACCCGCCGCGCCTGCCGGTGTCGCACCGCCAAATGCGGGTGCGCTCGAAATGATCTGAAAGCTCTTGACGAAGCCTGCGCCGTGGGACACCGGCGTCGGTGGCGGCGTAATGCTGTCATTGCCGCAGCCGCCGATCAACGCAATCCCCACACCGACTCCCACCGATATCGCTACCGACTGCACCTTCATGATCAGGTCCTCCGACAGGGTCAAGAAACAGGAATGCCCGCGTATGGAATGGACGACAGTCACTGAAGGCGTTCGCTGCAAATATGCCCGGAAGCCCTGTCAGTATTTTGTAAATCGCCTATTTTTATATTTATGGCCTGCGTACGTATTTATAATTCGCCGGACACCGTTCTCAACTATCGTTTACGCGTACGGTGACGGCGCGCTCGTTGTGGTCAACTCGATTCCGTGGGGAGTCCAAACATGACAAACAGGCTTACGCTTGCAGATCAGCTAAGAGAGTCCATCGAAGAAGCCATTGCAACCGGCGATCTTCCGCCCGGTGCGCGGCTCGACGAAGCAGAGTTGATCGCGCGTTTCGACGTCTCCCGCACGCCTGTGCGGGAAGCGCTTCTGCAACTCGCGGCGGCGGGCATGGTGGAAATGCGGCCGCGGCATGGCGCGGTGGTCGCCAAGATCAGTCTGCCGAGACTGATCGAAATGTTCGAAGTGATGGCCGAACTGGAGGCGATGTCGAGCCGTCTGGCCGCGCGTCGCATGGACGCGCAGGAACTCGAAGAGTTGCGCATCGCGCATGTCGAATGTCAGAAAGCGCGCGACGCCGGCAATCCCGACGAATACTTCCATCTGAATGAGCGCTTTCACTGCCTGATCTATCAGGGCAGTCACAACAGCTTTCTGCACGACCAGGCGAGAGCGCTGCATAAGCTGCTGCGTCCTTACCGGCGTCTGCAATTGCGCGTCAAAGGACGGGTTTCCGCATCGTTCGACGAACACCAGGCTGTCGTCGATGCACTTGCAGCAGGCGACGGCGACGCGGCAGCCGCCGCGCTGAGAGGACATATTCTGGTTCAGGGAGAACGTTTCGGCGACCTGATTGCGGCACTCGCACAAGTCGGCGCGCAGTGACGGTTGCACCGTCGCATTCACTTCCGGTAAGAACGAAAGCGCGTGGATTTAACAATCAAAAAAAGGACGTTTGAAACCTTCACGTTCAGAACGCAACGCGCCTGTCGCATAGCCCGACAAAAAAATATCCGCCATCGCAAAAGATGCGCGCGATTCTCCCGCGCGCTTTCACTTTGCTTTTATTTCGGCCTACACTGAATTCCAGAGTTCTCTCCATTTCACCCGCTGCATATCTTCGGCAACAGATGCTTTTGTCGTGCTCCGCGAGCCGAAGCAGCCGGGTCGGCTCGTGTCCAAACACCATTTGAACGGGACGACTCATCATGGCTGATACGAGCTACATGGCACGGAAATCCGTCGCCGATATCGTGGGAAGCGCCGACGCGGAGGGACACTCTTTATCGAAAACGCTCGGTGCCACCAGTATCACCGCAATGGGAATCGGCGCGATTATCGGCGCGGGTATCTTCGTGCTGACCGGCACGGCCGCCGCGCAATTCGCCGGGCCCAGCATCATGCTGTCGTTCGTACTGGGCGGCATTGCGTGCGCATTCGTCGGCCTGTGCTATTCGGAACTCGCGGCGATGCTGCCGGTATGCGGCAGCAGTTACACCTATACGTATGCGACGTTAGGCGAGATATTCGCGTGGATCATCGGCTGGGATCTGATTCTCGAATACGCAATGGGCGCGGCGACTGTCGCGGTCGGATGGTCCGGTTATATCGTGAGTCTGTTGCGTAATATCGGCATAGATATACCGCCGGTGATGGCTGCCGCGCCAGGCACCGTCATCAAACTGGCGGACGGCACGACCACCACCGGCATCGTCAATCTGCCCGCCATCGTGATCATCGCGATTCTGACCACCTTGCTCGTGCTCGGCACGAAAGAATCCGCGCGACTCAATAACGTGATGGTGGCCGTCAAGCTGGTCGTGGTAGTGGCCTTCATCGCGCTCGGCGCATTTTTTATCAAGCCGGCAAACTGGCATCCGTTCATTCCGGCCAATACCGGCGAGTTCGGTAACTTCGGCATGAGCGGAATTCTGCGTGGATCTGCCGTGGTGTTCTTCGCGTTCATCGGTTTCGACGCGGTCTCCACCGCTGCGCAGGAGGCGAAACGACCGCAGCGGGATATGCCGATCGGCATCCTGGGATCGCTGGTCATCTGCACGGTGCTGTACATCCTCGTCGCAGGCGTGCTCACCGGACTCGTGCCTTATGCCGAATTGAATGTCCCCGATCCGATCGCCAAGGGCGTCGACGCAATCGGCCTCAACTGGTTCTCGATTCTGATCAAGATCGGTGCGCTGACCGGATTGACCACGGTGATTCTCGTGCTGCTCTACGGACAAAGCCGCATCTTCTTCACGATGTCGCAGGATGGCTTGTTGCCGCCGCTTTTCGCGCGGGTTCATCCACGGCTGCAGACGCCTCACCGGAGCCAGATCCTGATCGGCACGATTGTCGCGGTTGTGGCAGCGCTCACACCGATTGGCGTGCTCGGGGAAATGGTCAGCATCGGCACGCTGTTCGCGTTCATTCTCGTGTGCGGCGCGGTGATTTATTTGCGGCGTAGCGACTCGAATGCCATGCGGCCGTTCCGTGTGCCTGGCGTGCCGATCGTGCCAGTGCTCGGCATTCTGTTCTGTCTGCTGCTGATGGTCGGCTTGCCGCTCGTCACATGGTTGCGGCTTGTCGTGTGGCTCGTGATCGGCATGGTCATTTATATGTCGTACGGGAGAAAGCATTCAAGGCTTCGTTTTCCGGAACGCCGTTAAACGCCGCCTTGAAATCCGCAAGCGACCAGACGATGGGTGCCGACGCTCTTTGTGCATCCATCGTCTTCGCGGTAGAAGCGCATTAATCTGAACTTGCCGCCCACTCGACGAGAGTCGCCACCGTGTTCATGTTGCGCGCGGTGCCGTTTTTCGCAGCCGGGATTTTCAGTTTCGAATGCGCGATCCCATTGCTGTAGTGCACGTAGATCTCACGCTTGCCCAGCGCAAGCTCTTCGCCCTGCAATCCGCTGACATCGCTTGCCGCATCGGCAGGTGGATTTGCATCGAGAAAGATCGCAACCGTTCGATTCGGCGCAGCGGATTTGAAAGGATTGCCGGCGAGAACCGCCGCCAACTCCGCGCCGCTTCGCACGAGAACGCCGACCGGTTTGCCCGCGTAGTTCATCAGGCAGTCTTCAAGCCGTTTCTTCAACGATGCTTCCCCTAGTCGACTATCCAGCACCACATTGCCGCTTGCAATGTAGGTTCGCACATTGGAACAGCCAATCGACTCGCACATGGCGCGCAGTTCGGCCATGGGAAGTTTTCCAGTACCTCCGACATTCACAGCGCGTAAAAAAGCGACGTATCGAGTCATCGGGTAAAGCCGTCAAGAGTGAAGGGTTGCGGGATCGCTGCGTGCGGAGATCGCGGAACAGTAATTGCTCCTGCCCATGACGCCGTTCACGGGGGCGGCTCATCAGATTACTCATCATTCATGGACACATACTCCTCTCTGCTATCGTGGCTGTCGAAAAAGATCGCAAGCTCAAGTCAATTAGAAAGCTATTCGTCAGGTTCGAGTCCATCTGTCATGACTCGAAGCGTCGCCAATCAGAATGATTAAAGAGCGCTCTCCCATTGGTCGATATGAACGACAGATCGGTCGACATGTAACGGAGTCTTTCTGACAGCGACAATGTTGCAAAGGTGTAACTCAAGGCTCGACCGAGCCAGGTACATTGATGCCATAACCCGTTTCATTCTTCAACCACGCGCTGCTACTCAGGTAACCATGAACAACACACGGCGTTTTACAGCGGCCCTCGCGCCAGCCGTGCGGCAATCTGCGCCTCTTTCTGCGCGCCATGCGCGGGAGCGGCTTTGTTGATCGTTTACGGCTCGTTACGAAGCGCGGCCGTCGTCGCGCGCCACCATTCACAAGACGTAATGCCGGGCAAGACGCGACATCGCTGTCACGTCCATGCAGATTACGTTTTCATAACACGCATCCAGGGGTTCGCTCGATGGTGACAACGCATAAGAACCATGGCATTTTCCGGCAGTCGCGCGAGCGGACCCTGCCCCAATTACACATTAACGACAGTACAAGTTTCCGGAGAGTTCTATGAGTGACACCGTGTCCAAGCAGCCAAAGCGCTCCCGACGCGGGCTCATCGTGGTCGTGGTGATCTTGCTGGTCCTGATCGCCGTGGTCGCGGTTCACCTGTTGACCCGCAAGAAGCCCACGCGCGACGCCGCGCCTATCGTCGTCACGGTATCGAGCGCGACGCTCGGTTCGATGCCGGTAACGCTGAGCGAACTCGGTACGGTCACGCCCACCGCGACGGTCACCGTGCTGCCGCAATTGAGCGGCTACCTCACCGAGGTCGGGTATCACGAAGGCCAGGAAGTGAAGAAAGGCCAGTTCCTCGCGCAGATCGATCCGCGTCAATATCAGATCAGCAAGCAGCAGGCCGAAGCGACGCTCGCCAAAGATCGCGCGACGCTGGCCCAGGCGCGTGCCGATCTCGAACGCTACACGCTGTTGAACGAGCGCAAGTCGATCGCGCAGCAAACTTTCGCGGATCAACAATTCCTCGTGCAGCAGGACGAGGCCGCCGTCAAATCCGATCTCGCCAGCATCGCCCAATACGATCTCGACCTCGCTTATTGCCGCATCACCGCGCCGGTCGCGGGCAAGGTCGGCTTGCGTCTGGTCGATCCGGGCAATTACGTGACGGCTTCGTCGAGCACGGGCATCGTGGTCATCACCACCGTCAAGCCGACCACCGTGCAGTTCACGGTGCCGCAAGACGCGCTCGCCTCGATCGTGCAACGCCTGAATGGCGGCGCGACGCTGCCGGTCACCGCCTATAGCAGCGACAACGCGCGCGCCATCGCAACCGGCACGCTGTACGCGGTCAGCAACCAGATGGCGACCGCCACGGGCACCGTCACGTTGCGGGCCACGTTCGCCAACGACGACGAAGCGCTGTTCCCCAACGAGTTCGTCAACGTGAAGCTGCTGGTCGACACGATGCAGAACGCGGTGCTGGTGCCGACCGCCGCCGTGCAAAGCGGCGCGCCCGGCGACTTCGTCTACCTCGTCAACGCGGATCACACGGTCTCGGTGCACAAGGTCAAACTCGGTCCGAGCGACGGCAAGAACACCGTGATCGTGTCCGGTCTGTCGCAGGGTAATGAAGTCGTGACGGACGGCACCGACCGTCTGAACGACGGCGCGAAGATCCAGCCTGCCGCGCCGAAACCCGCCGCAGCCGCGAGCGGCGCTGCCGCCGCAAGCGCCGCTTCGGACGCGGTGTCCGAACCCGCCTCCGGCGCGGCGGCGGCTTCCGCAGCCTCGTCCGCCGATGCGGCTTCGTCGTAGCAGGCCCGCTCGCCGATGAATATTTCCCGACTGTTCATTCTCCGGCCGGTAGCGACGCTGCTGCTGATGATCGCCCTCGTGCTGGTGGGCCTCATCGCGATGCGCGTGCTGCCGGTTTCGTCGCTGCCCAACGTCGACTATCCGACGATCCAGGTGCAGACTTTCTATCCGGGCGCGAGTCCCGACGTGATGGCGACCACCGTCACCGCGCCGCTCGAAGTGCAACTGGGCGAGATTCCCGGCTTGCAGCAGATGACGTCGTATAGCTCGGACGGCGCATCGGTCATCACGTTGCAGTTCGACCTGTCGCTGAACCTGGACATTGCCGAACAGAACGTCCAGCAGGCCATCAACGCGTCGAACAGCTATCTGCCGACCGGCCTGCCCGCGCCGCCGACCTACGCCAAGGTCAATCCGGCGGACCAGCCGATTCTTACGCTCGCAGTCACATCGAAGTCGATGTCGCTGACGCAACTCGAAGACGTCGCCAACAACCGCCTCGGCACCAAGATTTCCGAAGTGTCGGGCGTGGGCGTGGTGACGACGAGCGGCGGCAACGTCCCCGCCATCCGCGTCGAAGCGGACCCGCACAAGCTCGCCGCCTACGGCCTGAATATCGACGATCTGCGCACGCTGCTCAGCTACGTGAACGTCAGTCAGCCGAAGGGCAATTTCGACGGCCCCGATCTCGACTACACGATCAACGGCAACGACCAGATCACCGATCCGAAAGACTATCTGAACACGGTGATCGCGTATCAGAACGGCGCGCCGGTGTTCATGCGCGATGTTGCTCGCGTGAGCCAGGCGGCCCAGGATGTGGAGCGCGGCGCGTGGTACAACGGCTCGCCCGCGATCGTGCTGAACGTGCAGCGTCAGCCGGGCGCGAACGTGATCGCGACGGTCAACCAGATCATGAAGCAGTTGCCGCAACTCGAATCGACGCTGCCGGCCGGCATGAAAGTCACGGTCGTGTCGGACAGCACGGGCGTGATCCGCTCGTCGGTGCGCGACGCGGCGTTCGAACTGATTCTGGCGATCGTGCTGGTGGTCGCGGTGATCTTCGTGTTCCTGCGCAACGTGCCCGCCACGCTGATTCCGAGCGTGTCGGTGCCGGTCTCGCTGATCGGCACGCTGGCCGTGATGTACCAGCTCAACTATTCGATCGACAACCTCTCGCTGATGGCATTGATCATCGCGACCGGCTTCGTGGTCGACGACTCGATCGTGATGATCGAGAACATCGTCCGCTATCTGGAGGAAGGCAAGACGCCGCTCGAAGCCGCGCTCGAGGGCGCGGGGCAGATCGGCTTCACGATTCTGTCGCTGACCATTTCGCTGATCGCCGTGCTGATTCCGCTGCTGTTCATGGGCGGCGTGATCGGCCGTCTGTTCAGCGAATTCGCGGTGACGCTGGCGGTCACCATCGTGATCTCCGCCGTGGTGTCGCTCACGGTCGTGCCGATGCTCTGCGCGCGCATGTTGCGCGCGCAGGCCGAGCGTCATCCGAGCCGTTTCGAGCGGATCAGCGAGGGCCTGTTCGACAAGACGCTCAATGCGTATGAACGCGGTTTGCGCTGGGTGCTCGACCACCAGGTGTTGACGCTGATGGTGGCGGTCGGCACCGTCGTGCTGACCGGCGTTCTCTATGTCGTGATTCCAAAGGGACTGTTCCCGGTGCAGGACGTCGGCGTGATCCAGGGGATCAGCGTGGCCGACAACTCGGTGTCGTACACGGCGATGGTGAGGCGTCAGACCGCACTCGCCGACGCGATCCTGAAAGACCCGGACGTGGTGTCGCTGACCTCTTACGTGGGGATCGACGGCACCAATTCGACGCTGAACAACGGCCGCTTCCTGATCAACCTGCGTGACCGCGACAAACGCTCCGACACCGCGCAGGAAATCGCGCGGCGCCTGCAGGACGAGGTCTCGCACGTGCCCGGCGTGAAGCTCTTCATGCAGCCCGAGCAGGATCTGACGCTCGACACCACCGTGTCGCCGAACCAGTACAGCTTCGTGTTGCGCGGACCGAGCCAGCAGGCGTTCCAGACGTACGTGCCGGAACTGCTGAAGCGGATGAAACAGATTCCGTCGCTCTCCGACGTGCAGAGCGACATGAATACCGACGGCCTCAGCGTGAACGTCGAAGTCAACCGGCAACTGGCCGCGCGCTTCGGCATCACGCCCGCGACCATCGACAACGCGCTGTACGACGCGCTCGGCCAGCGCATCGTGTCGACCATCTTCGAGCAGTCGAACCAGTATCGCGTGATTCTCGTCGCGAAGCCTGAATCGCTGCCGACGGTGCAGTCGATCGGCAACCTGTATCTGCCGAGTCAGACCAGCAGCACGGGCCAGGTGCCGCTGTCGGGCATCGCGAAGATCAACATCACGAAGTCGCCGCTGGTGATCAGCCATCTCGCGCAGTTCCCGTCGGTCACGATCTCGTTCAACCTCGCGAAGGGCGCGTCGCTGAGCACGGCCGTCAAGGACATTCACGCGGCCGAGCAGGCGGTGAATCTGCCGCCGTCGATCACGTCGTCGCTGCAAGGCGCGGCGCAGGCGTTCGAAGATTCGCTCTCCAGCGAGGTGTATCTGCTGATCGCGGCGCTGGTGGCCGTATATATCGTGCTCGGCGTGTTGTACGAGAGCTTCATCCATCCGGTGACGATTCTTTCCACGCTGCCGTCGGCGGGTATCGGCGCACTGCTCGCGCTGATGATCGCCGGCAGTGACCTGGATGTGATCGGCATTATCGGCATCGTGCTGCTGATCGGTATCGTCAAGAAGAACGCGATCATGATGGTGGACTTCGCGCTCGACGCCGAACGCAATCACGGCAAGGCGCCGCGCGAAGCGATCTTCGAGGCTTCGCTGCTGCGTTTCCGGCCGATCCTGATGACCACCCTCGCGGCCATGCTCGGCGCACTGCCGATGCTGCTCGGCACCGGCACGGGTTCGGAATTGCGCCGCCCGCTGGGCATCGCGATTATCGGCGGCCTGACGCTGAGCCAGATGCTGACGCTGTTCACCACGCCGGTGATCTATCTGTTCTTCGACCGGATGGCGGAACGCGTGAAGCGCTGGCGCAACCGCAACGGCACGGATGACGACACCGGCCACACCCCGGATCTGCCAGGCAACGGCGCGGAGGACCCGCGTTGAACATCTCGGCCCTCTTCATCCGGCGACCGGTCGCGACGGCGCTTCTTGCCATCGCGATCCTGATCTCCGGCGCGCTCGCGTACTTCCGCTTGCCGGTCGCGCCGCTGCCGAACATCGCGTTTCCGGTGATCGTCGTGCAGGCGAACATGGCGGGCGCGAGCCCGGACATCATGGCGTCCACGGTGGCGGAGCCGCTCGAGAGGCGGCTCGGCACGATTGCCGACGTCGAGGAACTGACGTCGATCAGCTACGTCGGTTCGTCGATGGTAATCGTCGAGTTCGGCCTGAACCGCGACATCAACGGCGCCGCGCGCGACGTCGAAGCCGCCATTCAGGCGGCCCGTGCCGACCTGCCCACCACGCTGCGCAGCAATCCGACCTACCGGCAGTACAACCCGGCGGACGCACCGATCATGGTGCTGTCGCTCACCTCCGACACACTCACCAAAGCGCAGCTCTACGACTCCGCCGACTCGGTGATCCAGCAGCAGCTCTCGCAGGTCAAGGGCGTGGGTCAGATCACGCTGGGCGGCGGCGCACTGCCGTCCGTGCGGGTGGAGTTGCAGCCAGGCAAGCTGAACAGCTACGGCATCGGTCTCGAAGACGTGCGTGCGGCGATCAGCGCGGCCAACGCGAACAGCGCGAAGGGTCACCTCGACGTGGGCGATCAGCGCTACGTGGTCAAGTCCAATGACCAGATCACGCACGCCGCGCCCTATCGCGACCTGGTGGTCGCGTACCGGAACGGCGCGCCAGTGCAGTTACGCGATGTCGCCGACGTCAAGGACTCGAACGAAAACATCCGCAATGCGGGGCTGTTCAACGGCAAGTCCGCGATTCTGGTGGTCGTGTATCCGATGCCCGGCAGCAATGTCGTGAGCACCGTCGCGCAGATCCGCAAGGTGCTGCCGGCGATCGAAGCCACGCTGCCGAGCAGCGTCCACGTCGGCGTCGCGATCGACCGCTCGGAATCGGTGCGCTCGTCCGTCGGCGACACCGAACGCACGCTGTTCATCGCCGTGCTGCTGGTGGTCGGCGTGGTGTTCATCTTCCTGCAGTCGCCACGCGCGACGCTGGTGCCGGCTGTCGCGCTGCCCTTGTCGATTGTCGGCACGTTCGGGCCGATGTATCTGCTCGGCTATAGCATCGACAACCTCTCGCTGATGGCGCTGACCATCGGCACCGGCTTCGTCGTCGACGATGCGGTGGTGGTGCTGGAAAACATCGTGCGTCACATGGAGCTCGGCCTCAGTCCGAAGGAAGCGGCGCTCAAAGGCAGCGGCGAAGTCGGCTTCACGGTGATCTCGATGAGCCTTTCGCTGATCGCCGTGTTCCTGCCGATCATGCTGATGCCGGGCATCGTCGGGCTGCTGTTCCACGAGTTCGCGGTCACGCTGTCCATCGCGATCCTGATCTCGCTGCTGATTTCGCTGACCGTCACACCCGCGATGTGCGCATATGTGCTGAGCCGCAAGAACGCGGGGCATTCGAAAGCGCGCTGGGCGCTGTGGGTCGAAAAGCAGTTCGACCGTTTCAAGGACATGTACGCACGCTCGCTCACCGCCGTGCTGGATCATGCGTTCCTCGTGATCCTGCTGCTCGGCGCGCTGCTGGTGGGCAACGTGTTCCTGTTCAAGCTGGTGCCCGCCACCTTCTTCCCCGAGCAGGACACGGGCATTCTGATCGGCCAGATCATCGCCGACCAGAGCATCTCGTTCCCGGCGATGCAGAAGAAGCTCGCGCAATTGCAGGAGATCGTGCAGAAAGACCCGGCGGTCGAATCGGTCGCGGGCTTCACCGGTGGACGCGCGCTGAATACCGCGAACGTGTTCATCGAGCTGAAGCCGCTCGCGCAGCGGCACGTCACCGCCACCGAGGTCGTGAACCGGCTGCGGCCCAAGCTCAACCAGGTGTCGGGCGCGCGGCTGTTCGTGCAGGCGCAGCAGGATCTGCGGATCGGTGGACGGCAGTCGGCCGCCGAATATCAGTACACGCTGACCAGCGACGACTCCGCCGCGCTCTTCAAGTGGACGCCGCTGCTCGTGGCCGCGCTCGCCAAGGAACACGCGACGGTGCTCGACGTGAACTCGGACCTGCAGCAGAACGGCTTGCAGACCTACGTCACGATCAATCGCGCGACGGCGGCACGTTACGGCTTCGCGCCGAATCAGGTGGACAGCGTGCTGTACGACGCGTTCGGCCAGCGCACGGTGTCGACCATCTACAACCCGCTCAACCAGTATTTCGTGGTGATGGAAGTCGCGCCCGACTACTGGCAGTATCCGCAGATGCTCAACCAGATTTACATGAGCACCGCGGCGGGTAACGCCACCGGCACGGCGGGCACGCAGATGCCGAGCGGCACGGTGTCGGGCGTGACGGCGACCACTGAGAGCAGCACCAGCACGTCGTCGGCCACCAACTCGCTGAACTCGGACGCGCAGGCCAACGCGACCACCAACAGCATTTCCAACAGCAAGGGCAGCAGTTCGACCGGCAGCGCAGACAGTACGTCGGCGGAAACCATGGTGCCGCTGGCAGCGTTGGCCTCGTTCGCGAACAGCCATACGGCCACCCAGGTGAACCATCAGAGCGGCCTCGTCGCCGCGACGGTTTCGTTCAACCTGCCGGCCGGCGGTTCGCTCAGCAAGGCCGCCGAGGCGATCAACAACACGGCTCGCGAAATCGGCATGCCGGCGAGCATTCACGGCTCGTTTGCCGGCGCGGCGGCGGCGTTCTCGCAGTCGATGGGGACGATCCCGCTGCTGATTCTCGCCGCGCTCGGCGTCGTGTATATCGTGCTCGGCGTGCTGTACGAAAGCTCGATCCATCCGCTGACCATTCTCTCGACGCTACCGTCCGCGGGCATCGGCGCGACCCTCGCGTTGCTGATCTTCGGCACGCCGTTCTCGGTGATTGCGCTGATCGGCATCATCCTGCTGATCGGCATCGTCAAGAAGAACGGCATCATGATGGTCGACGTGGCGATCCAGTTGCAGCGCAGCGAAAACATGCCCGCGCGCGACGCGATTCATGCGGCCGCTGTGGTGCGTCTGCGGCCGATCATGATGACCACGTTCGCCGCCGTGCTCGGCGCGGTGCCGCTCGCAATCGGTATCGGCCAGGGCGCCTCGCTGCGTCAGCCGCTCGGTATCACCGTGATGGGCGGGCTGATCCTGAGCCAGGTCTTTACGCTGTACACGACACCGGTGATCTACCTCTATCTCGACCGCTTGCGCGGCAAGCTGGTCAAGTGGTCCGCGAACCTGCCCTGGAACCGGAACGAGGACCAACCCGGACAACCGGATACGAAGGCATGACGATGAAGATTTCCCTCAAACGGTTTGGCGGCACAGATGTCGTCGATGGCTCGGGTAGTGCGCTCAATTGCACTGATGCGACGCGGCGCCCTGCTGCGCCGCTGCTTGCTCCGCTCCGGCCACTGGCCGCCGCCGCGCTGGCGCTGCTGGTCAGCGGCTGCATGGTCGGCCCCGACTATCACCGCCCGCAGGTCAACGTGCCCGCCACGTTCTCGGAACTGCCCGGCTGGACTCAGGCTGTGCCGTCGGCGTCCGGTCCCAAGGGCGACTGGTGGACTGCGTTTCACGATCCGCTGATCGATCAGCTCGAACCGCTGGTGTCGGTATCGAACCAGACGGTGCGCGAGGACTACGCAAACTATCAGGAAGCACTCGCCGAAGTGCGGGTCGCGCACGCCAGTCTGTTCCCGACGATCGGCGCAACCGGCTCGGCCACCAAGGAGCGCGCCGCCAGCGGCAACGCGGCGAAGGTGGTCAACGCGGGTTCGCTCGAAGGCAACGTGAGTTGGGCGCCGGACCTGTGGGGCTCGGTGCGCCGCACGATCGAAGAAAGCGCCGCGACTGCGCAGGCGAGCGAAGCGACACTCGCGAATGCGACGCTGTCGGAACAGGTGGCGCTCGCCACCGCGATCATCGAACTGCGTACCAGCGACGCCAATATCGACCTGCTGCAAAAAACGGTCGACGCATATCAGCACTCGCTGGAGGTGGTGGCCAACCAGGACCAGGCGGGCACGGTCGCCCCCAGCGACGTGATCACGGCGCGCACCCAGCTCGCCAACGCGCAGTCCAGCCTGATCGCGCTCGGCGTCGCGCGGGCACAGTACGCGCATGCAATTGCCGTGCTGGTCGGCAAGAACCCCGAGGAACTGTCGATCACGCACAGCACCACCATGCCGACGCTGCCCGACGTGCCGATCGGCGTGCCGTCGACGCTGCTCGAACGCCGCCCCGACATCGCCACGGCGGAGCGTCAGATGGCCTCGCAGAATGCGGCGATTGGCGTGGCGGTGGCCGCGTATTACCCGGACATCTCGCTGTCGGCGCTCGCGGGCTTTACGCAGTCGCCGCTGGCCGGCCTGCTGAACGTCGGCAACTACGTGTGGTCGCTCGGCGGCAGTGCGACCGAAACCCTGTTCGACGGCGGCCTGCGCAGCGCGGATGTCGATGCAGCGAAGGCGGCTTACGACTCGGCTGTCGCCAACTATCGCAACACGGTGCTGACGGCCTTCCGCAACGTCGAAGACGATCTGTCCGGCTTGCGGATTCTGGCGCAGCAGACGGTCGTGCTCGACTCGGCTGTTGCCGACGCGAATCGCGGTGCCCAGATCGCGCTCGACGAGTACCAGGCCGGCACCGTCGACTACACCACCGTGGCGACCGCGCAGGCTACGCAGTTGAGTACCCAGCAGACCGCGCTGAATGTGCAGGAAACGCGTCTGCTGGATTCGGCTTCGCTGTTCGGCGACCTGGGCGGCGGCTGGTCGGCGGATAGTCTTCACGATCCGCGGCATCGTGGTGCGCCGGGTTCGGCGCCGGCACCGACTCCGGCACCGGTGCAAACGGGTGATGCGTCCACACAGAAAACCGGCGCGCAGCCGCAGTGATTTTGCGGCATTAAAAAGCGGTCGCTCAAGCGCGTCGTCCACCGGACGACGCGCGTCAAAACCGACGCCGCGTCCTTACCTCGATTTGCCAAACCCACTCGTTCAATTCCCTTCCCGGCGCACATTCTTCGCGCCGATTTCTCACCTAGTCACGCCATTCCAATGCGCGATGCATCGGCGGAAAAAATCTCCTGCTTGATGCTCCAGAACCCGCTCTTCGTGCCGTCAACCCGCAGACGGCGATGAGAGTCACCCCACTGCCATGAACGGATGGCTTTCGACGCAGCAATAGCGCCGCCATAGCCGCTCGAACAATTCACTCCTGAATCTTTCAGATAGCCCCAGCAACCGGCGGCAATCTGAAACGACTACATAGAAAAGCGCACCCTTTTTCCATTGTCATTTCCTTATTCGACAATGACTTATGCCCATTCGATCACCGAATTAACCGGCAATGCATTTCGCATCGAATTAACTGAAACAAGGCCTGATTCGGCTTCAATTTTTCGATTAGCTTCCGATGAACTTGCACTAGAATCAACTTTGCTCAACCGGATATCCGCATGACGTCCCCAACCCACAATCCCGGGACATCGTACGGATAGCTTCGTGATTCCGCACGGAGTGCGATCCGGTTGTAGCGGGAGAGACACAGCGTCACGTCACAATCGCACGGGCCGGTGCGATGGGCGGAGCCGAGGTTCTTCGTCACAGGAGAATCCCTGCCATGCTGTCAATAACATTAATCGAGCTCTTTTAAAAAGCCGCCGACTATGCAAAGTAGCTACAACCTGGGGTTAGTCGCGTTTTCCCTCATCATCGCGACACTCGCGTCCTACACGGCGCTCGACCTTGCCGACCGGATTTCCCTGCTCGCCTACGCACGCTCGCGACAGATATGGCTCGCAGGCGGGGCGCTGGCGATGGGCATCGGTATCTGGTCGATGCACTTCATCGGCATGCTGTCGTTCTCGCTGACCATACCGCTCGGCTACGACTTCGCGGTGACCTGCTACTCGCTGATCATCGCCATACTCGTTTCGTGGTTCGCGCTGTTTATCGTCACGCGCAAACGGCTCGGTCTGGGCCGGCTGCTCGCCGGCGGCATTCTGATGGGACTCGGTATCGCCAGCATGCATTACGTCGGCATGGCCGCGATGCTGATGCATCCCGCTATCCACTACGACCCCGTCGTGTTCGCGCTGTCGATCCTGATCGCGATCGCCGCATCGACGGCGGCGCTCTGGGGTGCGCACTCGCTGCGGGGCACGGATCATCAGCACGTCATGCGCAAGCGGATCGGCACGGCCTGCATCATGGGCGTGGCGATTGCGGGCATGCATTACACCGGCATGGCGGCGGCGAATTTCGCGCCCGACGCGATTTGCGGCGCAACCGGCGGCATCCGGCCGGAATGGCTGGCGGCCGCCGTGATTCCTTCGGCGCTCATCATTCTGGTCGCGACGCTGCTGGTGTTTCATCTCGACGCGCGCGCCAAGTTTCTCGCCAATTCGGTGACGCAACTCAACGATCAGGTGGACCGCATTCGCGGCTCGACCCGCTGACGGGGTCTGTCGATCGTCTTGCCGCAGTAGTGCGATGAACCGGCGGCACGTGACTGGCTTCGGTCGGTCCGCGCCGGTTGGCACATCTTCAGCGCGTGGCCGGGATACGCTCGCGGCGCAGCATTTCGCTCAATCCCAGCGAATGACCCGGGTCGTAATAATGAATGAGCAGCGTGCGGCGCTGCCCTACTTCGACATCCAGATTGCCATGCTGGATCGCGAATCCATTGAATGCGTAGACGCTGCCCACCTGCACGGGTATGCGCGAACAATTGCCGACACGCAGATCGCGCAACGTCAGCCATCTGCGGCACGTTAGCGGCAGGCTGCGCAGAAAGCCATGACGCATCTTGCAGATCATATTGCCCGGCGTTGTCACCGATAGACGCGGACGCCGATACATCACCAGATCGCCATTGGAAATACCGTCCGGCGCGAGTTGCAGCGGAATAAGAAAGGTCAGTAAATGGGAATCGTAGTGACGGTTGTTACTTTCGGCTCCACTCGCCTTGCTTGCACAACGGAGTACATGAAAAGGCTTTAACGGCAAATCGATCTGTCCGGTTCTTGCGGCCTTTTCGCGCGCATCGGCGCAAACTGTCTCCTCCAGTTTTTTAAATGCATCGCCACGGCGTATCAACTCGGCCGCGGTCTCTCCTGACTGCGTCCGTTGCGGCGTGTTACCGAATGAGCGGTCGATCATCTCGTTAATTGCGGCGATTGTCTCAACTGGAATCACACTGTGATAAGACTGCAGTGCAACGCCTTTGTCGATTCGAATTCTTTTCGCCACGGTTTGACCTGTTGCGTCTGACAAGGAGCGCATATTTATGTGGTTGCCGAAAAAGGGTGAGAACGAGAATCAGCCTCAAAATATTCCTTGTCAGACGCATGTAATGTACGGCAGCGAACGCAAACAGATGTTCCGGCCGGAACACCCGGCACAAACCGCGACTAACTTTCTTCTTATCTAATCCATACCGTTAAGGCGATTTGAATTGAATAGTGCGCTCTATTGTTTTGGGCGTTCCTTCAAGCTTTACGCCTCTACGCAAAGCGCTCCCGATAAGCCTGCGGCGTAACGGCGACGGCCCGCAGCAAACTGCGCCGCATGGTTTCTTCACTGCCAAATCCGCACCGTACCGCAATGCGTTTAACCGGCAGCGACGTTTCGCTAAGCAAACGCAAAGCGGCTTCAGTGCGGATCTGTTCGATTGCCCGCGCAGGTGTCTTGCCGGTTTTCGCGCGGTAGTGGCGCATGAAACTCCGCTCGCTCATTCCGATACGCCCGGCGAGCGCGGCAACTGAGAGATCGCTGTTCAGATGTTCGACGATCCACGCGTGCAGTTCTCCGAATTGATCGCCGTCTTTCTGCATCAGCAAGGTCGTGCTGAATTGCGCCTGCCCCCCTGGCCGCTTGAGAAAGACCACAAGTTCGCGCGCGACGTCGAGTGCCAACGCGCGGCCTGAATCTTCTTCGACCAGCGCGAGCGCGAGATCGATACCGGCGGTGACGCCGGCAGAAGTCCAGACCGTCCCGTCCTGAATGAAAATCGGATCGGGCTCGATCTGCAATGCGGGGTATTGCTGTCCGAGTTCATTGCAGTGCGCCCAGTGCGTGGCGACACGGCGTCCGTCGAGCAAACCGGCTGCGGCGAGCAGAAACGCACCCGTGCAGACCGACGCGACGCGCCGCGAGTTGGCGGCATGTCGCTGGACCCAGCGGATGAGGCGCGCATCCCGCGAGGCCGCGTGAACCCCTCGCCCGCCCGCGACGATCAGCGTGTCCGAGCGCTCGTTCGCCGACGGCAACGGATACGCGGCGAGTCCTAACCCAGCGGACGACACCACCGGCTCCGACTGCGCGGCAATCACGCGCGGCACGTAAGGAGCAGGAAGACCACGCTGACGCGAGAGTTCGTTCGCGGAGGCGAACACTTGCAGCGGTCCGGTGACGTCGAGCAGTTGCACGTCGGGAAAAGCGAGGATGTCGATCGATCGGGGCTGTGCGCGCATGGTCGAGTGTTCAGGCGGATGGCGGAAAATGTGGGCTCTATGTCATTCCCGCCATACGGTAACTGGGTACAGTGAGGTTGTCCATCACCGCTATCTGTTTCCGCGTTTCGGCACCCCGGCAGAACACCGCAACCTGCTCAACACCCCTTACCAACCCTTACCCGACGAGGTTCCGCGATGACGCTTCAGATTGGCTTTCTTCTGTTCCCCGACGTGCAGCAACTCGATCTGACCGGACCACACGAAGTATTCGCGTCGCTGCCCGATACCGCCGTCCATCTCGTAGGGAAAGATCTCGCGCCGCTGAAGGCCAGCAGCGGGCTCACCTTGGTCCCGAATACCACGTTCGACACTTGCCCGGCACTCGATGTGATTTGCGTACCCGGCGGCGCCGGCGTCGGCGATCTGATGGAGGACGCTGAAACACTCGCCTTCCTGCGACGTCAGGCGGATCACGCGCGCTTTGTCACGTCGGTCTGCACCGGCTCGCTCGTTCTCGGCGCGGCGGGCTTGCTGCGTGGATATCGCGCGACGACGCACTGGGCGTCGCATCATCTGCTTGAGCCGTTGGGGGCGATTGCCGTGCGCGAGCGGGTGGTCTGCGATAGAAACCGGGTGACAGGCGGCGGCATTACCGCCGGAATCGATTTCGCGCTGACGCTGGCGAAAGAACTGATCGGCGAACAGGAAGCGCAAGCGGTTCAGCTACTGCTCGAATACGCGCCCGCTCCACCGTTCGATGCCGGCAGCCCGGAGAGCGCACCGCAGGCAGTCGTGGAGTCGGTGCGCCGGCGGTTTGCGGGTTCGATAGCGCGGCGCGAAGAAATTGTCGCGCGGGTGGCCGCAGGGTTCTGATGCGCCCGGCACTCTCGGCGCGAATAAAAAAAAGATCAGTGAGTAATCAATAGCGCGGATAAACACACAGCGAAGAAGTGCGAATCGGGCGCGCATTGCACGCGCCCGACCCGGCTTCTCCGCTGTTTCTGGCGACTACGCAGTCGACTATCCGGTAACCCCGTCACGCCCTAGCGCCACATACCGTAGCTCATCACCGGCTGCGCACGGTACGCGTACATACGCGGCGTCGCGACATAAACTGGCGGCCGGTAAACCTGATACGCAACCGGCGGCGCCATGGGCTGCATGACATCCACCACCGGCATTTCCTCGTATTGCGGCTGCATGTACTGCTGCTGACCGTAGACCGGAACGTACTGGACGGGCGGCGGCGCATAGTCCTGCCGCACGTACACGGGCTGGCTATCCGCATAGACCGGCTGCGGCTGAGCCTGAACATACTGAGGCGCGGGCTGATACTGCATCGGCGCGGGAGCGTATTGCTGCGCCTGATAAGCCTGCCGGTACTGTGGCTGCGGCTGTGGCTGATATTGCTGTGGCTGCTGCGGAGGTTGCGGCACCTGGCGTTGCGCGTACTGGCGAGGTTGTGCCGGAATACTGGTGTACTTCGAATTGTCGTCTTCAGGAACGCCGGCCGGCAGCGGCGGTACATCCACGCGGGCCACGTCCGTCTTCGCAGGTTGCCGCTGACCGTGGTTATGCGAGTCGATCATTGCGTTGTAGCCTGCCTGGTCTTCCTTACCGCGGTTGATATAGCCATTGCGATAAGCGCGCGCCACGTCCGACATTTTCGCGTTCGGATCTTCTTTCATGCCGTCCGCATTGACCTGATACTCGTTTGGACTGAGCGACGCCGCGGGTGCATCCTCGTCGGCATAAGCCGTCTCGGGACCGTCGGCCCATGCCGGGCCGCACTGTAGCGTTAGCGCAGAGGCAACCGTCGTTACCCCAAACCCTAAAAGCGTTTTTATTCTCACGATCCACCTCGCGGCCGATTAAGAATTCAAAAAACAAAGTTCGCTTGTGTTGCCCCGTGCGGCGATTATCCGTGCGCCGTGCAATAGCTATTTTCTAGCACATTCCATTGACCGTGGCACATTTTTTTCTATATATATGAGGCGGTTAGCGCACTGTCAGCTTCCCGGCGAGCCGACGTAAGATGAAGCGGAAAAAACAACCGATGACGAAGCCGCGTTGATTGCTTTATCAACGGTTTTGCGAATACTCGTTTAAGAGAATTGACAAATTAATTGCGGCGTATAAAGCAGATTGCCGGGCGAGTGCTTTCAGGAATAAACCGCCAGGCGAATACGCAAACGAGTACTTCCGGCCACGCTCCAGCTTCTCTTTTTCTGTACGTTGCCGCGCGAGACAGAAGAGAACCGCCAACTATTTCTCACCTTTCTTTTCTTTCCGATGCCCTGGTCGCAGTACTGTCTCCTTTCTTTGCTAGCTTCTGCTTTCCACCCTGCTGGTTTCACAACAAAGGATCTGTACAGATGAGCGTCATCCATTTCATTGGCGGCGAGAAAGGCGGCGTAGGGAAATCACTGGTAGCCCGGATTCTGGCCCAGTACTTTATCGACGAAAACATTCCGTTCGTCGGCTTCGACACCGACAGATCCCACGGCGCGTTGCTGCGCTTCTACTCGGACTTCACGGTTCCGGCGGTGCTGGACCGGCACGACAGTCTCGATCCGATCATCGAACGTGCGCTGGAAAATCCCGGGCAGCGGGTTCTGGTCGATCTCGCCGCGCAGACGCAGCAGGCGCTCGGTCAATGGCTGGAGGACACGGATGCGGTCGGCCTGGCCACCGAACACGGTCTGACGCTGACGTGGTGGCATGTGATGGACGCCGGACGCGATTCGGTGGACCTGTTGCGGCAGTGGCTCGACCAGTTCGGCGGACGCGTCAAGCTGGTGATCGTGCTGAATGAAATTCGCGGCGACCGCTTCGACATCCTCGACGCGTCCGGCGAACGCGAGCGCGCCGAAGCACTCGGCGCGAGCGTGGTGACGTTACGCCGTCTGCCCGACGCGACGATGCAGAAGGTCGACCGGCACAGCGCGAGTTTCTGGGCGGCGGTCAATCATCAGGACGGCGCGGGGGCCGCTCTCGGGTTGCTCGACCGGCAGCGCGTGAAAATCTGGCTGCATCGCGTATATGGGGAGCTGGCGAAGGTCGGCGTTTGATGGCGGAAACATAGCGGACACGCGGACGTCAGAACCGACGGCCCAAAGCAGGCGGCCATTCGGGTTCACCCACTGGAACAATCGTCTCCGGTGGGCGAACCCGCAACGACATCAATCCTCTCGCGCCGCCACGACCGGAATCGCATCGATCGCCCATCCGCTGACTTCGCGCCGCGCGGGCCCGGGAATCGCGCAGGCCAGGCGGCCGCGATAGTCGCGCTCCACCCGCGCCTCGTCGATCCGGCACCCCTGCTTTTCGAGTTCGAGGACCCGGCGTCGAAACGCAATCTGCAACGCGTCCGATTTCACCGACACTTCCCGTTGCCAGTCGTCCGGGACGCGCTCGGGTCTAACCCGCCGCAATATCTCGTGATCCTCGCGGAAGATACGCAGATTGCGATTCACGGTCACGCGGTCGAACAGCGCCGAACGCATGAACGTGCGCCCCATCATCCACCATGTGCGAGTCCGGTTCGGTCCGACCGGGACGTGCGCCGACACGATCTGGATCGTCCATCCATCACGCGGCCGCAATTCGAGCGTCACGCACGGCCCCGACAGATGAAAACCGGGCCGCGTCTCGACCGCCACCGTCTCTCCCGTCGCCCGCCGACGCAGCAGTCCTTGCCTGACCGGTCTGCGCATCGTCATCGTGGCGTCGCCGCTCCAGGAATCGGTGCGCACCTCGAATGCGTCAATCTGCGGATGATCCGGGTCGCCGAAAGTCGACCCGTGTACGAACGGCGCATGCGCGAAGTCGAGCCCGTTTTCGATCACGCGATCCCAGCTGGCGTCCCAGTCGAAGTGTCCGGACACGACGCGGAATGCCGGATCGTCGACCCAGTCGAGTGCGGGCAACGGTGGCCGCTGGTCCTCCGGCAGATCGCCGAGAAACGCCCAGATCCAGCCGTAGCGTTCGACCACCGGATACGCATCGACGCGCGCCTTCGCGGGAATGCGCAGGTCCGGTTGCGCGGGAATTTGAGTGCAGACGCCATCGCCGTTAAATCGCCAGCCGTGATACGGGCACTGCACGGTGTGCGCTGCCTTCGTGCCGGCCGACAACGACCCGCCGCGATGCACGCAGATATCGGACAGCAGACGCGCCGCGCCGTGTTCGTCGCGAAAGGCAACGAACGCCTGACCGAGCAGTTTGACCGGCAGCAGCGCGGAACCGAGTTGTGTAGAAGGAGCGACGACGTACCAGAGATTTTTTAGCATTGGGTTAAGCATTGCACACTGCCCGGGTGTGCTTCGTGGTCGGGTTGCGCCACATGCACAGTTGCTGCACGCCGATCTCGACGGAGAACAATCGGGCAATGACTGGTTCAGGTGCGCCGCCTTCATTTACCAGGGCGACGCGAAAACTCGCGCCGCGTGCCGCATCTACGAAGGCATGCGACCACGGCGTACGCGTCGACAGGCAGCCGTATTCCGCGAGAGTGCGTGCGGCTATCGACGAACCCGCTCGACGACAGCCAATGTACCTGAATCACTCGCAAGCCCGCATTTTTGCGGGGACGTGTAAGCAATTCGCTCCTCTCAATTCGAAGGAGCGCTCTATAGATTTGCCCGGCCCTCCACCTCCCAAAGCGCATCGGCCCGACTACCATGCACGTTTTCCTTGCCGCTTGCGGCGCACTCCATGATCGGGCTTTCGCATGAGTCTTCTGTTTCGTCTATTGCTTCTGATTTTCACCAGCCGTCGCCGTAGCCGGTTGAACGTGCTCGACACCTGCATCACCCCGTTTCGCGTCTGGCTAAACGACCTCGACGTTTTGCTCCACATGAACAACGGCCGCTATCTGACGATCCTCGATCTGGCGCGCGTCGATCTGATGATGCGCAGCGGCCTGTGGCGGCAATTGAACACGCAACGCTGGTATCCGGTGGTCACGCTGGAAACAATTCGATTTCACCGCTCGCTAGAACTCGGCAATCGTTACGACGTGCGTACCCGTGTTATCGGCTGGGACGAAAAACATATCTTCATCGAGCAGGGATTCGTCCGCGATAACGTCGAAATTGCACTGGCCGTCGTGCGTGCACGATTTCTGAAGCGCAGCGGCGGTATCGTGACGACCGCCGAATTGATGCAACTCGCGGATGTATCACAGCCATCGCCGGTATTGCCCGAATGGGTCGCCCGTTGGAGCGACGCGGAAGGCGGCATGGCGTTCCAGCCGGCGTCTTCGCCAAAACAGTAAACGATCGGCTAAAAAATGTCAGCCGCACCCGTCCGTTTCAATCGTTTATGCGCGCCGTCAAATCTCCTCGAATTCCGGTTTGCCAGATCAATTGTCACCGCCTAGACTCCGTAAGATGACGCAGTGCAACACGCGGCACATGACCGTTTAAAACCACGGGCCGGGCCGCGTGACAACTAGTCGGCGCAGCTGCACGCATGTCATTGCTTTGCCCTGGCTTTTGCCGATCATGGGCGACATCCGCGTGTTTTCATGCCAGGCCCGTAATCCGGTCCTACTGCCGCGCAGAAGCGGCCCCGCAGCATCGGCCACACCTGAGCAGCCACGCAGTAGCGCCGACTCTTCGAGGAGGTTAAAGCGGCATGCACGACTCCAATCAGCCACTCGATACACCCGATACGCCTGACGCATCCGCTCATCCCGCCATCGCTTCGCCGTACGCATTCCCGCCGTTCACGGCTTTCGCGCACGCCGCCGCCGACTACGCGATCGACGCGTGGCAACGCTCCGTGCTGTTCGCCGACGTGATGCGCGAGCGCGGCAACCAGTACGAAACGCATCTGAACGAACGCACGCCCAATGTGCTCGATTTCAGCGTCGAATTAATCGTCGACGGACGCACGTTGCCGCGCCCGGTCAACTACGGACTCGTGCGCATCGTCGCCCCCGCCGATCTGCAAGCCCATCACGATCCGGTCGAGGAGCACGATCCCGGACGTCTGCGGCCCTTTGTCGTGTTCGATCCGCGCGCGGGACACGGCCCGGGAATCGGCGGCTTCAAGCGTGACAGCGAAATCGGCGCTGCATTGCGCGCGGGGCATCCGTGCTATTTCGTCGGCTTTCTTCCCAATCCCGTTCCCGGTCAGACCGTCGAGGACGTGATGCGCGCCGAAGCCGCGTTTCTCGAGAAAGTGATCGAGCTGCATCCGGGTAGCCCCGGCAAGCCTGCCGTGATCGGCAATTGCCAGGCAGGCTGGCAGATCCTGATGACCGCCGCGATGCGCCCGGACCTGTTCGGGCCGATCATCGTCGCGGGCGCTCCGGTTTCTTACTGGGCCGGCTGGCGCGGCAAGAATCCGATGCGCTATTCCGGCGGCATGCTCGGCGGTTCGTGGCTCACCGCGCTGACCGGCGATCTCGGCGGCGGCCGCTTCGACGGCGCGTGGCTCGTGCAGAACTTCGAGAACCTCAATCCGGCGAATACGCTCTGGCAAAAGAACTACAACCTGTACGCCAGAATCGACACGGAAGCGCCCCGCTATCTGGGCTTCGAAAAGTACTGGGGCGGCCACGTGTTTCTGAACGCGGTGGAAATGCAGTACATCGTCGACAACCTGTTTGTCGGCAACCGGCTTTCAGGCGGCGACATCGTGCTATCTGACGGGGTGCGCCTCGATCTGCGCAATATCCGCTCGCCGATCGTGGTGTTCTGTTCGTATGGCGACAACATCACGCCGCCACCGCAGGCGCTTGGCTGGATCACGGACCTGTATCACGACGACGCCGAACTGTTCGGACACAAGCAGACCATCGTCTACGCGACGCACGACAATATCGGCCATCTCGGCATCTTCGTGTCGAGCAGCACCGGGCGCAAGGAGCATCGCGAATTCGTCAGCAACATCGATCTTATCGACCTGCTTCCATCCGGCCTGTATGAAGCGCAAATGGGCGCGAAAACCGAGGCGACGCCGCACGCGGAACTGGTCGAAGGCGATCATGTACTGTCGATTTCACCGCGCAGCATCGAAGACGTGCGCGCGATCGTGCAGCCGGACGACGAAAGCGATCGACGCTTCGCCACCGCCGCTTATGTGTCGAATCTGAATCTCGGCCTGTATCGCGGCTTCGTCCAGCCGTGGGTGCGTTTGTGCGGGACACCGTGGGGCGCGGAGCTGGCGAGCCGCCTGCATCCGCTGCGGGTGCCGTATGAAGCGTGGTCGGATCGTCATCCGCTGGCCTCGGGCGTTGCGCAGGCCGCTGAACGCGTCAAGGAAACGCGCGAACCCGCCGCCGTCGATAACCCGTTCTGGCAGATGCAGAATGCGGTGTCGGATTCGATCGTCACATCCCTGAACCTGTATCGCGACGCGCGCGACGCCGCGGTCGAACAGATTTTCGAAACGGTCTACGGATCGCCATGGCTCCAGGCGCTCGCGGGCCTCGCTCCGCAGCACGGCAGCGCGCACGCGCCATCACACGACGTCAACGCGCGACACGTACCGGTTGCCATTGAACAGCAGCGGCTGCGCGAGACCATGTCGAAAGGCGGACTCGTCGAAGCAAGCATACGTGCGCTACTTTTCGTGCGCAGAACGCATGGAGTCGCCGACGAGCGCCGCTTCAACCAGGCGCGCGCCATGCTCGGCACCCTGTCCGATCAAGGCGTTCTTTCGTTCAAACAGGTGATTCGCGAACAGGCCGAACTGCTGCGCCTCGATGCCGACGCCGCGCTTGACGCGCTGCCCGGCATGCTCGCGGGCACAGCGCCTGCCGAAATCCATCAGGCTGCACGTCACATCGACAAACTCAGCACCACGTTACCGCTCGACGACAACGAGCGCGCCGATCTGGCTCGCGTGCTGACCATTTTTGAATCTGCGTCAAAGACAAAAAAAGCGCCGCCTGACAAGGTGCGTCAGAAAGTCTGAATCGTTCGGGCAGGTTGAACGGTTCGAGCGGTTCGAACCGTTCCGTTATCGACACGCCAATCCAGGGCCCAGCACATGGAACACAAACGCGAGAAGTACGAACGCCTGATCGCCTTCGCCAAAACGCTACCGCCGCTGCCGACCGCCGTCGCGCATCCGTGCGATCACGATTCGTTGTCTTCGGTCATCGAAGCCGCCCAACTTCATCTGATCGCGCCGATCCTCGTTGCGCCGCGCGCGAAGCTGGAAGCGGCCGCCCGCGAAGGCAATCTCGATCTGGGCGATCTGCCCATCGTCGACGTAGCGCACAGTCACGCGGCCGCCGACATGGCGGTGCAACTCGTGCATGAAGGCAGCGCGCAGGCGCTGATGAAAGGCTCGCTGCACACGGACGAACTGATGGCCGCCGTGGTCGCGCGCGGCACGGGTTTGCGTACCGAACGGCGCGTCAGCCACTGCTTCGTGATGGACGTACCAGGACACGAAGACCCGCTGATCATCACCGACGCAGCCGTGAACATCTCGCCGACGCTCGACGAAAAACGTGACATCGTGCAGAACGCGATCGACCTGGCTCACGCATTGCGTTTTCCGGCTGCGCGGGTTGCGATTCTGTCGGCGATGGAAACCATCAATTCGAAAGTGCCCTCCACGCTCGATGCCGCCGCGCTGTGCAAGATGGCCGACCGCCAGCAGATTACCGGCGGCATTCTCGACGGCCCGCTCGCGCTCGACAACGCGATCAGCGAAGAAGCCGCGAAAACCAAGGGCATCCGCTCGCCGGTCGCCGGGCACGCCAACGTGCTGGTCGTGCCGGACCTCGAAGCGGGCAACCTGCTCGCCAAGAGCCTGTCGTTTCTGGCGGGCGCGGATGCTGCGGGCATCGTACTGGGCGCGAGGGTTCCCATCATCCTCACCAGCCGCGCGGATTCGGTGATGACGAGGCTCGCGTCGTGCGCGGTCGCGTCGCTCGTTGCGCTGGCGCGGCGCGAGAACCTTTCTTCCGTCATCGTCTGAGAGGGGCGCTCGCATGGACGTCATTCTGGTCATCAATGCGGGTTCGTCCAGCATCAAATTTCACGCATTCTCGGTGAACGGCGGCGTGCTCGATCCAATTGCCGGTGGCAAGCTCGAAGAGATTTACAGCAATCCCCGCTTTCAGGTGAAACGCCAGGACGGCGAAATCGTCGACGAAAAGCGCTGGCCGGAGGGCGAGCGTCTCGGCCACGACAACGCCATCGCGTTCCTGCTCGACTGGTTGCGCGGACACGCGGGCGACGCGACCTTGCTCGCGGTCGGCCATCGCGTGGTACACGGCGGCGAACGTTATTCCGAACCTGTGCGTGTCGATGACGAAGTGCTCGCGCAACTCGAATCGCTCGTGCCGCTCGCGCCGCTGCATCAACCGCACAACCTCGCGGCAATCCGTTCGATCCGCTCGCGCAATCCGCAGCTGCCGCAAATTGCCTGCTTCGATACCGCCTTCCATCACACGCAACCGGCGCTTGCCACGCGTTTTGCGCTGCCGCCCGACATCACGCAACGCGGCGTGCGGCGTTACGGCTTTCATGGTCTGTCGTACGAGTACATCGCGAGCGTTCTGCCGCAATACGACGAGCGTGCCGCGTACGGCAAAACGGTGGTGCTGCATCTCGGCAACGGCGCGAGCATGACCGCGCTCAATCACGGTAAAAGCGTCACCAGCACGATGGGCTTCACCGCCGTCGAAGGACTCGTAATGGGCACGCGTTCGGGCAGCCTCGACCCCGGCGTCGTGCTGTGGATGATGGAAGAAGCGCACATGGACGCGCGCGCGATCGAAGCGCTGTTGTACAAGCGCTCGGGTCTGCTAGGCGTCTCGGGCGTATCGAGCGACATGCGCACGCTGCTCGCGAGCGACGTGCCCGCCGCCGCCGAAGCCGTCGATCTGTTCTGCTATCGCATCTCGCGCGAACTCGGCTCGCTCGCGGCCGCGCTCGGCGGTCTCGACGCGATCGTCTTCACGGCGGGCATCGGCGAATATGCGGCACCGGTGCGGGAGCGCGTGTGCCGCGCGGCGGCATGGCTCGGCGTGTTGCTCGACCCGCAGGCGAACGCGAAACACGGCCCGCTTATCAGCGACCCGCAAAGCGCTGTCGATGTGTGGGTCATCCCGACCAACGAAGAATTGATGATCGCGCGACACGCGTTGCACCGACTGGAGGAGTAAGCATGGACAAGCTCTCTGCACAGCCTTTCACGGGACGCAAGGTGCTGATCGTCGGCATCGCGAACGAGCACTCGATTGCGTATGGATGTGCGAAAGCGTTCCGCGAACTTGGCGCGGAACTCGCGATCACGTATCTGAACGACAAGGCGAAGACCTACGTCGAACCGCTCGCGCAGGAACTGGGCGCATCGATTTTTCTGCCGCTGGACGTATCGAAAGCCGGCGAACTGGAAGAGGTGTTCGAAACGATTCGCGCGACATGGGGACGGCTCGACGTCGGCATTCATTCGATTGCTTTCGCGCCGAAGGACGATCTGCAAGGCGGCCTGCTGAACAGTTCCGCGCAGGGATTTGCGCAGGCAATGGATATCTCGTGCCACTCGTTCATCCGCATGGCTCGGCTCGCCGCGCCGTTGATGGACGAAGGCGGCTCGCTTTTCGCGATGAGCTATCTCGGCGCGACGCGCGTCGTGCCGAATTACGATCTGATGGGCCCGGTCAAGGCCGCGCTCGAAGCATCGTGCCGTTATCTCGCGCACGAACTCGGGCCGCAGCGCATTCGCGTCCATCCCATTTCTCCGGGTCCGCTGAAAACGCGGGCCGCGTCGGGCCTGAAAGACTTCGATCTTCTGCTCACCGAAGCGGCCGAGCTTGCACCGATCGGTGAACTCGTCGACATCATGGATGTGGGCTACACCTGCGCCTTTCTCGCGACACCCTACGCGCGGCGGATGACTGGCAACACGATCTTCGTCGACGGCGGCGTCAGCATCATGAACGGCTAACGCCATTTTCCCTGCGAGTACCGTCATGAAGTTGCTGGTTAGCGGACTGCCCCACGACGTCACGGCCGACGAATTACGTGAATTGATATTCCGCTATTCGCACGCTGCGTGTCACGAGATTCAATTGATCGGCGAAAGCGACGATCATCCCGCCGCGCTGGTCGAGATCGAAGGCGCCACGTGGATGGCGCTGAACAATATTCGCCAGCGTCTGCATGGCATGTACTGGCATCGCTGCCGCCTCGGCGTGCAGATTCTTTCGTTCTGGGACGTCAGCAATGCGGCCGAGGCGAAGCGGATGACGCGTACGGCGTTGCCGGGTTAGCGGCAACGCAGCACGTTCATGCCGCCGCAATCACCGCCTTCGGCTCGAGAAACGCCTCCAGTCCATATGTGCCATATTCGCGACCGATGCCCGACTGCTTGAAGCCGCCAAACGGCGCAGCCGGTTCATGCGCGAGCGTGTTGACGAGAACCCGGCCCGCTTCGATCCGCGATGCGACTTCGCGAGCACGCTTCGTATCGGCGGAAAACACGTACGCCTGCAGGCCGTAGTCGGTGTCGTTGGCAATCGAGATTGCTTCTTCGATATCGCGGTACGTGAGGATCGACAGCACAGGTCCGAAGATTTCTTCGCGGGCAATCGTCATGTCGTTGCGCACGTCGCTGAAAACGGTGGGACGGACGAACCAACCAGTCTGCAAACCGTCGGGCCGTCCTTCGCCGCCCGCGATCAGACGTGCGCCTTCATCGATGCCGATGCGGATATAGCGCTGCACCCGCTCCCACTGTTTCTGACTGACCATGGGGCCAATGCTGGTTTGCGGATCGCGTGGATCGCCCGAATGCGTGCGCGCCACTTCGTCACGAAGGCGCGATTCGAATTCCGCGAGCCGGTTTTGCGGAACGAGAATGCGGGTACCCGCAATGCACGCCTGTCCGCTATTCATGAAGCCCGCCTGAATCACCAGCGGAACCACTTCTTCAAAATTTGCGTCGTCCAGCACGACGACCGGCGACTTGCCGCCCAGTTCGAGCGTGACGCGCTTCAACGTGCTGGCCGCCGTGCGCAGAATCGTCTTGCCGACCGCCGTCGACCCGGTGAACGACAGCTTCGCAACATCGCGATGCGAACTGATCTCGGCCCCCACCGTGTCGCCGCGACCCGTGACGATATTGAAAACGCCCGGCGGCAGACCCGCTTCGTGCAACGCTTCGGTAATGACGCGAGTCTGAATCGCGCTCATCTCGCTCGGCTTGATCACGGCCGTGCAACCCGCGGCCAACGCAGCAGCCAGCTTGCCGCAGATAAAACCCGCGTCGCTATTCCACGGCGTAATCAGTCCGGCCACGCCGAGCGGCTGCATCACCACATCCGCCATGCCCGCGCGGCGCGTGAATGGATAGTCTTCCAGCACTTTTGCCGCGCCCGCCAGCACGTCGCTCGCGTGGCGGGCCATCCATCGGCCGCGCGAAACCGGCGCGCCGTACTCCTCGGTAATGGCCTCGTACAACTCATCCTCTCTCGCGACGACGGCCGCATGCAGACGCTTCAGCATGTCGATCCGCTCGCTCTTGCCGGTGCGCGAAAAGGCCGCAAACGCGCGCTTCGCGGCGGCGATGGCGTCGCGTGCGTCTTGCGCGTCGGCGAGCAGCACACGGCCTATCACCTGCTCGGTCGCCGGATTGAAAAGGTCGAAATACTCGTCGCCGTGCGGTTTGACGAACTCGCCGTCGATATAAATCCTGTCGATGATCTGCATGACTGCTCCCGGAAAACGTTCTGGATGCCACACACAATAGACCCGCTTCATTGCGCTGACTAGCCGTACAATCGTTCATGTAACGTTGAGGAATTTAGGACAATGAAAACGTCAGGCCTGGGTGAACTCGAAGCGGTGCTGGCCGTCGCGCGGCATCGCAACTTTCGTGCGGCGGCGAGCGAGCTGGGCGTTTCCACGTCCGCGCTCAGTCACTCGGTGGCCGCGCTGGAGTCGCGCATCGGCGTGCGGCTTTTCAATCGCACCACGCGCAGCGTGTCGTTGTCGGAGGCGGGCACGCAGTTCGTCGACAGTGTGGCGCCCGCGCTTTCCACCATCCGCGATGCACTCGACATGGCGGGCAGCTTTCGCGACACGGTGTCGGGCGTGCTGCGCATCAATACGTCGGCAGGCGCGGCGAAACAGGTGATGGCGCTGTTTATCGACTACATCAAGCGGTATCCGGAGATGAAGCTCGATATCGTGACCGAAGGCAAGCTGATCGATATCGTCGCCGACGGCTTCGACGCGGGCATCCGTCTCGCCGATACCGTGCCGCAAGACATGATCGCGGTGCCGTTCGGCGACACGCAACGCTTCGCCGTGGTCGGCAGCCCGGACTATTTCAAGCGGCACAAGCCGCCGCGCACGCCCGCCGACCTCCTCGCGCATCAATGCATCCGCATGCGGATGCCGAGCGGTTCGATCTATCAATGGGAATTCGAGCGGCACGGCGAGGCGTTGCGCGTCGACGCAAAAGGCCCGCTGACGCTCGACGAGCCGGGGCTGATGCTGCAGGCCGCGCGGGCGGGCGTCGGTCTCGCGTATATGAGCGAGTGGAACGTCGCCGCGGATTTGCAGGAGGGCACGCTGATCCGCGTGCTGGAAGGATGGACGCCGCCGCTGGACGGCCTGTGTCTGTACTATCCGGGCCGCCGTCACATGCCGGCCGGATTGCGCGCGTTGATCGACCTGATCCGCGAACAGGCGGATGCGCGGCGACCGCGTCGCGGCGCTCGCCGTGCACGTTGAAAATCAGATTTCCGGAGAATCGACCGCTACAGCGCAGGCTGTCATCCCATCAGATGACGCAGCAAACCCGTCGCCACCACGCCGATCACCACCGTCGGCAGCAGCGAAAACCGGCTGGCCGCAAACAACGTCACCGCAAGCGCGATCAGGTCCGCCGGATCGCGCGACACGAATGCCGGCGCGATCACCGAGATCAGCACGCAGCCCGGCACGTTCTCCATGACCGCGCGCATACGCGGACTGAGCGTGCGGTCGCGCAGCGCCACGTAGCCGATAATTCGCGTTGCGTACGTGGATGCGGCCATCAACACGATGGTGGTCAGAATCGCGAGATCAGGCATCGCGCTTCTCCAGCGCGACCGCCGCGACGAGGCCTGCGCAGGTTCCGGCCGCGACATACCACGCGCCCGGCACCAGCCGGTACGTGAGCGCGGCGGCGACCAGACTGACCAGCCACGGGCTGCACGCCTTCGCGCCCTTCCACATGCCTTTCAGAAGAACCAGGAATACCGCCGTGAAGGCCATGTCGAAGCCGTATCGTTCGATGTCGCCCAAAACCGGCCCGAGGATTGCGCCCAGCGCGGTGAACGCGACCCAGGTCATCCACAGGTTGATCGCGACGCCCATGTAGTAACCGACGCTGATCTGCTCGGTTTTGCGTGCATTGGCATCGGCGAGTGTCAGCGCCCAGCTTTCGTCGCACATCAGGAACAGCGCGGCGAGCGCCTTCGGCAACGGCAGATGGCGCATGCGCGGTGCGAGTGCTGCCCCCATCAGAATATGCCGCGCATTCACGAGCAGCGACATCGCGACGATCAGCGCAATGTGCGGAGGCGAGGTCCACAAGCGGACGGCCGTGAACTCGGAACCGCCTGCGAAGTTGAGGCCGGTCATCAGCGGCACCTCGAGCGCGCTGAGGCCTTTTTGTGCGGCTTGCGCGCCGAGCACCAGCGCGAACGGAACGAAACCCACCATGACGGGCAACGCGGCCCGCATGCCGCGCGCGACTTCCGCGCCGCGTGACGGCTGCTGCGCCGCCACCGTCGGCGAATACACACTACTCATAACACACTTCCTTTTACGTCAAACATTTGCTGCAAAAACAGATTTCACGCGGATTAACCGGCCTGCCTTGGGCCTTGCTGACAGCAATGGCAAAGCGTCGCGAACCCATGAACGCGACACCATTGATCGAAACTTGCGGGGATAAGCGATGGCGTTCCAGCGGCTGCGCGAATCTCACGGCGTAGCAGCTCCATGCGCGGCGTGAGCGCGACCCGGGAGGGTAGCCGAACGCGGTGCGCCGGACTTGTACATTCTTGCGGTTATTCAGCGAAGCCCCGCGTCGGTGCACGTTTTTTGCTTGGACGTAACCCTTACCGGGAGCACGACATCCAGAATCGGGCCGCAACGCGGTCATAGCTCCCCCGGCGGCCAACGAGGAATAGCCATGCGTGCAATAAATGACACAGTACGTGCTGCAATATTTTCCGTCGCAATCTCGCTGCTGTCCGCGTGCGGCGGCGGACACGGAGACGATTCATCCAGTAACGGTTCAGGCAGCACCACAGCCACTCCGGCGGGCGGCGTGAAGCTGCAGGTGGTTTCTTTCGGCGACAGTCTGTCGGACGTCGGCACCTACGCGCCGCTCGCCAGCGCGCTGGGCGGCGGGCGCTTCACGACCAATCCCGGGCAGGTGTGGTCGCAGAACGTCGCGCAATACTACGGCGACACGCTAAGCGCCGCGTACACGATCGACATCACCCACAAACTCAGCGCTCAAGGCGGCTTCGGTTACGCGGAAGGCGGCTCGACGATAGCCACGCCAGCGGATCAATACGACTTCCTGACCGATGTAATCGGCAACATCGAGATACCCGTCAACCAGCAGGTGTCGAGCTATCTGAGCGCGCATGGGAGTTTCAACTCCGGTCAGCTGGTGCTCGTTTGGGCCGGCGCGAACGACGTGCTGCGCGCCGGTTTGCCGCCCACCGCCGGGCCGGTCGTGGAAACGGCGGCGACCGCGCTCGCGCAGCTCGTCCAGCAGATCGTTCAGGCCGGCGCCACGCATGTGGTGGTGGTCAATCTGCCGAATATCGGGCTGTCGCCGAAGGGGCTGGCTTCATCCGATGGCGGCGCCAATCTGACCCAGCTATCGCAACTCTTCAACACGACCCTGAACGCCGCGTTGCAGACCGACGGCGTGCAAAGCAAGGTGATTCAGGTCGATGCGTACACGTGGCTGAACGGGATCATCTCCAATTTCCAGGCGAACGGATTCACGGTATCGAACACCGCGATGGCCTGCGATCCGAACAAGACGCCCGACGATACATCCCTGCTCTGCTCGCCCGCGACCTACACGACCGCCAACGCGGACCAGACCTATATGTTCGCCGACGACCTGCATCCGACGACGCATGTGCATGCGCTTTTTGCGCAATACGTGGAGCAGCAGATCGCGGCTAGCGGACTGGGACACTGAGCTTCGCGGCGGCATCGACCAGACCTTGCACGGTCTGGTCGGAAACATAGTGCGGCCCGTCGAACAGATAAACCCGATAGCCGCCGTAGGCCGCCAGCTGGGTCGCGATTTCATCCGCCGTCGCGGCCCGGAACCCACCGCCCGGTTGCGGCCGGAACGCTTCGGCGATCACCCGTACCCGCTTGCTGCCGAGCGTCGCGGACAACGCGTCGGCATACTGTCGCGCGACGCGCGGCTCGCGCGCATATTCGCCGACGCCGTCCTGCAGGAACACGCCGACATCTTTCGGCAACCAGGTGTCCAGCCATTTCGCCAGCGTCGCGCCGCCGATATTCGCGCGGTCATAAACACTGATCCACAGCGGACGCGGCAACCGGTCGAGGACCGCGCGCAACTCGCGCGCGTTGGTCCACGTCGGGTCGACTTCGACCGGGAAATACCAGCCTGTGATGTGCACCGGCGGCCTGGCAGCAGCGACCCGCAACGACTCGGATAGAAGCTCGGGAATCGTGCCGCGCGCGGCCTGCTCGCTGAACCGACCCGCCAACCCGACGATCACATCGCGCGCCCATGACTCACCCGCGATGCGCCGCCAGTCCGGCTGATGCGGCGCGTCGGGCAGCCCGGAACCCGTCACGAAAGCAACACCGTCCACCGCCGTCCATTGCACGAGCAACTCGTGCGCGCCGAGATGCGCCCAGTCGCCATGCGGATCGGCGTGCGCGTTATCGGGCTGCCAGATGATTCCGTCCACCAAAGGCGTTTTGGGTTCTGCATGCGCCAACGGCATGCATGTTCCGAAACTGGCGAGCAGCAATGCCAGCGCCACGCGGACCGGCGTTCGGCAACAGGACGTACGGAATTTGACTCGCATCGGTTGGGTCGTCGTCAGATGGCGGGGAGCGCTCCGTGCCCGCCATCGGCGTTCACGGAAAGCTCGCCTAGTAGGCCAGCACGGCCCCGAAGAATACACCGCGTGCGCGCGCATCCCCGGCCACCCGGAACCGGTATTGCACCGACAGATCCACGAACGAACGCGGCGCATCGTAGGGGCCGCCGCGGAACCACCAGCGCGTCGACACCCCGGCCCCGATGCCGACCGGCACGCTGTGATCGACCGCCGAGTCGTAGTCCGCGCCCACCACCAGATGCGGAAACACGGTGAGATTGGGATCGACGGAATCGAGCCGGAATGTGCGGCCCAGCCGCGCGTTAGCCGTCGCATACGTGGACGGATGCTGCAGATAGCGACCGGCTTCCGCGTACGCGATACCCGTCCACCAGCTCGGCCGGTCGATGCGCAACGCGGTGCCGAATCCATCGGACCACGCAGCACGCGCGAGCCAGTCCGAGCGCACGCTGGCGCCGATCGGCACAATCCGTTCGAACGCGAATACCGCGTTGACCGAACTGAACGGCTTCACGCGCGCGCCCACCGCGGCCTGCAACGTATCGGCGCCGGAAGGTTCGTCTCCTTTGACGCCGAAGTTTTCATAGCCGCGAGCGTAGACCTGGAAATCGCGGTCGCCGAGGCTGCCGAACGGCCGCCACCATGCTTCGGTCGCGGTCTGCCAGTTGTTTGCGACGCCCGGCACGGGGTTCGACGCGAAACCCGGTTGCGCGCCGCCATTGCGGTAATTCAGCGACGTGTTGAAGCCCCAGTTGCGGGTGGCTTCCGCGTGGGCCGCGCGTTCGTCAGCGAGGGTTTGCGGCGTGGCCGCGGGTTCGCCGTCGGCGGGATGCGTGCCGGCATCGATTGCGCGCTCCAGGTAGGCCGCGCCCTGCGGGTTGCGGTGCGCGTGCAGCGCGGCGTAGCCGGCATCCGCGAATGCCGACGCTGGCAGGTCGCCATGCTGATCGGCCTGCTCGAAGTAATGCAGTGCGAGGCGGCTGTCGCCCGCCCGTTGCGCGATGAAACCGGCCTGCATGTCGGTCATGCCGTCGAGCAGGCCTGCGTCGATCACGCTGCGGGCTTGCACCGACGCGCCCCGCTCGTCGCCCTCGTTGACCAGTGCATCGATCAGTTCGGTGCGATGCTGAGGGTCGTCCGGCGCGGCCGCCACGGCTTCGCGCGCGGCTTCGACGGCTGCGCGGCGATCGCCCTGGCTGGCGGCGAGGCGCGCTTTTCGTGCGGCGTCGAAACCGGGATCGGCGGCGTACAGGTCGCAAGCGGCGCCGAACTGGTCGGTGCGGCAATCGAAGACCGGGCGCGCTTTGGGATCGATTGCGATGGTTGCTGATGCTGCAGGTGCCGCTTCGCGGAGCTTCGCGTGCGCACGATGACGACGCAGCGAAATCGCCGCGTCGGTGTCGTCATGCGCTTGAGCGAGCGGCGCCAGCAGGTCGAGCGCAGCTTGTGCGCGGCCTTGCGCTATCCACACATCGGCGATGATCATGCGGGCAATCCGCGCGGTGCGAGGCGATGTATTGGCCGACGCATCCGTCACGCTGAGCGCATGCGCAAAGTCGCTATCCGCACCCGCTTCCTGCAACGCGGCGCGGGCATAACCGCGCAACGTCCACGCGAGCACGTCGCGATCGTTCTGCTCGATGGCCCCTGAAGCCGTTTGCCCGACACCGGCGAGGTCACCTTGGCCGAATTGAAGGTCGATCAGTTGCAGGCGGAAATTGAACTGATTGGGCGCGTGATCGACCGCTTGCTGAGCAAGCTTCATTGCGCCCGGCAAATCGCCGCGCTCGCGTGCCGCCGATGCCTGGATGGAAAGCTGCTGCCCAAGCCGCGCGCCGACATAGTCGCGGCGCTGCCGCAGCGCTTCGCTATCGCCGAAACGCCGGGTTGCGTCCACGGCTTCCGCATACGCGTCCGCGTCCTGATTCGTCGCGAGCAACGCGTCGATCAGCAGATAACGCAACCGCTCCGCATCCGGCGCCTCGCCAATCGCGTCGCGCGACGCGCTGATCGCCGCCTCATAGTCCTTTTGCGCGTAAGCCCGATACGCGCGCCCAGCGGCCTTGAACGCGGCGCTATTGAGATCGCCGGTATCGCCGCCCGCATCGCCCGCCGCGATCAAACGGTCGATCTGCGCGCGCCGTCCGGTCAACGCAGGTTGCGCACCCAGCATCGCAATCGCCGACGACAATTCGCGGCTCGCCGCTTCGCGATGCCCACCCGCCGCCAGTGAATTGGCGAGCAGCAGACGAAGCTCCACAAGGTCCGGCCGTTGCCGGATCGCTTCGCGGGCGAGGCTCGCGCTTTCGGCATAACGGTGCGCGCCATACGCCTGATACGCGGATTGCGCGACCCGGTAAGCTGCACCCTCCAGCGGTAACGGCAAGTTTTCATCGGCGTGAACCGGCAGCGCGGGAATCGCGGCCAACGCGGTCACGGCCCACGCCGCGGCCCACGAGCGCCAGCGAGGTCCAAGGCATGCCGAGATCGACTGACGACGGCGGCGCATGATCGTGTCATTCATCGGCGGCCCGCCTGTTCCTGCTGGATGCGCCGCTGTTCGGCCATCGCGAGCCGCAGCGCGTCGCGCGAAATCACGTGGCGCGCGACCATGTAATCGCCGATCCGGCCGTCCCGATCCGGCCGATAGCTGGTCAGCGCATCCTCGAAAGCGGCACGCGTGACGAGGCCCATCTCGATCAGCAGATCGCCGATCAGCGGCACGCCACGCATGATCGTTTCGTGCGGCTGCACAGTTTCACTATCCGCGTCGCTGTCCGTGCCACCCGCCATTGCCAGCGACGGCTGTTCGACATCGCGCAACACCCGCAGCCCCTGGGTCACTTCGCTCTCGCGCACGATATGCACCGCGACCGTGCGGCCAGTGAGTTCATGCAACTCGGCGAGCGCATCGTCGGCGGGGAGACTCGCGGCAACGAACACCATGTGCCCGTTTTCGTCGGTTCCTTGCGGCAGCACGCGCATCCGCACGAGTACCTCGACGGGCACATCGTCGCGTGAATCCCGCAGCAATGCCGGATTGAATTTGCCGCGCGGCAGATCGGATTGAAACGCTATCGCCTCGGCCAGCGTTTCCTCATCGAGCCAGCCTCGCGCCATCAACACACGGCCAAGCGGTGCTTCGCGCGAGCGTTCGTCGCTCAACGCGATATCGAGTTTGCTCTGATCGATAGCCTGCCAGGACAGCAGCAATTCGCCAAGATTCTGCCGCGTGTTGCGCAGACCGTCGGCGCTCGGAAAGTCATGCATCGTCTTGTCCCACGCGAGCCGCTTGCCGGTCACGATATGCACGAGAAAAAGCCGCCACGCGCGAAACACCGCGAGAAAATTGATGAAATTGCTGATCACCATGCGCGGCACGGCGAGGATGCCGTGCTCCCAACCATAAAGCCGCGTCGTGAAGATCACGCGTTGAAGCACGCGCAACGCCAGCGATATGAAGTTGGCCGCAAGCAGGAATTGCGTCCACGTCGAATCGATAAAGGGAGAAGGAAACAGATTCGGCGTGAGGCCGATAAACGACGCCACCGCGAACAGCAGAAACTGCAGCACCAGCAGATAAGCCAGCATGCCGACGAACGCGGTGACGACCCCTTTCCGGTCGCGCAGCAGCAGATAACGATTCGCAAACGACCCGCTCCAGCCAGTCTGCTTCCAGCCTTGCAGACCGATGCCGAGGGTCCAGCGCGCGCGCTGCCGATACGCGGTGCGCAACGTATCCGGGAAAAACTCACGCACGCACAGCGGCATCGTCACGGTGATATCGCGCTCGGGTCCGAGCCCGAACCATGACCGTCGACGGGTCGCGAACTGAACGGGAAAACGCGGAAAAATAGACTGCATGCCGAGCTTGCTGATGCGCGCGCCGACGTCGTAGTCTTCGGTGAGGCTTTCTGTATTGAACGGCTGGCTCTGTGTTTCCTCGATCAACGCGAGCATCGCACGCCGCGAAAAACACGTGCCGACACCCGCCGACGGCACCGACCCCGCCATGCTCTCGCGTACCACCAGATCCTTCGCATGCCACTCGGCGAACTCGTCCATATAGGTGCCCGCCACCAGTTCGTACCATTCGCGTTCGAGCGACGCCACCGGCAGCTGGATCATGTCCTTGCGCGGCAACAGATAGTTGAAGAACTTCAATTCGACCGGATGCAGCACGTCTTCGCTGTCGTGCATGACGACGCCCGCGAACTCGATCCCCGCTTCAAATTCATAGTGCAGGATGGCCTGCACGATCCAGTTCAGACAATCGGCCTTGCAGGTCGGTCCATCGTGCGGCACCTCGACACGATGCAGATGCTTGTAGCGATGCCGCATGCGCTCCACTTCGGCAATCGTCGCGGCATCGTTCTGATAGGTACCGACGAAAATGGTGTAAGCACGATAGTCGAGCACTCGGACCGCATCCTCGATCATCGCGGCGATCACGTCGTACTCCTGCCACGCGGGAACCATGATCGCGATGGGCTGCTCGTCGCGCTGTTCGAGTTGCGCGACGGTCAGCGGCTTGTGCTGCCGCTCGACCGTGAAGCGCCGCACCGTTTCGCGCACCCAGTACCAGAGATCGATGAACAGATCGTCGAGGCTCGACAGCAGAATGATTGCCGCGACGACTGTCGAAATCTGTTCGAGCGTCTGGTAATACTGCGCGAGCAGAACGGCGCCGTACCACTTCAGCGTGGCGATAATCACGGTTTAGCCCGGTTTTTACGACGCGAATGGCGCGCGAACAGAATCAGCGCGATCAGCAGAATCAGCAGCACACCGGGAATGCCCCATCGTGCCCAATGCCGCGTGACCCACAGCGTGCTCGAATTGCCGGTGGCGAGCAGGTCGTCGGGATGCACCGTGTCGAACTGCTTGAGCACGCCGCTCGCATCGACCACCGCGATATCGCCGCGCGACAGTTGCAGCTTGTCGGTCAGCACCGGCGCGTCGCCCGTCGAACGGTAGACGATGCCGCTCTGCTCGCCCGATTGCGCGACGCTCACCACGGCGAGCTTGCTGAGCCCCGACACGTCGATCAGCTTGTCGCCCGAGGACGAGGTCAGCATCAGGTGATCTTTCGAAAAATCGACATGGTTTTTTTCGTCGTCGAGCGGCACGTCGGCGGCGAGGAACGGGCCGTTGGGCTGTGCCCTGGCACCGTCAGGGACGACCGCAAAAGTAGCGGGCATCGGCGCAACGCCTGCCGCGCCGGTTAACGTGGCGAGACGCGGCACGCTGTGCACGGCGTCGTCGAGATACGCGTGCGGCACGAGCACCGTCGCCGACGATGCGTAACGCGCGGCCATGCCGACAAAGTCGTTGTCCGGCGTGCCGCGCACGAGCTTCAGATAACTGCTCGGCAGCACCGACACCGGATACGACTGCCGCGCCTGACACCCGGCGTCGGGCTGCCGCCGGAACGTCACGCGCAGATTGTTGGTGCGCGCGAGCGCATAGCGCGGAATCTGCAGATCGAGGCGCTGACGCCGTCCATCCACGTCGAGCAGTTTTGCGCCGATCATCACGTCGTTGAAATAGACGGTCGCGGTCGCGCGTCCGTTCGAGAGTGTCGGCGACGCGGCGAGGTCGAGCACGACCTCCTTCGGCAATTGCCCCTTGCCGGACGCAGCGGCCATGTCGAAACTCGCTTCCCACGAAGCCGTGTCGTGCACGTCGACACTGCGCGGATCGCCGCCGAGATCGGACAGCGGAATCGTGTCGCCGGGCGTACGTGCGCCCGGGTCGATCTGATGGACGACGACGCGGTTGGACACGTCGATCGGCCGCCAGCCGCGCGCGAGAACACCTGCCCCTTCGTTGTCGCCGATCACGATCACCGCTCGTCCGCCGAGATGCGCGACGCGCGCTTCGCCTCGCGCGAACGGTGACGCAACGGCGTCGATTGCATGCGCGCGCCACGCGTCGAATTCGGTGAGTGCTTGCGGCGACGCCGTGGCGACCTGCGCGCGCAGTGCGTCGACGGCAGCGTTCAGCGTGTTGCGCATCGGCTGGTCCACGACCACTACATCGGGTCCGAAAACAGCGCGCGGCGCGAGTGCGAACACGGCGCCCAACTCGGCCTCGTCGGCGATCACGTGAGAACCGCCGCTCGCGAGTGCGTCGAATGCGGGAATACCGTGCAACGCTGCGGGAATGTCGGTGCCGCTCACGTCGACTGTCGAGCCTACTGTGGGCAAGGTCTGCATCACCGGGCGCTTGCCGTCGCGCTGCAACAGCGCGTTGGTACGCCACGCGGTATCGAGCGAGGCCGCGCCGAGCCGGTCACCAGCGATAGCCAGCACCGGCGCGTACGGCAACGCGCTCCACGCGGTGCGCAGATCGTGGACATCGGCGGGATTGAAGCGATAGGACAGACGGGTGCTCGGATCGACCCGCAGCACGTTGCCGATCGCGGTCTGGTCGGTGCAGACGTTGTCGTTGATCACGGAAGCGAAGCCCAGACCGAGCCGCACATAGCCGGCTGAGCGAGGCGCACCGTCCACGCCGATACTGAGCGACGCGCCGCCGTTCGCCTGCGTGAACGAGCGCGACAACACGGGTGAACCGTCGAGCGAGAGCAGCATCGTCGTGCGGCCACCGTCGCCGCGCACGTAAGCGCCGTCGAATTGCAACGTGGCATCGGAGATCGGCACATCGGCTGGCACCGGCAGGAAGAATTCGCGGCGCGTATCCGGCGCGGTCAGCGTGACGCTGGTCAGCAGCCCGAGTTCTTTCAATGAGACGACCCGCGTTTCGCTGATGCCCTGGCTCAGTTGACTGAAGCCGCCCGCGATATCCGCAGCGGCGGCATGACTGCAATCTGCGCCGAATGCAACGACCAGCGCAAGCATGGTTTGCGGCACGCGTGGGCGAAAGAATTGAATCATCGGAGTCCTGTCTCGTAGAAGGTTTGATGCCGTGTTGCCGCCGCGCGATCTGATACCCGCCTTGCGACGCACGGCGTGCGCAGCGAAAGCGTCCATCGACGTGCTACGTCGGAACGACCTGGGGCCTTAGAGGCTTGCTCTGAGTCTTGCGGGCCGAATGTCAACTTCGACGCCGCGCAGACCCGGCGGCGCGAATGCGTCGAAAGGTCGGCCGGCAAGCGCCGCGACGATCCGCGCAGAAGCACGGCCGTCGCCATACGGATTGATGCGCTGTGCGAAGGCGTGGCGCGCGCCGGCATCGTCCAGCAACTGCATGACGGCATTGACGATCGTTGCGGGATTCGTGCCGACCAGCAACGCCGTGCCGGCCTGCACGGCTTCAGGACGCTCGGTGACGTCGCGCATCACCAGAACCGGCTTGCCGAGCGCGGGCGCTTCTTCCTGCACGCCACCGGAGTCGGTGAGGATCAGCGTCGCACGCTGTAGCAACCGCACAAAGCCGTCGTAGCCTTGCGGCTCGATCAGATGGATGTTGGGCACGCGTTCGAGTGCCAGCGTGACCGGTCCGCGAACATTGGGATTCAGATGCACCGGATACACGATCTGCACATCGGGGCGCTGCGCGATATGCGTAAGCGCGGCGCAGATATCGGCGAAACCTTGCCCGAAACTTTCACGCCGATGCCCGGTGACGAGCACCATCTGCCGACCGGGGTCGAGAAACGGAAAACGCGCGTCGAGGCTGTCGCGTAAAGCGGTATTACTGTCGATGCGCTCTGTCATCCAGAGCAATGCGTCAATGACGGTATTACCCGTGACGATGGTCGATCCTTGCAGCGATTCCGCTGCGATATTCGCGGCAGACCGATGCGTCGGCACAAACAGAAGATCGCTAACGGTATCCACGATGCGTCGGTTAATTTCTTCTGGCCACGGATGACCGGGATCATAAGTGCGCAATCCCGCTTCAACATGGCCGACCGGAATACGGCGATGAAATGCAGCAAGCGCGGCCGATGACGCGCTTGTCGTGTCACCGTGAACCAGAATACGATCGGGCTTCTCCCTGTCGATCACCTTATCGAGCTTTTCAATTACGCGTGCAGTCAGCGAATTGAGCGTCTGATTCTGCGTCATGACGGCCAGATCGTAATCGGGTGCAATGTCGAATAGATCGAGAACCTGCTGCAACATGGTGTGATGCTGGCCCGTGATGCAGACCACCGAATCGATTCCCGGCTCTGCCGCAAGTGCGCGCATCAGCGGAGCCATCTTGATTGCTTCTGGCCTGGTGCCGAAGATCGACAGTATTTTTTTAGTCATTGGTGTGCGTTATCCGTGCGTTGTTTGACTCACGACGCATCGGATTTTAAGCACTCGACATGTTTTCGGTATTTATAAAAAATGTAAAAAACATTAACCGGGAAATTTTCCCTTTTCAAGCTTTTTAGCAGATTTTATAGCGGAATTAAATGCCGAAAATCAAGCCAAATCTTTACAGTTTTTATAGGTTTTTATTTCCACACCAATAACTGGATAAGTAATTTATTCCTTTATATAAAAAATGAGTCACGGTGTATCACTTAATCCTAAACATGAATTAACGTATTTATTGCCAATCGAATCGAAATGTTAAATACGGCATTGATAACCGGCATGCAGACTCAATTCGAAGGAAGTGCAAATACGATGCGAACAAGGTGTAATTGTCCGCAGTGCCGCCACTGCGGACAATCCACCGGCAGTCGCTAACGCGTAGCCGCCTCGGTCACCGCCGCACTCAACGCGGCGGGAAGATACGACACATGATTCGCGCCGCTGAAAACGTCGAGTGCCACGTCTACATCGTCGCTGTGCTCCTGCTTAAGGCGGGTATAAAGCAATTGCACGTTGTCGTTCATCGCCGCATGCGTCACGCGGTCGACACGGACCGCCGGAGCACTGGCGGCCAGAGTCTGCTCCGCGCCGCCAACCATCAGGTGAAGCGCTTTTCTTCCACCGCTTCTATCGGTTCTATCGGTTCTATCGGTTCTCAAAGACGACAGTTCGTTCAGCACCGCCCTGTCGTTCCACCAGATAGAAGGGCTTGCAGCAATGTAGCGATCGTAGCTATCGGGATGCGTCAACAGCGTGTGCAACACGAATAGCCCGGCGAGCGAATGACCGAACAACGTCGTGCGCTGCTTGTTCACATGCATGCATCCATCGACCACTGCCGCGACCTCGTTGACCAGAAAGTCGCGGTACGCATCGGCACCGCCTGTTTTAAGCGGTCCACCGTTCCTGTCTTTCGGAACACCCCACGCGTTGTCGGCAGCCGGAGTCGTCAGGTCGCGATAACGTGCTGGCGGATCGAATAGCGCATTGCTTTGCGCGTCGACGCCGACCACAATCAGGCCACCTGTCAGCCGCTCCTGCAATCGTGCGGCCTGCGCCGCCAGTACGAACGTTGCGTTGCCATCCAGCACGTACAGCACCGGAAAACCGCCCGGCGGTTCCTTGACCGTCGCGGACGGCCGATGAATCAGGATCTGATAACGCTGTCCATTGACCGCCGACTCCACCGCAACGCCGAGCGTGTCAGGCATCAATTCAATCTTCGATACTGACGCCGGTGCGGACAGCTCCGTCGCCGCGCATTGCAACGAAGAAGCGGCAACCGCTCCTTGCGTGAATCCCATTGCCGCGACGAGCCCAATCAGGAGCCGGCCTTTTTTTGATCCTTTGCTTCGATTGTCGTGCATAAAAACGCTCACCATTGATAAGTCGCGTGACCGATCACGGTGCGACGCAATCCATAGAAACACTGCGTGGCGCTCGCACACGCAGCGACGTATTCGCGATCGAACAGATTCGACGCAGTGACCGAGAAGCGCCAGTTGCGCCAGTCGTAATGCGCACCGAGATCGACCAGCGTGTACGAACTGACCTTGAACGAGTTATCCGCCGCGCCATACGTATTGCCGATATAGCGAACCCCGCCGCCAAACCCAAGACCGCTCAGCGGCCCTGCATGCAGCGTGTAATCGAGCCACGCGGACGCCATCTGGCGCGGCACGGCGGCCGGCGTATGACCGAGCGACGAATCGGTGGCCGACGCGACATACGCGCTCGTGTACGTATAGGCGAGGATTGCGTTCAGCGAGTGAGTCAACGCAAGATGCGCCTCCACTTCTACGCCGCGGCTATTGACCTGCCCTGTCTGCACACGATAATTGCTGTTGTTCGGATCGATGGTCGACACATTGCGCTGACGCAGATCGAACAGCGATACCGTCGTGAAACTCGCACTGCCCGGCCGCTGATATTTGACGCCCACCTCGTATTGCTCGCCGGTGGTCGGCTTGAGCGGTGCGCCGTCCGATGTCGTGCCCGATGTAGTCGGCTGGAACGAACGCGAATAGCTGAAATACGGCGTAACTCCGCTGTCGAACGAATAGAGCACGCCGCCGCGCCACGTGAACGCGCGATCGTATTGATGCGTGCTGGTCGACTTGATCAGCTCGTTCGAATCCGTCGACGCCCAGTCCTCACGACCGCCGATCACGAACGACCATTTGCCGAAGCGCACCTGGTCCTGCGCGTACAGACCGAGTTGATCGGTGCGCTGGCGCGTGTAGCTTGCCGTCGTCGGGTCCGCAATGGCGATGCTGTAATCGGGGTTCAGAATGTCGAGCGCCGCCGCCTTGCCGGATGCGAGCGTGCGATCCGCCATCGTCATCTGATAGTCAAGACCGAACAACACGGTGTGTTCCAGCGCGCCGGTTTTGAAATGCGCTTCGGCCTGGTTGTCTACGGAAATGCTGTCGACGTGTTCATACGATCCACTGGTCAGGCGATTCAGATAGCGCTGGGTTGAGTCGGTGTAGCCGCTCGAATAGACGGTTTTATAGTTCGACCACATGTGCATGTAACGCGCGTTCTGCCGCACGGTCCACACGTCGTTGAAGCGATGTTCGAACTGATAGCCGACTGACGCCTGCATCCGCTTATAGGTGTCGTAGTCGGGATCGCCATCGTTGAAACCCGTGCCGAGCTGACCGTTCGGATTCGCCGACACCGTGCCATAACGCGGCAGAAAACCGTAATAGCCATTTTCCGGATCGTACTGATAGCTCGCGAGCAGAGTCAGCGACGTGTCCGCGTCGGGCTTGATCGTGACCGATGGCGCGAAGTAGATGCGGCGCTCTTTCGTGCCGGACACCTGCGTGTCCGCATCGCGCGCGAGGCCGACGAAGCGGTACAGCACCTTGCCGTCGTCGAGCTGGCCGCCCAGATCGAATGCGCCTTGCCAGAGATTGTGCGTGCCCGCCGCCACGTCGATTTCGTTGACGTGATTCGCTTCCGGCATCTTGCTTTCCATCACGATCACGCCGCCCGGACTTGCCTGACCGTACAGAATGGAACTCGGTCCGCGCAGCACTTCGATGCGTTGCAAACCGTACTGATCGATTTGCGGAACCGCATACGAAAGGCCGCGCCCGAGCTTCAGTCCATCGAGAAAATTCACGTAACTCGCGCTGCCGCCAAAGCCGCCGAAACCGCGCAACATCACGCTGTCGTAGCGCTCGCCGACACCGCGCGCCTCGGCCACCACGCCGGGCGTATAGCGCAACGCCTGCGCGACGCTTTGCACGCCCTGCGCGTCCATCTGCGCGCGATCGATCACCGTGACCGACTGCGGCGTGTCCTTGAGAGCGGTCGCGGTCTTGGTGCTCGCGCGGCTCACGACCGGTTCATCGGCGGAGACCGCGGACGAACTCACCACGACCGGCGGCAACGTCTTTCCCTCGGGGCTTACCTCGCCGGATGCTGGGACGTCCTGCGCTTTCACGCTCAGCACGATGCCGCCGTGCGCGCCTTGCTGGGCGACGAGACCGGTGCCCGCGAGCAGCGCATCGAGCGCGTTCGCACTCGACATGCTCCCTTTCACGCCGGGGGACTGCCGTCCCACCGTGAGATCGGCGGCATAGGCGATCTGCACGCCGCTCACGTCCGCGAATGCATTGAGTGCGCTATTCAGCGAGCCCGGTGCAATACGAAACTCGTGCAATGCCGCGGCGGACGACGATGACGAACCGGCGCTGCCGGTTGCACTGGATTGCGCATGCGCCAACGGCGCCATCATTAACGTGGCAAGCACGGCGCGATAGATCAGGCGATGACGCAGGCGGTTGGCGGTGCGGCCGTGCGTGTACGAACGCAGTCCGCGTGATGACTGTGAATCCAGCTTCGACAAGATGATTTCCCCGTGTAATTGAAGACCTTATGTCTGCTAGACGCAGCAGCCTTCAAAAACAGGAGGTCGTTTTTAGAATTATTTTCTGGCGAGGACGATCAGCCGGTCGGCAACTGTCAGACGGTCGAGTCCGAACGCATCGCACAACGTATTGAGCGCGGCCGCAGGATCGTTGAGATTGAAATTGCCCGACACGCGCAGCGCTGCCGCCGGACCACGCACATAAAGAAAGTGCTGCGGATAGTAGCGATTCAACGATTGCAACACGTCGCGCAGCGGCACGTCGTCGAAACGCAGACGCCCTTTCTGCCATGCGGTGAGCGCGGCGATATCGGCCTGCTGCATGGGTGCAGGCGCGGCACTTCCACGATATTGCGCGGCCTCGCCGGGGCGAAGTACTTCCCTGCCGCCCGCCGTTGCGACCTCGACGCGGCCCTCCGTCACGACCACGTCGACAACCGGCGCTTGCGTATCGCGGCCTTCGTCGAGCCGGTCTACCTGGAAGACTGTGCCGATATCGCGCGTCGTGCCGTCGCGCGCAACAACGAGGAACGGTCGCGCTTCATCGTGTGCAACGTGGAAGGCCGCGCGGCCTTTGCGCAAGACGATCCGGCGCTCACCAGCGGTGTACTTCACATCGATTGCGCTTTGCGCGTCGAGCTTCACCGTGCTGCCGTCATCTAGCGCAATCGTGCGTTGCTCGCCCGTCGCCGTCGACCAGTCCGGCTGACGCACGACGCTCACTGTCGCGACGGCAAGGGCCGCCACGCCGACCGAAGCGATCACGGGCATACGCAGACCAGATAGCCACGCTCGAGGCCGCCAGCGGGCCGGATTGCGATTGTGTCGCCGCTGACGGGACGGCGTGCTCGCGTGAGCTTCGAACGATGATGGCTTCGTGCGCGCATTTTCTTCGTGCACAGCCACCGTTTTCGTGACTTGCGCGCCCGCGGCCTGCCACGCTGCCGATGCCGCATCGAACGCCCGGCGATGCGCTTCCGAGCGTGCAAGCCAGCGAACCAGGCGACTGTCGTCGCGATTCACGCGGCCGGAATCGAGCCTGACCGTCCACACGGCGGCCTCCGCTTTCAGACGCTGCGGTCCCTTGCCGGGCATGCCCACCGGCGACGATGCGTCGCGTGAATCAGGCGTCATGGAGCGAGGCGTCATCGTGGCGTGCCGGTAGAGCGGATTGCAGAGATGCCGGTATTCTAGCGGCGCCGTGCGACGAATCAACCAGCGGGCCGTCATGGCCGGCATCGCTCTGAAACACGAGCAGCGCGCGGCGCAGATGCTTTTCGACCATGTTGCGGCTGATGTTCAGCCGGGTCGCGATGTCGTCATGAGAGAGGCCGTCGATTTTCCGCAGCAGGAACACTTCGCGGCAACGCGGTGGCAAAGCGGCAACCATCGTATCGATCCTGTGGGCAGTCTGGGCGGCCTGGGCCAGCAGGTCGGGCCGCGCCGCGTCGCTCGGATAATCGCCCGGCTCGTCGTTCATCGTGTAGTCGGCGACGATCACTTTGTCGGCGACACGCTGTTCGCGAAACCGGTCGATCACCAGGTTCTCGACCATCCTCACGAAAAACGCCTGTGGCTGCTGGACGCGCTCGGGTGCTTCCAGTGTCGCGATCCGGACGAACGCGTCGTGCACGATGTCCGCCGCCGACTCGGCCGACGCCACACGACGCCTGGCAAACGCAAGCAGCGAGTGGTAATGCGCGATGAACGCACTGGCGAGAGTGTTCGGAATAGGCACGGTTTTGCGCTCGACCAGGAAGGGCTGTCGAGCCGGTGGACGATAAAATGCAAATGCGAATTATTATCATTTGAAATGAAAATTGCAAGCATTTTGCATGGAAAGCGGGGTTAAGGTTGCTGACGGTGCGTGGTGGGCTTCGAGCGAGTGTTGTCTGTGTCGAGCATCGCCAGATGGCGCGTTTCCGTTTCATCGTCGGCGGGAAACATGCATTCGATCCGCAGCTCCTGCGCCGCGACGCTCAGCGGCGTGCCCACGCTGGCCACCATCGAAAAGTAGTTCAGCACGTGGCCATCTTTCATGAAGCCGATTGGAATAACGGGCATTGACGCAGAGTCGGCAGTGGAATCGGTATCGGATTGCGCAGAAGCCTTTCGCTGCGTCGATACGTTTGGATACGCCCGTAAGGCCGCGAGCAGGTCGCGCGTGGGATCGTCGATCACGCGCCCTACCGATTCGCGATACACCCGCTGGATCAGACTCTCCGACACGCGCTCCCAATCGGCGATAAACGGCCGCATGGCGTCGGGATCGAACACGAGATGCAGCATATTGCGCGGCCCCTTGCGCGCGGCCATGTCGATGAAACAGTTGAAAAAACGCGGCGCCGCGTCGTTGGTCAACAGCACGTTCCAGTAGCGGTCCATGACCAGAGCCGGGAAGGGTTCGTGTTGCCGCAGCATCCGTTCGAGCGCCTTCGTCACGCTCTGCATTTCCTGCGCGTTCCATGCCGTGTCGGCGTAGATCGGCGCGTACCCTGCCGCCAGTAACAGCGCGTTGCGCTCGCGCAGCGGTATGTCGAGCGTCTGCGCGAGATCGATCAACATCTGGCGGCTGGGCACGCTACGCCCGCTTTCGATAAAGCTGATATGACGCTGCGACACGCCTGCATTGAACGACAGATCCAGTTGACTGATTCCGCGCAGATCCCGCCAGTGACGCAATAGCGGGCCGATTTCGTTCGACGATGCATTGATGGCTCGATTCGTATTCGCAGGGTTCATCGCTCGGTTGTCCGTCGTCCGTGGGTCTCGAAGGCATGCGGGCTCTCAGTGGTGAGCCAGCATACCCTGCCCGGCTGCAAGGCGGCTCACGCGTGCCACGCGTGCGTCTGGAACTGCGCTTCCAGCGGTGGTTGCGCGATGTTGCCCACGTAATTCGTGATGGTCGATGCTGCGGAAACTGCCAGCACTTCGAGCACCTGATCGCGACGAAAGCCTGCTTCGAGAAATGCGTTCAGATCGTGCGCGTCGAGATGCCCGCGCTTTTCAATCGCGGTCCTCGTCAGCGTGGAAAGCGCGGCATGCCGACGATCCGCCGGCACGCGTGCCTCGCGAATCGCGTTGACGTCAGCGGATGTGAGGCCCTGGTCGAGCGCCAGCGCGGTGTGAAATGCGACCGCCCACGAGCACGCGTTGGTCACCGCATTCGTCAGAAGCAGGGTCTGGATTTGCGCTTCGGTGAACGTGCCTGCGTGGACCTTCTGGAACAGATCGATGAATGCACCGATCAGCACCGGCGATTCCGCCATGGCGCCTGCGATGTTGGGGATGAAGCCGAATGTCTGTTCGAGTTGCCGCAATACCGGCGCGGACTGCGCCGGTGCGGAATCGATGGAATGAATCGGAAACGTCGACATGATGCGTCCTCGGTAGTGAGCGCGGCCCGGGATGAACCGCGCGACAACCGAAGATTAGGTGCGTGGATGCTGCTCGCCAATTACCTCACATGTAATAAAGGCATGGCGATTTTCTGCGCCGACAGCGGCGGCCTGCCCGCTTTTACCGCCGAGGTTCCATCAACCGCTTGACGGTCAACGCGAGCGGCACGGTGAAGAAGATATGAGACATGAAGCCGCCGATAATCACCGCCGGATCGTAGTAGTTCGGGTGATTGTCCGACGAAATCATGATCGCGACATGCATGACGATCCACGCCAGCACGGCATAAAACAATGCTACGAAAGTGGCTTCATATCCACGTCGACGGAAGTACGGCCAGATCATCGCAAACAGCACGCCCCATGCCGCCGCGAACACAAAGTGAATACCTGTGCCCACGATATACGCCCAGATGCCCAGCGACTCCTGTACCGCCTTGCCGAACACCAGGCCCGTTGCGTTTCGCGGAATGCCCGCCAGCGGCATCATATGCTGCGCGCCGACCCAGACTAGCGCCTCGTAAATCCAGATAAACACAGCGCCGACCAGACCACCGGTTATACCGGCGCGTAGCGTCGTTGCGCGGTTAGGCGATTCGGAACCCGCTGCGCCGAATCGTTTGTCGAGGCCCGTCTCGGTTACGCCAAAATTGCTGCCCATATCCACCCCTCCTGGAAATCCTGGAAGCGCGCTTTGTACAAACCCAAGCGCTTCGTGTAAACCTTCGTGCAAACAATACTCAGCGGGTAACGTCACGAGCCACGTGGATCAACGTGGCCTCGCGAGACCGCTCTTACACCGCCTCCGGCACCCGACGCGTTTTCAAAAATGCTTCGAGCGTTTCGCCGCGCATGCTCGCGTACATGCCGAGGTTCGTGATCTTCACCACTCGCGCGAATTTTTCGAGCACGAAAAAGCACACGCCGTAGCGAACCAGACCGAGCCAGTCTGTGTTGTCGACCAGCGTGCGTTCTTCGTCAGTGAGTTTCGCCGCGTCGTAAGCCGCGCTGCGATTGTCGAGCCACAGCGCGCGCGCAGGCGCTTCACGCATCATCCAGAAGAAGCGGTTCAGCCGCATCGCCTTGATGCTTTGGCGAATATCGAACGGGTACGTGCCCGTCAGTTCTTCAACACCGATCAGTTGCGGATTCATTGCGCCACCTCGTCTTCATAGATGGTCACGGCCATCGCGGTACTGGTCGCGAGATAGTAGTTGCGATGCAGTTCGCGAACCTTCGGACCCAGCGCGCCACGCATCGCGAGCCACATGATCGTCTCCACGCTTTCCGCGCCGCCCAGGCGCACGTAGTCGACGTGCTTCATGGCCGCGAGACGCTGCGGATCGTTGACGATCAGGTCGAGAAACTCCATGTCCCATTCGGTATTGTTAAAGCCGCTGCGCTCGCCGTGCACCTGGTGAGACAAGCCGCCCGTGCCGACCACCACGACATCGAGATCCTCTTCGTACGATTCGATCGCGCGACGCAGCGCCTGCCCCAGACGGTAGCAACGATTCGCGGTAGGCAGCGGATATTGCAGCACGTTCACTTCGAGCGGCACCAGCGACATCGGCCAGCCGCCGTCATGCGGCAACATCAACGAAAGCGGCGAATTGCAACCGTGATCGAGCGGACGGTCCTGAAAGATCGTCAGGTCGAACTCGTCGGCCACCATCTGCTCGGCGATGTGAATCGCGAGATCGGGATGCCCGGCGATATCCGGCAACGGACGCTTGCCCGCGCCCTCGTCCGCGAATTCGTGGCTCCCCGACACGCCCAGCGCGAAGGTCGGATAGCAGTCGAAGAAGAAACTGTTGGCGTGATCGTTGTAGAACATCACCATTACGTCGGGCTTGCGTTCGGCAAGCCATTTCGCCACCGGTTCGTAGCCCTTGAAGAGCGGCGCCCATGCGGGATCGTTCTGCTTGCCCTTGTCGTACGCCATGCCGATAGTCGGCACGTGCGAGGTGCCGATGCCACCAATGATCCTTGCCATATTCGTTGTCTTCCGTTACTTCGTGCTGCGCTGAAAGTGCGCTGAGTGTGCTCTACGTATGCGCTTACCGTTGCGCCGGATTCGCGCGCCAATCGGATAGGTCACCGCTTTTTCACAGGTAGCTATCGCGACCGCCTTGGGATACAAAGGTAGAAATTGTGCCGCTTTCGAGAAAGCTCGGGTAAACCACGGTCAGCCGCAAATTGCCGGATCAAACCGCTATGGGATGCCGCTATGCGTCGTCACTGGTCAAGCGGCAAGCCCCATGGCGAACGGCTTTTCTGGTATCCCGAGTGACCGCCGGGGCATTCCGGCCGGCCTTTTGTCGTGTAGCCACCGATAAATAAAACAGATGGCCTTGAAAACAACTCGCAAGCAGGTCCGCGAGCATGCTTTTGAGGCGTGGTGAAGTGCCGCCGCCGTGGCTATACTTCACTGCTCCAAACGAGGCGAGACCGATGAACGAGACCACCCAGCAGGCGATTGTGCAGACCTTACGCGAGAAGATTCTTGCGGGCGAACTGTCGCCAGGCCAGCGCCTCGTCGAGGCGCAACTCGCGCAGTGGCTCGGCGTGTCGCGCACGCCGCTGCGTTATGCGCTGAGCGTGCTGTCGTCGGAAGGCTTGCTCGACCGTTCGGGTGCACGCGGTTATGTCGTGCGGCGCTTTAGCGTGCATGACATCCTGAACGCGATCGACGTGCGCGGCGTGCTTGAAGGACTCGCCGCGCGGTCGGTTGCCGAGAGCGGAGTCAGCCCGGCATTGGCGGCCTCGCTCGACGAATGCCTGCGCGAAGGCGACGAGCTTTTCGCGCAACAGCATCCGAAACCAGGCGACGACGTGCGTTACGCCGAGATCAACGGACGCTTTCACGCGCTGATTGTCGACGCGTCGCAAAACATGGCGGTCAAGGCCGCGTTGAGTCTGAACGAGAAAATCCCGTTCGTGTCGCCGTTCACGATCGCATTCGACGAATCCGCACGAGAGCGGCAGTTTCTGATGCTGATGTACGCGCAACGCCAGCATCATGCGATCGTGGATGCACTTAAAAAAGGCGAAGGTGCGCGCGTGGACGCGTTGATGAAAGAGCACACAAACATTTCGAAAGAGAGCCTGAATCTTTCGCTGCCGTCTTTGCACCTTATTGCAGGCGCCGCATGATGAGCACGAATACTTCTACTGCTGACAGCAATCCGGTGGCGGTTAAAGCGTCGTCGGCGAGCGGCAAAGACCTGCTCAATCTCGCGCAGTTGCGCGCGTTCCGCCTCGTCGCCGATATGGGCAGCGCGACCCGCGCGGCCGCCGCGCTGTTTCGCGCGCAATCGGCTGTCACGCGTTCCGTGCAGGAACTGGAGTCGGCGCTCGGCGAACCGCTGTTCGATCGCGGCCCTTCCGGCATGCTGCCCACGCCCGTCGGGCGGGCGGTTTTGCAGCGCTGCGAGCGGATTTTCGCGGAACTCGAAGAACTCGCGCAATGGTGTGCTGCACGCCAGGCACGTCGCAGGCCTGCGGCAGAGGGCGCATTGCCCGCTTATCTGTTGAATACGCGGCGGCTGCAACTGTTCGCGGCGCTTGCACGGCATCGGCACATGCCGAGCGCGGCTAAAACCTTCGGCATCAGTCAACCGGCTGTGAGTACTGCGATTCGTGTACTGGAAAGCGGCTCGGGTTTGAGTCTGTTTCATCGCAGCCCGCGCGGGATTCTGCTCACTGCGGAAGGCGAAACTTTCCTGCTTCACGTGCGCCGCGCGTTGAACGAACTGCGCCACGTCCCTGACGATATTGCCGCGTTGCACGGCAAGATTCAGGGCGCGGTCACGGTCGGCGCATTGCCGCTTGGACGCACGCTTATCCTGCCTAAAGCCATCGCGCGAATGACCTCGGAAAATCCGGGCGTGCGCGTCGCCACCGACGAAAGCTCGTACGAGACGCTCGTCGCGGGTCTGCGTGCAGGCGACATCGATTTCATCCTCGGCGCGCTGCGCGATAACGACGCCAGCAGCGGCCTCAAAAACGAGCGTTTGATGTCGGAAGACATGGTCGTGCTGGTGCGCCACGATCATCCGCTGACGCGTGAACGCGATCTGACCATCATGGGTCTGCGGGACGCGCAATGGGTGTTGCCGCGCAGTAACGCGCCCGCCCGTGCGCTGTTCGAAGCGCAATTCAAGCGATTGAAAGTGAAGCCGCCGCTGCCCACGGTCGAGACCGCCGACCTCGCAGTGATTCGCGGATTGCTGCTCGGCACGGACATGGCGGCTGCGTTGTCGGCGCAGCAGCTGCATCACGAGGTGCAATCGGGTCAGTTAGTCGTGCTCGACGTGCAATTGCACAATACCCGCCGCGATATCGGGCTGACCGTTCGCGCCGCCGGCACGCCCTCGCCTGCCGCGCGCGCATTGATCGACGCGATCCGGCTCTCGGTGGTGGACGTGACGCGCACCATCAACATCGGCGCGAACTAGGTAGCGGGCCGTTCGACTCGGCCCGCTTCGCTCTTCTGCCTGAACCTAAAGGCAATAGACGATCCGGTTGTCGCGCAAGCCGCTTAAGAAGTGCTTCGAATGGTGCTGGTGAGGACTACACCATCTGCAGGTGCCCCAAACGCGATCATCGAGCTTCTGCATGCACCTTCGCGCCGAAGCGCTCGACACATGCCTGCCGCACCCTCTCCACCGACACCGCCCAGCCTTCCCCCGGTGCACGGCGAAACACCCGCAATGTGTGCGGATACCACGGCGAATCGTCACGGCCGTGCATCCAGCGCCAGTCGACATCTTTTTCCGGCAGCATCACCCAACACGGCTTACCCAGTGACGCGACCAGATGCGCGGTGGACGTATCGACGGCAATCACCAGATCGAGTTGATCGATGATCGCGGCCGTGTCCGCGAAATCGGTGACGAGCGTACCGACATCGAGCAACGGTTGACCGGCCGGCGGATTACGCGCCTCGTCCTCGCCCTGCCCTTTTTGCAGGCTCACAAAGCTCACTCCCGGCACACTCCACAGCGGAGCAAGCGTGGCGAGCGACGGCATCGAGCGATTCGCGTCGTTGTGATGTTTCGTGTTGCCCTTCCACACCAGACCGATCTTGCGATCCGCCGGCAGCATGTCAAGCATCGGCCGCCATTGCTCGCGCAGCGCAGGATCGACTTTAAGCTGCACGGGGCGCGGAATCGTTTCGATGGTTGTGCGCAGATAGAACGGTGCGCTCAGCAGACTCGTCCAGCAATCGTAACGCGACATACGAGCCATCGCCGTCGCATGATCCAGCATCTCGTCGGCACCGGCTACTCCCGCCATCAACCGATGCAAACCCGGCGCGCACGCGAACGCAATATGAGCGGCGCCTTGCGCTTTTAGCAGCGGTAGATAACGCGCGAATTGCAGCATGTCGCCGAGTCCGTCTTCCTGCCAGACCAGCACCGATTTACCGGCAAGCGGTTCGCCGAGCCACTGCGGACAACTGAGCATCGACCGAGTCTTGTAGTGGATGAAAGCCGGCTGTTCGTAACGGTACTCGTATTGCTGCCAACCCTCTTCGAATTGACCGATGCTGAGCAGCAGAACCGCGAGACCGAAGCGGGCTTCACCGTAATCGGAACGGATGACAAGCGCCTCGCGATACGCGCGTTCCGCCTCGGGCAATCGCTTCAGTTGCGCCAGCGCGTTGCCGAGATTGGCGTACGCCTCGGCGAGTTGCGGATTCACTTCGATCGCCTGCCGGAACGCCTCGACGGCTTCCGGATAACGGTCAATACGACGCAGCACGCAGCCCAGATTGTTATGCGCATGCGCAATGCCGGGGTTCAAACGAATCGCGTCGCGATAAGCCTGTTCGGCATCGGCGAGACGCTCCTGTTTGAACAGGGCAATGCCGAGGTTGTAATAAGCCTCCGCATACTGCGGACGATGCACGATCGCGTCGCGATAAGCCGCTTCCGCTTCGGTCAGGCGCTCCAGTTCGATCAGCACCGCACCGAGGTTCAGATGCGCCTCCGCGAACTCGGGCCGGATGGTCAGCGCGAGGCGGCAAGCGAGTTCCGCTTCGACGAGCCGGTTGGCCGCCTTCAGCACGCCGCCGAGATTATTGAGTGCTTCCGGGTATTGCGGGCGGATCGTCAACGCCTCGCGATAGGCCGCGTCGGCTTCGTCGGCGCGGCCGAGTTCCACCAGCACGCTACCGAGGTTGTTATGCACCTCTGCATGCCCCTGAAGACCCGGCAACGCCTTGCGATAAGACACTTCCGCGTCATGCGGACGGCCCAGGTCACGTAGCACGATGCCCCGGTTGTAATGCGCCTCCGCGAAATCCGCGCGAATCGACACGGCCTGGCTGTACGACGCTTCCGCTTCCTGCCGGTAGCCTAGCCCGTAAAGCACGATACCGAGCTGATAGTGAGCTTCGGCCTGGTCCGGCCGCAACGACACCAGTTCGCGATACATCGCTTTCGCGGCGGACAAACGCCCGAGCGACTTGTACAGCGAGCCGAGGCTGCTGTACACCTCGGCGAAACCGGGTTTGAGTTGCAGGCACTGACGCCAGTAGTTTTCCGCATCGGCGACCTTGAGCTGAGCAAGCGAACAGGCACCGGCGATATTCAACGCTTGCGCGCGCGCGTCGGCTGGCAGCGTCGCGTCTTCGCAAACGGGCGTCACCAGCGACAAAGCGTCGGCGAACTGGCCGGCCGAGCTCAACGAAACGGCCCGCTGGTTGAGGTCGGCAATATCGGCAATCGGGGATGCGTGCGTCTGCGTGAGCGTCATGAGTCGTAGGAATGAAATCGGGGCGAGGCGCGGTTCGGCGCTCTTCCCTCGCGGACATAACGAACCTCCGGCCCGGGACGGAAAGAGGAACGGCTACCACACAGCTTACGGGAACCGGCGCTGGACCAACGCGAAGAACTGAGCGGCTTTTTGCCGTCTAATCTGGCGCTATACGCGGAATCACGCGAGATAAATCTGTAAGGCAATGCTAAAATCGCCCCGCCTTTATCCCGACCATCATGACGCTACGTTCCCGCAACCACCTGACCGCATGGCTTGGCCTGTTCGCCATGTGGCTCGTCGTGTTCGCGCCGCTCGTGAGTCAGATGCTGGTGGCGAACCAGGCACACGAGCCTATCGCCGCGCTGTGTTCGGCGCTCCATCCGTCTGGCGCGAGCGACGCAACGCTGGTCAGTCATGCCGGTCCCGAGCCGGTACATCTCAGTCACGACGACGCATTCGGCGCGTGCGGCTACTGTCATCTGCTCGAGCATCATGTCGCGATGCCGACAGTCGCAGCAATCGAACCGCCGGCCGCCCTCGCGCTGGCCGGCACCGCGCCGCCCACACTCTCCACCCGCTTTACTCCGCTCGGCGCGTTCCCTTCGGGACGCCCCAGAGACCCGCCTGCTGTTTCCTGATCACTGCCGGTTCTGATCGCGCGTTTTTCGCGTCTATTGCACCAGTCGCACTCATCGTTTCCGACGAGGGGGCGCGCGATCGCCTGTCCAATGCATCAAGGAAACTTTCATGTTCAACTTCGCGCTGCGAAGGCTGCCCCTTTGCGCCCGCAGAGGCGCGCGCGGCCTCGCGTCCAACCGGTTGTCACAACCGTTTTTTTCGTCGTATTTCCGCGCTGATCTGAAGGCCTGCTGGCCTGCGCTGATTCCCGCAATCGTTGCTCCCGTGGCTCATGCGGAAAGCGCCAGTACGAATACCGAAGCCACCTTGCCCGCGGTCAGCGTCAGCGCTTCAAATACGGCGGCCACGCCCCGCGCCGTCGCCCCGAACCTGCCCGCCTCCGTCGAAACCGTGACGCGCGAGCAGTTCAGCAACTGGAACGTCGTCAACACCGAAGACACGCTGAAGTACATGCCGAACTTCGCTGTGCGCAAGCGTTTTATCGGCGATGTGAACTCGCTGATAGCCGTACGCGGTACGAGCAATTCGCAAAGTGCACGCGGTCTCGTCTACGCAGACGGTCTGCTGCTCAGCAATCTGCTCGGCAACAGCTTTACGTTTGCGCCGCGCTGGTCGATGGTGTCGCCCGACGAGATCCAGCAGGTCGACGTGATTTACGGGCCATTCTCGGCGCTATATCCGGGCAACTCGCTCGGTGCGACGGTGCTCATCAGCACCTACATGCCGAAAAAATTCGAGGCCACCGCCGACGTCAAGGCGTTCACCCAGCATTTCAGCCTGTATGGCGTGAATCAGAATTTCAACGGCAGTGAAATGAGCGCGTCGATCGGCGACCGGATCGGCAAGTTCTCTTATCGGCTTGCTGTCAATCACCTGGAGAATACGAGTCAGCCGTTGCAATTCGCGACGCTCGCGCAGTCGAGCACGCCCGCGACGGCCGCCGCAACACCCGTGACGGGCGCGTATTTCTATAACAACCAGACCAATACGCCGACGGCCGTACTCGGCGTCAACGGCGAAGGCATCGAACACACGGTGCAGGATCAGTTCAAGCTGAAAACGCAGTACGACTTCACGCCGACACTGCAAGCCGGATTTACGCTCGGCTACTGGCATCAGACCTATAACAGCGCGACGTCGAGCTTCCTGCGCGACGCGGACGGCAATCCTGTCTATAGCGGCACGGTCTCGATCGGCGGCTATCAATACACGATCCCCGCCGCGGCTTTTGCACCGAGTCTCGGTCATAGCGAGAACTGGCTATATGGCGTGTCGCTAAAAACGCGCAACGCTACAGGCTGGAACGGCGAAGCGATCGCGTCGTATTACGACGTGAGCAATAGCGTGGCGCGCACCGCCAACTCCGGCGCGCCGGGCAACGGTCCCGGCACGGTGATTTTCGGCGACGGCACCGGCTGGAAAACACTCGATTTACGCAGCACGTACACGCCGTTCAGCACGCAAGCCGGACTCGCTAATCACGCGCTGAGTTTCGGCTATCACTACGACAATTACTTCCTCGATAACCAGAGTTACAACACGCTGAACTGGCGCGATGGCGAAGCCACATCGTTCGCCAATTCATTCGTCGGCAAGACGCAGACCCAGGCGCTTTACGCGCAGGACGCGTGGCGTTTTCTACCGCGCTGGAAACTGGTCTACGGCGTACGTTATGAAGATTGGCAGGCTTATGGCGGTGCGCAAGGGCTGCCTGGCCAGAGCATTGCCTACAGCGATGCAAACCAGCACCACTTCTCGCCGAAAGCATCACTCTCGTTCGACGTCACCGACGATCTGACCTTACGCGCGTCGATTGGCCGCGCTTATCGATTTCCTACAGTCAGCGAATTGTTCCAGGGGCAAATCAACGGATCGTCGATCGTCAATAACAATCCGAATCTGAAACCCGAAGACGATCTTTCGAAAGAACTCACTGCCGAATGGGCGCACTGGAACGGCGTGTTCCGCTTCTCGCTGTTTCAGGACGACGTGAAGAACACGATCTTCAGTCAGACCGATACGACCGTGATTCCCAATGTGACGAACTTTCAGAACATCGGCAAAGTCCGTTCGCGTGGTGTCGAAACCAGCTACTCGGGACAGGATGTGCTCGTGCATGGACTCGATCTGCTAGCAAGCGTGGCTTATACGCAGTCGAAAATCATCGCCAATGCGCAGAACCCTGCGTCGGTCGGCAAGTACTTTTACCGGATTCCGCTATGGCGTGCGGATCTCGCCGCGACCTATCGCTTCAGCGAACGCGCGGCGCTCACGCTTGCCGCGCGTTACTCGGGGCGCCAGTACAACACGCTCACCAACACCGACACCAATCCCGATGTATTCGGCGGCACCAGTTCGTACACGGTGGCGGATGCGAAATTCACCTTCCGTCCGACGAAGCTGAGTGAAGTCGGCATTGGCGTCGACAACCTGTTCGATGCGCGCTACTTCGTCTATCACCCGTATCCGGGCCGCACGTTTTACGTGGAAGCCAAGCTGCGCATGTAAGCGCGCAACCCCATTCCGACTGACGAGGATTTCATGTCCACCACGACTGCCGCTCAACGCGTAAGCCCGGCGACGGGCACCACTCATCCCGGCTATCGAACACTCTGGCGCTGGCATTTTTACGCCGGTCTGTTCGTCATGCCGTTTCTGATCGTGCTCGCGATAACGGGCACGTTGTACTGTTTTCAGCCACAGATCGAGCCGCTGCTCTATCGTCACCAGATGGTTGTCGACACGCAAGCCGTGCCGAGACTCAGCGAAGACGTGTTGCTCGCCAGAGCGCGCGCCGCGATGCCGCAAGGCGCTGTCGCGTTGACCGCAATGATCGCCAGCGACCCCAATCGCAGCACCGAATTCATTTTCCGTCTCGCCGACGGCGACAAGCAAAGCGTCTACCTGAACCCGTACAACGGCGATGTACTCGGCACCTTGAGTGTCGAGCGACGTTTCATGCAGGTGGACCGCATGCTGCATCGCAAGTTGCTGCTCGGTAAGCCTGGCGAACTTTTGATGGAACTTGCCGCATGCTGGACGCTCGTGATGATCGGCACAGGCATCGCGCTATGGTGGCCGCGTGAGAAAACAGCTATACGTCGGGCACTTTTGCCTCGCTTCACGCTGAAGGGTCGCGCGCTTTGGAAGAGCGTTCATGCGGTGATGGGCCTCTGGCTCGCGCTCGGCGCACTCGCGTTCGTGCTGAGCGGACTCCCGTGGTCGGGTTCGTGGGGCAAGCAGTTCAAGACGCTTGCGACGGCGGCGAATCTCGGCGCGCCGGAAGGCTCGTGGGGTGGCTTGCCTTTGCGCTCCGTGCTGCCTGGAGCGCAATCCGTCAATGCGCCAGATGCGACCCACGCTCAACACCATGGACACGCGGCCGATACGGACTCGATGCCCGGCATGGTGATGGACGACCTGCCTTTGCCGTTGACTCCATGGGCCGTCGGCAACGCGCCGGTGCCTCACTCCTCATCGAGCGATACGCAAACCGCGCAGCCGTTGTCGCTCGGACGCATCGTGGCGCTGACCGCGTCGATCGGCGTGACGGACGGTTACAGCATCGTGCTGCCCACGTCCGCGACCGGCGTTTACACGGTGTCGTATTTTCCCGCCGATCCGAAAGACGAGCGCACGTTGTACCTCGACCAATACAGCGGCGAGGTACTGAAGGACATTCGCTACGACGACTACGGCGCGGTAGCGAAAGCGGTGTCGTATGGCACCTCGCTGCACATGGGACGTTACTTCGGCGTGGCGAATCAGGTTATCTGCGCGGCCATTTCGCTCGGACTCGCGGCAATGGCCGTCACCGGCTTCGTGATGTGGTGGAAGCGGCGGCCCCAGCGCTCGCTCGGAGCACCGTCGCGCGAACGGGCCGCACCGCCGATGCGCGGCTGGAAAACCGGCCTCGTTCTGCTCGGCATCGTCTTTCCGCTGATGGGCGCAACGATACTGGCTGTGTGGATCGCAGACCGGCTGGTTTTCGGTCGGGCGACGAGGCGCAGCGTAAGCGCGAGTTAAGCCGACAAGCCGATTCATCTGAAAAATCACCGCGCCGGTCAGCAGCCAACAACTAACGCATTGCCCCCGAAGATCGTTTACGATACATTTTGCTCGTTTATGATCGATTTAAGCGAATCTCAAAGGGGGACACATGCAACGAACGCGGCAGGAAGCCGAAAGCGGCCTTTTACCCGAGCAGCGCGAACAGCTAATACTCGAGCGCCTGCGCGCAAACGGCCGCGTGCTGGCCGCCGCGCTCGCCGCCGAATTGCAGACCTCCGAGCACACGGTGCGCCGCCATCTGCGCGATCTGGCCGAACAGGGCCACTGCAAGCGCGTGTACGGCGGCGCACTGCTGACGTCCCCGGCCGACAAACCCGCCGCTGTGCGCATGAACGAAGCGCCCGACCGCAAGGCGCGCCTCGCGATTGCGGCGGTGTCGATCGTGCGGCCCCGGCAGATCATCCTGCTCGACGCGGGTTCGACCAACGTCGCGATCGCCGCCGCGCTGCCCGACAACGCTGACCTGACCGTCGTGACGAATTCGCCCGAAGCCTGCACTCGCCTGCTGAACCGTCCCGGTTTCGACGTGATTCTGGTCGGCGGACGCATCGCGCGCGGCGCGGCGGGTTCGCTCGGCGCCACGTCGCTACTGCAAATCCAGCAGATTCGCGCCGACGTCTGCTTCCTCGGCGCCTGTGCGTTCGACCCGGACGAAGGCGTCGCCGCATTCGACGCCGAAGACGCCGAACTCAAACGCGCGATGGTCAAGGCGAGCGGCCAGGTCGCCATCGCGCTGACCTCGGAAAAGTTGATGACCGCAGCGCCGTACGCGGTCGCGCCCGCGTCGGCGGTCGATTATCTGTTCGTCGAAACCGACGTGCCGGCCGCACGCCTCGCGAGCCTCGAAGCGGTTTGCGACAACGTGACGGTGGCCCGCTCATGACCACACTCGCCACGACTCAGATGAACACGAACATGAAACCGGTGAAGGAACGTATTGCGACGATCGCCGTATTTCTTGCAAACGGTTTCGGGATCGGCGCGTGGGCGGTTGAAGTGCCGCGCATCAAGGAAAGCCTCGCGCTCAGCGACACGGCGCTCGGCATTGCGCTGTTCGCGTTTGCCTTGGGCGCGATCGTCGCGATGCCGCTGGCCGGCCAACTCGCGCCGCGTTTCGGCAGTGGCCGCGCGACCGCGCTGCTCGGCGCGGCGTTCGTCATCGCGCTGCCGCTGCCCGCTTTCGCGCCGAACATGGCCGTGCTGTGCCTCGTACTGTTCGCGCTCGGCGCGGCCAACGGTGCGCTCGACGTATCGATGAACGGCCACGCCAGCACGATCGAAACGCAGTGGCGCTCGCCGATCATGTCGTCGTTTCACGCGGCCTGGAGCGCCGGCGGACTGCTGGGCGCGGCAAGCGGCGCGATGCTGCAACGAGCGGGCGTCGGTGTTGCGGGCGGACTGCTGGTGCCGGACGCGTTCATCGCGTTGTTGATCGTGAGCGCCGCGCTGCTCGCGTTGCGCGATCTCGGCGAGTCGCGCGAAGCGCCTACGTCCAGCGGTTTTGCGTGGCCCAGCGGCGGCGTGATGAAACTCGCGATGCTCGCGTTCCTATGCATGCTGGTCGAAGGCGCGGTGGCCGACTGGAGCGCCGTGTATCTGCGTTCGACGTTGAACCAGGAGGCCAGCGTCGCCGCTATCGGTTATTCCGCGTTTGCATTTTCGATGGCGGCTTGCCGGATCATCGGCGACGTGTCGGTGCGGCGCTTCGGTTCGAGCCGGGTCATCGCGATGGGCGGTCTGATCGCCGTCGCCGGGCTCGTGCTGGTACTGAGCGTGCCGACCATGCTGACCGCTTTCGTCGGCTTTGCGATGGTCGGCGTCGGCCTCGCCAACATCGTTCCCGTGATTTTCAGTGCAGCGGGCCGCTCCACGGTCACGCCGGCAATCGGCGTATCGATGGCCGCCACGGCGGGTTATGCGGGGTTCCTCGTCGGGCCGCCGCTGATCGGTCTGGGAGCCGGCCTGCTCGGTTTGCGCGCCGCGCTGTGCGTGCTCGTCATGGCGACGCTGGTCGTCGGATTGCTGGGTGGCAAGGCGGTATGCAGCGCGAGGCTCGCGTAACAGCGCATATTGCACCGCGCCGGTTTCACTTGATCTCTTTATCCAGTATCACGACAGACTTGCGAACCGGCACCACCTCGCGTTCTGGCTGCAGCCGCAGCGGCCAGGTAAGCGCAGCCAGCAGCGTACGCGGTTGCGCGCCATCGTCGAGTCCGGTGGCCGGCCACTCGTGCTTCGCGGGCACCCATAGCGTGCCGAACAGGTGATCCCATAGCGGCAGCAACTGCGTGAAATTGTGATCGAAATGCTCGGCACGGATCGAATGATGCAAGCGGTGATATTGCGGGTTGTTGACCCACGTGACGTAACGGCCGAGATCCACCCGCATGTTTAGATGCGCGAAGTAATTGCCGATCATGAAGACGAATGAAGTCGCGCCGACAATCCATGGATCGACCTTGAACAGCACCCCGACCAGCGGATAAAGCAGACAGCCTTTGATCAGCACTTCCAGCCAGTGATGCCGATAGGTCACGGTGACGTTGAAATCGACTGCGCTATGGTGCAGCGAATGCAGCTTCCACAAGATGGGCCACGTGTGCTGCAAACGATGGAACGCGTATTCGAGCAGATCGATTGTCAGCAGCACGATGATGAACGATGCCAACGCACCCCAGCCGCGAGACACCAGCACGACCATGCCGCCGCCGAATGAATTCACGATTGCAACGCTCGCTGCTGCTGTAAGCGGTTTCACGGATTCGGCGAGCGCCATATATAGACCCGCGTATATCGCGTTGAAACGCTGCCCGGAGCGCGATTGCAGCAACGCGGCAGGCCAGCGGCGCTCGAGCGCGGCGCCGAGAAGCATCATGAAAAGCACGAGCGCGTAGGCGCGCAACCAGAGGCTGGCGTGATGCAGTAGATCAGGAAACGGGCTCGACGCAAACATGTGCTTCCCCAGTCAAGAGACGCGTGATGCGCGCCCGGCGTTCTGGCTGCTCGAAATGTGTTTTTCGCCTGTAAGCGCTCTCAAGCTTATAAGCGGAGTGCGGGCGCGATGGCCGGTGTGTCAATCACCAGCATTAGCATTAGAGCGGTCATGTGCATTGCGCTACGCTTTAATGCGATCTTCGCAGCCTGTTCTTCAGCGCGCAAGCGTCGATTCAATGATGGACTGCCGGAGGAGTCTTCCGGTCGGGCGCCGATGGGATTCAAGCTGGTCGGTCAGTGGCGAAATGCTTATCAACGAAAGCCACGCCGCGCGTGACGGCCCGCAATCGCCTGACTAAAAAAAAATGGCGAGGTCATCGCCTCACGCCGTCGCGATCACGGGCGGTTGACGGATTTCTGTCAGCCGCCCGCGTCGCTTTTCACATTCGTATTTTTGTTGGCCCCGCCGCACCTCGTAAAACGCGCTAACCTCCCCGACCGCGATTCACGAAGACTTCTGTTGTCGTCCGGATATGCACTGCATGTACCGACTTTTTGCTTTCCGGCCGCAACGTATTTCGTCTTGTAATCACCTTATCGCAATGGCTGTGCCATGAGGGCCGAAACCCTTGCTGGTCAACGAACGGTGAACTGGACGAAGGCTTCGCGCACGCCACGCCGCACGCGATGGCTCAGAAATGAGACGCGGCGACCGGTTGTCGTCGAGCATGAACGCTCGGGTCGCCGGTATTTTTTTCAACGTGGGATAACCCGAACGCGGACGGCTCCGCAAAGGTTTGCCGATGATTTTGTCGGAATTAACCGGTGTCCGGTCGGGTGGCCAGGCACCGAATGCATGCGGACCGAAATGTCGCAAAGTTGAGACGGGGTCGGCCTGGTTCGATAGAGGCTTGCAGCGCCGATGTCGCGATGTCGGCTTGGGAGCGCACGCTTTGCAGGAGCGTTGCGGCCCACCCATTCCGCCGTCATCGACCTCAAACTCAAACTTCAAACATCAACTCAAAGCAATGCCGTCAATTCCGCGGCGCGCGCCTTGAACTGCTGCAACTCGGCGGCGCCGAGCCGCGTCGCCTGCGGGAACTGAACCTTCAGCGGATCCTTAGGCACGTGATGGACATGCACCTCATAGTGCAAATGCGGCCCCGTCGCCCAACCCGTTTCACCGACGTAACCAATCACCTGATCGCGGCTAACCCGGCTGCCCCGATGCAGCCCCTTCGCGAAACGCGACAGATGCGCGAACGTCGTCGAATACGGTGCGGGGTTCTGGATAACGATCACCTTCCCATAGCCGGTTTGCTGACCGATGAAGCGCACCACGCCTCGCGCGGTCGCATGGATGGGCGTGCCGGACGGCGCGGCCAGATCGACGCCGTCATGGCTTTGCCACTGATGCGTCACCGGATCAAGACGGCGCAACGCGAATTGCGACGATACCCGTGAGAAGTTCAGCGGGTATCGCTCGAAGGTCGGCGTCGTGCTCGCGCCGTCTTTTGAGTAATAGAAAGGTTTGCCCTGCAGCGTCCTGTACAGAAACACATCGTGCGACACCGTGCCACGGGCAATGCGAACCGCGAGCGGCGCGCCTGGGGCTCCATCGGTCCCGTCTTTGTCGAACACTGCGCTGACCCGATCACCGGCGCGCAGGTCTCGTGCAAGATCGAGGTCGCCGTGAAACGCCTGAGCCAGCATCGCGGTGGTGGCCGCATCGACACCCATGCTGCGCGCCGCCGCCGCGAAACTGTGTTCGACCGGCGCATTCTTCACGGTGAAAGCGGGTGCGTCGCTCGCCGGCGCGGTGGACGCAGCAGCCGGCGCTGCCGATATACCCGGCCCTCCCGCTGCGGCACTCGCGGGCGAAGCGGCGTCCGGTCGCGAAGAGTCCTTGCTCATCAAGGACACGTCGGCTTCCTCGGTGCGCGCAGCACGATGCTGGCTCACGAGGTAAGCCGCGCACACGGAGCTCATTGCACACACAAAAATGATCTTGCCGGCACGTCCGGGCAGGACGCTAGCTACAGAGAGAGGCATTGACTAGATAAGCGGTCGACCGTCGCGTGCGGCGGTGGTACGCACGAGCAGGTGGGTTCATTGAATCAGCGCCCCGGTCATTGCATGGGACGCTGCATAAGGCTGACGGGAAGCCTAGGGATGGTTTCTTAAGCCTGGCTTAAGCTGCCCCCATTATCCGCGCGATGTAGAGTGCTTAGCGGCCAGTATTGAATCTGCCTCTAATACGAGCGGATCGCCGCAAGCCCGCCCCCGCGCAACTTGCGATTCACACGCCGTGGTTCGGTGACCGTGCCGTCCCCATTAACACGATCAACGCGAAATATCGTTGATCAACGCGTGAATGAGCGCCGCCACCTGATCCGGCGATTCGAGCGGCGACAGGTGACCGGTCCCTGGCAGCACATGCATCCGCGTATGCGGAATTCGCGGCAACAACTCGTCGCGCAGCGTCGCCACGCTATCCACGCGATCCAGCTCGCCTGCGATCACCATCGTCGGCACGTCGATCAAAGCGACTTCGCGCGAAATATCTTCCTGACTCGCGTGACGCGGCCATGCGGCCTTCGCCTCGGGTCCACCGCGCAGGCTGTCTTCGATCACCTGCTCGCGGCGTGCCGGACTCAGTTGTTTCGCGCACAGCATGCCGTCGATGGTCGCCTCAACAGACGCCCGCGAACCATACGCGCCCTCCATCGCCGCGAGCGCTTCGGGCGGCAGTGCAAGCGGCACCGGCGGCGACGGCGCGACCAGCACCAGTCCGGCCAACCCTTGCGGACGCCGCGCCGCGAGCAATTGCGCGACCTTGCCGCCCATCGAATGGCCGATCAGTACGAAGCGTCGCAGACCTAGCGCGTCGATCACGCGCTGGGTGTCGTCGGCGAGATCGGCGAGTGCGTAATGCTCTGCGGGCCTGTCCGAATCGCCCCAGCCGCGATGATCCGTCGCGACCGTCCGGTACACGTTCGGAAGCGCGGCGATCACGTCGTCCCATGTGCGCGACGAGCCGCCCCAGTAGTGCAGAAAGACCAGCGCGGGCGCGTCGGCATTGCCGAAGCCCAGTTCCCTGACGTTGATGTGCACACCGTTCGAATCGATTTTCATCTGCCTGACTCCTTTCACATTGAAGTTTGCCAACCTTCAACGGTCGACAGATGCAATGGTAGATTCGATCTTATGTGGCGATAATCCACCGTTCATTATCATCACCTGATCGTCAGGTTATCGATTGAAGTTGCTTTGGACGGTTTTGGAGGCACCCCGTATTCGTAGCGACCATCGACGATGGCAGTCTCGCAGTCGCCGGGCGACGCGCAGGGTTGTCGGCTTCGATGGCCGGCAAATATTTGGGTCAATTCGAAGCGGACCTCGAGGTCCAGTTGATGCAGCAATGCACGCGCAATCTGAGCCTGACGGACGCAGGCGGGCGCGTATTACCTGCGCTGCAAACACATTCTGGAAGAGTTCGACGACGCCAACCGCGAGGCGAGCGGCAAGCTGCACGTGGCCGCACCGGTCAGCTTCGGCGCAATGCATATGCAGTATGTTGTGACGCGCTATCTAGCGCGAGCGTCTGCAGGTCGATTCGGCATTTTGCTCGACGAGCATTATGTCGACCTGCGAAGCGAGTGGATTGACGTGGCGATCCGGCTTGACCGTCCGCCCGATTCGCAACTCCTCGCGAGACAACTAACTGGCGGGAAAGGTTTTAAACGATCGTCCAATTTTAGTTAGGTGATCTTGTCAACCGGTCCGCGCATCCCATCGGCACTCTCCGTCTAACGGAAAAGCTGCCGCAATGGAAATTCACTGCCTACGTTTGATACGTTCGAATGAGGGAAAAACCCTTTATTCCGCGATCGAAAATCGCGACGGGCTGCTGCTTTGCGGCGCTTCCTTTACGGGTTTTTCGACGCGTGCGGTCGCGCCACGAATAAAGAGAACCGCGCAAAGGGCAAGTATTGCCCAGCTACCAAGAATGATGGTCAAAGCGTTCATTTCAGTTTCAGAAGATCAAGTCTGCTAGTTGATACACCCGGCTACCCCCCGGGAGACGCCCGCCTCAACGACGGGTCAATGTTTTGTAAGCGGGTCGCTGCTACCGAACAATATTTCGTCGATCAGGCCGGTGGTCTGGGCCAGTTGCCTTTCGAGTGCGGCGCGCACTTCCTGCGCCGCTGCGGCATCGTGTCGCGCGACGGCTGAATGGGTTCGGGTCGCGAGGCGCAATACGGTGTCGGATGCAAATTGCAGCTCGCGCAGCATGGCGGTATCGGAATCGACCGACGGGCTGGTTCGCTCGGGCGCGGACAAGTCCGGCAGACCGGCTTCGAATTGCGGGTTTTCGTCTTGGCGGGAAGACATTGCGAGCTCCTTGCGCGCTTGGATGAATCCAGTGTGCGCCGGGGCCACGGGTTTCAATCGGTCGAACAGAAGCCGAATATTAAGCCAATCTCGCCCCGTCGAAAACTCGTTAATTCCTTCTAAAGTGGGGCGAGATTAAAACTGGTAAAAGTGACCGGCGGAACACCATAAAAATCGCTGGTCCGCCGGACGAATAGCCGCAAAACATAGTGCAAATACTGAGTTCGCCCCAAATCAATGCACCTGTCCACGTTATCCCTTACGCCGTGAAATCCGTGGATGCCGACAGCGTTCTCCACGTCTCCATTTCATGCATCACGTAGGCATTTTTCGCGGTTATCGCGGCAAGCGTATCGGTGCCGAGCGGCAGGCGCAGCGGCGGACTCGGTGCGTCGACGAGAGCGACCACCGCATCCGCCAGTTTTTTCGGATCGCCCGGCTGGTTGTGATTCATTTGCGCAGCCTTGCGACGAACCGCGCCCGACGTGTCGTCGTAATCGGCGATCACATCAGATGCCACTGTCAGCGACGACGCATCGAGAAAGTCGGTGCGGAAGTAGCCCGGCTCGACGACGCTCGCATGAATGCCGAGTGGCCTCAACTCGTCGCGCAGCGCTTCGGTAATGCCCTCCACGGCAAACTTCGTCGATGAATACACGCCGAAGCCTGCCGCACCGCGATAACCACCAATCGACGAAATGTTGATCACGTGCCCCGCGCGATTCGCTCGCATGACAGGCAGCACGGCGCGCGTAACGTTCAGCAGGCCGAACACGTTCGTGTCGTACATGCGGCGAATGTCACGGTCGGCCGACTCCTCCACCGCACCCAGCAGACCGAAACCGGCGTTGTTGATCAGCACGTCGATGCGGCCGAATTTCTCCAACGAGGCTTGCACCGCGAGTTTCGCCTGCGCCTCGTCGGTCACGTCCAGTGCAACCGGCAACAGTCCCGCGGATTGACCGAGACGCTCGACAATCGCACGGACGTTGCGCCCTGCCGCCACGACTGCATTGCCGTCTGCGAGCGCCGCCTCCGCCATCAATGCGCCGATGCCGCGCGAAGCACCTGTAATGAACCATACACGTTTGAAAGCATTTTTCTGGATGTCCGCCATGATCTCGCTCCTGGTGATGAGGTGAAAGTGATGCCATGGTAGGAGCGACGATTGACACGTACTAGTCGTCAATTGCTAGACTGATAATCAACTTTCACTTGCGAATCCCGCGCGCCGCCCATGAACGAAATTCGTGCAATCACCACTTTTGTGCGCGCCGCCACGCTCGGCAGTCTGCGGCGTGCCGCGGTCGATCAGGGCATTTCGCCGCAAGCGGCGAGTCAGGCGGTCATGCAGCTGGAAAAGGAACTGGGCGTGCGGCTTTTTCATCGCACTACACGCAAGCTCAGTCTGACGGAGGAAGGCCAGCGGCTATTCGATAGCGTCAAGCCGGCTCTGTCCATTTTCTCGTCGGCGCTCGACGAGGCGCGTCGCTCCAAAGAAGAAATCGGCGGACTGTTACGCATCAGCGCACCGCGCGCGCTCGGCATGCCGGTGCTATGGAAGTACTTCGAGCAATTCCAGCAGCTACATCCGAACGTGCAACTCGAAGTGCAATTCGACGATCACTTCACCGACCTCGTCACCGACCGTGCCGACGTCGGGTTTCGCGGCGGACCGCCGCCGTCGGGCGGCTCGATTGCGCGTCCGCTCGTGCCGATTCAGTTGATCGTGTGCGCGTCGCCGGAATACATCGAGCGCAATGGTGCGCCGCGAACAATCGACGAACTGGATCAGCACCGCTGCACCGGATATCGGCGCACGAATACGGGCAAGCTTGCGCAATGGCAGTTTCAGATGGGCGACGAAATTGTTTATCGCGACGTACCGCCCGTCATCTGCGTGAACGACACGGAGATGGAGACGCAGGCGGTGCTATCGGGTCTCGGGATCGGACAGTTGGGCAGCTTTAACGCGATGCCCCACATTAGAAGCGGCCGGCTCATTGCACTGCTGACGCAGCACATCACGCAGTACGGCACGATCTATATCTACTACGGACATCGGACCGAACAGCCGCTGCGCGTGAAGACTTTTATCGACTTCATGATCGAGCGAGTAGCCGATAACCGTGCGTTCTTTCTCGATCCGGTCGAGCTTCGCGCGGCGAGTGCCGCACGAAGTGGCCGCGCTGTGAATAAGCGCGGCGCCTTATGATGATTTACGCTGCGGCGATCACGTCGATACGCAGCGCTTCACCACCCGCGGCGATTGCCAGCAGGATGTCGACATTAGGATGCGCGCCCGGGCGATTACGGGCGTCGGCGGTATGTTCGGCGAACAGCGCGAGACCGTGTTCGGCCGCTTTAGCGTCGAGCGTGCCGAAGGTCTGCTTCAGATAATTGTACACCGTGAGCGAGCCCTGCTTGCCCGGCTTGTTCTCGATGTTCGCGACAACAGCGCCTTTACCATCGACCAGATCGATACGCTCGATACCGTCGATAGACGGCATCTGCGCCAGATTCTCCTTGAACACATTGCTGGGTTGAATCATTGAAAATACTCCTTCGGTTCAGAAAATTGCATGCGGGCCGTATCTTAAACGATAGGGTGTGCTGCGATACCCGAATGCTGCCGCGTTGAACTCCGAAGCTCGAGAACATTTCAATCCGCTCACGGCGTCCAGCGATGAACAACAATGCTCGCGCCGTTGTAGTTGTCTTTCGTAATCACATATTCGCCCGATGCTCTCAGATACGCCCTTAGGCCGTACATCGAATCGACATCGTTACCCACGTCGACCGTCGCGGGATTTGCGTTCGTCAACGTGGTATCGATCTGGCCGGTTGTGAGATTGAAAGCGTCGATGTTCGGAACCGTGTGCACGTAGCCGACAAACAGATAGTTTCCGGCCGCTGTAATCGATTTTGGATTCGCGCTAGTGAGGTTGATCACCGGATTCGGCTGGCTGATATTACCCGCACTCCACCCGTGATACACCTCGATCCGCGTTTGCATGGCCGTCCAGTCCCAGCTTCCAGCAATGCCTTGCGCGAGAATCATCGTGTCGGTCTCGGGAAGATAAATGATCCGCGTCAACGGACGAATACTTTCAGGAATCGAGATCGTGGTGGCCGGTCCCCACGTCGGTTTGCCTTCGCCGTCGAAACCCGTCAACGGGTAGTGGTAAATGTGATTTGTGCGGTCGAGACCGGCCCACACGTCGCCTCGACTGTCGATACAAAAGCCGCCCGTAACCTGAAGCGTCGTATTGAAAGCGGTTCCCGGTATCGACGCATCCGGTATCGCAATGTAGCCATTCGCCGCGTTGAAATGGAAGAAGTAAAAGATGCCGGGGTTCTGCCCGGACGCGACAAGAATGCGATTCCCGCCGACCGTGACGAGTTGGCCGAAATGCTCGTCGCGCTGCGTGTCGTTCATGTTCAGGCGCGGGTCGGACGGATAGGTGAACGGGTCGACCGTATTCGCAACAAAAGTGCCGCCCGCCGTGCCGGTATAAATGTTCGTGCCGCCGTAGAAATAGGCGCCGTCCGTGGACGGGTCGGGAGCGGCAACACCCTCGAAATTGAGGGACTGTAGTGTGTATTGCAGCGTGCCCGCGCTGTTGTACGCATGAAGATCGGTCGCGCCGTTGCGGCCGAGGTCCCAACTTCCGCCCCAAGGATTGTTGAGCACGTAAAGATTGCCGGAAGAATCCTTACCTATTCCTACCACGCGGGTAAAGCGCTTGTCACCCACCTGCCCCTTGATGCCGCTGGTGGTGTCGAGATAGCCGCCCTGAATGCCGAACGTGCCGACGAGCGCGGGTGCTGCCGCCACGTTGTAGAGCTTGATGTTCATGTCCGGGCCTTCATCGCCGACCATGAGTTGCGTGGACGATGCATCGAAATACAGCGCAGAAGGTCGCGCCGTAGCCGACATCTGAATGACGTTCAGCGGCGCACCGGTCGCACTGAATTCGTCGACCTCGCCCGCGCTTTGCCGCGCGACCCAGAGATTACCCGCGCTATCCAGTGCAAGTGCGCCTGGCGCAGTGACGTTGATATCGCGCTGCCAGACGCCGTCGGTAGAGAAGACCCGGACGCGATTACCGTAGAAGTCGCTCGCGTAAAGAAGTGAGCCGGCGGTGGCCAGGCCGGTAATGACGTCGGCATGCGGAATGCCTGTCCACACACTGACAGGGATCACGAGATCGCGTGTCTGCGTCGAGCGGTTGTAACGCCCGACCGATCCGCTGCCGAACGACGTGTTGTACTGCAAGGCCGCGAAAATCGACGTGCTATTGCCGGTAATCGCGCTGCCCTGGAAGTCTGCGTGAGAGCCAATTGACCCGACACTTTTTCCATTCTGATAGATCGCAACGCCGCCCTCGTTTTCGTCCCACAGCGATGCCGTATATATGACGCCCTCGGGCGCGACCCACATCGAGCGTGCGGTATTGCCGACATGCGTGGCGAGGGTACCGAATGTATTGGCTAGCCAGTCAGTGGTGTATTGCGCATAGCTGGCGGGTGCCCATATCGCGATAGCGGCGCACAACAGCGCGGCACGAATTGACTTGCTGATCATGAGTGATGCTCTCCGAACGACTCTTGTCCAGCAAGGGTACATCGATAGACGTTAAATGTTGGCGATTAAATAAATCATTTAATTTTACAAATAATTCCAAATCATTTTTTAATTCATATCGAATATTTTTTACTGACCTTGCAAATTACGGATGACCGCGATGTTCCAGCGTCCAAGAATCTTCAACGTCGATTTGACGCAAGCGGTATCGCGAGGTCGGAATTAGTTGCCCCAGCACTTTCATATGACCGACTGTGGTAGCAGGAAAAAGACAAAAATCAGTTTTACTTCAGTCCGAACAATTGATGAAATCATTTTTTAAAAATTACATAAAATACAATAAAAATCAACCACTAAAATTCGATCAAAAACATCAATTAAATTAAACCTTGAGGCGACATGATTTGCCCAAAAATCAGCATTCGCAATTGCTCCGGCAACTGTCATGATTATCATGGTTCAGCGAACCGGTAACGATGTCGTTGTTTCTTTCGACACCGCGAGTTCCCGCCTGGCGAAGAAGAACGCGACTCACGCAGCCGACCTCGGATCTGCAGGTACATAACTTTCCAACACTCAGTCCGTTCCCAGCGCGATGTTGCGTGATCGCCCGTAGCTTCAATTCGAACGAAGCCAATCCTCCGGTGGTTGAAAACCCTCCGCGTCCGCTCGTTGCCTCTCCTTTACCGACTCAACCGGCGAGTCACGAACTCTCCTGACACCCCGCACGAACGAGCCGGCGCAACCCGGCCTTGCACGTACGGGACACGCGAATCTAACCTCCACACCCTCGCCGCGCACGTTCGGCAGTCCGCCATGCAGCTTGTCATTTTCAATTCTTGATGTAATGATATAACATTACCAATCGAAAATGACAGCGGATCGCCTGATCGACACCACTGATGCAAGCAGTCCACCAACCGAGCCGAATCCAGACACACCAGCCATACAAAACGCCCGGACCAGTCGTCAACACTCAATCAACAACAATGAAAAACCGTACACGCGTCTCTCACGCAGCCTTGCTGCTGTTCGCCATCGCCGCTCACGCCCACGCCACCACTGGACAGGACGATGGATCATTAGCCGGCGCCGTCACCGACGCAGCCGGCAAGCCGATCAGCAACGCCACCATTCGCGTTCAGAACGCCAGCGGCGCGGCCATCGACGAAACGAAAACGGATGCGGCGGGCCGCTACGTCGTCGCGCACGTCACGCCGGGCACGTATGCAATCGTCGTCACTGCGCCGGGATTCGCGAGCGGAAACAGCATCGCGACCACGACAGCGGGCGCTGCAAGCGCCGCGAGTTTCAGTCTTGCAAAGAGCGACGCGCTCGACGTTCAGGTGAATGCAAAGCGTCTCGACCGCGCCCGCAACGACTTGTTGCCGGAGACAGGCAGCAGCGTGTACCGCTTCAGTCAGGCAGATATCGACGCGCTGCCCGCTGGTCAGAACACGCCGCTGAATCAGGTACTGCTTCAGGCGCCCGGCGTGGCGAGCGACTCGTACGGTCAATTGCATGTGCGCGGCGATCACGCGGATCTGCAATACCGCATCAACGGTGTGATCATTCCCGAACCGATCAGCGGATTCGGGCAGTCGCTCGACACGCGCATCATCGATCAGGTGAACCTGCTGACTGGCGCGCTGCCCGCACAGTACGGCTATCGCACCGCAGGTGTCGTGGACATCCGCACGAAAACGGGCGATATGGGCAACGGCGGCACAATCGACGTATTCGGCGGTAGTCACCAGACACTCAAGACGAGTGCCGATGTGTTCGGCAGTCAGGGGCCATTCAGCTATTACTTCAGCGGTTCGCTGGGCGTGAATAACCTCGGCATCGAGAACCCCACTTCCAGCGCGAGCCCGATTCACGATCACACGCGTCAAGGCGATGCATTCGGCTATATGTCGTACATCATCAATCCACTCACGCGCGTGAGCCTGATGTTCGGCACGACCAGCAATCAGTTTGAAATTCCGAATACACCGGGTCTGCAACCAGGCTTCACGCTCAACGGTAACAACACGTTCGATTCGAGCCAGTTAAACGAAACGCAATCGGAGTTGAATAACTTTGCGGTGCTTGCGCTACAAGGCACCAATGGTGGCGCATTGGACTATCAGGTCGCCCTCTTCACGCGGTACACGCGCACGCAGTTCAATCCGGATCCAATTGGAGATCTGCTGTTCAACGGTGTTGCGTCGCAGGACTTTCACAGCAACTCGGCCAATGGCGTACAAGCCGACACCACCTGGCGATTGAACGACAAACACACGATTCGCGCGGGCATTTTCTTTCAGCAGGAACATGCGGTGTTCAACGACAGCGTCGACGTGTTCTCCGCTGACGCCGATGGCAATCAGCTCTCGGACCAGCCTTTTACGATTCAGGATTCGAGCAGCAAAACAGGCTACCTGTATAGCGCTTACGTACAGGACGAATGGAAGATCACCAGCAAGCTCACGCTCAATTACGGGCTTCGCTATGACAAGATGGACGAGTACGTCAGCGCGAGCCAGTTGAGTCCGCGAATCGGGCTTGTTTATGCACTGACTCCGACCACCACGTTTCATGCAGGCTACGCGCGCTACTTCACACCGCCAGCTTTTGAACTACTCTCGGGATCGACAATTAGCCGCTTCGAAGGGACGACCAATCAAAGTCCGTCGAGTCAGAACGATCCGGTTCAACCCGAACGCAGTCATTATTTCGATCTCGGCGTAACGCAGCGTCTCGGCTCGACCGTGACGGTGGGCCTCGACGCCTACTATAAGAAATCTACTAACCTGCTCGATGAAGGACAGTTTGGCTCTGCACTGATCTACACGCCGTTCAACTATCAATATGGCCGCGTGTACGGCGTCGAATTCACCGCAAACTATAAGCAGAACAATGTATCGGCGTATATGAATCTTGCGTTTAGCCGCGCGCAGGGCAAACAGATCGACTCGGCCCAGTTCAATTTCGACCCCGAAGAACTCGCTTACATCAGCAATCATTGGGTCTATCTGGATCACGATCAGCGTATTACCGCATCGTTCGGCGGCGCTTACGATCTTGGCAGAACGACTTTCACATTCGACGGCATTGTCGGCAGCGGCCTGCGCAGCGGCTTTGCAAATACAGACAACCTCCCGTTCTATACGCAGATCAATCTCGGCGTGATCCATCACTTCATTCAGCCGTTTCTCGGCAAATTCGATGCACGGCTTCTGGTTATCAATGCCCTCAATCGCGTGTACGAACTGCGTGACGGTTCTGGAATCGGCGTCGGCGCACCGCAATACGGTCCGCATTTTGCCGTCTATGCCGGCCTGACCAAACATTTCTAACCGGTTAAAAACAGGATCGATGATGCAGGAATGGACCAGCATTCTGGCAGCACTGCGAGTAGGCGGATGGGTGATTTATCCGCTGACAATACTCGCCGTCGTCGCCATCGCGATCGTTCTCGATCGCTCGTACGTGTTCGTGCGTTTGGGGCGTATGCCGTTTTCGCCTGACAAGACACGCATCTTCTCTCGTGACGGAGCAAGCGCCGATCTGCAAAAGAGCTTGAGCAGTGCACCTGCCCAAAATGCGTTCAGACGGATGAATGCCCCGTGGAACGCTGCCGTTTCAGCTCCACTCTGGCTACGCGAAGCACAGGCGCAATCAGTAGCGTCGCAGATCGAACGCGATATGAGCAAAGGCTTCTGGGTACTCGAAACTATCGTGACGGCAGCGCCTTTGCTCGGTTTGCTCGGCACCATCGTGGGCATGATGCATTCGTTCCAGTTGTTCGGCGGCTCGGGGCTCGTCGATCCGGGCGGCGTGACCGGTGGCGTTGCACAGTCGCTTGTGGCGACCGCGATTGGCCTCGTCGTCGCACTATTCTCACTGTTCGCTTTCAACTACTTTTCGCGCCGGCTCGAGCGTCTGATGGATGAACTCGAATCGTTCGCGAATGAGCGGCTTTGTGAAGTTCGTCTTGCCGCCGGTAGCGTGGAGACGCAGCCGTGAAGTTCAAACGATCCCGCGCGGCCCGGCGCGGCCGAATCGAGATCATTCCGATGATCGACGTGATGTTCTTCCTGCTCGCAACCTTCATGCTGGCGTCGCTCGCGATGCAGAGGCTCGATGCGGTCAAAATCACGTTGCCAACGGGGCGCGCGCAGCAGATGGCCGCGCATGATCCGTTGACCGTTTCGGTCGATAGCCACAATGAGGTGTTCGTCAATCATCTGCATGTGAGTGCGGCGCAAGTTGAGTCAGCGGTAAAGCGGCTGTTGCAGCCGGATGGTGTCGTGGTGATCGCTGCCGATGACGCAGCGGGGCACGGTGCTGTCGTTCAGGCCATGCTTGCGGCGCGGCGTGCCGGTGCGCAGCGGTTTCTGGTCGCGGTGCATCGTGAGTAGCCGCGCGTCTTTCTCAACCCTGCTCGACAATGCACCACAGTTTCGCCTGGCACTCGGGATAAGTGCTGGCTTGCTGGTATGGCTGGCTGTGCTGGTCGACATGGGGCGCTGGATAGCGACAACGCAATCCATGCCGGTACATGAGAAGCCGTTGGAGATGCGCATGGTGGAGCTGGAGCCGCCGCCCATGAAGAATGCGGCGCCTGCGGCCAATCACTCGATGCCCGCGATGCCGCCTAAAACGCGTGTTCCGCAGCAACACCCCCAAACCCTGCGCGAAAAACGGCCTGCTCTGACAACGTCACCAAACCCCGAGCCGCAACCGCAAAAAAGCCTCACTCCAACAACACCGGACGCAAAACCAGTTAGCAATACGGCTCCGCATACAGAGCCTACTACTCCGGAAAACGCGTCCTCTGCCCAACCGACCGCATCTCCAGTCAACTCGGCGGCGCATTCAATCGCGCAACCGTTGCCCGCTCTCCCGGATGATCTGCGCGAACAGGCCTATCAAACCGTTGCAACTGCCCGCTTCATGATCCACACAGACGGCTCCGTCGATGTCGAACTCATCAAGCCGACATCGAGCCCCCGGCTCAATCAGATTCTTCTCGAAGCACTTCATCGGTGGCGTTTTTTCCCCGCATTGCAGAACGGCCACCCAATAGAAAGCCAACAGGAGATTCGAGTACATTTCAACGTCGACTGATACGAGCAAAGAATCACGCTAGAAACAAGGCCGAAACATACGAACCGACACGCACATCAACGCTCGCCGCGCACACAACGTCTTGTTATAATTCTTTCACCAACTCGAATAAAACATAACGTTACCCTCCACTGCGCGACAGGATCTCCATGCTGAAACCCGACCGCCTCCGCGCCCTCGCCGATGCGTTGGCCAGGCAAAACGTAATGCGCTTACGCGACGCCGCTGGCCTGCTAGGTGTTTCGGAAATGACTGTTCGCCGCGACATCGCAACGAGTCCCGAACGCTTCACCTATCTCGGCGGCTACATCGTCAGCGCAACCGACGTGCCCTATAACGCCGGTTATTCGCTAGAAGAAGAAAAAGACCATTTTGCGCAGGCCAAAGCCGAAGCGTCCGCGATTGCAGCAACACTCATCGGCGATAACGAAACGCTTTTTATCGACTGCGGTACGACGCTCACCACGCTGGCGCGATTGATTCCGGTGGAGCGTCACGTCACCGTCGTGTGTTATTCGTTAAACGTCGCGGAGATTTTGCGGCGTAAGCCGAATGTACGAATGATCCTGCTAGGCGGCGTCTACGTGCCTTCTTCCGACTCGTTCGCGGGCGAAGAAAGTCTTGAGATGCTGCGCCGTATGGGAATCAACAAGGCGTTTATTTCCGCAGGCGGCGTCGACAACGCGCGCGGTGTCACCTGCTGGAATTTTCACGAAGTCGCGCTAAAGCAGGCCGCCATGGCGAGTGCGGTCGAACGGCATCTGGTGGTGGACCAGAGCAAGTTCGGCGTCGTCAAGGCAGTACGCTTCTCACAGATTGACGACTTCGATTCGATCATCACAGAGAAGGGACAGGATTACCGCAAGCGCAATTAACACGCTTGCGGTCGTGTCGTTAGCTCCTGCGTTGCAAGGCGAACAGCGTTCCGGCAATCAGAATAAACGCGCCGATAATGACCTTCTGCCATGTACTTGGCACGCCGACCAGAATCAGCACGCTATTGATCAGCGTAACCAGCACCACGCCGAGCAATGTACCGGCCACTGTGCCAGTGCCGCCGGTAATGCGAGCACCACCGAGAATCACGGCAGCAATCACATCGAGTTCCGAGCCCACCAGGTCGAAAGGATTGGCGAGCCGGTTATTCGACACGTGCAGAATGCCCGCAATGCCGGCGAGCATGCCCGTGTAGCCGAATACGAATAGATGGATCGCGCGCAGGTTGTACCCGAGACGCTCGGCAATCGCGAGACTACCGCCCATTGCATAGACGCCGCGCCCCATCATCGTCCGGTTCAGAAGCCACCACGTGAATAAAGCGGCCGCTACCAGCGCGAGTACCGAGACTGGCAACACGGCGCGCAATCCATCTGCCGTGTGATAGAAAAACAGCGGCACGCGTCCGAAGCGATCCATGCTGTGCGGAATGTTCATAAAGAACGTCGTACCGATGAAGGTCAGCAACAGTCCGCGATACAGGTATTGCGTACCGATCGTGACGATCAGCGAGGGCGCTTTCAACCGGTGCACAAGCAATCCGTTGATCACGCCGAGCACGATTCCGCCGAGCGCACCCGTGATGAGAATCAGTGCAAACGGCGCGTCGGGCCACCACGCGAATACCGCCTTAGTAATGCCATACATCGTCAATGCGGCAATAGCGGTGAACGACACGTCGATACCGCCCGACGCCAGCACAACCAGCGTACCGAGCGCGAATAGCGACATCGTCGTGGCTGAATGCAGTAAATCGAACAGCGTCGCCAGTTGAAAGAAGCGCGGATTGATCGCGCCGACAATCAGGCACGTCACCACGATCAATGCGACGGTGAACCACTCGGGGTTACGCGCAAGCCTCTCCCTCAGGCTCGGCGGCTTGACGTCAGGGGCAATTTCAACGATTGCGGGACTATTTGCAGACTGGTTCATGCGCGGATCGATGCGCGAGTTCATGGCGGGTAACGTTCCTTATTCGACGCTATGCGGCGTCTGAAAGCAATGCGTGGTACAGGTCGGCTTCGCTCAACGTGTCGGCCTGATATTCGCCTGCTACGCGGCCTTTTTTCATCATCAGAATGCGGTCGCAGTTCTGTAGAAGTTCTGGCAGGTCGTCGCTAATCAGAATGATGCCGATGCCCCGTTGCGACAGACCCTGCATGATGCGGTAAATGATGTCCTTTGAACCCACGTCGACACCGACAGTCGGCCCATGCAGAATCAGCACACGAGGATCGATGGCGAGCCAGCGGCCAATCAGCACGCGCTGCTGGTTACCACCGGAAAGCGATTGCACAGGTTTGTCGACACCAGGCGTCGCGATCTGCAAATCTTTCACGGTTTGTTCTGCCAGTGCCTGCGCACGTGCGCGATCGATCTGACCGAAGCGATCGCGCAAACTGGAGATCATTGCAGTGATCACGTTGTCGCGAATCGGCTTGTCGAGAAATAGCCCTTCGTTCAAGCGGTCTTCCGGCACATAGCCGATGCGATGACGTTTCGCGTCCGAGGGCGTGCGCAACGAAATCGACTTGCCGTCGAGCATGACTTCGCCTGATTGCGCTGCCGCGACACCAGCCAATGCGCGTGCGAGTTCGTTACGCCCCGAATCCAGCAGCCCCGTCACGCCGAGAATCTCACCACCGTGCAGCGCGAACGACACTTCGCTGAACTGACCGGCGCGCGTATAGCCGCGCACGTCGAGCACGACATCCTGCGAACATGCGCCGTAGCGATACCGTTCATTCGACAGATGACGTCCCGTCATCAACTCGCTGATCTGTGCTTTGGTGAAGTGCGCAATCGGCCCTTGTGCCATTTTCTGACCGTCGCGCAAGACAATCACCTCGCCACCGATCGCATAGCATTCGTCCAGCTTATGACTCACGAACAGCACCGTGACACCCTGCGCACGCAAATTGCCGAGCACGGCAATCAGATTGTCGACTTCTTTTTGTGTGAGCGAAGTGGTCGGCTCGTCCATGATGACGAACTTCGCTTCGCTCGCGATGGCACGCGCAATCGCCACGAGTTGACGTGTGGCCAGCGGTAATTGTTCGATCAAGGTCGCCTGAAAATTGGCGTCGCCGGGCAGCCCCACCGCTTCGAGTGCACGCGCCGCCGTGCGCGCCAGCGCGCGCCGATCGAACGTGCGGGCGAGCCGTCCTTCATGAGTGGCGAGTTCCGAAGTGAGCGCGACGTTCTCCGCGACATTCATATTCGGCAGCAGCGACAAGTCCTGATAGACCGTTTCGATTCCCGCCGCGAGCGATTCCAATGCGGACAGGCGCGCATGACGCACGCCTTCGATCACCAGTTCGCCTTCATCAGGCGGCTGCGCACCGGAAATGATCTTGATGAGCGTGCTCTTGCCGCAGCCATTCTCGCCGAGCAGGTGATAGATCTGACCACGTTCGAAAGAAAGACTCACACCTCGCAATGCGTGCACGCCAGTGAAGCGCTTATGCACGCCGACAACCTGCAAAAAAGGCTGCGTCGCATCTGAAAGCGAGGGCTGCGATGACAAAACGTCCTGATTCATGGTGTCAAATGAATAGCATGGTTGCCGGCTCACGCGTGCCCGACCGGGCACGCGCTACAAATCGAAACACGCAATCAGAACGGATACTGCTTGTAGTTCGACTTGTCGACGTTCACCCAGCCCTGGCCGCGCACGATAATGCCCTTGCCCGGCCCCTTCGCGACCGTGACTTTCGTGTAACCGGGCAAGCCGAGGTCGGCGCCGTTCTCAACCGTCTTCCCGTCGATCAGCATCTGCGCCACTTTGTTCATCGCCATGCCCGCGAGTTTCGGGTCCCAGAAAGCAATGCCATTGATCGCACCGCTTTCGAGGAATTTGCCCGCTTCAGTCGGCAGCCCCGTGCCGTACACGCAGATTTTGCCCTGCATGCCCGCCTCTTCCACCGCGCGGCCAATGCCGATCACGTCGAGCGACGACGAACCCTGGAAGCCCTTCAGGTCAGGGTGTTTGCGTAGCACTTCCTTCGCGACTTCATACGCGCGCTCGCCGTCGTTGTTGGTTTCGAGCTTCGGTTCGACCAGATCCATCTTCGGGTATTTGGCCTTCGCGTTACCGATGCCGCCATCGGCCCATTGCACCTGCGAGCGACTGCCCAGCGAGCCGACCAGCACCGCCCATTTGCCGTCGCTGTGCATGCACGACGCAAGACGCTCGTTCAACCCCGCACCGTATGCGGTGTTGTCGAATGCCTCGATGTCGACCATGGTGTTCTTCGCGTTGTCGGCCTCATGAGTGACGACCTTGATGCCGCGATCCATCGCCTTCTTTAACGCAGGTTCGAGCGTCGGCGGATCGTACGGCACCACTGCAATCGCCGTGACTTTCTTCGCGATCAGGTCTTCGATGATCTTCAACTGCTGGGCCGCATCCGCGCGGCCCGGACCGGTCTGATACGCGGTCACGCCGGGGTTGTCTTTCGCGAATTCCTTCACGCCGTCGTCCATCCGGTTGAACCAGTTGATGCCGGTCACCTTGACGACCGTGACGATCGTCTCGTTGGTGGCGGCGTGCGCAGCGGCGATCACGCCCACAGTCAGAGCGCCTGCGGCAAGCGCGGCACCCAGTCGAGTCAGTTTCATGCAGTGTCTCCTTTATCGTTCGATGTCGCCCAATTCCATCGTCACGGACAGCCAGGGCTTGTTGTCCGTCGTGTACTGAAACCAAGTTCGCGCAGGTTTCCCCTAGCGCTTCGAAGCCGCACCTGCGCTCGTCCCGCCGCCACTCAAACCGAAGATCGCGCGCACCCGTTCGCCGCCCGCGAATGCCAGCGACAGCAGCAACAGAAAGCCCCACGCGCAATCGCCGAAAAACTGCGAGACGCCCATCAGATTGAACAGGCTCGACAGAAATTGCAGTACGGTCGCCGCAAAAAATACGCAGATGATGCGGCCGTTGCCGCCAGCCGGATTCACGCCGCCCATCACCGCGATCAGAATCGCGATCAGCAGATAGGAGTTGCCGTAATCCCATTTCGCGCTGGACGTATGCGTTGCACTGATCAAGCCGGCCAGCGAAGCAAGCACGCCGCACATCGTGTACGTGAGAATCAGCATCCGCGTACGCGGAATACCCGCATAAAACGCAGCTTTCGGATTCGTACCCATCAGATACAGACGCAAACCGAACGGACTGCGTTTGAGCAGCCACCCCAACACAATGACCGCTGCGATGAAGATACAAAATGCGATCGGCACCTGAAACACCGTACCGTTGCCGATATTCGACAGCGGGTCCACGTAATCGACATGCACCGATGCGCCGTTGCTGAGCACCACCGCAAAACCGGTGAACAGCAATTGCGTGCCAAGCGTGCAGAGAATCGGCGTCAGCCTCAAACGCGCGATCACCACGCCGTTCAGCGCTCCGCCGAGCACGCCCATCGCGACCACGATCACGCAGAACAGTGCGGTGTAAAGCGCGGGCGAGTCGTCACCATTGACGAAGCGCGGCACTACCAAGGCCGCCACCATCCCCGAAAGATTCGCCAGGCCGACGCCGGACAGATCGATGCCGCCATTGCCCGACACCATCGACAGCATGATGCCCAGCGCAAGCAGGCCGAGTTCGGGCAACTGCCCGCCCATCGACTGAAGGTTGTCGATATCGACGAACTGGCCGCGTGAGAGCCAGGTCGCGACCAGCACGACGAGCACGTTGACGATCAGCAGGAAATTCAGTTGCCGGTCGCCGAACCAGCCGGACCATTTTCCTGCGCTAAACAAAGCCTTCATGATGACGTCCCCTCTCGCTCAGGATGCCTGCGGCAAACCGGCCGACTCGCCCAGCACGCGATTCACTTCTTCGAGCGACGGCATCGAAGGCGCAGTGCCTGCACGTGTCACCGAAATGCCGGCGAGTGCGCAGCCGAAACGTAGCGCCGCAACGGCATCGTCGCCGCGTGCGAGCGCGGCTGCGAAACCGCCGGTAAAGCCGTCACCTGCGCCTGCGGTTTCGACTACACGGCCGCAGTGATACGCGGGCACGAGGACCGATTGCGTTGCCGAATGCAGCAACGCGCCGCCCTCGCCCAGCGTCACGATCGCCGTGCCGACGCCTTTGGCGAGCAGCACATCGGCAGCGCGGCGGGCATCGTCGGCGTTCGCGATCGGCACTCCCGTGAGCGCGGTCGCCTCGGTCTCGTTCGGTGTGATGTAGTCGCATAGCGGGAAAAAGTCGTCGTCGAGCGTAAAAGCCGGTGCCGGGTTGAACACGGTGATGACGCCGTGCTGCCGCGCGATTTCGAGCCCGCGTCGCGCCGCTGGCAACGGTTGTTCCAACTGCGTAACGAACACGTTTGCTGCGGCAATATCGGCTTCGATTGCGTCGGCGTCGGAGGCATCCATCGTTCCCGCTGCGCCCGATGCCACGATGATCGCGTTCATACCGGTCGTGTCGTCGACGAAAATATGGGCCGCGCCGGTGGAGATTCCGTCGATCACCGACGCACGCGCCGTGATGCCCTCGGCGGCCCACGTGGCGCGAGCAATCGCGCCGAACGCATCGTTGCCGAGACGCGTGCAGAACACCACGTCCGCACCCGCGCGTGCCGCGGCCACTGCCTGATTCGAGCCCTTGCCGCCGGGCCCCATCGCGAACGCACTACCGGCAATCGTCTCGCCGATCAGCGGCATACGTGCCGCACGAAACGTCAAATCGGTCACGAAGATACCGAGAATGACGACGCGCCCTTTTCGTTGCGATGACGTATTCGGATCCAGATTCTTCAGCACGTTGTCTCCTCCATTTTCTGGTTGGCGTGCATATCGTTCAGTGTCTGACGCAGACTGTCGTTCAGTCTCCGTAAGGTATCCAGATGTTTTTCACCTGCACGGCCTGACGCAAAAACGGCCGTCCTTCGCTTGAACGGTCGAACCAGTCGAACTGTCTCCCGTAATCGACGAAGGCTCGCTTAAGGTTGCCGATCGACTCACGCTCCACCAGCGTCGAATCCGCCGCATTGCCGAAGCACCACACGGCATCGACATCGTCATGTTTTGCGAGCGCGGGCAGCAACGCGCTACGCTCGCCGGTCACGATATTGAGCACGCCGCCCGGCACGTCCGATGTTTCGGCAACCTGATAAAAATCGGTCACCGTCAACGGACACGCGGCGCTCGGCAGAACGACCACACGATTGCCCATCGCCAGCGCGGGCGCAATCAGCGAAACGAAGCCGAGCAGCGGCGCTTCGTCCGGACACGCAATGCCGATCACGCCGAGCGGTTCGTGCATCGCCAGCGCAACGCCGCGCAATGGCGGCGTATGCACTGCGCCGTCGAACTTGTCGGCCCACGCAGCGTAGGTGAACAGACGCGAGATCGACGCATCCACTTCAGCCTGCGCCGCCGCTTGCGTCGCACCGGTTCTGATCTGCAACTGACGCACGAATTCGTCCGCGCGCACCGCGAGATTCTCGGCCAGATAAAACAGCACCTGCGCGCGATTGTGCGTACTCGCCTGCGACCATTTCTGCGCGGCACGCGCGGCCTCGACCGCGTTACGGATGTCCTTGCGATTGCCCTCGCCCACTTCGCCGACCGGCGTGCCGTCCGGCGCGCGAACCGGCAGCGAATAGCCGCTGTCCGGACGCACCTGCTTGCCGCCGATAAACAGTTTCGCGGTACGATCGATCGACGTGACATTCGACGTGACATTCGCAAGCAGCGAATCGGCCATCGCATCACGCACTTCACGCTTCGCAAGATTGAGCCACGCGCGCGGCTTCAGATATTCGTAAATGCCCTCACGTCCGCCTTCGCGGCCGTAGCCCGATTCGCGATAGCCGCCGAAGCCAACTGCTGCATCGAACAGATTGGTCGCATTGATCCACACGACGCCGCACGCAAGACGCGGCGCAATATCGAGTGCACGTCCGATCGTTTCGCTCCACACGCTCGCGGCGAGTCCGTAGCGTGAATTGTTCGCGAGCGCGATCGCTTCGTCGGGCGTGCGGAAACTCATCGTCACCAGTACCGGGCCGAAGATTTCCTCCTGCGCGAGCGTCGATGAAGGTGCGACTCCTGTGACCAGCGTCGGCGGATAAAAACAGCCGCCCGCAGGCATCGTCGTATCGGGCGACTGCCAGACCGGGCACCCTTCGCTGCGCCCCGTCTCCACCAGCGACTGGATGCGTTCAAGTTGCACCGGATCGACAATCGCGCCGATGTCGATGCTCTTGTCGAGCGATGTACCCACCCGCAGCGTTTCCATCCGGCGTTTCAGCTTCGCGATAAAGCGCGCCTCGACACCCTCCTGGACCAGCAGGCGCGAGCCCGCGCAGCACACTTGTCCCTGGTTGAACCAGATCGCGTCGACGACGCCTTCCACCGCGCCGTCCAGGTCCGCATCGTCGAACACGATGAACGGCGACTTGCCGCCGAGTTCGAGCGTCAGCGATTTGCCCGAGCCGGCAGTGGCCTTGCGAATCTGCCGTCCCACTTCGGTCGAACCCGTGAATGCAATCTTGTCGACGCCGGGATGCTCGACCAGCGCCGCGCCCGTCCTGCCGTCGCCGGTCACGACGTTCAGCACGCCTGCGGGCAAACCCGCCCAATGCGCAAGCTCGGCGAACAGCAACGCCGTGAGCGGCGTGTATTCGGCCGGTTTCAGCACGACGCAATTGCCCGTTGCAATGGCGGGCGCGATTTTCCATGCGAGCATCAGCAGCGGGAAATTCCACGGCACGATCTGACCGACCACGCCGAGCGGCGCGTAGTCCGCGAATTCGCTGTCCTGCAACTGCGCCCAACCCGCGTGATGCAGAAAATGCCGGGCGACCAGCGGCACATCGATATCGCGTGTCTCGCGAATCGGCTTGCCGTTGTCGAGCGCTTCGAGCACCGCAAAAAGGCGGCTATGCCGCTGCACCATTCTTGCAAGCGCATACAAATGCCGCGCGCGTCCCGCACCGCCCAGCGCGAGCCAGCCCGGTTGCGCGGCGCGTGCGGCGGCGACGGCGGCGTCGATATCGGCGGCATCGCCCTGCGCGATATCGGCGAGCCGCTCAGCCGTTGCGGGCGCATGCGAAACGAAGCGCTCGCCCGCTGCCGGCGCGTGCCACGCGCCGCCGATGAAATGCCCGAAGCCCGACTCGTGCTGCGCGAGCCACGCGCGTGCGGGCTGATCGTCCTCGGGGGCGGGACCGTACTCCATCGATGAAAAATACTCGGCTACGCTCATGAGATCGGTCTTCTATTCAGGCTACGGGGTGACGGTTGAAAGCGGAGTAACGACCGCTCACGTGATGTTCGAGTTGCCGCTCGATATCGGCCAGCAGGCTCGACGCGCCAACCCGGAACAGGTCCGGTTCGAGCCACGCGCGGCCCAGTTCTTCTTTCATCAGAATCTGATACGACAGCACCGACTTCGCGCTCGACACGCCGCCCGCCGGTTTGAAACCGATCGGCACGCCCGTGCGCTCCTGGTACTCGCGGATCATCCGCACCATCACGAGCGACACGTCGAGCGTCGCGTTGACGCCCTCCTTACCTGTCGACGTCTTGATGAAATCCGCGCCCGCCATCATGCAGACCATCGACGCGCGCGCCACATTGGAGAGCGTGCGGATATCGCCGGTCGCCAGAATCGTTTTCAGATGCGCGGGCCCGCAGGCCTCGCGAAAATCGCGCACTTCGTCGTACAGCGCCTGCCAGTTACCGGTCAGCACATGCTCGCGCGTGACGACGATATCGATCTCCTGCGCGCCGTCCGCAACCGACGCCTCGATCTCCTTCAGCTTCAGCGGATGCGGAATCAGCCCGGCAGGAAAGCCCGTCGATACCGCCGCGACAGGAATGCCGCTGCCTTGCAGTGCATCGACTGCGGCGGCCACGAAGCGGTGATATACGCACACCGCGCCGGTCGTGATGCCTTGCGGCGCGATACCTAGCGCTTCGAGCAGATCGGCGCGCACGGGACGACGCGCTTTCGCGCAGAGGCGCCGCACGCGGGCTTCGGTGTCGTCGCCATTGAGCGTCGTGAGGTCGATGCACGTAACCGCTTTCAGCAGCCACGCCGCCTGCGCATCCTTCTTGACGCTGCGCCGTGTAACGAGCGTCGCAGTGCGCCGCTCGACCGCCGACTGGTTGACGCGCAAACCGTCGAGCCACGACGCGTCGAACGCCATGCCGGGATTGCGCTGCGCATGGGCGGGCGCACTGCCGCGCAGCGCAAGAACCGCCGACGACGGCGGCGACGAAAGTAATGAAGATAAAGCAGGGGCTTCGGGCATAAAACGTCCAGAAATTTGATGCGACGCACAACAGCCGCCGACAATTTGTTCGCACTTATGCTACAACGATTGATAGAATCATCACAAGCTTTACGATGTAATCGTGACATAAGCAGGCACTTAAGCGGTGTGTAGCGCCGTGAATGTTATTGACGCACCATATTCATGATGCGAAGATCACAACACGACGTATGCAAAACACGTCGGATAAAGAAAAGAATTTCGTCACATAGACGAAGGAGACATGCCAGATGAGTGAGCCGGTTGCGGTCGCGGCCGTGTCATCGCCTCGGGTTCCACTGATTCGCGTGGCGGGCGTCACCAAGCGATTTGGCGGCGTGCAGGCGTTGCGCGGCGTCGACCTCGAAGTGTTTCCCGGCGAAGTGCATGCGCTGCTCGGCGAGAACGGCGCCGGCAAATCCACGCTGATCAAGATACTCAGCGGTGTCCACAATTACGACGACGGCGTGATCGAGATCGAAGGCCGGGCCGTTGCGTTCGAATCGCCGAAGCAATCGCGCGACGCCGGTGTTGCCGTCGTTTATCAGGACCTGAGTCTGGTCGAATCGCTGTCGGTCGGCGCGAATCTGATGCTGGGGCGCGAACCCCGCACGCGGCTCGGCTTCGTCAGGAACCGGCAACTGATGGCGACCGTCTGCGAATTTCTCCGCTCGCACGGCATTCCGCTCGATCCGAAAACGCCGGTAAGTGCGCTGCCTTTTGCCTACCGGCAGATGACCGAGATTTGCAAGGCGTTGATGGGCGACGTGCGCGTACTGATTCTCGACGAACCCACTTCGGCATTGACCGGCGGCGAGGAGCAGATTCTGTTCGACGCGATTCATGCGGTGACGGCGCGCGGTGTCGGCGTGATCTACGTAACGCACCGCCTGAACGAGGTGTTCAAGATTTCACAGCGCGTGACCGTGTTTCGCGACGGCGCGAATGCGGGCATGTTCGAGACCGCGCAGACCGATATGAAACAACTGGTCGCCGCGATTGTCGGGCCTGCGCATGCGGCGCTGCAGGCGCGGGAGAAAACCGCCGTGGGAGTCGGCCTGGCAGCGAGCAATGAAGCCGCGAACACCGAACACGCTTCAGTCGATGCAGCGCAAAGCGCACCCGTTCTGAAAATGTCCAACGTCAGCAACGACCGCCTGCACGATGTGAGTCTGCTAGTCAGTCGCGGCGAAATTCACGGACTGGCCGGTTTGATCGGCAGCGGCCGCACCGAGATTCTGCAAACCATTTTCGGGCTTCGTTCCGTCGACACCGGCGCAATCGAGTTCGACGGTCATTCCCGCGCGGATATCACGCCAGCCTCGGCCATCCAGCGTGGCATCGCGCTGGTGCCGGAAGATCGCCACCTCGAAGGCCTTGTGCTCGATCACTCGATCGAACGCAATCTCACGTTGCCGCGACTGCCGCAATTTTCGCGTTGGGGATGGCTGCGCAGTCAGGCCGCCGTGCAGCAGGCGAAGCGTTCGATGAAAGAACTCTCGGTGAAAGCGCCGAATTCATCGACGGCGGTGAAGTTTTTATCCGGCGGCAATCAGCAGAAAGTGGTGTTTGCAAAGTGGAATCACCCTCGCCCCAAACTGCTTCTGCTCGACGAACCCACAGTCGGCGTCGATGTCGGCGCGCGCGAGGAAATCTACGGCGTAGTCAACGACGCCGCGCACGCGGGCACGGGCGTACTGGTCGTTTCGTCGGATCTCGATGAACTGCTGCGCCTGTGCGACCGCATCTCGATCGTCGCGGACGGCAGCATTGTCAGGACCATCGAGCGCGCCGAACTTGCCAATGCCGAAGCGCTACATCACCAGATTCAGCTGTCCCGTTCTTCCATCGAGTCCTCCAAGGAGACTCCCCTCAAGGCCCATGCAACATGAACGATTCCGTTACGCCACTGGCCGCCGACCGGCAGACGTTGCCGGCGCAGAAGAGCCGTATGCGGCGCATTGCTCAACTGCTGCTGCAAGGCGACCGCCCTTACGCGCTATACGGTGCGTTTGCCATTTTGCTGGTCGTGTTCAGTTTCGCGTCACCGTGGTTCTTATCCATCGACAACTTCCTGAACATCGGCCGGCAAACCGCACTGGTGTCGATCATCGCGATCGGCATGACGTTCGTGATCATCGCGCGACAGATCGATCTGTCGGTCGGCTCGACGCTCGCGTTATCGGGCATGTCGGCGGCGCTTGCGATGTCGTATGTCGGCGACAACTGGATCATCGGCGCAATCGCGGGCATCGGCACTGGCGCGATTGTCGGCGCGATTAACGGTGTCGTCACCACGCGGCTGAGCATTCCATCGTTTCTCGTGACGCTCGGCACGTTGAGCGCCGCACGCGGCCTGGCCCTGATGGTCACAACCACCAAGCCCGTCATCATCACCAACGACTCGTTTATCGCGATCTTCGGCGAAGGCGATATCGCGGGCGTGCCGGTGCCGATTATCTGGACGGTGCTCGCGGTGATCGCCGGCATTCTGCTGCTGCACTACAGCGTATTCGGCCGGCAGATTTATGCGGCCGGCGGCAATCCGACCGCCGCGCTGTACTCGGGCATCAACACGCGGCGCGTGACGACGCTCGCGTTCATTCTGACCGGCATGCTCGCCGGACTCGCGGCACTCGTGCTGTCGGCACGCTCGCATGCAGCCCGGCCCGATGTTGTGCAGGGCATGGAACTCGATGTGATCGCTTCGGTGACGCTCGGCGGTTGCAGCCTGTTCGGCGGACGCGGCTTCGTACTAGGCACGCTGCTCGGCAGCCTGATTATCGGCACGCTGAACAACGGGCTGGTGCTGCTTGGCGTCAGTTCATCGCTGCAACTGGTGATCAAGGGCGTGATTATCGTTGCAGCGGTTGCATTTACGAGGAAATAGCAGGAATAACGCAGGATGTGAACGCGGAGACAAACCCGGCACGGACGTGAAGCACACACATGAAGACCAATGGAGGAGACTCATGAAACATCGTCGTGGTTCAAGCAAGGTACTAGCGAGCGCGATCGCGGCGGCCGCCGTCGCGACACTGTTTTCGTCGACCGCTTACGCGCAATGCGTGACGAGCTTGCCGACAGGATCGATCGGGCCGAAAAACATCGTGGGGCAAGGGCCAAACGGTGAAAAGGCCGCTTCCGTCGACGCGATTAAACTGACCGACGCCGATATCGCCAAGATCAAGGCGGGCAAATTCAAAGTCGGCATTTCAATGCAGACGATGAATCTCGACTGGTCGCAATTGCAGGTGCAAGGCATTACCGACACGCTGAAAAAATATGGCGTCGAAGTGATCGGCACGGCATCGGCGGAGTACCAGGTCGACAAGCAGATTGCCGATATCGAGAACACGATTCAGCGTCATCCCGACGGCATCATTTCTATTCCAGTCGATGGCACGGCAACGGCCGCGACGTACAAGAAAGTGTCCGAAGCCGGCATCAAGCTTGTATTCATGGACAACGTGCCGACCGGCCTGAAGCATCCGCAGCAATACGCGTCGATGATTTCCGCGGACAGCGAGGGCAACGGCCAGATCGCCGCGAAGGTGCTGTCGTCATGCGTGCCGAAGGGCGCAACGATCGGCCTTGTGAATTTTGGCGTGGATTATTTCAGCACGACCGAGCGCACCAAAGCCGTCAATGACTGGATCGCGAAGAATCGCCCGGACATCAAGGTCAAGCAGGTCGCGTTCACCGATCCGTCGAAAGTCGGGCAGATTGCGGGCGATTTTCTGACTGGCAATCCCGACGTGAAAGGACTATTCGCCGTGTGGGATCAACCGGCGCTCGACACGCTCACGTCGATGCGCGCGCAAGGCGTGAACGTTCCCGTGACGACCGTCGATCTGGGACTGCAGTCCGCGATCGAAATTGCGAAAGGTGGACCGCTGAAGGCAACCGGCTCGCAACGTCCGTATGACCAGGGCGTGGCCGAAGCGACCGCGATGATGAAGGCATTGATCGGACAGACGCCACCTGCGTGGATCGGGGTGCAGTCGTTGCCGGTGGTTCAGTCGAACGTGCTGGAGTCTTACAAGATTGTGTTCAAGAAAGACCCGCCGCCGCAACTCGCGGACGCCTGCAAGAAAGCGGCACCGGCCTGCGGTTGATTTGCGGTTAATTAGATCGCACTACACGTTCCGGGCGAAACCCGCTATTTCGCCCGGAACGCTCATTAACGAATTACGCTCAGCCTTTCGTCGCCCCGAACGTCAACCCGGCGACGAAATGCTTCTGCATCGCAAAGAACATCGCGACCGATGGCAATGCGGCCAGAATCGATCCTGCCGAAACGAGATTCCACGCGGTGGTCCACTGCCCTTTCAACGCGGCAACGCCCACGGTGATCGGCGCGGCGTCGTCGCCCGTGGTCAGACACAGTGCCCAGAAATAGTCGTTCCACACGAACGTGAAGACGAGAATGCCGAGCGCGGCGAGTGCGGGACGAATCAGCGGCAACACGATCCTGAAGAACACCTGCCACTCGTTTGCGCCTTCGATTCGCGCGGCTTCCACTAATTCGAACGGCAACTGCTTGATGAAATTGCGCAGGAACAGCGCGCAAAAGCCCGTCTGAAACGACACGTGAAACAGAATCAGCGCGCCGACCGTATTGAACAGGCCGAGTTGCAACGACAGATCGCGCACCGGAATCATCAGCACCTGTACCGGCACGAAATTCCCCGCGACGAATGTCGCGAACAACGTCGAGTTGCCGCGAAAACGGTAGATGGCCAGCGCGAATCCGGCCATCGACGCGAGCGCAATCGAACCGACCACGGCCGGCACCGTAATCAGCACGCTGTTCCAGAAGTAATGCAGCATCGGCGATGTCGTCAACGCCTCGCGGTAGTTGTCGAACATCGCGAAGTGCTTCGGCCATCCCCAGTAATTGCCTTCGGCGAGTTCTTCAGTGGAGCGCACGGAGGTGACGAGCACGGCGATCATCGGCAGCAGCCAGATCAGCAGCGCGATAGGCAATGTCAGTTTGTAGGCGCGGCGCGTGACCGGCTTCCATTTGTCGATCGGGATCGGAAACATGTCGGCTCCTTATTGCTCGGCGCGCAGCATCCGCCGCAAGTGATAAACGATGTACACCAGCATGATGCCGAACAGCACGACGGCCACCGCCGCCGAATAACCGATCCGGTAGTACTTGATTGCCTGGTCGTACATGTAATAGGCGAGCACGGTCGAGCTTTCGAACGGACCGCCGCCGGTCATCACCGAGATCAGATCGAAACTGCGCAACGCGCCGATGATCGTCACGACGATCGCCATGAACGTGGTGGGCCGCAATTGCGGCAGGATCACATGCCACAGCATCGACCAACCCTTCGCGCCTTCCATGCGCGCGGCCTCGATCTGTTCGGCGTTCAGCGACGTGAGCCCAGTCAGATAAAGGATCATGCAATAGGCGGTTTGCGGCCATAGTGCGGCGAACACGATGCCGAGCGTCGCATAGCGCGGATCGCCGAGCACGGGCACGCCGTGGCCGAGAATCACCGCGAGCAGGCCGAAGGTCGGATCGTAGAACCACGAGAAGATCAGACCGACCACCACGCCCGACAACACGAACGGCGCGAAGAACAGCGACTTGACGATGCGGATGCCCGCCACCGCCTGGTTCAGATACAGCGCGACGGCGAGACCCATTGGTGGCGCGAGCAGGAACAGCACGAGCCAGATAAGGTTGTTCTTCAGCGCGGTGTAGAAGGTCGGCGTCTGGAACAGTTCGATGTAATTCGCGAGTCCGACGAACGACGGATCGGTCATGCCGTCCCAGTTGAAAAAGCTGAGACGGATGGTGGACAGGATCGGCCATACCACGTAGACGGCGACCATCAGACAGGCTGGCGCGAGGAACAGGAACGCGGCCCGCCGCTGACGTCGCGCGGTCGGCGTAGGACCGCGTCTGCGCGTGGTCCCCGAGCCGCCCACTGCGCCGCCCGGTGCGGGCATGCCGGGGCCGCCTGGTTCAACTGGGCCGCCGACGGTTTGCCGGCTGACGGAATGCGCCACGATACTTTCTCCTTTGTCGGTGGGAGTTAGCGCTTTAGCGCTTACTCCCACCCCATGCAAAGCTGTCGGTGGGAGTTAGCGCTTTAGCGCTTACTCCCGCCCCATGCAAGGCTGTCGACCCGAGTTAGCGCTTTAGCGCTTACTCGGGTCCCATGCGAAGCTGTCGGTGGGAGTTAGCGCTCTAGCCCTTACTCCCACCCCATGCAAAGCTGCCAGTGGGAGCCACTACTTCACTCCCACCCCTCCCTCACTTCTTATAAATCCGCTTGCGCGTCTGCTCCAGCTGCGCGAGCACTTCATCGATCTTCGACGGATCGGAGATGAATTGCTGCATGCCCTTCATCCCTTCATCGGCCATTTCCTTGGTCATGTCGCGATCGTAGAACTGCGCAATACCGCCCTTCGTGTTCGCGAGAATCTGGAAGCCGATCTTCGAAATCGGATCTTCCGGTTCCGGCGACTTGCTGTTCGCCGACAACGATCCCAGCCCCGTGGCGAGTTGCGCGCCGATCTCAGGCGTCTCGACGAACGCGAGGAACGCATGCGCGTCCGCCTTGTTCTTCGCTTTCGACGGAATGTGCAGCGACTCCACCGGACCATCTTCCGCAGTCGGCACCTTCGAATCGATAATCGGGAACTGGAAATAGCCCATTTCCGGCTTCACGTTCGCCGGGAAACCAGCGGTGATGAACGTGCCCATCAGCATCATCGCGGCCTTGCCCTGGAACAGGAACGGCTGCACCGAATCCAGATCGTACGACAGCGAGTTGTCGATAAAGTAGCCTGCGTCGATCAACTGCTTCCACGTCGTGTAGACCTTCTTCACGCGCGGATCGGTGTACGGAATTTCGCCCGCCATCAGCTTCTGGTGGAACGCATTGCCGTTCAGACGCAGATCGAGATAATCGAACCAGCCCGCCAGCGTCCACGCATCGCGGCCCGCCACAGCAATCGGCGTGATGCCCGCGGCCTTCAGCTTCTTCGCGGCATCGAGGAATTCGTCCCAGGTTTTCGGTTCGCCCTTGATGCCGGCCTTCTCGAACAGATCCTTGCGATAGAACATACCCCACGAGTAATACACGGTCGGCGCGGCGTACTGCTTGCCCTTATACGACGACGCTTCCTTGGTCGACGCATACATGTCGTTCCAGCCGTTCTTCGCCCAGTCGCCGCTCAGGTCGTCGAACAGGCCGCGTTGCGCGTAATACGCCATACGTTCGCCGTCATGCCAGTTCACGACATCGGGCGCGACCGTCGACAGCCAGCCTGGCAACTGCACTTTGTACGCCTCTTCATCGATGAACGACACTTTCACGTCGACGCCGGGATGCGTCTTCTTGAACTGGTCGATCACCGATTGCCACACCGCGCGCTGGCTTGCGCCCTTGAACGCGATATTGACCGTGAGCGTGCTGGCCTCGCTCGCCGTGCTGACGAACGAAGTGCCTGCCGTCGCGGCGACCAGAGCGAGTGCCATCAGAATCTTGCGTGGTTTCAGTTTCATGCTGCCTGTCTCCTTTTATGCGCTGATTGTGCGTCGTGATTTGCGTCGTGCTGCTGCGTCACTCTCTTTACTGCGTGGAATTGATTCTGGCGGGCTCGCCCTCATGATCTTCTGTAAGCGCTCACGCCTTGCGGCGCGACGACGCGCGAGCCGATCACGAATGCGCCGTCGGCGACATCGGTGAGCGTGTGCGGCGTGTCGCCGTAGTTGAACACGTAATTCAGTGCACCGCGCTGGCTGATCCGCACGCTGTCGCCGAGTGCCTGCGTTTTAACGCCTGCGTCGGCGGCGATCTGTTCGAACAGGCGCGCAGTGAGCGCGTCGTCGAACAGGCTCGCGAGGTAGTGGAACTTGCCGCCACGCACATACGCGGGATGGCCGTCGGCGAAACGCGCGCGCACGTCGAGCGAATCCGCATTCTCTGTGTCGATGAAGTCGCGCCAGTGACGCGCGACGCCGTCTTGTTGATCCGCGTCGCTGCCACCCGCGAGACGAACCGCTTCCGTCACGTTCGGCCGCATCGATTCGACACGCCACACGCGTAGCGGCAACACCGACGTCAACGCACCCGGCGGCAGATTCGCGGGAATCTGCAGGTCCGCAGTCTTCGAACCCGTACGCGGACCGAACACCACGTGCGCACCCGAATTCGCGAGACGCGCGCCGAAATCAGCCGGCACGACCGGCAGCGGCGGCACGACGATCAGGCTGTAACCGTCGAGCGGTGCATCGACCGGCACGACATCCACGTCGAGACCGAGCGAGCGCAGCGCCGAGTAGTACTCGAACGCGAAACGCGGGTAGTGAAAGTCCGCCCCTTGCGGATGAATCTCGAACAGCCACTTCGCCTCGTAGTCGTAAACCAGCGCGACCTTCGAACGAATCGTCGCGTTCGCGTCGGCATTCGCCGCGAGCACGGTGCGAATTTCTTCGGCGACTTTGGCGGCTTCGTTACCGCCCACGTCGAGCCGGTTATCCGGCGTATTCAAACCTGCGTGCATCTGCTCCTGTGCAAACGGAGCCTGACGCCAGCGGAAATACGACACGCAGCCCGCGCCGTGCGCGAACGCTTCCCAACTCCACAGCCGCACCATGCCCGGCAGCGGCGCCGGATTCCACAGCGCCCAGTTCACCGGACCCGGCTGTTGTTCCATCACCCAGAACGGCAGCTTCGACATGCCGCGATACACGTCGTGATTGAACGACGCAAAGTCGGGGTGACCGCTGCGCAGCCAGCGCGCCTTGATCTCCGGCGCGAACCATTGCTCTTCGAGCGCACCGAGCGGATAGCTGTCCCAGCTCGCGATATCGAGGTCGGCCGCGACCTTGTAGTGATCGAACTCGGTAAACAACTGCATGAAGTTGTGCGCGACCGGACGGCCCGGCGAATGTGCGCGGATGATCTCGACCTGCATGCGGTTATAGCGCGCGACTTCGTCGGACGCGAAACGGCGGTAATCGAGCCGGTGCGACGGATGCGCTTCGGTCACGGTCGCGACCGGTGCGTCGATCTCGTCGAAGCTGCGGTACTCCATGCTCCAGAACACCGTGCCCCACGCCTGGTTCAACGCATCGACCGTTTGATAGCGCGCCTTCAGCCATTCGCGGAAACGCTGCACTGCTGCCTGCGAATAGCTGACCACCGTGTGATGACAACCGAATTCGTTATCGGTCTGCCAGAAAGCCACGGCGGGATGCTTGCCGTAACGCTCGGCAACCGCCGTGCAGATTTTCCGCGAAGCCTCGAAGTACGACGGCGACGAAAAATCATAATGACGGCGCGAACCGAACGCACGCGGACGTCCATCGGCACCGACCGGCAGAATGTCCGGATGACGGTCGATCAGCCACTTCGGCGGCGTCGCGGTCGGCGTGCACATCACGACCTTCAGCCCTGCTGCGCCGAGTACATCGACCGCGCGATCGAGCCACGCCCAATCGTATTCGCCGGGCGACGGCTCCATGCGGCTCCACGCAAATTCGGCGATCCGCACCTGCTCGATGCCGAGTGCTTTCATCCGGCGAGCGTCGTCTTCCCACATCGACTCAGGCCAGTGTTCCGGGTAGTAACAGACTCCAAGGCGCATCCGAATATCCTTTAAGCGTAGTGTTCGACGGATTCAAGCGAAGCGGCGGCAAAGCCGTCTTCGGTGAACAGGTGACAGGCAGAAGACGGCACACGCAGGCTCGCGCGGTCGCCGGGCACGAGGCGTGTATCGCCAGGCGCCTTGGCGATCAGCGCGGCGCCGCCGGGCTGATCGAGGTGGACATAGCTGTGCTCGCCGAGTTGTTCGACGAGCGACACGGTGCGGACCAGCACGCCATTGGCGGGCGTGGCTGCGGCGGTATCGCCGCCGGTCAGGTTGTCGGCAAATTCCAGATGTTCAGGCCGCACGCCGAGCGTGACCGGCTGCGAGATTTGCAGACTATCGCCGCGAACCGGCACGCGCACGGTTTCGCCGGTGTGATCGAGCGTGACGCTCACGCCTTGCGCATCGACCGATGCAATGCGGCCCGGCAGGAAGTTCATGCGCGGCGAGCCGATAAAGCCCGCCACGAACCGGCTCTTCGGACGGTGATACAACTCCAGCGGCGCGCCGATCTGCGCGATGCTGCCGTAACGCTCGGTGTCCTTGCCCGCGTGCAGCAGCACGATCTTGTCGGCGAGCGTCATCGCCTCGATCTGGTCGTGCGTCACGTAGACCACGCTCGCCTTCGAGAACTGCTTGTGCAGACGCGCGATTTCGACGCGGGTCTGACCGCGCAGCGTCGCGTCGAGATTGGACAGCGGTTCGTCGAACAGGAACACGCCGGGCTCGCGCACGATCGCGCGGCCAATCGCGACCCGCTGACGCTGGCCGCCCGAGAGCGCCTTCGGCTTGCGGTCGAGCAGCGCTTCCAGTTGCAGAATGCGCGCGGCTTCCCGCACCTTACGGTCGATTTCGTCCTTGGGGGTTTTAGCGAGCTTCAGCCCGAACGCCATGTTCTCGAACACGGTCATGTGCGGAAACAGCGCGTAGCTCTGGAACACCATCGCCACGCCGCGCTGCGCAGCGGCCACGTCGTTGACGAGCTTGCCGCCGATCGACAGGTCGCCGTCGGTGACGTCTTCGAGGCCCGCGATCATCCGCAGCAACGTGGATTTGCCGCAGCCCGACGGCCCGAGGAACACGCAGAATTCGTTCTCCGCGATCTCGAGATCGACGTTGCGGATCACCAGCGCGCCGTCGCCATATGCCTTCTGCACGCCTCTTAACGAAATGCTCGCCATTGCATCGACTCCGTGATTTAATCATTTCGAAGTCGGAGATTAAGCGCTTAATCAGACAGGCCAAAAAAATCGATCGCTTGGGATCGTCAGGCCTGCCTTGTCTCCGATATCGTTTTTGTCTGGTCGACAGATGGTGCCGCGCCTTGAGCCACGACGCAAATGTCGGGCCAACATCCCAAATATTGAGACAACATGCCCACACTCACCGAAGTCGCGCGTCACGCCGGGGTTACGCCCGCTACCGTGTCCAACGTGCTGCGCAATCGCGGCCGGGTTGGCGAGACGACCCGGCAACGCGTTCTGGAAGCCGTCGAGGCGCTCGGCTACCGCCCTCACCTCGCGGCCCGCGCGCTCGCCGAGGGCCGCGCGCCGACCCTCGCGCTGATGGTGTCGAGCATCGCCAATCCGTTCTATCCGGAGTTCGCGCTGGCCGTCGAACGCGCGGCGCGCACCAGCGGTCACTTCGTGATCATCTGCAATACGAACGAAGATCCGCACACGGGCCGCGCCTATCTCGACCAGATCGCCGGCACGCTGTCGGAAGGCGTGCTGGTGACGAACGCGAACCTCGATTTCGCCGACCTCCACACGACCGAAGCGCGCGGCACGCCGGTGGTGTTGTGCATGTGGGAGCGGCCTCACGAACCGCCTGGCCTGCCCTGCGTCGCGGTCGATTTCAGGCTGGCGGGCGAGTTGGCCGCCACGCATTTGCTGGAGCTTGGGCATCGTCGGATCGGCGCGATTGTCGGCAGCAAGGCGTCGGGCATTCACGCGGCCCGTTACGAGGGTTTCGTCAGCGCGTTGCGGGCGGCGGATGCGCCGAAAAACCGCGTGAAACACGCACTCGATACAATCCAGGGCGGCTACGACGCGACGCGCGCCTTGCTCGAAGCCGACCCGAAAATCACCGCGATTTTCGCGACCAACGACTTGCCGGCGCTTGGTGCAATGCACGCTGCCGCCGACCTTGGCCTGAACGTGCCGGGGGACCTCTCCGTGATCGGCATTACCGATATTCAACTCGCACGCGAATCGCGGCCCGCGTTGACGACGGTGGCCGTGCCGACCGTCGAAGTCGCGGGGCTCGCAGTGTCGCTGTTGCGCGAGTTGATCGAGTCGTCGTACGGGCAGGCGGGAAAAACCGCAGGCCAGGAAACGGCCTGCGTGCCGATGCGGATTTCGTCGCCGCCCGAACTCGTCGTGCGTGCGTCCACCGGTGTTCCGCGTTCGCGGTGATGTGTCCGTAACAGCCTCGCGGACGTTACGTAGCGAGCCGCCGTTCGCCTCCCCGCCTGCCGTGCGCGTCTTGATGTCCGTCACCCGCAAACGCCCGTTCCAACGCGTTTGCGCGGCCTGTATGCCGCTTCGGCGCGGCTCTCCATGCAGTTGGCACGGTCTCTGCATTAACCCATGCAAAAGACCGGGCGCCGGCGCGCTTTACCCGCCGCCCGCACTCGCTAACCGGCCAGATCACGGCCACCACGCGCATGGATACCAAAATGACCGCCGCTCTCCTGCTGGATGCCGAAGCCGCCCATACCGCCGATGCCGCCCACGACGCCGACGCGAATTTCGCGCAGCGCCACCCGTTGCAAATCGCTGTCTGCCTGCGCAATCTGGTGTCGGGACAGGACTTCGTGACGGTGGAATTCGACGGCCGGCAGATCGTCACGCAAGTGCTCGACGTCGATTCCCGCAACGCGCGTTTTATCTTCGATGCAGGCAGCGTCGCCGACGATAATGCGGCGATTCCTGCGGCCCGCGAGTTGTCGTTCCGCAGCGTGCCCGGCGGTATTCGGACCGAGTTCACGACGCTCGGCGCAACGGCCGTAACGTTCGAAGGATTGCCCGCTTTCGAGGCGCCCTTTCCGGCGCTGCTTTACTACGTTCAGCGCCGCGAGTTTTTCCGCGTGCAGACGCCGCTGCTCGATCCGTATATCGCGAGCGGTCCGTATGAAAGCGGCGGCTCGTTCCGTCTGGAATTGCAGGATCTGTCGCTGGGCGGCGTGGCGTTGAAGACTGCGGATACGCACTTCGGCTCGCTTGAAAGCGGCACGGTGTTGCGCGACGTATCGCTGCAACTGGGCAGTTTCGGGACACTGCAACTCGATCTGGAAATCGTCGCGCCGCGTCGCGTGACGACGCCGAAAGGCGACCAGCGGTTTGTGATCGGTTGCAAGTTTGTCGGGGCTTTGGGCCCAGCTGAAAGAACGTTGCAACGTGTCGTCACGCAGCTTGAAACGAAACGGCAAAGGCTGTCGCCGCGTGGGTGATTGTCGTGGTACGTAATGTAAAGCGGACGCCCGATGCGTCCGCTTTACGTTGATAGCTTCGCGTTTCAGGCGATTACTGTTGTACGCCCCAACGACGTACCGTAACGCGTTCGAGCGTATCGAACACGAGATGTTCGATCAGCAGACCGATCACGATCACCGCCGCCAGTCCCGCAAAAACGCGATCCGTATACAGCTCGTTGCGATTCTGGAAGATGTACCAGCCAAGGCCACCACTCCCCGAACTCGCGCCGAATACGAGTTCGGCGGCGATCAGCGTGCGCCATGCAAATGCCCAACCCACCCGCAGACCGGCCAGAATCGACGGCAATGCGGCCGGCACCAGAATCAGCAGCACGTGACGCATACCGGTCAATCCATAGTTGCGTCCGGTCATGCGCAGCGTTGCAGGAACCGACTGAAAACCGGAATACGTGTTGAGCGCGAGCGGCCACAACACCGAATGCACCAGCACGAACAGCAGGCTGCCGGTGCCGAGTCCGAACCACAACAACGCGAGCGGCAACAACGCAATCGACGGCAACGGGTTGAACATCGCGGTCAGCATCGACAGAAAATCACGGCCAATGCGCGTCGATACGGCAAGCGAAGTCAGCACGAACGCGAGCGCCGCGCCCAGCAGATAACCCCGCAGCAGTACCGACATCGACACCGCAGTTTTCTGCAGCAATTCCCCCGACCAGATGCCCTGCACGAACGCCGAAAAGGTCGCGCCGAAGGTCGGCAGCAGCAAGTCGTTATCGACCGCGCGCGCAGCGATTTCCCAGCCAGCGATCAACACCAGCGCGATCAGCGTCTTGCGCAGCCAGCTTTGCGCAAAGAGCCGCTTGCCGAGCGGCAACGGCGCTTCGAGAACGAGTTCGCCGAGCGGTTCGAGTGGACGTTCGTACTCGTCGCGAACCGGCGGTAACAAGGTGGCGGGCGAGCTCATTCAGCGGTCTCCGTCTGTTCGAACAACAGGTGATTAATGCGCGCGACGCTGCGCTGGAAATCGCTGCGCCCGAAGCTGTCCTGCGAATACTGATGGCTGTTGAGTTCGGCACGCACGCGCCCCGGATGCGGCGACAACAACAGAATCCGGTTGCCGACCACCAGCGCCTCCTCGATCGAATGCGTAACGAACAGAAGCGTGAAATTCACTTCTTCCCACAGACGCAGCAACTCCTCCTGCATCTTGCGGCGTGTCAGCGCGTCGAGCGCGGCGAACGGTTCGTCCATCAGCAGCACGCGCGGTTGCATTGCAAGTGCGCGCGCAATCGCCACGCGTTGCTTCATGCCGCCTGACAACGTATGCGGATAAGCATTCGCGAACGAAGCCAGGCCGACCTTCTCCAGATAATGCAGCGCACGCTCATTCGCTTCCGCTCGCGACAACTTCTTTGCCACACGCAGCGGAAACGCGACGTTCTGCAACACCGTCTTCCACGGCGGCAACTGATCGAACTCCTGGAACACGACGATGCGATCGGCGCCTGGGCCGCGCACAGTTTGTCCATCGAGCGAAATAGTGCCTGACGTGGGCTGGATAAATCCGGCTACCGCCTTGAGCAAGGTGGATTTGCCGCAACCGGACGGTCCGAGCAACACGAAACGATCGCCGCCATAGACATCGAAACTCACGTCATGAGTCGCGCGAACGATCCGCTCGCGCGTGCGGTATTCGAGGTTGACGTTTTCGACCGCGAGCAATTTTTCGCTGGTTGCGGTACTCGATTGTTCGATGCGGTCAGGAAACAGCAGCGTTGGATTGGCCACCATCAGATCACTCCTTGCAAGCGGACCAGATCGACTCCGCGAGTCGATAAAAACACGGCTAAATTATTGACCGGAAGAGTCATGCTCAACTCCCTGCCGCCGTCGCCGGGTCGTCGAAGAAATAGTCTTTCCACGACTTCGGCTCGTTCTTTATCGCGCCGACGCGGTACATGAACTGCGCCAGCCCAAACGTATTCTGCGGCGCGACCTTGAATTGCACCTGCGGATTCCTGATGACCTTCAGCAACAACGCGCGGTCGATCTTCGACTGATTCGTGCGGATATAAATGTCGGCGGCGGCATCGGGATTCGCCGTCACGAAACGCGCAGCATCGGCCAATGCATCGACAAACGCGCGATAGGTTTTCGGATTGTTGTCGCGGAATTTTTCGGTCGCGTACAGCACGGTGGCCGAACTCGGGCCGCCCAGCACGTCGTACGAATTCAGCACGATATGCGCTTTCGGATTGCCCGCCAGTTCCTGTTCCTGGAACGGCGGATTACCAAAATGTCCGGTAATTTCAGTGCCGCCCGCGATGATCGCGGCAGCCGCGTCGGGATGCGGCAATGCCTGCGTGTACTTGTCGAGACGGTTGTAGTCCTTGTCACCCCAACGTTTCGCGGCTGCATATTGCAGCACGCGCGATTGCACCGAGACATTCACGGCCGGCACTGCGATACGGTCTTTTTCGTTGAAGTCCGCGATGGTCTTCACATTCGGATCGTTGCTGACGAGGTAATACGGCAGATTGCCGAGCGACGCAACGCCCTTCACATTCTGATGACCATGCGTGCGATCCCAGATCGTCAGCAGCGGGCCGACGCCCGCGCCCGCAATATCCACGGCACCCGAGAGCAACGCGTCGTTCACCGCAGCGCCGCCAGAAAGCTTCACCCAGTCGACCTTGATATCGAGCCCCTGCTTACGCCCTTCTTTCTCGACGAATTGCTGGTCACGCGCAACGTTCAGCAGCAGATAGACCACCCCGAACTGTTCGGCAATGCGGATCTGCCCTTCGGCATGCGCAGGTGCGGCTGCGCAGAAGCCGGCCACGCCCGTCGATAAAGTCAGCAACGTCGCGGTGAATCGGCGGGCAAAAGACGACCGTACGGCGGTCGGATGAAACCTGGCAAGCATCGGAACTCCGGTCAACATGTGGCGTGGCGGGCGTGGCTAAAGAGGGGAGACGTCGCCGTCAAAACGGCGCGTCGCCTTCAATCGTCGTGCGATAGAGCTTGCGGCGCAGATGATCGGGCGTACCCGCTGCGAGATGCATCAGCGAACGGTTGTCCCAGAACACCATGTCGTGTTCCTGCCATTGATGCCGGTAGAGATGCTCGGGCCGCACGCTATGCGCGAAGATTTCCTCGAGCAGAGCGCGGCTTTCGTCTTCAGGCAGGTCGATGATGCGCGTGGTGAAGTGCTCGCTGACGAACAACGCTTTACGTCCTGTTTCGGGATGGGTGCGCACAATCGGCTGCACCACCGGTTTGACTTGCGCGATCTGTTCCGCCGACAGATTCGGCCGCCACGGGCTGCGCTTTTGCAATTCCTCGTACTTCGCGAGATACCAATGCTCAGCCGAGCGCCCTTCTACCGCGCTGCGCAAATGCGCGGGCAACGTGTCCCACGCGAGATGCATGTTTGCGAACAGCGTGTCGCCGCCTTCGGCAGGCAACTCCTGCGCATGCAGCAACGAGCCGAGGCTCGGCTTTTCCTTGTACGACAGATCGGAGTGCCAGAAATGACCGGCATCGCCGAGGCCGATCGGCTTGCCGTTTTCAACCACGTTCGACACCACCAGAATCTCGTGATGGCCCGGCAACTGGAATTGATGCAACACATGAATTTGCAACGCGCCGAAGCGTCGGCTGAATTCGATCTGCTGATCGGGTGTGATGCGCTGATCGCGAAACACAAGTACGTGATGATCGAGATGCGCGCGATGAATGCGCGCGAAATCGCTCTGGTTCAGCGGCTTGCCGAGGTCGAGTCCGAATACTTCCGCGCCGACGGGGCCGTCGAATGCGCGAATCTCGATGGGTTGGTTTTCGATCGTCTCGTCGACGTGGCGGGTGGCAGCAGGAGCAAAGGCAGTCGTCACAGGAAACTCTTCGTCTAGTCTGTTCTGAGGACGCCGTAAGTGGCGCAGTCAGACGAATTTACCGGTGCGCGCGCGCGCCGACAACGAAGCAAATCCGATACGGTTATCTGCTGGAGTGATAAACCCGATGCTTTAACGGGTTTCAGGAATTTCGCAGGGGTTCGAAAGTTTTTGCGCGGAGAGTCAAGCCGTCGCCTGAGCGCAGCGAGTTGCATCCTCACCTGCCGGACGCAACCCGCTTCCTGTGGATCAGGAATACAACGCGCTTAGCGATTGCAGCGAGATGGTGGCGTTCTGCGAGTTCTGAACGCTATCGGCATTGACGATCACGATCTGCTGACCATTGCCTTGCAGCGACCACGAAGCCGTCTGGTATTGAACGACCGTCTGCGTCACCTGGCTGCTCGCGCGGCCCACTGACTGGATCTGCGTACCGGGGTCGACCAGCGAGTTGACGACGAGGACCTTCGCCGACTGCTCCGCGAACTGGATCGTGATGAACTGGTTGATGTTGCTTTGAATCTGCGCCTGATACCAATGGGATGCAGGCACCGTGTAATAGCGGGTGAACTTGTTGAACGAGTGCGGTTGACCGTCGGCGGGCAACGACTGGTTGTTGATGCCGTTCGTGTCCGTCGGCAACTTGACGCTGGCGATGTAGGTTTGCACCTGTGCGCCGGGCTGGTTCTGCAGCATGGCCGCCGACACCGTCGTCGTGTCGGAGCCGTTCACGAACAGCACCGATGCCAGACCCTGATTGCCGGTTGTTCCCGGCACGTGGATCGTGGCCGGCGGCTGCGACTGGCTCCAGACCACGGAGATGTTGGCCCCGGCGTCATTGCCTGCGCTGTTATAGAAAATCAGCCCGTATAGTTGATTCGAGTTCAGTTGCTGGCAAGTCGCGGTATCGCCCGGGGAGAGCGTGATCAATTGTCCGTTATTCCAATTCGTCGAAGACATCAAAACCTCCTGAAGTGATTGAATTCGCCCGCCTGTCCAAGGCTCGCGCCGGCAATAAAAACGCCATTTTTTCCGCGACAAAACCAATTCATTAAAATTGGATATGGGTTTTGTCGCGACCGGAGTGGCGATTTCTCCGGTGTGTAATGAATTGGGTATTTTTATAGTGGATTCGAGCAAATACATATGTGCGGATTTTTTAATTATTTACGCCCACATGCTTACCGCAGCACATTTCAATACGCTGAATGGAATTCAATTTACGACCGTTAATTTCCCGATATTCGTAGACGCTCCGACACATTTCGCTTCAAGTATCATTTTTCCGACGTGCAGCCGATAGCTGTCAGACTTGACAGAGGTCTAATTAATATTTAAATGTACGCGGCATTTAATTACATTAACCTGGCCGACACAAATCAATTGATTTAAATGGCACGAATAAAATTTACTTTCCGAATCAATGCATGTCAGACGATCCTGTTCCGGCGAAATAATGCCCGTCGGTTGGCACCGATTTAATTCGGCATTTACTGTGGCGGACAAAGCCAACCTGCCCCGCCAGTCAGCCACTTCCCCATTCGGCTAACCAGGAGTTACCCGTAAAAGCGCAGCGCGTCTCTCGCAACGCACCAAGTCTATAGACCGCCCATTCGTCGGCTTCTCCCCGAAATACCAAAGCAACTTACGCCGCATTGCGGCGAAAGGTTTGCATTGACTCTGGACAACGCGCCTGCTGTACTAAATCCATCGTCGTGATTTAGTCCAAGCAGGTCACGGCGCAAAACCCTGAACTCAAACTGCCCGCGCGCAGCGTTCGCGCCCGCAACTGTCCGCAGTACACCGTCGTTGCCAATAATTGGAGGAGCGTCCCATGAATCTGAATTCCCGCAGGCATCCCGTCGCCAGGAAAGTCGTGTCGATGTGCGTAGCGGCATCGGCCGTGTGGTGTGCAGGCGCGAGCCAGGCGGCCGACCAGCCGGTCGTCGGCCTCATCACCAAGACCGACACCAACCCGTTCTTCGTGAAGATGAAACAGGGCGCCGAAGCCGCTGCATCGAAAAACGGCGCGAAACTGCTCACGGCCGCCGGCAAATTCGACGGTGACAACGCGAGTCAGGTCACCGCGATCGAAAACATGATGACGGCGGGTGCGAAAGCGATTCTGATCACGCCGAGCGACACCAAGGCGATCGTGCCGAGCATCAAGAAGGCACGCGCGGCTGGCGTGATGGTGGTCGCGCTCGATACGCCAACCGATCCGCAAGACGCCACCGACGCCCTCTTCGCCACCGACAATTTCAAGGCCGGCGTGCTGATCGGCAAATACGCGAAGGCCGCGCTGAACGGCAAGCCCGCGAAGATCGCCACGCTCGATCTCGCGCCGGGCGTGTCGGTCGGCGTGTTGCGTCATAACGGTTTTCTGGAAGGCTTCGGCGTGAAGGAAGGCGACGCGTCCATCGTGTGCAGCCAGGACACGCGCGGCGACCAGGCGAAGGGTCAAACGGCAATGGAAAACTGCCTGCAGAAGTCGCCGGATATCAACGTGGTCTACACGATCAACGAACCGGCTGCTGCGGGCGCGTATCGCGCGTTGAAAGCGGCGGGCAAGGACAAGAGCGTGATGATCGTGTCGATCGACGGCGGCTGTGAAGGCGTGCGCAATGTAAAGGCCGGCGCGATAGCAGCAACCTCGCAGCAGTATCCGTTGAAGATGGCGGCGCTCGGCGTAACCGCCGGTGTCGACTACGCGAAAACCGGCAAGAAGGTTTCCGGCTATCAGGACACGGGCGTCACGCTGATTACCGACAAGCCGATGTCCGGCATCGACAGCAAGGACACGAAGTTCGGCCTCGACAACTGCTGGGGCAACAAGTAACGCTGTAGCGCGCATCGCTTCACATCGCGGCCCGTCATCGCGGGCCGCCGACTGATTTGCCGCGTGAGCCGCCACTCCGGGGCCACGCTCATGTATCGAGTTTCGAGGACATCCATCATGTCGACTCCTTCCGCGCCCGCCGGTCACTCGCGCACCTTCACCGATCGTCTGCCGTCGCTTGCCGAGGTCGGTCCGCTGATCGCCCTGGTGCTGGCCTGCGGCTTCTTCATCTCCCAGAGCAGCCGGTTCCTGTCGTTCCAGAATCTCTCGCTGATCCTCCAACAGACCATGGTGGTCGCGGTCATCGCTATCGGTCAGACGCTGATCGTGCTGACCGGCGGCATCGATCTGTCATGCGGAATGGTGATGGCGTTCGGCTCGATCATCATGACCAAATTTGCGGTCACGCTAGGCGTGCCGCCAATTCTCGCGATTCTGTGCGGCATCGCGGCGAGTACATTGTTCGGCGCGCTGAACGGCGTGCTGATCACGCGAATCAAACTGCCTGCATTCATCGTCACGTTGGGTACGCTGAATATCGCCTTCGCGCTCACGCAGATTTACTCGAATGCGGAGAGCGTGTCCAATCTGCCGGACGCGATCATGTTCTTCGGCAATACCTTCAAGCTCGGTCCCGCAGATGTCACCTACGGCACCGTCCTCACGCTGCTGATGTATCTCGCCACGTGGTTCGTTTTGCGCGACACGGTACCCGGCCGGCACCTGTACGCGCTCGGCAATAACGCGGAGGCCGCGCGCCTGATGGGCCTCTCATCGCAGAAGATCCTGCTCACCGTGTATTCGCTGGCCGGTGCGATTTACGGCATTGCCGCGTTGCTGTCGGTGTCGCGCACGGGCGTCGGCGATCCGCAGGCGGGGCAAACCGAAAATCTCGACAGCATTACTGCGGTCGTACTCGGCGGCACGAGTCTGTTCGGCGGACGCGGATCGATTGTCGGCACCTTGCTCGGCGCGTTGATTGTCGGCGTGTTTCGCAATGGCCTGACGTTGATCGGCGTTTCGTCGGTCTACCAGGTGTTGATTACCGGCATGCTCGTGATTCTCGCCGTCGCAGCCGACAAACTTTCTCATCGTCGCGGTTGAGCATCTACAGGAGCGCATCATGTCGACACCCACTTCCGCTTCTCCCACGATGCCCGCCGCCATGCCCGTTCTGCAGGCGCGCGGATTGATCAAACGTTATGGCAATGTGACCGCGCTCGACGGTTGCGATTTCGAAGTGCTGCCCGGCGAAATTCTCGCGGTGATCGGCGACAACGGCGCGGGAAAATCGTCGTTGATCAAGGCACTTTCCGGCGCGACGGTGCCGGACGAAGGAGAGATTCTGCTCGACGGCAAGCCGGTCAAATTCCGCAGTCCGCTCGACGCGCGCGCACAAGGTATCGAGACCGTGTACCAGGAACTCGCAGTCGCGCCCGCGATGAGCATCGCCGAAAATCTGTTCCTTGCGCGCGAGTTGGTCAAACCAGGCTGGCGCGGTTCGATCTTCAAGATGATCGACAAACGCCGCATGCTCGACGAAGCGACCGCGCACATGAAAGACCTGCAAATAGGCATCCGTTCGATGCGGCAGGCGGTCGAAACATTGTCCGGCGGTCAACGCCAGGGGGTCGCGGTTGCACGCAGTGCGGCGTTCGCGCGGCACGTGGTGATTCTCGACGAACCCACCGCCGCACTCGGCGTGAAGGAAGGCAACATGGTGCTCGAACTGATCCGCCGGGTACGCGAGCGTGGGCTGCCGGTCATTCTGATCAGTCATAACATGCCGCACGTATTCGAAGTCGCCGACCGCATTCATATTCAACGGCTGGGCCGGCGCGCGGCACTCGTCAATACGAAAGACGTGCACATGTCCGAAGCGGTCGCGATCATGACCGGCGCAAAAGAGGCGGACGTCAAGGCGATTGCATGACGACAGCCTCTTTCTGAGCGGGCCGCCACCATGGACACCACCGGCACCCGCTCGCCCCTCAAACGCACGGTCGGCTCGAACCAGGTCGGCATGAGGCAGTTCAACGAGCGCATCGTATTGCAGGCGATCCGCCTGCATGGTCCGCTACCGAAGGCCGACGTGAGCCGCCTCACGCGTCTGTCGATGCAGACGGTGTCGATGATCGCCGACCGTCTGATCGACGACGGCCTGCTCGAAAAGCATGCGCGCGTGCGCGGCAAAATCGGCCAGCCGTCGGTGCCGATCGCGTTGCGCGCGGACGGCGCTTACACCATCGGCATCAAGGTCGGACGCCGCAGTCTCGACGTACTGGCGATGGATTTCGCGGGCCGTGTCGTGTGCCGCGATGTATTCGAGTATGCGTATCCCGATCCGCGCACGCTGTTCCCCGCGCTCGAAGGCAAACTCGCGCGCGTGAATCAGGCCCTTGGCGACAAGGCGGCCAAGGTGGTCGGCGTAGGCGTCGCTGCGCCGTTGTGGCTCGGCGGCTGGCGCGACTTTCTCGGCGCGCCGCCCGACGCACTCGAAGCGTGGAACGAGATCGATTTGCGCACCCGTATCGCGACGATGACCGGCCTGCCGGTCGAATTCGCGAAAGACACCACGGCCGCCTGCGCGGCCGAACTCGTGATGGGCCAGGGGCGCGGCATCCACAATTTTCTGTATCTGTTCGTCGGCACGTTCATTGGCGGCGGATTGGTTATCGACGGTCGCTTGCACGGAGGACCCCACGATAACGCCGGCGCAGTGGGTTCGATTCCGCTGCGCGACGGCACCGCTCGCAAACCCGCGCGACAGTTATTGCACGCGGCGTCCGGCTTCGTGCTCGAACAGCTGTTGAGCGATGCGGGTGCGCCTGCCGCCGCTGCGCACGATCATCGCGCGTTATCGCCCGAACTCTGGCGGCAGACGGAGCAATGGCTCGACAGTGCGTGCCCCGCCATCGCCAACGCGCTGACCAACGCGGCCGCGCTGCTAGACCTCGAAGCGGTCGTGATCGACGGTGAACTCGACCGTCAATTAGTCAGAGAAATCATTCGACGCACCGAGCGCGTGCTCGACCGTTTCGAATGGGAAGGGATGGTGCGTCCGCAGCTTCTGGAAGGCACCATCGGCGCCGACGCCCGCGCGATGGGCGGCGCGATTCTGCCGCTCTATGCGCATTTCGCACCGGTGCATGAATTGTTTTTAAAGCCTGCGACGGATAGCGATTATTGAGTTCGCCGGTTTCCACATAAGGCGTGACCCGGGCCCGAAAACAGAAACACTCACTTCGCCGCCACCTTCGTCACCGACGCGGTTTTAACCGACGGCTCGTCGAGTAGCGGCTGCAACGCCGGCGCCATCGACTTCAGCAATTGCACCGACAGCGCACTCGTGAACTCGTAATGCGATGCATACGGTTCGTGCACCCACGCAGTCAACGTGCCGTAAAAGCGGTCGCCCATCGCAAACACAAACGTGGCGCTGCGATTCACCTTGCGCGACTCGATCAGCCGCGCGCCTTTGGCAAATACGTTGAAGCGCTGATCGCCGGTGCCGGTTTTGCCGTACACCTCAAGCGTCTGACCATTCGGGAACGTCATGCCTTGCGCGAGCCGTTTCGCTGTTCCGCCCGCGACGACATCGCGCAACAGCACCTTCACCACCCCCGCGATTTCCGGCGACAACTGCTGCTCCGGCGCGACGGCTGCGCGTTTGAAGTGCGTTTCGTACGGCGTGTCTTTGGCGAATTCGAGTTCGGTGAGGCTCTCGGTCGGCACCTTGTTGCCGTCGTTCGCAATCACGCCGATCAGTTGAGCGAGCGCCGCAGGCCGGTCGCCCGAAGCGCCGATTGCCGCCGCATACGAAGGCGTGAGCGTCGCGAACGGATAACCGAGCGCCTGCCACGATTTGCCGATTGCGTCATACGCGCGCAACTCGACCATCCGTTTGATGCGGCGATCCTGTGTTGCGTGATAGCGCGTCTTGAACAACCACGAATAGGTCGACAGACGCACGTCGCGGCTCGCGGTCTGAATCTCTTTGAGGGTGGCGTCCGGATGTTCGCGCAGGTAATTGAGCGCCCACAACTCCAGCGGATGCACACTTGAAATATAGCCGCGGTCGTTCAGATTGAAGCGGTCGACCGAATATTTGGTGTACAGATTCGCGAGGTCTTCATCGTCGAGAATCGATGCAGCTGGGGTGTTCTTCAACGATTCGCGCATCCTGGCGTTGAACCATGCATTCGATTCGTCAGGTGCAACGCTGCGCAAGACGGTCGCTACTTTCGGCGGCGATTTGCGCACACCGAGCAGCAACAACGCCAGCGCCTGTTCGCGCGTCTTGCCGTGATACTTCGTGTAGAAGCGGTTCATGTACACGCGGCTTTCCTGATCGGCGAACTGCGTCAGATACATCTTGCGGATGGCCGGGTCGCCGAGCCATTGCGATGAAGGCCCCGTGGTCTGCACCATTTCATAGTGGACGATATCGCGCATCAGGCGCACGAACACCAGATTCACCGAATGCTGGAATGCGCGATGGACGGTCAGGATCTGACTGTTGTCGTCGGATTCGAAGTTGGTGAAGGTTTGCGCGCCGCCGCCTGTATAGAAAGTCTCGCCAGGGCTCGCCGAATATTTGCGTTCCACCGCTGCGTTGAGCATCGATTGCAGCGAATGGTCGGATGTATGGGCCAGATAGTCGAGCGCCCAATGCGTCAACTGATCGTTCGGATCGGGTTTGACGGCTTTCAGTTCCGCTATGCTCAGCGGGGCATAACGCGCATGCAGGTCGGAGACAATCTGCAAATACGTGACAACGGTACGCAGTTTCGCCGTCGAGCCGAGATTCAGACGCGCGCCGGAATTGATGTCGAACGGCTGGTTCACGCTATCCGTTTGCACGCGCACGAGATTCGCGCCACCACGTCTTTCGAACAGCGTGAAGCTGTAGGCGATTCTCGACGGGTCATCTGAAGGACGCAGCATTTCGAAGCCGACGAGGCCCGCCGCTTTTGCTCCGTCACGCGTGGCGGCTGCGGCGAGTCTTTCGCTGACCGCCTGCTGTACCGCGTTATTCAACGTGCCTTTTGCCTGCAGATCGAGCCGGTCGAGTTCATAGAAACTGCGCAGGCCGAGGGCCGCCAGCAGATGCGAGCGCATCGACGTCACGGCCTTGCGCGACACGAACGAATCGACACTCTGCGTTCTGGCCGGCGTGCGATGCAATTCGACCTGTGCCGCCAGCGCGGCATCACGCAACGGAATCGAAATAACACCGCCGCTAGCAAGTAACCGCAGATAACTATCGGTGCGCCGTTCGAGTTCGGCATAGCTATGTTGCAGGAAATACGACGGCGCGCGTTGCGCGATCATCAGCGACAGTACCTGACGAAACGCGACGCCCTGCTCCGCGAGATTCGCTCCGGTCGACGGCGCTTCCAGAATACGGTTCACGTCGCGGAAATCGCGTCCGTACCACGCGGCGAGACCGTCGCCGATTCCGTTGATCTCGCCGATTCCCGGCTGCGCCGCGAGCGGCACCGAGTTCAGATAATGGACGACGATCTGCTGACGCGCGGCCATCGTCTGCGGGCCGTTCATATATGCGCGCAACGAAGCGGACGCAATTTGCCGCAATTTCTCGGGCGGCGTTGCAGTACGGCCGCCTGCCGAGTGGCGGAATTTTTCGATTTGCGTGGCGAGCGTGCTGCCGCCCGGTGTCGATTGATGACGGTTGAACACACGCACGCCCTGATCGACCAGCGCGCGGCTAAAGCGCCCCCAGTCGATAGCGGGATTACGGTTCGGTTGCGACGGATCGAGCAGATAGCGGTCTTCGATAAACAGCAGCGAGTTCACGACGAGCGGCGGAATCGCATCGAAGTTGCCATATGCACGGCCTGGAAACTGCGCGCTGAAAAGCTGCGCGTCGGTGCCGTCGAACAGTTGCAAGCCAGCCTGATCTTTTTCCCCGTACGGCAAAAACAAACCATTGCTCGCAAGCGAAAGCATCCGTTCGGAATCACGTGCCTGCGAGCTGATTTCAAACCCGCGTTCCAATAAGCGTTGCTGGATGGACGGCAGCAACGCGTAGCCCAGGCGGCTATCGTAAGGGCCTTTGTCTGCAGGAGGAAAATAGATCGTGTGGCTGGCCCCGGGCTCGACGGAGAACCCCACGTCGCGGGTCAATTCGGAGAGATAGCGCGCCTGCAGCCGGGAGGTTTCTATCTCCACCTGAACCAGCCGGGCGATCCACGCCAGCGCGAGCAATAACGCTGCCGCCAGCCCCCATTTGAGCCACTTGCGAACCGGCGCTGCGACCGTTGCGCGAAGCGGTAACCGAACCAATGGCCGATTCATGGCTGCTCCCCCCGAGCGGGCGCCATATTCTCGAAACTGGCGCGCGTTCAAAGCAGTTTAGCGCGGAACGCGAAGTCCTAATTGGCCCGGATTTACCCGAGAGTGTCGCGGCTACAACACCTCATTTCAACCTATGGCAAAGCGCAATTTGCCATGCGATATTGAAAGTCTTTCGCGTGCGTGAGAACCCCGCACTGCGCTGAAACTTTTCACTTTTCCCGCGCGTCGGTCTAGACCGTTTCACCCTGCGCCGACACCACCTGTTCCCTCAGCAACTCGATGAACTGCTCGGCCGGTGGCGACAGCACGCCGCCCTTGCGTGTCACCACGCCGAATGTCTGCGACGGCGATTTCAGTTTGACCGGCACCACGCGCAACATCTTCTGCCGAACGAACATGGCGGCGATGGCCGTGGGCAGTAACGACACCAGGTCGGCGCTGCTCTGCAACAACGCCACCGTCACGAACGTGGATGCCGTCGAAATCGGGTTGTCCGGCATGTCGAGACCGGCCAGATCCATCTCCCGTTCGAGCAGCGCGTGCAACGGCATATGCGACGGATACATCACCCAGCGATGCCCCGCCAGATCGCGCAGCTTCACTTCTTTCTTCTGCCACGGCGGATGACCGTAGCCCACCACCACCGACAACGGCTCGTCGCCCAGCGGACGATAGTGATATTTCGACGGATCGGCCGCGACCGCCGCGCGGCCGATCACCAGGTCGAGCCGTCCGTCGTCGAGTTGCGGCAACATGCGCGCGCTGGTGTCCTCCACCACTTCGATTGACAGATTGGGCTGCCCGGCATGCAGCCGGTTCAGCGCCGGCACCACGCACTCGGGAATCGCGCCCATGATCGCGCCGACCGCGAGCCGCCCGCCGCGCCCCGAGCGGATTTCGGCGACGTCCTGGCACAACGCGGTGAGATCGGTCGCCACCAGGCGCGCGTAGCGAATCACGCAATGGCCGAGCTGGTTCGGGATCATGCCGGTTTTCGAGCGCTCGAAAAGCGGTGCGTCGAGCATCGACTCCAGTTCCTGCAATGCCTTGCTGGCCGCCGATTGCGTCATCGACATCGCGCCGGCCGCCTTGTGCAGCGATTTGAGGTCGTCGAGCGCGATCAGCAATTGCAATTGCTTCATCCTCAAGCGGGATAACAGGACGTTGAGGGTGTCTTTCATGGGTGCGGGCGGCTTCGACCCGGGTGAGTCGAAAAAGCGATCACAAGATGGAAACAATTCAATATACCTGCCGTGCACGCCGCCGTATAGTCGGCGCTGGAGACATTCAGAAACCGTCCGATTCCTCTTCAAAAACGACACCCACCATGGCTCAAACCAATCACCCTGCTGCATTGCGCGGCGTGTTCCCGGTCGTTCCGACCATCTTCGACGAAGCCGGTCATCTCGACCTCGAAGGCCAGAAACGTTGTATCGATTTCATGATCGATGCGGGTTCGAACGGCCTGTGCATTCTGGCGAACTTCTCCGAGCAATTCGCGCTGTCCGACGACGAACGCAACACGCTGATGCACCTCGCGCTCGACCACGTCGCGGGCCGCGTGCCGGTGATCGTCACGACCACGCATTTCAGTTCGCACCAGTGTGCCGAGCGCAGCCGCGCCGCCCAGGACGCGGGCGCCGCGATGGTGATGATCATGCCGCCGTATCACGGCGCGACGATCCGCATCGGCGAAAAGGGGATTTTCGAGTTTTACCGCACCGTGTCCGACGCGATCAGAATTCCGATCATGATCCAGGACGCGCCGGTCAGCGGCACTGCGTTGTCCGCGCCGTTTCTCGCCCGCATGGCGCGCGAGATCGACAACGTGTCGTACTTCAAGATCGAAACGCCGCAGGCAGCCAACAAGCTGCGCGAGTTGATCGAACTCGGCGGCGATGCAATCGTGGGTCCGTGGGACGGCGAAGAAGCCATCACGCTGATGGCCGATCTGGACGCAGGCGCGACCGGTTCGATGACGGGCGGCGGTTATGCCGACGGCATCCGTCTGATTGTCGATGCTTATGCTGCTGGCGATACCGAAGCCGCCGCCGCGCATTATCAGCAGTGGTTGCCGCTGATCAACTACGAGAACCGCCAGGGCGGCCTCGCGTCGTGCAAGGCGTTGATGAAGGAAGGCGGCGTGATCCGCTCGGACGCGGTGCGTCATCCGTTGCCGGCGATGCATCCGGCGACGCGTGAAGGGCTGCTGAAGGTCGCGCGACGGCTTGATCCGCTGGTGTTGCGCTGGGGACGTTGAGGGTCGGTCTAACGTGCATTTTGCAGCGCGTTCTTCTATAACGCGCTGACTTCAACGCTTCAGACTTTCTCACTCCGCCCAACTCCGCTGCGCTCCGTTTCAAACGCACAAGCGCAGGCCCGGAACAACTGCAAAGCTCGGGAAAGCCCACCTGCTCCAACCCGGACGTCGACTGACATTGTCAGCCAGCGTCCGGGCCTCAAACGGAACAGGCGGCCCTCCCGACCCAACGCCCGCTCGCCCGCGATGCTTTATCCGTCCCGCATCGCGTGGCTCCGTTGCCGGCGGCTCGTGCAGCGCTCGTGCAACAGGACTGGTCTCCCAGCACACCTACCCCGTGTTCACCGGTCTGGCAATGCGCCGCCGCGCTTTTTTGCGTCGAGCGTGCGCACCCGCAATCCTGGACCCTGCCGCCATGTACGCGCGCCTTCGTCAAACAGATGCACGAATGGCGGGAAAAACCACATATAAGCGGACGGAGAAATTGAGTACCATAGGCCGGCAAGCTCAACCTACCTCTCTCCATGACCGCCAATCCTCGAGAACTGACGCCGGAAACCCTCGCCGAGCTGCTCGAACGCATTGCCAAAGAAGATGCCGTGGCATTGCGCGAGTTATATGATCTCGCCGCCCCGAAACTGTTTGGCCTCGCCCTCCGTATATTGAGCAGACACGAGTGGGCAGAAGAAGTGTTGCAGGACAGCTTCGTCAATATCTGGCGCTTTGCGGGCGACTATCGCCGCGCATTGTCCGCGCCGATGACGTGGATGTCCGCGATCGTCCGAAACCGTGCTCTCGATCACCTGCGGCGAGTCAACTCGCAGGAAACAGAATGGAGCGATGCGTTGGACGATCTCGTGGCAACCAGCGACCCGGATCCCGAAACGCTGACCGGGGTCAGTCTGCAGGCACGTTTGCTTGCGGGCTGCATGCAGCAACTGGAGCCTGCCCAACGTCAGGCGGTCGCTCTCGCTTATCTGCGCGATCAGAGCCATAGCGAGATCGCCGAAGTGCTGACGGTGCCGCTCGGCACCATCAAATCGTGGATCAGACGGGGCCTCGCCAAGCTTAAAACCTGCCTGGGAGGCGAGTGATGAACCTGACTCGTTATCCTCAGCTTGTCGATCTGCTGGCGGCCGAGTACGTGCTCGGCACCTTGCGCGGTGGCGCGCGGCGGCGCTTCCAGACTTATGCAGATCAGAACACCTCGGTGCGCGGCGCCGTCGACGAATGGCAGCGGCGCATTTCGCCGATGGCCGAACTCGCGGAGCCGCGCATGCCGCCCGCTGCCGTGTGGGAGGCGATCGAGCGGCGTCTGGGCATCGCCAATGCACGTGAAGCCACGCGTCCGCGTACCGTGGTGGAGACACCGGCGCGTCCGTCGCGCAGTCTGTTCGACAACCTCGCGTTCTGGCGTGGCTGGGCGATCGGCGTGACCGCGCTGGCGGCGGTCGCGGTGGTGGTCGCCGTGCGCTCGCTGTTGCCGTCCGCGACGACGCAGCCTGCCGCGCCGACCGTCGCGCAACAGCCTGAGGCCGCTGTCTCGCATGTGGCCGTGCTGAACAACCAGGACTCGCATCCGGTGATGCTGGTCGCGTGGGATGAAACCCACTCCACGATGACGCTGCATCCGCTGGGCAAGGTCGACGTGCCTGCGGGCCGCGCGTTGGAGTTGTGGGGGATTCCGGCGAGCGGGCATCCGGTGGCGCTCGGCATGTTGCCGGACAGCGCGAGCGGCAAGGTGCCCGCCGGTCAGCAGAAGCCGGAGAGTTATGCGGCGCTGGCGGTGTCGATCGAAGCGCCGGGCGGGTCGCCGAATCCGAATGCGCCGAGCGGGCCGGTGGTGTTCAGCGGGAAATTGTTGCCGGTGTCTTGAGGTCGCAGCCGTGGCCCGGTTGCCGGTTTGGAGCCGGTCCCCGGCACATGACAAAAGCCGGTGTTCGCTTTGGCGAGCGCCGGCTTTTTGTTTGAGTCATGCTTTCTGGTAACGCTGACGGTTCGTCCACGGCGGCCCTCGCCTTCGCGCTCAACTGGCCTCTGGACGCGAACGCAAAATCCCCGCTACCCTAGCCCCATGCAAAGCTTTTACGAAGCCACGGTCTCGCGCCCGTTCTGCTACACGCCGCTGTCCGGCAAACGCAGCGCGAATGTCTGCATTATCGGCGGCGGACTGGCGGGGTTGTCCACGGCGTTGGCACTCGCCGAGCGCGGTATCGCCGATGTCGTCGTGCTCGAAGCCCAACAGGTTGGTTTCGGCGCGTCCGGGCGCAACGGCGGTTTCGTGTTTGGCGGCTACAGCCTCGATTGCGCCGATCTGCTGAAAGCGCTCGGCCCGGCTCGCGCTCGCGAACTCTACGCGCTCACCACCGACGCAGTCGATCTGATGCGCAAGCGCATCGCCCGCTACCGGATAGATTGCGATGCCACCGACGCCGGTGTGATCCTCGCCAACTGGTTCGACGAACCGGCGCGGCTGGAAACCCAGCGTCGCCTGATGCGCGATTCGTTCGATGTCGACTGGGAGCCGCTTACGTCCGCACAACTCGCGTCACGATTGAAAACGCGCCGCTATCACGGCGGCCTGTTCGAGCGCAACGCGTTCCACTTTCATCCGCTCAAATACGTGCTTGGCGTCGCGCATGCGGCTGCGGGTCAGGGCGTGACCCTTCACGAGCATTCGCCCGTGATCCGGCTCAAGCGCGACGGCGCCGCCTTCCAGGTCAGCACGCCGCAAGGCACGCTCGACGCGCGGCATGTCGTAATGGCGGGCGGCGGCTACGCGCGCAACGTCTACGCGCGGGTCGAACGCGCGGTGCTACCCATCGCCACCTACGTGATCGCCACCGAGCCGCTCGGCCATCGCCTCGAAGACGCCATCGACACCCGCGCCGCCGTCTACGACACCCGCTTTGCGTTCGACTATTACCGCCCGCTTCCCGACACGCGCATTCTGTGGGGCGGCCGCATCTCGATACGCGAGCGCTCGCCCGAGGTCATCTCGCGCCTTCTGCGCCGGGATCTGCTGAAGGTGTATCCGCAATTGAGCGGCGTGCGGATCGACTACGCATGGGGCGGCCTGATGAGCTACGCGCGGCACAAGATGCCGCAAATCGGCCGCAGCACGGACGGCGTCTGGTACGCAGTCGGTTTCGGCGGACACGGCATGGCGCCGACCACCGTCTCCGGCGAGTTGCTGGCGGCCGCGATTGCAGGCGAACGCCCGGTGCCCGACGCGTTCGCCGCGTTCGGCCTGACGCCCGCCTACGGCGCGCTCGGTCTCGCCGCCGCGCAACTCACCTACACCACCATGCAGACGCGCGATGCATTCGCTGCGCGTCGCCAGCCTGCGCGATCCATCGTATGAGCTATCGCAATACGCCGCCGGATCTGCCCAAAACCGGCTCATTGATGGCCGAAAGCCACGCCGGAGGCCGGTTTGCGCGTGCTAAAATGCGCCGTCAATGCCGCTCGAATACACAATGAAAAAGGGAAGCAAGGCCGCCGAGCCTGATACCAACGGCATCCTGTCGGAGACCTCGCCGCGCCCCGACGCCCGGCGCAAGTACGACCCCGAACAGACGAAACGCAACATCCTCGATGTCGCGACGCAGGAGTTCTCCGCGATGGGCCTGACGGGTGCGCGCGTCGACGCGATCGCGGAACGCACGAACACCACCAAGCGCATGCTGTACTACTACTTCGGCAGCAAGGAAGGGTTGTATCAGGCGGTGCTGGAAAAGGTTTACGGAGACATTCGTGCGCTCGAACAGGACCTGCACGTCAGCGAACTCGATCCCATTGAAGGCATGCGTGCGCTGGTCGAATTCACGTTCGATTATCACGACCGCCAGCGCGACTTCGTGCGTCTGGTGACGATCGAAAATATTCACGGCGCGAAATACGTCGAGCAGGTGAAGACGTTCAAAGGCCGCAACGTCACCGTGATTCACACGATTGAAGACCTGCTCAGGCGCGGCATCGAAGCCGGACAGTTCCGCGACGACCTCGACCCGATCGACCTGCATCTGATGATCAGCTCGTTGTGCTTTCACCGTGTCGGCAATCGCCATACGTTCGGCACGGCGTTCGGGCGCGATCCTTCGCATCCACGCTTGCGGGCGCGGCATCGCGCGATGATCGTCGATGCGGTGCTGCGTTTCGTGCGCAAGGAAAGTTGAACCCGCGCTAAATTCAGGCTGAAATCCGGCTGAAACGAAAATGAAAACGGGACGTGGCTTGCGCCACGTCCCGTTTTTTCTGCGTAGGTGAATCGGACGGTTAGTCCACCAGCACGATCCGCTTGATATCGCCGACGATAAAGATGTACGACAGCGCGCCGATCATCGCGACCGCGCCGATGAACACCAGCGCCCCGACGAACGAACCGGTCGCCGCGACGATGAAGCCCACCACCAGCGGCGTGACGATGCCCGCCACATTGGCCGCGAAGTTGAAGATGCCGCCGGTCACGCCGAGCAGACCTTGCGGCGCGATATCGGACACCAGCGTCCAGCCCAGCGCGGCCATGCCCTGCGCGAAAAACGCGACCGACAGAATCGCGATCACCGCGACGTTGCTCTCGACATAGTTGGCGAGAATGATGGTCGATGCGAGCAGCAGGCCGGTGATGATCGGCAGCTTGCGCGCGACGTTCGGCGACTTGCCGCGACGCAGCAGCCAGTCGGAGAAGAAGCCGCCGAACATCACACCGATCGACGCCGCGATGAACGGCATGATCGCGAAGAAGCCGATCTTCAGCCACGCCATATGACGTTCGGTCGCGAGATAGGTCGGGAACCAGGTGAGGAAGAACACCAGCGTCGAGTTGCCCGCGAACTGGCCGAGGCAAATACCGCTCAACTGACGATGCTTGAGCAGGCGGCCGATCGTGCGCCATTCGAAGCCGCTTTTGGCTTTTACAGCCGGAGCGTCCGCGTCCTTCTTGCGCTGCGTCAGACCACCGCCCGCTTCGATGTAGTCCAGCTCGGCCTGATTCACCGTCGGATGATCGGCCGGTTCGCGATAGAACTTCCACCAGATCAGACCGAACACCAGACCCACGCCGCCCACGACGTAGAACAGCGAACGCCAGCCGAACGCGCCCATCAGCATGAACAGGAACGGGCTGAAAAACGCGAGGCCGATATATTCGCCGACCGTGTACGTGCCGGTCGCCATCGCGCGTTCGCTTTGCGGGAACCAGGTGGCGACCACGCGGCTATTGGTCGGAAAGCACGGCGCTTCCGACACGCCCAGCCCCAGCCGGAACGCGAACAGCGCGCCGATACCGTGCACCAGCCCCTGGGCGAGCGTGCACAGCGACCAGAACGTCATCGACAGGAAATAGGTCAGCTTGCTGCCAAAGCGGTCGAGGAACAGGCCGCCCGGAATCTGCGCGGCCACATAGCTCCACGAGAAGACGGAGAACAGCAGGCCCATCAGCGCGGCGTTGATGCCGAGTTCCTTGGTCAACTGCGGCGCGGCGATGCCGAGCACCGTGCGGTCCAGATAATTGATCATCGTGCCAACCGCGAGCAGCGCAAGAACCTGATAGCGCGCTTTCGAACGACGGGCAGTGCTCACCGTGGCGCCCTTCTGCAAGGCGGCGTCGGCGGGAGTGGATTGAATCGGCTGCGGCATGGGGTAGGTTTCTCCTCAGTCTATGGCTCAGTCTTGGTATTCCGGCTTTCGCTGCCGGCTAGCGTCCCAGCAACGACTGGAAATGGGTGTACACGCGCTCGGCGTCCGGCTCGAGGCCGGTGAAGATACGCATTGCATCGACCGCCTGGTAGACCGCCATGCCGCCGCCGCTCAGCGTGCGGCAACCCAGCGCTTCGGCGGCCTGCAGCAACGCGGTGCGGATCGGGAAGTAAACAATGTCCGCAACCCACAGATCGCGGTGCAGCAATTCAACCGGCAACGGCAGGCCGGGCAGCTTTGCCATGCCGGTCGGCGTCGCGTGAATCAGGCCGTTGGCGGCGGCGAGCGACTCGGCCAGCGAGGTGCCCGCGCTGACCTTGGCGGCCGGAAAGCGCTTCTGCAATTCGTCGGCGAGCGAGCTGGCACGCGCGGCGTCCACGTCGAACAGCGTCAACGATTGCGCACCCATGTTCAGCGCCGCATGCGCGACCGCCGCACCCGCGCCGCCCGCGCCGAGCTGTACCACGCGTTCCAGCGACACATCCGGCAAGCCGCGCTGGAATGCGCGCGCGAAGCCCGACCAGTCGGTGTTGTGACCGATGCGCTTGCCGTCCTTGAACAGCACTGTGTTGACCGCACCGAGTGCGCGGGCGTCGTCGGAGAGTTCGTCGAGCAGGGGAATCACTGCCTGCTTGCACGGATACGTGATGTTCAGGCCGTTAAAGCCCATGCGTTCGGCGGCGGTGAGCAGATCCGGCAGCGCGGCGCTGTCGAGCTTCAATGCTTCCAGATCGATGCGGCGATACACATAGTGCAGCCCGAGCTTGCTGCCTTCTTCTTCGTGCATCGCGGGCGTCAGCGAGCCGCCGATGCCCGAGCCGATCAGGCCGACCAGATAGGAATGCGGAGTGGCCTGGGAGCTGGTTTGTGCGTTCATGGGGATGCCCGATTTCGAGTTCGCCGGAAGGTTGGCGGATGCGTCTGTTGGCGCGCTGGTTTGCAGGTTCGCTTGTACGTTCGCTTGTAGGTTCACTTCGCCGCCCTATTCTTAAGAATAGTGGCCATGCGCTCCAGCGCGAGCACATAACCCTGGGTTCCACAGCCGACGATAATCGCGTCCGCCACCGCCGACACATACGAGTGATGCCGGAACGCCTCGCGCCGATGCACGTTCGAAATATGCACTTCGATAACCGGCTTCTCGATGGCGGTGAGCGCGTCGGCGATCGCGACCGACGTATGCGTATAAGCCGCCGGATTGATCACGATGCCGTCGACCTTGGTGCGCGCCGCATGCAGCCAGTCGATCAGTTGATGCTCGGCGTTCGACTGACAGAAGTCGATCGACAGATCGAGTCGCTCGCCTGCATCGCGGCACAGCTTCGCGACGTCGTCGAGCGTTTCCGAGCCGTAGACGGCCGGCTCGCGCGTGCCGAGCAGATTGAGGTTCGGTCCATTCAGGACCAGTACGGAGGCAAAACTCATGACAGCGGCTCCTGCAAAGTAAGGCGCAAAGCGCACCACGACATCCGCGGTTGCTCTACAACGTGTGGCGAAGTGTGCGCGCATTGGCCGTCGCCGTCATTCGGGGTTTCTACGAATTTGTACCATCTAGTTAGTTTGTATACACTGGCGAAACTCCGGTTAGTGTGGGTCAGTCTGGCCTGCGTCTTGCAAGCGTGGAATGCGCATAATGTGTATAGCGGGTCTGTCCACCGCGGGTGTAGCGCCCAGCGCCGCTTGCCTGTCTGCGCATCGCCGCATCGCTGCCTTCAAAGGCAATGCATGGGTGATCCGGCAAGCTAGCCGTCGTACGTATTCTTCAACCGCCGTTTGATAGTTAACGCAGGAGCCGTTCATGCAACGTTCGATTGCCACCGTGTCGATTAGCGGAACCCTCGTCGAGAAGTTGACCGCGATCCGGGCGGCGGGCTTCGAAGGCGTCGAGATCTTCGAGAACGACCTGTTGTACTTCGACGGCTCGCCCGCCGACGTGCGGCGCATCGCCGACGATCTCGGGCTGAAGATCATGCTGTTCCAGCCGTTCCGCGATTTCGACGGTGTGAGCGCCGAGCGTCTCGAACGCAATCTCGACCGTGCAAAGCGCAAGTTCGACGTGATGCATGAGTTAGGCACCGACCGCATTCTGGTGTGCAGCAACGTGTCGCCCGACACCATCGGCGACGACTCGCTGATGATCGACCAATTGGGCGCACTGGCCCGCGCGGCCGGCGAGGCCGGTGTGATCGCCGGTTACGAGGCGCTGGCGTGGGGCAAGCACGTGAAGACTTATCGCCACGCGTGGAAGCTGGTCGACGCGGTCAATCACCCGAATCTCGGGCTGGTGCTCGACAGCTTTCATACGCTTTCACTGAACGACACCGTCGACGCGATCGCCGAGATTCCGGGCGACCGTATCGCCTTCGTGCAGATCGCCGACGCGCCGAAGCTCGCGATGGACGTGCTCGAATGGAGCCGTCACTACCGCTGCTTCCCGGGTCAAGGCGATTTCGATCTGGCGAATTTCACCGCGCAAGTTGTGAAAACGGGCTACAAAGGCCCGCTGTCGCTGGAAATTTTCAATGATGGTTTTCGCGCCGCGCCGACCACGATTACCGCGGCCGACGGCCATCGCTCGCTGCTGTTCCTCGAAGAGCAGACCCGCAAGGTGCTCGAAGCCGCGCAGCAGCCGGTCGGCGATCTGTACAAGTCGCCCGCTGCGCCCGCGCACGTCGGCTACCAGTTCCTCGAATTCGCGGTCGATCACACCACCCGCGCGCAACTCGTCGACTGGCTCGGCAAGCTGCGCTTTCGCCAGGCCGGCCAGCATCGTTCGAAAGACGTGACGCTGTATCAGCACGGCGCGGCGTCGATCGTGCTGAACGCCGAACCGGATTCGTTCGCCAATGCGTTCTTCCAGCAACACGGTTTGTCGCTGTGCGCGTCTGCGTTCCGGGTGGACGACGCCAATCAGGCGTTTGAGCGCGCCGCCGGTTTCGGCTACGCGCCGTTCTCGGGGCAGATCGGCCCGAACGAACGCGTGCTGCCTGCCGTGCAGGCACCGGACAGCAGCCTGAACTATTTCGTCGACGAAACACCGGACCAGCCCACGCTGTTCGAAGCCGATTTCGTGCTGACCGACGTCAACGGCCCGACCGAAGTGGGCCCGCTCAGCCGGATCGACCATGTTTGCCTGTCGGTGCCCGCGAATTCGCTCGATACCTGGGTGCTGTTCCTGCGAACCGCGCTGGGTTTCCAGGCGGAGCCGGGCGTGCTGGTGCCCGATCCGTACGGACTGGTGCGCAGCCGCGCATTGCGCAGCCATGACGGCTCGGTGCGAATCGTGCTGAACGCGTCCGTCGATCACCACACGGCGGTGGCCGAGGCGCTGCACACGTATCACGGCTCGGGTCTGAATCACGTCGCCTTCAGCACCGGCGATATTTTCAGCGCGATCCCCGAATTCGTCGCCGATGGCCTGCCAGTGTTGCGCATCCCGCGCAATTATTACGACGATCTGGCGGCGCGCTACGCGCTGCCCGACGACATGCTGGACGCGTTGCGCGCGAACAATATCCTGTACGACCGCGACGAGCGCGGCGGCGAGTTTTTCCACGCCTATACGGAGCAACTGGATCAGCGCTTCTTCCTGGAAATCGTCGAGCGACGCGGCGGATATGACGGATACGGCGCGGCGAATGCCGCGGTGAGACTGGCGGCGCAGGCTCAGCGTCGCAAGTAAGAAAACGGGCTTGTGCCCGCGCGGAACGCCCCTCTGGATGATTCAGACAGTGGGGCGTTTCTTTTTTCAGCCGTTCAAACAACCGTGCGCGACCCGCTCGTGTCGGTCTCCCGGGCACGGCACATGCGACTCCGGATCGGTCAACGGCGCCGCCCCGATATAATGTGCGGCTGATTTACCGGCCTATACCGCCCGGCCGCGCCAGTCGGCCGAATGAAAACGCCAGGAGAGATATGAAGAAGTTTGCCGTAGTCCTGTCAGTTCCCCTGCTTCTCAGCGCTTGCGCGTACTTCCAGAAGAATCCGGATGCCGGCGAGCCCGTCACGGATACCACCACGCAGCGCTCGGTCAACGACGTCGTTGCCTGCATGACGCAAGTGGCGACCAAACACAACGCCTCGTTCAAATCCACCGAGATCCCTCAGGGTCAGATGCTGGATTTCGGCGATTCGAACATCGTCAAGGTGCGCAGCGACAATGGCGCGACCACGTACCGTTTTTACGCGGGTAAGCGTCACGTCAACAATCTGTGGATCGAGGCGGCGGGTAAAACCTGCGCTCCGTAAGGCCTGGCGGCGCAACGAACCGTAATAGACCGTAAGCTTCAGCGACACAAAATCGCCTGCGACGTGTCGGAAAGTTGTTCCAGTGCAATCTTCGTGTCACGGTGTTACAGGACAATGGAGTCTTAAGAATCGTTTAAGACTTCGTCCGCATCATGCACCGGACTTTACCCCGCACGAGGTGCGCACCATGAACCAGCCCGATCACAACACTAACGAAACTGCGGCACCGGCCAAGCGCCCTACCATCCTGCGCCGTCTGTTGAGCCACCATGAACTGGCAACGCTGCTGCTGTTGCTGCACGCGCCGATCGACGCATCCGCGAAACCCGAGATTCCGCAGCTTCACGAAGCCGGTCTGATCGAAACCGTTTCCGGCGACGCAGGCGCTTCGCATATCCGCCTCACGCACGAAGGCAATGCCGTTTTGCGCGGACTTGGCATCAAATAAGGTTTTTTGAAGGTTTTTCGCTATTTGCGCGTTCTTCGCGCACAGCAGTTCATCGAGGGACGCCTGCCACGCTCCCTTCGCCCAGACGGGCAAATTCTCCACGTCGCGAATGCTTCACGCTTGCCAGACGCCGTATCCCGCTTCGCGCAGCCCAATCGCCAGTTCCACTTCCATATCCTGAGCGCCGCGATACGGCATCGGATTGAACACTTCATACAATTCCGGCACGAGCCGCAGGCCATAATCGCGTACGTAGCGGTTGGCTTGAATACCCGCCTTGTGCCGGTCGAAGCGCAGGTCCGGGTCGAGCCCGGTCATCCCCACGTAGACGCAAGGTTTGTCGAACCGGTAATCCGGATTCGCGCGACGAAAGCGCGCTTCGTTCCAGACGGTGTCGTCTAGCGCGACGACATAGACGTAATAGTGATTCCCGCGACGCCCCATATGCAACCGCTCAGCTCCGCGATGTGCCGTGCAGCAGCATCCGGTATTCGGTCGGCGTGATGCCGACCGTCGCCTTGAATTGCCGCGTGAACGCGCTGTGATCGGTGTATCCGCAGAGCGCGGCGACATCGGTAACCTTGTCCTCGGAAACCAGCAACGCCGTAGCCGCATCCAGACGCGTTTTCAGCAACACCTGGCGCGGCGTCAAGTGAAACACCTTGTGAAAATAACGTTCCAGTTGCGCGACCGACATGTCCGCCATCGCCGCAAGCTGTTTCAGATTCAGCGGCTGCACGTAATTTTCCTGGATGGACTGCACGACTGCGGCAAGCCGACTGTACGCGGGATGGCTGCTTTCATCCGCCTTCAGATCGCGCGAAATGCCGGCGAGACCGACCACCTTGCCCGACGGGTCACGCAGCGGCTGTTTGCAGGTCAGACACCAGCCCGGCTGACGGCCCGGATACAGATGCAGTTCCAGCTGATCAAGCATCTGGTTGCCGACGCCGATGATCGCCTTGTCCTGCGCGGTGTAAATGCGCCCGAAGCGTCGCGGGAAAACGTCTTCGGCGGTCTTGCCGAGCAGCGCCGCCTTCTCCTTGAAACCGCAGCGCGAGGCCAGCGTGCGGTTGACCAGCGCATAGCGCGCGTCGGCGTCCTTGACGAAGAAAACCACGTCCGGCATCGCGTCGAATACCGGTTCGAGCAACCGGAAGTGCGACAGCATGCCGGAGAGGGTTGCATCGTCTGGAGCGAGCGAGTGAGCCAGCGTGTTCATCGTGCGGGTCCCGTTGATCCGAGCGTGAATGAGTGCGTTCGCGGATAAGTTCGCCGGTTCGGCGAGGCCGCCGACGTGTGCGAACGATTATAGAGCGGTGCAGGTGACGTCAATATCGTGCTGCCGAGGTTATTCGGCGGAGGTCGGGTCGGCGGCGGGTTTCATCATCAGCGTGCCGATTTGCGCGGGATTGAACGGCGGTCGTGGTATGACGGCCGGCCAGCCGAAGTACAGGCTTGCCGCCGATCCGCAGATGCGCCCCTGACACGCGCCCATGCCGCAGCGCGTATGCAGTTTGGCGTCGCGCCAGTTCGCGCAGGCGCGCACTTCTCCGATGCTCACGTCTTCGCAGCGGCACAGCAAGGTGTCGTCGGCGGGCACGGTAAGGGCCGCGTCCTGCAAAGCGAAGGCCCGTTCGACGCGTTGCGCGAAGCGGCGCCAGCGGGCACGCCGGGTTTGCAGCACGGAGAGACTTGCGATGTCATCACGCGTAGCGTTTCTGGCAGAGTGATCGCTCGTGACACGCTCGCCGCTTGCAATCGATGCCGCCGCGCTCCTGACGACGAGGCCCGCGATCTCGCCCTCCACGGCAGCCAGTTCCGCGCCGCCGATCCCCGTGCATTCTCCGGCTGCGAACACGTTGTCCACGGAGGTTCGCTGCGCATCGTCGACGACGATTCCCCCCGTTTCGCCGATCTCGCAACCCAGCGCCAACGCCAGCGTGATATTCGGCACAAGACCGAAGCCACACGCGACGCGGTCACAATCGAGCGTCACTTCGCGATTGCCGTTGCCTCGCCGGATGGTCACACGCTCCACGCGACCACTACCCTGCACGTTTCGGATCACGCTGCCGGTCCAGTAATTCAGTCCGGCGAAACCGCGTGTCATGCTGAGCGCCTGCCGCAGCTTCGCGGGTTCGACCAGCAGTGAAGCGCCGAAACGCGCGACATCGAAAGCGGAAGCCTGCTCCACTACCGCTATCACGCGAGCGCCCGCCGCCCGCGCAGTCGCGAGCGCGGCGATCAGCAAAGGTCCGCTACCCGCAATCACGATCCGCTCGTCACGCACCGGCATGCCGCCTTTGATCAGCGCCTGCAAGGCGCCAGCGCCGGTCACGCCGGGCAGCGTCCAGCCCTCGAACGGCAACAACCGCTCGCGCGCGCCGGTCGCGAGAATCAGGCGGCCATAGGTGACGCAAATGCCGCCCCGCTCCGCCGATTCCAGCAGCAAACCCTGTGCATCCAATGGTGCGATCACGCGAGTCGAGGTCCAGTGCGTCAGCGTGCGTTGCTCTTTCAATGCAGCGAGCAAATTGGCAAGAGGCGCTTGCGGCGGATGACCCGGCCCCTGGCGCCAGATCTGCCCGCCGGCGCGCGGATTGTCGTCAAGCAGCGCGACCGTCGCACCCTCGCGCGCCGCCGCGTAGGCAGCGTTCAGGCCCGCCGGGCCGCTGCCCACGACGACGACATCGAAGTGCTGTGTCATACCTTCACCTGATCCAGCGTGTGGACGATCAGGCCTTCGCGGCAAAGTGTCTGGCACGCCAGAACGTGCGCGCGGCCGTCGATCGTCACGCGACACTCCTGACACACGCCCATCCCGCAAAGCGCGGTGCGCGGCTCGCCGCCGACTGAAGTCCGGGTGGCGCGCAAGCCTGCGAGGACTAACGCGGCGACCACGGTCGTACCGGCTTCCACGCCTATAAGCTGGCCGTTTATCGTGATCCGGATTTGCGCTGTGGGCGTGTTAGGCATAAGTCGAGCCGCCGGTAGAACTCGTGCACGAGAGAGGCGCGGGGGCTATTGCATGGCTTGCGACATCGAGTGCGGCGGCTGCCGCGGCTGCATCTGCTTCGCCGCCGACGCGCCAGCCGTCTATCGTCACGCGGATTTGCGTTGTTTGCTTGTCAGGCATAGGTCGAGCCGCTCGTAGAACTCGTGCACGAACGACGCACGGCGCGGCGGCAACTTTCGCTGCGCCCTCCTCGACGCCAACATGGCCCTCAGCTATCGTCGCGCGAACTGGCACAACCTCAACCCCGAACATGACTCTCCCCTATCGCAAAACGCGTTGGCAGATAAGGCTCCAGGGGAATCGGCGCAGCTTTCCCCACAATCTGCGCCGCCAGCAATTTCGCCGTGGCGAGCGACGTCGTCACCCCCAGGCCCTCATGCCCGACGGCTAGCCAAACCCCCGGCGCAAAATCACCCGCCGGGCCGATCAGCGGCAAACCGTCCGGCGAAGCGGAGCGAAATCCGCACCATGCGCGAATCCCGTTGAGTGTCGGCAGGACCGGCAGATAGCGCGCGGCGCGTTCCAGCATCTGCGCCAGCACGGGCATCTCGACGGCGGAATCGGTCGTGTCGAACTGCCTCGACGAACCGATCAGCAATTGCCCCGTGGGACGCGGCTGCGCATTGAACGCCACCGACGTCCCCGTTGCATGATGTGCGCTCTTGATATAGCCGAGTTCCAGCAGTTGATGCCGGATCAGCCCAGGATAACGGTCGGTGATCAGCAGATGCCCCTTCTTCGGCTGCAGCGGCAACGAGCGCACGAGCCGCTGTGCGCCGAGACCGTTCGCCACGATCACGTGCGCGGCAGTCACGCGCTCGCCGGTCGTCAGCGTGACGCTGTCCCCGCTGACCGACGCCACCTCCGTGCCGAGCCGCACGCGAATATTCGCTGCGTGGGGCGACTGCATCAGCAGCCATTCGGCGACCGTCGGCGCATACACGATGCTGTCGTGCGCGATCCGCAATCCGCCCGCCATCGACTCCGCCAGCGCCGGCTCGGCCGCGCGCAACGAAGCGGCATCGAGCAACTCCGCCGCAATCCCTTGCGCGTCGAACGCGGCATGCATCGCGCGGGCCGCCTGCCATTCCTCTTCGTCCTCGGCGATCCAGAGCGTGCCGCAGCGCGAAAACGCATCGCGCGTACGCAACTGCGGCGCGAGTTGCAGCCACAAATCGCGTGAATAACGACTCAGTGCGAACTCTCCCGGCGAGTCGTTCATCACGACGATATGACCCATGCCCGCCGCCGTCGCCCCGCCGCCGACGCCCTGGGCATCGATCACGTCGACCCGCATGCCGAGCGCGGCCAGCTCCGCCGCGCACGCCGCGCCGACGATGCCGGCTCCTACGATCAACGCGTCCGCGCTCATGCCGTGCGGATGCCCCACGCGAACGGATCGCGTTCGTCGAAACAAAGACGCGCTTCGGCCGTCACATACGCGTGGCCGGTGATGGTGGGAATCACCGAGACGCCTTCGTCCGCGTGGCGATAGCTCGCGTCGAACACGCTGCCGATGATGCTCTCCTGCCGCCACACCGCGCCTTCGGCCAGCTTGCCGTCGGCGGCAAGGCACGCGATTTTCGCGCTCGTCCCGGTGCCGCACGGCGAGCGATCGTACGCACTGCCTGGACACAGGACGAAGCTGCGGCTGTCGATGCCGTCGCGCGAACCCGGTCCGAAGAGTTCGATGTGGTCGATCAGCGCGCCGTCCGCGCCGGTGATGTGCTGCGCGATCAGCGCGTCGCGGATCACCGAACTGAAACCGGTCAGCGCTGGGATGTTCGCGGCTTCGAGAGAATGCCCGTGATCGGCGACCAGAAAAAACCAGTTGCCGCCCCAGCCGATATCGCCGGTCAGCACACCGTGGCCGGGCACGTCCACCTCGACCGCCGCGCGGTAACGATACGCCGGCACGTTGCGCACGGCGACGCTGCCGTCTTCGTTGAGCGTCGCCTCGACCATGCCGACCGGCGTCTCGATCCGATGACGCCCTGGCCCGATCCGTCCCATGTGCGCGAGCGACACGACGAGGCCGATCGTGCCGTGTCCGCACATGCCGAGGTAGCCGACGTTGTTGAAGAAAATCACGCCGGCGGCGCAACCGGGATCGTCCGGTTCGCACAGCAGCGCGCCCACCACCACGTCCGAGCCGCGCGGCTCCGTGACGATGCCCGCGCGCCAGTCGTCGAACTGCGTGCGGAACACGTCGAGCCGTTGTGCAAGCGTGCCGCCGCCGAGATCCGGGCCGCCCGACACCACGAGGCGGGTCGGTTCACCGCCGGTGTGCGAGTCGATGATGTCTAAGGTTTTCATGACGCCCATGGTAGAAACGCCGGGCCGCCGGGTCTTGGTGCGCTTGCGCGTGGATTGTGACGATTTCGGCATAGCCGGATCGCTGCGTGGCAGGTGTTCTTAGGAGCGGAACGCGGCTTGAAGTGGTTGCCGGGACAGGTCTGGCTAAACCGCTCTTATTTAGCTTAAGCGCATTGCGCGCCCGCCGCGGCACGTCGCGTATTGCGCGGGTGGGATGGGCGTCTAGCCGCAATATGCCGGCGTATCAGGCATTCCGCCTGTGCCGAAATCGTCATCCGCCGCGCGCGATTCACGCAAGACGGCGAAATTTTCCCTACTTACACTGCGCTGGACACATCACACTCAGGAGAGCAGTCGTGGCGCATATCTGGGAAGGCGTTTTGCCCGCAGTCACCACCAAATTCCACGCGGATTTCAGCATAGACCGCGTGTGGACCGGCAAGAATATCGAAGCTCAAATCGACGCGGGGGTGGACGGCATCATCGTATGCGGCTCGCTGGGTGAGGCGTCGACGCTGTCGCTCGACGAAAAGCTGGAGGTGCTCGACGTCGCCGTCGAAGCATCGCGCGGCCGTGTGCCGGTTCTGCTGACGATCGCCGAAAACAGCACGCTCGACGCGTGCCGCCAGGCCGAAGCGGGCAGCCGTCACGGCGCGGCGGGCTATATGGTGCTGCCGGGGCTGCGTTATCTGTCGGACCGGCGCGAGACGTTGAACCATTTCCGCAGCGTCGCCAATGCCAGCGCACTGCCGCTGATGATCTACAACAACCCGCTCGCCTATGGCGTCGACATGACGCCCGAAATGTTCGCGGAAATCGCCGACGAGAAGAAAATTGTCGCGATCAAGGAATCGTGCGGCGACGTGCGGCGCGTGACCGATCTGATCAACGTGGTCGGCGACCGCTTCGCGATCCTGTGCGGTGTCGACAATCTGGCGATGGAAGCCATGCTGATGGGCGCGCATGGCTGGGTGGCGGGTCTCGTGTGCGCGTTTCCGCGTGAGACGGTGGCGATCTACAAACTGCTGAAGGCAGGACGCCTGGAGGAAGCGCGCGCGATTTACCGCTGGTTCGCGCCGTTGCTGGCGCTCGACGTGTCGCCGAAACTTGTGCAGAACATCAAGCTGGCGGAAGCAATTGTCGGCCTGGGGACGGAGCCGGTGCGGCCGCCGCGCCTGCCGCTGGCGGGCGACGAACGCAAGGCCGTCGAAGCGCTGATCCGTGCGGCCATCGAAACCCGGCCTGCTTTGCCGCACATCTGAAGATAACGCCGGCTTGGAGAGCCGGCCAAAGCACTAGCACGCGCGAGCGGCGCCAAACAAACCTGCTGGTGCCTCTGCGTCCACTTCGGCGCCCCATCACCCCTCCCGCAGATGCAGCAACCGGTAGCCGCTTTTATAAACCGGTTGCAGCCGGAACTCGTTCTGCGCGTCAATTTCGAGCAGCAGGCGCAGTCGCGAAACGTGACTGTCGATGGTGCGCGTGAATTCGCGGAATTCCCGCCCCCAGACCATCGCGAAAATGTGATCGCGCGACATCACGCGGCCGACGTTCGAGAAGAACAGCGACGCCAGCCGGTACTGCGTGCCGGATAGCTGGATCGGCTGGCCGTGCAGCATGACGAGTTGGCGCTGGGTATCAAAACGGTAAGGCCCGACGGTCAGGTTCGCGCTGTCAAAGCGTTCCGGGTATGCGCGCCGCAACAACGCGCCGATGCGCTCGCGGAACTCGCCCGCGCGCACCGGCAGGCCGACGTAATCGTCGGCGCCCTGGCCGAGCGCGCGCACCATGCTGACCTCCGACGTGTCGCCCGACGCGAAAATCACCGGCACGCGGTCACCGCCTATGCCGCGGACCGACCTCAGCACTTCGATGCCGGACAGGCGCGCACCCCGCCAGTCCAGTACCAGCAGGTCGACGCTGGATCGCGCGAGCGCTTTCGACAATGCGAGCCCGTCGTCGAAAGCCTCGCAGGTGTGGCCGGCGCTCGAAATAACGTGTTCGATCGACAGACGCATGACCGGGTCGGACTGCAGGACAGCAATGCGCATGGGATGTGGGCTCAGGATGGTTGGACCGGAGGCCATTCTCGGAGGCGCATCCCGCGATCCCCATAGGAACAATCCGAATTCACCGGCGTTAACGCCGACAGATAGCCCGCCGCGCCTCCCGACACCCAAAAATGTATGTTTAAGGGAACTTTCTCCAATCTAATTAAGCACTTCCCGAAGCGAACGGCTTTCATCCTGTAAAATCCCCGCCTGGCCCCAGTCGTCCTCGTGTCCGCCCTACCCGGGCGGCGCGCCGGTGTCCCGTGCTCTACCCAGCGCCTGCCACACTTCTCGCCCGACGACCGCCGTATTTCCACGCGCCAAGTGTGGCTCTCAATTCCAAGACACGACATAGCAATGCAAGCGACAAATCTGGGTGGAGCGCAGGCTGTCACCCCACGCCCTCTTGGGCGCAGCGACTACAAGACGCTCGGCCTCGCCGCGCTCGGCGGGGCTCTGGAGTTTTACGACTTCATCATTTTCGTGTTCTTCGCGCCGGCCATCGGCCAGCTGTTCTTCCCGACTGAAATGCCGGACTGGCTGCGTCAGGTGCAAACCTTCGGCATCTTCGCGGCGGGTTATCTGGCGCGGCCGCTGGGCGGCATCATCATGGCGCACTTCGGCGACCTGTTTGGCCGCAAGCGCATGTTCACGCTAAGCGTGCTGCTGATGTCGGTGCCGACGCTGCTGATGGGCCTGATGCCCACGTACGCCAGCATCGGCGTGCTCGCGCCGGTGCTGTTGCTGCTGTTCCGCGTGATGCAGGGCGCTGCCGTGGGCGGCGAAGTGCCGGGCGCGTGGGTGTTCGTGTCCGAGCACGTGCCGCAGCGGCACATCGGCTACGCGTGCGGCACGCTGACGGCGGGTCTCACGGCGGGCATCCTGCTCGGTTCGCTGATTGCGTCGGCGGTGAATCATCACTTTGCGCCTGCGGAAATTTCCGCATACGCATGGCGTATTCCGTTCCTGGTGGGCGGCGTTTTCGGCATGTTCTCGGTTTATCTGCGACGCTGGCTGCATGAAACGCCGGTGTTCGCCGAACTCAAGCAGCGCAAGGCGATTGCCGCCGAAGTGCCGCTCAAGGCCGTGCTGCGCGACCACGGCCGCGCCGTGATCGTGTCGATGCTGCTCACGTGGATGCTGTCGGCGGCCATCGTCGTCGTGATCCTGATGACGCCGACGTTGCTGCAAAAGCAATTCCATATTGCCCCGACCACGGCATTGCTGGCGAACTGCGTCGCGACGCTGTGCCTGACGATCGGCTGCGTGATGGCGGGTTCGATCGCCGGGCGCATCGGCGCGGGCAAGACGATTTTCATCGGCGGCCTCGCGCTGGCGGTCACCTACTACGTGATGTTCCAGCGTCTCGCTGTCGATACCTCGGCACTAGTGCCGATGTATGCGCTGGCCGGTCTGTTCGTCGGCGTGATCGGCGCGATTCCGTTCGTGATGGTCAAGGCGTTCCCGCCGGTCGTGCGTTTTTCGGGCATTTCGTTCTCGTATAACGTCGCGTATGCGGTGTTTGGCGGTCTGACGCCGATCGCTGTGTCGCTGATGATGAAGTCCAACCCGATGGCCGCGCCGATGTACGTGGCCGCGATCTGCGTGCTTGGCGCGCTGACGACGCTGTTTATCAAGGACTTCGCGAAGCAGCGTTGATTTCGCGTTTCTTCTGTTTGTTTCAACGACGGCGCTCCTCGGAGCGCCGTTGTCATTTGTAGCGGCGCACCCGCACACGTGGCCGCGCCCGCTGTTAATCGCGACATCCACGCTTCACGCCAGCCCGAAACATCGTGCGCTGCATCGGACCTACGATGTATCGCATGAACTCGACAAATCCCCCTGCCTCGCCCGCCCTCGGCCTCGTTCTCGCGACCGTCAGCGTCGGCTTCGTCGTCACGCAACTCGACGTGACCATCGTCAATATCGCGCTGCCCGGAATCGGCGCGAATCTGCACGCCGACGTCGCGGGCCTGCAATGGGTCGTCGATGCGTACACGCTGGCGTTCGCGGTGCTGATGCTGTCGGCGGGCGCACTCGGCGACCGGTTCGGCGCGCGGCGCATGTATGCGGCGGGCATCGCGCTGTTTGCGCTGGCGTCGGCGGCCTGCGGGCTCGCGCTCGATGCGCCGATGCTGATCGCCGCGCGCGCACTGCAAGGCGTCGGCGCAGCCGCGATGCTGCCGAACTCGCTCGCACTGCTCAATCGTGCCTATGGACACGATCCCAGGCTGCGGGCGCGGGCGGTCGGCTTGTGGACCGCTGCGGGCGCGATTTCGATTGCGGCTGGGCCGGTGGCGGGCGGCTTGCTGATCGCGGCGTTTGGCTGGCGCAGCATCTTCCTCGTCAATCTGCCGATTTGCGCGGCGGGGCTGGTGGCGACGTGGCTCTGGGTGCCACGAGACGAGGGGACCGGGAATGTACAAGCTGGCGATGGGAAAGCTGGAATGGCGGAAGCGGGAGCCGACGATAGGGCTGGAGCTGGAACCGCAGTCGGAACCCTCTCAGCCATCGGCTCGTCGCAAGCCGCAACTGGAATCGCCAGGAAGGCTGCAATCACCAAACATACGGCGCCGCCCACAACAGCCGGCGCGAAATCGCGCGGCATCGACCTCGGCGGCCAGTGTCTCGCGATCGTCGCCCTAACCGCTTTCGTCGCCGCCGTGATCGAGTGGCGGCCGTTGGGACTGGCCCACCCGTTCGTGGCGGGCGGCTTCGTACTCGCGCTACTCGCCGCGAGCGCCTTCATTGTCGTCGAATCGCGCATCGCGTCGCCGATGCTGCCGCTTTCTCTATTCAGAAAACGCACTTTCAGCGCAGCGGTGCTGTTCGGCATCTGCGTGAATCTGACCTACTACGGAATGGTGTTCGTGCTGAGCCTGTACTTGCAGCGTGTGCGCGGCTACACCCCGTTGCAGGCGGGTCTCGCGTTCCTGCCGCTGACGGGCGGTTTCCTCGTTTCGAACGTCGCGAGCGGCTGGGCGGTCGGCCGGTTCGGCGTGCGGGTGCCGATGATCGTGGGGGCGGTCATCGCCGCGTTCGGTTACGGTCTGCTGCATCGGGTGGATGCCGCCACGCCGCTGATCGGACTGCTGCTGCCGTTCCTGCTGATTCCATCCGGCATGGGCCTGGCTGTTCCGGCGATGACCACCGCCGTGCTGGCATCGACCGAGGCGAAGCGCGCAGGCACGGCGTCTGCGGTATTGAACACAGCGCGGCAAGCGGGCGGCGCTGTCGGTGTGGCCGCATTCGGTGCGCTGGCGGGCGGCTCGGCGGCCGAACAGATAGTGTCGGGCATGCAGACCGCGACGGCTATTTCAGCGGGACTTCTGCTGCTGGGGGTGGGATTGGGCTGCCTGGTGCGTCCTCAACCGCATGCGTCGGCGGAGAGTTCGAAGGCGGATTCGCGGACGACCGCTGTCGAGGCCGACAGGACGAGAATGGAATCGCGCTAGAAGCGATGGATTGCGGGACCCACACGCCAATCCCAACGCCGCGCCCACCCGCGCAAAAAAACAAACCCCCGCGATGCTTTCGCAAAGCGGGGGTTTTCTCAGACGACGCAGCAGCCGCTTACCCGCGACTGCGCGACTGGACGCTTCGAACGCAAATTAAAGCGTCGCTTCCTGAATCGTGCCGGTATCGATCGCGCGCTCGATCAACCCGTCGTTCTGCGCTTTCGCGATGCCATCGGCGATCAGCTTCTCGGGCTCCTCGATCTCGGCTTTCAGCGCGCCAAGAAAACCCGACGCATCGAGAATCACCAGCGTCTTCGCCGAATCGGCCAGACTGATGATCACGCGATGCGGCGTCGGCCCCTCGCCAAGGCTCGCACACAACTGGGTCACCTTGCCGCCAATGGTTTGCTCGAAACTTTGAATCATTATTTGCTCCCTTGGTTACAGCCAGAATCAAAAGCAGTGGGTATCGACGACCGCACGCTCAGCATCAAAGACCGAGGCCGCTACGTGGCGCACGTGCACCGTCGACACTAAGACGGCCCGCGCCCGTCACGAACAGCAGCAGGAAACCGCCTGCAATACCGATGTTCTTCCAGAAATGAATCACCATGTCGCGCTGCAAGGCGGCATCGACGACATTCCAGAAATCGTGGCCGAGCACGGCTGTCGCCACCGTGTAGACGGCCATCAGCAGCGCGAGCGGCCGCACCTTGAAGCCGACGATCAGCAGCAATCCGCCGAGCACTTCGACCGCGGTGGCGATCGGCGCGGCGATCTGCACGAACGGCACGCCCTTCGAATGCAGGTAGCCGACAAAGCCCGCATAACCCAGCAGTTTCATCACGCCGCTCCACAAAAACAGCACGGCCAGAGCAATACGTGCGATGAAAATGATGCCGGAATCGACGGGACGCGTCATGGAGGGGCTCCTGTAAATGAATAAGCAGCAGACCCGCCGAAAGGGCCGCAGTTCCCCGCTTTGCACCTGAGAATATGTGGAATGGCGGCCTTTTCCAAGTTCGATGGACCCACCCGGGCAAGCAACCGGAGTGCCTGGAAAGGAAAAGTGCGCAGGAAATTCGCGAAGACCGGCTTTTTTTGACTGCGATATCTGCTGCGAATGCAGACTCAGCGCTTGCGAGAGCGGTATGCGGCAGTTAAGCCTGAGGATACGTCGCGACCTCGATCAGATTGCCGTCCGGGTCGCGGCAATACACCGAAGTCATTTTGCCGCGCGCGCCGTCGCGCTCGACCGGACCGGCTTCGATTTCGACGCCCTCGGCGAGCCAGTGCGCCTTGACGTCGGCGGGACTCGCGCTGGTGACGAAGCATAGATCGGCACTGCCGGGCACCGGCTCGCGGCCCGTGAACCACGCGACGGTATCCGCTGTGACCGGACGTAGATTGATCTTCTGGTGGCCATACGTCATCGCCACACGCATGCCGGTGCGCGACGCAAATTCGGTGCGTTGCATGCCGAGCATGCGGCTATACCAGGCAGCGCTCGCCTCGACATCAGCGACATTCAGAACAAGATGATCGAGAGTGTCTATCGAAAAGCTCATGATGTTGTCACCGTGAAGAGAAACGCCAGCGGGCAGGAAATCCGCATGCCTCGTCTTCGCAATCGACGAAGCACTGTGCGAATTTCATGCCGCTGCTGTCGCCGCTCATGTCGACATGCCGACCGGAACCGAGCTGCGTTTGGAGCAGCGGCAAACCACGCTCGCTTAACGCGGCGCGTCCGGAGCCAGCAAAACGCCCTTGGTGAACACGAAGCAACCATAGCCCCGCTCCTCACCGGTCGCGATCACGCAATACGCTTTGCGCGCGCGTTCATAAAACGCAAACCGTTCAATCGATGCAAACGGCACCTCACGCCCTTCCGCCGCGTTGACCTCGATCTGCGCTTCACGCTGCACCGCAGGAATGGTGTGCGGCTCGCCGACCACTTCCATCCGCGACGCGGGCTGCTCGATGAAGGTGTCCAGCGGCAGCACCGACAACACCGCGCGAATCGCACGCGGCGCACTTACGCCGTCGAGGTGAAGCAGTTTGCCGAGCACCGTCCCATTGGCCACCGATGTGCCCGGGAAATTCGCATCGCAAATGACGAGTTCGTCGCCGTGGCCCATCGAGCGAAGTGCATGCAATATGTCGGCGTTCAGCAGCGGGTCCAGATTCTTCAGCACGGTGTCTCCTTCCTGTCCGGTTGATCCGGTTGATCGGTGGCCCGGTCTCAGATGCATCGCGCCCTGCGGTTTATCGCGAGGTCGCGGATGTGAGATTCGGGTAACGCAATACGATTGTCTGCGCGAGTTGCATCGCTACGCCGCTCGCATTCAGGTTCGAACGGGAGCCGGCCTCCGGTTTCACGACATCTGATTCCGACCAGGCCGGGCCGCTCGAATCGCATTGCTTCAACCGATTGTAGCAAGCATCGTTGCGGGCTTCCGTGCGTGCGTCCCGTACCGGCGCTGTCGGCCGGAACACCCCACGGCACGATCCGTCGACGCCGTTCGCACCCGGCCCACTGTGCCGCGCGCCCGACACCGCCGCGCAAGCCGCGGCCCCGCATCGCCACCGCAACCATCCGACCAGCGCCAGGACCACGAGTCCCGCGCCGCCAAGCACCGGCTCGCGCCAGCCCAGCAGCGCGGTGAACATGAACGCCCGCGCACCCGCCAGCAACGCGAAGCCCGCTATCGCGCTGGACAGCGCATCGACGGCCTCCGACCCCAGCCGCGCGAACGTGGCAAGCATTCGGCGGGACGTAACGGCAACGGGGTCATCCATGATCGTCTCCATGAAGTTGAGAACAGGTCGAAGCTCAGGCTCCGTCTGGCACCTGGTCCAGAAAACCGGTGACGGCCTGAAGACGGCCGTGCGCATCGACCACACCGAAATCGGAACCCTTGACGATCGCGTCGCCAGCGGGCGTGGTCAGCTCCCACGAAAAGCGCAACCGGTTCGCGAAGCCGTCGACCTGCGTCGTGCGGCGAAACAGGTGCTGCGGAAAGCGCTCGTGCACCGCGCGGATCATCGCGTCGATGCCTTCGTGCCCGGCGCCCGCGAGCAGCGGATCGCGATAGTCGGCATCGGCAGTCCAGGTGGCCGCGATCAACTCGCGACGGCGCGCGTGATCGGTCTCGTTCCATGCATCGAAATAACGGTCGATCAGATCGGTATGCGTGTTCATCTTCGGACTCCTTGATTGGCATGACTGAGCACTCCGCTCGACGGACACGTTGTCCGCGGCGGGCCCGGAGTCAAGATTCGTGGATTGGAAGCGCTGCGTCGATTACTTCACAGGTAAGCATTCGCACGCGCTACCGCGAATCTTCATGCGAACACGACTCCCGTTTTTCAGCGGGATAGGCCATCTGGCCGAGTCGTCAGATGCGATGCCGGCCGCTAACCTCATGCGGGAAATGGGGAGCCGCGCAGAGCCTGCGCGCGGCAGGTCACGCAATCAACGGGGGCATCGCAAAGCTGCTTTAAAAATATGATTTCTACACTTGCAAACAAGTATCCACAAGGATACACTCATCAACAGATCGAGACACCGGCGTTCACAGTCAACCGTACCGAGGTGTTCGACAACTGGCTTGCGCAGCTTGCCGATTTGCGGGCAAGGGCGAAAATTCTCGTGCGAATCCGGCGCGCCGAACGAGGCCATTTCGGCGACACCAAGCTGCTGGAAGACGGCGTGTCCGAGATGCGTATCGACTGTGGTCCGGGTTATCGGGTTTATTTCGCACGCGAAGGTCGCATGGTGTATCTGCTGCTGTGCGGTGGCAATAAAGCCACCCAGCCGGCCGACATCAGGCATGCCAAAACAATGTGGGCAGAAATCAGAAAGGAACTGTCATGAGCAAGATCAAAACCGCACGGTTCGACGCGTCGCACTACCTCGATAGCGAGGAGATGATCGCTGAATATCTCAATGCAGCACTCGAAGAAGGCGACGCCGACCTTCTTCTCGCCGCCATCGCCGATATCGCCAAAGCGCGCGGTATTGCAAAGGTCGCCGCAGACGCAGGACTCGGGCGCGAAAGTCTCTATAAAACGCTGGCGCCCGGCTCGAAGCCGCGTATGGACACGGTGTTCAAACTGCTGCGCGCGCTCGGCGTCAAGCTCAATGCGGTGCCTGAAGGCGTGGCGGCTGCCTGATTCGTGTTTTTTATCGGCTCGACCAACTGGTACGTGAGCGTGGTTGTGCTGCTGGGTATTCGTAGCTGGAGGATGAGCGTTTCTTTACCTGCAAGGTAATGGATTACTGACGTGCTTTAACTATCATCGGTGCATGAACACACTTTCTCTCGCGCAAGCCGCTCCTTCCCCTGCGTTCGCCACCAGCCGCACGGTGGGCGACCTGCTGCGCGAATGGCGGCAACGACGTCGCATGAGCCAGTTGCTGCTTGCCACTGAGGCTGACATTTCGACCCGGCATCTGAGCTTCGTCGAATCGGGGCGCGCGTTGCCAAGCCGGGAAATGGTCATGCATCTTGCTGAACGACTCGACGTGCCGTTACGCGCGCGCAATGCGCTGCTGGTCGCGGCAGGATACGCACCACTGTTTCGTGAACGGCCTCTGTCCGATCCGCAATTGGCCGCCGCCCGGGAGGCGGTCGAACTGGTGCTCACCGGACACGAACCCTACCCGGCGCTCGCGATCGACCGGCATTGGAATATCGTCGCGACCAACAACGCGCTGGCGCCTTTGCTGTCAGGCGCGAGTCCCGAACTGCTGAAGCCCCCTGTCAATGCACTGCGGCTGAGCTTGCATCCAGACGGAATCGCGGCATCGATCATTAACTGGCATGCGTGGCGGGAGCATGTGCTGGCGCGGCTGCAACGGCAAATCGATGTGAGCGGCGACGACGCGTTAAGCACACTGCGCGACGAGTTGGCTGCCTATCCTGCACCGGCTGGCGCCGAACCGGCCGAGCACGGCGACACCGCCGTCGCGCAGATCGCCGTCCCGCTGCGGTTGCGTACGCCGATCGGCGAGCTGTCGTTTTTCAGCACGACAACCGTGTTCGGCACCCCGGTGGACGTCACGCTATCGGAACTCGCCATCGAAGCATTTTTTCCCGCCGATCAGCACACAGCAGCAGCATTGCGCAAGGCTGCGGAGGGCCGGGACGCAAGAACCTGACGCTGGCTTCCGAAACCGGTGCCTGACACTGGCACCCGTAGCGCGGCCACGCCTCTGCCATCCATGTGCTATCTTTTTTTCGATTGCCTTTCCCTCCTGCCAACCCCAAACTCGCCCCCCGGCCGCTCTGTGGCCGCCTCTCGATTACCCGCTTGTCAGTCAACTAATCATGTCAGACCTCTCCACTTCGCTTCCGCGCGTACCACGCCGCTTCGATATCAATCCGAAGCCGCTGGGCGCCGCGCTCATCCTTATCGCGCTCGGCGCCATTTATCTCGCGCAGACCGTAAGCGGCCGCCAGGCGGCGCTCTACGTGGTCGGCGCGCTGCTGGGCATGTCGCTGTATCACGCGGCGTTCGGCTTCACGTCAGCCTGGCGGGTTTTCATCGCCGATGGCCGGGGCGCCGGTCTGCGAGCGCAAATGCTGATGCTCGGGCTCGGCGTGCTGCTGTTTTTCCCAGCGCTCGCGGCCGGTACGCTGTTCGGTCAGCCGGTTGTCGGGCTGGTCGCGCCGGCCGGCACATCCGTGCTCGTGGGCGCGTTCATGTTCGGCATCGGCATGCAGCTGGGCGGCGGCTGCGCGTCGGGCACGCTATATACAGTGGGCGGCGGCAGCACCCGCATGATCGTCACGCTTGCTGCGTTTATCGTCGGCTCGGTCGTCGCGACCGCGCATATGCCGTTCTGGACCGCATTGCCCTCGCTCAAACCGCTTTCCATGGTGACTACGCTGGGCGCAGGCTGGGCCATCGTGCTGAATCTGATCGTGTTTGCCGCCATCGCGGCGCTTACCGTCGTGATCGAACGTCGCCGGCACGGCCAGCTGGTCAATGAGCCGCTGCGCCAGCCGCACGCGTCGCCCTGGCTGCATGGGCCGTGGCCGCTGTTCGTCGGCGCGGTCGCGCTGGTTCTGCTCAACTTCGCCACGCTGGCGTTGTCGGGTCGTCCGTGGGGTGTGACGTCGGCGTTCGCGCTGTGGGGCGCCAAGATTTTCGCCGCGCTGGGTATCGACGTGGCCAACTGGCCGTACTGGGCATCGCACGCGAATGCGGGCTCCCTCGCCGCCCCTGTTACACATGACGTCACCTCGGTGATGGATATCGGCATCGTCCTCGGTGCAATGACGGCGGCGGCGCTCGCCGGCCGTTACGCGCCGGTCTGGAAAGTACCCGCCAAATCGTTGATCGCGGCAGTTGTCGGCGGCCTGATGCTCGGCTACGGAGCCCGCCTGGCCTACGGTTGTAACATCGGCGCGTACTTTAGCGGGATCGTGTCAGGCAGCCTGCACGGCTGGTTATGGCTTGTTGCCGCATTCGCCGGCAATGTGCTCGGCACGCGTCTACGGCCGGCATTTGGCCTCGAAGTGGAACGCATCCGTCAGACCGGCTGCTAATCCTTACCAAAGAAGTTACAAAGACGGCCCTGTTTGTAACCGGGGCCGCACCACCCTGTTACACCTCTGATGTGCCCCCAAAACGGCCCTAAATTACGGTATTTATTACGGTATATTTGCAGCGCCGTTTCCCGCCTTTATAAACGCCGTGGCATTTAACCGCATGTCGCGCGCCGCAATTCTTTGATTAGACAATTAAGCCAAACGCCCGTATGACAAGGGTTTTCATGGATCTTTCCAAATTCTCGCAGTGCAAAAAATTCTCTTTGCATCATCTATTACAAGCGCGTGAAAGAGTTACCGACAATTGATGTATCTTTTTGAGATATTTTTTTGAGAAGGGATTGATTTCCTGTTTTACCCTTCATACAATTCGTCCCAAGCTGTTACGAAATGTAACGCCTTGTATCAAAAGCAAAGTAAGTTGTATCAGGTAGTGACATGTAGCCGGAGGACATCGTTTCCGGCGAGGCACAAAAGAGATAACGGCAAAAAAAGCCGACTTGGTAATTCGGGGCTTCGGAAACACAGAAAATGGACCGTAGCAGCGAGACGCTGGATTCAATCCGCGAGATTAACTTGTCTTACATCATGCTTGCGCAACGTATGTTGCGTGAGGACAAACCGATCGGGATGTTCCGTCTGGGTTTGTCGTCGGAACTGGCTGACTTGCTTGCCGGGCTGTCGCTCGCGCAAATCGTCAAGCTGGCCTCTTCCGATCAGCTTTTGTGCTTCTTCCGCTTCAACGACCACTCGATGTTGTCGGCGTTGACGCAAACGACGAAGCACACCGCAGTTGCCCCCACTCACGCGGCCATCCTGCTTGCAGGCCAGCCCGCTGAGCAGTTTGCTTAATCGAGGTGACTGCGATGCTTAAACGTAGTCTGACGGAAGACGCACAGGATGTATTCCGTGCGATCGCGCTGATCGAACTCGGCGCGCGCATGCAGGTGCTGGAGAGCGAACTGACGCTCTCACGCGACCGCATGATTCGCCTGTACCGCGAGGTCAAGGGCGTATCGCCGCCCAAGGGCATGCTGCCGTTCTCGGCGGACTGGTATATGACGTGGCTGGCGAACATCCACGCGTCGTTGTTCTACAACACGTACCTGTTCCTGAAGAACGAAGCGCGCTGCTCGCATCTGGATGCGTTGACCAAAGGGTATCGGCTGTATCTGGAACATTGCCAGCACAGCGAAAGCGAGCCGGTGCTCGATCTGACGCGTGCATGGACGCTGGTGCGTTTCTTCGACGCCGACATTCTGCAGTTGACCAAGTGCTGCCGTTGCACGGGCAAGTTCGTCGCGCACAAGCACGATTTGCAGCACAACGTCGTATGTGGCGCATGCCAGCCGCCGTCGCGTGCAGGCAAGACCAAGAAAGCAGCGGCCGCTCGCCAGGAAGCAGCACTCCAGGCAGCGCAGGTTGCCGAGGTTGCACAGGTCGCTCAAGCCGCCTGATTGAATTGATGTCATTCGCCGACGGCTGGTCCGCCCGAGGCGAAGCAGAAACCGAAGCCTTATGAAAATCCGCGCACTGCGCGGATTTTTTTTGCCCTCAACCGCTCGCTCAAAAAATCCGCAGCTGGCTCAGCCCGCCAGGCCCACCGTCTGCACTACCAGCCAAAGATTCGCCGCACTGATCGCGCCAAACAACGACCACGCGAGCAACCGCGTCGGCAGTTTATTCGCGAATTCGCCCATCAACGAGCGGTCGCTGGTCATGCGGATCAGCGGATAAAGCGCGAACGGCAGTTGCAGGCTCAGCACGACCTGGCTCGCGACCAGCAACCGGCCGACCGCGCCGTTGCCCATCATCTGCACGCCGATCAACGCGGGAATCAAGGCCAGTGCCCGCGTGATGAAACGCCGCTGCCAGCACGGAATTTTCATCTTCAGGAAGCCTTCCATGATCACCTGCCCCGCCACCGTGCCGGTGAACGTCGAGCTTTGTCCCGACGCCAGCAACGTGATCGCGAACAGCACCGCCGCGAAACCCGTGCCGACGATCGGCGCGAGCAGCTTGTACGCGTCCTCGATCTGCGTGACTTCCGTGTGGCCTGTTGCGTGAAATGCCGCGGCGGCGAGAATCAGGATCGCCATGTTGATCAGCAGCGCGAGCACCAGCGACGCGATGGTGTCGATTCGCGACATGCTGATCGCCGAGCGGATACCGGCCGGATCGCGTTTGACCGCGCGCGTCTGCACAATCGACGAATGCAGATACAGGTTATGCGGCATCACCGTTGCGCCGAGAATGCCGATTGCGAGGTACATCGGCTCGCGCGAATTCAGCGCCTGCCACGACGGAATCAGCCCTTGCGCGACCGACGGCCAGTGCGGCTTCACCAACGCCAGTTCGATGATGTACCCGATGCCGATCGTCGCGATCAGACCGAGCATGATCGCTTCGAGATCGCGGAAATTCTTGCCCTTCAGACCGAGCACGATCAGCGTGTCGAATGCGGTGAGCAGCACGCCGGTGGTCAGCGAGCAATTGAACAGAAGATGGAAGGCCAGTGCACCGCCGAGCACTTCGGCCAGGTCGCACGCGACGATGGAGAGTTCCGCGAGAAACCACTGAAAACGCGCGACGCCCGGCGAATAGCGTGAGCTGGACAATTGCGCGAGGTCGCGTCCGGTGGCGATACCGAGACGCATGCTCAGACATTGCAGCGCCATCGCCGCGAGGCTCGACAGCAACACGACGAACAACAGGCTGTAGCCATAACGCGAACCGGCTTCGATCGCGGTGGCCCAGTTGCCCGGGTCCATGTAACCGATCGATACCAGCAAACCGGGGCCTGCGAATTGCAGGATCTTCTTCCAGAACGGCGCGCCTTGCGAGACGGCGACCGAGCCTTGCACCTCGGAAGGGCAAAACGGCGCCGTGGCGGTAATTGGTAATTTGAACGGCAATCCGTAGGTCTCTTGAAGGGGATAAAACGCGGTGCATACGCATGCCACCGCGAGCCGCCTCAAGTGTACAAAGAAACTTCCGGCAATGTCCCGCTCAGTGCGTAGCGGCCGACGTCGCGCACGCGGTAATCGAGCGGGTCGTGCAGCGTGTGCACGCGCGCGTTGCGCCAGAAACGATCGAGTGCGAGCGGCGCATGCGTGGCGCGCGCACCACACGCGTCGAACAGTTTTTCGCTGATGTCGAGCGCCGCGCGGTGCGCAACGATTTTCGCTTCCGAGGTGGCGAGCGCGACATGAGCGCGTGCTTCGGCGGAAAGCGACGGGCCTTGCTGCCACGCGTCGTCGAGTATTTGCGCCGCGCGCGTGGCGAGCGCCTCGGCGGCTACCGCCTGCAGACGCATTTCACCGAAACGCTGGATCAGGTACGGATCGTCGGTGGCTTTGTCGACACCGGAGTTGATCCACGGCCGGCCGTATTGCGTGACATACGCTCGTGCTTCTTCAAGCGCGCCCTGCGCAATGCCCACAAACAGGTTGGTCAACACCTGCTGCGAAATCAGCGTGCGCAAACTCGCGTACGGCGTGTCGGCCTTATGCAGCACTTCGTGCGGCTCGACCCTGACCCGCGCGAACGACACACTGCCGCTGTCGGTTTGCCGCTGGCCGATCGGGTTCCAGTCTTCGTGAACGGTGATGCCTTCGCGCGTGGTCGGCACCGCGCCGAAAATCGATTTACCGGTGACGGGGTCGTGCGCGGAGATCGTCATCATCTGCGAGCCGCGCGTGCCTGAACAGAAACCCTTCTGACCGTCGAGCAGGTAGCCGCCGTCAGCGGTGGCTGTTGCAACGAGCCGCGTATCGAGCGGATTCACTGCATTGCCCCACCACCAGCGCTGTTCCACCGTGTCGCCGAGATAGCGCGCGCGTTGCTCCGGGTTGCCCCACACGTTGACGCTCACTACCTGCAGGCAGCTGAATCCCAGCAAATGTGCGAGCGCGCTGTCGACTTGCGCGATCTTCCGAATCGTCTCGTAGATGTCCGGCCAGCGCGCGCCCGCGCCACCGAATTCGCGCGGTACCGCGAGCGTGAGCAATCCCGCATCGGCGATCCACTGCTTTTCCTGCGCGGCGTGACCGCCTTCACGATCGCGTTGCGCCGCGCTCGCGCGCAACGCGTTCAGCAAGCCGGTGAGATCGCGCACCTGAGATGCGCCGGATGCCTCGCGCGTCGACGACGCGTCGGCATGACGGGGTTCGTTCATGCAAATGTCCAGATAGAGAATTGGGTTGAACGGCAGCGCGCCCGCCACTTTCGCCGACGCGAAACATCGCGATTATTATGCGCGCTGCGCGAGCCGCCTCACGAAGCGATCGCCGACGAACTGCACGGCTGTCACGATGACGATCAGCAATGCGATCACGGTGACCATCACGGTCGTATCGAAACGTTGATAGCCGTAGCGGATCGCCAGATCGCCGAGGCCGCCCGCCCCGACCGCGCCCGCCATCGCCGACGAGCCGATCATCGCGACCACGGTGATCGTGAAACCGCCGAGAATGCCGGGCAGTGCTTCGGGCAACAGCACATGCCAGATGATGTGCCGTCGTTGCGCACCCATCGCCTGCGCAGCTTCGATCAAACCCCGGTCCACTTCGCGCAGACTCACTTCGGCGATGCGCGCAAAAAACGGAATTGCCGCGATGCTGAGCGGCACGATGGCCGCCCATACGCCGATGGTGGTGCCGATCAGAAATCGCGTGAGCGGCAACAGCGCGACCAGCAGAATGATGAACGGCGTGGAGCGAAATGCGTTGACGAGTGCACCGAGCACGCTATTCACCGACCGCTTTTCAGCGATGCCGCCGCGTGTCGTCGTCACCAGCACCAAAGCGAGCGGAATGCCCACCAGTGCCGCGATAAAAGCGGATACGCCGACCATCACGATGGTGTCGCGAATCGCGTCGGCAAGTTCGGAGAGCCAGAGATCAGACATAGCCGAGCACCTCGACATGGTTCGCGAAACGGCGCGCGTTGTCGAGCAACGCCGCGACCTGCTGCTGCGCGCTTTCTTTCACGTTGGCCCGCAATTGCGCCGACACGACCAGCCGCCCTTGCGCGTGTCCCTGAATCCGGTCGATGCCGCCATGAACGAAACTCACACGCCCACCATCGATACTCAACGCCGACGTGAGTCCGCCGAGATCCGGCTCTTGCGTGTCTGCGCCGGTGAAGCGCACGTCCAGCAGAATCTGCGCGTCTGCGGCTGCCACGTCACTGAATGGCTTGATGCGCGCGGCCAGATCCGCGGGCAGATCGTGCACCAGTGTGCGCAGCAAGGCATGCGTCGCCGCGTGTTGCGGATTGCCGAAAACGCGCCACACCGGCCCATTTTCTACAACTTCACCGCGCTCTATCACTGCGACCGTATCGCACACTTCGCGAATCACTTCCATCTCGTGAGTGATCAATACGATGGTCAGATCGAGCCGCCGATTGATGTCGCGCAGCAACGCTAGAATGGCCTGTGTCGTTTCGGGATCGAGTGCGGAGGTGGCCTCGTCGCACAGAAGTATGTCCGGGTCGGTCACCAAAGCGCGCGCAATGCCCACGCGCTGCTTCTGTCCACCGGACAAACTCGCGGGATAAGCGTCACGTTTCGCCGATAAGCCGACCAGTTCGAGTAACGCATCGACCTTCTTGTCGATTTCGACTTTCGGTACGCCTGCGATCTTCAGCGGCAAAGCAATGTTCTCGCGCACCGTCTTCGCCGAGAGCAGGTTGAAGTGCTGAAACACCATGCCAATGCGCCTGCGCAGCGTGACGAGTCCGCGTTCATCGAGTTCGCCAACGCTCACGCCGTTCACACGCACCGCGCCTGAACTCGGCTTTTCCAGACCGTTGACCAACCTCAGCAAGGTCGATTTCCCAGCACCGCTACGGCCGATAATGCCGAACACTTCGCCGCGCGTCACTGTCAGTGTGACATTGGCGAGAGCGGTATTCGCCACGCCGCGAGCATCGCCGAATACCTTGCCGACGTCGTCGAATATCACGGCGGCTTGTATCGTCGCATCGGCGGAACCATCGCTCAGCGCGAACGACGGCGCGTCTTCAATGAACTGCGGCGGTTCGAAAAAGTTGGCCATGACTGCGTTCCTTTCGTTTCAGACTCCGACTTGCTACTGCGACGCAAGACGCCGCGTTACCACGCAACGGCGTAGAGATTGCCGAAGGCTTTGTCGAGCGCGGCGCGCACCGCCGGTGAATGCTGATAAATCGAAATGAACTTGCGGATACGCGGATCGTTCGCGCTTTCCGGGCGCACGACCCATTGAATCGCGTAATTCTTGTTCTCCAGACCGTCGAACAGCAACGCGCTATTCGGGTCTGCGGTGCCTGCAAGTTTGATGAAGCTCGGATAGCCTTGCGCGAGATCGACATCGTCGAGCGAGCGGGCCAGTTGCGACGCTTCAAGCTGAACGATCTTCAGATGCTTCGGGTTGTCGATAATGTCGAGCGTCGTCGCGCGATAGTCGATGCCCGGCTTCAACTTGATCAGCCCCGCGCGCTGAAGCAACAGCAAACCACGGCCACCGTTGACCGGATCGTTCGCAATTGCCACGGTCGCGCCGTCTTTCAATTCGTCGAAACGTTTGATCTTTTTCGAGTACAAGCCGATCTTCATGATCGTGCCAGGCGCAATGGCGATGAAGTAATAGCCGCCTTGCTTCTTCGCGTTCTCGAGAAACGGAATGTGCTGGAAGTAATTGACGTCGATATCTTTATTCGCGAGCGCCGCGTTCGGCGTGTTCCAGTCAGTGAACTCGATGATCTTCACATCGAGTCCCTGCTCTTTCGCCTCGCGCGCAGCGACTTTCAATGCCTCGATTTGCGGACTGGTCGACGTGCCGATTTTCAGCGTGGGTGCGTCGGCGGCGTTCGCCTGCGTGGCGGGCAATTCCATCGACAGAACGAATGCACCGATCAATGCGAGCGTGGGCGTGTAGAAGAATTTCCGCATGGTAGATAGAGAAATGCGCATGATGGACTCGCAGAGTTGCTACGTGTTGTGTCGGGACGAGCCGGTCCACCTGCGTGCACTGAGTTTCGATCAGGCATGCCGGTCGGCATCGGAAAAACGGAAATCTGCAATGAGTGGCTGAACCACAGCGTGGCAGCGACAAAAGCGCTCAACGCACGGATCGATCAGCGGGGACAGCGGAAGGTCGGACAGGTCATCGCCTCTCTCCAGATGAGGTGCGAATCATCATAGAGGGCGAGAAACGGGCGGTCTACGAACGGATTTTCCGAAGGAAAGCGGTAAAAACGATTTGGACAAAAAACGCCGGGCGGTGCGATTGCACTGCCCGGCGTTCGATACTCTTCGATGCGTGCGTCACTCAGCAGGCTACTGCTTCGCCACCTGCTGCGCCGATGCCAAAGCCGGCGTAGAGCCAGAAGCCGGCGACACCGCTCCGACCGCCGTATCGGGCGTCTGCACGTTGCCCCAACCGCCACCCAATGCACGGATCAGATTCACCGTCGCCACCGCCTGCGTGCCCTGCAAATGGCTCGCCTGCAATTGCGAAATCAGCACCTGCCGCTCGCCGTCGATCACATCCAGATAGCTGACCGCGCCCTCGGTGTACTGCGTGCGCGACAGATGCGCCGCCCGTTGCGACGCGTCGACGGCCGTGTTCTGCTCGCGCATCTGATCGTCGAGCAGACGCAGATCGGCCAGGTTGTCCTCGACTTCGCGGAACGCGACGAGTATCTGCTGACGATACTGCGCGACATCCTCGTCGTACTTCGAGCGAGCCTGCGCGAGGTTCGCCTTGCGACGGCCGCCGTCGAACAATGGCAGCGTCAACGCGGTGCCCGCGAACGGCCCGAGAATAAACGCGCGGCTCGACCACATGAACAGATCGCCAAGTGTCGCCGATTCAAAACCCGCCGCGCCGGTGATATCCAGCTTCGGGAAGAACGCCGATTTCGCGAGACCCACACGCGCATTCGCCGCCTGCATCGCGCGCTCTGCCGCCGAGATATCCGGGCGACGTTCGAGCAATGCGGAAGGCAACCCGGCAGGCACGCGCACCGTCACCGGTGTGAGCGGTGCTTCGGCAAACGAGAAGTCCGCGGGCGGCTTGCCGAGCAGAATCGCGAGACTGTGCTCGGACGCCGCGCGCTGGCGCGCAACACCCACAGCATCGGCACGCGCACTCGCGAGCTCGTTGCGAGCCCGCGCCAGATCCAGTTCGCTGATATCACCTTCCTTGAATCGACGCTCGACGAGCTTCAGCGTGTCTTCGCGCAATGCAACGGTACGGCGGTACAGATCCTGATCGGTATCCAGTTCGCGCAACTGGAAGTAGTTCTGCGCGACGTCGGCCTGCAGCGACAGTTGCACCGACCGGAACAGCGCTTCACTTTGCCCTTCATCCGCGCGCGATGCGCTCACGTTCGAACTCACGCGCCCGAACAGATCCGCTTCATACGAAGCACCGACCTGCGCGCGCCAGATCGTGCCGGTCGTACCGCCCGCGCTGTCCGGCTGGAATTGCGACGCCGCCGACGCCCGCTCGCGCGTCGGACCAAAGCCCGCGTCGAGTTTCGGGAACCAGTCCGACTTCGCCGCTTGCGTCACCGCACGTGCCTGCTGCACACGTGCTGCCGCTGCCTTCAGATCCTGGTTCGCGGCGGCGGCCTGCTCTTCCAGTGCGTTCAGTTGCGAGTCGCCGAAAATCGTCCACCATTCGCCGCGATGCGCGTCGTCGGCGGGCTGCGCCGGCTTCCACGTGCCGTTGTCCTGCGCGGATGGCGCGGACGCCACAGCAGTAGCCGATGCAGCCGGTGCTTCCTTGAACGCGACCGGCGTATCCACGTCCGGGCGCTTGTATGTCGGCTCGACCGAGCACGCAGCGAGCAGCGCGACCAGTAATGCGCTGGTAGCCGCGCGGCCCCATCCGCTCAACGGTGCAATGCTAGTTTCAAAGCGTTCCATTATTGTTTTCTCCTCACGCGTCCGTCACCGGCGCGCCATAGTGCGGCGAATCTTTCTGCGCGACGTGAATCGTCCCGCCAGCGAGCGTGCGCAGCACCACATAGAACACAGGCGTCAGCATCAGCCCGAACAGCGTGACGCCGAGCATGCCGAAGAACACCGCAATCCCCATCGCGTGACGCATTTCCGAACCGGCTCCGGTCGACAACACCAGCGGCACCACGCCCATGATGAATGCGATCGACGTCATCAGAATAGGCCGCAGACGCAGACGGCTCGCCTCGATGGCCGCCGACAGCGGCGTGTGTCCGTCATGCTCCAGCTCGCGAGCGAACTCGACGATCAGGATCGCGTTCTTCGCCGACAAGCCCACCAGCACCATCAAACCGATCTGCGTGAAGATGTTGTTGTCGCCACCGAGCAGCCACACGCCCGTCAGCGCGGACAACACGCTCATCGGCACGATCAGGATCACGGCGAGCGGCAGCGTCAGGCTTTCATACAGCGCGGCGAGCACGAGGAACACGAGCAGTACGCTGATCGGGAACACCCACATGCCTGCGTTGCCGGCAAGAAGCTGCTGATACGTCAGGTCGGTCCATTCGAGCTTCACGCCACGCGGCAACACTTCCGCCGCGACACGCTCGGCGGCAGCCTGCGCCTGTCCCGACGAGAAGCCCGGAGCGGGTCCACCGTTGATATCCGCGGCGGTGTAGCCGTTGTAACGCACCACCATTTCTGGACCGTAGGTCGGTGTGACTGTCACCAGCGACGACAGCGGAACCATATCGCCAGCAGCATTGCGCGTCTTCAGTTGCAGGATGTCGTCCGCACGCTGACGGAACGGCGCGTCCGCCTGCACTCGCACCTGATACACACGGCCGAAGCGGTTGAAGTCGTTCACGTACAGCGAACCGAGGTAAATCTGCATCGTGTCGAACACGTCCGTGACCGGCACACCGAGTTGCTTCGCCTTCACACGATCCAGGTCCACGTTCAGTTGCGGCACGTTGATCTGATAGCTGGAGAAGGTCGGGCCGAGTTCAGGCGTTTGCGCTGCGCGCTTCACGAAGGCTTCGGCGGCCTTGTTCAACTCCGCGTAACCGAGCGCGCCGTGGTCCTCCAGTTGCATCTTGAAACCGCCGAGCGTGCCGAGACCGAGCACCGGCGGGGGCGGAAACACCGCGACAAACGAGTCCTTGATCGCGCCGTATTGCTGATTCAACGCACCCGCAATTGCACCAGCCGACAGTGCCTTGCCGTGACGATCCGCGAATGGCTTGAGCTTGACGAACACCACCCCCGCGCTCGAACTATTCGTGAAGCCGTTCACCGACAGACCTGGAAACTCCACCGCGCTTTCCACGCCCGGTTGCTTCAGCGCAATCGCGCTCATGTCGCGAATCACCTTCTCGGTACGATCGAGCGTTGCACCATTCGGCAACTGCGCGAAGGCAATCAGATACTCCTTGTCCTGCGCCGGCACGAAGCCGCCGGGCACGAGACGCGACATCAGCACCGTTGCGCCGAGCAGGATCGCGTAGACCGCGAGCATCGCGCCTTTACGGCGCAATACGCCAGTGACGCCGCGTCCATAAGCCTGCGAGCCACGATGAAACACCTTGTTGAAGCGCTTGAAGAAGCCGCCGAGCACGCGGTTCATCGCACGTGTCACGACGTCTTCCTTCGCGCCGTGACCGCGCAACAGCAGTGCGGACAATGCGGGCGACAACGTCAGCGAGTTGAATGCCGAGATCACCGTCGAGATCGCGATGGTCATCGCGAACTGCTTGTAGAACTGCCCCGTCAGACCCGTCATGAACGCGAGCGGCACGAACACGGCAACCAGCGTCAACGCAATGGCGATGATCGGCCCGCTCACTTCCTGCATCGCTTTATACGTCGCGTCGCGCGCACTCAGCCCGTTTTCGATATTCCGCTCGACGTTTTCCACCACCACGATCGCATCGTCCACCACGATCCCGATGGCAAGCACCATGCCGAACAACGACAACGCGTTAATCGAGAAGCCAAACGCGAGCAGCAGCGAGAACGTCCCGACAATCGACACCGGCACCGCGATCAACGGAATGATCGACGCGCGCCACGTTTGCAGGAACACGATCACGACGATCACGACCAGCGCAATCGCTTCGAGCAACGTATGCACGACCGCTTCGATACTTGAGCGCACAAACTGCGTCGGGTCATAGACGATGCGGTATTCGACGCCAGCGGGCATGTCCGCCGACAACTCCTTCATCGCTTCGCGCACCTGATCCGAAATTGCCAGCGAGTTCGCACCCGGCGCCTGGTTGATTGCGAGCGCCACGGCCGGTTTGTTGTCGAGCAGCGAACGCAGCCCATATTCCGAAGCCGCGAGTTCGATCCGCGCGATGTCACGCAGATAAGTCACCGCGCCATCAGGTGCAGTCTTGACGACGATATCGCCGAATTCGCCTTCGGTCTTCAGACGGCCGCGCGCATTCACTGACAGTTGCAACTGCGTGCCCGGCACCGAAGGCGAGCCGCCGATCACACCGGCCGCCACCTGAATGTTCTGCTCGCGAATCGCGTTAACCACTTCCGTCGCGGTCAGGTTGCGTTGCGCGACTTTCTGCGGATCGAGCCAGACACGCATCGCGTAATCGCCCGAACCCCACAACTGCACTTCGCCGACGCCCTGAATCCGCGCAAGCCGGTCCTTGACGTTCAGCAGCGCGTAGTTGCGCAGATACGTCATGTCGTAGCGGTTATTCGGCGAAATCAGGTGGACCACCATCGTCAGCGTAGGCGAGCTTTTGATGGTCGTGACGCCGAGCCGCTGTACGTCTTCCGGCAAACGCGGCAACGCCTGATTGACGCGGTTCTGCACGAGTTGCGTCGCGAGGTCGGGGTTCGTGCCGAGCTTGAAGGTCACCGTGAGCGTGAGATTGCCGTCGCTATTCGCTTGCGACTGCATATACAGCATGTTCTCGACGCCGTTGATCTGCTCTTCGAGCGGCGAAGCGACCGCTTCTGCAATCACTTTCGGATTCGCGCCCGGATATTGCGCGTGCACGACCACCGAAGGCGGCACAACTTCCGGGTACTCCGAGATAGGCAGCTTGAAGAGCGAAATGATGCCCCCGAGCAGGATCAATACCGACAACACGCCAGCAAAGATCGGCCGATCGATGAAGAATTTGGATATGTTCATGGGAAGCTCTTAACGTTGAAGCATGCGGTTGGAGCATGCGCCGCGCGCGATCGATGCGCGCGGCGCACGAGGCTCACGAGTTCTTGCCCGCTGCTTTGGTGCGCGACTGCGTTTGCGCGTCAGTCTGTGGCTGCGTTGTTTTCGACGCTGGCGCTGGCGTTTGCGTTTGCGCGAGCGGCGCGCTGTCGGGGTCCTGATCGGCTGTCATCGGCACCATATGGGCGCGCACCGCATCGCCCGGACGCACGCGCTGAATACCGTTGACGACGATCCGGTCGGAGGCCTTCAGCCCGCCCTTCACGACGCGAAGATTGCCCTGCATGTCGCCCACGGCCACTTCGCGATACACGACGTGATTGTTCTGATCGACCACCAGCACGAACTTCTTGTCCTGATCGGTGCCGACCGCTGCGTCGTCGATCAACAGTGCAGCATGCGGCGCGCTGCCGCCCACTTTCACCCGTGCATAGAGGCCGGGAATCAACGCTCCGTCTTCGTTGTCGAAACGCGCGCGCACGCGGATCGTGCCCGACGACGTATCGAGACGGTTATCCACCGACTCGATCGTGCCGCTGCGCGAGTAACCGCTTTCGTCCGCGAGACCGAGTTCGACCGGCACCTTGCTGCCGTCTTTCGCGCGGCTCAGGTATTGCAGATACGTTTGTTCGTCCGCGTCGAACGATGCGTAGATCGGCGATACCGACACGAGCGTGGTCAACGGCGTCGAGTTCGCCCCTGCCGAGACCACGTTGCCCACCGTGATTTCCGCGCGCGACACGCGGCCCGCAACCGGCGCGACAATCTTCGTGTAGCCAAGATTGATGCGCGCGGTTTCGACCGCGGCCTGTGCGGCCTTCAGGTTCGCGCTCGCCTCGCGGGCGGCGTTCTGCTTCTCGTCGTAATCCCGTTTGGCGATGGCGTTATCGGCGATCAATCGTTGCGCGCGCTCCCAGTCGCTCTGCGTATAACCGGTGCGCGCTTGTGCGGCAGCGAGTTGCGCTTCGGCGCGATCCACTTCGGCGGCATACGGACGCGGGTCGATCACGAACAGCGTGTCGCCCTTCTTCACCAGCGCGCCGTCCTTGAAGTTGACCGAGACGATCGTGCCCGGCACCTGCGAACGAACGTCCACTTTTTCGACCGCTTCGAGACGGCCCGAATAGCTCTGCCAGTCGGTGATGGTTTTCTGCACCACGGTGGCCACATCGACTTCGGGCACGATGGTCGGTGCGGCAGGCGAGCTTGCATCGACGCGAATCGCGCCAAAGGTGCCCAGCCCGGCCACGACGACCACGGCTAGCGCGGCAATCGCCACACGGCGACGGGAAAGAGGAAGGATAGTCATGAGAAGCTCCCGGTATCGTTGATTGAATTTCTGTTTATGTCGGTTTCAGCGATGGGCGCGCGCGTCGAATCGCCACTGAAAAAAGCGCACCGCTTCCTGCAAAGCGGGCGGATGATCGGCGAGCGCAGCGTGCGAAACGCTCGGATAGCGGACCACCTGGGTCAGCACACCCGCGTCGATCAGACTGCTCGCGTATTTCTCCGCTTCCACATGCAGCACGTCGTTTTGCGCCGTCGCGATCAGCGTGGCGGGCAAGCCCGCAAGCCGCGCCGACTCGAGCGGAGCGGCATACGGATGCATGCGTTGCGACGCTTGCGGCAGATACGCGCGATAACACGCCGCGCACTCTTTTGCGGTGATATCCGAGCCCAAACGCTTTTCGTCGCCGAGACGTGTGAGGCTCGGATCGAGCATTGGGCCGAATAACGCTTGCGCAGAAATCTGCACATCGCCGCGATCTCGCGCGATAAAAGCGAGGCAGTTAGCCAGTTGCCCGCCCGCGTCGTGGCCCGCTACGCCAACCTTCCGGCTATTGCCGCCAAAGGCACGGGCGCGCGTCTGCACCCACAATGCAGCGCGATGTGCGTCCTCCGGCGCGGCCGGAAACGGAAACTGCGGCGCAAGCGAATAACCCACCGACACGACTAATGCCGGTAAGTGTTCTGCGAAATAGCGCGCGGCATAGTCGGCCTGATCGATCGAGCCCTTGGTGAAGCCGCCGCCGTGGAAATAAAGCAGTACAGGCAGTGCGGTTTTCTTTGCCTGCCGGTACAAACGCAACGTAATGTCCTGCGCGTGCCCTTCAATCTGCACGTCAGTGACGTCGAGAGCCGTGTCATCAGCCTCTGACAACCCGCCGTCGGCGGGCACAAAGGAGTACGGCGGTTTAAATGCATCCATGTCGAGCCGCGCAATGCGCATAGAACTTCAATGGTGCGAATTGTGGGTTCGGCAGAGCCTTAAATAAATGCCTATAATCCGTCATCACAATTCGGCGCCTCTGAACAATCGAGTGTGATTGCTCTGCGGATTCTCATTCCGCCCGATGCGCCCGCCCCTTTCTGGAGGTTTGCAATGGACCGGCTTCAGGCCATGCAAGTGTTCACGCGCGTCGTCGACACCAATAGCTTTACCCGTGCAGCAGAAACGCTCGACCTGCCGCGCGCATCCGTCACCACGATCATTCAGAATCTCGAAGCGTTCCTTGGCACGCGTCTGATGCACCGGACCACGCGGCGTTTGTCGCTGACACCGGACGGCGCCGCTTATTACGAACGCTGCGTGCGCATCCTCGCGGACGTCGAAGAGACCGAAGCCAGTTTTCAGAGCGGCAATAAGAAGCCGCACGGCAAGCTGCGCATCGATATGCCGGGGTCGATTGGCCGCCTGCTGGTGATTCCTTCGCTGTGTGAATTCCACACGCGCTACCCGGATATCGATCTGCAACTCGGCTTGTCGGACCGGCCGGTGGATCTGTTGCAGGAAGGCGTGGACTGCGTGGTGCGCGTCGGCGCGCTACAGGATTCGTCGCTGGTGGCGCGGCGTATCGGCCTGTTCGAAGGCGTGACCTGCGCGGCGCCGGACTACATCGAACGCGCCGGCATACCGACCTCACTCGAAGACCTGGAGAATCACAAAGCGGTCAATTACTTCTCGAGCCGCACAGGCCGGACGATCGACTGGGCCTTTATGGTGGAAGGCAAAGAGGTTGAAGTGAAGATGAAGAGCATCGTGTCGGTGAACGATGCAGACGCCTATGTGACTTGCGGCGTGGAGGGCTTCGGCCTGATTCAGCCGGCGCTCTTCATGGTGCTGCCGCATTTGCGTTCGGGTCAGCTGGTCGAAGTGTTGCCGGAACTGAAACCGCTGCCGATGCCCATTTCTGCGGTCTATCCACACAGTCGCCATCTGTCGCCGAAAGTCCGTGTTTTCGTAGACTGGATCGCGGAGTTGTTCGACCGCTGCCCATTGCTCAGCGGACGCGGCAGCCTCGACGCAACCTGCACGAAACGTACTTTCGAAGAACGCGAGTCCGCGCCGATGCTCGATACGCCGGTGATTACCGAATGGGTTGCATAAGTCCCTGAAGTCTTTTCGAATAGAAGTACAGAATCTGGAACAGTGAATTCCAACCGCGGCTCTAATGCTGCGTTTGGCCCGGTTTTAAAGGCTATTTCCATCATTGTTCCGGATTCGCGACAATTCATTTCGCGATTCCGCGATTTATCCGCTCGGCGTCAAAGTCTACATTTCACCCTGTCGCGGCACCTCACGTGCTGCAAACGAATCGACAGGAGTGGATCATGAAACGCAATCTCTTAGCTGGCCTGGCTCTTTCGCTGATCATCAGCGCACCGGCATTTGCACAAGGTGGCGGCGGAATTGGCCGTGCAGGTACTTACGAAACGGCGCCTACGCCGAGCACGACCGTGAAGACTCGCGCTGAAGTCAAAGCCGAAATCGTCGAAGCGTATCGCGACGGCTCGCTGCCTTCGCTGAATCGCACGTCGTACCCGAACAAAGGCCTGATCGGTCAAACGCAGGCTGCACGAATTGCTTTGCAGGAAGGCAATAGCGGCGACGTCACGCGCGTCGCCAACGGTCAATAAAATGCAGTCAAGCGACGACGCCACAATGATTCGGTTTCCAAAAGAAATAATCATTGCGGCGCCATTCATGCACTCTTCAAAAAGGAGCACATCATGACGCCATCCGAACTGGATGACTGGGATAGCGATATCCCGGTATGGACGCCGTACCGCGCACCGCAACATTGAGCGCGAAATTCGGCAGGTGTTGTTGTACCTATGTGCCCGCAGGGTTTTTGCTGCGGGCACATTTGCTATCAAGAAGCCGTGATGACTCGCCGCTCAACGTTTCGGCACGCCTTCGCGCCAATCGCTCCAATGAGTTGTAATGTCCTGCACCAGCGGATTGCCGGTGCGGAACAGGTTTTCGATCGCGATCGTGAAGCCGCCTTGCGCGGCATAGTTGAGCAGATTGTCCGAGCTGGTCTGTCCATCGTAGGGGCGGTCGAAATCGGAACCGGCCCGCAGCACCGCAACGCGATTCAAATCGACCTTATGCACCGACGCCGCGCGTTTTAGCGCCTCGTAGGTTGCGTTATCTTCCTGCTGCGTCGTGCAATAAACGCCTTTTCCGTCGGTCAGAATTTTTGTCCAGTCGCGTGCTCGCTGACCCAGCAAGGTGCCCGACCACCACGTATCGCCAGCCAGCGTGTCGCATTGAATCACCGTTGGTGGACGATTGGCCGGCGCATAAGAGTATTTTGCCCGCGCGGCCTGCGCCTGCGCGTCATCGGATAATGTCACGCTGTGAGACAACGCAAATGCGGTATTGGCCAGACGCGTATTCAACTGGAACACTTCGGTGCGATAGTCGAGTGGCGGCTTGTCCGTAGGGCTCGTCGTGTTGATGCCCAGATAGCCTGTATTCCAGTTCGACGGAATCTCGCGTCCATCTATTTCCCACTGAATCCCGAAGTCGACCAGATAGTTCGCCCACGCGGCTGACCCCACCGTGCCCTGCTGCGGATCGATCCCAGCGATGCCCGCCACCATGAAGTACGTATGCCGTAAATCGAACACCGGCGAAAACGTCAGCGCCATGATCGAGGCAGCGGCGTTGGTATGGCCCATGCCGGTGGTCATCACGCAGACTTCCTGCTTGTTGCAGTGGACGGTCGGATAATCCGGCGACAGTCCGTCCACGGTGATTTCGCGCCATGGCCCGAGGCGGTCGAGCCACACTTGTCCTTCCGGGCCGAACATCGAAATAATCATTACCTTGACGGGCTGCCCATGCGAATCGCCGTTGCCGCGCGAGAAACCGTCGTTGTCGTCGGCACTGGCCGGTCCTGAAGAAAAAGCCGCGCAAGCCGCGAGCGCTGTGGCGCAGAAAACACCGAGTGAGCGAGTCAGCATCATGATCTTCCTCTTTGCTTGTGATGCAGGTTGGGAAAGAGTGCTGCTTTCAAACCGAAAGAAGTATAGGTGCGAAGAAATTATTTGCCACGCCGTTGCGCACCATTTCCCGTTTTGCATGCGAATCTCGCCGCTCCGTTAATCAACCGGCTCACGACGCGATTCACAGCGTTTCCCTATAATCGACAATCCGCAGTACGCACCGCCTTTGTGCAGTTCTCAACAGGAGCACCACGATGGACTATGTGAAACTCGGCCGCACTGGCCTCGACGTATCGCGTCTTTGTCTCGGTTGCATGAGCTACGGCGTGCCCGCGCGCGGCACGCATCCCTGGTCGCTCGACGACGAAGCCTCGCGTCCCTTCATCAAGCAGGCGCTCGATCATGGCATCAATTTTTTCGACACTGCCAATGTCTATTCGGACGGCACCAGTGAAGAGATTGTCGGCCGCGCGTTGAAGGACTTTGCGAAGCGCGATGAGATCGTGCTGGCCACCAAAGTGCATGGCCGCATGCATGCTGGACCGAACGGCGCGGGGCTGTCGCGCAAGGCGATCCTGTCGGAAATCGATCAGAGCCTGAAGCGTCTCGGTACGGATTATGTCGACCTGTACCAGATCCATCGCTGGGATTACACCACGCCGATCGAAGAGACCATGGAGGCGCTGCACGATGTCGTGCGGGCCGGCAAGGCCCGTTATATCGGTGCGTCGTCGATGTATGCATGGCAGTTCTCCAAAGCGCTGCACGTCGCCGAGCGCAACGGCTGGACGCGCTTCGTGACGATGCAGAACTATGTGAACCTGCTATATCGCGAGGAAGAGCGTGAGATGCTGCCGCTGTGCGAAAGCGAAGGTATCGGCGTGATTCCGTGGAGTCCGCTTGCTCGCGGACGTTTGACGCGCGACTGGAACACCGAAAGCGCGCGTTCCGAAACCGACGAATTCGGCCGCACGCTTTACGCCCATACCGAGGACGCGGATCGTCAGATTGTTGAACGGGTCAGCGAGATCGCGAAGGAGCGTAGCGTGCCGCGTGCGCAGGTCGCACTAGCGTGGGTATTGCAAAAGAAGCCGATTACGTCGCCCATTGTCGGCGCGACCAAATTGCATCATCTGGACGATGCAGTGGCCGCGCTTTCGTTGAAGCTGAGCGATGAAGAAATCCGCAAGCTGGAAGAACTCTACGTGCCGCATGCGGTGACCGGCTTTAAATAACCGGCCGCGCCAGATTGAATGAACGACGCTGAGCGGGAGCCACTTCGGAATCCGCCAGCGTCGACCAATTCAAACGCGCGGCACATCGGGCTCGAAAAACACCCACCGCACCTGCGGAAACGTAGCCTGCAAATCCGCTTCGATCACATTGATCGCATCAATCATCGCGCGGCCGCTCGCGTAGTCGATCATCTCCGCCTGAACCGCCACCACCACGTGACGCCCCCACTGCAGCGTAATCATATTGATGATGCCGCGAATCTCCGTGCGTGCGCGCAAATGCGCTTCAATCGCGCTGCGCACTTCCGGGCTTGCCGATTCGCCGACGATCATCGACTTCACTTCTCGCGCCACCAGCCACGCAATCAACATCAGCAGAAGACCGACGCCGATCGAACCCAGCGCGTCATACACGGAATTGCCGGTGATCATCGTGAGCAGCACCGCGACGAACGCAATCGCGAGGCCCGCCAGTGCGGCGATATCTTCGCCCGCCACGACCAGCAGTTCCGACTCGCGCGTTTCGCGAAACCAGCGCCACATGCTTTTATCCGGATGCGTCTTGCGGATTTCCTTGATGGCGCCCCACAGCGACAACGCCTCGAGCACCACCGAAACGCCCAGCACCGCTAACGCCACATACGCATACTGCAACGGCTCGCGAGCGAATAGCCGATGCACGCCCTCATACACTGAAAACGCGCCGCCGACAAAGAACAGCAACAACGCAACCAGCAGCGAATAGAAGTTGATTTCGCGCCCGCTGCCCATCGGATGCAGCGGACTCGCCGGCTTGCGCGCTTCACGCAGACCGAACAGCAGGAGCAGTTGATTACCGCAATCGGCGGTCGAGTGGATCGCCTCGGCGAACATCGAACCGGAGCCGGTGAATGCAGCCGCCGCGAACTTGCAGATGGCGATACCGAGGTTGGCGGCGAGCGCATAGAAAATGGCTTTCGGCGATTCTTCTTTCATCGTCGGGAGGGTGTCCGGGAGTTTGCAAAATGCTTTCGGTTAGCAGGAACCCGTATTATGGGCACGCCGAACGCGATGCGTCCAACCCGGCCGTTGTACGCATCGCACGCATCTTCTTGCCCATAAGCTGAGCCGCGCCTCCCCGCGCACTTGCTTCAGGCTCGTTCGAGCACCGCCATCTCCCGCACGATCACCAGCAGCATCGACAGACTCGCGCCTCCCGTCGCGCGCAAATCGGCCAGCAAGCGCGCATAGCGTTCGAGTTGCGCGGCACGTTTTTCGCGCCACGCTTCGACCAGTGCATCGGGTGTCGAAGCATCGTCGGCATCGGCGAGGGCGCTCGTGGTCAGCGCGCGTTTCAGCCGCGCGAGTTCGGCCAACGCCGACGCGCGCGCCAGCATGTCCCAATGCGTGGGCGCGGGCAATGCGGCTGCGCGCTCGCTGATCCAGCTGTAATTCAGCAATGTGCCAAGCTCGAAATACACGCCCGCGACGAGTTCGAGACTACGCCCGCAAGTCGATGCCACTTCGGCAATATCGAGCAATGCCGCCGATATCTCGCCGCTCGCGATCCGTACCGCGAGTTCGCTGTCTACGCCGGCATCGGCAAGCACACGTTGACGCTCGGACAACACCTCCAGATCGGCGGCCGGCAAAAGCGCGGGCCATTGCGGTGCAAGACGTTGCGCGGCATCGCGGCATCGCGCGAGCAGGCCCGCTACATCGTCGCCGACCGCGCCCGACTGCAATTGCCGCAGGAACCACAGCGCCGAGCGCTCGACCAGCCGCGCGACTTCGACGAACATGCGCGCCTGCACATCGTCGGCGACGCGATTGTCGAGCGCGTCGATGCTGCGCCATACGTCGTCGAGATCGAACACGTCGCGCGCCATGATGCAGGCGCGAACAATATCGCCCGGCTGCGCATCGGTTTCCTCCATCAGCCGATGCACGAACTCGCAACCCACGCGATTCACCAGCGCATTCGTCAGGTGCGTCGCGAGAATTTCGCGGCGCAACGGGTGACGTTGCATCGGCTCACTGAAACGCTGCCGCAGCGGCTTCGGGAAGTACTCGACCAGCGTGTCGCTAACGAGCGGGTCTTCCGGCATCGACGAGTCGAGCAGCGCGTCGTACAGCCACATCTTGCTGTACGCGAGCAGCACCGCGCGTTCGGGCGTCGTCAGGCCTTGCTTTGCCGCCTGACGTTCGGCGACTTCGTCATCGGTCGGCAGGAATTCGATCACACGATTCAGGCGTCCCGCGCGTTCGAGATAGCGCATCAGCCGCGCTTCGGCATCGAGCAATTCGACACCATAGCGGCCCGCAATCGACAGCGCCTGAGTCTGGTAGTAGTTGTCCTGCAACACGAGCAGCCCGACTTCGTCGGTCATTTCGGCGAGCAGTACATTGCGCTGTTTCCCGGTCATTTCTCCATCGGCGACGACCAGCCCGAGCAGAATCTTGATGTTCACTTCGTGGTCCGAGCAATCGACGCCCGCGGAGTTATCGATTGCATCGGTATTGATGCGGCCGCCGCGCTGCGCGAATTCAATGCGCCCGTGTTGCGTCAAACCGAGATTGCCGCCTTCGGCCACCACCTTGCAGCGCAGATCGGCGCCATTGACACGGATCGCATCGTTCGCTCGGTCGCCGACTTGCAGATGCGTCTCGCGGCTCGCTTTCACATAAGTACCGATGCCGCCGTTATAGAGCAGATCGACCGGCGCCTGCAAAATCGCACGCATCAACTCCGCCGGCGCGAGCGCAGGTGTGCCGATGCCGAGCACGGCCTGCACCGCGGGCGATAACGGAATCGTCTTTGCGCTGCGCGGAAACACGCCGCCGCCCGCCGAGATCAGCGACGGATCGTAATCGGCCCAACTCGATCGATCGAGATTGAAAAGCCGCGCACGCTCGGCAAGGCTCACTGCAGGATCGGGATTCGGATCGAGAAAAATATGCCGGTGATCAAACGCGGCCACGAGTTTGATATGCGGCGACAACAGCATGCCGTTGCCGAATACGTCGCCCGACATATCGCCCACGCCGACCACGGTGAAGTCCATCGTCTGCGTGTCGACGCTCATTTCGCGAAAGTGCCGCTTGACCGATTCCCACGCGCCGCGCGCGGTAATCGCCATTTTCTTGTGGTCGTAACCGACCGAGCCGCCCGACGCAAACGCATCGTCGAGCCAGAAACCGTATTCCTGCGAAATCGCGTTCGCGTAGTCGGAGAAGGTGGCCGTGCCTTTGTCGGCGGCGACCACGAGGTAGGGATCGTCGGGATCATGCCGCACCACGTCGGGCGGCGGCACGACGGTCGTGCCCGCGAGGTTGTCGGTCAGATCGAGCAGTCCGCGCAGGAACGTCTGATAGCACGCGACGCCTTCGCGCATCCACGCATCGCGCTCGCTTTGCGGCGGCGGATTCTTCACGACGAAGCCGCCCTTCGAGCCGACCGGCACGATCACCACGTTCTTCACCATCTGCGCTTTCATCAGGCCGAGCACTTCCGTGCGGAAATCTTCGCGCCGGTCCGACCAGCGCAATCCGCCACGCGCGACACGTCCGCCGCGCAGATGCACGCCCTCGACGCGCGGTGAATACACCCATATCTCGAACATCGGTTTGGGTTCGGGCAAACCGGGCACTTGCGACGGATCGAACTTGAACGACAGATACGGCTTCGGATGACCCTCTGCATCGTAGCGATAGTAATTCGTGCGCTTGGTCGCCTTGATGACGCCGAGGAACTGCCGCAGGATGCGGTCCTCGTCGAGATTGGGCACCTGATCGAGTGCGCTGTCGATCGTATGCAGCCAGCCGTCCACGCGTGCCTCGCGTGTGTCGCCGAACACCGGATCGAAGCGTGCGATAAACAGTTCGACCAGCATCCGCGCAATTGCCGGGTTGCCGGTCACCGCACGCTCGATATACGCATCGCTGAAGGTCGATCCGACCTGCCGCAAATACTTCGCATACGCGCGCAGGATCGTCACCTCGCGCGCATTCAGTTGCGCGCGCAAGACGAGGCGGTTGAAATCGTCGCTTTCAATTGCGCCGGTCCACACCTGCTCGAACGCTTCCTCGAACAGATCCTTGACGCGCTCTATGTCGAACTCTGCATCGTCCGCGAGTTCGAGGCCGAAGTCGTGAATCCACGCAGGCGTTGCATCCTGCGCTTCGATCAGATACGGCCGTTCTTCGTCGACCCGTACACCGAGATGTTCGAGCATCGGCAAACTGCGCGACAGCGCGATCGGCGAACCCGTGCGATACACCTTGAAGCGGAACGCACGCGGTCCCGATTCGATCGGGCGATACAGGTTCATTGCGAGCCGCTCGCTGCCCTGCACGCGTTCGATCAATTCGATATCGCGCACCGCCGTGCGAGCCGGATAATCGTCGCGATATCCGGCGGGAAACGAGTCGCCATAAAGTTGCAGAAGCCGGTTGCCGTGTTCTTCGCCATACGAATCGAGCAACGCGTCAGCGAGATCGTCCTGCCAGCGGCGCGACACCTGCACGAGTCGCGCTTCGAGTTCGCGCGTATCGACATCGGGCATGCCGCCAGGCTTCGCATGCACGACGAAGTGGATGCGCGCGAGCGTCGATTCCGACAGCAGCGGCGTGAACTCGACGCTCTCTCCGTTGAACGCGTCGGCGAGAAGATTAGCGATACGTTGCCGCAGATCGGTGTTGTACTTGTCGCGCGGCACGAACACGAGACACGACACGAAGCGGTCGAAACGATCGCGCCGCACGAACAGGCGCGTGCGCTGATGCTCCTGCAAACGCAGCACCCCTAGCGCGATGTCGTAGAGCTGATCTTCGTCGGCCTGAAACAGTTCGTCTCGCGGATAGGTTTCGAGCACGGTCACCAGCGATTTCGCCAGATGACCTTTTGGCAGGAAACCAGCCCGTCTCACGATATTTGCGCATTTGCGCCGCACGATCGGAATTTCCGCCGCCGACACGAAATACGCGGTGGACGTATAGAGCCCGATGAAGCGCCGTTCGCCGGTCACCTTGCCGTCCGCGCCGGTCAGCTTGATGCCGACGTAATCCAGATAGCCGGGCCGGTGCACGGTAGCCCGCGCGTTGGCCTTGGTGAGAAAGATCGGCGACGCGCTCGCGATCACCTGAGCCGCGGCGGGCGGCAACGCGGTGACCTCGGTTGCTCCGGTGGGACGCAACGCGTCGCGCAGAATGCCGAGCCCGGAGCCGGGCACCGCGCGCAATCCATAGCCGCCGTCGTGCTGCACGAGATCGTAGTCGCGCTGGCCGAGAAAGGTGAAATGATCGGCCACCATCCATTCGAGGAAGGCGCGTGCTTCCACGCCATCCGGCCCCGCTTCGGCGGCCTTCATGTTCCTGCTGGTCGCGCGCGCTAGTTCGACGATCTTCGGCCAGTCCTCCACTGCCGCGCGCACGTCGCCCAGCACCTTCGCGATGTCGTCGCGCAACGCGTCGAGCTTTGCGGCGTCGCCGCAACGATCCACTTCGAAATGAATAAACGATGTCAGATGCGAGCGCGTGTCGGCGGCATCTTCGGAGCCCTGACTGACGCGCTCGATACTGCCGTCCACACCGCGCCAGATGCGGAACACCGGATGCACGACCGAATGCAGCGCGAGTCCTTGACCGTTGACCGCCATCGACACGGAATCGACCAGAAACGGCATGTCGTCGTTGACGATCTCGATCACCGTGTGATCGGAATGCCAGCCGTGCTGTTCGAGGATCGGGTTATACACGCGCAACCGTTGCGCGCCGGGCACGAAGCGCTGCGCGGTTTGCCAGTGCGCGAGCGCCGCGCCGTAAAGATCGGCGATGGAGCGGCTTTGCAGATCGTCGGCATCGACGAAATCGTAGTAGTGCCGCAGAAAGGGCTCGACGACGTTGAAGGTCGGCTCGGGCAGCCGCCCGCGCGCAAATTCGACGACATCGTTCAGCAAGTGCGTGACCGCTTCTTCGTTCTTGGCTTGCATGATCAACTCCACGGCGGGTGGCTATGGCGAGTACGGCCTGATTCGCATGCATCGTCTGAACGGGATTATGCGCCTGCTGTCCGCCATGCGACCGCAGCACTCTGCCAGGTTATACCCGCTGAAGGTGGCCGTGCCGTGACCGCGTGACGACCGGCCGAGCCGCCTAGCTCACGTGTCCGGGCGCAGCTTTCGTCGGCGCGTCGGAGAGCCATGCGTGGAGTTGCTCAGCGGTCCACGCCGGGTCGTCGTGCGGCAGGTCGTGACCGGCCCACGGATGCTCGCGATGCCGGGCGCTCCACGCCGCTGCGAGTTTCGCCGAGCACGTCGGATCGACCAGATTGTCTGCGCGGGAAGAGAGAATCAGCAGCGGGCACGACGGTTGCGACGAAGCCGCCGCAAAGCGCGCGGCGGCCCACAGTTGCCGCCATGCATTGCCACGGCTCACGGGCGCGCTGCGGCGGATTTCGCACCACGTGTCGAGATCGGCGTTTAGCGCACCGGTTTCATTGCACGTCAGACGATGAATCTCACGCTCCGCGCGCGGCGCGTCGCGCCAGTGGGCCGCGACATCGACGAGGCCCGGCCACGCCGACGGGCGCAGCCGTTCCTGCATACGGCTGAAAGGCCGCATGCTGGTGTTGATCAACACCAGCCGTTCGATCTCGCCGGGGAAGCGTTGCGCCCAGTCGGTCGCGACCATGCCGCCGAGCGACATCGCCAGCACGCAATATGGGCCGGGTACGTCCATTTGCAGCGCAGCATCGCGGACAAAATCGACCATCCCCGCTACGTTGGACGGCGCGCGCAAGTGTGCGAATTCGCCATTGCCGGGAAGGTCGAGCAGCAGCAACCGGTCATTGCCGACCGCTTCACGCAACACCTCAGGCAGGCGTCCCCAATGACGCGTTTCGCGCGTCAGTCCGCGCAGCAGAATCCACGTGCTCATGCGACCACCGGGCTGTACCAGTGGTCGATTGCGCTTTGCAGCAGTTGCTCGCGGCGATGGCCCAGCGGCAACCAGCGCTGCGACGAAAACGCCGCGCGCGCCAGAAAGTCGAGCAGATTCGCGTGACGCCGCAACACGCGCTCGGTGCGGTGCGCCTTGACCGGATTGAACATGCCCTGCCGCGAGAACAATTGGCGCGGATTCTTCTTGATCCACAGCCACGAGCCGAGTTCGAGCGTCATCGGCAGGAAGATGTTGTCGGCGGGCGCGCGGTCGTACGCGAAATCCCATAGGTCGCCATGCAGCAGGTATTGATGGCTCTGCGGCTCGAACGCGTAGCCGTGATGCGGATGCGCACGCTCGAACATGGTTTTCAGCACGTACATTTCCGGCAGATGCGGCATCAGCTTGCGGGTACGCGCGTACGGAAACCAGATGCTGTCGCGCCAGCCGTAGCCCGAGTGGCAATCGAGCGCGATGCTCAACGGGCGCGTGTTCAATTGCGTTTCGACCACCTGCAGCAACGCAGCAGCCTCCGCTTCCATCGGACCGCCTTCGCGGCCGCGATACCACGGCAGCCACGCGCCCACACGCTGGCCGCCCGCAAGCAGCGGCACGCGTTCGTCGGCGTTCTGCGGCGCGTTGCGCATCAGATCGACGCCGTTCGGATTGGCGCGCGTGGACGCCCACATGCCGCCCGGATTGACGATCGGCACGAAGATCAGCCGGATCGATTGCAGTTGCCGCACCAGCAGTTCGTCCCATTCGAGGCGGGCGAGCAGCGCGCGCATGTAATCGAGCACGAGTTGCGAGCCAATCCGCTCCAGTCCGTGGATGCCGCCGAAAAAGCCGATAGCCGGCGCGAGCGGATCGGTCGAGCCGATGCTCGCGGTGTAGACGGCGAAGTTCCGGCCGCGCACCGACGTCTCGCAGGCGGTGTGGATTTCAAAGCTGGCGCTGCCCTGGTCGAGGATCGCTTTGAGATCTTCGTACTCTGCAAAACTGTCGGGGAGAAAGCTCAAAGGCTTCATGACAAAATCGCAAGGAATGGCACGATTATTAGGGGCTGCATGCTGGATCACGCAATATAGCCTGGCTGCGGGCGATCATGCCTGATGGCTTGCGGCCGCGTAAATCGCGTCACGAGGACGTCATTTTTTGTTCGAAAACCTGACTTCTTTCTGCCTCGCTGACGACTCTAAAAAGACACAAAAGATGCCGCCAGCCGCAGGGCCGAAGTTCGCGGCGAGGACTTCAAAAATCCCGTCAGACCTAGTGTCCTGAGATTTTCTACACACCACAAATTGCCGTTTTTCGCCACATAAAGCCCCTTCAATCTAGTCGCCCACTCCCTCGCGCCCGCCATCCGCTGGAATAATCACGGCCTTGCCGCTTATGGCCGCCCACTTTCCTCCGGTCGTCGATGGAATCCCTTGTCGTTCTGTTAGTCCTGCTTTCCGCCCTCCTTCACGCCACCTGGAACGCATTCCTGCATCTGTCCGAAGACCGGGTCTGGCTGCTCGGCATGATGGCGATTCCGTATATCGCCGTCAGCGCCGTCGGCGTGATCGTGCTGCCGATGCCCGCGCCCGCTGCGTGGCCTTACATCATCGCGTCGGTGGTGCTGGAGTTCGGCTATCTGCTGGCGTTGATCCGCGCATACAAAAGCGGCGACTTCGGGCAGATCTATCCGATCGCGCGTGGTCTTTCGCCGATGCTGGTGTTCGCCGGCGCGTTGGTGTTCGCGCACGAAGCGCTCAAGCCGCTCGCGGCGGTCGGTGTGGCGCTGGTGTCGCTCGGCATCGTGTCGCTGGCGTTTCGCCGGGGCATGCGCTTTTCCGGCGAAAGCGTGCCGTTCGCGCTGCTGACGGGCCTGTTCATCTCAGCGTATTCGGTGGTGGACGGAATCGGCGCGCGCGTCGCAGGCAACGGGCTCAGCTACATCATGTGGGTCTATCTGATCTGGAATATCCCGCAGTTTCTGCTCGCGTGGCACTGGCGCGGCGGAGCCAGGGGGCTTTTCATCGGACGCGCGGTGGTGCTCAAGGGGATCGCGGCGGGCGTGCTGGCACTCAGCGCGTATTGCCTGATTATCGAGGCGTACCGCTATCTGCCGATTGCGACGGTGTCCGCGCTGCGCGAGATGAGTTCGATCTTCGCGGTGCTGATTGGCTGGCTGTTCATGCGCGAAAAATTGACGCCACGGCGGATCGTCGCGTGCGCGCTGGTGACGCTGGGCGCGGTGCTGATCCGCATCTGAATCGACGCCCCGCGAACGCTCAAAGCTTTGAATCTGCGGTGGCCGGTTTCTCCGTGGTCGGCAATTCGAAGCGGAACGCCGTACCCGTGCCGTCGCGATCGAGCAGGCGTATCTGGCTGCGATGCAGTTGCAGCATCCGCTGCACGATCAGCAGACCGAGCCCGCCGCCGCGATGCCCACCGCTCAAACTGAACGGCCGCTCGAACAACCCTTCGCGCAGTTCCACCGGAATGCCCGGCCCGGTATCGCTGACGGTGACGGAAACCTTGCCGTCCTCGCTCGCCAGATCGACGTCGATGGCGCCGTCGCGCGGTGTATGGCGAATCGCGTTGTCGAGCAGGTTGGTCAGCACGCGTTCGATCATCCCCAGATCGGCGCATACGCTCGGCAAACGCGGCGGAATACCCGCGCGCAACTGGATATGCCGAGCCTCGGCCGGCAACTCGAACTTCTGGAACACGTCCTGCACGAGATCGACCAGCGAGAACTGCTCGAACACCGGCTGCACGTTGCCGTGTTCGAGCCGCGCCAGTTCGAATAGCGACTGCGCGAGCCGCCCCACCTTGACGCTTTGCGCGAGCGCGATCGCCAGATAACGCGAGCGCTCGGTCTCGCCGAGCGTGCCGGCCTTCAGCGACAACGTTTCCAGATAACCGTGCAGCGACGTCAGCGGCGTGCGCAGGTCGTGCGAAATATTGGCGATCAGTTCGCGCCGCTGCTGATCCTGACGCGTCAGCGCGCGCCATTGTTCGCCGATCCGCTTCGCCATCTGCGCGAACGTGGCCTCCAGCACCGCGATTTCGTCGCGCCGCCCGGCGGGCGCGGAGCGCGGCACGCTCGGCTGCGTGTCGGGCTCGCCTTCCGCATCGAAGCGCCGCATCGCGTCGGTGAGACGGCGCAGCGGACGCGTGATCAGACCGAACGCGGTCAGACCGGCGAGCAACCCCAGCAACGCAACCAGCGCCATCGACCACAACGTGGTGCGCAACACCGAGCTGGCGGCTACGCGCGCGGCGAGCGCATCGTGCTCTTCGCCGAGCAGCACCACGTAGATATAACCGGACGGCGGCTGGCCGTTGGTCTGCAACGGCGCGGCGCTGAACACCTTCCTGCCGTCGAGGCTGCGCGGGTCGTCGCCGAGAATCGGCAGCGCGTCGCCCGCGATGAAACGCCGGATCGGCGCGAGGTCCACCTGTTCGCGCTTGACGTGACCGGCGGGAGCGTCGTCGCCCTGAATGCGGCCTTGATTGTCGAGCAGATACACCTCGACGCTCGGATTGACCATCATCAACTGGCCGAACAGCTGACGCACCGCGTCGGGCCGCAAACCGTTCGCGTCCATCAGCGTGGTGCGGTGCGCGATGTGGTCGGCGAGGTTCTTCGACAGGTTCTGCACGACTTCCATTTCGTGCAGATCGCTGGAGCGGATTTGCAGCCACGCCGACGCGCCGCAGCATGCGAGCAGCAACGCGGAAAAGACGAGCGAGAGCCGCTGGGTCAGCGTGAGGTTCACGGCGCGTCCTTGTGAGCAGAGGCCGGTGCGGGCGTTTCGCCGGGCACGGCCAGCTTGTAGCCGCGTCCCCAGACCGTGAGGATGCGCTCGGGCTGCGCCGGATCGGCCTCGATCTTCGCGCGCAGCCGGTTGATGTGCGTGTTGACCGTGTGCTCGTAGCCTTCGTGCTGATAACCCCACACCGCGTTGAGCAGGTCCATCCGCGAAAAGACCTTGCCGGGATGCTGCGCGAAGTAGTACAGCAGGTCGAATTCGCGCGGTGTCAGTTCAATCGGCGAGCCGTCCACCGCGGCTTCGCGCGTCAGCGGATCGATCTTCAGACCGGCGATGTGCAGACTGCCAGCGTCGATCCGCGAATCTTTCGCCATGGCCTCGACGCGCCGCAGCAAGGCCTTGACCCGCGCCACCAGTTCGAGCACCGAAAACGGCTTCGCGAGGTAATCGTCGGCGCCGAGTTCGAGGCCGAGAATCCGGTGGACTTCGCTCGACCGCGCGCTGGTGATGATGATCGGCGTGTAGCGCGTCATCGCCCGGGCGCGGCGGCAGATTTCCAGACCGTCGACGCCCGGCAGCATCAGGTCGAGGATCAGCGCGTCCCAGCCACCCTGCTCCAGCAGTCGCAAGCCTTCGTTGCCGTCGGCGCTGTGCACGACTTCATAGCGCTCGTCGCGCAGATGCAGGCTCAGCACGTTGGCGATGTCGACGTCGTCTTCGACGATCAGGATGCGCTTCGGATGGTCCATGGAGGGCGTGGGTTGGTGTGTTCTCGGGTGGCTCTACGAAGGCGGCGCACGGGCCAAAACCGGCTCAGCCGCCCCGCACCGAAGCCTCATTGTGCAAAATTTTCACTGCGCCAGTTATCACATTTAATTTAACTTTTCGTGAGGACTTCGGGATCGGGCGCATCCTACGATGACGCCACTTTCCGCAACATCGACAGTCGAGGGGCACATCATGCAACGCAGAAGGCGCTTCCTTTTATCCGCATTTTCCGGCGCGGCGGCGCTTGCCGCGCTGACGGCCACGGGCCGCTGGCGCGCACTCGCCGCCACGCCCGCCGATGCTGCCAAACCCGGCGAGCATTTCCCGTTCACCCGCACCGACGAGCAATGGCGCAAGTCGCTGACGGCGGACCAGTATGCCGTACTGCGGCAGGAAGGCACGGAGCGTCCGTACACCAGCCCGCTGAACAACGAGCACCGCGTGGGCACGTTCGCCTGCGCGGGATGCCAGCTCGATGTTTTCCCGTCGCGCACGAAGTTCGACAGTCATACCGGCTGGCCGAGTTTCTGGGCGCCGCTCGATCACGCAGTGGCGACCCGCTCGGACAGTTCGTTCGCGATGTCGCGCACGGAAGTGCATTGCGTGCGCTGCGGCGGCCACCTCGGCCATGTGTTCGATGACGGCCCGCAACCGACCGGCCTGCGCTACTGCATGAACGGCGTCGCGATGACCTTCACGCCTGCCTGAGACGCGCTTAAACCTGCCTGACACGCTTACGACGCTCAACCCCGAATCCATTCAAACGCGAATTCAAACAAAACGCCCGGAACCGACATGCTACTCATCGTCCTCGCCTATCTTGGCGGTGCCCTCACGATCCTCAGTCCGTGCATTCTGCCCGTGCTGCCCTTCGTGTTCGCGCGCGCCGATCAGCCATTCGTGCGCAGCGGCTTGCCGCTGCTCGCAGGCATGGCGCTCACGTTCGCGCTGGTCGCGACGCTGGCCGCGGTCGGCGGCGGCTGGGTCACGCAGGCCAATCAGTATGGCCGCTGGCTCGCCATCGTCTTGCTGGCCGTGTTCGGATTGACGCTGCTGCTGCCGCGCTTCGCCGATCACCTGATGCGCCCGTTCGTCAGCGCCGGTAACCGGCTGTCGAATTTCGCGCAGGGTGACGGGCAGCAGGTGCGCGCGGGCTCGTCGTTTCTGCTCGGCATCGCGACGGGCCTGCTGTGGGCGCCGTGCGCCGGTCCGATTCTCGGGCTCGTTCTGACGGGGGCCGCGCTGCGCGGCGCGAGCGTCGGCACGACCTTGCTGCTGGCGGCTTATGCGGCGGGTGCGGCGACGTCGCTGGCGGTGGCGTTGCTGATCGGCGGAAAGGTGTTCACGGCAATGAAGCGCTCGCTCGGCGCGGGTGAGTGGATCCGGCGCGGGATTGGCGCGGCGATGCTGCTCGGCGTCGTTGCAATTTCGCTCGGGCTCGATACCGGCGTGCTGGCGCGGGTGTCGACGGTGGCGACCGGTGGGCTCGAACAGAAGCTGGTCGACCGGTTTGCGCCGTCATCCTCCCCAAGCCAGCCCGCGGTTGCAAGCAGTTCGATCGACACCTCCGGCAACGGCGCGATGATGGCCGTCAACCCGGCCGCTGCCGGCCAGAACGCGATGGTGGCCTCCGGCTCGATGATGCGCGCCGCCGCCAACACGGCAAATCAGGCACCGGTGCTGCCCGTCGAAGGTCAATTGCCGTCGCTGAACGGCGCGGTCCAGTGGCTGAACTCGCCGCCGCTGACCACCCAGGATTTGCGCGGCAAGGTCGTGCTGGTCGATTTCTGGACGTACTCGTGCATCAACTGTCTGCGGTCGCTGCCGTACGTCAAGGCGTGGGCGCAGAAGTACAAGGATCAGGGGCTCGTGGTGATCGGCGTGCATGCACCCGAGTTCGCGTTCGAGCGCAATATCGACAACGTGAAGAAGGCCACCCACGACCTCGGCGTCGACTATCCGGTCGCGATCGACAACAACTACGCAATCTGGCGCGCGCTGAACAACCAGTACTGGCCGGCCCACTATTTCGTCGATGCAAAAGGACAGATCCGTTACCACCATTTCGGCGAAGGCGATTACGCGGAATCGGAAAAGGTGATCCAGCAACTGCTTGCCGAAGCCGGTCACGCGGATGCCTCGAAGGTCGCGCTCGGCATTTCCGCGACGAGTGCGCAAGGCGTGCAGGCCGCCGCCGACGGCGCGGACATGCAATCGCCGGAGACCTATATCGGCTACCAGCGCGCGGAAAACTTCGCGTCGCCGGGCGGTGAAACGCCGGACAAGGTGCACACGTACGCCGCGCCTGCACAGCCGGCGGTCAACGACTGGGGGCTGGCCGGTTCGTGGAAGGTCGGCGCGGAACACGCGAATCTCACGGCGGCGTCGGGCCGCATCGTCTACCGCTTTCATGCGCGCGATCTGCACCTCGTGCTCGGTCCGGGCGACAACGGCAAGCCGGTGCGGTTTCGCGTCAGCGTGGACGGCAACGCGCCCGGCGCGGCTCACGGCACCGACGTCGCCGCCGACGGCAGCGGCGTGGTCACAGAGCAGCGTCTGTATCAACTCGTACGGCAAACGGGCGACGTCGCGGATCACACGTTCTCGATCGAATTTCTCGACCCCGGCGTGCAGGCCTACGCATTCACGTTCGGCTGATGCAGCGCGTGAAGCATTCAATGTGCAACGTGAAGTGAATCAATGAACATCTGAGGAACCGACATCATGCAATCGACACCTTCCAGCAAGGCTTCATTAAAGAAGCGTACGGTGATCACCCGGATCGCGGGATGCATCGCGATTGCGGCCAGTGTTTTCGCGGCGCAGCGTTTCGCCAATTCAGCCGAAGCGGCCACGAAAATCCCGCCGCCCGTTCAGGACGAACAGGTCGGCGCAACGCACAGCGAAACCGCCGTGTTCGCGGGCGGCTGCTTCTGGGGCGTGCAAGGCGTATTCGAACATGTACGCGGCGTGAAACAGGTGGCGTCCGGCTACACGGGCGGCGCGGCCGGTACTGCGCAATACGAAACGGTCAGCGGAGGCGACACCGGCCACGCGGAGTCCGTGCAGATCACCTATGACCCGACGCAGATTACCTACGGACGCCTGCTGCAGATTTTCTTCTCGGTCGCGCATGATCCGACCGAGTTGAATTACCAGGGACCGGACCACGGCACGCAATATCGTTCGGCGATTTTCCCAGCCAATGCGCAGCAGCGGAATGTCGCGACTTCGTATATCGCGCAACTCGATAAGGCGCATGTGTTTTCAGGGCCGATCGTGACGCGGGTCGAGAACTTCAAGGGCTTTTATCCGGCTGAGAACTATCACCAGAACTTCCTCGTTCTACATCCCGACTATCCGTATATCGCGATCAACGATATGCCGAAAGTGAGCGAGTTGAAGCGGATGTTTCCCGATCTGTATCGCAACGATCCGGTGTTGCTGAAAGTCGGTGCGTAACGGTCACGCGAGAGAGACACGACGTTCGATTCCGTACCGCTGGCGCGGGATCGAACGTGCTTTTTGAAGTCGGCGCGGTCACGCCATTTGCGCATGACGCGACCGTACCCAATGATTCATTCCTGCGCACACCAGCAGGAGAAACGCGGTCACGAAAAACACCGGCTGCAAACCGATATGCGCGCCGATCTGTCCGCCGATCAGCGGACCGATCACCTGCCCCGAAAATTGCGCGGATTGCAGATACCCCAACGTCGTCCCCGAGTGACTTTCATCGACCGATTGACGCACGAGTTTCGCAATCGACGGCAGCAATCCGGCAATCGTCATTCCCATCACGCCGCGCAGTACCGCCAGTTGCCACCAGTGCGTGACGAACGCCTGCGGCAGCATCACCAGCGCCGTGGCGGCAAGGCATCCGATAATCACATTCCACCCGCCGACGCGATCGGCCAGCGCGCCCAGCCGCGGCGCGGTCAGCATGCTGCCGAACGCGGACGCCGCCATCACGATCCCCGCCGTCCGCGCGAGATGCGCGTGCGGCACGCCCAACTGTCCGATGTACACGGTGATGATCGGCTCGATGGACATGTTCGCAAGCAGCACCATCATCGCGGTGACGAGCAAGGCCGGGATCACCGCGCGGTTCGCTTTCGGCGCTGACGAACCGCTTGCCGCGAGCCGCTGTTTCGCATCCGCGAGACGATCGAAGTCTTCGCGCACCAGCAGCATGGTCGCCGCCGCAGCCACGGCGATCATCGCGCCGCCGACGAAGAACGTGCCGCGAATGCCGACCCATCCCGGCAGAAAGCCGCCGACCAGCGGTCCGATCAGATTGCCCGACAACGCGCCGATGGACAGCACGCCGAGCGCCCATCCGGCGCGTTCGCGCGGCGCCTGGGTGCCGATCATCACGATCGACGCCGACGCATAGCCGCCGATCAAACCCGCCAGCAGCCGCAGCGTCACGAGGTCGGTTACGTTGCGCGCGACGCCGATCAGCGACATCACCACCGCCATGCCGATCGCCGCGCGCACCAGCATCGGCTTGCGGCCGTAGCGGTTGGCGAGGCGGCCCCACAACGGCGCGGTAATCGCGGTGCCGAAAAAGGTCGCGCCGAACGCGACACCCGACCACTGAACCACCGCAGCCGGCGAAGCGACGCCGAGTTGCTCGACATAGAGCGCCAGGAACGGCAGCAGCATGCTCAGGCTCACGAGCGTCGTGAACGATCCGAACACGCAGACCGCGAGATTGCGCTTCCAGTAAGCCTCGTTGCGTCGCGCGTAGCTGCTGTGGGAAGGCGGCGCCGACGCCGCCGTGCTCAGTCCGTTCACCGGAGGATTCATCTGATCGCTCATGATTGCCGTATGTCCCGCTTGTTTCATCACGCGAGAGTACGCACGATCAATCATTCTGAAAAATGAATTTAAAGGATCGATTCAATCTCTTTTGACGAATGAACCAGCACCGTTCGGGCTTTCCGCCCATGCCTGCTCGATCGCGTGCAACGCGCTCAGCACGATCGACCGGTTCAACGCCGCTGCCAGCGTGCCGTCCCGCTCGGCATACGCTTCGCACAGCCGCTGATGATCCGAGCAGGAGCGCTGCAAACGGCCTGGCAGCGTCGTGCTGAGGTGGCGCAGACGGTTGGTCCGCATCCGCATCGAATCGAGCACTTCTTTGAAAATGCCGTTGCGGCACACGCGCAATTCTTCGTCGCGGAACGCGACATTGGCCCAGAAATAGCCGTCGACGTCGCCCGTCGCGGCCACGTCGGCAAGACATTGGTGCGCGCGCCATAGCGAGGCGATGTCGTCGTCGGTCGCGTGTTCGACGATGGCAAGCGACACCTGCGCGTAAAGGATCGCGCGCAATTGATAAATTTCGCGCACGTCTTTCAGATTGACCGCCGACACGCGCGGCCGACGACGCGGCGACCAGTCCACCAGCCCTTCGCGGCTCAGCACGAACAGCGCCTCGCGCGCGGGCGTGCGGCTCACGCCGAAGCGCTTGGCGAGATCGACGGAGTTCAGATCGTCGCCGGCCGCGAGCCTTCCTTCGATAATCCCGCGCGCCACCCAGTCGACGATCTCCGCCACGGGCGACGCCTCGCCGTCGTCCGCCAGGGTGCTTTTGTCGACATCTTCGTCCATCGCGGGTCCTTGTCTGGGGCGCGCCGGAGACCGGCGCAGCAGCGGATTCTAGCAAACGGCGGCCAATGTTCTAGCGCGCGCCACGCTGCACCGTCTTCGACAAAGTGTACACAGATGATTTGCCAGACTCTTGAATTTTGAGCAAATACCGCTTTATCATGTCAAAAGTGTCGACACTAAAACTTGAACCACGAACCAGCAAAACGACACGATCAAGCCCATTCCATACAGACCAGGAGACGTCATGTACATGGAAAAGGAAATCGCCGGGACGGCTCACGCCGCGCCCAGCGTGTCGGCGCGGCTCGACCGCCTGCCGCCCACGCGCTACTTTCGCGGCCTCGTGGTGCGGATCGCCATCGGCGGCTGGTTCGAGTTCTACGAAATGTTCATGGCGGCCTATATCTCGCTCGGGCTGATCGGCAGCGGCCTGTACCGGGCAACCACGGCGGGGCTGTTCGACGTCAACGGATTCGCCAGCTTTCTCGGCTCGTTCTTCGCGGGCATGTTCGTCGGCACGGTCGCGCTGGGCGGCTTCACGGACCGCTTCGGACGGCGTGCGGTGTTCACCGGCGCGATGCTGATCTACTCGGTGGCGACCTTCGTCGCGGCTTTCCAGACTTCGCCTGAAGCGATGGACCTGTGGCGCTTCTTCGCCGGGCTCGGCATCGGCGTGCAACTCATTACTGTCGACACTTACATCTCCGAACTAACGCCCTATCGCGCTCGCGGACGCTACTCCGCGTTCAGCATCCTGATCATCCTGACTTCAGTGCCGATCGTCGCGGTGCTGTCGTATCTGCTGGTGCCGCACGCGATTCTCGGACTCGACGGCTGGCGCTGGGTGATGATCATCGGCTCGGCGGGCGCGATCCTGATCTGGTTCATGCGGCGCGGTCTGCCGGAGTCGCCGCGCTGGCTCGAAAGCAAGGGCCGCGAGGCGGAAGCGCATGCAATCGTCGACGCGATCGAGGCGCGCGTGATCGCGGAAACCGGCCAGGCGCTCGCCGCGCCGAGCCTCGACGCGCCCGGCTCGTGCCGCGGCGAAAAAGGCTCGTGGTCGGAAATCTGGCACGGCCGCTATCTGCGCCGCACCATCATGCTGTCGATGTTCAACTTCTTCCAGACCTTCGGCGTGTACGGGTTCGGCGCGTGGGTGCCGGTGCTGCTGTACTCGAAGGGCATCACGATTACGCACTCGCTGCTTTACACCATGGTGATCGCGTTCACGACGCCGCTCGGCGCACTCGGCGCGATGTGCTGCGCGGAGCGGCTTCAGCGTAAGTGGCAACTGGTCGGTTGCGCGATTGCGGTGGCGGTGGCGGGCGTGCTGTTCGGGATGGCGCGCGAACCGGTGCTGATCGTGCTGTTCGGCGGCATCGTCACGATCGCGAACAACTGGATGATCGGCATCTTCCACACGTATCAGGCCGAGCTGTATCCGACGCGCATCCGCGCGCGTGCGGTCGGCTTCGTATTTAGCTGGAGCCGCGTGAGTTCGATCTTCGTCGGCTTCTGGGTGGCGGCCCTGCTCAAACATTCGGGCGTGCCGGCCGTGTTCGTGCTGATTTCGTCAGCCATGCTTGTGATCGTCGTGATGGTCGGCCTGTTCGGGCCACGGACCAACGGCGTTCGTCTTGAGGAGTTGTCCCGATGAGTTCCATTGCCGCCACGTTCGCGCAGGGTCTTTTCCGTCTGGCGCAGCGTCCATTGCCGGTCGATGTCGCGCAGGAAGCCCGGCGCTCGCTGATCAACGTGATCGGGACGTCGATCGGCGCGTCTACGCACCCCGGCGTCGAAGCGATTCTCGCCACCGCGCGCGAACTTGGCGTCGACGAAATCGCGCCCGTGCCGGGACGCGGCGAGCGCGTCGACAGCCACTTTTCCGCACTGGCGACCGGCTTCGCCGCCCATCTCGACGATTTCGACGATACCCATCTCGCCACGGTGATTCATCCGGCTGCTTCGGTGTTCGCGGTGCTGACCGCGCTGACGCCAGCAACCCAGCCGGACGGCGCGCGTGCGCTAACGGCGTTCGCGCTCGGCTGCGAGGCGCAGTTGCGGGCCGGCGTGTCGATCTCGCCGGAACACTACGATCGCGGCTGGCACATCACCGGCACATGCGGAGTGATCGGCTGCGCGGTGACGGCGGCGCTGCTGCTCGGACTCGATCAGCACGGCTTGACCGAAGCAGTCGCGATCGCCGCGTCGATGTTCGTCGGACAGCGCGAAGCATTCGGCACGATGACCAAGCCCTATCATCCCGGCAAGGCGGCCGCCAACGGCATCGCCGCCGCGCGTCTCGCGCAGCGCGGCGTGCACGCGGCCACGGACATTTTAGAAGCGCCCGGCGGCTATTCGCACTCGCTGTCCACGAAGGTCAACTTCGCGCTGATGAACGACGATTTCGGCGAGCGCTGGGAGTTGCTGTTCAACACGTACAAGCCGTATCCGTGCGGAATCGTCGCGCATCCGGCCATCGACGGCGGGCTTGCTCTGTCCACGCAAATCGACGACGTGGCGTCGATCGACGCCATCACGCTGCGCTGTCATCCGCTGGTGCCGGAGTTGATGGGCAACCCGCAGCCGAAGGACGGTCTGCAGGCACGCTTCAGCGCGATTCACGGCGTCGCCGCCGCGCTGTGCGACCGGCAGGTCGGCCTCGCGCAATACGACGACGAACGCGTGCTGCGTGACGACGTCCGCGAGGTGCGCGCAAAAACGACGCTGTCGCCGGATGCGTCCGTGCAGCGCGACGAAGTGTTCATCGAAGCGCGGCTGAAGGACGGCTCGACGCTGAGCCACCACGTCGAACACGCGCGCGGCAGTTTAGCGAGGCCGCTCACGGTCGATGAACTGATGGACAAGGTGCGTCTGCTGATCGACCCGCGTCTGGGCAGCGGCACGACCGCGCGTCTCGCGGCCATCGTCGAAGGACTCGACACCGCGCCGGATCTCGATGCGCTATTCGCTTTGTGCACGCCGAACGAGGAACTGAATCATGCATAACCCCGCCGCTCATTCCGCCGTGTCGGATGCGTTGACCGGATTCGCCGCGATTGCGTTGATGGATCTGCGCGTGCAGACCGTCGCCCGCCAGGCCGTTGCACAGGCGCGCGAGCGGATCGCCTCAGCCGGCGAGGCCGCGAAGCAGGTCGCCGCTCTACTGCAAGCGCCTGGCGGCGAGTCGCGCAACGACACGCGGATGCACGCGTGGGTACTCGGCGCGACGCTGGCGGCGCGGCCGGAATCGGCGTCGCCTTCGGCGCCCGTGCTGGCCGCCGTGATCGCGACGGGCGACCGGCTCGACGCATCCGCCGACGACATCGCGGCCGCCGCCGCTGTCGGGATCGAAGCCGCCGCGCGCATTCTCGCCGCCGTCGATAGCGACGAGTTCCGTGCGCGCTGGAATGCCGCGTCGACGGTCGGCGTGCTCGGCGCAGTGCTGGCGATGGCGCGTCTGCACAAGCTCGACCGCACACGCACGCGCCACGCTCTCGGCATCGCCGCCACCCAGACCGCCGGACTCGCGCGCAACGCGGGCAGCACGATGGCCGCGATCGAAACCGGCAAGGCCGCCGCCGATGCCATCGAAGCCGCGTTGCTTGCGAAACATGGCTTCACGAGCGCGGCGGCATCGATCGACGGCCGCCGCGGATTCGCTGCGTTGATGGCTTACCGGTTCGACGCGGCGTCGATCACCGAGGGACTGGGTTCGCATTGGGTGTCGTTAAACTGACGCAGCAACGCGCCGCTGATAAAACACCAGGAGACACCCGGCATGACGGCATACAAACAGGCATCGGATGCCCGCTCGAATCGTCCCGCACGGCGGTTGGCGCGCACATTCCTGCGGCAAGGCATCGCCGCGGTCTGTGCCTGGTCGATGCTGACAGCGTGGCCCGCTCACGCCGACAACGCCGATGACGCCGCCGTCATCACCACCCGCGCGGGCGCGTTGCGCGGCGTCGAACATGGCGTCGTCGATGTCTATCAGGGCATTCCGTATGCCGCGCCGCCGGTGGGCGATCTGCGCTGGCGCGCGCCGCAGCCCGCGGCATCGTGGACCGGCATCCGCGACGCCACGCAACCCGGCAATGCCTGCGTGCAGTCGGCCACGTTCTGGCGGCCCGGCAACGGCGCGAGCTGGCACGAAGACTGTCTGAATCTGAACGTGTGGAAACCCCGTCACGTCGATGCGCATCTGCCCGTGATCGTCTGGTTTCACGGCGGCGGCTGGATCAACGGCGCGGGGGCGGACATGCAGCCGGTGCAGATCGCCTCGCAGGGCAATATCGTCGTGACGGTCGACTACCGGCTCGGCGCGCTCGGCTATCTGGCGCTGCCCGCGCTCGACGCGGAATCGTCCGACCGGCAATCAAGCGGCAACTATGGCGACCTCGACAAGATCAGCGCGCTGAAATGGGTCAGACAGAACATCGCGGCGTTTGGCGGCGATCCCGACAATGTATCGATTGGCGGACAGTCGGCCGGCGCGGGATCGGTGTGCTGGCTACTAGCGTCGCCGGCGGCCAAAGGCCTGTTCAACCGCGCGATCATCGAAAGTATCGGCGACTGCGCGATCGTCAGTCACGACACGGCGACCACGAGAGGCAAGACGTTTGCCGAAGCGCTCGGCTGCACGGACCCGTCGACCGAAATCGCGTGTCTGCGCCGCAAGCGCCCGGCCGACATCATCGACGCGCAGGTCAAGACCAACCTTACCTGGCGTCCGGTCACCGGCGGCTCCGCGCAACCGGTGCCGGCGCTCGACGCGTTCCGTTCGGGCAATTTCAATCGCGTACCGGTGCTGGTCGGCAACGTGCGGCACGAGACGCGCGTGTTCGTCTACGAAGGCAACGACATGGTGCGCCAACCGTTGACGCCGGATGGCTACCGCTCGTCCGTGCAGACGCAGATGGGCGACAAGGCCTCGCGCGTGCTCGCCGAATATCCGCTGAATGCGTATCCGTCGGCGGGCGTCGCGCTCGCGGCGGTGCAGACCGATTCGCGCTTCGCGTGCGGCTCGGTGCCGGTCGCGGATGCGCTGTCGGCCTGGGTGCCCACCTACACCTACGAGTTCCGCGACGACACCGCGCCGCATACGCCGTACATGGTGGTGCCGCCGTCGTTCGAGATCGGCGCGGCGCACTCGTCCGAATTGCAATACATCTGGCGCGGCGACGCCGCCACGCCGGTGTCGAGTGGACAGTCGAGCGGTTATCTCCCGCTCTCGCCCGAACAGAGCCGACTCTCGCAGATGATGCAGACGTACTGGGCAAACTTTGCGCGCACCGGCAATCCGAACACCGCGACGCAACCCGACTGGCCGCGCTACGACACCGCGAAAACGCAGCGGCTCGGTTTGCTGCCCGGCGGCGCGACCGACATCATCACCGGCGACGCCTACGCGAAAGAACATCACTGCGGATTCTGGGCCGCGATGCAATGACATGGCGAAGCGGCTCGTTTGATTCGATCACCTGGTTCACCCTCACCGTAAAGGAAATACATGGCCGAGTTTCACATGCCGGCGCGCCGCCGCATGCTCAAATCCGCTGGCGCGATGGCTGCGCTGGCGCTGTCTCCCCGCCTCTTCGCCGCCGATGAAGCGGCCAGCCCCGGCGCAAACCACAGCACCAATAACGGCGCCGACATAACCGGACGCCTTGCACGCTACATGGTGGCCTCGCGCGACACTGCGCTGCCCGACGCGGTCGTGCTCGCCTGCAAGCACCGCATTCTCGACACCTTCGGCGCGATGGTATCCGGCGCGCGGATGAGGCCCGGCACGATGGCCGTGAACTACGTGCACGGACTCGGCGGCGAGCCGCAGGCATCGGTGATCGGCGCGAGCTTTCGCACCACCGCGATCAACGCCGCGCTCGCCAATGCAATGTGCGCGCATTCCGACGAAACCGACGATTTCGAGCCGGTCACCAAGGCGCATCCGGGCAGCTCGGTGGTGCCGGCAGCGCTGGCGCTCGCCGAGCGCGAAGGCCGTAGCGGCCAGGCGCTCATTCGCGCAGTGACGCTCGGCTACGACCTTTCCTGCCGTCTGCTGATGGCGCTCGGGCCCGACCTCGTGCGCGGCACGCACCGCAGCGCCGAAGGCACGGCGTCGACTTTCGGCGCGCTGGGCGCGGCGGCATCGCTTGCACAACTGGACGAACTGCGCACGCGCTACGCGATTTCGTACTCGGCGCAACAGGTGTCGGGCATCTGGAGTTGGGTGAAGGACAAGGACCACATCGAAAAGGCATTCGACTTCGCGGGCATGGGCGCGCGCAACGGCGTGACAGCGGTCGACATGGTGCAGGCAGGATTGACGGGCGTCTACGACGTGCTCGACGGCACCAACAACCTGTTCATCGCGCTATCGACGAGTCCTAAGCCGGAGGCGATGCTCGACGGCCTGGGGAGCCGCTTCTATGTCACCGAGACGGCGATCAAGACTTACTCGGTCGGCTACCCGATCCAGTCGCCGCTTGATGCGCTGCTGACGTTGCGCAAGCAGTACGGACTGAATCCGGACAACGTGCGCAGTATCGTCGTGAAGATTCCGACCGACGCCGAGGGCATCGTCGGCGAGAGTGCGATGCCCGATGTCAATTGCCAGCATCTCGTGGCGCTTGCGCTGGTGAGGGGCGCGGTGTCTTTCGTCGACAGTCACGACGTTGCGTTGATGCACGACCCGCGCATTCTCGCGCAGCGCGCAAAAGTCACCGTGACGCCGGATGCCGCGTTGATGGACCCGTCCGCGCCGCGCGGCGCAATTGTCGAAGTCACGCTGACCGATGGCCGCAAGGTCAGCCATTTCACGAAGTTTCCGCCGGGCACGAAGGAGAATCCGTTGAACACGGAGGCCGTCAATGCAAAAGCGCGCGATCTGATGGCGCCGGTGCTCGGCGCGGCGAAGGCCGACCGGTTGATCGAGCGGATCAACGGGCTGGAGACCGTGGAGGACATCCGCGAGCTTCGCCCGCTGTTCACGGTGTAGGGATGGAGGCGGGCGACGTGAGTGGCGCGCCGGCCTGCCCGCGGGTCGCGTCGAAGCCGGTTTGCTGACGAATCCGGTTGCGCCAACGCAAATGGCCTGCGTCACCCTCGGGCGATGCAGGCCATTCACATTTGCTAACGGCTAGTTGCTGCTTCACAGTGCTTTGATGCTTTGCTACTTCACTGCTACTTCACTGCTACTTCACTGCTGCTTTACTACTTCACTACTGCTTCAACTCGACACGAGGCACGGGTTACAAAACCGACTCTGCAACCCACTCACCAGAATCAACGAGCGTAGTTGACAACCGGTGCCGAATACGAAGTCGGCTGCTCGCTGGTGCGGGCGCCTGCCTGCGACGAACCGTTAGCCGTCGAGCCATAACCGCTGTTTTGAGCGGCGGCGTTCTGAGCGGCAACGCGTGCTTCGGCGGCCTGGATGTTGCCCGGGTAGTCGTAAGAGTTCGACGTCGCCGGGTTGTAGCCGGCCTTTTCCAGCTGGACCAGTTCCGCGCGCACCTGAGCACGGGTCACCGGTTGATTGCTTTGTGCAAATGCGGCCAGCGGCGCAGCGATAAGGGCGGCGATAACAGCAGCTTCGATCAGCGATTTCATGATTCCTACCTCCAGAGATTGTTTTGTGCGCTGAAAAAACCTGTGTGTCTTCAGCGAATGGAAGGAGTGTAGGAGCGCCGCGACCTAGGGTAAATACCTAGTCCATGAATTCACTGTTGCTGGAAACGTCATAATCGACTGTTAGATGGCAGCTTTGCCATTTTTGGATCGCATAACGCGCAGCTATGCGCTTTGCCGCGTTAATGTTGACGGGCAAACTGCATCGGCGTTTCGCGCGAAGTACGATCGGCCGGAGTGCCGGGAACCGGCAGCCGTACGGTGAAGGTCGTGTGCAAACCGGGCACCGAACTGCAGTCGATGCTGCCGCCGAGCAGTCCGGTCGCGCGGCGGCAAAACGCGAGCCCCATGCCCGCGCCGCTGCCGTGCTGCTTGGTCGAATAGAAGGCGTCGAAGATACGGGGCAGCACGTCCGGCGCAATCCCCGGCCCGGTATCGCGGACTTGCAGCACGCAGAAGTCGTCCTGCAGAACCGCGCTGATCACGATCTGGCCGTCGCCGCCGATCCGGATCGCGTGAAGAGCGTTTTTCAGCAGATTGAACAGCACGAAAATCACCACCGTGTCCGAGCCCGAAAATTTCACTGTCGGCGGAATCGAAATGACCGTGACGCGCGAACGTTCGTCGCCGCGAAACGGGTAGCTTTCGAGCGCCGCCGTCACGCAATGCTGCAGCAGATGCACGCCGAACCGGCTACGGTCCAGGCGCTCCAGCGTGAACGACGTAAGCGCCATTTCGACCATCGCGGTCGTGCCCGCAACCTCGCGCCGGATCGCCGAAGCAAGCTGGTTGATGCGCTCGGACTTCGCCCAACCTTCGCGATCCTCATGAAGACCGTGCGCAACGGCCAGCCTGTAACCCTGGAACACATGCGCCCACACGCTGGCGATTTCATCGGCGTGCATGCCGATGGTGGCAAGCGGCGTCGAAATTTCGTGCGCGATGGTGGCCGCGAGCGCATACGGATGAATCAGGTGATAGCGAACAATCGTAATAGCCAGCAACCCGAGGCTCAGCGCAACGAACAACACGCCCGGCGGATAAAACGAATAGCGGTAATTGACCGCGTAGTCGACGGCGGCAAAGGAGTACAGGCACAGATTGGCAAGACAGAGGTTCAGACGCTTGCGCACTTCGCCAGCCGATTGCCGGCGCGCGGCGAAAAGAATCTGCGCGCAACGTGCGGCAAGCACTACGGTTTGCGCGACATGCACCGGATGCAACGGTCCCGCGATCGGATAAAAGCCGAAGAAATGCCGCTGATAACCCGCGATCACCTCGTTGCCCGGAAGCAGCGCGGCAAGCCCCACGCACAGGCCGTACGACACCAGCAGCAGCGGCTGCTCGCGGCGGCGCCCCGCCACTTCTATCACGAAGTGATAGAACGCCGTCGGCAGAAACAGGATAAACAGATAACCCAACCTGACGAGCCAGCTGGCGATTTGCGGGTTGTCGGTCTGGAACAGCAGCGTCCACGCGCCTTGCCACCCGAAGGTCGTCACGCACATCAGAATGAATGGGACGGTAAGGCGCGTGACCCCTTGAGTAATCAGGATGTATAAGCCAAACACCAGAAACATCGCGGACACGATGGCAGGAGGAATGGCGTACATATGGCTCGACACGTCAGCCGGACTTACCGGTTACGCTCATTCCGCCATTGCGCAAACGTCAGGATGGTTTGCCCGATCTCGGCCGTCTCGATCCGCGTCCAGCCATAGAACGCGTCGTCCCAGCCGGGGATGCCGTGCGGCGTCAGCGTTCTGAATTCCATGCCGGAGCGGTACGCGAGGTCCGGCCAGAACAGCGGCATCGCTTCGCGCGTCGCCAGTTGCCGCAGAAGCTCTTTGGGACCGCTCTCGTCGGCGACGATCTCGCCCTGCGAAATCCAGTCGTTCTCGGCCCACGCGACGAACACGCTCGGATTGCCGGCGCGGTCGAACATCAGGATGGCGTTCTGCTCCGGCCGCCAGTAATACTCGACGATGCCCTCGCGGGCCACCACCTCGTCGATCACCTTGCGCGTTCTCGGGTCGCAATACGTCATGCCGTTCTCGCCGAGCGCGAGCCAGCCCGATTCGGAACAGTGCCGGCTCTTGGCGTCTTTCAGGAAATGCACGAGCCGGTTGGCCGAATCAGGATCGGTCTTGCGCAGATAAAGATCGACGATCCCGGCGTTGAATGCCTTGACCGCGACGGCCTCGTCGGCGACACCGGTCAACAGCACTTTCGCGCAGCGCAGCCCGGAGATCGACGACAGGAATTCGACGCCGCTCATGCCCGGCATGTCGTAGTCCACCACGACCGCCGCGACTTCTTCGAAGCGCGACGGCCGCGCCACGATGTCCCTTTCAGCCGATGTCTCGACGAAGCGCTCGACACCTGGCTCGCTCAGGCACGCCGACGACGACGCAAACTCCAGCGCATTTTCGCGGGCATGCTGACGGATGAAACCGAGCGCGGCTTGCGGCCGCGTGAAAAACAGATTGGTAAAAGTGTCCGGAAAGAACCGGCGCAATGCGTCGAGGTAGCTGTCGCTGTCGTCGACGAATACAACCGTTGCCGGATAGAAAACAGGTGGTCGAATAAAGTTGTTCATATGTTCACGTGGTTCTTCACGCCGCCGCCGTGGGACGCCCGAGGCAAGCCGGCAAGCCAGTCAGACGACCTGATCGCGCGGCAAGCCGTGGCGCGATGGCCTGGCTCCCGACGGTGGCCGGTACCCCTACCGTCAACCGCGTGATCAGCGCTGTGCTGTTGCCGCTTCCGGTCGTCGCCGGTTGTTCATGGGGAACAGGTCCTGGCGCCCGGCATCCGGCCCTCCACCGGATACCCAACGCCAACTGCCGGCTGCTCCCCCGCTGAGCCGTATAGTACAGGGGACTTTGCCCGAAAAGTACAAACTTGCGCGCGGCCGTTATAAGCGTATGCAGATTAAATTCACCGGTAGTTGCGCCACCCGTGAACTGCACCATTCAGGGTCATCCCAGGTTCATTCCGACATCAAATACCGCCTCCAGATGGCGTACATCTGGCTTTCCGAAGCAGTCGTTTATCATCGATTAATTGCATTATCGGAATAATCGGTTGGTTAAATATGACGAATACCGGCAAGGTGTTGATAATCGGCCTGCTCGTGATTGATCTGGGCGTCGGCGGTTATCTGCTTTTTCCAAAGGACGATGAACGGCCGCCCGCCGCAACCGGCGCGGTGGTCAGCGAAACAGAGATTCCGCCCCGGCTCGATCTGCCGGCCAGCGCGGCGCGCATGGCCTCGGGCAGCGTGCTCGCCGCGACGCCTGAGACCGGTGCAGCGGACAAACCTGCCGCGCCGGCTTCGGTGCCTTTTGTGTCCCTGGCACCCCCAGAATCTCCTGGCGTCCCACCCCCGCCGGTCGTGGCGGCGACGCCACACTCGACGCGCGCAACGCCTCGTCTCGTGGATAAACCGCCCGTCACGTCCCGCACGCAGGCATCGGCCGAGGCTCGCCGGGATGCGCGCGCGAAATCGAAAACCGTACAGCTTGCCCAGCAGGGCGACAGCCGCAAGCAGCGCGAGTCGAAGCCGCAAACGAAATCGAAGTCCGTCTCGGCGACGATGACCGCGCGGCTCGTCAAGGAATCGGCCAAACCCGATCCGTCGCTGCCGCTGCCGCCGTCGAGCGCGCACGGTTCACATCCGGTCGCGGCGGCGATGACCGATCAGCTGGTCAGGGAGTCCTCCAGAGTGAACGCCCCGCCGCAGTCCAACTCGCAATACGGCAAGCATTGAAACCTGGCGTGGGCCAAGCTCGCCCGCGCTAAAACCCGTCCCGCCGATGAATCACGGCCGCGACGCCACCTCGTCCAGATGCGCCAGCAGGTCGGCGGGATCGTCGTAGACCCGCAGCGCGCCTGCGCGCTCGAGCTCTTCCGTGCCGTAACCGCCCGACAGCACCCCGACGCCCAGCGACCGGCAACGCCGCGCGGCGAGCATGTCCCAGATGCTGTCGCCGACCACGACCGTGTGCTCGATATGCACGCCAAGGCGCTCCGCGGCCGCCACGAACAGGTCCGGGTCGGGCTTCGCGTATTTGACGTCGTCGCGCGTGACGACCACGGCTTTCGCCGGATCGACGCCGAGCGCCTCCAGATTCAACGCGGCGGTTTCCATCCGGCCGCTGGTAGCCACGGCCCACGGCGTGCCGGCTTGCGTCAGCGCGTCGAGCAGGGCGCGCGCGCCGGGCAGCGGGCACACCTGCGCGCGCATCCGCTGATATGCGTCGGCATGCGCCTGACGCAGCCGATCGCCGCGTTCGGGGCTGATTTCGCCGTGGGTTTCGCGCATCAGCTGGTCGGTGAACAGGCCGCCGCTCATGCCGATCTTGCGATGAATCCGCCATACCGACAGCGGGATCCCTTCGCTGTCCAGCGCCTCTTTCCACGCCAGCACGTGCTGGTAGACGCTGTCGACGAGCGTTCCGTCGAGGTCGAAGAGAAATGCTGTCTGGATTCGCATGGTGTGCTCCGTTGGTTAATCGTGTGCCTGGGGTGACTGTAGGGCTTCCTCCCCTGCCCGTTCAATCGACTCCGGCGTCAGTCCCAGTTGCTCCCGCAATCCGGTCCAGCCGTCCGGCGTGATCTGCACTTCCCGCGAGGCTTTCGCGCGACGCAGCCATCCCTTCGAACACAGCAGGTCGAGCAATCCTACGCCGAGCGGCCCGGCAAGATGATGACGCCGCTCGGTCCAGTCGAGGCACTGACGCGCGATCCCGTGACGGCCGGGCCGCAGCGCGTCGACATCGAGCCCCATGCCGGCAAACCACGCCGACCCCGCCTGTGTCACGTCGAACGTCTTGTCGCTCGCGGGCATAAGGAAGCCGCGCTCGATCAGACCGAGCGTGATCGCCACCCCCGCCTGCCCCGCCAGATGGTCGTAGCAACAGCGCGCGAGGCGCAATTTCCGGGCGTCGCGAGTCGGCGCTTTACGGCGGACCGGCCGCCTCGCGCCAATCGACGCAAGACTTTCGAGTGCAACCGCAACCTGCGGGTCGGCGAGCCGGTAGTAGCGGTGGCGTCCCTGCTGTTCGACCGCGAGGAGGCCGCCGTCCAGCAACTTCGCGAGATGGCTGCTCGCGGTCTGCGCGGTGACACCGGCGGCGTGCGCCAGTTCGCCCGCCGGCAGCGCGCGGCCGTCGGCCAGCGCCATCAGCATGGCGGCGCGGGCGGCGTCTGAAATGAGAAAGGCGGTAGCGGACAGGTTCGGCTGCGCATGCATGACGGTCTCCGTGATATCGGATCGAGCATAGCGCCATTGAACGCGGCACGTTTCGATACGTGTCGAAGCATCGTTGCGCGTGCGTCTCCAATACTCCGGCAGACACGAGTCAATTACACGCGGGGAATTCAGGCAGATGAACAACGACCGGCAGCAACGACGGGTGTTACTTGCGACGAGCATCAGCTACGTGATCGTCATTCTCGATACGTCGATCGTCAATGTGGCGCTCGAGCGGATCGCGACCGGCCTCGCGGGCAGCGTCGCCGGTTTGCAGTGGGTGGTGAACGCGTACACGCTGAGCTTCGCGAGTTTGCTGCTGAGCGGCGGGACCCTCGCCGACCGGTTCGGCGCGCGCGCCGTCTATATGGCCGGGCTCGCATCGTTCACGGTGGCGTCCGCGTTATGCGGGGCCGCGCCCAGCCTCGCCCTGCTGATCGCGGGCCGGGTGTTGCAGGGCGTGGGCGCCGCATTGCTGGTGCCCGCATCGATGGCGCTGATCAACCAGAGCTGGCCGGATCGGCGGGAACGTGCTGCGGTGTTCGGCCTATGGGCGGGATTCGGCGGCGTGGCGATGGCGGCCGGGCCGCTGCTGGGCGGCGTGCTGATCGGTTTGAGCGGATGGCGCGGCATCTTTCTGGTCAATGTTCCGGTTTGCCTGGCGGGCTTGGTGATGGCGTGGCGAGTCCGACCGCGCGCTGTGCCCGAAGCACCCCGCCACGTCCCGCGTACATTCGACCTCGCCGGGCAATTAGCGGGCATCGCCACGCTGGCATTGCTGAACGTGTCGATCATCGAGGCGCCGGTCTACGGATGGCATTCCGCCGCGCTTGCCGGATGTGTCGCCGCAACCTTGGGCGCCGGCGCGCTATTCGTCGCGATCGAAACCCGCCGCACGCACCCCATGCTGCCCTTCAGCCTGTTCCGGCAGCCGCTGTTTTCCGGCTCGGTGATCGCGTCGATGGTGTCGGCGTTCACGTTTTATGGGCTGCTTTTCACGCTCAGCCTCTATTTGCAGCAACAGCGCGGCTACACGCCGTTGCGCGCCGGGCTGGCGTTTTTGCCGCTCACCATCGTGGTGCCGGTCGGCAGTCTGCTGTCGAAGCGCGCGGTTCAGTGGCTCGGCCCGCGATGGCTGGTCGCTGGCGCTTTCGTGCTGGCCGCCGTCGGCTTTCTCATGCTGACGACGGTCGGCCCGGCGGCGCCGTATCTGATGCTGGCACTGCCGCTGCCCGCGATCGGCCTCGCCGCGAGTCTGATCACTCCGGCCACGACCGCAGCGTTGATGGGCTGCGTCGACGGCAATCGTGCGGGAGTCGCGGCGGGCGTGCTGAACGCGGCGCGTCAGACCGGCGCGGCGCTGGGCGTGGCGATCTCGGGCGCGTTGATCGCGACTCGTCCGTCGATACTGGACGCCATGCAGGCCGTCCTGCTGATCGCCGCCGCGATGTCGGCGATAGCGGGCGCAATCTGGTGGCATGCGTCGACGCAATCCGGCTCAACGATCCGCGGAATAATTCGTAAGTAGCGCGCGCTGTCGCCGCAAAATGCGGACTAATTGCGTAAAAAATCAGCATTGGAATGACTGGAATCCCGGCATTGATTTCGACCATCGCTTTACAAAAGCAATTCCAGATTCCGTCGATATTCCGATCATTATTTAATTACATTAACCTTTCTTTAATATTTCAAAATAAATGGCGAGTTAAGCCGCCTTGACGAATCACTTCAGGTTTGATTTGCCATTCAACATCCCGCATTCGATACAAAACCCACGTCTTCATGCGAAATTGTGTCGTAAGAACGTCACAGAGCCCTCCCAGCATGCGATCGAACGCGGTAAGCTTCGGGCCCTCAATGTTTCTTCCGCGCCACGGGTTTATTTTTTCCGGCACCGATTTTATTTCCACCGCCATATGATTGCGCTGTCACTTTTCGCATCCGGCTGAGCGTATCTGCATCGCCGATTTTGAAAAACAAGGCAGTCGACCGGCGTGCGCCATTGACCAGTCATTGGAATGGCTTGCACGCAATAATCGCAAAAATATAACCCTCGCTATTGCGACATTCGCAACAACGATTGCGAATCTATTGCATGCGCGTGCGTGGCGTTGTTGAACAAGCTACTGAATCCATCAATCACCGTTTAATCACGGAGCTAACAAGTATGAAAAAGTGTCTACTCGCGGCAGCCCTGTGCGGCGCCTTTACGATGACGGCGCATGCGCAGAGCAGCGTCACCCTGTACGGCCTCATCGATGCAGGATTCGTGTACACCAACAACCAGCAAGGCCACGCTAACTACCAGCTCGGCAGCAGCTCGACGCAGAACACGGTGTTCGGCCTGAAGGGCTCGGAAGATCTGGGTGCCGGTCTGCACGCGATCTTCAAACTGGAGCAAGGCTTCAATCTGAACAACGGCTCGCAGGCTTTCGCCGGTAGCGCATTCGGCTCCCAGGCATGGGTTGGCCTGCAAAGCGACGCGTACGGTACGGTCACGCTGGGTCGCCAGTTCGACGTGATGAACGACACGGTCGGCCCGCTGACGTCCGCGTTCAACACGTGGGGCGGCAGCATCGCGGCGCACCCGTTCGAGAACGACAACCTGGCGGCGAACTCGGTCGTCATCAACAATTCGGTCAAGTACGCGAGCCCGGTCTACCACGGCGTCACGTTCGAGACGATGTACTCGTTCAGCAACCAGGCTGGCGCGTTCGCGGACAACCGCTCGTACGGTTTCGGTCTGTCGTATGCAATGGGTCCGGTGAACCTGGCTGCCGGTTACCTGCAACTGAACAACGCGGGCAGCGGTTCGGGCGCGGTCACGTCGAGCGACACGAGCGCGAACTTCATCGCCGAACGTCAGCGTATCTGGTCGCTGGGCGGTAACTACACGTTCGGCCCGGCTACCGTCGGCCTCGTGTGGAGCCACTCGCAGATCGACAACGCGTCGGGCGTGTTCTCGTTCGGCACGGGCACCTACCTCGGTTCGGGCGACACGTCGTCGGGCACGCTGGGCGGCTCGCTGCGCCTCGACAACTATGAAGTGAACGCGAAGTACGAACTGACGCCGGCACTGAGCGTGTCGGGTGCGTACACGTTCACGCATGGTGCGTACAACGGTTCGTCGCCGGGCTGGAACACGGCAATGCTGCAAACGGATTACTCGGTCAGCAAGCGCACCGACTTCTATCTGGAAGGCGTGTATCAGAACGTGCACGGCGCGCCGGCGGATTCGGTGCTGTCGCATGCAATGCTCAACACGCTGTCGCCGTCTGCAACGAACTCGCAGGTCGCTGTGACCGTGGGTATGCGTCACGCGTTCTAAGCAGGCTTGTGATGCACGTCTGATTGCGTGGCTTCAGCGCCGCGCAATCAGTGCATAAGCGGTAAAGACCTATGCCCGGCTTCGTCCGGGCATAGTCCATTTTCAGACCATCTTTCACATAGCGCGCCCGGCACGATCACGAACGTGCGGCGGCCAGCACCTGAGACGCGAGCCCATGATGCTGCCCGCGCCGCGACCGGATTGCGTGAACCTCTTCGATCACGCCCTCCGCGCGACCCAGCAACCGCAAACCTCGCAGCAGCGACAGGTCTTCCGCGCCCAGTTCCGCGAGCGGAAACACGCCCAGCCCGCGCGCGGCGAACACGGCCATCAGCGCACTGTCCTCGAATTCGCCGACGATGCGCGGCCGGATGCCCTCACTCTCGAACCAGCGGTCGAGCCGCGCCCGCAGCGCGCCATGGCGGGTAGGCAGCAGCACCGGCAGACTGGCCAGGCACGCTGGAAAACCGGCGCGCGCGGCCTTGCGCACGATGTCCGCCGGGCCGTACCAGTCAACCGGCGAACCCGCAATCCGCTGGCTCGTCACGCGCAAATCCGCGTTATGCGGTGCAGGCTGACAAGCCAGCACCAGATCCAGCCGATGCAGCGCCAGCTCTGACATAAGCTGCGCATGTTCGCCTTCGTGACACAACAGCCTCAGCGACGGCGTACCGAGCACTGGCGCAAGCAGCGCATGCGCAGCGAGTTTTGAAATTCCGTCCGACAGACCTACCGCGAGCCGCGCCGCGCCCTCGCCGCCCGCCTCGCGCATCTCGTCGAGCAAGGTTTCGCCCAGCTGAAAAATCTGCTCCGCGCGATTGAAGGCCGTCTCGCCGGCCTCGGTCATCGTGACGCCTCGTCCCGCCGGCTTCAGCAATTGACGCCCAATCGATTTCTCCAGTTCGCGCACCTGCGCACTGACCGTCTGGACCGCCACGTCGAGCCGCTCGGCGGCGCGCGCGAAACCGCCTTCCTTGACGACGATCCAGAAATAATAGAGATGACGATAGTTGAGCATGCCGCTGACAGTTCGCAAAAATCGATATGTCATTCAGCTTATCACTGATTTATTCGAAGCTTGCCCGGGACGAAGATAGCGGTTCCGTGACATTAACCGCACCGGCTTCTATAACAATCCCATGGACTCCTTACTCGCCCTGATGGCCGACCCCGCTGCGTGGGCAGCGCTCGTCACGTTGATCGTGATGGAAATCGTGCTCGGTATCGACAACCTGATCTTCATCTCGATCCTCAGCAACAAGCTGCCCGAGGCGCAACGCGCGCGCACGCAGCGCATTGGCCTGATGCTCGCGCTAGTGATGCGGCTTGCGCTGCTCGGCACGGTCGCGTGGATCGCGCAGCTAACCGCGCCTGCTTTCTCGCTGTTCGATCACGCGTTTTCGTGGCGCGATCTGATTCTGCTCGGCGGCGGTCTGTTTCTGGTGTGGAAGGCAACGAGCGAAATTCGCCACCACGTCACTCATTCGGACGAGGCTGCCGATAAAGCAGCCTCCACGGTTCAGTTGACGGTCGCGGCGGCCATCGGCCAGATCATCGTGCTCGATATCGTGTTTTCGGTCGACAGCATCATCACGGCGGTCGGCATGACCGAGCACATGCCGATCATGTTCGTCGCCGTCATCGTCGCGGTGCTGGTGATGCTGTTCGCGGCGCTGCCGTTGTCGCGCTTTATCGATCGCAATCCGACCATCGTGATGCTGGCGCTCAGCTTCCTGCTGGTGATCGGCATGACGCTGATCGCCGATGGTTTCGGCACTCACGTGCCAAAGGCCTACATCTACGCGGCCATGGCGTTCTCCGCTTTCGTCGAGTGCATGAACATGCTGGTGCGTCGCGCGAAATCGAAACGCGCGGCGAGTGGCGGCGAATGAATGGCGCATGAGCGATTAGTGAATGACGCGCTCAGGCCGAGCGTTTGAAGTCTGGAATTTTCAAGGAGCGTGACGATGAAGTGCCCCGTTTGTACAACGACCGATCTGCTGATGACCGAGCGCCGCTCGATCGAAATCGATTATTGCCCGGCCTGCCGGGGCGTGTGGCTCGATCGCGGCGAACTGGACAAGCTGATCGCGCAGGACGCGGGAAATGGGGATACGCCCGCCGCGTCACGCGCGGGCCGCGACGAGCACCAGAATCGTGGACACTCATACGAAGGCGACCGCCATCGCGGGTATGACGATCGCCGCGCGGATTATCGCGGGCACAAAAAGAAGCGCTCGATTTTCGACGTGTTCGACTTCGACTGATTCTGGCGAAGTGTCTGCGGCGGCTTCGCGCAATCGCCGCTAGCGGGCTTTGCTTCGGCCGCTTCGGCCGGTAGTTCCAGAACGAGGCGTTTCTTTGGCTGCAGGCGCGCCGCCGTTCATCTGCTCCATCCACGACAAAGTGTCGACGTACGACATGAACTGCTTCAGATACCCCGGCGACAACTCGCTCATCAACGAAAGCGCGCGATGCACGAGGCTGCTTGAATTGAGCGGCCCCGCGTTGCCGGACACCGGCGCGAGCGACTGGCGTATCTGTTTCTCGCTGCGTACCCGGGACCAGACACCTCGGAAGTAATCGAGTTCAGGCAGTTCGGGATAGGCGGTGGATCGGTGCGTGTTGCTCGCGAGTTGCCTGACCAGGCCCGCGAGCGATTCCGATTCGGCGGCGGCGCGGTCCGCCACCTTCGCATCGGGCGTTGCGCGCGCCACGTCAGCCGAATACGCGTGAATCAGCTTCGCCACGCGCTCGTCGAGAACCCGCCGTGCATCGCCTTCGTGGGCAGCCGCGCGCCGCTCCAACCCCACGATCAATTGAAAACGCACCGGGTTCAGACGATCCGCACCGCACTCGCGCCACGCGTCGAGTGTCGCTCGGGCGTGCCGCGCGACGTCGGCGAAATCGACGTTATTGCTATTCACCGGACTTCACCGTTGCAGTCGATGGCCGAGGCACCGGCGCAATTTCCACACGACGGTTTTTCGCCCGCCCCGGTTCGTCAGTATTCGAACTCACCGGCTGCCCGGAGCCGAACGCCGCCGCGAACAGCGACGACGCTGGCACGCCCGCGTCGATCAATTGACGCGTGACCGTCAACGCGCGCTGTGCCGAGAGCTCCCAGTTGTCCGCGAAGCGGCGATTGCCTTCGCGCAAACGCTGGTCGTCGGTAAAGCCGCTGACCATCAGAATCTGATCGCTGGCCCGCAAATACGCGGACAGCGGTCCAGCCAGGCTCTTCAGCAGATCGCGCCCTTCCGGCTGTAACTGCGCGGAATTCAGCGCGAACAGCACATTGCCGCTAATGCCGATGCGTCCATTGACCAGGGTCACGCGCCCCGCCGCCAGCGGTCCGGCCAGCGCCTGCTCCAGCGTCTTGCGGCGCTGCGTTTCCGCCTGACGCTGCTTGACCTCCTGATCGAGCTTGTTCGATAGCTCCAGTTGCACGCCGATCACGCCGACCAGAATCAGCACAAACGCGCCCAGCAGCACCGACATCAGGTCGCCGAAAACCGGCCAGATCGGCGCGCCCGGCTCCACGCCGCCGTCGATTTCCTCGCTCATACCGCATCAACTCCGGCGGACGAGCGTTGGCGGGCGAGGTGCTGCAAATCTTCGACGATCTGCTTCTGCGACATCACGCTCAGGTCGACGACTTCACGCGCCTGTGCGACGTAATACGCGAGTTGTTCGTCGCTGCGCGCAAGCGATTTGTCCAGCGCGGTTTCGATGAGTTGCAAATGGGCGACGAGTTTGTCGTTCGATTCGCCGAACATCTGCACGGAGGCACCGAACGCTTCGCCGAGGCTCGCGACTTCGACCGCGCTGCCCGTCACCTGCGCGGCGACCGCGCCGAGCTTGCCGGTTTCGAGTTCGACATGATCGGTGAAGCGCGTGCCCACGCGTTCCAAAAGATCCGCCGATGTCGCGACCAGCGCATCCACGGCCGTGCGTTGCTCGCCGGATGCGTGATTCACTGCATCGAGCAAGGTCTCAAGCGTTTCGAGAAGACGGCTGCGCTCCTGCAACATCGCGGTATCGCGGACCATGCTGTCCGACAGTTTCTGACGCAGTTCGGCGACGACCTCGGCGGCGGCCTTCGGCGCTTCCGACGCCGCTTGCACCAATTGGCCGATTTCAGCGATGGTGTCGCTGGCGTGCGCCTGCGTTTGCGCTGAGATATCGCGTGCGGTTTGCGCCAGCGTCTCGCAGATTTCCTGCTGACGTTGCGCGGTTTGCGTGCCCGCTTGCGCCCACTCTTCGCTCAGCGTTGATGCCATCGAGCCGAGCTTGTCGGTCCATGCGGCCAGGCGCTCTTCATCGCGCGAGGCAATTTCAGCGTGCAGATTCGCTGCGGCCTTCGGTGCCTCAGCCGCTGCATCAACCAGGCGGTTGATTTCGGCAATCGTGTCGCTCGCATGCGCCTGCGTTTGCGCCGATATATCGCGCGCGGTTTGCGCCAGCGTTTCGCAGATTTCCTGCTGACGTTGCGCGGTTTGCGTACCTGCTTGCACCCACTCTTCGCTCAGCGTGGTGGCCATCGAACCGAGCTTGTCGGTCCATGCGGCCAGGCGCTCTTCATCGCGCGAGGCAATTTCAGCGTGCAGATTCGCTGCGGCCTTCGGTGCTTCAGCCGCCGCGTCAACAAGACGGTTGATTTCGGCAATCGTGTCGCTCGCTTGCGCCTGCGTTTGTGCCGACATATCGCGCGCGGTCTGCGCCAGCGTTTCGCAGATTTCCTGCTGACGTTGCGCGGTTTGCGTGCCCGCTTGCGCCCACTCTTCGCTCAGCGTGGTGGCCATCGCGCCGAGCTTGTCGGTCCATGCAGCAAGGCGCTCTTCATCGCGCGACGCAATTTCAGCGTGCAGATTCGCTGCAGCCTTCGGTGCTTCAGCCGCCGCATCAACAAGACGGTTGATTTCGGCAATCGTGTCGCTCGCGTGCGCCTGCGTTTGCGCCGACATATCACGCGCGGTTTGCGCCAGCGTTTCGCAGATTTCCTGCTGACGTTGCGCGGTTTGCGTACTCGCTTGCGCCCACTCTTCGCTCAGCGTTGTGGCCATCGAACCGAGCTTGTCGGTCCATGCGGCCAGGCGCTGTTCATCGCGCGACGCCAGTTCGGTCTGCAAGTCCACATGCGACTGACCGACCCCACGCAGCAACGACGCCGAGTGTTGCTCGAAAGTCGCCGCTGCCGCTGCCAACGCCTGCTGGTTATCCAGAGCCAGCTTTTCGCCCGCGCGTTCCTGACGCGATAGCGCGTCGTTCCACGCCTGCGACACATTGCCCGCCGTCGCATCGAGCCGCGCGGACACGCCGTCCAGCAACGCCGCCGAACGCAATTCGAACGCTTCGGTGACACGCTCCATCGAGCCGCGCCAATGCCCGGCCAATTCCTCGCTCGAACGCTGATGCCCGGCCAATGCGTCGCTCCAGATCCCGGCGACTTTGGCCGCGGTCGCGTCGAAGCCGCTCGACAATCCGTCGAGTTGTCGCTGGACGGCTTGCGAGACCGCGCCGTGCAACGCCTCGGTCTCGCGCGCGAGACCCGCCATCGTGGCTTCCATGACCGGCTGCAACGCGGCGCTGGCAGCCCTCGCGCTATCGGCGACGCTGTCCTTCAGCGAGCGCTCGACCGAACCTGCCAGGCGCGTATAAACCGCCTCCGTCTTGCCGTGGAAGGCTTCCTGGCTCGCCAGTTGCCGCTCGTTCAGCGCGAGACTTTGCTGTTCGATGACGGTCATCATCGTTTGCAGACGATCGACCAGCGTCGGCATGACCTCGGCCTGGCGCTGCATCAGCTTGAAACTTTCCTCGCGCTGATGCGCCTGCGAATAGATGCGCAAGTTCGTCGCGATCTTCAGGTCGAGCGCCTGCGCGGCGTCGAGCCGCGCACGGCGGCACAGCGCCGACAGCAAACCCAGCATCGCCGATGTCGCAACGCCCGCAATCGAGGTGCCGAATGCAAAACCCAAGCCCTTGACCGGCGCGGCCAGCGACGCGCGAATCGCCTGCAGATCGGTCGCGCTTTCGAGCGCGAGGCCGGTGCCGCGCAGCGTCGCGACCATCCCGAGCAGCGTGCCGAGCATCCCCAGCAACACCAGCAAGCCGACGAGGTACGGCGTCAGCGCCGGTCCGGGCAGCGCCACGCGCTCGCCTTCGACCCGCAGTCGCACCGCGTTGCGCAGGCTCGGGTGCAAAGGTTCGAGCCACGCGGAAAGACTCGCGGGCGGCGCGGAGAGTCCGTCGACGGCGCGCGTCAGCGTGGTCGTGGCCTGACCATAGCGGCGCAATTCGAGCGCACCCGCCAGATAGCAGACGACGATCAGCAGCGTGACGGACAGCGCCAGCGCGTTCGACCCGACATAGCTGGCGGCAATCCAGCACGCAGCGGCCAGGCCGGCCAGAAAAACAACGAAATCAATACGATATCTGGACATAGTGTTCCAGTTAGCGGGTGCGAAGAGCTGCGAGCAACCCTTCGACCGGTTGTAAACGAACTTCCAGTTCGGCCAGCAGGACGCTCTGCATATCCTTGCGGAAAACGTCCAGCCACGCGTCGGGTGCGGTTGGCGCAGGCGGCGCACTCCGGGCGGCGGGCGCAGCGTCTTTGGCGGCATCGGCCTGACCAGCGTGTTCGGGATCGTCGACGATCGCGGCCGCCTTCTGACTCGCGTCGCGCAAACGCTCGAAATGGCCCGCGAGCAGACCGGGCACCGTCGCCAGCAGATTCCGCTCGCGCTCGCCCAGCGCGCGCTCCATCACGGCGTCCACCACCGCCAGCCGGGCCATGGCGGGCGTTCTGGTGGCGAGCATCCCACGCAGACGGCCGCGTAGATTGCCAACGGCCGTTTCCATCGACTGCTGCTGCGCAAGATAGCGCTGACGGAACACCGCGTAGTCGGCCGGCGCATCGGTGGAAACGACGTGAGCCGACGCCGGCCCCGCCGCGCGCCGCTTCGACGCGACCAGCACGCTGTCGTTGGCGATGGCCTTGCCCAGCAACGACCGCACGCGAAGACATTCGTCCTCTTCGACGCGGCCGAACGCCCGCGCGTTGGCCGGGACCGCAGGCGGCTTACCGCTCAGCGCCGACGACAAAGCAATCGCGTCGGTCCAGCCGAGCCACTGGCTCAGCCGGTCCGACAGCGACTGCCGGGATTCGGGAACATCGACATCCGCCAGACGGGCCAATAAGCGAATGAGGGCCGGGCCACTGAGCGCTGTGCGCTGGGAAGCTTGCAACATAGCACCGGAGGCAAAAAAGTCAGCAGTTTACACGCTGGCGAGGTGGGTGCCGCTGTGGTTTGATCTGGCGGGTATTTTGACGGTGCTTCTGGACCCGATCGAACCGCAATCCGAGGCTGGTTCGACGGCTCGCGACAGCACGTGCAAACCCGAATCCCGCGCGTTTTTGCAGCAGGTACGATGCACCTGCAGCAAGCACTTAACAGCACCATTCCAGGCGAGGCAACGTGACACCCGACGTGACCCAGACAGGCAGCATGAAATTCGATACCGTCGTGCTCGGCGCGGGCATAGTCGGCGTCTGCGTGGCGCTGCATCTGCAGAAACGCGGCCGCCAGGTTGCGCTGATCGACCGCAAATTGCCCGGCAACGAAACGTCGTTCGGCAATGCAGGGCTGATCCAGCGCGAAGGCGTCTATCCGTATGCGTTTCCGCGCGGACTCGGCACGCTGCTGCGCTACGCGCGCAACCAGTCACCAGACGTTCGCTACCACGCCGACGCGATCCTCAAGACCATGCCGTTTCTGTGGCAGTACTGGCGCAATTCGCATCCAGCAAAACACGCGGCAATCGCGCGCTCTTATTCCACGCTGATCGAACATTGCGTGAGCGAGCACCGCGCGCTCGCCGCCGATGCCGGTGCGAGCGCGTTGCTGCGTCCGATCGGCTGGATCAAGGTGTTTCGCACCGACGCGGTTCGGGATGCCGAGACGCGGCTCGTCGAACGATGGCACGACGAATACGGCGTCGAGTTCGACGCCCTCGATCCCGCGCGCCTGCAACAGATGGAACCCGCTCTCGACACGAGTTTGCGAGGCGGCTTGTGCTATACGGCATCCGATTCGGTCAGCGATCCGAATGCGCTCGTCACCGCGTACGCGAAATATTTCGAGGCGCTGGGCGGCCGCTTCTTTATCGGCGGCGCCGACACATTGCGCGAGGGCTGGCAGGTCGATACGGAAGCGGGAACGATCTCGGCGGAATCGGCAGTCGTCGCGTTGGGGCCGTGGTCGGACCGGCTGAGTGCGCAACTCGGCTACCGCCTCCCTCTCGCCGTGAAGCGCGGCTACCACATGCACTACGCGCCGCGCGACGGTGCGCGCCTGAATCACCCGGTGCTGGATGTCGAAAACGGTTATCTGCTGGCGCCGATGGCGCGCGGCATCCGGCTTACCACTGGCGCGGAAATCGCTCATCGCGACGCGGTCAGGACGCCCGTGCAACTCGCGGCGGTCGAGCCGGTCGCGCGCACGCTGTTTCCGCTAGGCGAACGTCTCGACGACGAACCGTGGATGGGCCGCCGCCCCTGCACGCCGGACATGATGCCGGTTATCGGGCCGGCGAAAAATCATCGGGGCTTGTGGTTCGCCTTTGGTCATGCGCATCACGGATTGACGCTGGGGCCGATCACGGGCCGCCTGCTCGCGGAAATGATGACGGGTGAAGAGACGGTGGTGGACCCGTGGCCGTTTCGGGTGGAGCGGTTCTAGCGCGCGTTTTGCGCGGCGGCGGACGGCTCACGCGGGACATCGTCGAACTGTTACATCCCGAAAGGAAAGGTCAATTTTACGGACCCGGATCGGCCCGAAGCAGTGGTCGATCCTTACACTTTCCTCGTTTTGCGTACCCCGATTTGTTGCATTACATCAACACAGCGGGTGCATTCTCGATGTTATGTAGTCGCCACAAAATGATCAAAACAGCGCGCAAATAACATAATAATTACCCTAAAACACACCATCACAATCACAAAATCGGCTTTCCCAACCCATCGCCACCACCCCATCTCGAGTTTATTCATTGAGAACGCTTCTCAATTACAACGTGATTGAATAGAATGCGCCTCGCAATCACTTTGTAATAAACATGGAATGGCCGGGTAAGGATTTCTCATGTCCGCTCGACCTTCTTTTTGAAACTCGACGGGGATGAAAATGAAGTTGCGGTCCGACGATCCGAAGCTCGGCAAAATCAGCACGACCCTTTGCAGCATGCTCGCTGCCGGGCCGGCTCTCGCTCAAAGTACCGCGGCCACCGCGCCGCCCGACAGCGAAGGCCAGCTCGTGCCGATCGCCGTGCAAGGCCAGTCGGACGACGCCTTCAAGACCGACCACTCGTCGTCGATCAAATTCACCGCGCCGCTGCTGGATACGCCGAAATCGGTGACGGTCATCCCGCAGGAACTGATCCAGAGCACCGGCGCCTCGACGCTGACCGAAGCGCTGCGCACCGTGCCGGGCATCACGTTCGGCGCGGGCGAAGGCGGCAATCCGCTCGGCGACCGGCCGTTCATTCGCGGCTACGACGCGCAGGGCAGCACCTTCGTCGACGGCATGCGCGACGTCGGCGCGACGACTCGCGAAGTGTTCAACATCCAGAGCGTTGAAGTGACCAAGGGTGCCGATGGCGCGTTCGGCGGCCGGGGCGGCGCGGGCGGCAGCATCAACCTGATCACCAAGGCTCCGCATCTGGGCAATTCCGCCGACGGCAGCGTGGGCCTCGGCACCGACCGCTACCGCCGCTTCACCGCCGACGGCAACTGGCAAGTGGCCGATCACGCGGCGTTCCGCCTGAACGTGATGAGCCACAACAACGACGTGGCCGGCCGCGACGCCGTCAACAACGAGCGCTGGGGCATTGCGCCGTCGTTCACATACGGCCTCGGCACGCCCACCCGCGTAACGACGAGCTACTACCATCTGCAAACGGACGACCTGCCCGACAGCGGCATTCCGTACTTCTACACGACGACCAACAAGCCGGCCAACGTCAGCACCATCTACCCGGCCGACGTGAACCGTCACAACTTCTACGGCCTGATCGACCGCGATTTCCGCAAGACCACGTCCGACGTCGGCACGGTGCGGATCGAGCACGACATCAACAGCAATCTGTCGATCCGCAACACCACGCGCTACACGAAGTCGACCCAGGACTACATCTGGACCCAGCCCGACGACAGTCAGGGCAACGTCGTGAACGGCATGGTGTGGCGCCGCGCAAATACGCGTGCCAGCGACGTCTACAGCCTCGCCAACCAGACCGAACTGTACGGCGACTTCAACACCGGCTTCCTGAAGCACAGCTTCACGACCGGCATCGAAGTGTCGCGCGAAACCAGTGTGAACGACTCGTACACGGTCGCGGCGGCAAGCGGCGCGATCTGCAAGACCAACGGCATCGGCGTCGCGTCGGGCTATAACTGCACGAGTCTGTACTCGCCGAATCCGAACGACCCGTGGGCCGGTTCGGTCAAGCAGACGAACGATCCCAGCGAGCAACGCACCGTCACCAAGTCGCTCTATGCGTTCGACACGATCGAGCTGACGAAGCGCTGGCAAGCCAACGTCGGCCTGCGCGTCGACGATTACTCGACCGATTTCCGCAACACCGTGGCCAACGGCGCGGGCCGCGTTTCGCGCGACGACACGCTGTTCAACTACCAGCTCGGCCTCGTGTTCAAGCCGGCATCGAACGGCAGCATCTATACGTCGATCTCGACCTCGTCGACGCCGGCCGGCGCGTTGCTCGGCCAGGGTAGCGAAACGCAGTCGCTGACGCCGGGCCGTGGCGGCATCGGCGCGAACGCCGCCGATCTCGCACCGGAGAAGAACCGCAGCATCGAAGTGGGCACCAAGTGGAACGTGCTGGACAACAAGCTCTCGCTGACGGGCGCGCTGTTCCAGATCGACACGACCAACGCGCGCGTCACGTTGCCGGACAACAGCTACGCGATGGTCGGCAGCAAGCGCGTGCAAGGTTTCGAATTCGGCGTGGCGGGTCAGTTGACGAACAAGTGGCAGGTGTTCGGCGGCTACACGTACCTGAAGAGCCAGTTGCGCGACAACGGCAAAACGACGACCGACAACGGCCACCAGTTCCCGAATACGCCGAAGAACAGCATCAGCCTGTGGACCACGTATGAAGTTCTGCCGAAGTTCACGATTGGCGGCGGCGCGTTCTACATGTCGCAGGTTTATGGCGACACGGCGAATCTGCGCGCGGTGCCGGCTTACTGGCGCTTCGACGGCGTAGCGACGTATCGCGTGAACAAGCATGTCGATCTGCAACTGAACGTGCAGAACATGTTCAACCGCACGTACTACGACCAGGCTTACGCGTCGCACTACGCGTCGATCGCACCGGGACGCTCCGCGTTCCTGACGCTGAACGCCCACTACTAAGCACGGCGTAATGGAACCCGCAACGCAAGTGACCTTGAAAGCGCTGGCGAACGTGTCGCACGACGAGTTCGCCGCGATTCTCGCCGGGCCGCCCGCCCAGGCTGCCGCCTGGGTGGCGGCGGCCGCTCACAACGGTATTGTCGAAGCGCAGGCCGTGTATGGGCAGTATCTGCTCGACGGCCACGGCGTCGAACGCAATACCGACGAAGCGTTCACGTGGTTCAGACACGCGGCGCGGCGCGATCATCCGATGGCGATGAACATGCTGGGCCGCTGTTATGAGCATGGTTGGGGCACGGCTCGATGTGCGCCGGTTGCCGTGTACTGGTACCGGCTCGCGGCGCAGGCGGGGCTGGACTGGGGGATGTACAACTATGCGTCGGCGCTGGCGCTCGGTAACGGAATTACCTGTGACCGCGCGCAGGCGTTGCAGTGGTTCCAGCGCGCGACCGGTCTCGGTCACACGAAGTCGTTGAACTTCATCGGCAGCTTTTACGAAGATGGCTGGGAGGTCGACGCAGACATCGACATCGCGCTCGACTTCTACCATCGCGCTGCGCAAGGCGGCGACTTCCGCGGACAATTCAACTACGCGCGACTGATGGCCGAACGCGGCGATATCGACACTGCGCTGCACTGGTTGCGGCGCGTGCCGCTCACTGCGACACCAGCATTCATCGCGAAGATGCAGGGATGGCTCGCGGCATCGCCAGTCAGCGCGTTGCGCGCGCTGGGTAATGAAATGAACCTGAGCGCCCGCAGACCGGCCCGCTTTCTCTGGGAGTCGCGCACATGATGCTGCATCTGCAAGGCGTATTGACCAAACAGCAGGTCGCGCAATGCCGCGAAGTGCTCGATGCGGCGCCGTGGGCCGATGGCAATGCGACGTCCGGCGCGCAATCGGCACAAGCCAAACGCAACCAGCAACTGCCTGAAGGCTCGCCCGCCGCACGCGCGGTGGGCGACGCGATTCAGGACGCTCTCGGCCAGAACTCGCGCTTTTTTTCCGCTGCGTTGCCGCTGAAAGTATTCCCGCCGCTATTCAACCGCTATGCCGGCGGCGACGGTTTCGGCACCCACGTCGACAACGCGATCCGCCTGTTGAAGGGCACCGATTTCCGCATTCGCAGCGATTTGTCAGCGACACTGTTTCTCGCCGAACCGGACACTTACGACGGCGGCGAACTGTGCATCGAAGACACATATGGCGTGCATCGCGCGAAACTGCCCGCGGGCGACATGGTGCTCTACCCGGCTTCGAGCCTGCATCATGTGAGTCCGGTGACGCGCGGCGTGCGGCTCGCTTCGTTCTTCTGGATTCAAAGCATGGTGCGCGACGACGGCGAGCGCACCACGCTGTTTCAACTCGATAACGACGTGCAGCGCCTCGCTGCCGAGAAGGGTTCGAACGATCCCACCGTGGTCAGCCTGACCGGCATCTATCACAATCTGCTACGTCGCTGGGCCGACGCCTGAGAACGCGCGTGCAACGATGCGCGAATGGAAGTGCCAATAAGAAACGCCGCGGGGCGTTGGGCGGCTTTTCGTCTATTCGGCTCGTCTTTCAACTTGCCACGAATTGAAGCGCTGCCATCCATAGGCGCTAACCGGAATGACAACGGCGGCACAAATTAAACAGACCAGGCCTAGTAGCAGCAACAGACCGGGGTCGTCCATCTGCAAAACGCCAGGGTCGTATTCGGGCTTAAATCTTCTGACAGTCCAGAGTAAGCCGTTATTGACTGCCTCATAAAACCCGATAGGTATCAGATACCAGACACGCGAAAGAACGAAGTGACACGCCGAAAAAACCAAGGCGCTCCACAATGCCGCTGACCCGATGCACCATGCAACAAACGCCAGGCGCTTCATCGAACATCTACCCAGCCGTACGCCTTCAAGGTGCTTCCGGGTAAAGACATGTCGGGATTATGTCGGCGAATGTGACGCTCCAGACGATCAAATTCACTGGGATGTTTAATGGTTAATGGACGATGGTGACGCGCACCCATCAGCTTTCCCGTGTGCCCGTCCGTGAGCGAATGAATTCCATGCGTGAGACTTAGAACTTCGATGCTTCACTCGCGACCCGATACTTCACTGGACCCCCGAAGGTCCGCACCGCCTTCATCTTTCAACCACAAACGCAAAGGAACTGCCATTGATTCTCCGCTCGGAAAGGGTCCGGTTAAACCGGTGAATTGCCCTTTTAGCACGTCGCAGAAATTGAAACGGTGAAGAATCGTCAAAGGTTTTGAGTTACCTTTCCCGCCATGTTTGCAACGGAATCAGGATGCATGAAATGAACGCCACTTCCTGGATTTGTCTGATGCGCCAGTCGCAACATAAAGCGCGGCGTCTCGGAGCGGACGTTGAACGCATGGCTGATCATCACGTTTATCGCCTCACTTGCCGAAACACTCATGAAATCACACGTATATCGCATTCCGCACTGGTCGGCGCGGCCCCGCCAGAATATGTTTCGGGTGAAGTGACAATTCGGCATGCTTGCCCTCGTGGGACAAACGACAAAACTTTTCGTCAAATTCAGCTTTATTTGCTCACTGTGCTTCGCCATGAAAAACACCCCAAATCGTTGGACGGGTGTCCAACGATTTGGGGTGTAACGCGGAGCAACTGCTCCGCGGCGTCTTTCATCGAGGCTCGATAGAGCGCGCAGCTCAGGCTGCTACCACCGCCCTACGCGGCGACACCACCGACACCGCGAAACTGACGACGATATTCGCCACCAGTGCAATCAGGCCGATATACAGCGGATAAACCGCGTCGCCAAGGTGCAGCGCGTACACCGGCTTGAGCCCTTGCGAAATCGCGAGGCCCGTGCCGATCACGATCCCCACCAGCCAGCCGGCGAACAGCCCCGGCGTATTCAGGCGGCGCGTGTACAGCGTGAACACGATGGCCGGGAAAATCTGCAGAATCCACACGCCGCCGAGCAGTTGCAGGTCGATCGCGTACTGCGTCGGCAGGAACACGATGAACAGCAGCGCGCCGAACTTGACGACCAGCGACACGATCTTCGCGGTGGACGCCTCGCCTTCAGGCGAAATATTCGGCGACACCAGCGGACGCCACAAATTACGCGTGAACAGATTGGCCGCGCCGATCGACATGATCGCGGCGGGCACCAGCGCGCTAATCGCAATCGCAGCCGCCGCGAAGCCGACGAACCACGACGGGAACAGCGTGCCGAACAGCGCCGGCACCACGTCGGACGCCGATTTCACGTTCACGCCCGCAGCGATCGCCATATAGCCGAGCAATGCGATCAGACCGAGCAGCAACGTGTAAGCCGGCAGGAAGATCGCGTTCTTGCGCACCGTCTTCGCCGACGCGGACGACAACACCGCCGTCATCGTATGCGGATACATGAACGCCGCGAGCGCCGAACCCAACGCGAGCGAAGCATACGCGGTGAACTGCGTCGGCTTCAGCAGAATGCCGGTCGCGCCGCCTTTCGCCTTGAAGTGCGCATCGGCCATGTCGAACACGTGCGCGTAGCCGCCGAGTTTCACCGGAATCAGCCACACCGCCGCGATCACGACGATGTAGATCATGATGTCCTTGACGAACGCGATCATCGCCGGAGCACGCAGGCCGCTCGCGTAGGTGTACAGCGCGAGAATCACGAACGCAACAATCAGCGGCATTTCGCCGGTCACGCCGAGTCCCTTGATCACCACCTGCATACCGACCAGTTGCAGCGCGATATACGGCATCGTCGCGACAATGCCTGTCAATGCGACCGCTGCCGGGAACCACTTGCCGCCGTATTCGCCCTGCACATAATCGGCTGCCGTGATGTGGTTTTTCGCATGCGCGACCTTCCACAGTTTCGGCATCACCGCGAACACGAACGGGTAAACGATGATCGTATAAGGCAAAGCGAAGAAGCCGTACGCGCCCACCGAGTAGACCAGCGCGGGCACTGCGATCACCGTATAAGCGGTGTAGAAATCGCCGCCCACCAGGAACCACGAAATGACCGTGCCGAACTGACGGCCGCCCAGACCCCACTCGTGCAATTGCGTCATGTCGCCCCGCTTCCAGCGCGCAGCGAAGAAGCCGATCACGGTGACCAGCACGAAGAACGCGATAAAGACGGTCATCGCGACCGGATTCACAGGATTGATATCGCTCATTTGACACCTCGGTACACGGCGTAAATCAGTAGCGAGGTCAACGGCACCCACAAGAACTGATACCAGTAAAAGAACGGAAAGCCCGCGAACGACGGATACGCGTGGTTATAAAACGGCAACCACAACAACGCGATATAGGGGAACAGCAGAATGAGCCAGAGCCATGAACGGCTGGCGGATGGGGAGGTCTCCACGAACTTCTCCTAAGTCTATTATTGACGCCGCGCAGCGTGGCTTGTGGCCCGATACGCGGAAAACCGGTGATCTGATATCAGGTGTAAAACCCGATTCAGGCGTCTCCTGTCATGGCATGAGAATGCCGGACCGGCCCGCTGCGCCATGGCGCATAGGCGACGGCGTCCGCGCTCCAGACGCGCGGTACGCCGCGGCGTTGTAGTATTCGCCTTCGTGAGCGACCTTACAAGCGCGCAACTACGTAAGCCGGCTACGTAATACTACGTAGCCGGCTCGCTGTCTTTCCGACGATGAAACTCAAAGCCAAGATTGTGCTGCTGGCGATCGTGCCCTTTCTGGCGGCCATCGCCAGCATCGAAATGGGCGTGCGCGAGCAGGCCACCGCGCTCGCCGAGCGGCAGCACGCGACGACCCAGGCGGCCTATCTGGCCAGCAAGGAAATCGAACTCAAGCATTACGTCGAACTCGCGACCACGGCGATCGAGCCGCTTTACGAAGCGGGCCGGGACAATGCGCGCGACGACGCATTGTTGCGCACCCGCGCGCTCGACGTGCTCGAGAAAATGGATTTCGGCAAGGACGGCTACTTTTTCGTCTACGACATGCATGGCCGTTCGCTGATGCATCCGCGCGAGCCGGACCTCGTCGGGCGCGATTTGTGGACGCTGCGCGACAGCCAGGGCGTGCCGACCATCCAGCGGCTGATCGCGGCGGCGTCGAATGGCGGCGGCTATGTGCGCTATCTGTGGCACCGGCCGTCGACCGGCAAGGTTGCATCGAAACTCGGCTACGTAGTGCCGCTGCCCCGCTGGGGCTGGATGATCGGCACCGGCATCTATCTCGACGACGTCGACACGACGCTCGCGCATATCGACGAAGGCGCGGCGGCCAACATCGACCGTACGATGAAATGGATCGACACGATCGCGGTGGCTGGACTGGCGGTGATCGCGCTGTGCGCGCTCGTGCTGAACGTCACCGAATACCGTAGCGCCGACGCCAAACTGAAGCGCCTCGCGCAGCAGGTAGTCGAGTCGCAGGAAAACGAACGGGCGCGGCTTTCGCGCGAACTGCACGACGGCATCAGCCAGATGATGGTGTCGGTGAAACTGCTGCTCGAATCCGCGCTGGCGCGCTTCGAGCGCAGCGAGTCGCGCGTGCCCGCCGCCGAAGCCGCGCTGTCCACGAGTCTCACGCGTCTTGGCGATACCTTGCGCGAAGTGCGCCGCATTTCGCACGCGCTGCGTCCATCGATGCTCGACGATCTCGGCGTCGCGGCCGCGCTCGAACAACTCACGCGCGAACTCAGCGACGAGTCCGGCATCGAGATCGGCTTCACGCAGATCGCGCACACGCACGCGGCCACGCTGCCCGACGCGGTCAACACCGTGCTGTTCCGCATCGCCCAGGAAGCGCTGACCAACATCGTGCGGCACGCGCAGGCAACGAGCGCGGCACTGGCGCTCGAAATCTCGCACGACGCCGTCACGCTGACCATCGCCGACAACGGACGCGGTTTCGACGTGACCCACGCTTTCGTCGGCCGACGCTCGGGCGTCGGTCTTCGCAACATGCGCGAGCGACTCGAACCGCTCGGCGGCAAGCTGTCGCTGAACTCGCAAGCCGGACACACGCTCGTGACCGCACGCGTGCCGCTTGGAACGCCGGAACCCGCCGCCCTCGCCGACCCAATCCGATCATGAACGATACTTCCCACGCCACTGCACGCCTGCTTCTCGTCGACGACCATCCGCTCGTGCGCGACGGCTTGCGCGCCCGTCTCGAAGCGGTACGCAACTTCGAAATCGTCGGCGAAGCGGGCAATGCGCAGGAAGCGCTCGCGCTTGCCGACAGTCAGACACCCGATCTCGTCCTCATGGACGTCGGCATGACGGGGATGAACGGCATCGCGCTCGCCGGTCTCTTTCATGAGCGATTTCCCGGCATCCGCGTGCTGATGCTGTCGATGCACGACAACCTCGAATACGTGACGCAGGCGGTTCGCGCCGGAGCGGGCGGATATGTGCTGAAGGATTCGCCCGCGACCGAAATCATTCAGGCCATCGACGCCGTGCTCTCCGGTAAAACTTTCTTCAGCGCCGGCCTGGGCGCGCGTCTGATCCAGGCGTCGGCGACGCAATCGCCAATTGAACGGCTGACGCCGCGCGAGCGCGATATTCTCGATGCGCTCGCGGAGGGCCTGTCGAGCAAGCAGATTGCGCAGCGCAACGACCTGTCGGTGCGTACCGTGGAGACGCATCGGCTGAATCTGAAGCGCAAGCTCGATATAGAGGGACAGGCGGAGCTGATTAAATTCGCGGTAGAAAACCAGCGAACGAAGCGGTGAGCTAATGAGTTGTGCGTTGCCGCGCCATTTACCTGAAACGTATTAATGCACGCGGCAAATACATTCCTTACGCATATATGCCGCAGTCCGACTATCGTCCTGCCGTCTTATTTTCGTCGTAAAATGCGCGTGCCGCCGCGATGTACCGGCGAATAGCCCTTCATCTGCGATGCACGTCGACCTCATTACCCTTTATCTCCTTGCAATCGGAACGCTTCTAGCCAGTTCCGCCATGACGCTCTGGGAGCGCCGCACCCACCCTGCGCGCCGCAAGGAATTAAGCATCCTGTCGGCGGCCTATGCCACGCTGGCAATTGGCTGCGCGGCCGCCGCGTTTCGTCATACGCTGCCTGGCGTGACAGGCGCTGCGTTGAGCAATCTCGTCATTGTTACCGGCTATCTGCTGATCCTCCACGGCGCCGCCGCGCTGAGCGGCCGGCAATATCGTGCCGGGTCGATCGCGTTGGTCGCGCTTCTCGCGCTGACCTGGGCCGTGGCGGGCACGCGCGGCGAAGCGCTAATGTGGGGCTACGTCAGCGCGATTCCGATCGCGATAGCCTGCGGCATGACGGCCCTGGAGTTGTCGCGAAACAACGCGTTGAAGCGATTCCAGTCGCGCCGCATCGCTGCGTGGGTGTCCGGCGGACACGCGCTTTTTTATGCGTTCAGAGCTTTCATCCTGCCCTGGCTCGCCACGCAGTTCGGGCCGAAAATATTTTCTATCGCCAGCCAGATCACGATGTACGAGGGCGTGCTGTATTCGGTCGTCCTGCCGATGACCCTGCTGAAACTCGTCCGCGAAGAGGCCCATGAGCAACTATTGCTGGAATCGCAAACCGATTATCTGACTGGCCTCGGCAATCGCCGGCGCTTTTTCGAAGAAGGCACGCGCGTGATCAGCGACGGCGGCGCGGCGCAGTCCGTCTCGCTGCTTGCGTTCGACCTCGACCACTTCAAGACGATCAACGACCGGTACGGCCATGAAACCGGCGACGAGGTCCTGAAGTCGTTCGGGCAGATTGCACGAAGCGTGCTGGGCGCCGACGCGATACTCGCGCGCATCGGCGGAGAAGAGTTTGCCGCGCTGCTGCCGGGGCAAGACAGCCGCCGCGCTAAAGAACTGGGCAGCGCAATCGTCAAGCGGTTTGCTGCGACGGTTTCTCACCGGATCGACGGCGCCGGAATACAGGCGACGGTCAGCATCGGCCTCGCGCAATCCGGGAGCGAAGCATTGACGCTCGGCGAACTGCTCGCCGCCGCCGACCAGGCGTTATATCGCGCGAAATCGCTCGGTGGCAACCGGCTGGAATTGGCGCAAACCGCAGCGAAGTCGCAATCGGCGGAAAGTGACACGGCACGTCGTCGCGGAACGACGGTTTAAAGACGGCGTGTTCCGTTTTCAGGCTCGACAATAAAAATAAAAACCTGTTGTCGCAAAGTACTCTGCGTCACTCGCCTCATTCACTCCGCTGCACGAAAGTGCCAGAATAGAACTTCGCCTCTCTCCTTTTCGGCTACCCCACTACCGAAAGCAGACCGAAGATGAAACGCCAGATCATTGCGCGATTGGGCTGTCTGCTAATCGGCATCGCCGCTATTCATGCTCATGCGCAACAGCCTCGCAGCAATCGCGGCCACGATCCGTTCTTTCAGATCTCCAAAGCAATCGGCGACTGCCCCACTCCGCTGGGTCCACTCGAAACCGAAAAGGAATGGCTCGACGACAGCCATTACCGGATCGAGCGCGGCAATAGCTGCTGGATAGAAGGTCGCTGCCGTTTATCGAACGCGTATCTGTACGACGCGGAAATCGCCGAGGCCGTGCCACGGCGTCTCGCCAGCATCAATCTCGCCACGCACTGGCGCGAGCAAACGACGCTATGGCTCACGCTGCAACGTCGCTTCATTTACGTGGAAGGCTGCGTGGCACCCGGCTTTGACAAGCACACGTTCATCTCCGAACTCGCCAAAACGGCCGACGTCGAGCGCGTTATAGACAACACGGTGAGCGATCCGCACGCCGCACAACTCCCCTACAAAATGCTTTCGAACCCGGACAAGCCGGTACTCGATCCAGGCAACTAGAACCGCGCTGCACGCCACAACATCTATATCGACAATCCGGCATAGCAACGCAGAAATCAAACTTTGGACGTACTGTTACCGTTGCTAACATCGGCGACCCGACATCTTCGGTCAGTACAACAATGACAACATATCGATCGCAACACTCAACACTTCGTCTCGGCATTGTCGGCGCAGCCGTCGCCAGCCTCGTCGCCCTCGCTTCGTGCGGCGACGGCAGCATCTCTCCCAGCGCTTCGGCACCGGTCGTCGCACAGAAGCGGCCGAACATCCTGTACATCATGGCCGACGATCTCGGCTATTCCGACATCCACGCATTCGGCGGCGAAATCAATACGCCGAATCTCGATGCACTGGTGCAATCGGGTCGCATTCTGACCAATCACCACACCGGCACCGTCTGCGCGATTACGCGTTCGATGCTGATTTCCGGCACCGATCACCACCTGGTTGGCGAAGGCACGATGGGTGTGCCGACCGATGAACGCAAAGGACTGCCCGGCTACGAGGGATACCTGAACGACCGCGCGCTGTCGGTTGCGCAATTGCTGAAGGACGGCGGTTATCACACGTACATGGCCGGCAAATGGCACATCGGCTCGGGCATTGTCGGCAGCGCGACGGGCAGCGGACAGACACCGGACCAGTGGGGTTTCGAGCACAGCTACGCGCTGCTCGGCGGCGCTGCGACCAATCACTTCGCGCACGAACCCGCCGGTTCGCAGAACTACACCGAAGACGGCAAGTACGTTCAGCCAGGCCAGCCGGGACAACCGGGCGGCACAGGCGGCAGCCCTGCCGTGTTCTATTCGACCGACTTCTATACGCAGCGCCTGATCTCCTATATCGACTCGAATAAAGCCGACGGCAGGCCGTTCTTCGCCTACGCGGCCTACACGTCGCCGCATTGGCCGCTGCAGGTGCCGGAGCCTTATCTGCACAATTACGCGGGTAAATACGACGCCGGTTACGACGCGATTCGCGACGCCCGCATTGCGCGGCAAAAAGCGCTCGGCATTATTCCGAACGACTTCGTGCCGTACGGCGGCGCATCGGAAACGCTCGTCGCGACTGCGGCCACCGCGAACAACGGCACGGCGTCGGCGAAATACGTGAGCGCGGTGCACAGCGCCGCGCAAGGCTATACCGACTACGGCCCCGGCTATGTGAACAAGAAGTGGGACAGCCTCTCGCCCGCTGAGAAGAAAGCGCAGGCGCGCTACATGGAAATCTACGCGGGCATGGTCGAGAACCTCGACCACAACATCGGCCTGCTGATCCAGCATCTGAAAGACATTGGCGAATACGACAACACGTTCATCATGTTCCAGTCGGATAACGGCGCGGAAGGCTGGCCGATCGACTCCGGCGCGGACCCGACCGCAACCGATACCGCCAACGCCGCCGACCCGGTCTATTCGACGCTCGGCACGGACAACGGTCTGCAGAATGCAAAGCGTCTGCAATACGGCTTGCGCTGGGCCGAAGTGAGCGCAACACCGTTCCGTCTGACGAAGGGGTATTCGGGTGAAGGCGGTGTGTCCACGCCGTTGATCGTCCACCTGCCGGGGCAGACCACGCAGAAGGCGACCTTGCGCGATTTCACGCACGTGACCGACAACACCGCCACGTTCCTCGCGGTCGCGCAGATTTCGCCGCCTACGCAAGCCGCGCCTGCACTGATCAATACGCTGACCGGCGTCGATCAGAACAAGGGCAAGGTGGTCTACAACAATCGCTACGTGTATCCGATCACGGGTCAGTCGCTGCTGCCGCTACTGAACGATCAGACCACGAACGCGGTGCATACCGCTTCGTTCGGCGATGAAGCCTACGGCCGTGGTTATCTGCGTAGCGCCGACGGCAAGTGGAAAGCCTTGTGGACAGAGCCGCCGCTCGGTCCCGTGGACGGTCACTGGCAACTGTTCGACATGACCGCCGATCGTGGCGAAACGCAGGACGTGGCGACGCAGAATCCGTCGGTGGTCGACAGCCTCGTGCAGCAGTGGAACAGCTACATGACGAGCGTCGGCGGCGTCGAACCGCTGCGTCCGCGTGGTTACTACTGAGTAAGCGATGACCGTACGATTCAAGCTTAAAGGCCGCACCGCGCTTTACGGCGCTTACGCGGCAATCGCCACGGTCGCGTTCGCCGCCGCCTTTACCGCCGCGACAGCCGCCTCGGCGGTTTTCAGCGGCGGCAAGGCGAGCGGGTTCGACGATCTGAACCACGGCCGCGCGTTGACCGTCCTCGGCTCCGAACAGCAATGCGGGCGCTACGGCGGCCTGCCCGCGCGCTGGCGCGACGATCCGAAGGCCGGCATGGTGCATCTGCATGGCGGCGACTTCGTATTCGGCAGCAAACTCGGTTACGAAGACGAGCGCCCGGCCGGTGACGGCAAGACGCGCGTCAGCGGCTTCTGGATCGATCAGACCGACGTGACGAACGCGCAATTTTCGGCCTTCGTGAAAGCGACCGGCTATGTCAGCGATTCAGAACGCCAGGGCGGCGCCGTGGTGTTCCACACGCCGACACGCGAGGAAATGAATGCGCGCGATCTGGCGTGGTGGAGTTGGGTGAAGGGCGCCGGGTGGAATCATCCGACCGGCCCCGGCAGCAATCTCGACGGCATCATGAACCAGCCGGTGACGATGGTCACGCAGGCCGACGCACTCGCTTACGCGCACTGGCTCGGCCGCGATCTGCCGACGGAAGCGGAATGGGAATACGCGGGCAAGGCCGGTCACGAAGGCGCGGATCTCGACACCGCACCACGCGACGAGCACGGCAAACCGAGCGCGAATTACTGGCAAGGCGTGTTTCCGGTGCTGAACACGAAAGAGGACGGACACGTGGGCCTGTCGCCGGTCGGCTGCTATGCGGCCAACGACTTCAAGCTCTACGACATGATCGGCGATGCGTGGGAGTGGACTAGGGATGTCTATAGCGGCCCGCATCAATCGCACACGAATGGCGACACTGCCGCCGTCGCGCCGCTCAGCCGCAAACACGATACGCTGATGGTGATCAAGGGCGGCTCGTTCCTCTGCTCGCAGGACTATTGCGTGCGCTATCGCGCGGCGTCGCGTGAACAGCAGGAAGCGGATCTGCCGGCGTCGCATATCGGCTTTCGCACCGTGTTGAGGGATGCATCATGAAGCCACGTTTAATCGCCGCCGCAGCGGCGTTGATGACTTTTGCGGCGCTTCACCCGCCAGCGCAAGCTGCCAATGAAGCGCAGGTCATCAAGGTCGGCGTCACGCCCGGCGCGCATGCGCAGATCATGGACGAGGTACGCCGTGTCGCGGCAACTCGCGGACTCGCGCTCGATGTCGTCGTGTTCGATCAACCCGGCGCCATCGACGCCGCCCTCGCTGCGAAGCAGATCGACGCAGCGAGTTTCGAAGACGAACCGAGCCTTGAAACGCAGCGCAAACAGCACGACTATGCGTTGAGCGGCGTCGCGACGACCGTGACGTTTCCGGTCGCGCTGTACTCGCGCAAACTGGCGAACATCAACCAGTTGCAACGCGGCGCGACCATCGCGATTCCCGACGACCGTGAAGGCGTCGCACGTGCCTTGATCCTGCTGCAGAATTACACGCTCATCACGTTCAGGGACAGTGCAGGCCTCCACGCGACAACTCACGACATTACGAGTAACCGGCTGAATCTGAAGATACGTCAGGTGCCGCGCGCGCGTTTGTTCGACTCGCTGAATAGCGTGGCCTTCGCGGTAATCGATAGCGACGACGCCGCGCGTGCGGGCCTCTATCCGGCGCGCGACAGCATCGGTCTCGAAGACGCACGCTCGCCGTATGCGAACGTGCTCGCCGTGCGCGACAGCGACCGTACTCAGCCGTGGGTTTCGCAACTGGTATCGGCGTATCACTCGGACGATGTCGCGCACTTCATCCTCACCCGCTATCAGGATTCGGTGCGCCGGCCATGGTGAACGCGTTTTCGTTCGCGTGCTCGGCATGCGGCAAATGCTGCAATACGCCGCCGTCGATGACATTGGCGGAACTGTTCCGGCATCGCGATCTGTTCATCGGCTGTCTCGCGATTGGACGTGTGCCGCGCAAACGTGAAGGCGAACGACTGCGCGTGGGCAGTCACGAAAGTATGCTCGACGCGACCGACATCGCGGCGTTCGACTCGATCGCAGACACAGTGCTGCATCACGCAGGCGACACCTTCAGCATCACGACGCAGGGCTACGACTACCCTTCTGTCGCACGTTGCCCAGCACTGGAAGACGACGGCCGCTGCGCGATTCATTTCAGCGGCAAGCCGGTGACGTGCGAGGTGGTTCCGCTCGATCCGCTCGTGCCGGACCGGTTGCAGCATCTTGTATTGGCGGCACGTAATCAGGGCAGCGCGTATTTCGGCGCGAATTGCATTCAGGAAGGCGAGCATGCCGACGCTGCATTGCTGGTTGCCGACGGCGATATCGTCGATACCGGCGCTAAGGACGCACTAACGCGTCGCCGCAGCGCACTCGCACAAGAGCGCGACGTGTGGGGTCGGGCCGTCTTCGAATCACTGCGTAAAGATCTGTTCAATTCGCCCGCTGCATTGGCGCGCATTCCAGCGGGCGGATTTCTGACTATCTCCATCGTGCCCGCGCTGCTCGCGGTGGCGAGTACTTCCGAGCGTTGCCGCCAATTGAGTATCGACTATATCGACAGTCAGATCGCGTTGATCGGCCGCTGTGTCGAGCAGGCACTATCGCGACGCCGGCTGGACGACCGGCCCGTCACGCAGGAACTGCGCGGCTTCGTGAGCGCCTATCAGCGGGCGAAAGCCTTACTCGCGGTTCCTTTGCCGGCGGACTATCAGCGCAGCGATGCGCCGCTGGCTGCCAAGGTCGAAACGTATCTGAGCGGCGCGGCGATTTAATCCACCGCGCTCAATCGTTCGCTATTTTCCCGGACGATCTTTTCGATCAGTACGTCGGCATCGCGGGACACGTTGTCGTGAACACGTGTCGCCTGCGTGGCCGCGGGCGTATCGTTACCGATCAGATGACCGCCGCGCTCGTGCGTGTCCACGGAGACCTGCATCGACAAGCCCAGTCGCAACGGATGAGCGGCAAGCTCGGCAGGATCGAGCGAGATCACAATGGGTACGCGCTGCACGACCTTGATCCAGTTGCCCGCTGCGTTCTGTGAAGGCAACATCGAAAAAGCGCTACCTGTACCCGCTGAAAAGCCTTCGACGCGTCCGCGATAAACGACCTGCGAGCCATACACATCCGACACGATCCGTACCGGCTGACCGACGCGCATGCTGCGAATCTGCCCTTCCTTGAAATTCGCCTCGACCCACAGGCGTTCAAGCGGAATGATCGACATGAGAGCAAGCCCCGGTCCAACCTGCTGGCCGATCTGTACCGAACGCTGGCCTACCGTGCCGTCGATCGGCGACACCACGGTCGTGCGTTGCAGGTTACGGTAAGCCAGCCGCAATTGCGCCGCCGCCTGCAACACCGGCGGTGCCGAGGCGATCGGAAACTTGCCGCCCAACGCGCGTGCCGCGTCGAGTTGAACCTGCGCGGACGCGAGATTTGCCTGCGCGACAGCCACCGCTTCCTTCGCGCGCGCGAGTTCTTCCGGCGATACGACTTCCACCGACGCATGATCTCGCGCCGCCAGCGCACGCTGAGCCAATGCAAGCTCTGCACGTCGCGCGTCGATTGATTGCACGTAGAGTTTGCGAGAAATCGTCGCGTTCGCAACCTGACGCACGGCCAGCGTGAGTTGCGCGCGAGCCTGCGCGAACGCGGCGGCCGCTTCTGCGTCGTCGAGCTTGACGAGCGGTTGGCCGGCTCGCACCTGGCGGGTGTTATCCACCAGAATATCGGTGACCGTACCCGGTATTTGCGCGGCGATCTGCACGATGTTGCCCGCCACGTACGCGTCGTCGGTCTCCTCGAAGAAGCGCGCACTCAATCCCCAGTACGTGAACCACGCCGCGCCTGCGAACAGCACCACGCCAAGGAAAATGGCGAAGCGGCGGCGCCGCACGATTCGCTTCGAATCGTGCGCACTGTTGCGATCATTGGGATCGTTCGGATTGCCCGTATTGCTCGCCAGCCCGGAATGTTCCTGCGTCCAGCCGGCGGCATGCTGTGCCTGTTTGTCGTTATGCATTCAGTCGAAGTGCGTATCCATGATGCGTGCGTGGGAGAAAGCGGCCGATTGCGAATGAACAATCGGCGCGCCGCTGACCTTGCTTTCATCGAATCCACCGCCGAGTGCGCCGACCAGCGCCACCTGCAACAACATGCGCCGGCCTTGCAGATCGGCTTGTTGCGCGCGCTCATCGAGTAACGAAAGATCGGCGAGCGTCACGTCCTTCTGCATGCCGATTCCGCGACGATGCCGCTCCTCGGCAATCGCGACGATGCGCGACGCCGATTGCACCGCGCGGCTCTGTTCGTTCGCGAGGCGGTCGACGGTACGCAGTGACGTCAGTTGACGCGCGACCTCGCCGAGCGCTTCATCGACGGTCTTGTTGTAAAGGCTCACAGCCGCGTCGACATTCGCGTAATCGCCGCCCAGTTGCGCGCGCAAGCGGGTTCTGTCGAACACCGGCAGCGAAATTGCCGGGCCGACCGAGCCGGTCAATGCCGCGCGCGAGAACAACGCGGCAGGTGTCAACGCGGTCAAACCGGCAAACGCGACGAGATTTACGTCTGGATAAAACTGCGCGCGCGTGGCGTCGGTATTCGCGAGCGCGGCTTCCGCGCGCAAACGCGCGGCGACGATATCGGGGCGCCGCCCAAGCAGATCGACCGGCAATTGCGCGGGCATGGGCGCATCGGCAGCCGCCGACAATTGCGGACGATGCAACGCCAAGCCGCGCTCCGGTCCGCGTCCGGTCATTACGCCAATCTGCAACTCGGTCAGCTTGATGCGCTCGTCGTTGAGCGCCTGTTGCGACGCGAGACGGCTGCGTTTGAGATCGGCATCGGCTGAGTCATACGCATTGTCGATACCGCGCGCGCCCCGCTCACGCAGCACGGCATCGACACGATCCGCCGCCTGCTGTTTCTCCAGCAGAATGTCCTGCATCGTGAAGGCGCGGTCGAGTTCGCAGTACAACGTGACCAGCGCAACCGTCAGTGTGAGACGCGCCTGTTCCGCGTCGATACGCGCGGCGTCGCGCGTGGACAACAGACTGCGGGTCAATGCCGCATTCTTGCCCCACAGGTCGAGTTGATAACTCAAACCTGCAATCAACGCAGCAGGCGACACCACCGGATCGTTGAACAACTGCACCGGAATCTGCTGACCGCCGACAGAGACATTCGCTACGTCGTCGGGTTGAGGAAGACGTGCCTTGCTCACCGATGCGACCGCCGTGCCGGTCAGTCCGGTCAGCGAAGAAAATTGCTCCAGTTGCGACTGTGCAGCACCGACACGCGCCTTTGCGATCTGCAAGTCGGGGTTCTGCTGCAACGCTTCGGCCACCAGTTTGTCGAGTTGCGGATCGCGGTAGCGCTTCACCCAATCGGGTGCGGGCCATGCGCCGTTCGCATCCGGCCCGATGATTTGCGCGAGCGTATCCACAGCAGGCCTGATCGGATCGACACTCGCGTGCAGACCTGCATCGCTGATGCAACCGCTCAATGCAGCGGCCACCAGCAGTAAGGGCACCATGCGCCACGCGCCGAATAGTTTCATACGCGATTTCATGAATGACGCGGACGATGCATCGCAGCGTCGCTTTCGGTTGATCCTGCAAGCGCACCCGCTTTTGCAGCCCTTGCGGCAAGACGCGGACGGGTGATCTCGATCGGCCCCATGCGCCCGAACAATCCGTCGACCAAACCCCACGCAATCGCGTTGAGCTTGGTCAGCTTGTCGTTTTCCGCGAGGACAATCTGCACGATCTGCCATAGCGTCAGCACATTGGGCACGATGGCGACCGGCAGACGCAGGCCGTATTGCAGCCCCAGTTGCATCGCGTTGCGCGCGCTGTAATAGCGACGAAAGCCGGGATGGTTCATCGTCGTCAATTCGAGCGAGCCGAGTTTATGGCGACGACGCGAGCCGATCCGATGCAGCAACACCAACGACGGCACCACATACACCGGCACATTGCGCAACAACGCGCGCAGACAGTATTCGGTATCGACGTGATCGATAAACAGCGCCTCGTCGAAACGGCCGAGCCGCGTGTAAGCCTCACGAGAAATCACACAGCCTGACGAAATCAGAAATGCGCAGCGCTGCAACGGCACGTCTGCACGCAGAGAAAGTCTTTCGACAGCGAGACCGCTGGTTGCCAGTTCAGGCAGGAAGCGTTGATCGCTTTCATCGAAAATGCGCGGGCCCATTAAAAATGCGCGACTGCCTAACGACTCGCAGCGGGCGCGCATCGCAGGAAAGTAGTCGACGGGTGCAGTCGAGTCCTGATCGAACAGCGCGACGGCATCGACATCCAGTTGAAATAGCGCGCTCAGGCCGCGATTGAACGCGCCGGCAATGCCGTTGCGATTGCCATTCTGCAATAGCGCAATACCGGCTTCGTGCAAGCGCAGCGCCGCGTGCCGGTCGGGTTGCGGCGAGTTGTCGACCACCAGCAACCGGTCGCACATGCTGCGCATGGCGACTGCGCGCGACAATTGCTCCTCGTCCGGGTGAAACAGAATGATCAATGCGCCGAGGGTCGTCATCGAAATTCTCCTTAGTGGCCGAGCGTCATGGCCGCGCCGCGTTTCGGACGCGTGAGCCACATCATCGCGGCGAGCGCAAGACAGGTCATGCTCGCCATATAGAACATGTCGCCGGTCGCCATCATGTACGCCTGCTGCTGCACGACGTGATGCAAAGTAACCAGTTCGCGCGTGCCGTCGATACCCATGCCGTGCAGGCTTTGAACGAAGTGCTGCGTATTGCCGGACGATTTCGTCACCGATTGCGCGATCACGTCGTAGTGAAACAGCGCGCGGTTATCCCAAAGCGTGACGCTCATCGCAGTGCCGAATGCCGCCGACAACGTGCGCAAAAAATTCGACAAGCTGGACGCGGCAGCGAGTTTGTCGTCCGATACGCGCGACAGCGTTGCAGCGGTCAGCGGAATGAAGAAGCACGGCAAGCCAATGCCTTGAATCAACCCAGGCGTGATGATCTGCGTGAACGTCATGGTCAGCGTGAAGTGCGCGTTCCACCACAGCACAGCTGCGAACACGAGAAAGCCGAATGTCGCGATTACGCGTGCGTCGAAACGGGGTGAATAGATGCCGACCAGAATCGAGAACACCAGCGCGAGCACGCCGAGCGGCGCCGTGGCGAGTCCGGCCTGATACGCGGTATAGCCCATTACCGCCTGCAACCACAGCGGAAACACCACGCCGACCACCGAAAAACTCATCATGCCGAGCGAGATGATCAACACGCAGAATGAAAAGGTGCGGTCGCGAAACAGACTCAGGTCGATCACCGGATGCGCTGCGCCCGCTTCCCAGATCAGCAGCGATACGATCGACAACACAGCGACAATCGACAGTACGAGAATCAGCGGCGAATCAAACCAGCCGCGATCGTGTCCGAGATCGAGCACGATTTGCAGCGATCCGACACCCAACACCAGCAATGCGATGCCAGGCAGATCTATCGGTGCGGCGCGTTCAGCGCGAACGGAGGCTGTCTCGCGCGGGTCGCCACGCAACAGCGTCATGCATACTGTGAACGAAAAGATGCCTATCGGCAGATTGATCAGGAAGATCCACGGCCACGTAAAGTTGTCGATCAGCCAGCCGCCCACTACCGGGCCGAAGATCGGCGCGAGTAGCACGGTCATGGCCCACAGAGCGAGTGCTACGACGCGTTTGTCGGGTGGAAAAGTGCGTAGCAGGATGGTTTGCGACAACGGCACCATCGGCCCCGAAAAAAGCCCCTGCAAGGCGCGGCATACCACCAGAAGATGAAAGTCACCGGCTACGCCGCAGAGTAGCGATGTCAGCGTAAAAAGGATCACGGCGGAGAGAAACAGCCTTGTTTCGCCGACCCGTTGCGAAAACCAACCTGTCAGCGGAACAGCAATCGCGGCCGCCACCGAGTACGAACTGATCACCCACGTTCCCTGACTATTGGACACGCCGAGGCTGCCGGAAATAGCCGGTACCGCGACGTTGGTGACGGTCGAATCGAGAACTTCGATGAAGGTCGCGAGCGACAACGCAAACGTGAGCAACGCGAGACGTGCTCCGTGGATGCCGGCCACTTTCGGTGCCCGGGGCAATCCATTGGAAAGCAAATGGTCGCTTTCCTGTAATGGCGATGTCGCGCTCATGAGCCGTGCCCGCTGGCGGCCAATACGAAAGACGGCACACGTCCCGTGCCCGACCCGCGAACACCAGCGTGCATGAATCCTTCTATGTAGCGCGCGGCGACATTGCAACCGTCCGGTGAACTTGCGAGCCGGTCCTGCATCCGGCCACATTGCGTGGCAATGGACGGCGAGCCGAGCACCTGCTCCAGCGCACGTGCCAACGCTTGCGGCTGCAGCGGACCATCGAGCCGCACGCCACAGCCACTGGCAGCGACCCGCTGCGCGTTATCGAATTGATCGTGGGCAAAGGGCGTGACGATCTGCGGAATACCTGCTGCATACGCAAGCGCCGCTGTGCCGATGCCGCCGTGATGCACCAACGCACGACAGCGCGGCAGGAGCGTTTGCATGGGTACATACCGGCGTTTTATCAGCGCGGGGGCGTCATGCGATTCGACACACACGTTCGGCGTCAACAGAATGCCGCGCAGTCCCGTATCCTGCAACGTCGCGCTGATGGTCGCGGAATAACGTGCGTGATCAGTCAGGGTCGAACCGGCCGTAAAAACGACGGGGCGTTCACCTGCGTCTAAAAACGCTTCCAGTTGCGGATCGTGCGTATGCCCTTCCGCATCGTTGAACAGCGGAAAGCCACTCAGCCGATGCGGCTCGGGCCAATCCGGCTGAGAGCGCGCGAACCATTCCGGAAAGAGACATAGCACGCCGTCGGTCGAATGCAGCCACTGACCAAATATTCGCGTGACTGGATCGAGTCTGAGTTGACCGCGCAATGCATTCAGCGCCGGCCCGCAAACCTTGTCGAGTACCTGCCATTCGATTAACCGCAACAGCCCTGCTTTCACCCCGAGCGGCAACCAGTGCGGAATGGTTAATCGCGGATGAGTCGGCGGCGCATACGCGGACAGCAAAGTGGACGGCGACACCTGTACCGACACCAGCGGCACGCGATACAACTCCTGTATCAGTCGCGCCGAAAAAGCCCACAATGTGCCGACCATGATCGTGTCGTCGTCGATCAACGAAGCGAGCTTGTCGAAATGCGGCTTCAGCGTCGGCGCAATCAACGCCCACAAAGTTCTGAACGAAGTACGCGGATGCCATAGCGCCGGATTCGCCATTGCCGCTGCATATTCATCAGCCGTTCCAATCGGAACGAATGCAAAGCCTTGCCGTGTGGCTGCGTCCTCGAACGGCGCATGACTGCAGAACACGATCTCGTGCCCGCGCGAATACAGAGCCGCGCCGATGCCGAGCAGCGGATGCACGTCGCCCGCCGACCCTATCGCGGTGATGATGACCTTCGTCATGGCGCGCTCAGAACAGACCGGGGATCAGCGCAGCCACGTCGCGGCGATACTGCGCGTAGGCGCCACCGAAATGCCCGCTCAACCAGCTTTCTTCGATGCGCACCTTATACGCCAGCGATGCGAAAATCAGCAGCAGCCCCGCCACGCCGCGCCACTCCGCGCCGATTAAAACCGCCCCTGCCAGCGCCAGCAGACAGCCGGTATAGATAGGATGACGCACCAGTCCATACGGCCCGCTACGCACCAGCTCGTGGCCTTCCTTCAGCGTTACCGACACGCTCCAGTTGGTGCCGAGATGCAGCCGCGCCCAGACGGAAAAACCGAGCCCCGCCAGCAGCACTGCGAGACCGGCGAACTGAAGCGAGCCAATCGACTCCAAATTGAACGACCATGCCGCCCCGTTCAGATCCGGCAACACGATCAGCGCACCACCGGCAATCAGCGGAATGGATTGCAGCGTGCGCGATCGCGAAGCTTCCTTGCGCGCGGTCTCCTTGACCTGTTTCGACGTCGCGACCCAATACAACAGCCACAACGTCCACGGTACGACGATGGCCATGCTCTGAGCGATATTCACGGTAGTTCAACCTGTTGTAACGAGTGATCGGCGGTGGCTTGCAATGCAACGTTCGCTACATTCGAGACGTTTGTCATTGCGGATTGCGGCACCGGTAACATCGAAGAACGCGCGGCGAGCGCATCGAAACAGTCGAGCGCGCGATTCGCCGGCTGTGCGGGCGGCGGCCCGAAATAGTCGAAAATCTCGTTACGCACCTGACGTAAGGCCGCTTTCCCTTCAAGATCGAGAAAATGCCCCGCCTGCGCGATAGTCGAAAACTCGGCGCGCTGGAGATGCGGCGCGAGCGAACGGGCATCGTCAGGCGTGGTGTATTCGTCCAGCTCGCCATTCAGGAACTTCAGACCGCAGTCGATATTGCGGAACTCGCACAGATAATGCTCGGGGCGTATCGCCAGAATCTGCTGGACGTGAAACGCAACCTGCTGCTGCTCGTCCCGCGGCAGCGACGACAGATAGCGAAAGTTGTAGAGCTTCATGATGCGCGGCAGATGCCGGCCCACGGTATCGTTGAGCAGTTGCGCGGCCTTGAGGTTTTCACCCGCGGCGATATAGTCGCGCGCTGTACTCACATAAGCGGTCATCGCTTCATTGAGACGCGGCGAGAACGACGCGATCACCGCGCGCTTCACGCTGGTCCGCGCTCGTGACAGCGCGAGCAGCGACGCCACTCCGCCCCACGATACCGACACGAGAAAGCCCGGCTCGAATAAATCTATTAGATAAAGAAGGATTTCAACTTCATCGTCTTTTGTCAGAATGAAGTTACCCGCGTTATGCGATTTAGATTGGCCCGCATAAGGCAAATCAAAACATATCGGGTTATAGCGTTCGCCGAGATATTTAATGGTCTGGCCAAACGACGCCGTAGTGGCAAGCGCGCCGTTGATCAGAATCACGCTCTCGAAGGCCGGATCGAATACGTGACGTTCAACGTAGACTTTCAGGCCCGCAGGGAGCGGAACAAGGAGCTTTTCGATGGGCATGGCGTATTCGCATGCGCATGCACAAAGCACGCGCGTACTGATACCGCGCCCGCATTGGCGGGCGCTTTGCGGCCGTACAACAGGGGATCAGGCCCGTGCAATTTGCCTTTTCCTGCCGGCAAATCCGATCCACCCCGACCGCTACTACATCAGAGCCGCACCCCCGAAGAAATGCGCATCGGTTTTTTGCAATGCGTTTTAACGCAATGCGCACCAAAACCGGGCTCTTTTGATGCCTCGTAAATTTCTTATATAAACTATTTGAAAGGATGACTTAAAAACAGTCGTTCCTTTTCACCAGCCAGTCTGCACCCAAAGCCGTGAAGACTAGATGTCAATATACGATAGAGAACTCCTTTTTAAAACAATTTCAAAACTATTTTTTTCTCGAATCTAATTCATGCATGAGGCATGCAATGCGTTGCCCTGCTGTTTCAAAGCTGCGTATCAAGTAGACGCACACACTTCTCGATCAGCTTCTCCGTGAGCGGACGATGCGTCCATGCTTCAAACGTGACTTGCCGGGATTTTGTAATGTCGTCAGCGAACGTGGCTGTCTGCAGTTTCGCGAAGTCGCGATCATAGATATTCAGATTGGCCTCGTCATTCAACTTGAACGAGCGGCTATCGAAATTGGTGGAGCCGACCGAGACGAGGTACTCGTCCACTATCAGTAGCTTGCAGTGAAACATGGTCGGCTGGTACTCGTATATTTCGACTCCTGCCTTAAGCAGATCCCCCCAGCAGCCACGCGACGCCTCTCTCACCGTGTGCGTATCGATGTGTTTTCCCGGTGTGATGATCTGCACTTTCACGCCGCGTTTCGCGGCCTCGACGATTGCATTGATAGTCAGCTTGTCGGGCACGAAGTACGCGCTCGCGAGATGAATGCTGTTGGTAGCCGCTGTGATCGCCATGAGATACATCAACTGCATGTCGTCGCTGCCGCCCGACGGCGAACTGCTGAACATATGCGCGAGGCCGTCGCCCTGAGCGTCCATGTGAGGAAAGTAGTCCGGGCCGTGCAGTACATTGCCGGTGGCCTTTACCCAGTTGTCCATGAAAACGGCTTGCATGTGTCCAACCACAGGACCGGCCACTCGAAAATGCGAATCGCGCCAATGCTTTTCATCCTGCGCGTGACCCGTCCATTCCGGCGCAATGCCGACACCGCCAGTAAAGCCGATATGTCCGTCTATCACCAGTAGCTTGCGGTGGGTGCGGTCGTTCATTCGGCCGAGCCCTGTCCAATGCGGCTTGTGATACTGGATAACTTCCGCGCCCGCGTCCCGCAACATGTTCAGGTAGCGCTTATCCATTTTCGACGACCCGACCCAGTCGAGAAGCACGTGGACGGCGACACCTTCCCGTGCTTTATCCGCGAGGGCGCGCGCAATCTGTTCGCCTACGTCGCCCGACCAGTAAATGAACGTTTCAAACGTGATGGATTGACGCGCGGAACGAATACCTTCGAGCATCGAAGGAAAAATCTGATCGCCGTTGAGCAGCATCTCGAAGCGATTGCCCGAGATAACCGGTGGACCGAGCAGAAGCCCCATCGAGCGGAGGAATTGTGGATCGTCGCTCGCATAGAGACGCTCGATCTTGTGTTCGATCTTCTTCTCGCCGCTCGACAGATTGGCTATCACCAGAATGACGATGAGCGTGACGAACGCGGTGATGAGAATAGTCAGCAGCATGCGTGGGCCTCGATGCTAGTCGGCAGGACGCCCATGTGCGCCTGCGGTTTGACGAAAGAGTACCGGACCTCGGGTCCGGCTCTTAACCACGCAGGCAGCACGCATTGCGCGTGCCCATTGCGGGACCGCGCTTTGCTACTCCCCTTTCTATTTCACTTATCTGACCAGCGAGAAAGCTTCACGGATGGCAATTTCACCGGCGCCATAGACACCGACCACGGTAACGTCCGACGCCACACATTCAAACGTCGAACCGAGGAATGTAATGACGAAATGACGCGGCGTAGGTCCCGCCGATGCAACTGCTGCAATCTCCGCCGTCAGCGACGAGTTCACTACTTCGTGAACCGAGTAACCGAGCAAGCCTTGCGCGACGAGCGGATGAATGTCGAGATCGCTTTCTCCCGGCGGCCCCAGCCGATGAAACACGGTGTCTGGAAAGAGGACCGCACAGAAAGGATCGTCGTCGGGATCGAATGGACCGAACCGCTCAAAGTCCGCTTCCGCGATCGGATAAGCCAGAATTACCCGGCGGTCGCTGGCGACAATGAAGGGTTCGGCGGCATCGGCTGCGGGATGAGGAACGGAGTCCAGCAGGACGACCTGGTCTTCCTGCTGGGTTGAATCGAACGTGCTGGTCATCTACTTCACAACTCCGTTGCGCTCAGGCGCCTGCTTGTACCGCAGGGGTTTGCGGCGCGGCTGCGGGAGCAGCAGGAGCGACGGTTTTAGCGGCTGCTTTGCGGCCCGGAGCCTTCTTTGCTGCTTTGGTCGCCACTTTAGTTGCCGCTTTAGTCCCCGCTTTTTTTGCGGCCGGCTTCTTCGCCGCTACTTTGCGGGTTACCGCGGTTGCCTTTTTGGCGACAGTCTTTTTAGCGGCGGCCGCCTTTTTAGCGACGACTTTCTTTGCCGCCGCTTTCTTGCTTACTGCACCACTAGTGGCCGCCGATTTCGTCTTGCCGGCTTTTGCCGACACCTTCTTCGCCGCTTTACTCGCCGTATTGCTAGCCGCTGCCGCCGCGCTGTCGATCAGGAATTTGCTGCGATCCCTGACGCTTGCGAGCCAGGCGGGTGCGGGACCACGGCCGCTCCATGTCGCGCCCGTTTTCGGGTTCAGGTACTTGGGAGGTTGCGCGCCTTTCGGCTGGCCCTTGCTCTTTGCGGAACTGACAACCGCCTTTGCCACCGACTTCAATTCGCTTGCACCGTCGACCAGAAACTGAGTCCGGTCTTTTACATTGGCAATCCAGCCAGGCGCGCGGCCATGGCCCGTCCAGGTGGCGCCTGTTTTATGGTCGCGGTATTTCGCTGGTTTAGCCGAACCGGGAGCTTTCGCCTTGACGCCGGTGGCGTGGCCATTCAGAGCTCGCGCGGCACGCTTCGCCCTTGCTTTGGCTTCGATATCCTCAGTAGTCAAACCGTGCCTGAGCATCAGGTCACGAATCTGATCGACTGCGACTTGTGCTTTTCTGGCAATCAGCACGTCGGCTTGCGCCTGGAGTTTTTTCAGTTTGGCTTGAATCTGCTCTAGTGTAGGCATTTGATTCCTCCCTATGTGGTAATCGTCAAACTATGCCATGAATAGAAAAAGAAAGGCAGGGTATGTGGCTTTTGATACATTGAATCCGCCTCTTACATTCCATCTGGACAGCAAGCTTTCAGGCCCACTATCCAATTTCCCGATCTATCTTCCTTTCTCCGTGCTCCGGCTCTTCTTGCGGACTCTTCTTTTCGACTTCCCGTATTGCAACTGCTAATACTCGTCTAATACTCAGGTCGGCGTAAAAACGACGGCCTGGCGATCGGCAATGTACCGCACACTTCGTACAAAACGGTATTGTTGACCGTCCGCCGTTATGCGGTTGAGTCCCAGACAGGTGAGCATCAGCATCTCATCTGCCTGTTGGGCATCTACTACACCGGACTCTCTCAGATCCTCCAGGTTCCCGGACGGATCGCCAACATACACACTGCGCACCTGAACACCGATTCTCATCAGCACCACACTTTCGCCTTCGTCGAGTGCCAATTCCAGATAACCAGCCAGCGTCCGCAACGATTCGGGTGTGGCGGCGTTCGACTGATAAGTCGCAGCGTTCGATGGCGTCATTCCGGTTCCCCGTTACCTGCATCAACGAAAAGACGTCTGCTCTGCATGGCAGCAATAGTCGCTTCTACTATAGGCAAGCATTTGAATAATCAAAGGACAGCAGTCCATTTTTTATTGCAAATGTCGCTTTTTGAGTGGCAGGGCTTTAAAAAGCACTATTCGCAATGGAAAAAACCGTCCTTTCCGGCAGATAGCCCGACTCGCAAGGGTCATCGGTAATTGAGCGTTACTGATCTCGCAGCACTGTTTCACCTTTGTCGGCTCTGCTCCCCTACACTGCGAACCGTGCTCGTCGAGTGGCTTCCAGCAGACCGGCTCCGACTGGAAACAGGCGTATGCACTCTGCTTCGATGAGCATGAAGAACGGGTTATGAACAGAAAGATCTGTTTATAGTTGCTCCGCGGCCGATATTCCGGCTCGCGGAAATGTCAGGAACATGAATCCCGGGAGCGCGATCTCGGTGGAGGCTATTGAAAAGACCTCGAATAGCACCACCTTCGCTCCTCTTAACAGCACGGTACTTTTCAGATGAAAGCTGGTTACATCAAAGCCGCTCTCGCGGCAGTGGCACTCTCCTCGGCAATGATCGGCACGGCCAACGCCGCCGGTTGCATGAAGGGCGCAGTAGTGGGAGGAGTGGCGGGACACTATGCCGGGCACCACGCCGTGGTCGGCGCGGTCGGCGGCTGCCTGGTGGGACGTCATATGGCGAAGAAGCACGCAGAGGAACAGGCGGCGCAACGTCAGCAGGAAGCAAGAATGCAATAAGTCGGAGAAGTACCGGACGCCGCCTCCAGGTCAATCACGCGCATTGAATCGACTTCGGCGGCGGCGTTTCTCTGTCCCGGCTCACGCGATTCGCAAACCGCGGGCGGGAAGAATTTCCTGAGTCGTCACGAAACGGTGCTGTTTGACTGCGTCGTGAAAGAGCCGATAGTCGCTTCTCTCGAATGCGTCTGTCCACGTCGGCTGATCTCCGGTGTCATCATCGTGCTGCAAACCGGTGGCATTGCACTTCCACGAGCCGGGCCCTTTGGCCACATAGCGGGGAATGGACTCTTTCAAACCGGGAATACGTCCGGCTTTCACCCATTCGCAGAATCTCTGCAAGCGCTGGTTGTCGTCGGCGTCGCGATTGATGTCGAGCAAATGAGAGAGTTCTTCTCTCACGCTCTCCGGCATCCCCGGTTGGGTTTCAAAATCTTCCCGTCCGGCCAGATACCCTCGCACCGCGCGGCAGGCCATCTCGGCGGCCTGAACGAACTCAGGCAAATTGTGTCTTGAGACGAAGTTGTTGCGGCCGTCGATGTAATGCCAATGCGCCCACGGCTGGTCGGGATAGTGCAACGCGGCGCCGTGGCCGACAGGCAAGGCAAGCGTCAGCACATTTTCTTCGATGCGCTCCACCAGATGTTCAGTGGCCGCCTTCAGACCCGCAAGCCAGCCTTTTCGCGTGCAATCCTGAGCCTCCAGCAGATGCACCCGGTTCCACGGGCTCTCGATTCCTGCAAATCCCTGATGCGCCCAGGTGTCGACATACGTGTGAAGCGTCACGCCAAGTCGATGCAGACCCGTCTCCGTGTTCCGCTGACGAATCGCCCTTCGCATCACTTCGCGCGCTACCTCGCTATCGGGGCGGCAAACAGCCTTTTCCTCCAGAGTGTCGCCCTCTGCCGCCGGCAAGAAGTGAAACGGCGTCCAGACGAGCCGGTTCTGGTCGTTCTCCGTATTGGAATAATCGAATAACTTGTGCGCCGTGGCAAAACGCTCGAACGTTTCGCCGCCCTTAAAGCGCAGTATTCCGTGAGTCGTTGCATCGTCGACGTACTGGCAGGAATGCGCGACCGTACAGGCATCCTCCGGTGTCATTCCGCCAGCGCGGGCCGCGACATAAACCACACCGTAGTGAAAATCGATATTCATGGCAGGAGTTCCTGACACGCGACGAATGACGAGAGACGTTCGACCGTGCGGGAAGAACGATTCAGGGTAAGCGGGTGAGTAGATAGTAGACGACCGAGCGCGGTGGGACTTCAAAAAACCACCGCATTTTCTCTTTGCGGAGAGAGTCGCCGGGAAGAAGATCGAAGAAGAAAATCAACACAGGTGGGTGATTTTCAGCCCGCTGTTCCATTGAGTATTCAGGTACTCCACCGCGATGCGCCGGTGACAGTGATGTGGTAAATGTTCACTGCAAAGTACACAGGCGGAACGAAACAGATCGATATCCAATTGCCTTTCCACCCGGCGTTTCGCGATCAGCTCAAGATAAGCAGCCTCGTATTCGTCCCAAGTCAGCTCTTTGCTTTGATAACGTTTCAGCAACGCAGGTTCGGGTGCCAGTTCGGGCATCTCCACGTACGCGGCACTGCACAAATTTTCGAGGAAGTACCGTAAATCCTGCTTTTTCGCGAAACCCGCGAGCTGTGACGTGTTGTGCAGCCGGACGTCCAGAACCGTACGAACCTCTGCGTGCTTCAGCAAATCGAAAAATCTCTGCGCGCTTTTGCCAGTGAAGCCGATGGTGGCAACATGCACGGCGTTGTCTTCAAGTTTCATTACGAATCTCCGACAGTTCACCGGCAGGTAAGCGTCAGGAGCCAATAAGCAATTGGTGAATGACGCGCCATGAAAAGAAAAAGCCCCGCTGCGGCATCCGGAGCGGGGCTCAATTCTGGCGCACCAGGCGCGCTATTACTTGACGATGTCGACCAGTTCGACTTCGAAAGTCAGGTCGGTATTCGGCGGAATCGGGCCGACGCCGCGTTCACCGTAAGCAGTTGCCGAGGGGCAGGTGAGCTTGGCTTTACCGCCCACTTTCATTGTCTGCACACCCTGCGTCCAGCACGGAATCACGCGATTCAGCGGGAACGTAGCCGGGCCGCCATGCTTGGCGGAGCTATCGAACTCGGTGCCATTGGGCAACGTGCCGCGATAATTGACCTTCACGACGTCGGTGGCGGACGGTTGAGCGCCCGTGCCGCGCGTCAGATGTTCAACGATGACGCCTGAAGGCAGTTTCTCGGTAGTGGGTGCAGCGGCCATTGCCGTCGAAGAAAGAACAGCTGCGGCCAGCAAGGCAACGATAGATTTCAAAGCAAGTCTCCAGTTGGGTGGTGCATCCCATTGTAACGGATCGTATGTTGCATATTTCTGTCGGGCGTTGCCGGTTGCCCGGATTGACAAAGAGCATGCGCCGCTAATTGCCGTGGTGTTACTTGCGTGCCGCGCGAGTGTGAATAAAGAGTCAATCCAGACTTTGTACCGTATAGCCGCCGGGAATCACGTCGCCGCGCGCGTTGAAATCCGCGAGTGCTGTTTCCCTTTCTCGGATATCGGCCAGCAACGCAGGATCGAGTAGCGCGGTAATCACTTCGTCGCGATCACGGCTCGCCTGCACCATCACGTCGCCATACGGATTCCAGATCGCACTTGCTCCGCACGCTTCCCAGCCGCCGGTCGTGCCGGCGTGATTTGACAACAGCACGTACAAGGTATTGTCGAAAGCACGCGCGGGGAACCAGATGCGCGACTGGTGGAAGCCCGTTTTCATGCTGAAAAGCGCACTCACCAGATATGCGTGCGCGCCATTCACCGCCGCGAGCCGCGCGTGTTCCGGAAACCCGGAGTCATAGCAGACACCGGCAGCGAGCCGCCATCCGTCGAGTACCAGCATGTGGCCTTGCGTGCCCGGATGGTAAATGCGTGCTTCGCTGCTATAGAGATATTGCTTGTGATACGGCTCGATCTGCTCGCCCGAGCGGTTGAATATCAGCGACGAAATACGAAGACCCGCAGTTGCGCGTGTCGCCGCGCCGACCATGACGGCGATTTCACGTCGGCGGCAAACTTCGCGAATTGGCGCGAGACGCGGATCGTTTGCGTCGAACGCGTACTTCGCAGGGTCGCCGGCAATCAGGTCCGGCTCGTAGCCGCTCAGGAATTTTTCGGGAAAAACCACCAGTTTCGCGCCGCGATCGGCGGCAATGCCGGTCAATTCGACCGTTCTGGCGATGTTTGCAGCGACATCACCAGGAACAGGTTGCGCTTGTGCCGCTGCAATTCGTAACGACGTCTGCGGCAGCGATATTTGTTTGCGATTCAAGCCGAACTCCGTGATAAAAGAATCCATATAGGCGAGCGAGCCCCCGGCATTTAATCACGGACTGCATCGCCCGCGGAAATGCGGCGAGACATTCGTGAACCACTTGCACGGCTTCGCGGTCCACCTGATACGTCCTTCGTGCGCACGCTCGCCAATGTGCGAATCCAGAACGGAAGAGTACTGTCGATGACCGAGCCGGCTGATTCCGACGACAACACCGTCCCTGTGCCGCCCAGTGCGCAGGAGCGGCGTCGCGCGCCCCGGCCCCGGCGGGTTCCGCGCACTCGCGCGCAGCAGGCTCGACTCGACGCACGCGAACCCGCCTTCGAGCCACTACCCTTTTCCATCGACGACGAAGCCGCGCAGCGCCCTTTCCCGGATCGACTCCAGGCCTGGTTCGATGCACGCCGCTGGCAGCCGTTCGAGTTTCAACGCGACGTGTGGCGGGAAATAGCGCGTGGCGCAAGCGGTTTGCTACACGCGACAACCGGTGCGGGCAAAACGTGGGCGGTATGGTTTGGCGCACTCGCCACATTCGCGAATGCCGGCGCGCTTGCCGATCGAAAATCCTCGACGCGTGGCAATACAAAACGCACAAAGAGCACCCAGCCCGAACCTCTCACAGTACTGTGGATCACCCCGATGCGCGCACTCGCCGCCGACACCGCTCGCGCACTGCAAAGCTCGGCAGCCGAACTGGCAGTACCGTGGAGCGTCGGACTGCGGACCGGCGACACATCGTCGGCGGAGCGCGCAAGGCAGAACCGGCGCATGCCGTCCGCGCTCGTCACGACGCCAGAAAGTCTGACGCTGATTCTCACGCGGCCTGACGCGCGTGAAGTGCTGTCGCACGTGCGGCTAGTGATTGTCGACGAATGGCATGAGTTGCTCGGCAATAAGCGCGGCACGCAAACGCAACTCGCACTCGCGCGTCTCGCGCATTGGCGATCTGAATTGCAGGTATGGGGGCTATCCGCGACGCTCGGCAACCTGCCGTTCGCCGCCGACGTGCTGCTCGCTCCGGTCGACACACCGCGCGTCAACGTGCATGGCGCACTGCCAAAAGCGCTGATCGTCGACACGGTGATTCCCGACACCATCGAGCGATTTCCGTGGGGCGGCCATATGGGCATGCGCCAGGTCAGCGCAGTGGCCGAGGCTATTGGCGAAGCGCAAACGTCGCTCGTGTTCACGAATACGCGCTCGCAATGCGAAGTCTGGTATCAGGCACTGCTCGAAGCGCGTCCCCAATGGGCCGGACTGATCGCATTGCATCACGGCTCGCTCGATCAGGAAGTGCGCGACTGGGTCGAGCGTGGTCTGAAGAGCGGTTTGCTCAAAGTGGTGGTATGCACGTCGAGCCTCGATCTCGGCGTCGATTTTTTGCCAGTAGAACGCGTGTTTCAGATCGGCTCGCCCAAAGGCGTCGCACGTTTGATGCAGCGCGCTGGACGTTCGGGACACGCGCCTGGCCGGCCGTCACGCGTGACGATTGTGCCGACGCATGCACTCGAACTGGTCGAGGCCGCCGCCGCGCGAGAAGCCGTCGAGCAGCGTCATATTGAAGGACGCGAGACGCCTGAGAAGCCATTCGATGTACTGGTGCAGCATCTCGTCACCGTAGCGATTGGCGGCGGTTTCGATGCGAAGGAACTGTATGGAGAAATTCGTCGCACTTACGCGTACCGGAATTTGACGCAGGAAGAGTTCGATTGGGCATTGGGGTTTGTCGAAGGCGGAGGAACCGCGCTTCGGGCGTACCCCGACTACCATCGCGTAATGCGCGAAAAAGATGGACTGTACCGCGTGCCGCGCGAGGATCTGGTGCGGCGGCATCGCAACAACATCGGCACGATCGTCGCGAATGGCACGCTGAATGTCGCGTATCTGTCCGGTGGACGAATCGGCGCCATTGAAGAATCGTTTATTTCGCGGCTCAAACCCGGCGATATTTTTACTTTCGGCGGGCGTGCTCTCGAATTGATCCGCGTGCAGGATATGACGGCGTGGGTACGGCGTGCCACTTCATCGCGTGGAGCGATGCCGCAATGGGCGGGCAGTCGCATGCCATTGTCGTCGGAACTCGCCGACGCCACGCTGACGATGCTGGCGCGTGCTGCCAGTGGCATCTACGACGAACCGGAAATGCGCGCCGTGCGGCCGCTGCTCGAACTGCAGCAGCAGTGGTCGGCATTGCCCGAGCCTGGATTACTGGTGGTGGAACTGCTGAAATCGCGCGAAGGGCACCACTTCTTCTGCTATCCGTTTGCGGGGCGTACCGCGCACATCGGTCTGGGTGCGTTGCTCGCGTGGCGGGTCGCACGCGAGAAGCCTGGTACTTTCTCCATTTCGATGAATGACTATGGCTTTGAGTTATTGTCCGCGCAACCTTTCGACTGGGCAGGACAACTCGAAAGCGGCCTTCTCTCAGTCGATCGACTCGATCACGATATTCTCGCAAGCCTCAATTCTTCCGAACTTTCGATGCGACGCTTTCGCGAAATCGCGCGAGTGTCGGGCCTCGTGTTTCAGGGACATCCGGGGCAACAGAAAAGTGCGCGGCAATTGCAGGCGTCGAGTGGTCTTTTCTATGAGATCTTCCGCAATCATGATAGTGGCAATCTGCTGCTCAATCAGGCGGACACGGAAGTACTGCTGCAGGAACTCGACGTCCAGCGCATTCGCATTGCGCTCGAACGGATGAACACGAGCCGCGTGATCGTGGCGCGACCAAAAAAGCCGACACCGTTTGCGTTTCCGCTGATTGTCGGGCGTCTGCGCGAGAAAGTGAGTACCGAGAAACTCGCGGACCGAGTCGAGCGAATGCTGGCTGAACTGGAGAAGGCGGCTCGCGTATGAAGCCGGCATCGTTGGCGATTGAAATCGCTGGGCATCCTCTTGTGCTGTCGAGCTTGCGTGCGTGTTTCGATCCAGTGCTGCGCTGTCTGTTGATCGCCGATGCGCATTTTGGTAAAGACGCGGTGTTTCGGGCGCGCGGTATTCCCGTGCCGATCGGGTCGACGGCGGACAATCTGATGCGCCTCGATATCCTGATCGCCGGATTTGAGCCGGACATGATCGTGTTTCTCGGCGATCTGCTACATGCACGCGAATCGCATGCCGCACAAACACTCGACGCGCTGCATGAATGGCGCGCGAGGCATGCGGATTTGCGGCTGGTGCTGGTGGAAGGCAATCATGACCGGCACGCCGGTGCTCTGCCTCGGACGTTGGATGTTGAGTATGTGAAGGAGCCCAGGCGTTTGGGGCCGTGGGCGTTGTGTCATTACCCGCAGCGGGTGGATGGTGCGTATGCGCTGGCCGGTCACGTGCATCCGGTTTATCGGGTCACGACGCGGACTGACTCGGTGCGCGTGCCGTGTTTCCGGTTTGGGGCCGAGTGCGGGGTGCTGCCAGCGTTTGGAAGTTTTACCGGCGGGGCGCGGGAAGAAGGACGTGTTGCTGGGGAGAAGGTTTTTCTGGTTGTGCAGGATCGGGTGATTGGGGTGGGGTGAGGTCTTTTTAAAGAAAAGCGGACAGGGGGGAGCCTGTCCGCTTTCTTTTTGGGTTTGATGGTTTGAATCCGGCGAGGAGGACGCCGGGCTGGCGACCTCCTCGCTCGTGGCGATGACTGCTCTTGCTCTATTAGTGGCTTCCGCCGCCGTGACCACCGCCATTGCCGCCATTGCCGCCGCCGTACCCGCCTCCGTGGCCACCGTTGGAGCCTCCGAAGCCACCGCCTGCACCTGCACCTGCACCTGCGCCTGCGCCATGGCCTTGGCCTTGGCCGCCGTTGGAGCCGCTTCCGCCGTTGGAGCCGCCGCCGTGGCCGCTGCCTCCGTTGCCGTTGCCACCGGAACTTCCGCCTCCGTTGCCTCCGCCGTTGGAGCCGCTTCCGCCGTTGTTACCGCCGCCGTGGCCACTGCCTCCGTTGCCATTGCCACCGGAACTACCGCCTCCGTTGCCGCCACCGTTGGAGCCGCTTCCGCCGCTGTTACCGCCGCCGTGGCCGCTGCCTCCGTTGCCGTTGCCGTTGCCACCGGAACCGCCGTTGCCTCCGCCGTTGGAGCCACTTCCGCCATTGTTACCGCCGCCGTGGCCACTGCCTCCGTTGCCGTTGCCACCGGAACCACCGCCTCCGTTGCCTCCGCCGTTGGAGCCGCTTCCGCCGCTGTTACCGCCGCCGTGACCACTGCCTCCGTTGCCATTGCCACCGGAACTACCGCCTCCGTTGCCGCCACCGCTGGAGCCGTTTCCGCCGTTGTTACCGCCGCCGTGGCCACTGCCTCCGTTGCCTCCGCCGTTGGAGCCGCTTCCGCCGCTGTTACCGCCGCCGTGACCACTGCCTCCGTTGCCATTGCCACCGGAACTACCGCCTCCGTTGCCGCCACCGCTGGAGCCGCTTCCGCCGCTGTTACCGCCGCCGTGGCCGCTGCCTCCGTTGCCGTTGCCACCGGAACCACCGCCTCCGTTGCCGTTGCTACCGGAACCACCGCCTCCGTTGCCTCCGCCGTTGGAGCCGCTTCCGCCGCTGTTACCGCCGCCGTGACCACTGCCTCCGTTGCCATTGCCACCGGAACTACCGCCTCCGTTGCCGCCACCGCTGGAGCCGTTTCCGCCGTTGTTACCGCCGCCGTGGCCGCTGCCTCCGTTGCCGTTGCCATTGCCGCCAGAGCCGTCGCCTCCATTACCACCGCCGTTGGAGCCGCTGCCGCCGTGGCCTTCGCCGCCGTGACCATTGCCACCGCCATGTGAGCCACTGCCGCCATGGCCGCTATCGCCGTGACCGCCATCACCATGACCGCTATCGCCATGGCTGCCGTCGCCGTGACCACCGTCGCCATGGCCGCCATCGCCATGACCGCTGTCGCCGTGACCGCCGTCGCCATGACCGCCATCACCATGACCGCTGTCGCCATGACCGCCATCGCCGTGACCACCATCGCCATGGCCGCCATCGCCATGACCGCTGTCGCCGTGACCACCATCACCATGGCCGCTGTCGCCATGGCCGCTGTCGCCGTGACCACCATCGCCATGGCCGCCGTCGCCATGACCGCTGTCGCCGTGACCACCATCGCCATGGCCGCCGTCGCCATGACCGCCATCACCATGACCGCTGTCGCCGTGACCACCGTCGCCATGGCCGCTATCTCCATGGCCGCCATCGCCATGACCGCTATCGCCATGGCCGCTATCGCCATGGCCGCCATCGCCGTGACCACCATCGCCATGGCCGCCATCGCCGTGACCGCTGTCGCCATGGCCACCGTCGCCATGGCCACCGTCTCCGTGACCGCCATCGCCATGGCCGCCGTCGCCGTGACCGCCATCGCCATGGCCGCCGTCGCCGTGACCACCATCGCCATGACCGCTGTCGCCGTGACCACCGTCGCCATGGCCGCTATCGCCATGGCCACCGTCTCCGTGACCACCGTCTCCGTGACCGCCATCGCCATGGCCACCGTCTCCGTGACCGCCATCGCCGTGGCCACCGTCGCCGTGACCACCATCGCCATGGCCGCCATCACCATGACCGCTGTCGCCGTGGCCACCGTCTCCGTGACCACCGTCGCCATGGCCGCCATCGCCATGACCGCTATCGCCATGGCCGCCATCGCCGTGACCACCATCGCCATGGCCGCTGTCGCCGTGACCGCCATCGCCATGGCCACCGTCTCCGTGACCACCGTCGCCATGGCCGCCATCGCCATGGCCGCCGTCGCCGTGACCACCATCGCCATGGCCATGCCCGTGACCATGTCCACCGTCGCCACCACTACCATCACCGCCGCCGTCACCACTACCACCATCGCCGGTACCTGTTCCACCTGTACCTGTTCCATCACCGCCAGTCCCACCGCTCCCGGCTCCGCCACTTCCTGTCCCGCCACTACCGGTGCCACCGCTACCCGTTCCACCGTTACCGCCACCACCGCTACCGGCGCCCCCACTGCCCGTTCCACCACTGCCCGCGCCACCACTTCCGCTGTCACCACTACCAGCCCCGCCCTTCCCACCATTCCCCGTGCTCCCCGCCCCCAGTCCTGTAGAACCAGAACCAGAACCAGAACCAGAACCAGAGCCCGAGCCAGACCCTCCACTAGCACCGCTACCGTTGTCTCCCGAACCTGCCGCCCCAGCGCCACTGCCATTACCGCCTTGCGACGCCGCTGACGAACCCGTTCCCAGACCCGCCGCCGCAATGCCAATGGTGTTCGGCGCAAGCAATCCACCGTTGTCCAGTTTGCAACCGAGCGTATCGAATGGTCCGCAATCAATCGACGATGCCTGCGCGATCATCAATCTGGAGGAACCCGTCGACGGCACGGCTGGTTTCACCGGGTTTGTCTGAGCACCCGCAATCGCCGCGTAAAGACTCACGGCAACCGCCAACACCGCCCGCCGAGTCCCCAGAATCCGAGCGTCCCCGTTTTGCTTTTTCATTTCATTCTCCTAACCATGCACCCAGAAAGACCGGCCCAGATAACGAGTGAATCTCTGTTCACTGTTAAAAAACGAAAATTCAAAGCCCAGTCGGTATTGCCGTACATCACGCTAAATCCGCGTGATGTACGACGCCCCCCATCGCCTGAAATCCCGGCCTGATTTGGCGTGATCCGGGAGAACCGACTGGCTGCATCCGAATATCGTCGTTAGATCGGAGCAACGAGGCTTGATGGACGTTGAAGTTATTCGGAGCGCCCCGCAGCCACCGTGCGTTAGCCCACGCAATGCGATATCAGGTGTGTGTTTCGACACGATTGCGTCGATCTGACTGTCAAGAATCGTTAATTACCGACTTTCAAAAACAGTGGAACTTTTTATATTTAGATATGGAATCCAAACTATTTAACTCCACGTAAACAAGCCGGATATTTCGCAAAGTCCGGCACATTGTCTTTAGAAAAATCACTCACTCGTGATCGGCAATTTCACAAAGCGTGCAACGCACAACGGCTCATTTAATCTATTCAATCGATCGAGATAGGTGTTTATCCGCACGAAAACGGCCAACTGCCGAAGCGCAATGAGCGCAATCACACAGACAGCGCATAGGGGAAGCCCGGCGCGTGAGGCGATCATCAAACGGATGAGCCAACCATTGGCGACCCGTCACTCGCGCCGCCGTCGATCGACCCGCGAATGAAACCAGGATCGAAGCCACACTGACCACACCTCCCCAGTTCACCGGAAACATCGCTAAAAGCCGCTCACTCGCATTGCGTGCGTTACCCCACAGAGCGAACGCGATCCCATGCCGGCCGACTTCAGGCGACAATAGAAACATCGCAACTCAATCGACAACAGGAAAACCGATGCTTCTATCAGAACAATGGGTGCTGGTAACGGGCGGCGCCCGCGGACTTGGCGCAGCAATTACGCGGGCACTCGTGCGCGAAGGCGCGAATGTGGTCGTGAATTATCACAAGAGCGAAACCGCGGCCCTCGCATTGAAGGACGAGTTCGGCGACCGCGTGTTGCCGCTCCAGGCCGACATCACTGACAAAGCCGCCGTCGCGCGTCTGTTCGACACAGCACAGGCGCAAACCAATCAACCCATCGTGTCGGTCGTGAACAATGCCCTGGCCGACTTCCGGTTCGACGGCGACGCGCGTCCTAACATCGACTCCATCGACTGGACGCGTTTCCAGCAGCAACTCGACGGATCGCTCAAAGGTGCGCTCAATACGATTCAGGCTGCGGCGGCAGGCATGCGTTCGAAAAACTTCGGCCGCATCGTCAACGTGGGCACCAATCTGTTTCAGAACCCTGTCGTCCCGTATCACGATTACACGGCGGCCAAAGCGGCGCTGCTGTCGCTGACCCGCACCGCCGCGCACGATCTCGGTCCCGACGGCATCACAGTGAACATGGTGTCGGGCGGCCTGCTGCGCACCACCGACGCCAGCGCGGCCACGCCCGAATTCGTCTTCGATCTGATCGCCAGTTCGACGCCGGTGCGCCGCGTCACGACGCCCGATGAATTCGCCGACGCCGTATTGTTCTTCCTGTCACCGTGGTCGCGCGCAGTGACCGGTCAGAACCTGATCGTCGACGGCGGTCTGGTCAAGGGCTGAACGGGTAGCGGAGCTGGCTGCCGACCGCGTTACACACGGCAGAAAAGCCCATATGAAAAACGGCCCGCGCGCCCGCGCGGCGCCGTGAAAGTGTCGTTGCACAACCATCAGATTGCGCATATCCAACACTTCGCTGCGCGATCTTTTTCCGAAGCATTTCCACCATCCGCAGCACCGCGACCGGCCTTCAATGCCGATGCGCGCCGCAGATGCTTGTCACGCGCGCACCTGCGCGAAATCGACGGAAAACGCGGGTATACCTTCGTTTGACTTGGCGAGGCAAGCCCGTTTACTGGACGCAAATAAACCTCTCAATACGCTTTCAATCTCACTGTCGGCTAATGCTGAAATACCACAGCGCCAGCCCGCAGCGAGCCGGAAGCGTGTTGCGTTTTTTCTCCAGGAGATGAGTCATGGCTCAAGTATCCAGTAGCGCTATCGACGAATTGAAATCGGCAGTTCGCGGCCAACTGCTGCTTCCCGACGACCCGAACTTCGCTGCCGCGCGCAGCATCTGGAACGCGATGATCGACCGACATCCGGCGATGATCCTGCGTTGCGCGGGTGCGGCGGACGTGCGCCGCGGCATCGCGTTCGCGCGCGACCACGATCTGCCGCTCGCGATTCGCGGCGGCGGTCACAACATCGGCGGCAGCGCGTTGTGCGACGACGGTCTCGTACTCGATCTGTCGTCGATGAAATCCGTGCGTATCGACCCGGCCGCGCGGCGCGCCTACGTCGAACCGGGCGCGACGCTCCACGACTTCGACCACGAAGCGCAGGCGTTCGGACTCGCCACCCCGCTCGGCATCAACTCGACGACAGGCGTCGCGGGCCTGACGCTCGGCGGCGGCTTCGGCTGGCTCAGCCGCAAATACGGCATGACGGTGGACAACCTGATCTCGGCCAACATCGTCACTGCCGACGGCGAATTGCTCCACGCCAGCGCCGATTCGCACGAAGACCTGTTCTGGGCGATTCGCGGCGGCGGCGGCAATTTCGGCGTCGTCACGCTATTCGAGTTCGGGCTGCATCCGGTGGGGCCGCTCGTTTATGGCGGCCTCGTCGTGCTGCCGATCGATCAGGCGAAGGACGCGCTCGTCAAATATCGCGCGGCGACCGCCGGCATGCCGGAAGAACTCAGCGTCTGGGCCGTGCTGAGACTCGCGCCGCCGCTGCCGTTCCTGCCGCCCGAGGTGCATGGCAAACCGGTGATCGTGTTCGCAACGTGCTATTGCGGCCCGGTCGAAAACGGGCCGTCGCTGCTGGAAGCCGTGCGTGGTTTCGGCACGCCGGTCGGCGAACATCTCGGGCCGATGCCGTATGTGATGTGGCAACAGGCGTTCGATCCGTTGCTCACGCCCGGCGCGCGCAATTACTGGAAATCGCACAATCTCGCCGCCATCGACGACGGCCTGATCGACGCGCTGCTTCACTCGATCGGCGAGTTGCCGTCCGCGCAATGCGAGATTTTTTTCGGCCAGATTGGCGGCCAGACGCAGCGCGTGCCGGTCGACGGGACCGCGTACCCGAGTCGCGACACGCAGTACGCGATGAACGTGCACGGCCGCTGGGACGACGCAGCCGACGACGAACGCTGCATCGCGTGGGCCCGCGCATTTTCCGACGCCGCCGCGCCATTCGCGCTGGGCAGCGTGTACGTGAACTTCATGACGCAGGAGGAAACCAGCCGGATCGCCGAAGCTTATGGGCCGAACTACGAACGGCTTGTCGCTGTAAAAAGCCGCTACGATCCGTACAACCTTTTCCGTCATAACCAGAACATTCGTCCGGCTGCGTAGTCCTATGCGACAGGGAAAATCGGTGCCGAAAGCCCGCAGGATCTTTGTGGGGACGGGTCTGGGTGCGCCGTCCCTGCTCGGGCGGTGGTGTCAGGCACGCTAAATGCTGAATCGTTTTCGCCGCCGGGCGCATTACCGTAACCGGCGTCGGGGCAAGTCAGCGTGCAGCTACGCAACCGCAACACCTTGCGGCGCGTGATTGGCAGGTAGACCACGAGCCGATAAGAGTCACGCAACAGGCTGGCAACGAACCCAGCCATCAAGCGAAAAAAGCAGCTTTCATAACGCAAAAGGAAAAGGAAAAACCATCATGCGCAGACGACAATTCATCATGACCGGCAGCGCTGCTTTGGCCACCGTGGGCCTGAGCCTCGCCGGTTGCACGACGACGTCGCCATCTTCGAGCGCCTCGCCTTCGGCCAACGCAGGCAAGCGCGACACGATCAACGCAGGGGTCGATTCGACGCTCGCGCGCCTCTATGAAAACGTCGGCGGATCGCGCGAACTGGTCGCCAAGGCACGCGGCGTTCTGGTGTTCCCGTCCGTGATCTCGGCAGGCTTCTGGGTCGGCGGCCAGTACGGCGAAGGCGCGCTGCGCGTGGGTGGCCACACGACCGGTTACTACAGCACCGTGGCCGGTTCGTTCGGCCTGCAGATCGGCGCGCAATCGAAGGCGCTGGTGTTCCTGTTCATGACCCAGGAAGCGCTCAACGGCTTCATGAGCAGCCAGGGCTGGGCGGCCGGCGCGGATGCGACCGTCGCCGTGCTGAAGGTCGGCGCGAACGGCGCCGTGGATACGTCCACCGCCACCAGCCCCGTCGAAGCATTCGTGCTGACGAACGGCGGCCTGATGGCCGGCGTGTCGCTGGAAGGCACGAAGGTCTCGCGGCTCGTCATCTAAAGAGCGCTCAAAGCTCAGTCGCATTGAACGTCACGTAGCCGCTCCGGCGGCTGCGTGGCGTTTTCACTTCGCCGTCACCCTGCCTCGTGGCCGGCTCGCCCGCGTCGCAGGTCTCGACGGGCACCCTGCTGTAAAATCCCCCTCTTTTGTCATCTTCCGGCCGTGCCGCCGAACCGTTATTTCTGGCCCGGCCGCTGGACTCATTCCGTGCGGACTCCGCACCCCGCGTCGCTCTCACCTTGCGCCCGCCCACGCCCCACTTGTCGAAGATGAACACCGCTAGTCCTTCCCACGCCTGGCTTGCCCGGCTGCCCGGCATCAAAAGCAATGTCCTCGCGGGGCTGACCTCGTCGTTTGCACTCGTGCCCGAATGCATCGCCTTCGCGCTGGTCGCCCACCTCAATCCGCTGATGGGCCTTTACGGCGCATTCTTCATCTGCACGATCACGGCCTTGTTCGGCGGACGCCCCGGCATGATTTCCGGCGCCGCCGGTTCGATGGCGGTGGTGATCGTCGCTCTCGTCGTGCAGCACGGCGCGCAGTATCTGCTCGCCACGGTGATCCTCAGCGGCATCCTGATGGTGCTGTTCGGCGCGTTGCGCCTGGGCAAACTGATCCGCATGGTCCCGCATCCGGTCATGCTGGGTTTCGTCAACGGACTCGCGATCGTGATCGCGACCGCGCAGCTGGCGCACTTCAAACAGAGCACGCCGCAAGGCGAACAATGGCTGCACGGCAGCGCGTTGCTGATGATGGGCGGCCTCGTCGCGCTGACCATGGCGATCGTCTATCTGCTGCCGCGGCTCACACGCGCCGCTCCGCCCGCGCTGGTCGCGATCGTCGGTGTAGGTGTGTTCACGCAACTGCTGCATCTGCCGACACGCACGCTCGGCGACATGGCGCACATCGCAGGCGGCCTGCCCGCGCCGAGCCTGCCCGCCGTGCCGCTGACGCTCGACACGCTGTATATCGTGCTGCCCTATGCAGTGCTGATGGCGATCGTCGGCCTGCTCGAAACGCTGCTCACCTTCAATCTGACCGACGAGATCACCGAGACGCGCGGTCAGCCGAATCGCGAGTGCCTCGCGCTGGGCGCGGCCAATATCGCGTCGGGCCTGTTCGGCGGAATGGGCGGTTGCGCGATGATCGGCCAGACCATGATCAACCTGAATTCGGGTGGCCGGTCGCGGCTGTCGGGCATTGTCAGCGGCGTGATGATCCTGATGTACATCCTGTTCCTGTCGCCGCTGATCGAGCGGATTCCGCTCGCCGCGCTGGTCGGCGTGATGTTCGTGGTCGCGCAGCAGACCTTCGCGTGGGGCTCGCTGCGCGTGCTGGGCAAGGTGCCGCGTAACGACGCGCTGGTGATCGTGGCGGTCACCGTCATCACGGTGTTTTCCGATCTGGCGATTGCGGTGATGTGCGGCATCGTGATTGCAGCGCTCAATTTTGCGTGGCAGCACGCGCGCGAAATTCACGCGCACGTCGAAGACCGCTCCGGCGACAAAACCTACGTGCCGCGCGGCACGCTGTTTTTTGCATCGACTACCCGGTTTCACGAACTGTTCGACCCGCTCGACGACCCCGAGCAGGTCACCGTCGATTGCAGTCATTTGCTGCTGGCGGATCATTCCGCGCTCGCGGCGTTGCAGGGTCTGGTCGAGCGCTACCGTAAAGCCGGCAAGCAGTTGCGGATGAAAAATCTGTCGGAGCGCAATCAGCGGCTGTTGAGCCGCGCCGGAATCGGGCTGGCCTGAGGGCGGGCAGCCTGCTTTTACGTCCGTGTGGTCGGCTGCCGTTTCAAACACGCCGCCAGAATTCCGCCCGCATGTAAGTAAAATTTGCGCACTTTATGCAAACATTGATCAAAGGTAAATCTTCCCTGTAACCATTCTTTTTGATTACATTAGATGTTCCGCGCGCATTTCCACTGGAGAACACCTGTGACAAGACGCGTATCCCTGGACGACGAAACCGAGTTCGCGATCTGGAAACGCCGCGCTTCACCCGCTGCGTCGCAATCGCGACGCATTCTGATCGGCCATCGCGACAAGGCGATTGGCGAATCGCTGGTGCTTCTGCTGTCGCTGAAGGGATACGACGCAATCTATGCCGCCGACCTGATCAAGGTGCAGTCTTTCCTGAAGTGGTGGAAGCCGCATGCGGTCCTGCTCGATACGCGGCTCGATTCCGTCGCGAACTATCAGTTCGCACGCGGCGTACGCGCGGAGCGATCCAACGCCGACATGCTGCTACTGGCCATGAGCAATATCTGGCCGCTCGACCAGATTGCTCATCTGCGGGAAGCCGGTTTTGACGGGCACTGCCGCCGACCCTGCTCACTCTGGCGGGTAGTGGACATTCTGGAAGGTTACTTCGCCCCGGCCTGAGCGGCGTAAAACTCATCGTTGCCGCTCGATAAGCCGATAAAGCGGCCGGTCGCGATCGACGCAAAACGCTCCGGCTGCTTCATCCGCGCCGATAGTTCGCGCCTGGTCTCACTGCGGCGGCAACGTCAGCGAGGCGACTTCGCAGCGCGGCCATTGCCGCAGCACATCCGGCGCGAGCAGCAGCTTGGCCGCCCGCACCCCCGCTCCCATGACGATCTGAGCCCGCTCCATCACAGCGGCATCGACGAGAATGCGCCAGTCGGCCGGCAAGCCGAACGCAGTGATGCCGCCGAATTCCATGCCGCTGAGTTCCACCGCCGCTTCCTTTTTCGCGAACGACAGCCGCTGCGCGCCGAGCGCCGCCTTCACCGCGCCGTTGATGTCGAGCCGCAACGAGCCCAATGAGACCAGCGCCGCGTAATGTTCGGCGCCCTCTTTCTTATAGCGGACCACGATCGTGTTCGCGCAGTCTTCCAGGCCGAAACCGTAACGTGCGCTGAATTCTGCGGTGTCCGATGCGTCGTCGGTGACGGCGAAAACCGTCACGCCCTCCGCCGGCAATTGCGCCACGACGTGCGCGGGCAAATGCGCGTTCAACTGATCTGCGGCGATGACGTCCAACTGCTTGACGAGTTCGTGCGAGTGCATAGTGTGCGAGTCAGGAAATGAGGTGAATGAGCAGGCCATCAGGCGGTTCTTCCGCATTCTAGCGGGACGCTTAACCTGATGCGTGCCGCGAACCAGGACGCTCACGCGACGCCATTTCGCCGCGCACCCGCCACGCGTTCGCCACGATTCCGCCACGCCCGCCAGCTTGTATAGTGACAGGCACAAGGTTTGCGAAAGCTGAAAGGGAGTGCAAAGCCTGGGCGGCTTCATCGGCCAACGGCATCGCCGAAGCTGACCGGCTTGCAGGTGACGGTTCGCAAACAGCCCATCCGCGGCAGCATCACATCGAGAAACACGATCATGGATATCGACACCCTTTCCGCCGAAAATCTCCAGCAGACCGCCCGCAATCAGGCCAACTGGGCGATGGGCGCATTCAGGCAGTTCGGCGAAAACCGCTGCGCGGCAATGGCCGCCAGCATCGCGTTCTATGCGGCGTTTTCGCTCGCGCCGACGCTCGTCATGGTGATCGCGGTGGCCGGCTGGTTCTTCGGCGCCGAAGCAGCGCGCGGCGAGTTGTACAGCCACATCAACGGCCTGCTCGGCGATCAGGCGGCTGCGGGCGTTCAGACCATCGTCGAAAACGCGCATCACAGCGGCAGCGCCGGCGGCATCGCGGCGATCATCTCGTTCTCGATGCTGGCGATAGGCGCGTCGGCCACGTTTTCGTCGCTCAACAGCGCGCTCAATCTGGTCTGGCCCAACACGGGTCCGCGTACGTCGAGCGTAATTGCACTGGTGCGGGTACGCCTGATCTCGTTCGGACTCGTGCTCGGCGTCGCGTTCCTGCTGATCGTGTCGCTGGTGCTCGATACCGCCATCACGTTCATCGGCAAATGGCTCTGGGGCAATTCGCCATATGTGGTGATCGGCAACCTGTTGCAACTGGGCGTCGGCTTGCTGGTACTGGCATTCGCGTTCGCCGGGCTGCTCAAGTTTCTGCCGGATGCCACGGTGCGCTGGCGCGATGCGCTGGTCGGCGGGATTGTCGCGGCCGTGCTGTTTTCAGCGGGCAAGAAACTGTTTGCGCTCTATCTCGCGCACGCCGGCATGGCCAGTTCGTTCGGTGCAGCCGGTTCGCTCGCGGTTCTGCTGATGTGGCTGTATTTCTCGGCGGCGGTGCTGCTGCTCGGCGCGGAATTTTCGGCGGCACGCGGACGTATGCACGATCCGCGCGGCGGCTGGGGTATGCAGGAAGAATCGCCGCCGGGAAGCCGGGCGATGCTGGCTTCGGTGCTGGCGGCGTCGACGGTATCAGCCGATGCTGTGTCAGACCGCGAGTCACGCGTAACGCATGAAGCGGCCTCCGGCTCCGGCTCGACTGCTGCGCCGTCTGCCCGCGCTGCGGCGGGCGGACTCGCGCGCACACTTTCCGCTGCCGCGCCAGCTACGTTTTTCCGCAAACAGGCCCGGAAGAATCTTGCGACACGCGCGACCGCGCTTAAGGTCGGCCGCAGTGTTCTGCTGGCGGAAGCGCAGGCCACCCGCATCGCCGCCGTTACCTTGCTTGAAACGAGCCGAAAGGCGGCAGCGGCCGATCGCTTCGTCAGGCGCAATCCATGGACCTCCGTGGCGCTTGCCGCTGCCGCTGGTCTGGCAGCCGCCACGTTTGCGCGTCGCAACATCGGTGAGGCCGACAGCACGCGAGATCAGTAAGCGCTCGGGCCACCAGTAAACAGAGGCTGCGGTGCGCAGCCCTGTGGGTCGCGCGTGCACACAAAGAGTCGAACATGTCTAGCTGGATAGTCGCGTAACACACCCACCGTTTTTACAATTCCGCTACGCAGCGAGACGCTCATTTAGACATCCCAACCATGTGAAGGACGTCGAGCGACGCGTCGAAGTCAAGGCGCCGACATCATCACTGTCAACAAAACAACAATAATGCCGCGTCAACGAATAAATATTGCTAAAACAGAAATAATCGTTAACACGCTTTAAATACAAGGCTTTGCGCTCGTTGTCTGTTTTTGGAGACAGTCTTTTTTTTCCTGTTCTTGCCGATCAGGTCGGTGCGCTATTCTCCTTTTCGCAACAACGAAACTAATCATCGCGTGGAGAAATGATGAAACGAATCGCACTGTCTACCGTCTCGCTGGCGCTTCTAGGCGTCACCGGCGTGGCCCATGCTCAAAGCAGCGTTACCCTGTATGGCTTGATCGACGAATCGGTCCAATACGTGAACAATGCCACCCCGCAAGGCGGCAGCGTGGTCAAGCTGTATCAAGGCAACCTGCAAGGTAGCCGTTGGGGCTTGAAAGGCACGGAAGACCTCGGCGGTGGCCTGAAGGCGATCTTCCAGTTGGAAAATGGCTTTGACGTCAATAACGGTTCGATGAACGGCGGCCTGCTGTTCGGTCGTCAAGCGTACGTCGGCCTCACGTCGGACTCGTTCGGTACGACAACGTTGGGTCGCCAGTACGACCCGATCGTCGACCTGGTTCAGCCGCTGACGGGCGACAACTACTTCGGCAGCACGTTCGCTACGCCGGGTGACGTCGACAACAACGACAACAGCTTCCGCGTCAACAACGCGATCAAATACGTTTCGCCGGTGTTCTCGGGCTTCCAGTTCGAAGGTATGTACGCACTGGGCGGCGCCGCAGGTTCGACGGGTTCGGGCCAGACGTGGGCAGGCGCAGCAACCTATGCAACGGGTCCGTTCAGCATCGCTGCCGGCTACCTCCGCGCAGACAACAACAACACGACAGCCCTCCGCGACGGCTGGACCAGCACGGCAGGCGGCACGTTCGACTCGTCGTTCGCGGCCAATGCAGGCATCAACGCAGCTTATGCGACCGCAAAGTCGATCGGCATCGCTTCGGCGGCTGTTCAGTACGTGGTCGGCCCGATCACGGGTAACCTGAGCTACAGCAACGCGCAATACAAGCCGGACGCAGCATCGACCTTCGGTTCGACGCAGAAGTTCAACGTCGGCCGCGCATACCTTGGCTATCAGGTAACGCCGGCAGCCTTGCTGGGCCTGGGCTACGCGTACACGAAGGGCACTGGCGACGCATCGGCGACGTATAACCAGGTGTCGCTGGGCGCGGACTACTCGCTGTCCAAGCGCACTGACTTCTACGCTGTTGGCGCATGGCAACATGCAAGCGGCGAACAGCGCGTGCCTGGCGTGGGCGGCGGTCTGGTTGGCGCAACGGCCTCGATCGGTTCGTACGGCAATCAGTCGTCCACCGACAACCAGATCATGGTTAGCGTCGGCATCCGTCACAAGTTCTAAATGGACTTGCTACGCAGCTGAAAAGCTCGCGTAGTAAAAAACCAGCCAGAGGCATTGCCGATGGCTGGTTTTTTTTCGTCCTGCGATTCTGCGTTATTGCCGACAGCCGCAAAAGAAAAAGGCCGCCTGCAAACCCGTTATCGGACTTGCAGGCGGCCTTGATCTGGAAGACGCAGGGTGCCCGGCACAACCCGCAGCACCCCAGACACCCCCTATCGCCGCTGCGACTTCCCTTTCTCCGCCTGCGCCAGTGTCTGCGCAGGCTTCACATCGTGCTCATGCTCGATGCCATCGGCGCCCACCGGCGCGCGATACAGCACCAGCGCCCGCTCTCTTTGCAACACCGGCACGCTCGGCGAATCCTGCCAGTCCGGGTCGGGAATCTCACCGAATACCTGACGCAGGCGCTCACCCCACGTGCGGTGAATCATTTCGAAGTACGCGTTGTCGTGATCGATCGACACGAAACGCGTGACGCGCAGGGTGTCTTTCTCGTACACCAGCAGATCGAGCGGCAAGCCGACCGACAGGTTCGAGCGCAGCGTCGAGTCCATCGAGATCAATGCGCATTTGGCGGCTTCGTCGAGCGGCGTGGACGGCGTCAATACCCGGTCGATGATCGGCTTGCCGTATTTGGCCTCGCCGATCTGGAAATACGGATTCACCGACGACGACTCGATGAAATTTCCCGCCGCGTAGATCATGAACAGGCGCGGCCGGTTGCCCGCAATCTGTCCGCCGAGAATGAAGCTGCAATTGAAGTCGACGCCGAACTCCTGCAACGCCTCCGCTTCCCGCTGATGCACGCAACGCACCGCGCGGCCGATCACCCGCGCCGCGTCGGCCATGGTGGGCGCGCTCCAGAGCGTGGGCTGGGACGGGTCGGCGGGCTCGGACAACTCGTGCAGCACGGCTTGCGTGAGCGACAGGTTGCCGGCGCCCATCAGCACCAGCATGCGCTCGCCCGGCAACTCGAACACCGACATCTTGCGCGCGGTGCTGATGTGATCGACGCCCGCATTGGTGCGGGTGTCCGACAGGAATACGAGCCCGTCGTCGACGGCCATGCCGACACAATATGTCATTTTCTCTACCTGGCTGTCTCCATGTGTCTCACATAGAGTCAAAATGTTATTTCAAATCAAGGCAATGAAACTCTGGGCGTCTCCTTGTGAATCCGCGCAGCGCACTATTTTATGGTAGCCCAGGTGGTAGCTAGCGACTCTATAATGGCTCATCCCCGAACCACCAGCTACCACCATGCCACGCATCTTCCATGCGCTAGATGACGTTCAGATCCGTCACTGGATTGCACAAAAAAATCCCGTCGCCAAAGCTGATGGCGACGGGTTGACGTTCACCCTTTCCGCTAATGGTACTGCAACTTGGGTGCTGCGCTATAGCAGAGGCGAGCGCAGACGCGAACTCACGCTCGGCAACTACCCCGACCTGACGCTAGCAGCAGCTCGGAAGCAGGCGCGCATGCATCGGGTGGCCATCGATAGTGGCGAAGACCCGGCGGCCGACAAGAAGACGGAGAAGGCGCGCACAGCTACCGCAATGACTGTCAGTCAATTATGCGACGAATTCGCCCAGAAGGTTCTTACGCCGCCGCTGGCAGCCGGAACTATCGAAGAACACACACGGAACATAGATACCTTCCTTCGACCCAAGCTGGGCTCGCTTGAGGTAAGGAGGGTGCGGCCATCCGATATCGTTTTCATGCTCGAGAACGCCGACCGATCCTGGCAGGTAACAAAAAAGCTGCTAACTACCACAAAGCAACTGTTTAGTCGTGGCGTCGGCAAGAGGCTGATTGACGTCAATCCAGCCTATGGAATCGAACTTGAAGCCATCCTGGGGAAAGCGCCAGCCGTCCGGAAACGCATCATGCTCGCAAAGAATGAACTCGGAACGATACTGCCGGACATCGACAGCAAGATCGGCCGGGAGAATGGCTTGATGTTGCGAATTCTTCTGGCGACTTGCGTGCGCACCAGCGAACTCGTCAAGGCGGAAAAGAGCCTTATCGATCGTGACCGAGGAATCTGGATAGTTCCAGACGAGAACACGAAGACCCGGATGGGATTTCTCGTCCCGTTGGCGCCTCCGGTCGTCGCATGGATTAATGAGCTATGGGCGCTATCCGGGGACTCGGATTGGCTGCTGCCGACCCGCCATGCCGGCCGCCGCGCCAAGCACGGCGACACTCACATTGGGCGAAAGACGTTACTGGACTCACTGAATAATGCATTCGAAGCGGGTCGCCTGAAAATACGTCGTTTCACGCCTCACGATACCCGCAGTACGGCCAAGGGGCACATGCGCAACATGGGCGTATCGCGCGAGATCAGTGAACTTGCCTTGAGCCACAAGATGCGAGGGATGGAGGGGATTTATGATGTGCGCGAGGACATTCCTGAGCGCCGTGAAGCGCTCAATATCTGGGCCCAATTCGTCTCTGAATGCTGCGAACGCGAACCCACTCCCCCCACCCTTGCGCATGTCTAATCCGCCTGATTAAGCTGCTTCAAGCAGGCGATCCATAAAATTCCTCACGCTGTCAGCGGTAATGCCGCTGGCCGTGCCGATCTTCACCAGTTTGAGATCGCCTCGCGAGACAAGCCGGTAGATGGTAGCTCGCGATACACTCAGTTTTTCCATGGTGACGCTGATTTTGTAGATGAGGGGATCGTTCTTCACTTTACGCTCCAAGATTCTCTCGTGGTCTCAATTACCCGTTGTACTGCCGCTTCCATCACTGCGCGTGCTCCCTCGCAATTTCAACCTCTGAAGCCTGCGCCTCAGCAATCACCATCCGTGACTCATCCACATAAGCGCCCCACCGGCTAACTATCTCGCGGGCGCGAGCGACGTCGCAGTCGAGGCATTTGCTTCCCCACGAGATACCGTGGCTGCATTGGTCGTTCATGTCACATCCTTATGCCGACTCGGCATGTTGTAGACACGCGCGGAGTAGTTACTAAGATCGATCTCTTCGCCGTGTTCGAATATGCCGCTGCGCTCGCACTCCCGAGCACACCACTTGTTCATGTAGTCAGGCCCGAACGGCTTACCATGACCGCCCTCCCAAACGCCCGGATTGCTCGGTGCTTCGCCAAGCTCATGGTCGGCAAGAAAGGCGTAGTCATCTGGCTCGTCTGGGTCGAAGTCGACCTTGGGTCGATTATTTATCCCCCATGCCTTATTGCACTGGCCGTCGCATGCCAACGTGACGCGTCGGTCGAACCATAGGATTTGCTTTTGGTGGATCATCACGCCCTCCTCGCTGCAGTCGGCTCTCTCACCACCCGAATCCCATCTGGCAACGCTACGGCCACTTTCCCCGCAGTGTCGTCGGCCATCATCTGCGCGAATGACGTGCATAGGCCGGCGATGAGTTGGGCTGTCGGTTGACGGGCTCGCGTGTAGGCGTAGGCCTGTTCCATAAAGGTGCGGCGGTTTAGGATGTGGTTCATGCGTGATCCTTCATTGCTTCGAGCGCCTTCGCAATCTTTGGGTGAATCTCGATCGTGTCGGCGTCTGGGTCAAGAAGTTCATTGCGCGGGTCAAGCACGACTGACATTCCGAAAACGACGCGAAACAGACTTGTCTGACTGGTCGCATCCAGCAACATGCCAACTACCTTCTGGCACTGCTCGGCGTCGTCGCGGTCGAAAAATTCAAGGTCTTCGCTATCATCGTTGGACGGCATATAGCGCTTGTCCAAATCTTCAAGGATGCGACATACGGTCAGCGCGGCTTCGATATCTGCATCTGATGCACGGGCCATTTTCATGCCGCCACCTCCTCAAACGCAAACTGCTCGTTATCCACCAACCACTGAATCGCCTCCCGATCCATATCGGTCGGAACATATCCGACGCGCGGCTTGATGAATCCGCCGGGCCAGCGGAAGTTGCCCTTGATCCAGTCGAGGGCGGATTCGAAGGTCCATGTGTTCATCTGATTCTCCGGTATTCGTTGTGCTGCTGCGGTCATGCTAGGATTCGGAAAAAATTTCACTCAGGGTTCTTATGCGTCGGATCACACCAGCTTGGGCAGCTATCTTTCTTGCGGCGATAGCGCTTTTCGTTGCCGCTTGGATGTGGAGATACTCTCCTTCGCCTCGCAACGAGTTCGCTGTATGGGATCGATGGAATCACGTCCTTTGTTCTGTCGGACCGGTCGCCGAAAATCATAGGCTCAGTTGCTCAACCGGCGACGGCCAGTAACGCGAATCACGCCTCCTGCGCCGGCTGATCACCTCCGCTTGCTGGCCGCTCGGCAGCTATATCCGCGGGCGTCGTCGGCGGTACCATCCAATGCGTGGGAGGTTGATGATGCACCGGGTGGACGCCACTCCAGCCCGCTACGCCTCGATGGCTATGCCGATGCGAAAAGTCGATGCCGCCATCGGAAAATGCGATCAGAACCAATTGACCATCTTTCGGAAGACCGTCTTCGACGCTGATCCAATTGGCCTGCGGGGATGCGTCGCGGTACTTCATCGCGAAACAGTTGCCGCAGATACCAGGATCGTGCGCAGTGATTCCATCGCCGCAGGCTTGGCAGTCTGGCGCCGTGGCTTGCGGGGATGCGGCGCGGGCTAGAGCTTGGTGAATGAGGCGCACAACGTAACGAAGCGTCGCGTCACTATCGCCGTTGCCCGCTCGCGCATCGCCGTAGACCCTCAGTGCGTAAGCGATGTCATCAGGAATGATCGCCCGCTCACCGTCCAGCACCACGGCGGATTGCTCGGGTTTGCCGATGAACGAGAGAAGGTGCTCGGCGCAGTTGCGCACGACCTGCGCGAAATCTTCGATGCCGTCGATACCGCTCAGGCTGTTGTGGCCGATGGTCAGAATGTCCTGAGCGTTCACATTGACCGTGACCGACCAGCCCTGAATGTCGTTCGGGTCAGGCCGCTCGCCAGCTTTCACCGGCTCGCGCGCCGTAGCCGCGACAGCTTTCCACTGGTCGGCCAATATCCGAATCTCTTGCGCGGCCAGATCGGCGGCGTATTGGGCGCGAGGCTCTTCGCTGAACCGTTCGGCAACTGCATCGCAAATCTTCGCCGCCTCATCGAGCGCAGCGAATGCAAACTGGTGTCGAGTTGGCGCGGGCTGGGTGGGTTGAGGGGCGGTGTAGACAATGCGGCGAAACGCGCCATCGGTTGCGTCATACAGGCTTCGCGGGCCATCGCTCCAGCCGCCTTCGATCGGGTCGAGTACCTGATAGATCGTCTCGCCCGATTGCGCTGGCGCGGCAATTTGCGGCGTCCGATAGAGCGGCACACTTCGAAATTGGCTCTGCGTTCGCTGAATTCCTGGCGTACGGTCTGGGCCGGCGGTTTCATCGTCGGGCAGCATGCTATCCAGTTCGAAGCCGTTCACGTACGCGGCAGGTTTGCTTGCAGATAGCAGGGCGATTTGCGCAACCATCCGCTCGATAGTGTCTGCGGCATCGTTATCGATATTGCCCCACCCGAAGTGGCCTTCTTTGGCGATTTGCGCGGCCTGCTTTCTTAGGGAATCGATAATATTTTTTGCGTCGGTCATCATCGCTCCGAGCTGGTTAGAGGTGGTCATGGGTTCAGTTCCTTCTCGGCCTGTGCAAGCGCTGCGTTCAATTCGGTCATGGTTTCGTGAGAACCGCCTTTGTCCGGATGGTGACGCGACGCCAGAACCCGGTAAGCGGCGCGGACCAGAGACATATCCCGAGCATCTGCAGCTACGCCGAGCACCTCGCGCCACGTACGCACCGTGGTCGGCGACGGCAGTGCCGTGAAGCCAGTAAATGCCGCTTTCATCATGTCGCCGGTGCCCCAGCGGGCGATGCCACGCAACGCATCGATGGTCTTTACGATGGCGTGCATGTTGTGCTCGACCCGATCCCACCGATCGCACGCAAAGCTCATTTGCTCGCCGTCGAGCGTGAAGTACACAGCGACACCCTCGTCGTCGATCTTGCGATAGCTGGCGTAGGGCAACCCGTCCTGGCGAAGTGGCACATTCGTCGAGATCACCAGATTTCGGCCGCCGAGCCGTTTGACTTCTGCCAGCAGGTTGTCGCGTGCCACTGCGAACGATGTGGTGAAGTTGGCACGCGCCCGGCGATGTGCAGCAGTTCTCGGGCGTCCAGCAGGCCACTGGAGCGGGTATGAGGTCGTCACGATTTTTTCTCCGCGTCCGATTGAGCGGTAGCGGCGAGAGCGCGGATGTCGTTCGCGCAGCCCGCAGCGGCGCAAGCCTGCCCGCGGCAATCGTCTTTCACATACCAGTCCTCACGCTCGTCACAGAGCTTTGCCGCCTCTTCCAGAATCGCGTTGCGGTCGGGAGTGGGAGCGACGGGTGCGGCGATAACAGCGCGCATCTTCGTGAGCAGACTAGCTGCCCGCTGCCGGTTCGCTGCGTCGGCGTATGCAAGCATTCGGATTATCGAATCGATGTCGCGCCAGTCGCTATCGTTTGCAAGCGGTGTCGGCGCTTGCGCTACATCGGAAGTAAGAGCGGCGCGGCGGTTCCATGCGGCAGCGAGCAATTCACATTGACCCGGCATTTGTGGCACGGTCGGCGCATGGCAATCGTCCATGATGCAATCGGAATCGTGATGTGCGACGATGCGCCACCAATCTCGAGCGACTTTGTGCATCGTTGCCGACGCGCCGCAAAACGGGCATGGCTTCAGCGTCACTGCTTCAGTATTAGATTCGGTCATGATTATTTGGGCGGTAAGGGGTTAGGCGGTTAGGACATGCATTCGCACGGCTTGGCGTCGAAGATCGGCCGTACCGCAATGATCTTTTTCGCTTGAGCCCAGAAACGCTGTGGCTGGATGTGTTCGGTCGCCGGAATGCCGGCCGCCTTCATGCGCGCGAAACGGTCTTCCATGTCTTCGAGATAGACGGCGCCAGTTTCGTCGTGGTGAATCGAATAGCCGATCTCGTCCTCGGCCCACTTTCCCTTCAGCCAGATGTCGGGCCGCGTGCAGTACACGACGTACCAGTGCTGCCATCCAGCCTTGAGGCACCCGACGCAGTTCGCGTGCTTGAATACGCCATATGTGTTCGGCAGGGAAACGCCGATTTCCATGGTACTGACGATCGTACGGTCCGCCCACAGGGCAACGGGATAGTCCGTCTTCCAGCCCATTGCGCCCATGATCGAAGAACGTCGCTGGATGCGTCCGGCTTCGTTGGAGTCGAACCCGTAGTAGCAGACCGTGTTTTCCGGGTTGGCGTTGGCCGCCATCCACTTCATGAACGGCTCAGTCTTCAGCACGCTGGTGCAGAACTCCTGACCGCCGTCCACCTTGAACGCCTTCTTCGCGACAGTCACGTCGAACTGGTCGAGCTGCGCGTTTGCGTAGCTTGCATACGTCACTGGCAGGCCGAGATGGTCAGCGACCTCTCGCTTGAACCGCTTGATGTCGGCGTCTTCAGTCCAGAACGGCAGATCGTGGTTCAGCAAGACGATCTCGTCGCCAGCGAACCGGCGAGCGACCTCGATCGCTACAAGCCCTGAACTGTGGCCGCCGGAATAGCAGACAACTCGTTTCATATCGTCTCTCTCAGTCAATCGCAGAAAAAGCGTTTATCTGTGGGGCGTCAGAACGGCAGATCATCGTCAGGATCGCCGGTCAGTCCGGGTTCGCTATCTGGTTCCGCATGCACCCGAGGGACCGCCTTCACGCGGATGCAGATCAGGTCTTTGCCTTCGAGGTCGTAGCAGTCGCTCAGATCAACGAAAGCCTTGTATCTGGCCTTGCTGCGCGTGCTGGCGCTCACAGTGAACACTGCCGGGCTATCCCAGTCATCCCACCTGTCGCGCGGCAGCAGACACTTCCATTCGCGCAGCGCGGGGGCGTCGATGATGTCGCCGTAGACGACCTTGTCGACGGGGTGATAACGGCGCTCTTCCTCGCTCTTGTCGCCGTCGATGACCACGCAGAGGTAATGACCATCTGCGCCCACGATCACACCGGTTTCGCCGTAACACGTGACCTGACGACCGCGCTCAGCGGGCACGCCGTAGTGTTTGCGGATGTAGTCGAAGCTCATATTCGTCTCGCGTTCAGGTTTATTTGTGATACAGATATCTGCCGTTTATTCGTCTGGCAGATATCACTTTCCACGGTATGTTTTGGTCAATGCCTTGTTGACTGCGTGGCCCCGTTGGCGGATAGCATTGGCCAACTGAGCGCGGTCGTGGTGGCTGCTCGGTGCTTGATTGAGCAAACCGAAATAGCTGTTTGATACCGCTAGGAAATCATCAGGTGACACTCGGCTCACACGGCGTACCGCCTCAGTAACCGTTCGTCGCCGAGTTGACCGCGACCACGGCTTGATGACGTGGCCAACAAAGTCAATTCCGCGATCGACTGGCTGCAGAATCGTTTTCTTCGGATTCAGGCGAACGCCGAGCCGAGTTGGAAGGAATTCGGTGACGTCCGCGAGGATCTCGTTGAGCCGCTTTGGCGACTCGTGCAGAAATATGAAATCGTCCACATAACGGATGTAGTACTTCGCTCCGAGGACGTGCTTGGCGCGCTGGTCGAGCACATCGAGGAAAACATTGGCGAAAAACTGGCTCGATAGATTGCCGATCGGCAAACCCCGATTCGCGGTCTGTTCCATCAAGCGCTTGTGAGGCGGAACCTTCGCCAGCAGCCTCTGATTCCCGCGGAACTCGAAGTCTTCCCGTGGATCGTGCATCAGCACGGTTTCTGTCAGCGATGCCCAGAATGGCTCTGATACCTTCGCCAGTAAGAGACCTCGCAGAATGTCCTTGTCTATCGAGACAAAGAAATTCGCCAGATCGCACTTCAGGTAAAACGCAGGGCGAGACCAGTTCTGCGTAATGCTCCTGATCTTCGATTCGAGACGTTTTGCTGCATACAGCGTCCCGCGACCGGTGATGCAGGCACATGAATCGGCAATGAATGATCTTTCGAACTGCGGGCCGATGTGGTTGTAGAGCAGGTGATGCACGATGCGATCGCGAAACTCTGCCGCCCATACTTCGCGCGGCTTCGGCCTCGTGATCACAAAGCATATGGAGCGCCCCGGCGCATAGCTTCCGTCGACAAGTTCGTCGTAGAGGCCACGAAGGTTGCGCTCGAGATGCACTTCGAACGCCAATGCACTGTTGCTGTTCCGTTTCGTGCGCCGACAGTCGAAATAGGCTTCGACCAACTCGGCGAATGAAAAGGGTTTTCGATCTGCGGACGACACGGGCACGACAGTGGTTGTTCTTGTCGTTGTTGTTCTGGTTGCCGTTGTTGAAGTTCTGATACCAGGCCCAGCCGCATGTGTCGTGCTATCTACGTTTTCCGTCCGATTGCTCGGCTGGGAAACTGCGCTGGACCTGTCCGCATGCTCGCGGCTGGTTTCCATGGTGCGCATGTCGGTGGCCTCGTGAGCCAGCGGCACGACCAGATTGAAATATCGCTCAGTCATGAAGGCCTTGACTTCCATGAAGCGGGCGACGTGCGGAATTGCGCCATCCGTTAGCCTGTTTGCCGATGCTGGTGGTTAGCTCGACCGCTGCTGCATACGCCTTCTTGGAGATCAACCGCTTGTCCATCGCCAGCCGGACGAGAAGGTTGATAACCTCAAGCCGCTCAAGCAACTCCATCAGATGTGGCGCCTTGTCCTGAGCGACGTTCGCTCTGAACACCAACACCGTTATCTCAATGCACTCGAGGTTGATCTTCTCGCCGATCGAACGCTTGAAATCGCGCTGCATGTTCTTGACCAGATCGGTGACCACATCCAGCAGGTCATACGCTACTTTGTAAATCGGCAAACTCGTATGGATGGCCATGAAATCTAATTATTAAATTATTCAATAACTAATCTGCGGACGACACGGGCACGACAGTGGAAGTCCTTGTCGCCGTGGCTCTGGTGGCCGTAGTTGAAGTCCTGATACCAGGCCCAGCCGCTATTCGTTTCGTGCTGCTGCCCCGACCAATACCAGGCCGATTGAAACTCGCCCTTCAGGTTGGCAAAGAGCAGAGACTGTTCGCGCCGGTTCGGTAATTCGCCGCCCTGCTCCGCGGCCCACTTTCCAGCGTCCGCCCAATCGACTGTCTCGGCCTCGCCGGGAAGAAGAATGACGTGATGGCCTGGTGATCCGTCCTCGCCAATAATCACGCCCGCGTATTTCTCGCCCGGCGCCAAGGAAATTTCAGCCGCCTCAATCTGGATGATCGACGTAGCTGCTTGTCGCTCGAATTCAGCGATCATTTTCGAAACCTTCATTTGTTCGGCCTTGATAGCCTCAAGCGTCACCGTCATGTCATGCGCTCCTGAAAATTACTGAATGATTAAATGGGCAATCTGCGGACGACACGGGCACGACAGTGGCCGACCTTGGCGTTGAGGATCTGGTAGCCGTTGCTGAAGTTCTGAAACCAGGCCCAGCCGCTCTCACGGTGGTGCGTCTCGTTGCTCCAGTACCAATCCTTCTGGAACAGATCGCGGAATCCGGCCCAAAGCATCGCCTGCTCTACCCGCGTCGGGAGACCGCCACCGATGCTTTTCGCCCACGCGAGCTGGTCATCGAACGTCGCATCGTCGCTATCGCCTGGCAGCAGAACTACGTGATAAAAATCACCGTTCTTGTCGCCGATCGCGCCGACGTACACTTCGCCCTCTGCGAGCGGCGGAATCTGAAGTTGTTGCATGATTTTCCTTGTCGAAAAAATGGCCCTCGTAGTAGAGGGCCGAACACACTCCAAGCGTAGGGACCAATTACGCCTGGGAGTTGATGCGAGGGGGCGCACCACTACACCGCGTATTCAGGGAGATTCACGCCTGGTTGGCTTCATCCCTTGCGGTGAGTGGTGCGTGAGGGTTAAGCGGCTTGCTGGCGAAGCTGCTTCTCGTACTGGGCAACAAGCATGGCGAATTGCCAGAGGTCTTTCTCCATCGCCTCGATAAAATTGTCGTCGCGCTGAACTTCGACCATCGTGAATTGCTTGCCGACTGGCGAAAGCGCCGGACAGTACAATCCGATATGCCACCACTTGCGACCGGTCAGCCAGAGACAGCCCTGCGCCTGCTCAAGCACCTCGGTGAAGTCGTTATCCAGCAGGATCGCGCGCAGTTTGTCAGGAGCGACGAAGCACTTGTATTCGCTGCCGCCATCTTCATTGATAAGCCCGTCTGCGCTCGCTCCAAACAGTCCGTCATCGGTCGTCACGAACCCCGCTCGCTTCACGAAAAGGCCAGTTTTCGCTTCATGTTCCATGCGAGCCTCGGGCTCCAGATCATGCCCCCGGCGCATACTCCAAGTCTCGAATCCCTCATCCAGTGGCTCGCCGCTGATGCGTTCAATCGCCAAACGGAACGCGTAATCCTTGGCTGCGTCTGAATAGTCCCCGACCTTTTCGCCGTTCAGCGCTCGGTTAATAATGTCCGACTTGGGCGTTACCTTGTATCCGGCGGCTTCGGCGGCAGCCTTCTCGGGCGTTCCCGCAAGTCGCAGCGCAACGAATTGCTTCTGGCGGTCGTCGAGATCTCCGACTTTCTTTCGAGCGGTTGCAAACATGCTCGCCGTGATGCAACCGGCTCTGCTTTGCAGCCATTCCCGCGATCCTTGCGCACATTCGATGATTTTCACGACTGGCCTCCTTCGGCTGCAAGTTGACGCTGAAACTCGGCTTCCATCTCCGCGTCGTCGACACCGGGTTCGCGCGGCGGCAGATCGGTCGGCTTTGCCGGGAGTGCCTTGCTCTTCGCCGCCATCGCTGTCTTGAACGCATCGGATGCTGCGGCGTCTTTGGCGGCGTTGATCTCTTTGACCGCCCGCTTCCAGAGCGTGTCGAACTGGTCTCGCGTTGTTACCGCGTTTGCCTCGGCCACCAACTTGATTCCCAGCGCGCTCAGCACCGGCTCACCTGGCTCGTCGTCGTGCCGGTACTCTTCTGGCAAGTCTTCGATGTCTTGCGTGAAGATGTCAGACGCAGCGGTGACGTTCAGCGTCATGGCAATCTTGGCGCGCTTACAGGCCATCTTGAGGATGGTGTTCGCCTGGTCGGCAGACTCGGTGCGAATCTGCTGTTTCTTCTCGACCTTGTTGTTCCACTTGGCGAACTTCAAACGGCGTAGGTTTTCGGGTGTGACTTCGAATTCCTCCGCGCAGATAGCGCCGCGCCACTTGTACTTTTCCTCGTGGGATGAGCACTCCCCCATCCCCTCACCTAGCACGACGCCAGTTACCTGATGGATGCCGACGCATCGCACTCGAAAGCGGGCCATACCGTCAACAGTCAGGTCTTCGATCTCGTACTTATCCGCGACGCGGAAGGTCACGCAGAGAACTTCTGCGCCCGGCTTGTACAGCGACGGCTTCTTCGTGCCGGGAATCACGCCGTAATGTGTTTCGCTCTTCATGATGGAGCGCATCACTTCCTGCACGAGATTCACGCGCTGGCGAATCTCCATCGCGGAAAACTGATGCACCTCACCTGCAACGATGCCGGCGCTCTCGCGCCGTGGCATTTCGATTACTTCGTTCATGCTGCTTTCTCCATCTGATCTGCGTATGCCATGTCGAACGTCGCAATCCAGCCCAACGCGACCTCTGGCGTGACCTTGAATTGCTCGGCCAATACGCGGATGATTTCCGACTCGCCCGGGCCGTTCAGTTCAAACTGAACGCGCTCGCGGCGCTTCTGTTCTGCGACGGCCGCATCCTTCTCAGCCTGAATCCGGGCCGCTTCGGCTGCTTGCTCGTCTGCAATGCGCTCCCGCTCGGCCAATTCGGCACGCTGCTGCTCAATCGCTTCACGTTCTGCGGCGATTCGTGCTTGTTCCGCCTCATGAGCCAATTGCGCAGTCAGCATCTCGCCCAGCTTCGTGACTGCGGCAAGCTTCGCCACCTCAGCCTCACCAGCGAATTCCTGGTGAGTCTCAAGCGTGATCTCGACCGCCTCCAGACTCTCGATTGCTGCGGCAATCGTCTCGGATGACTTGCCGACCAGCGTTGAGGGGATAGCTTGGGTTTCGGCGATGCGCTTGCGGATGGCGTCGACGCGGGCTTTTTCTGCTGCGGCTTTGGCCGCTTTCTCTGCGGCTTCGGCCTCGTCCCATGCATCCCTAAGCGTAATCAGGCGCTGCTCCTCTGGCTCGATAATCGCGACAAGAGCGTCCTCTTCAGAGATAACGGCCTTGCTGAACTTGGTGGCTTCGTCTCGGGCGTCCTTGCCGACCTTTCTAATGTCGGTGCGTCGAGTTCGCAGGGCCATTGCTGCAGCGTGGCATTGTTCCCGCGCAGCTTTGTTCTTAATCTCTGCGATAGTCGATGACTGCGCGACGAGTTCGCGGAGCTTGACCTTGTTTTCGACCGATCCGAGTGCGATTGCTGCGCGCTCCGGAATCGTCAGTTCTTTAGACTCGCTCACGCGGCCTCCTTGTATCTGGGTGCGCCCTTGTATTGGGGCTGAGGTTGCCGAAGCGGCGGCCGGATCGCATTCCCGAGAAGCACATTCCAGTGCTCGGCGATATTCCGGACGACCGGCCCGGCGTCGTTATCGATCTGCCCTCGCTCGGGCGCTTCGCTAAGCGGCTCGACAACTGAGCATGGAACAGCGACCGTGCTATGTCCGCTGTTGTAGTAGCCGAGGTCAGCTAGAACTGCAGCTTCTGAATACTTGCCAGACCAGGACAGCGGGTAGGAATAGCCGGCGTCGTTCGGGCGCCAGAATGTGATGTACAGATGCTCCCGCCGCGTGTGCTTCAGGCTAACGATGTAGAAGTCGGTCATGGTTCCATCCTTAGATATTCATTAGGGTTCGGAACCTCGCTCACCATTCTCAGAAACCGTTCCGCCTCCTGACTTGTGCGGAAGTAGTCTGAATCGCGCGAGCCGGGTCCAGTGAACCCATCTTCATCTGTGTGTAGCGTTCCGACGTAGTAGCCGGCCGCCGATCGCAAGACCCGAAGCTCGGTGTAGCTATCCTTGTCAGGCACGCAATCGAGATTCGTGACCATCGGCGATTTCATCGCGCACTCCCATACGGCACCGTCCGACGCTGAACGCGATTCGCCGGGTGCAGCAAGTACTTCGTTCCCAGTGCCTCAATCGCACGCTCGCGCCGCTCGTCCATACTGTCGACGTACTCGCTCATTTCCCGGAGCGTCTGCTTGCGTTGTGCTTCGTTGTAATCGGTCATGTCAGACTCCCAATGCCGCTTTAACAGTCAGCGCAGCAATACAAACCAGTGCGCCAGCGAGTGATGCAAATCTCACCTTGTCGTAGATAGGATCAAGGCGCTGCATTCGTTGTTCGTCGGCGAGGGCGGCGTAGGCAGCGTCGCTAATGCAAACCTTCGCGTCTTCGGTTTCGAAGTAGGTGGAACTCATGACATGTCCTTTGCTCTGGCGAAGTCGATGCACGCTCGCACTAAAATCGCTCGATCGCTTCCGATCAACACGCCGTCGCCCACTTCGTCCACGCCGAAGCTTTTGGTGACCCGGTAACGCGTTCCGCGCCACGAGAACTCGACAGAATCCTGCGAGATATCAAAATCCCGCATCTGATCTGGATATGGAATCGCGCGAATCAGCAATTCGACGATCTTGTTCATGACTGGCTCCCGGTGGCCTTCGCGATTGCGGCGTCGATGTCATCCATCACGCCGTAAATTGGGTCATCGCTCGGCACTGCATCGCACGGGACTAGGCCGACATAGCGGCGCGCTTTGATCAATAGATCGAGCAGTTCTGGCGCGGCTTGAAAGAGCATCGCGACGGCTTCCGCCTCCTTTGGAGAGCATCCCGGACCCGCCTGCACATTCGCATAGACACGGTTGCAGAACTGCTCCTCGCCTTTCCGCCATCCGTAATGCTGCAGAGCAAAGACGGTAGTTCCGACTCGCTCATACGGTCCTGCCGTGTGCTTGATCTCGCTCATCCCGCACTCCTCATCTCATCGAACAACCTCACGCGCACTGGCACAGCCCGGTCATCATCCCGGTTGTGCTTCCAGTCGCTGAATCCGGCCTCCCAGTCATCGTTGGGGTCGTATTCCGGTTCGTCGTCTTGCTCCGGTTCGGGGCGAAACAGTTCCCAAACCGCTTGATTTGCTCGTTTTCCCACGGCGATCTCCTGTAGGAGTGCGATTTAATATGGTTGGAACCCTGGCGGATTGCAGCGTCTCGCACTGGAATTCGTCAGAGCGGTCCGTCTCGTGGACCAGCCGGATGCATCACGCACTTCTTTACTAGCGACGAGGCACAGCCCTTATCTCACCGGAGGGAGCCACACCAAGCATTTTCTTGAAGCCAGGAGGGAGTTTCAGAAACGAGGCACCTGTAACGCTGCATCTGCCGATGTTTCAAGGCCACCTTCGGCTGGGCGCTGTGTTCATAGTCCGAATTCCACGGACCCCGGCGATAGAAAAAACTACAGCGGCCGTCGCTTAGTCATTCAATCCAACGGCCCAATCACCTTGGCGCGGAAGCGGAGCCACGCGAGCCAGTCGTCTTGCCGCTCTCGATCGCTAAGAACGCCATTGATCAGGTTGCCGAGGTACGCCCAATATTCACGATCATTGGTGGTGTATTCGCGCATGGCTGCTCCTAGTTGAACCGGATCGTCGCGCCCTTCATCCAGCCTGAGCAGACAACGCCCTCGGTGAATTGCCCTTTCGGGCCGCGCGCTTCGAATCCGGTTGAAAACGTATCGTGCTTGTCGCATCCGAAGAACGAATAGCCCGTCAGTTTGATGTCGGTGAAGCCCGACGCTTCCAGCGCTTTGCGAGCCGCTGTTTCGTCGGTGCAGCCGGCCATCGCGCAAAGCGCAAGAATTAGTGCGATCTTTTTCACTCCACCCCCAATTGTTTATCCGACTCACTTCCCCGATGCGTACAGCTCCATGCAATTGCCGCAGCACAGACTAGTGAGGCGGCTAGAATCCAGTAGAGGTGGGGGTTCATGTCATTCCTCGATCTCGATGGGGACAGCGACGACAAGTGACCGCTCGCCTTTTGCTGCTTCCTCGGCTTTTTCAGCCGTATTCCATGTTGTGTACGACCCAATGCGGGAAAGGCTTTCGTGCGGGTACAGGTTCACGAATACCGTGCGCTTCTTCGGGGCCATACGCAGGCGCTCTTCGACATTGCTAATGGCTCGCGCATCGCCATCGGGCCATTCAATGATTGGTCGACCCTTTTTCGTTTCTCCAATTACCCAAGCATCCGAATACCACGGACTTGATTTGTCGGATCGGATTAGGATCGGATCGCCAGCAAGGGCGCGTTGCAAATTGAATGGTTTCATCTTCAGCACCAGCAGATATCATCGAGACGCACTAGGTGGCTCTCAATCACCCTACCCGTCCGGGTTTTTGCTTCAGACCGGTAGACCCATCCTTGATGGGGCAATTTGGCAAGCGCCGCTATCAAGCGGTGGACTGCGCGTTGGGCGGGCATCACACGCTTGTACCTGCAATGAGTTGCTCGATCCGATCTGCCACATCTATTGCAGTTGTGAATTCCCCGTATGACGGATAACACTCGTCATAAAATAGATACTCAGCATCTTCTCGCCCCAGTCCGAAAAAGCCCCTAACTGCATCCCACGATTCCTCACCCTCAAATTCGGGAACTCGATCCATAGAATTCCAGCGCAGACCTTGATCTATCAGGGGCTGATAGAAACATGCATGGCCAACTGCACAGGCCGTTGTTCCGCAGTTCCACGTTCTCAGGTGAAACTTCGGTTCTGCGTCCACCGGCAGCCCGCGCAGCATCGTCACCATCTGCTCAAGTCGCTCTCGATGCATATCCCTCTCCAAATAAGTTGTACTGACGGCTTGTTAGGTGCCGATGCGGATGAAGACGTTGGTTACGTCGACGCGGTTAAAGAGCCAAACAAAGCGACGTAGTCGGTATAGCGCACGAAGTCGCCGCTATCGTGGTCGGGATAGACGCCGCCACCTTCACCGCTGCTTTCGCTGAAGCGCTCCACATAAGGCAGATCAACAGATTCGCGTGCCGCCCCTTGCGCCTTCACCAACGCCCGCGACAGCCAGCGAATTCGATCCTTGACCGCTGTCATCCAGACGATCGGCATGTGCTGGCCCGGCTTCGGATTCAGCATGTCGTCGATCGACAGCTTTGCGTCGTAGTTCATGAACGCGCCGTTGGCCAACTCGTCGTCGGTCAGGTTGCCGAGCGTCAGTGCAGCGCGCTCACAGTCGTAATGGCTGCCGTGGGGATCTGCTTCGCCATTCGTGCGCCACGCCGCGGCAGGTGTCGTCGCTGAAAGCAGCTCATGCGCAAACCGGATTTCCTGCTCGGTTGCTTCCGTGCCGTAGACCTTCACGGCGATCTCGCGAATCTTCTCTTCAGTCATCATCAATCCCCTAATGTGATCTAGATGTTTTAGGAATGGGGCTGGTACTGATCTCCAGCATCAAGAGGTTAGCTAGTCGCCACCGTTTCCGGCGCCCGTAGGCAGAGTGACAACCCCGGCGGTGCGCATCAGTCTGCGCATTCCCATCCCAAAAACATCCAGTGGTTTAGCTTTCATGGAATCGGGCCGGCGCTGATCTCCGGCACAACCTGTAGCAATGTCGTCGGGCGCCCTACTGTAGCGACGGCGCATCAGCCTGCGCATTCCGATTCCATCAAAGCTAGTTGGTTGGCTCGGGCTTCCACCGAGCCGCCAGCCTGGGATATCGCGGCTGTCTACCCCTCAGATCCGGCCTGGCGGTCGCGGCTTCGGGCGCTTTTGGTAGTGCGTCAGCACTCAAGAGAACGCACGTCGCTTTGTCAGGGAGTTTCCTACTGGTGTTTCCGGTCTCATTAAGCCGCGCCATTTCTAACAGGGCTCTCGGATCTGAATCTAGGCGCTATCAGGCGCTGTCTCACCGAGTCGACCGGCCTTACGCCGGATTACTTTGACAGGGAGCGAAATGCGTTCGCTTCAGTGCTGCTACACACGCCGGCCGCTGCAACACCCTTTTGATCGGCTCAGGGTCCGGCGTGTTTTGATCTTCTCGTGACATTCGCCGCTTCCTTCATCTGGTAGCCAACATCGGCCTAGCGCAGAGATTCTGGCGTCACGTAACGGTCGATTTGATCAGACCGTGCGGCTAGTCCCGAAGGAGGCCGCAGAATTCGATTGTTAAAGAGCTTTGCCTGACCAGGCGACGCTATGCGCCTGTGTTCCTCTACTGCGGTAAATCACGGTCTCGTCAGTGAGCGCGTTACGCTCAGACCGGCTGCGTTCTCCGCGACCGGTTTCGACCTTTATCTCTATCCAATTCCGTTTTCGGCGTCACTCCGATGTGCGTACCGGGTGACGCACCAGTTAGCCGTAATCCAACTTTGCCAACCGGCTTGGCGCTCGCTGCGAGCGAAGCGCCCTTACTTGGTTAAGCTGCCACTTTCGAAGTACGCACACTTCGATTAGAGGCAGCAGGAATAAAATCAGCATCCCTTCCCCTCTCCCGCTATGCGGTTGGTTTGAGATTTAGGCGGCAGCCTTGGCTTCTTCCGTCGACCCGCCACAGAACGGGCAGAAGTTGAAGAACATGCTGATTTCCTTCCCCTTCGCGCCTTTGAAGCCCGGCCTGTCGGCTTTGATTGCGTACGGCAGATACGGCCGTTCGCTCACGCCACTGCCAAACACGATCGCGACGTTTTTCGCCTCAACCTTCGCGGCAACGCCGAGCTGCTTCGAATAATGCTCAGCAAGTCGAGCCTCGTTGTCGCGTACGCAGTTGCAAGACATATCGCTCTCCAGTGAGTCTGTCGGTCTAAGATTTAGTGGCTGGCAACAAGCATCAAGCCAAAACGGTCAACCCCAAGTCGGTACAGCTCATCGTCCTGACCGTAGATCCGATCCGCGAAAACGCAAATGCCTTCGTGATCAAACGCCTCGATGCGAAACGCGTACTGCGTTACGCGCACTGCTGACGCCGGCAAGGTGCGGCCCGTATGCTTCAGAATCGCCGCCTTAACTCGATCAATCTTTTTTGCTTGTGCTGCCACGACCGCGGCATCGTCTGCCTCAAGAGCCTCGACCGCGCTGAACATGCCGAAGTTGTCCAACACGTAGCCGATCATGTCGCCGCCAGTCGGCAGCTCGGCTTTAAGCCAGGAGCCATCGAGGAACGTGATCTTGCAGATTTCGGTTTGCATAGCGCTCTCCAATGTGACGTTGTTGGTGCGGGGTGGTGCTGCTTGGTATGGACTCTATTAAACACCATGTTTAAACACGTGTCAAACACGATGTTTCATTTCGCTCAAGAAATTTGTAACAGAGGAGGGGTATGTGGACTAAGCTTGTAAACACGTGTTTAGGAGGCGGCCATGAAACCCTTCGACGTGATCACGATCTTCGAGCGCCTGAATGTGGAGGGTCGCGCGGGCATACCGATTGATGAGGCGTGCGCTGGCTTCGCCGGCTGGCTAGCCGATCGATGGGAGAGTTTTGAGGGTGACGACCTGGCGCTACTGACGTCAGTAGGCGCTACGCTGTGGCGGGAGGGGTTTGCGCAGAGGCAGAAATGAAAAAGCCCAGCTCGGGGCTGGGCTTCGTTGCTATTTGCTAAGAATCACCGCGTAGAAGTCTTTTTGTGAACATGACGGCCTCGGACCTCGAAGGCTCCAAACTCTCCAGCCCGCCCCCCCTTTTGCGTCTTGATCATGGTGTCTTGGACTTTCACCGCAGCATGGAAAGCGCCTACGAGAGGTGCGAAGTATAGGCGCGGCGTTTCCCTTGCCGCATCAACAAATACCTTCAATGCATCTTTCATTCCGACATCTCCCTATATGCAACTTTGAACGCACTGAACAAAAAGAACAGGAGTGAAATCACGTCAAAGCCAAAAAGTACATACTCTAAAGCACTGAGACCTATCACCAAGTTCGGGTCCAAACCCCATTCCGCAAGCAGATGAACGAACCTTCCCAACAGAAAAGCTACAAGGCCGATGATTACGAACAGTGCCGCAGCTGCAGTTGCGTGTCCGGCAAATGCCAAGACCGCCTTATACAATGGTGTTTTCCCGGACATTGGTGTGCGCTACTGCGCCTTCAATTTGTTTGACGTATCCGGCCGCCCAAGCTTGGCCAAACCGTTATTAACATGTGTGAATTGTACACACATACAAGGTATTCGGCTGTTAAGTTCGACAACCTATTCGGCGTGGGAGTTCGGCAACGAACCAAGGAAAGATTCGGAAGTAACTTCCCACAATGATTGGACGAATCAACCGGCCGTCTATGGATGGACTAAAGCAAGCTATCGGTCCAGACGATAGACCGACATTCATTTGGACAGCCTGCCCTCGCGTACGCGGACATCCAGCACGGTCTTGTTGTCCTGCCCGAGGTCACACTCATATATGACTGGCGTGTAAGCGCCAAATCCGTTCTGAAACTCGGCTTTGTCGCCCACATAGGTGATGATCCCGTCCTTCTTGTTCGACCAGCGGAAGCGGCTGAACTTGGTTTCGAAGGTGCCATCAGTCCACTTCACGCTATGTTTCGCCAGCCGCTCAATGTCGTCCTGGCAGTACACGCCGGCTGCGACAACGCCTTTGTCGCCCAAGCATTGAAGGTCGTCGGCATTGCATTTTTCGGCGGCGACCGGTGTTGGGCTCTCAGCGGCTTTGGGAGCATCACCTTTGCCGCTACTCATCAGGCTCGAAGCCACCCAGAGCATCAGTCCTACAACTACGATGCCAGCCACCAGCTCGGCCGGCTTCGATGTCTTTTTGACTGGCGCGCCGCACTTGACGCACGCCTTCGACTTATTGCTTATCTCCGTGCCGCATTCTCGGCACTTGAAGAGAGCCATGATCTAACCCCGTTTTTTGTATTTTTTCAACTGACAACCTGCTTCAGTTACCGCCCGCCAACCCCGATCCTGATCGGTAGATAACTTCTCCAGCGATATGAAGTCCCTCGAGCTGGCTGGCGAGAATTATCTTGTCTGGATATTCCGGGTTGTACGAATGGAGCCGCAAAGCCCCCTCCGGCTCCTTGAAGATCTGTTTAACCAATGGCTCATCCTCAAAGGTGACAGCATAAATCAGGCCATCTTTCACCCGAGTTTTCGCCGTACAAATCATCATCATGTCTCGATTGAACAAATAGGGCTCCATGCTCCGGCCATGAACCTGAGCCAATTTGCAATCTTGCGGACGGACGCCCAGCGCTTTGAAAAACCCAATATCAAAAGGCAGCGCTTTCTTTTGTCGTACTTCCCATTGAATCAAACCGTTCCCCGCTGAGTAACGATAGTCATAACGGTCGATCCAAACCCGATCTGCGTCGGGCTCGAGGTCTTCCGGCTTCTCCCATGTGACTAAGTTACCGCTGCCCGCAGGCAGCAATTTATCGATTACACGCTGCGTTTGCTCGCTGATCGACTCATCCTGTTTGCCAGAAACATGCAAACGAGATGCATCGATCATCTCCCCCTCGCCGGTCTGTAGCCAAACCGCGCTACATCCTATTAGTCGCTGGGCATCCAGCATTCCCTCTTTGGAAACCCCGCGCGACAGCCAGTTCGTGATTTTTTGAGGCGAGACGCCGAGCAGGCGTGCGACATCAGAAGGGCCGACCGCACCCTTCAAAACCCTGGCGGCCTCCAGCAGCCGCTCTCCGCTCGCTTGCTTCGATTTATCTTTCATGCGCCGAATCTTTGCATAAGTAAACAAAATGTTGTTACACGTAGCGTTTGACAACGGGATAAACATGGTGTTTAATTGATACACCATGATTAAACACACCGAACTCCACCCCGACAGCAAGATCATTGACGATCTTGGCGGCCCCTCCAAGCTCGCTGAGCTGTTGGGTTACGACAAAACATCGGGCGGTGTGCAGCGCATCCAGAACTGGAAGCGACGTGGCATACCTTCCAGCGTCAAGATCGCCCGTCCCGATCTTTTCATGACTGATCTGATCGACCGCATCAAGTCCATAGACGATGCCCAGAACAACCCGGGCGGACGGCGGGCAAAACGTAATACGCAGAAGTAGGTAGTTAGGTTTCAAATTTTCCTCAAGGGGGCTTCGGTCCCCTCTATTTGGCACTTATAGCCTCTCGTAACGCGTCACGTAACCACATCGTATTTTTAAAAGGGAGCTTCAAATGCAAACGCACTACTTGCCTCATGAGGAAACAAATCAAGCCTTAGCGGCCGAGCCGCGCGGGTTCACTCCTTCGCCCGCGCGATTCCTTCCGAAGGAGGAAGTCGCCGCCTGCGTAACTTATCGTGATGCCGTTCGCCTCTGCTGGAAACATCGGAACCCGCGCGGCATGACGCAAAGAACGTTGGCCGAGCATCTGGATATCCCGGCGTCCCACTTGTCGAGCATGTTGAACGAAGAGCCAGTCGACGAGAACGGGAAGGCCCGCCAGGATCTTCCGGCGCGACTGATCGACGAGACGCAGCGCGTTGCAGGGAACCGGGGCATTTCGCAATGGCTGATGCGCCAAGCCCGGTTAACGATTATGGAAGAAGTAATCAACTCACAGGGGAATCTATGACATGACAGAAGACGAGGCGCTCCAGATTAGCCGAAAGGCTGCACAGGACGCCCGGAAGCGGGTGGGGGTTGACGATAGGGAGGCACTCGATAAGGAGTTCGAGTCGAAACAGGAGTCTGATCCGAGGGTAGCCGAAGCTCTATTGGCTACAGGACTGCTGGGTCTGCAGTCAAAGCAGGAAACGAAACACTGAAGTACGCGCCGGTCTCAGGGCCGGCGCCACCCCTAGCCCATTAGTTGTACTGAATCCTTGTGAGGTTAAACATGAAAGCATTGATTGTCGGAGGCACGGTTGTTCTGCTGTTCGCAGTTGTTCTGTGCAGCGTCGGCACGTTGATTCTGGCGCACTGACCATGAACGCGCCGACGCCTATCCACTCGGACCCGCTTCTGGCGGAGGTATTCGAGCTGCTGCATCCCATGGAACTTTGCCAGAGCCGCGAGCCGTTTCAGTGGATGGCGAGCGACGCATTGCGCAAGTTGAGCGCCTATGAGGCCCAAAGCCGCGCCAAGACGCTTGATCGACTGATGAAGGGTAACTAATGGATTGGTTCCGCTGGTGGCATGGCACGGTAACAGACCCGAAATTTCAATGGGTCTCGCGCCGTTGCGGGCAAGACGTCGCCACGGTGATTGCAGTCTGGGCCTGTCTGCTTGAATGCGCGAGTAATGCAACGCAATGCAACGCAGATGCAACGCGAGGCAACGTTGCATCGTTTGACTGCAACGATTACGACGTTTTGTTGGGTCTTGACGATGGTGTTGTGAAGAAAGTTTGTGAAGCGATGGTCGAGAAAAAGCTGGTCGTTGACGGTCGAATTGCGGGTTGGGATGGACGTCAGCCAAAGCGCGAAGATTCCGGCAATCCCAATACTGGCGCGCTTAGCAGTACTGAGCGCAGTCGTTTGCATCGTGAAAAATTGAAACGTGAAGCAACGACTGGGGACGAAATGCAACGCGATGCAACGCAAGGCAACGACAGAGAAGATAAGAGTAGAGAAGAAACAAACCAATCATCTACTGACGTAGATGAAGCGATCGACGATGTCGGATCGCCCTCTGGCGACAGGATTGCAAATTGTCCTCACCAGAAGCTGATCGAGTTGTATGCAAAGCATTTGCCTGAGTTGCCCTACCCGGCAATTTGGGAGGGAAAGAAAGCGCAGGCAATGCGAGCGAGATGGCGGTGGGTTCTGACAGCCGAGAAACGAGACGGCAGTCGGCACGCCACGGATGAGGCGAGTGCCGTCGCCTGGTTTGAGAGGTTCTTCTCCTACGTCGCCAAAAGCGATTTCCTGACGGGGCGGAACGACAAGTTTATGAACTGCGACCTGGGTTGGCTGATGAAGGCCGACAACTTCAACAAGGTCATGCAAGGGAACTACGAGAACAAGGCTCCGAAATGAATGCACCGGACAAATTCATCGAAGCGGCGCGTGAAGTGCCGGCATCCGTCGAAGCAGAGCAATCCGTGCTTGGCGCGCTGATGGTCGACAACGATTCGATCGACCGCATTGGCGACCTGAAGGAATCGCACTTCTATCGCTACGACCATCGGATGATTTTCGAGCACATCTCGAAGCTGATCGTCGCCGGCCGTACCGCCGACATGATCACGGTATTCGAGGCCCTGGGTAACTCCGGGAAGGCTGACCAAGTTGGCGGCCTTGCTTACCTCAACACGTTGGTGCAAAACACGCCTGGCAGCGCAGGGATCGCCCGGTGGGCAGACATCGTGATCGATCGATGGAAGTTGCGCGGCTTGCTGTCGGCCTCGGATGAAGTCGCTGAAATGGTCTTCAACCGCGCTGGCAAGTCGGTTTCAGAAATCATCAGCGAGGCTCAGGCCAAGTTCGAGCCGCTGGCGGAAGCCAAGTCGTTCGAGCCGAAAATGCCGGGGCCGATCCTGACGGAAATCGTGACGGAGATTGACGAGCGCTACCACGGCGCCCCGCTCTCGGTCACTTCGACAGGCTTCGCGGATATGGACGCCAAGCTCGGCGGCGGCCTGCGCGGTTCCGAACTGGTCATCGTCGCCGGTCGACCATCGATGGGCAAGACTGCCTTCTCCATGAACATCGCCGGGAACGTTGCGCAGGACGGCGGCACGGTGCTGGTGTTCTCGCTCGAAATGTCGGGCAAGGCGCTGCACCAACGGAACATCGCCCGCATCGGTGGCATCCCTCTTGGACACGTTCTGGACGGCAAGAAAATCACTGAGAGCGACTGGCCGCGCCTTACTCACGCCGTATCAGTCATGTCGGAAATGATGCTGCTGGTAGACGACACGTCTGGCCTGTCCATGGCGGAAATCGCGAGTCGCAGCCGTACCGTGAAGCGCCGCTATGGTCTGAAGATGATCGTCGTTGACTACATCGGTCTGATGACGGGCGGCACCGAAGAGCGGCAAGACTTGAAGATCGGCGGCTATTCCGCTGGCCTCAAAGGTCTGGCAAAGCAGCTCGACATCCCAGTGGTTGCCCTCGCCCAGCTGAACCGTGGCGTCGAACAACGCCCGAACAAGCGACCGACCATGGGCGATCTACGCGACTCTGGGGCTATCGAGCAAGACGCCGACATCATCCTGATGCTCTACCGCGACGAGGTCTACAACCCGGACTCTCCCGATCGCGGCACAGCGGAAATCATTGTTGGTAAGCAGCGAAACGGAGAGACAGGCCCAGTCCGTCTCGCATTCATTGGCGAACACCAAAAGTTCGCAGACATGGCACCGGGATACGTGTCCGCACCGCGCACGACGCCCGAAAAAACTCGCCGGGGGTTCGAATGAGTCGCAGTCAAAAGCCAAGAAAGAAATACAACCCGACGCGCTTTATCGAGCGTATCGCTGCTAACGCCGAAAAGCGTCGTGACGCTAATCCGCTGACCGATGACCAGCAGCGCGATCTGGGCCTCGCCTACCACATCGCTTTCGAAAACATGCTTAAGCGTGGCAACGAAGAAGATTGGTACATCCTCGCGTCGACCATGAATGTTGCGCTGGTGTTGGCAGAAAAGGGATATGGCGAAGAGTTCATTCCTGAAGTCAAGGCCGCGATGGAAGCAATGATGGACGCGAAATACCGTGCTGATCGGACTGGCCGCTGGGCGTTCGATGGCGCAGGTATCCAGGCGATGCGTGTTGCTCTCGAGTTGCACGACCAGCAGTGCGCAATGGCCACGCGTGCGGAAATCAAGGTCGTACTGCAGGCGATTATCAAGCGGGCCAACGAAGGCCACATGTATGCCGCTGAGCAATGTCACCTGGAGGCAGCATGAAGACCTGGACCGACGAACAGAACGAGCTGCTGCGCCGTTTGTGGCCGACAGGCAAAAGTCTGAAGCCTTATCTGGATCAATTCGGCGATAGGCCCTACAACACCGTGATTTCGCACGCTCATAAGGTTCTCGGCTTGGGTTCCCGTCCGAAATCCGCGCGCGGTGTGCCTGGTTACGCGTGGGAAATGATCAAGGCTGAACTCAAGAAATCCGATGGGACGGCGCCTGAATTGATCCAGCGCACAGGACTTACAACGGCTCCTGTATGCGCCCTGATCAAGAAGGCAAACCCAGGGCCAAAAGGCGAAATCCACATCATTGACTGGCGTAAGCGGCTTCGAACTGGTGGATCGCCGGTCGCTATTTATACCCTCGGCCCCGGAAATAACGCTCCAAAGCCAGAGCCGTACACGACATCGGAAAAGTGGCAACGGAAGGTTCGTCGACGCAAAGCGAAGGCCGATCCGTTTGCCGCCGCAGCAGGGCTCGTTCAAGCGCCTGTGATGCCGAAAGGACGTATCTATCACCACCTTTGGGACGACCACGAACGGGAGGCCGCATGACCACTCCATGGAAAAGCTGTGCAGAGCCGCCAGAGAAAGACGGTTACTACGAGGTCGAACGGCTATTCAAAGACGGTGGCCAGCTCTGGCCGCCAGAGCCGATCAGGTGGTCTGGTCAATGGGAAGTGAATAAGGGCAGCGACATCATGCCGTACGACAGGTACAGGCCTATTGGAGTGGGAGACGGGGAATGAAAAACGCATTCGTACATCGCTATACACAGAACACCGCCGGGCGTGACTTCGCTGTCGGCGACATCCACGGCATGTTCCGGCTGCTGCAAATCGAGCTAGACAACATGGGCTTCGATGCCTCGCGCGATCGACTGTTCAGCGTCGGTGATCTGGTCGACCGCGGCCCTGATTCCGAGTTGTGCCTCGAATGGATCTCGAAACCGTGGTTTCACGCGGTGCAGGGCAACCACGAGGATATGGCAATTCGCTATGTGAATCCAGGCCACCGTGACGCCGCTCACTACGCAATGAATGGAGGTGCTTGGCTGATCGGCAAGACGCCGGCAGAACAGGCGGAATTCGCGCTCGAACTGGCTGCCCTTCCCTACGCGATCGAAGTTGAGACGGCAGACGGAATGATCGGCATCGTCCATGCTGACGTCGCTGGCGAAACGTGGGCTGAGATGGTCGACAAGTTCGCGGCCGTCACCAGCAACAACAAGCTGAAGGCAGTCACGAATCACTGCCTGTGGGATCGGATGCGCGTTACGTCCGAGGATCAATCCGGCATTCCTGACGTTCGTGCCGTGATCGTAGGTCACACGCCTCTGAAACGCCCCGCTGCACTGGGCAACGTCTACCACATCGATACCGGAGCAGTATTCCGCGAAGGCTATTTCACCTTCATCGATCTAGCGACGCTCGAGACGATTCCGGCGATGCCGAAGAAACTTGAATGGGAGGCAGCATGACCTCGACAGAGAAAGCAACCATTTGCGCACAACTCATTCGCTGCGGCACATACCGCAACCGATACCGCTACTGGCGTCACGTAGAAGGCTGCGATGTCATCGCGTCGGCTTTCGTGGCTTTCGTGACGTGGATCATTTACGGAGTCTGACATGCCCACCCTACACGCCCCAACCCAGTTAGTCACCGGCATGACCCACCGCGAGATGGTCGACATCATGGCTGGCGCAGACATCTTCTGCAGCGTCGACAAGTTCGCGCGCATCCTGCAGGACGCTCAGCGTCGCGCTCTCGCCCACACGGCTAATCAGGAAGAGAAGGAGGAAGGTCAGTGATGGAGGTCCGCTATATCAATGGCGCATTCGTGGCCCTCACCGAATGGTATCCGCCGGAAATTAAGCCCAAGCACGTCGGAGTCTACGAAAGCCAGATTTTCGACTGCGGATTCATCTATGACTGGTTTGTGAACTGGGACGGGAGTGTGTGGCGAGACAAGAGCGGTTGCAGCCTTCTCGACCAAAACATCACATGGCGCGGGATTTTGGAGAAAAGCGAATGAGTTCAGCAGAACACGTAGTCGCAGTCGGGCAAATCGCCCGCAAGATCGAGGAAGCAAGCGCCAAGGGTTTCCGCAATAAGCCCGCAATGGAACTCCTCTACTCGCTGGAATCGGCGCTTGACGATCTGCTCGTCGCAGCAACGCGGGAGTATCTGGCTAGTGAGGTGGGAGCGTGAGCGACAAGCGAGTCACCATTAGCAAAGTCCTGTTCCACCAGAAGCAGAACGATTTGCTTCTGCGCTGGTGTGAGTTGGCCGCATCGAACGGAGGGTCGTTCAGCATCGGACAAGAGTGGTCCGACCGCAACTGGTACACGACCTACACCATTCAGTGGCCAGATGGCATGAAGACGCCGGAGGGGATATGAGCGACAAGCAAGTCTTCCGCCTCGTCCATGCCACCGCCCGTCAGATGGCAAGCCGAGCTGTCGTCAATGCGCCGGATGGATTTATCTGTGAAATCAAGCCGCGCACAAGGTCTTTGGATCAAAACGCAAAGATGTGGGCGATGCTGGCCGACGTGTCACGCCAAGTCGAATGGTACGGCCAGAACCTGACGTCGGAAGAATGGAAAGACGTTCTCACGGCGGCGCTCAAAAAGCAAAAGGCGGTTCCGGGGATCGACGGCGGCTTTGTTGTGATCGGGGCTCGTACCCGGAACATGACGATCCGGGAAATGGCTGATCTGGTCGAGTTGATGTACGCGTTCGGCGCCGAGCAAAACGTGCAATGGAGCGAGCCGGCGCAACAGGGCTATGACGGCATTCGAGGTGCCGCATGAAGAACAGCCAACTATTCGCGATCCTGTTCGCAATCATGTGCTCGCCGCGCATGTCGACGCCGTTCGCGCTTGGCAGCGCCGGGGTTTATCTGGTGATGATGTTCGTGGCGATGTGGAGGGAAGCTTGATCCGAGCGTCACTCAAGCCCCGCAAATGTGCCCACTGCAAGGATGTCTTCACGCCGGCCCGCTCGATGCAGAAAGTCTGCGGCCCTCTCTGTGCGGCCGGATGGGCCAAGGCCGTCGCGGAGAAGAAAGCCGCCCGCGCCAAGAAGGACGAACGGAAGTCACTGGCCGAGCGCAAAGCCAAACTCAAGACTCGACGCGAGTGGATTGCTGAATGCCAGGCGGTCGTCAACAAGGTGGCGCGGCTGCGGGACATTTTAGCGGGGCACGGCTGCATCTCGTGCGGTTCAAGGCCTGATGCACGGTTCGGCGGAGCAATGGATGCCGGCCATTTTCGTTCTGTTGGAAGCGCTGCACATATGCGCTTCTTTCTGCCGCAAATCAGATTGCAATGCGTTAAGTGCAATAGGTATCTCGGATCGAATGCCGTCGAATATAGGAAAGGACTGATCGAACGCATCGGAATCGACCGCGTAGAAGAAATCGAGTCAATGCAGTGGACGGCGAAATGGTCTGTTGAGTATTTGCAGCGACTGAAAAAGGTGATGAACAAGAAAGCCCGCAGGCTGGAGCGGCGGATTGAACAACAGAAAGAATTGGAGGTCGCTTGAATGAGCTGGCATTGTTCGCAGGCGCTGGTGGCGGAATTCTCGGCGGCCACATGCTTGGATGGCGTACCGTCTGTGCTGTCGAATACAACGCCTACGCCCGTAGCGTATTACTGGCCCGACAAAACGACGGAACACTCTCGCCTTTCCCGGTTTGGGATGACGTCAGAACCTTTGACGGAAGACCGTGGCGCGGAATTGTTGACGTGGTTTCGGGAGGTTTTCCTTGCCAAGACATCAGTGCAGCTGGCAGGGGCGACGGTCTCGATGGCGAGCGAAGTGGGCTATGGGCGGAAATGGCTAGGATTGTTGGCGAGGTTCGACCGCGATACGTCTACGTGGAGAACTCCCCAGTCCTCACTTCTAGAGGGCTCGGACGAGTTCTTGGAGATCTGGCCTCGCTGGGGTTCGATGCGCAATGGGGAGTCGTGGGAGCGGCAGACGTGGGCGCCCAGCATCAGCGCGACCGAATCTGGATTGTGGCCCACTCCCAACTGCATCGGGTATCGGAGCGACGGGGAACTGCTTCTGTTGTCTCGCAAACTGAAATCTCGCGAGGAGTATCTGGCGATGTCGGACCGGGCATGCAACAGCAAGCGGGAGAGATTCTGGCCCACTCCGACAGCATGCATGAGCAAAGGAAGCTCGGAGGCAGCTCTGACCAGAAAGGATGGCAGAAGTCGCGAGAACGACCGATTGGACCATGCGGTTATGGCTTCGACCGGTGGCCGACTGAACCCGGAATGGGTCGAGTGGTTGATGGGATGGCCCATAGGGTGGACCGACTTAAAGCCATTGGAAACGGGCAGGTATCAAGAGTGGCTGCAGCAGCATTCACCCTACTACAAAGAGACTAAGGAGGCCGCATGACCTGCCAACGATACGGCACAAGCTGCGCCCCATGCGAGAACGGCTGTTTCGTAAAGTTCAGCGACTACGAGAAGGTTGTAGCGGAACGGGATGCGGCGATTGAAATGGCAAATCGCAACGCCCTTGACGCTTCGCGGTGGCAGCACATCTACCATGGGAAATATGTAATCGCCGAGGTAATGCCTGACGGGCGACTCCGAAATCTCGGAGGGGGCTACGTTGGAAAATACGCAATCGACGACTGCATGAAGGAGAAACCATGATCAACATCGGCGTCCTTCTCGTCGGCTTTGTACTCGGTGTATTCGCTCTCGGCCTACTCGTGTTTCTGGTGGTTCTCCATAAGCCGCGCCCTGCTGCGCCTACGCTGCGTAGGAGGAAAGATAAGCCGGTTCAGATTGTGCCGGATGCGGAAGTGAGCGGAATCAACTATCAATGGCTGGGCGTTACGGGGAGTGAGCAGGAATGAAAGTACTTATTGTCCGCAGGAAATTTCTTTGGCTTATCCCCTACAGCTTTGAGGTAGAGCGGCCACATATCAAACGGTGCAGCCCGTCCGGAAAATTATCGCCCCGATACGCGCATGTGAAGCGCTGCTATTCCTGTGAAGGCGCTGGTCAAATTGGATTCGGAGTTACGCCCATGGAGGCATGGAACGACTGGGCGAACTGGGCGCTTACTTGATCCGCAAAATAGGTGATTGACAACACCTAATAATTGTAGGTGTACTGATTTTTTGGTAGAATTACACAACCAGTTGTGCTCTCTTTGGTGGTTCCAACTACATATCGCGGCGGGGTTCAAATGGATGTGGTCAACGAAGGCAAAGTCATTGCGCAAAGCGAAGACCAGCGCATCAATGAATTCTGCGAGAAATGGTCATCATGGCACCGGTCGCGCAAGCTGTTTGCGCCTCCAGTTCCGAAGAATCTATTGGTGCGCCTCCAGAATTTGCCGGGCGGAGAAGTGCCAGATGCTGAATTGAGCGCAAGCGCGAGCTACTTCAATCTCGCACTCCTGGCGATGCCCGAAGGTCGACCGAAGCAGGCGTTCTACCTGTACTACCTCGCGCGCGTGCGTCCGGTGAAATTGTTGGCGGACGAATTCGACATCACGACCCAAGCGTTCTACAAGATGCTCAAGACGTTTCGGACTGAAACACATCGTGCCTATCACCGTATGTTGACCGGAAACCTTTAAGGTTTCCAACGTAGTGGTTTCCACTTTTGCCCATTTTCACTATGATTCCTGAAAGGCTGAATTACTGCGTTTAGCCGAAAACAAGCCCCGACAGTGAAAACTGCGGGGCTCTATTTTTCTCCGCCATGCGCTCAACTGCCCTTCCCTCTAATTGCTACGGCAATCCTGAGAACGTCTATGCAGCCAAGCAGGCGCGCGAGAAACGGCACGTCCAGCAAGAGGCCAAGCGCCCGATTCTGACGCTCAAGCGAAAGTCCAGTGAAGACTGGAGCGAAGCGAGGAAGCGGGCCGAAGAACTATTTACCCTGCCGCGGCCCGTTCGTGAGCCGTAACCCGCCCGCAGCCATGCAATGTGGCTCTTGCCGGGAGACCGGCCAGAATTCTATGAATAACGCACAGAATCTAATAGACAGCATCGAACAGGATTTGCAGCGCATGCGGATTGATGAGGCGCTGAAGGCGAGTCTAGTTTCGCGCCTGGATGAATTGAGGGCGCTGACGAAGTGAATCCGCTCCTGGAAACACTCACCTTTGGGCCACTGCTCGCGCTGAATTGACATTTGGCCTGCGCGCAAGTTCTGACCGCCTGGTGCGACATGCTGCTTGGAGAATCGGAATGACCGCTGATGAAGCAAGGGACAAGATCGATGGCGCTATCGAGCATATCGCCAAGGACATCGCGGACGGCCGGACGGTATCTCTGGAAGCCACTGGCGACCAGATTCGCGTGACGATCGATCCTCCAGTTATCTTGGCGTCAAGCGTGGATTGATCCCCTGCTTCCGCCGTCAGCCGATTGGCTCGGCAGCATGACACGGGCGACGGAAGCTTCTTCGATATCGCTATTTCGATATCGATCTTGTATCTCAAGGGCATCACTAGTTGGCGTAATGCCGGATTCGGTAGCCCTAGAGCATCTTCACGCATGGCGGCTCCGCGTATGCCAGTACGCGTCGCTGGCACGAGCCCACCTTAAAGGGTTGAGCCGCCAGTCGTGAGGGTGAATGCGCAGGCTGATGCGCTGTGATAGATGCGGTATGGCTTCAAGGCGTCGGGTGTATCCCAGGTCTTGGTTCTCATGGGCTCGAAAGAAACAAACCAAGCCGCTCAAAGCCTAATGCCGGGGATCAGCGCCGGCCGCCCTCTACTCTGTGACACCCCGCTAGCTTTGCGGAAGCACTGGAGCGGCTGAAATGGTTGGGCCGTTCGCGTCACTGGGGCGGACACGACGCCGAAGTAATAATCGGCCGCGTGACTGGCGTAACCAGTCCTCTCAATGGAAGGCGCAGTACGGAATTGGATTGGGTGGCGCCTACCCTCATGCCAGTTCCTTCCATTGAGGGTGAAACAGAGTCGGTCGCGCGTTCCGATAGGAAGCCATGGCGCTATGCGGGCCGAGCGCGGTAATCCTCGCCACTCCCCCTACTTGGCCCTTCGTCAAGTTTTAGCCGTCTCGCGCGGCTATTTTTATTGGTGCGACCGATGCCTAGAAAGAAGACTGAGGTAGTCGTCGAGCGCACGGAGATTTGCAAGAACTGCCGGGCAGTTGAGTCGACACGCGCTGAAGGATTGCGCTGCCACTTGATGCCACCGAATTTCGTGTATGACCCGGCAACAGGCCTGAGCAAGGTCGAGTGGCCAGAAGTGCCGCCAGATGGCTGGTGCATTCAATTCAAAGCACAATTAAGTTCGTAAGGGGAAACCGTGGCACGACAACCTGATCCGCGATTGCGTGAATTTGCCGATGCCCGGGAGAAAGAATTCCTCGAAGCAATCGAGAAGTACGGAAGCGCAGCGAAAGCCGCTCCGCACCTCGGCCTGCACAAGAGCAATGTGAGCCGCGCGATTCAGTCGCTGGAAAGGCGAGCGGCGAAGATGGGCTATTCGCCGCGGCACGACATGACGCATACGGTGCCCGATGGGTTCCGCGTCAAGGGCGTGTCGACGGCCTACACTGAAGACGGCATTGCCATTCAGTGGGTAAAGACAGAGCGTGACGGCAATCGGGCTGAGGAAATCGCCCGCGAAACGATTGCTGTGTTGTCGGAATCGGTTCAGGGAATGGCTCCGCTTACTGCGGCACCGGCCTACTCGCAGCCGGACATTCTTGCCGTGTACCCGTTCGGCGACCCTCATGTTGGCCTTTACACGTGGGCTAAGGAATGTGGCAACGATTTTGATCTGGAAATCGGTCGCAAGCTGACGCTCGGCGCAGTTGATCGCCTGGTAGCGTCTGCGCCGCCAGCAGAGACAGCGATCCTGCTGCTTCTTGGCGACGTGTACCACATGAACGATCAAACCAACCAGACGCCGGCGCATCGGCATCAACTCGACGTCGACTCGCGCTTCGTCAAAGTGTTGCAGGTCGGTATCGAGACATACCGCCACGCAATCCTTCGCGCGCTGCAGAAGCACACTCGCGTGATCGTGAAAGCCATTCCTGGCAATCACGATCCGCAAGCCATCTGGGCGCTAGCCTTCACGCTGGCGGCTTACTTCTCGAGCGAACCGCGCGTTGAGGTCGATCTAGGCCCGTCCAAGTTCTGGTATTTCAAGTTCGGCAAGGTGCTGCTCGGCTCAACGCACGGCGACACAGCCAAGCACGAACAGCTCGGCGGCATCATGGCATGCGATCGTGCTGAAGACTGGGGCGCTACAAAGCATCGCTACTGGTACACCGGCCATGTCCACTCCAAGGGCGTGAAGGAACTGCCTGGTGTCGTCTGTGAGTCGTTCCGGACGCTCGCCGCACAGGATGCCTACGCCGCAGGCCACGGATACCGCGCTGGCCGTGATATGTGCTGCATCGTCCACCACAAGGATCACGGCGAAATCGAGCGGCATCGGTGCGATGTGGGGATGTTGGAGGCGGCATGACCTGCGGGACTGTCGCCGCCCACATCAACTGTTAATCGATTCCAGACCGTCGCACCTTAACGTTGATTGCTCGCTTACCCGTTGCGTCAACGGATGTTGTCGGGCGATCAAACTTGACCGTGCGCGGGCGATCCTGATTCAGCGTCTCCGCAGCTTGCGCGAGACACTCCAGCGCGAATTGCTCTGGATACGTGATCTTGACATCGGTTTCCTTGCCTTCAACCTCGCGCGATCCAGCGATGAGATAGCGCAACCGACGTTCGCTAATGCCTATCGTCGTCGCAATCCAGAATTGCGATTTGCCGATACGGTCGACAAGGGCGCGGACGGCTTCAGGAGTCGGGTCGTAGTTGTCTGAGTTAGGTGTCATTTAAAGATGATCTCGTTGATGTCAGAAATAGCTTTCGCGCTTTGCTTGGCGTGTTCAATTGCCTGAGCTGCGACGCGGTCAGCGTGAACCCACGAATCGGCGATCAACTCGCGGGCTTCGAGAGGGGAAATCTTTTCGATGCCATTGTGCGGGACGAACTTGTAAAGCTGCGTGGCCGCATTGTTGATAAGAATGTATGCGTCGGGCTTGAAGTCGCCCGGCGTGGCAATCGCTGCTTTCACTTCGAGGGTCAGGAAGCCGACCTTCACCATGCTGCCGACTGACCAGTCTTGTTGAGTGCGCTTGATCATGGCTTCGCTCCGATTAATAGCCAAGCCATTCACGAACAGCAGACATGGTCGGCTCGACCACGGTCCAGTAAGGGCCGTAGAGTTCGCAGGCTGCATCCGGGAAGCCTTCGCCAGCATATTGCTCTTCAGCGAGAATCAGCCCAGTCGGCAGAATGCGCGCATTGACTTCGTGCTTTTCCATCGCGCTGACAAGTTTCACGGTTTGCAGATTGATGAACTCGCCGCAGCTAAACACTTCGCCAGTAGCCTCAAGCAGGTCACCACATGCGCGATTTAGGATGCGAATGTTGTGAGAGTTGCGGTCAACCTTGATAGCGGCTGCCATGCTGAGGATGCTGTCTTTGAGTGCTGCGACTTGAGCTGCGTTCATGATGACTCTCCGGGGTTCGCCTTCTGCAAGTGCAGCGGCATGACTGAATAATATGCGGCACAATGTGCCTCGTCAAGAGTTATTTAGGATATTTGTGCCTCATTTACCCTGAGTCGATACGGCACAGGTTTCCAATAAGCGGACAACTATGGCGCTGACAGACAAGCAGCGCCGCTTCGTAGACGAGTACCTCATTGACTTGAACGCTACGCAGGCGGCGATTCGAGCGGGGTACAGCGAGCGCACTGCGCGTTCGATCGCCCAAGAGAACCTGACAAAACCTGACATCGTTGCTCATTTGGCAGAGCGCCGGAAGGAGTTGGCAAGCAATACGGCAATCTCGCCCGAAGCTGTGCTGCAGCGTTGGTGGGATCTGGCAAACGTCGATGTCAACGAGATTGTCGAGTATCGTCGCCAGAACTGCCGTCATTGCTGGGGCATTGAGTTTGGATACCAGTGGACGCACGGCGAGTTCGAGAAGGCGCAGCGCGAGACCGAGGATGACGGCAAACCGTTGCCTAGCTGCGAAGGTGGCTTCGGCTTCGATCACAAGCGGGAGCCCAATCCACTCTGCCCTGAATGCGGCGGCGATGGTCACGGCAAGATCCATGTGCATGACACGCGTCGGCTAACAGGCGCCGCACGGCGACTCTATGCCGGCGTCCATCAGGGCAAAGATGGCCTGAAAGTTCTGACAGACGATCGCTTGAGAGCCCTGGATAACGTTTCGCGCATTCTCGGCGTCTACAACGACAAGCGCGATGACGACGGGAAGGCGCTGGCTGCCGAGAAACTGCGGCTTGAGAACGATCGGCTGCGCAAGAGTCTCGACGAAGAGATCAAAGCTCTGGAGATCGCGCGGCGGAAGGCCGAACTGGCTGCGATTGAGAAAGGCGGCGGCAACTCCAATGCTCAATTGCTGGCTGAACTGATATCGAAGCTCCCGTCATGACCACCGGCAATCTGATGCTGGACCGGCAGTTGGCGCGCTGGTATCCGCTCAAGGATCACCCCGTGCAGTTGGCGCTGCTTGACGCAGTTCCGAGCGGAATTCGTTTCCCGTTAGTGCCCGCGGGCCGCCGTAGCGGAAAGACCGAGCGCTTCAAGCGGTTCCTGATGAAGCAGGCTTACGCCTATGCCGGCATGTATTTCGCCGCGGCGCCGACCCATGCACAGGCAAAGAAGATTTTCTGGGACGATCTGAAGGCGTTCGCCCTGTGCTGCATGCACAGCCGGCGCCCGTCTGAGTCCGATCTGATCATCTATCTGGACAACGGCAGCGAGATTCATGTTATCGGGCTGGATAAGCCGCAACGGATCGAAGGTATTCCGTGGACCGGTGGCGGCATTGACGAATTCGCCGACATCAAGCCCGATGCGTGGGAAGCCAACATTCTTCCAGCGCTGAACACAGTCAATCCGACGATGCCTGACTATCGGGCCTGGTGCTGGTTGCTGGGCGTGCCGGATGGTCTGAATCACTACTACGACCTGTGCGCTCAAGCAGAGAGCGGTGACGATCCGAATTTCAAGGTATTTCACTGGAAGTCTGCCGAGATACTTCCGCTCGACGTCATTACCGCGATGAAGCGCGCGATGTCGGCCAAGCAGTTCAAACAGGAATTTGAGGCTTCGTTCGAAACCGCAACTGGCCGGATTTACGAAGACTACGACAAGCGCAACCACACTGGTGAGTCCATCAAGCCGCATGAGCAGCTGCTTTGGATGCACGACCAGAACTTTACGCCGCTATCGTCGGCGATCGGTGTGCGGCGCGACAACGGGCTTTATCTGCTCGACGAAATTGTCCTGACCAGCGCCATATCGAAGCAGTCGGCAACAGAGTTTGTTGAGAAATTCGCCAAACACGAGAACAAGAATGTGTTGATCTATGGCGATCCGGCCGGACGTGCTGGCGAAAAACATGGTCACGCGTCTGACTATACCGATATTGAAGGCGTGCTACGGGCGAACGGCTGGAGCTTTACGCGCAAGGTCAAAGCGGCGGCGCCGGCCATCAAGGATCGACAGAACGCAGTGCGCGCCAAGATTTGCACGGCTGAGGGCGCGCGCAGCCTGTTCGTCAATCCGACCACAGCCAAATGGTGCGATAAGGGACTTGCAACGGTCCAGTTGCAGGAAGGTTCAACGTTTCAGGAAGACCAGAAGAACAAGTACCAGCACATCACGACCGCAATTGGTTACTGCGTTGATGTCGAATGGCCGAGCATCAAGGGCACTGCAACACAAGTTGTCCATCTCCCACACATGAATCGCTGATATGTTCAAAACCCTCCAGAAAGATTTTCCGCGGGACAAGGACTTTCCCGACCGGACATTCCGCCTGCAGGTGCTTCAGCGCGTGCTGGATGGAACGATTTACGACGAACTGAAGCATGCGTTTGATGAGGAGCAGAACGACGCGCAGGAGTACATCCCCTTGCGTAAGCGCCGCCCGTGCGTGCGTTCTAATCTTTGCCGCACGGTAGTCGACGATTCCGTATCCCTGCTGTTCTCTGAAGGACATTTCCCTTCGGTCGAGCTAAAGGACGAGGAGCAGAAGCTCGCCCTGCATCGCCTCATCAAAGAGAGCAAGCTCAACGAGCTGATGATCGACGCCACCAGCAAGGGTAGCGTCGGCAGCGTGGCGATTCTGTTTAGGGTGCTGGAAAAGCGTGTGTTCTTTGAGGTAATGGGAACAGACTACCTGACGCCGAGATGGAATCCGAGGGCGCCAGACACGTTGCTGGACGTGACTGAGAAGTACAAGGTAAGCGGATCGGCGCTTGTAGCTCAAGGATATGAGATCAATGCACAGGATCTAGGCGCGACGTTCTGGTTTCAGCGCGTCTGGAGTGACGGGGCGGAATCATGGTTTGTGCCGTGGAAGGTGTCCGACGAAAATCAGGTGCCAGCGCTCGACAAAGACAAAACGGTCAAACACGAACTCGGATTCGTGCCTGTCGTGTGGGTAAAGAACCTGCCTGGCGGCGATGCCATTGACGGTAAGCCGACGTTCCCCAATGAAGCGATCGACACGCAGATCGAGATCGATTATCAACTCTCGCAGGCTGGTCGCGGGCTGAAATACACGTCTGATCCGACATTGCTTATCAAGGAGCCCGCATACGGCGAGAACGGCCCGGCAGTCAAGGGTGCCGCCAATGCGATCAAGGTCGGCGCTGAGGGTGACGCCAAGCTGCTCGAGATCAACGGCACGGGCGCTGCTGCCGTCCTCGAATACGTCAAGCATCTGCGAGAGATCGCTCTCGAAACGATGCACGGCAATCAGACAAGCCCCGAAAAGATGTCATCGGCGCAGTCCGGTCGCGCGATGGAGCTCATGCAACAAGCGTTGGTGAATCTGGCTGACCGGTTGCGAATCAGCTATGGCGAAGGCGCATTGGGAGAACTACTTTGCATGATTGCGAAGGCCTCGCAACTGTTCAAGCTGACGTTCAAGGACGGTGATCCGGTTGGCAAGATCGATCACAAGAGCGGCATTACGTTGCGCTGGCCGGCATGGTTCGCGCCGACGATGTCCGACATGATGAATCGCGCCACTACGCTGCATACGCTGTGCAATTCCGCACTCCTCAGTCGAGAAACCGCGATCAAGATACTGGCGGCCGAGTACGACATCGAAGATGTTAAGGCAGAAAAACTGTTGGCCGATGCCGACATGGCGCTGCGCAACGCTGCTGCTCAGGTGCAGGCAAAGATCAACGAATAACCGAATTACCCCGGCTTGATGCCGGATATCAACCATGGCCGCTCGATGCGGCCTTTTTCTTTTGTGAGGGCTAGATGCCTAATCTGCTTCGCCAGTTGATGTTGCAAACCCGCCTGATGTCGCCTGAAGGTGACGATCCAGCCGGCGGCGGTGGAACTCCACCGGTTGTGGCTCCTGTTCAGGGCAAGGAAGTGTTTTCGCGCGAATACGTGCAGGAGTTGCGGCAGGAAAACGCCAGCTACCGCACGCGCGCCAACGATGCCGAGAGGAAGGCTCAGGAAGCCGAAACCAAGGCGTTGAAGGCACAGGAAGAAGCTGACGCCAAGGCTGCGAAAGCTGCCAGCGATGCCGACGCCAAGGTCCAGGAAACGCATACAGCGGCCGATCAACGCATCATCCGCGCAGAACTCAAAGCCGAAGCCATCAAGGCTGGCATGGTCGACCTTGACGGTCTGAAACTCGCCGATCTGTCGGCAGTGAAGATCGACGAAAAAGGCGATGTCGTCGGCGCTGAGGACATGCTGAAGGCGCTGAAAGAAGCGAAGCCGTACCTGTTCAAGGAAGCAACCAGTTCCAGCAACCCCGGCACTCCGCCCGCAAAAGAAAAACCGAAGCCGTTTGACGCACGCACTGCTACGCCCGAAGAGCGCAAGGCAGAAGCGAAGCGTCTTGGTATCAGCATCAAAGAGCATTAAGTCGCGCCAGTAACGGCGCAACCCCGTGAGTCCTGACGACGAGGGGAAAGCAATCAATTCCCTTCTTTTCATCAGGACTTACACACCATGCCGTTGAATAACCTCCCGACCGCTCTGCAAAGCGCGATTCAGACCGGCTTTCTTGAGCATCAGTTCAAACTGCCGCTCAAGGCGAAGCTTGGCTTCCGTGACATCGCCGACCGCGAAGCGTTCACCGCGAACATCGGTGAAACGATCACCAAAACCCGTACCGGGCTGCTGCCGGCCGTTACGACCGCGATGTCGCCGGCTGCCAACAGCGACATCACCAGCGGCCTGACTCCGCAAAACTACTCGATCGAGCAGTACATTTTGTCGATCGCGCAATACGCGGCCAACATGCAATTGAACGTGGTGACGCAGCGCGTTGCCATCGCCGACTTCTTCCTGCGCAACGCCTACGCGCTGGGTGAGCAGGCGTTCCGCTCGGTCGATACGCTGGCCCAGCAGGCCCTGTACAACACTTACCTCGGTGGCAATACCCGCGTCCGCACGACGCTGGGCTCGGCCGGCACGACGATCTCTGTCGACGACATCCGCGGCTTCCAGACCACGTTCAATAGTGCCGGCCAGATGGTCACGGTGTCGGGTTCGAATCCGGTCAATGTGACTGTCGGTGGCGATGTCTACTCGCTCACCGGCTTTGCCGCTGACGGCTCGAACGTCTCGACCACGCCGGGTGGCGTCTCTGGCACATTGACGTTCTCCACCAGCGTGACGGTGGCAGACGGCACCGCAGCGCAGCCGGTCGTGTCGGCCGTTGCTCCGTACGTTCTGCGACCGAGCACGACGTCCGCCAATGTGATGGCCGCCACCACGGCTGCAATCTCATCGGCCAACGACATCAACAACGGCAAGTTGACGATGAACATGATCCTGAACGCCAAGGCGACGATGTCGGCCAACGGCGTTCCGGTCAGCAACAGCTCGGGTATGTACAACCTGTACATCGACCCGATCCAGGCAACGGGCCTGTACAGCGATCCGGCGTTCCAGCAGTTCTTCCGCGGTCAGGTGACGACCGAGGAATATCGCCGCGGCATCATCGCCGAAATGCTCGGTGTTCGCTTGCAGGAAACGAACCTCAACCCGGTTCAGACGCTGGCCGGTGTGGGCACGGTTCGCCGCGCACTGCTATGCGGTCAGGGCGCGCTGGTCGAGGGCGAATTCACTGCCGATGCGTACAACGCGGCGATGGAATCCGACGATGGCGACATGATTGCCGTGGTCGAAGGCATTGCCCACGTGACGCGTGAGCCGCTTGACGCGCTCAAGCAGGTTGTGACGCAGACGTGGTCGTACATCGGCGGCTTCGTTGTGCCGAGCGACATCACGACCACCGCCGCAACGATCCCGACCGCTTCTTCGTCGGCGTTCAAGCGCGGCATCATGCTCGAATCTCTGTAATCGAGTCAGGGACCGGGAGTAATCCCGGCTCCTTTTCAAGCCGCTGTTCGCGCGGCGGCTTCATAAAGGAGATTGATATGCCAAGACCCAAGCAGGAACCGGTTGTTGCTGAGAGCGGCGAACCCAAGGCCGAGCGTTTTGTGCTGAAAAAGAATCATGGCCTGCTGCTGCAGGGCCGATCAAGCCAGCACTTTTCCGCCGGCACAGAGTTCGATCCCATCAAGGATCGAGAACTCGTCTCTCAGTTGTTTCAATCCGGCGCTATCTTCGAGTAATTTATGGCCTTCGTCCCCTACACCTTCACAGATGCGCAACTGGTCGACGTCCGGCGCTTTTGTGGGTATCCGGCGTATGGCGACGGCGCTGTAGTATTCCCGATGCCGTGGATCATGCGCCAATATTTGGCGCTCGAATACCGGTTGCAACACATCAGCGAGAACGAAGGTGCGGTAGTCGTCAACACGTACCTCACGAACCTGACTACGCTGGAAAATGCGATCCCCGGCACGAGCGCAAACCTCGATACAGACGTCGCAGCGGTATGGACTCACAACAAAAACGAGTTACGCGACCGCGATGCCCTGTTCGATTCGTGGCGTCGACGTCTTTGCAACTTTCTGGGCATTCCTCCTGGACCGAATTTCGGCGGATGCTCTAACGCGTTGGTGGTCTGATGGACGCCGCCACCCTCCAGCAAAAGATCTACTCGGGCTATGGCAAAGCAGCATTGCGTATCGGCCCGGCCTACGATCTTTTCCGCCCGACATCGGCCATATCACCAACAGCGCAGCCGAACCAGATTGCCACTTTGAATGCGAGCTTCAACTCGCAGGACATGACGTACAGCAAGCCGAATGTGTATGGTAAGCCGCTCTGGTATGCCTTAGTCGACGGAACGCAGACGCAGGTTGGCGACTACCTGATTGGCGACGGTCAGACGTTTTTTATCGCCGCCATGCAAACAACGCTGCCGATACTGGCGGTGCAATGCACGAACACGCTGAACATTTTCCGGCCGCAACAACAGACGGCCGCGGGCGAGAATCCGTATGGCGGAACGGTCGACGAGAACCAGACCGAACTAATGACCGCGTGGCCTGCTTCTGTGCTCCAGGGCACCAAGGGAGAAAAGGACGGCGCGGTACTCCCGGGCGACGTGCGATTGCCGTGGTGGGCGATCCTATTACCCGCATGGCCGGGCGTGATCTTACGTAGCGCCGACATTATTACCGACGACATTAATCGCCGTTTCATCATATCGAGCGCTGAAATTACCGATCTGGGCTGGCGAATCACGGCGATGCAGGCGCAGACATGAGTGATATTTCCGATGTACTCAACGTCCTGACGACGCAATGCGCCTCGTTTGTGTATCCAAATGGCACCGGTCAACCATCCGTCTGCGGCAAAACCGTTCGCGTTTATCCCGGCTGGCCAACGTCATCGTCTCTCGATCAGGATCTGCAACTTGGCAACGTCAACGTCAGCATTTTTCCTGCCGGACCCGAAAAGAACGTCACGCGCTATCGACCAAAGCAGCAGGTTATGTCGATTGTGGAGGCGACGCTTTCGCTGACCGCTTCGGGCAATGTCGTGACAGTCGGCGGGGCGATGCCATCGCCATTCACGGCGCACAATCTGGCGCTGCTGGTGAACTCGATGCCGTTCATCTACTCGGCGCAGGCGACTGACACGCTGACGTCGATCGCCACAGGGCTTGCGACATTACTTGCGGCGGTGTATCCGGGCACCACATCCAGCGGCCCAGTTATCACTTTGCCGCCAAACGTCCTGCCCCTTGTTGCGCGCGTGGGCACATCCGGTCTGGTGACAACTGAGTGGGAGCGCCAGCAGCAGCGAGCACAAATAACCGTCTGGGCGCCAGAGCCTACATCCCGCAACCTGGTTTCTGCCGCGATCAAACAGGCGTTCTCTCAGATTGCCTTCGTCACGATGCCGGATGGTTATGGTGCGCGCGTGCAAGCTGCGGGCGGCTCGTTTTCAGATTCGCTGGAAAAAGCAAAAACATACCGTCGAGACCTGTTTTACGAGGTCGAATACGCGACGACCGTCAGCGAGAAGATCGCCACTGTCGTTGCCACGCAAGTCACCTTCGAGACGCAAGACGGCGTTCCGATCATCACACGCACTTATTAGGAGCCGACATGGCTGACGAGAAGCAAGCGCCGGTTGTGCCGGCAAATCCTGATTTCTACCTGGTCGTTGTCCATCCGTTTGGCGATTATCGCCGCGGCGACCCGATCGCCGATGCCAACGAAATCACCTCTGTTCTGGACGGCGACAACAAGCATCACGTCCACAAAGTTTTTCCGCAGTAATCCCCTCTTTCTCGCACTGCAGAGTCACCTTCGGGTGGCTTTTTTCATTTCTGGAGCACGCTAAATGCCCATCTATCAGAGTGGCCAGCTCAATTTGGCCGGCCAGCTTCCGCCTGGCGCATACGTCCAGGTTGTTGCGCCGCCGCCTGTTGTGCAGGGCATTGCGACCAATGGCCTCGGCCAAGTCGGCGTCGCCTCCTGGGGTCCGGTCAATAGCGCCTATGGCGTTGGTTCCCCGCAGATTGCTGGCCTGTCGCTTGGCCCGGTGACGAACCGCAAATACGACCTCGCGACAGCAATGGCCGTTGCGTTCAGTCTCGGCCAAAGCAGCAACGTCGCTGTTCGCGTGACCGATGGCACTGATACTGCGGCCACATCAGCGCTGAAGGACGGCTCAGCCACGACGGGCGCGACACTCACTGGTTTCTATACCGGTGTTGTCGGCAACACGCTGACCGCCACAATGGCGAACGGCACCAAGCCGAACACTTTCAAGTGCACGGTCGCGCTTCCCGGCTATCTGTCGGAGATTTACGACAACCTCGGCGTCGGCGTGATTCCCGGCACCACCACTCCCGGCACGGGCTATACCTCGGTGCCAGCACTGTCGATCAGCGCTCCCGCAGCCGGCGGCACGCAGGCAATCGCTCAGGCAACCCTCAAGGTGCTGTCGGCGAACATCACTGGCAGCGGTGGCACGGGCGGTACCGGTTACGTCACTGGCGACACGATCACGCTCGCTAACGGCGTTGTCCTGACCGCGACTGCTACCTCTGGCGTCATCACGGCACTGGCTGTCACGAATGCAGGCTCACTCGGCGGCGGAGCTGCTCCGGTCTCGGGTAATGCGCAGATCCAGACGTCTGGTGCTGGCACGGGCGCAATCATCAACCTCGTGTGGGGTCTGGGTTCGCCGAGCGTGATCGTTCCGGGACTCGGCTACACCACCGCAACGGCTACGCTCACAGGCGGCGGCGCTGGTACTCCCGGCACGTACACCTTCGGTGTCGGTTGCTGGACGAACCTCGTCAACGCGATCAATCAGGGGCAGTCTGGTGTGCGTGGCGCATCACAACTGGTGATTGCCACGGTCGGCACGTCGGCTGCGGCTCCGGCACTCGCCACCTACACGTTCTCGGGCGGCACAGACGGCGCTGCTGGCGTAACCGATGCAACGCTGGTCGGAACGAATTCGACACCTCCCACGGGCATGTACGCGCTGCAGAACGCAGGCGTGCTGACGATGAACCTGATCGACCATTCGACGTCCACCCAGTGGAACACGATGGCGCAGTTCGGGATTCTGTACGGCATCTTCGGTGCAGGCCAGGCCCCGGTTGGCACCAACGTTGCCAGCACCGCGTCCTTGCTCGCCTCGGCCGGCGTCGACAACTACAGCTTCAAGGATCTGGTCGGTGACTGGGTGTACTGGCAGGACACGGTCAATAACGTCCAGCGCCTACTGGGGCCGGCCACCTTCTGGGCGCCGATGCGCGCGAACCTCGCACCGAATCAGTCGACGCTGAACAAGCCGGTCAACGGAATTATCGGCACGCAGCGATCGACACAGAACCTGCTGTATGCGGATTCGGAAGCACTCGCCGCAGTACAAGGCCGTCTTGACTACCTCGCCAATCCGGCGCCGGGCGGAAACTACTTTGCCTTCCAGACGGATATGAATTGCTCGACGTACGCCGCGACTAACTCGGAAGCGTACACGTCGATGACGAACTTCCTCGCGCTTACGCTGGCGTCGAATTTCGGCTGGGTTGTCGGCAATCCGCAGACGACCGATCTGCGGCAGGAAGTGAACGACGCGATCACCGGCTTCCTGTCGAATCTCTGGCTGAATCTCGGATACATCGGCAATGTTAATGCGCCGACGCAGATTCCGTTTTCGGTGCAGACGAACGCTGCCAACAACCCAACGGCACAGGTCGCAACCGGCTTGATGCAGACGCTGGTCAAGGTCACGTACTTGTCGATCGTCCGCGTGTTCGTGATCTCGCTGCAAGGCGGCTCGACCGTGCAGGTCACAGTCAGCAACGCTTAACCCGTCGCCCCGCAAGGGGCTTCTTTCATTTAGGAGCGCCGCATGGGTGCTAGTAGTTTCAATATCGGCCGCGACGGGTCGCAGATCACGATCTTCGATTCTGTCGCTGGTCAGGTCACGTTCGGTGGGATGACCTCATTCGATTCACGCGCTCGCACGAAGGAGTTGGAATCGGAGCAGATCACTGGCAACACGATCTTCCGCAATGTTCCCAATGGGCATGAAGGAACGTTCGAATTCGACCGGCAGGACTCGAGCATCGAAGCGTACTTCGCCCAGCTCGAAGCCAATTTTTACGCCGGGTTGCCCCCTCCGGTTGCAGTCATTACGCAAACCATCCAGGAATTGAGCGGTGGCCTGACCCAGTTTCAGTACACCGGTGTCCAATTGAAACTGGATGACGCTGGGGCATGGAAGGGGTTGGATAAGGTCAATCCGAAAGTGGGTTGGAAAGCTTCGAAAAAAATTCCGCTGAGTGTGGGCTTCTAAACAATGTCAAAAGTTACCATCAAGCCGCACACCGAGGCACCCACGCCGACGCAGGAAGTGCTGCGCGCCACGAGTGAGGAGTTTTCAGTAACCGACTCGCTTGGCCGTGTCATCGTTCTGAAGAAGCCCGGCGTTTTAGCCCAGTTCGATCTGATCGAGGCGCTGGGCGATCTGGCCAAGAACGACGTCTACCGGGTGATGTGCATCCCTGCCATCTACGTGATGTCGATCGATGGCGCATTTGCCCCGCCGCCGAGCAACAAAACGCAGATGCGTGCCCTCATCGCGCGCCTTGGCGAAGAGGGTTTTGAGGCGATCAACAAGGGAATCAGGGAGCGTTTCCCGCAGGAAGCAGAAAGCGAAGGAGACGAAGTAGTAAAAAAATAGTCGGCGCCACACCCATCCGGCAATGCCTATGGCTTGTGAAAAATGGCATTCCGTTTGATGTGGCGTTTGCTGTGGATGACGCGAAGCGTACCGCCTGGTCGATCATCTTCTCTGAGATGGAGAGTGGAAAGACCTACAACTTTGACTCTCATGCCTACGAGGTGCGGCCATGAGGGAGTTCAGAAGTTTTGGTGCCTTTGCTCAACATCTCGAGATGCTGGCAGTTCGTGGCCCGGAAATCACTCACCTGATGGTCGAGGCTGGCGCGGAGGAGATCAAGGAAACTGCGCAAGGCGAGATCGGGTTTTACCAGCATGACATCGCGCCCTTTCCAGACTGGGCGGAATTAAGCCCGGAATACGAAAAGTCCAAGGTCGCCGCCGGCTTTGAGCCCGATGCGCCACTGTTGCGTACCGGCGAAATGAAGAAAAGCATTGGCATGTCGGTCGAAGGTCACGAGGCAGTCGTTGGCTCGAACGACAAGGTGCTTGAGTATCACGAATTTGGCACCGACAAGATGCCGCCGCGGCCGGTTCTTGGGCCTGCCGCGCACTTCAGCAAGCCGCGCATTTTCTCGATGATGGCAAAAACCACCTTCGCATGGCTGGCCGGCGTCCGGCTAAGAAAAGTTCAGCGCTTGAAATAGGCGAACAGAAAGATCACAGCGCCGATCGACAGAAAGATGCCTATATACGGGATAAACAGGCACATCGTCGGTAAGCACAGCGCAAACGCTTTGTTCATAGGCGGTCGTGCCTCCCACTGCGCACGCCAACCGTACGAATGTCCGCTCACGCTTCTGACGCGCGGTTTCGGATACTGAATCCACGAAAACCGGTCGGCTAGCCATTCCTGCGCACGAAAACGCCAGTCCATATTGATCCCTCCCGTTAAGCCATTGAGTTTAAACCAGAATGATTGACGTCTACTCGATCGGCACGACGCTGAGACTGCACGATCTCGTCACGCCACAACTGCTGAAGCTGTCCGAGCAGTTCGCGAAGGTTGATGCGTTGGCCCTGCAGGTCAATAAGCGCCTCAAGGCAATGGGCGCCGAAGTCGTCGGCATGAAGAATCTCGCGGCAGCGGCAGGAAAACTCGATCTCGGCCTGAAGGGCGTCAAGGATCAGGCTCTAATCGCCGAAAAGGCTATGGGATCCCTTAAGGGGTCTTTGCCTTCGGGCATTGGCATCGAGAGGGAGTTGATAGCCGCCAATGCTGAAGCCGTCCGTCTTGAGGCGCGGCTTGCGGGCATGCGGTGGAATCGCGTTCCGGGTGGTGGCGGCATGTTTCCGCCTCTTCCTCCAGGTCCCGGCGGTGGTGGCGGCGCAGGCGGTGGTGGTCGCAGGCACGGTCCTCATGGCGGCAATCTGCACGTTGGATCCGGCGGATTTGGTGTCGGCGGCGTCGGCATGGGTCTCGCCGATAGCGCGATGATCCCTCTGGCCGCTGGATTCGCCGCTGCCTACGTTGGGCACGCCTTTTACGAAAGCGCCAAGGAGTATCAGGACGAGTTCATGCGATTCAAGTCGCTGAATCTGGGCGATAAGGTCAATGACGAAGCTGACAAATTCGTCAAGGCTACGAAGACCTTCGGCGTTTCGCAGTCCGAGTTGATGAAGGCGATGGCCGAATCGGTCGGCTTGTTTGGATCGTTTGACGAAGCCTCGAAATACACGCCCGCTCTGGTGTCGCTCGGCAAGGCAAATGCTGGCATTTTTGGCGACAAACTTGGCGCAATGGATGAAGAAGGTCTTAAGAATCTTCTGAAATTCATCGATCGACGTGGCGGCTTCAAGAATGAGGAAACATTTCAACGTAACCTCAATCTCGCCGAGAAGATGGTCACTGGGTCCGGTGGCTTTCTAAAGTTTCAGGATCTGGGCACTTTTTCCCAGAATGCCGGAACCGCCTTCCGCAGCCTGTCAGACGAAGGCCTCTTGCACATGGAAGGCCTGATGATTGAGCAAGGCGGCCAGAAGGCTGGTACAGCGCTCATGAGCCTGTATCAGAACCTCGTTGCAGGTCGTACGCCGATCAAGACGATGCACCTGCTCGAGGATCTGGGCATCGGTCGCACAGTCGAACACGTGACCGGGACCGTTGGCGGCAAGAAGTCGACAAGCACATCGTTTGAGCTTTCCCCTGAGTACGCGCCAATGATTCAGGCAGATCCCGCTCAATTCTTTGGCGCTGTACTTCCAGGACTGTTGGCCAAGAAAGGAATCAAATCTGAGTCAGGCATCCTGAAGGCCGTCAACGACATTCTGTCGAACCGAAACGCGTCGAACCAAGGCTCCATCATGACGGCACAGGAATTCCAGGTGCTGCGTGACTACAAGCTGGCCAAAGGTGCGATGGGCGCGAATGATGTGATGAAGATGTATGAGGGATCAGCGTCCGGTGCTGAAAAGGATTTTGCGGCAGCTTGGGCTGATTTCAAGAACCAGTTTGGCAAGACAATGCTTCCGACCATCACCAACATGCTGAAGGTCGGAACCGCCGCATTGCGGTCAATAGGTCAACCAGTCGACGAAGCGAAGCTCGACAAGGCCATCAAAAACGATCCCTCGGTGCAGAGCGGCAGATGGGGCAAGCTTGGCGACATGCTCGGCTGGAATGGCAATTCGCATTCTTCATCTTCCGTGCCGTCCGGTTCCAGCAAGGATAGTGGGGTGGTCCATACGACGATCAACATTGATGGTCGTAAAGTGGCTCAAGCCGTCACCCCTTATATATCCGGCCCGCTCGGCTCTGGCCTCTACGCGGGAGGCGTCGATAACACAGTTAGCCTCCCAATGCCGGGCCTGAAATGAGCGATATCAAACTGATTCTCGGCGACTTCACGTTTCAGGACATGGAGATTCCTGAGTCGATAGGGTTTGGCGGTGATCAGCGGCTGTCGATCAAGAAGCTGGTCGGCGGTGTACGAGTCATCGACGCGATGGGCGGTGATGCGCGTCCATTGGAATGGTCGGGTGTCTTCTTCCCAACGCAGAGTGGCCAATCTGCGCTTGATCGCGCAGAAGCTGTTCAGTCAATGCTTCTGACTGCGCAGCCTATCACGCTGAGTTGGGACAGGCTGCAGTTCTCGGTTTTTATCAGAACTTTCGAGCCCGATTACCGCTTCGCCCGCATCCCATACAAGATCGTCTGCGAAGTTTTGCAGGATCTGACACTGCCGAACGATATTGCCGCTGGTCCGAACGCGGATGACCTTATCAACGGCGATCTGAACTCAGCTAACACGCTGACGTCCGCAACGGGCGACAGTACTCTCTCAGGCCTGATGAGTTCCGTTTCTACTGCGGTATCGAACGTCAAAACATTCGTAGGCGCATCACTCAGCACAGTGGCGTCCGTGCTCGGCCCGATTCACCAGGCGGTTTCCTACGTAACGTCGTCTATCGGGACGGTCGACAACATCCTCGCCAGTGTCGGCGTTCCGGCGGGCGTGCTGCCGTCCGTTTCAGTCCTGCAAAACGTCGGTGTTTTCTCGTCTATCGTGAATGCGACCACGCTTCAAGTTCAGTATTCGCAGATCGGTGCCCTGCTCGGCCGCATGCAGACCAATCTCGGTCAGATCAACTCCAGTGGCCGGGTGATCACGGTCGGCGGCGGAAATCTGTTTGACGTCGCCTCGAAACAGTATGGCGATCCGAGTGCGTGGACGCAGATTGCGCAAGCTAACAACCTCAGCGATCCGACGCTTGTCGGTGTTTCGACTCTCATCATCCCGCCGTATAACAACGGCGCCAGTGGCGGCATTCTCTCCTCGTGATCTATGACAGCATTCCTTTCTCCGTCCGGGCGGCAACCGCGGGGCGCAGTGAAGGTCAACGGGGAACTGATTACGGGTTGGCTCGACTTTGAGCTGGACAACAACACGTACTATGCCGCTGACACGTTCCGTTGCAAATTCGCTGGCGCGCTTCTCCCTGTCGACCGGAACGCCATCTGGTTCTCAAACCAGCAGGACATGTTTGTCGAGTTGTTCATCGGCTTTCCCAAAGACGTCAACTCCTTTAGCCCAAGCGACCTCACCAGTTGGATATATGGGCAGGTCGATCACATCGAGATTGATCCGGTTACCAACACAATCGACGTCGACGGCCGGGATCTTACGAGAGTATTTATTGACGAAAAGACCACGCAGAAGTGGCCGAATCAGACCTCCAGTCAGATCGCTACGGCACTTGCCAAGAAGCACGGTCTTACGCCAGTCGTTACCGCGACGACCACGACTGTCGGAAAGTACTACGAGATCGATCACGTCAATATGACGGATGAGCGGTCGGAGTGGGACATCCTCAACTATCTGGCAGACCTGGAGGGGTTCAAGGTTTGGGTACGCGGCCAATCGCTGTACTTTCAGCCCGCGCCAGATCCGACGAAAGCAACGCCCTACCCGATCGTTTGGCAGCCTGCCAGCACAAGTTCGGGGCCGAAAGCTAACTTCGAAGCGATCAAGTTGCAGCGGGCGCTTACAGTCTCCCGCGGCATACAGGTCAAGATCCGCTCGTGGAACAAGAAGTACGCAAAGGGCTTCACAGTCAACTACCCCTCGTCCGTTAAAACGATCAAGGTCGGCTCGTCGTCGATCGGAAGCGGCGGCCAGATTTACTCCAAGACAGTTGCCAACTTGACTCAGGACCAGGCGCTTCAGTACGCACAAAACTGGTACAAGCAGCTCGTCGCGCACGAGATGAAGATCGAAGGGCTGACGATGCCGGGCGATAACGATCTGGACATCACGTCGATCATTCAGTTTGACGGGACAGGAACAGCTTTCGATCAGCAGTATTTTCCTGACAACATAAATCGCTCGATGAGCTTTGACGGCGGCTATTCAATGACCGTTAGCGCAAAGAACCATGCGCCTAATTCAGAGGTAGTTGTATGAGCGGTGCACGCCTGGCCAATGCCATTCGTCAGCAGGCCCGCATGTCGACGAATGACTTCGCCTTACCTCGCCTCGCGACGATCAGTAGTTACGACGCGTCGAATCACGCTGTCAAGGTGCAGCTTCAGCCGGAAGATCCCGAAATTGGACCGCAGGAATCCAACTGGATGCCCCTCGGAGCGATCGGTATCGGCAATGGTTGGGGCTTCGCTGTTGGACCGCAGATCGACGATCAGGTGCTAGTCGTCTATGAAAACGGCGACTTCAGCAGCGGGACGATTGTCGCGCGTGTCTTCTCAGTTGCTCAAAAGGCAATAGCGGTGCCATCTGGAGAGATATGGGCAGTTCATCAGACCGGCTCATTCGTGAAGATGGTAACCAATGGCGACATCGATGTAAGCACTGCGGGAAATCTTAACGCGAATGTCGCTGGAAACATGACGGCCAACGTGACTGGGAATGCCAGCACTAGCGCGACCAACGCCTCTGTGACCGCCACTGGCACCGCATCCGTGACCGCTCCATCGATCAGTTTAGGTGCGACGGGTCAAAGCCTGATGAGTTTTGTCACGTCAGCAATGGTTGCGTTCTTCAACGCGCACACGCACACGTCAACGACACCCGGCACACCGACCAGCACGCCCAATCAGACGATGGGAAGTGGGCAACTCACGAGCACTGTTAAAGGCGGCTGATGGTGGACATCAATCATTACTGGGGCGGCGATCTTTCGGTCTCCGCCTCTGGCGACCTATTGCTCGCCGATCAGCCGACTACTGGCACGCAGCGCGTCTATCGGCGCCTTCTAACCAATCCGGCTCTTTCGGATGCCTCCGGCAACCCGATCGCATCGCCCGACTACACCTGGCATCCGACTTATGGCGCTGGCGTGCCGCGCAAAGTCGGCTCACCCGGCAATGTGCCTGTTACACGTGCCCTGATACGCGGGCAGATGTTGCTTGAGTCGGCTGTCGCTCAATCGCCTTCACCCACGATCGAGCTGACGCAGGTCAACAACGCCGTAAGCGCCAGTATCAAGTACACCGACGCCAACACGGCGACGCCGCAGTTTCTTGAATTCGACGTCAATACCTGATCGATGGCAAATCTCAATACACAATCGTTCTCATCGATCGTATCGAACTTCGCGGCAGCCGTTCAAGGTTCCGCGACATCGCTGATCGACTTCACTATTGGTTCGGTGCTACGTGCGATTGCGGAAGCCATGGGTGGCGTCGCTCTGTGGTTGCAAGGCCTGATTCTGCAAGTTGCTGCGCTCACGCGGGCAGCTACGTCGAACGGTACAGATCTTGATTCATGGTTTGCGCAGTTCAATTTCGCACGCCTGCCAGCAGTCTCCGCCAGCACACAGGAGACCTTCGCCCGCTACACGCCAACCAACCAGGCAGTCATCCCGGTTGGTGCAGTTGTGCAGACGAACGATGGCGCGGTGATGTTCGAGGTGATCGTCGACACGACGAATGCGGCTTATAGCGCGTCCAGCAACGGGTACATCCTGCCAGCCGGTCAGGCAAGTGTGAACGTTACGGTCCAATGCACGACCGCGGGAACGACAGGAAATGTCGCAGCCGCTGCGCTCAACACGCTCGGGACTGCCATTTCGGGCGTCGATTACGTCACCAACAGTGCTGCGGTCATCAATGGCGAGGCTGCCGAAACCGATGCTGCTGCGCGCGCCCGATTCGTGCTCTACATCGCGAGTCTCGAGGCCGCAACATTGCTCGCAGTGATGAACGCCATAGCGAGCGTCCAGAGCAACATGACCGGCATCATTGCCGAGAACACGCAGTACAACGGATCGACGCAATACGGGTACTTCACGACCATCATTAACGATGGCAGCGGCTCGGCCACCTCGACCGAACTGGAGAATGCATCGAATGCCATCGAGGCAGTCAGGCCATTGACTGTGACCTACGGCGTACATGCGCCAATCCCGGTTACGGTCACGGTTTCGCTCACCATCACCACGTCCAGCAGCTACACGCACTCGACCGTGGCCGCAGCGGTGCAGTCTGCGATCAACACCTATATCGAAAGCATCGACACCACGTCATCTGGCGCGACGCTGCCGTACACAAGCATCGCGGCGCAGGCCTACGCCGTTGCGGGCGTCACCAATGTGACGGCCGTTCTTGTCAATGGGGGAACGTCCGATCTGACGATCACGTATCAACAGTCCTTCGCGCCTGGCGCAATTGTGGTGACTTGATATGGCTACAGGCGATCAGTCTGACATTCTTTCTCGCCTCCAGTCTTACCTGCCGCGCGGCTGGTTTGGCGACTGGAGCGAGTCGCCCATCATTACAGGGCTGCTGACCGGCATTTCGTCTGTTTTCGCGACGATGTACCTGCTGGTGATGTTCTTCTGGGCACAGACCCGGCTGGATACGTCGACAGGTGGCTGGATCGATATTTGGGCATCTGACTTTCTCGGCACATCACTGCCGCGCAAGCCCAACGAGACCGACGCCAGCTACATCGCGCGTATCAAGCTCGCGATCTTCGGTGCGAAGGGCACCCGACCGGCAATGGTTACGGCGCTCACGAACCTGACGGGACGCGCGCCGATCATCTTCGAGCCGGCGCGACCTTTAGACAGCGGGTGCATGGGTGCAAATACAGGCGTGGCGAGTTTCTGCGGCGTCTCGCGCATGGGCTCGATTGCATGCCCTTTTGGCGCACTAATCACCGCTTTCCGGCCGCTCGTCAGTGGCGGCTCCGCCGGCGCTGCGTATGCGAATGCGCCAATGTGGTCTGCAATGGCCGCACCCCTGTCGCATGGGTACACCGGGTCGCTCGCCGACGAAACAACGGCCGCTACTGACGCGGACATTCTGGCGCTGATCAACATCATTCGGCCGATCGCCACGAACATCGGCGTCGCGATCACCAACTGATACACAGCAATTCATGACTAGGCCGCCATAGAGCGGCCTTTTTTCTTTTCATTTGCCAAGCCCGCCATCGTGCGGGCTTTTTTTATGGGTGAGCCATGCGGCGCATTGAAACTTACGTAGGGCAGCAAGTTTATGAGTGGGCCTTCTCTGCCCCCTCACAGTATGCGATGACGGCAATGGCGAAGGTGTGCGCCGCCATGATGGGCACGAGCGGCACCATCAATGGTCTGGCTTGCACTCCGACGAGCCCTGCGACTATGACGGTACAGATCGGTGCCGGTGAGTTGTATCAAAACGCTCCGCTTGAGGCGACGGCGTGCGGAACTTTGCCGGCCGACACCAGCCACACGATTCTGAAGCAGGGGATCCAGCTCAATACCTACACCACGTCGACCTTCGCGGCCCCGACGACCAGCGGCCAGTCGATCAACTATCTGATCGAAGCTCAATATCAGGATTCGGACATCAGTCTTGATCCGACAACCGGCAATACGCCCGTTGTGCTCCAGTTCTACAACGCTAACACCCCAGCCAGCCCTTGGTCGGGACCGAACAATAGCGGTGCTACGAGCAACACGTTCCGCGATGGCATCGTTGCGTATCAGATCAAGGCAGGCGTAGCTGCAACGACTGGATCGCAGGCAACTCCATCGCCGGACACTGGATGGATTGGCCTTTGGGTGGTGACCGTGCCGTTCGGCGCCACGTCGCTGACGTCGTCGAATATCAGCCAATACTCCGCGGCGCCAATCCTGCCGACCGGCATGTTGCAGTCGATCATGAGCGGCAACCTCGCTTATGGCGTCGACGGCGGGTCTGCCAACACAATTCAGGCATCGTTCCCGATCCCCGTCACTACGGTGACGGAAAACATGGATCTGTGGGTCAAGATCAAGGCCGCTAATACCGGCGCTACCACGTTCACGCCTAACCCCGGCACCATCAGCGCATCGCCTGTTGTCGGAGCCGCCCACGCTGCGCTCCAGGGGGGCGAACTAGTCGCAAGTGGCCGAGCTAACCTGATCTGGCGTCAGGACATCACTTCGTGGGTGTTGGTTGAGTGTACTGGCGCAGCGATTCAGGTTGCTCCTGCCACGCAGAGCGCACACGCGGTTCAGTTTTCTCAGATTCCCGCGATCGTTGGGCAATTCTCGAATTTGAAGGCATCCGCTGCTAGCGGAGCAACGTCTGTCACTTTCACGGCTGACACGATCGTCGTGGGGACTGCGTTGAATGGGTTGACGTATCGACTTACCGGCTTTAGTCAAACATTCACGCCCAGCACAGCAGGCGCAGGCGGGATGGACACGGGAAGTGCGACAGCCGGAACCATCGTTGCTGTTTATGCTGGATACAATCCGTCGACAGGCGCAACGACGATTTTCGGTACGCTCGAAGGATCGGCCGCAGCCCCTACCGTATATGCAAAGGCAAACGCACCGTCAGGCTATACCGCGACGTCGCTGCTCGCAGTCGTACCAATTAGCACGACAGTCAACGCATTTGCGCCGTTCAATGTGACTAATCGCGCAACCGCAGCCGCATCGACGCTGTTCCTGAACGGAACAACTTCTGCCACCAGCCTCACTAGCTACACATCGTTCACGACGGCGTCGGTTCCGAAGACTGCGGCATTCATGACGGGTAGCATTTCCGTCACCAACTCTATTTCGTCAAATAGTCATGTGCTGCTAGCCTCTTCGACAGCAGGTACGGGGGCGTATGACATAGCCTGCAACAGCAATGGCGTCGGTGGCACCAGTAGCGCGTTCCGTTTGGCGCTTAGCACGCCGCAAACCATTGCATACGCGGCGTACGGAAGCTCGGCGAGCAACGTTGTTACCTACGGGCTGCTGGTGAACGGATGGGAGATTTAACGATGATCTACGTTCAATTCGCAGACAGCACCGACGCCGTCATCATTGCGTACTTCAGCAACGCGCAGGACGCTTCGGCGTTTCCGAATCAAGGCACGGTGGCGGCCAGCGACGCTCGCTGGAAGACGTTCTACAGCGCATCGCCGTTACAGAGTTACTTGCCGGCCCCGACCGCATAATGCTTTCTCTTGATGCGCGGCAGTCGGTTCTTGAGCGTCAAGGCCGGCTTCTCGAGCAGGTGCCACGAAGCGAAGGAGATCACCAGCACGATCGGCAGGCTGATCATTGATATGGTTGCCGCCTCCGGGTGTGGTCCCAGAGCATGCGCGACAGTCTGCTGCACGGGAAAGGCGTAAAGGTAGACGCCATAGGATACGTCGCCTACCTTACTGATCGCTGCGGAGACCTTTGAATGCATCTGGGCTGTGATTAGCGAGATCAAAGGCAAGGTGATGATGGCCACTACCTCGGCGATCGATGATTGAGCGAAAAATGCGAACGCCAGAATCGATACGAACAGCACTTCCTTGTTCTTGACCCAATGATCTGGGGCGAATGCGAAAGCTGCGCCGATGAAGTACAAAATGCCCAGTCGCATCAACTGGGAATACAGCATGACCCGAAGGACGACGCCGTTATCCGTGAAAACCGTCGACGGGACGGCGAAGTGCAGCCATGCGAATGTCAGCGCTATCAGCACGCAGCCGCGAAAATTCAGGCATCTCGTTATGCCTGCGACCGCGACCAGAAGGTACATGAACGCCTCTAGCGGGAGCGTCCAGAGCGATCCGTTCACAACGTTCGGAATGGGGTTTGTCGCAAAAACACCAGGCAGCTCGTACCTGATGTCCAGAAGCAGGGTTCGCAGATAATCGGCCGTCTTCGCGTGGGTAAAGTATTGATGCAAAGACAGCGGCGTCAGAATCGGGCCCAGCACAAATACGCTGAGCAGGACCACGCAGAAAAGCGCTGGGAAAAGCCTGAGCAATCGCTTGACGATAAATTCGACCGCCCCGGAACTGCGATAGTAAGACCCAGCAATGAGATAGCCGCTGATGACAAAGAAAACGTCGACAGCAAGTTCTCCGCCTGATCCGTAACGCGTAAAAGCAGCGACAGGTTCTGATGGGGCGGTGGCAGACAGCGGGAAACTGTGGCTCAGAAGGACCGCGATGGCTGCAATGAGGCGTATCAGGTCGAAGCTATTTTTTCTGTTCATGGTGGGTCTCTAGAACCGTAAATCTTACACCACGTTTCCCCATGAAACGGTCGCCAATACCGAGTAAGTATTGCCCCTGGATTGACAGGGGCGTTACTTTACTTCCTGGCCAATCACTATCCGGACTTGCTCCGCTCAAGCAGCCGTTGCAAATTGACGATTAAACCAGTTCAACGGCTTGTGAAGCTTTGATCGAATTGATTTGTTCGACGACTTCTGGCGGGATTGTGTGGTGTGCTCGATCAATCCAGAAACCGCATCCGCTCGGAACCAGCGACCGGCCTGAAGTGATGACGTCGGGTTCTGAGTAGTAGTGGAAAACCAGCGATTTTCTTGTTTTCGACTTGTCGTTGATCGGGCTGCCACCGTGAAGCAAGTGGGCATGCCAAATCAGCACGTCGCCCTTCTTGGCGGAGAAGCGAGTTTTTGTCAGCGCAGCTTCAGCTACAGAGCGGTCCATATAGGCATGCCACTCGCCCATCTCCGCCGGCACGCTGGCAATGCTACCGGTACTGAAGCGCATTTGTTCGATCTTGTGGCTGCCCGGATAGTACTCGAGTTGGCCAGCATCTTCATGCGCATCTTCCAGGGCGACCCAGATGGCAATTAGATGGCCATGGGTGATGGGCGTGAGATACAGGGTGTCGACGTGGGCCGGCTGGGCGCTTCCCTGCTCAAAATACAAGCTGCCTTCTAGGGCGGGGGCGAAGCCTAGCAAATCGCGCAAAACCGGGAGAATTCGGTCGTCAAGAGCCAAGCCTCTGACTTCTTCCATCTCGAGATGCAGGTCGTTTATCTTGACGCGACCGTTTCGGAGTTCGTCATCGGATATAAGTCCGAGAACGGTTCGCTTCCCGTGTTCGACCACATCGACCGGAATTGAAAGAGGACGCTCCTCAACCTTTGCCCGGATTGAGGCCAATACCGCGTCAACTTCTTCACTGGAAAATACAGAAGGCAGGACGGCAAAGCCGTCTCTATGAAATTGATCTTTTGGGTCCATTTTCTGGGGTTTTTTAAAAGGCGGTTGATTTTATTTAGTAAAAACTCGCGCCAAGTCATTCCCGCATAAACGGGGTTCCCGACCAGACTTGGTCGACCGCGATTATGGCATGTCTTTCCGGCACTTCAATCAACCGGTAACAATGACGTGGCGTCACAGACACGCTAGGTCCATCGGCGAGATTTTCAGAATGTATAGTTCGCCGACAGCATGAATTCGCCCTTGATGCCCGCCGGCACGTTCTTTCCCTGCCATGCTCCGATCGGTGCATAGAGATAGTTTGCGCGCACCGAGAATGGACCTTTGGCGATGGACGCGCCGAACAGCGCTCCGAGCTGAATTCGCGGCGGGTGCGTGAGCGTTTCCTGAGTCCCTGCAGGCCCGAAAATGCCGTCCGACTGAGCGGTGGCAATTGCCGTCCACGTGCTCTTGTAGAGCGCCGGCCCAGCTTCGACGCCGATCTGCCATCCAGAGCCGAGATCCCAATATGGCTCAAACGTCAATGAGATGGCTTGCATGCCGCCGGTGCTGTCGAACTTGCGAAAGTCGCCGCAATTATTATCGACGCAAGACTGAGTGACGACGCTGTAGCCACCCTGCTGGCCGACATTTGAGAAGTCTGCCGCGTCCTGCGGGTTCATCGATGACCATTTGACCTTGCCGAAGTTGGAGTAAGTCAGGTGGAAGCGCAGCCCCGGCTTCCATGAGCGCGGCGGTGCTTCGATGGCATTGAGGACGATGCCAGCGCGGCCGCCGTAGCTGCCGTTAGGCGTCGAGTGGCTGAAGCCTTTAGAGAAGTAGACGCCGTCGCCAACGGGTGTGGCTGAAGTGACGCCAAGCCCTGCCTCAAAGCCGAACCAGCTTTGTTCGGCGTGCGCGCTTGCTGCGGCACAGCCGAGCGACATCGCTATGGCTGCGGCTCTCCATTTGTATCCAGGTCGATCGTGGCTCCGGCCTGGCGCATACGTTCCAAAACGCGGTCGATAGCCTCTGCGCCCAGCTCGATGCGTGCGAGGCCGAAGAACAGCGTCTGCGCTCCGATGTCCCTCCGCTTCTCCCCCGCTTCCGTGTATCCCCGCCAATGACGTCCGCTCGACAGTCCGAACAGTTTTGCCATCTGCGCGCTCGACAGGCCGAGTTCGTCCTTGAGGCGCTGAAGCTCTTCCGCAGAAGGTGCCTTGTACTTCATGTCGAAGTGATCCAGTGCCATTAAAGGCGCGAAAAAATCGGTTCATGTTTTTCCTCTCGGAGATGGTGGCCGCGCCAAGTGCGCTTCCAGTAGTTCTCAGGGTAGGCGCAATGCGCCTACTTGTCAATCATCAAATCACACGACCAGTAGCCGCCATCGAGCGGCTTTTTCTTTTTCATCCGGGGTTTCTCCACATGTCCATTGGCGAACAACTCGCAGACATCAGCCGCAGCGACGTCATTGCGAGCGCGGCAAAAGTCACGCCTCCCGTTTCAGTCGCCAGCCTGACCCTCTTGGGTTATCCGATTGCCGATTGGGTCTTGTTGCTAACGGCTCTTTACACAGGTCTACAGATTTGGGTCCTTGTTCGCGACAAGTTTCTTTTGAGGCACCGCAAGCATTAGGAGTTATCCATGAACCTCGTCTTGCTCGAAGCCGAGCTGCGCCGCGATGAGGGTGTGCGGTACACGCCATACCTCGATACTGCAAAGCCACCGAAGCACACGGTCGGCGTCGGCCACAACATCGACGTCTCCCCCCTTCCTACTGACTGGACGTTCCCGCTCAGCGATGCGCAAGTGAATCAACTTCTCGCGCGCGACATATCAACCAGCGTGGCCAAGCTCAACGCGGCGCTGCCGTGGTGGCAACATCTGGATGATGTCCGTCAACGGGTCGTAGCCAACATGTGTTTCAACATGGGTATTGGTAACTCTGCGACTGGGACTGGCTTGCTCGGCTTCAAGAGTGCTTTGGGCGCAATGCAGCGCGGTTCATATGCAATCGCTGCTGCTGCCATGAAAAACAGCGCGTGGTACGGCCAGGTGGGCGCCCGCGCACAACGTCTCTGTCAGGCGATGGAGACCGGAATAATGCCGATCATTGCCGGCGTCGCCTGACGCCCTCACCACATCCCCGCCTTGAACTCTTCCTCATCCCATCCGTATTTCCAAGCGGCGTGCCGCGGCGTTCCTGCTGAGAACGGGTTCTTCTTGTCGCCTCGGGCATGCGCCTCACGGCCTAACTGAACGGCCCGCTCCTCTTCGTCAGTGAATGAGAGGGTTGGTGGATCGACATCGCCAAAAATCAAATTCCTGAGACGTTTCAACACGCTTGCCTCCGGCGTTTGTAATCCCGGGAGTATGCCACTTTGAATAACACAGCCGCCTACGGGCGGTTTTTTTACGCCTATGAAAATCGCACACGAACACGAACAGAAGGAAACGTTGGCGTTCTCGGTCTTCTACCCGGACCACCCGCCTCGCACCGAGTCAGCGCTGTTCCGAAAGACAAAGCATCACCTTGTCGCGGTGCTTGACACCCCATGTTGGGTATGCGGCACGAAGGAGAAACGCGAGGTCCATCACTGGCACGCCGAATGGGCAGACAGCGAAGGAATCGACTGGGACAAGATGCGGGCGCTTCATCCGGCCTTCCCATGGTCGACGTTTAACGAGCCGTCCGACTTCATCGACAGTGAATACAACATGCGCATTCTCTGCGAAAAGCATCACCGCGGAGTCGGTCACGGCATCCACATGGTTCCGCTACCCATCTGGGAAATGCAGCGCATCAAGCGCGACGATTTCATTTTCAGCGAAGACGAAAAGGAGCAAGCATGAACCCCACATCAAGCATCCAAACCGGCGCGATCACAATGACCGCCGCCTCGCTTGTGCCGATCATCGATTGGATCGCTCAGGCTATGCACGTTGTCATTCCGATGGAAGCGCAGCTGCAGATTTCGGCATTGGTCATCACGGCTGGCCACGCGGCGTACAACTACGCGATCGCGCGTGCTGCCGCGAAGTCTGCTCCCGCCGCATGATCCGCCTCGCGCTCTGCCTGCTGCTGGGCGGCTGCACGTCGATTCAAATCCTTCCGTCGCTCAATACCACCACCTATGACGTCAACGGTGCGCTGATCTATATCGAGCCCGATCCGATGACCAACTACTCCGCTGCCGTCACCTATTCCACTACGACCGGCTACAAGTTGAAGCTGGGCGCGAAGTGGAAATTCTGAATCCCACCTGAAGGAACCACCATGAAGAAGATCATCGCCGCTTTTGCGGCTGGCATCGTTGCGCTCGCTCTTGGCGCATGCTCGACGTCGCAACTCTCGACCGCTCAGCAACTCTTCGCATCCGATTGCTCGGTTGTGAATGCTGACCTGCAAGCGCTCTCGACGTCGACGCTTTTGAATGCCGATCAGCAAGGCAAGATCACCCAACTACTGACCGCGAACAAAGCGGTGTGCTCGGCAGTCGCATCTGCTGACGTGTCGACGTTGAAGAACATCAATGACTCGTTGCTGCCGGCCGCGATCATCGTCGTGTCTGCTGTCCCGGCGATTCCGAATCAGCCGGCGATCCTGCTTGCACTCAACACGATTGGACCGGTCCTGCAGCAGCTCGTAGACCAAGCAATCACAGCGTCGACTGCCTCGAGCGCTACTGCCGCATCGGCTCCGGTTGCTGCGAGTCAGTAATGACTCCGCGCGACTTCGCGCTGTTGGCCCAAGAAGCGTACGCAGCGACTCCAGATATTGGCGTCGCCGATAGCGCCTCGCGGGCTATCGTGCGCCATACGGCTGATGGACTTTGCATCGCGTTTCCGGGCACTGACAACCTCGACTGCTGGGGAGCTGATTTCGACGTCGCGCCGATCACGGTTCCGGGCATCGGTGTCGTGCATCGCGGCTTCTGGCAGTCGTGGCAGGCGATTGCCGCACAGGTCATCACGACAATCGGCGATCAACCGGTGACACTCGTCGGGCACTCCCTCGGCGCCGCTATCGCAATCCTCGCGGCAGCATCAATGACTGTCGCTGGCAACCCGCCAGTGGCCGTCTATGCGTTCGAGCCTCCGCGCATCAGCCCTGACCTTGCCGTCAGAACGCTGCTCGTCAAAGTGCCGTTGCATCTCTACAAGAATGGCAATGATCTGGTCACGGATGTTCCGCCTGGTTGGCAGCATGCAGGGCTGTTGACTCACATCGGTACGCCAGCGTTGCCCTTCTCGAACATCCGCGACCATGCAATCAGTCGCGTCATTAACGCATTTCCGTCTGGAGCGCCAGTCTAGTCCAGTCGTAATTTCAGTAGGAATCCTATTGATTTTATCTATGACGACAGGCGAACGGCTGTAAACCCGCTTAACAAGCGGTATGTTGTACGTGGAGTGAATGCCTAGGAGACGTCCTAGGCAAGATAGGTAGGCGATGCCATAGGACTAGCATCGCTCGCCGGTTCGAATCCAGCCACTCTGCATCTGTTGCATCCCGTCCGAGGCATTGCGCTTCGGACGGCACCCCTCTCTAGCTCGCTTCGTGCGACGCGCCAATTTCCATAAGTCGAGCCATCACCCGCCCACGATAGTCAATATCCGCCTCGTCTGTTCGACGCTTGATATTGACCATGGACAAACACCCAATTCCATCCAGAGCGTAGCCGCTCACAATCGCGGCCATACCAATCAAGTCCCTGTCGTGCCAATCCTTTTCGCCGCACGTGAACATCCCGCCTCCCGCGCATAGTGCACATCAATCAGCCCGCCTCATGCGGCGGCGCATCCTTCAGCCATTCCAAAACTTCTGGGTTCACAGAAAACACAGGCTCCGTCGCCCAAGTCTCGAGCGCATCTGCCCACTGCTCAAACTCATGCTCAGTGAAGTCGAATTCGCCCTCAATTCGTCCGCATCCTTCGTCACGCAGAAACGCATATCGCACCCGCTGGCCGTCCCAGTAGGCAACGGCAAAGTCAGTGAGATTGGCGACGGTGCCGAGTGGCTTGTCGCGCAATTGCTCGGCTAGTTGTTTGTGGAGCTGGTCGGGTGTCATCGTATCCTCCCTATCTATCTGCGAAGCCGTCCTGTTCGTCATCGGACCCTGTTGCCCTGACCCAGTGAACACAACCTTGATCCGGCATCGCCTGAACATACTTCCGATCACTGCGCATACAAAGGCAGCACGCACCGCCTGCGAGTTCGGATGCCCAATGCTCGCATCCTCGGCATGGTCTGGGTGTCCCATATGGATTGGCTAGTGCCATGGCGCGTCATTCCTTCGGCCGCTCATCCATCGTACCGTCTCGCCAGCCTTCCTCAAGCAACAGCACTCGCAACTCTTCCAGCGCAACCAGATTGCCGCCACCCTTCTCTTTCCAGCACTTGTCGATCACCCGATGCAACTCCTGGATCGCCCGGATACGACGGCGCGTGCGCTCAATCTCGAGAATCAGGTTGCGGACTTCTCGGTCCCCTTTGCGTTCAACCCATAGTCGGCGCAAGTCATAAAGCGTCGGGAATTCGAAGTCTGGAAGCGGCATGGCAAAACACTGTATAAAAACACAGTATAGCCAGGATTCTCGGCATTGCATCTGACACTATCATGGGAGTGTTCCTAGGAGGCTCCCATGTGCACCAGCTATGAACCCGCTCAAGGCGATCTGTTCGAGGCATTCACCGATTTCCCGGTCCCGAGGTTCGAATACAAGCGCGAGACGTACAAAGACTACGTGGCCCCAATCCTCAGGCTGAGCGAAGGCGAGCGGCGCACCGATCCCGCCACCTTCGGCATGGTGCCGAGGAAACACATTCCGCCTGGCGTGAAGGTGTTCGACACGATGAATGCGCGCGCGGAGACGATCGGCGAAAAACGTAGCTTCAGCGGCGCATGGAAAAAGCTGCAGCTTTGCCTGATTCCTTGCGCGTGGTTCTACGAGCCGAACTACGAGACTGGCAAGCCGGTGCGCTGGAGGATCGGACTGGACAACAGGCCGCTGGCGATTGCCGGGCTGTGGCGAACATGGGATGAGCCGGAAGGCCTAGCCATGTCATTCACGATGCTGACAGTCAACGCCGATGATCATCCGCTGATGAAGCGCTTCCACCGGCCCGGTGCCGAGAAACGTTCGGTCGTCATCTTGCGGCCCGAAGAATACGACGATTGGCTGGGCGCTCGGTCGACCGATGAAGCGCGGTCATTCCTAAACCTGTTCCCGGCTGATGAGATGAAGGCAGAGGCTTATCCGTTGCCGCCGCGAACGTCTAAAGAGACGCTAGACCTATCTATATAGTAGGGGCCAATTTCCAGTGGCCTACGCTACGGTAGCTAGGGTGGTAGCTAAATACGAAAATCGCGACATGGATCCGCTGAAATCGTTGCCAGATATACCGCCAATTGGTTTAACCACCTACCGACACAGTAAGTCATAGGAAAGTCCCGCAAAAAACCACTGAACGGCGCTATTGTAATGCGGCGCGCATGCGCCTCTGTTCCGTATTACGGCCTTTGCGGACTCAATCTGAAGAGATGTGAGCGCTGCCGCTCGCCAGAGTGGACGGCGGCACGCTCACGTGCAGCTCAAATAACCGCCTACTGCGTCTGTTGGGCGCTAACGGTCACCGACACCTTCAGTTCCTCTTCCAACCCGCCTATGCGTCGCCCACGCACCGGCGCAGCCGCTTCATAGTCGCGAGCGACCGCCAGACGGCAATAAATCTCGCTGGCAAACGCGGCGTGCGTGACGTCGATGGAAATCCAGCCCTTACCCTCGAGCCACACATCCACCCACGCATGGCTCGCGCCGTGAGGCGCCTCGACCGATGCCGCAGCCGGAGAAATCTCGCCCGGTTCGATATAGCCGCTCACGTAGCGCGCCGGAATTCCGCGCGCGCGGCAGCAGGCCAGCATCAGATGCGCATGGTCCTGACACACGCCGTTGCCCAACGCCAGCGCCTGCGCGGCCGTGCTGGTGACTTCGGTAATGCCCGAGTTGTACTTCACGCGCTGCACGATCTGCTCGGACAGCGCGATCAGGCTGCTCGAACTGTCGAGAGCCGGCACCGCTTGAGCGAGTTCGCGGATCGCCGCGTCGGCCTCGGTCAGCCGCGTTGCGCAGGTGAAATGTTCGAGCGGAATCGGGCCGACCGCGTCGCGCAAAAGCCCGTCGACGAGAGGAATCGTCTCCACTTCGCCCGACACATGCAGGCGGATCTCGTTATGCGGCTTGTTGATCACCAGCGTGTGCAGCACGTTGCCGTACGCGTCGAAGGTCGCGTCGAGCTTGCCCGGCGCGTCGATGTGCCAGCGCCGCACCACCTGCGCGGCGCCGCTTGCAGGCGTCAGACGCAGTTGCTGGATCGAATAGTGAACGGTCGCTTCATAGCGATAGGAAGTGTCGTGGCGGATCGTCAGGTACATAAAAAACTCCGTCAGGCGACTGGCAGCATCAGATACGTACGCGCCACCATATTGCCCAGCTCGAACACGCGAGCCAGGAACTGTGTCAGATAGGCGTGCAGGCCGGCTTCGAAAATCTGCCGGATGTCGGAATACACGAGTTCGGCGCGCAGCTTGCCGGCGAAACGTTCGCACTGATTCGAGCCCGAAGTGCGCAGCATCGCCAGGTTCGCGCAGACGCCTTCAAGCGACGCAAGCAGCGAACGCGGCATCTGCTGGTTCAGGATCATCAGTTCGACCACGCGCGCGGGCGTGACCACATCGCGATACACCTTGCGATAAATTTCCAGCGCGGACACCGAACTCAGGATCGAGGTCCAGTAATAGAAATCTTCGAGCTGACGCGCGGCGTCGCGTGAATTCGGTTCGACGTCGGCGAAACGCACGTCGAGAATCCGCGCGGTGTTGTCGGCCCGTTCGAGGTAGGTGCCGAGCTGCGTGAAGAAGAACGCGTCGTCCTGCAACGCAGTGCCGATCGTCACGCCGCGCGACAGATGCGAGCGGAACTTGACCCACTCGAACAGCGCGCCCGGATTACTCGCCGCCTGCCCCGACGAAATGCGCTCGTTGAATTCGAGCCACGTATCGTTGATGGTCTCCCACCATTCGGTCGTCAACGTGCCGCGCACGGCCCGGGCGTTTTCGCGCGCGGCCTGCAGACACGAATGAATGCTCGACGGGTTGGTCGAATCCGCGACCATGAAATGCAGCACGTGTTCGTGCGTCGGTTCGTCGTAGCGCTGCGCGAACGCGGTTTCGAGTTCGGAGATGCGCAGCACCGAACGTTGCGCGCGCGCTTCCTGTTCGGTCGTCTGCGGCAACAGCAGTGCCTTCAGATTGATGTCGAGCATGCGGGCGGTGTTCTCCGCGCGCTCCATGTAGCGGGCCATCCAGAAAAGATGATCGGCAGTGCGGCTTAGCATGACGGCGTTCCGTATCTGATGACGCGAGGCCTTAAGTCGAAGTAAGAAGGCTCGCGCTGGTTATCCGTGTGCGCCGGCGGCGTGCTGCATGTTGCGTGTCGCATCGTGCGAGCTACCCCGGCGCGCTGGGTTGGCGAAGCGCCAGCCTGGCCGCCCGGCTGCGGACGGCATGGCGAGCGCATCGGCAACTGCGTCAGTCGACCATCCACGTATCTTTGGTGCCGCCCCCCTGCGACGAATTGACGACCAGCGAGCCCTCCTGCAACGCCACGCGCGTGAGTCCTCCGGCCACCATCGTGACGGTCTTGCCGGACAGCACGAACGGCCGCAGATCGATATGGCGCGGCGCGATGCCCGCTTCGACAAACGTCGGACACGCGGACAACGCCAGCGTAGGCTGCGCGATATAACCGGCCGGACGCGCGATCAGACGTTCGCGGAACGACTCGATTTCAGCCTTCGTCGAGGCCGGCCCGACCAGCATTCCGTAGCCGCCCGCGCCGTGCACTTCCTTGACGACCAGTTCCGGCAGATGCGCGAGCGTGTACGCGAGGTCTTCAGGCTTGCGGCACTGGAACGTGGGCACGTTATTCAGGATCGGTTTCTCACCGAGGTAAAACTCGATCATTTCCGGCACGTACGGATAGATCGATTTGTCGTCGGCGATACCGGTGCCCATTGCATTCGCGAGCGCCACGCGGCCCGCGCGATACGCAGTGAGCAGACCCGGCACGCCGAGCGCCGAGTCGGCGCGGAACGCGAGCGGGTCGAGAAAGTCATCGTCCACGCGACGGTAGATCACGTCGACGCGCTTGGGCCCCTGCGTCGTGCGCATGAACACATAGTTGTCGTCGACGAACAGGTCTTTGCCTTCCACCAGTTCCACGCCCATCTGCTGCGCGAGGAAGGTGTGCTCGAAATACGCGGAGTTGTACATGCCCGGCGTGAGCACGACGACCACCGGATCGTCGACGCCTTCGGGCGCGACCGAACGCAACGTATCGAGCAGCAGATCGGGATAATGCGCGACCGGCGCAATGCGGTTCTGCACGAACAGCTCGGGAAAAAGCCGCATCATCATCTTGCGGTTTTCGAGCATATAGGAGACGCCCGACGGCACGCGCAGATTGTCTTCGAGCACGTAGAACTCGCCCTCGTCGCCGGCCCGCACCACGTCGACCCCGGCAATATGCGCGTAAACACCGAGCGGCACATTCACGCCCTGCATCTCGGGCCGGTACTGCGCATTGGTATAGACCTGCTCGTCCGGAACGATGCCCGCGCGCACGATATTGCGATCGTGATAGACGTCGTGGATGAACAGATTGAGCGCCTGCACCCGCTGGCGCAGGCCGGCTTCCAGCGTGGACCATTCGCCGCGCGGAATGATGCGCGGAATCAGGTCGAATGGAATCAGCCGCTCGGTGCCGGACAGATCGCCGTTCACTGCGAACGTGATTCCGACCCGGCGAAACAGCAGATCGGCTTCCGCACGCTTGCGTGCGATCGCCTCGTTGCCCTGCTGGACCAACCATCGCTCGAAGCGCGAATAGTGTGGCCGCACGGCATCGTCATGATGACGCATCTCGTCATAGCATCGCATGTCACGCCCCGCTCTTGTTGTCGGATAGAAGGCGAATGCGCTGCGCATTCGGTGTTCGACAATCGATCAAGCAAGCGCTATGCCATTGAGCTTTTAGCGTGTTGAAACACGTTGCATGCACGCTAACGGCGCATCCCGACCGGCACGGCTTCGCCGCCATCGTACTGCGGCGGATCACGATGCGCTAGTACGGTGCATACGTAGCACCGCGGTGCGCATTCGCACAACGCGCACGACGCATAAAACATGACGCTTCTGTGAACGGACATAAAAAAATCCCCGTGGATTTTCACCCACGGGGATTCAGACTACTTGCACTGCGGATCTGCTCAAACGTCAAACGCGATTGAAGAAAACTTCGAAGCGCGCCAACGGATGAAACGATCAGCCTGCTGCAGCGTCTTTCAGCTTCTTCAGCGGACGTGCCTTGATGCGCACGCTAGCCGGCTTGGCCGGGAACCAGCGCTCTTCACCCGAGAACGGGTCTTTGCCGAAGCGCTTCTTCTTCGCCGGAACAGCTTGCACGACGATCTTCAGAAGACCCGACAGCGTGAATTCGCCAGCGCCCTTCTTGTGCACTGCGCCGAGGATGGTGTCTTCGAGCGCGGCCAGAACAGCCTTGGCGGTCTTCGGTTCCACAGCGGCTTTTTCAGCGACGTGAGCAGCCAGCGAGGCCTTCGTGAAGGTGTCCTTGATCGGCGACAGTGCGCTGGAAGCCTTCACGGCGACCTTCTTAGCTGCGACGGCTTTCTTCGCAGGAACTTTCTTTGCAGCAACCTTCTTGGTCGGTACCGGGGCAGCAGCCTTCTTGGCCACCTTTTTTGCGGAAGTCGGCATGTTTCTCCTACCTGTAGTGGTCAGTGAATTGCACGAAGCGCATACGGTATGTGCACGCTTCAACGCCGGATTCTACAAGCGCTAATGCGATTTGCGCGACTCTTTTGTGTATCAGCGCGAAGGTTTGTTGCGCGGCGCTGACTCCGCAACACATTTTGAGCCTTGTTTTAGCGGGTAAACGTGCGTTGTGCGAGCTGGCAACACGAACACGTAACGCTCGTTACAGATCGTTTCGATGCATGAATAAAGACACTTTTCGTCTTCGGGATAGGTTCGACAGAAGTCGGAAGATCGTCAAAAGATGGCTGCTTGTCAGCTTTCGGGTGGCCGATGAGAGACGCATGAATCGCGCTCGGGCGACTGATGTTTCAGCCGCCGTGTCGTGGCGTTTCCGTCGCGGCCCGCGCCCGCTGCATTCACAATCACGCTTCATACAGCGGAGAAAATACGGTCGCAGCAGCGCGACGCGGGCGATCGTCGGCACCATTCTCGCATCGGCCAAACGCTATTTCACGAGGCGCGGCAGAAGCCCGGCGAGCTTCGCGAGCGCCGCGTCGATATGCTCGACCGCGATGCTGCCGTAACCGAACATCAAGCCCGGCTGCGGTTTCATCTCCCGATGAAACGGCGCCAGCCCGTACAGTCCGATCGATGCCGAACGCGCCGCGTTGACGACCGCGTCCTCCATCAACGGCGCTTTCAGATACGCCGCCAGGTGAATGCCCGCAGTCGGCACGATCGGCTCGAACCATGCGGCGAGATCGCCTTGCAGATGGTCGAGCAGCGTCGCCCGGCGCGCCGCGTAGGTCTTGTGCATGCGTCGCAGGTGCTTGGCGAAGTCGCCGTTGAGCATGAACGATGCAAGCGCGGTTTGCGTCAGCGTGCAGCCGTGACAGTCGGCAATCTGGCGTGCCTTGAGCAGCGGACCGTAAAGCGACGCCGGCGGCACAACGTAACCCATCCGCAATTCCGGGAAGATGGTTTTGGAAAACGTCCCCACGTAGGCGACGAGCCCCGCGCGATCCAGGCTTTTCAGCGGCTCCATGGGCCGTCCTTCGAAGCGGTATTCGCAGTCGTAGTCGTCCTCGATAATCACCGCGCCGCGCTTTTGCGCCCATTCGAGCAGTTCGACGCGACGCTCGAGACTCATCGGCATGCCGAGCGGAAACTGGTGCGAAGGCGTCACGTAGACGAGCCGCGCCTTGTCCGGCAGCTGGCCGACGATCAGTCCTTCGCGATCCACCGGCACCGGCACGACCCGCGCGCCGGTCGCCGTAAAACATGCATGCGCAGGCGGATAACCGGGGTCTTCGATCGCGGCGATCTCACCTGGGCGCAACGTGATACGCGCCATCAGGTCGAGCGCATGCTGAGCGCCTTGCGTGACGATGACGTCCTCCCAATTGCTCGTCACGGCCCGGTTGAACGCCAGGTAGCGCGAAATCGCGAGGCGCAACTCCTGCTCGCCCGCCACCTCGCGATACATGCCCGTACCGCGCGCCTGCGTACGCAACGCGTGATTCACACAGCGGCGCCACACGTCGAACGGAAACAGCGACTTGTCGGTTGCACCGCCCACGAAGTCTTGCGGCGACGGCACCGACGGACGCGGCAACGGGAAGCTCTCGGGCATCTGCTCCCACAGCGGCTGCGGACGCGCGGCAGCGTCCCGCGCCTTCTTCGTGCGCTCACGCGACGACTCGGCCGCCTTCGCATGCGACGAGCGCTCCAGCGGCAAACGCTGCAAACCATCGGCAACGAAGGTGCCCGACCCGGCGCGCGTGCTCAGATAGCCTTCAGAAAGCAGGCGCTCGAAAACGTCGAGCGTGGTTTTGCGCGACACGCCCAGTTGCGTGGCGAGATCGCGCGTGGACGGCAATCGCGTGCCGCCCGCAAGACGTCCTTCGAGGATACCGGCGCGCAACTGGCGATAAATCTGTCCGGACAGATCGTGATGCCCTTCGACAGCGATATGAATGTCCATGCGAGTGGCTACCTCGACGATCGGGAAAGGAGTTTTTCTGATGACCAGATTGAAGGCGTTAGCTTAACGCCGGTCGATGCCGTCCGGCGGACTTTTACGATCTGCGCTATTCCCATGCGGAAGTACGCGTGAAAAGCGATGTCGTTCACGAATCGATGCAGACGTATAGACAAAAGTCCGGCCGCCAGAATGCAAAATGGCGCGCCTCAAATGAAGAGGCGCGCCATTTTTTTAAGCCGACTATCTGTCGAGTTACTCCGCTACAGCGGCATGCGAAGCGGCATTTTGCCGCTCGTCCTCACGCGCCTGCGCGGAGCAACGCTGATGCTCACGCGAGAGTTTGCCCATCAGCGGCAACAGCAGAATCGCCACCAGTGCGCCCGCCGCCGCCAGCCAGCCGAGGCCGGTGAACAGCTTCGTATAGAGCGGCAGCGATTCGAGCGGATCGAGATCGCCGGCCGGCATCTGCGCGAAATTCGCCACCACGCTGCCCAGATACTGCGACACGCCGGTCGCCACGAGGTACGCGCCCATCATGAAACCGCTCATTCGCGCGGGGACGTAGCGCGCGATCATCGCGAGACCCAGGCCGCTCACCAGCAGTTCGCCGAGCGAGTACAAACCGTAGCCGCCGACCATGAACCACGACGACACGCGGCCGTTCACCGCGTATTTGCCGCTCGCTGCATAAACGAAGAAGCCCGCCGCGACGACCGCGAAACCGAACGCATATTTCACCGCGACCGGCACGTCCTTGCCGCTGTTCGCGAGTTTCGTATAGAGCATCGCGAGCAACGGGCTCAGCAGCATGATCCAGATCGGATTGAGCGCCTGAAACTGCGCGGCGCTCCACGTGAACCAGGTCTGCCCGAACAGCACGAAACGCGGATCGACATTGCGCAGCGCGAACAGCGTGAGCGACGTCGACATCTGCTGATAGAACACGAAGAACAGGATGACCTGGGCGGTCAGGATCAGCGCGGCGGCGAGACCCGAACGCTCCGAGCGCTCCGCTTTCATCAGCATGTAGCCGAAGATCGCCAGAATCGCGACGCCCGCCGTGTACACGCAGGCCACGGCGATCGCCTTGTGCTGCAGCACGAACATCGTGCCCGCGCCAACCGCGATGCCGCCCAGCGCCACCGCGCCGACGCGCGTCCAGCGCACCGGTTGCTCGTCCGGCGCCGAGCCGATGTGCGCGAGCGTGCGGAACATGATGAAGTAGTTCACCACTGCCAGCAGCATGCCCGCGCAGCACACGGCGAACGCGGCGTGCCAGCCCCAGTGATCCTTGATCCACGGCGTCGCGAGCATCGACACGGTCGAGCCGACGTTGACCGCCATGTAATAGATCGTGAACGCGCTGTCGATGCGCGCGTCGTCGCCTTCGTAAATGCGGCGCACGAGGTTCGCGGCGTTCGCCTTGAAGAGGCCGTTGCCGACCACGATCACGCCGAGCGACGCGTACATGAACGACAGTTGGTCGTTCGGCAACGCCAGCATCAGATAACCCGCCGACAGCACGATCGCGCCGAAAATCATCGTGCGGCGCGCGCCCAGAACCTTGTCGCCGATCCAGCCGCCGATCGACGGCGCCGCGTACACGAGCGCGGTGAACGCGCCCCATGTCAGCGTCGCCTGGCTGTCGGCGAACTTCAGCTTGTCGATCATGAACAGCACGAGCAGCGCAGCCATGCCGTAGTAGCCGAAACGCTCCCACATCTCGATCAGGAAGACCGTCGAAAACGAACGGGTCTGCGAGACGCGTGCGCCCGGCGGATGGGATGAAATCATCGTGTACCTCTAGTTCAAACGGTTACGGCGTCGCACGGTCTGGCCGCGCGGCGCGAAATACGGGATCTGGAAAAACAGTCGGCGAAGATTGCGCCGTTCGGCTGGCAAGTCGGCGCTGTCCGGCACGTCGTCATCGACGCAACGGTCACGCGCTAATTCGCCAAGGCCAGCGGAAAAACCAGAAGATGGGGTATGGAGGCCCGCCTCGCGGCAAGCTGCGCCGGATTGGACTCAGGCGCGGGTTCAAGCTCGGCCTCAGGCTCCGGCCAGCGGAGCGGGCTCAATGATAAAGCATCGCGGAAAACCGGGCTCCGGCGAGGGCTTTGGCGGGCTGTACGCCCGCGCGGGGAAGTGTCGGCAGTAATGATCGTGTCCTTACGCCCGGCACCGTTCGGATGGAACGTGCCGGACAACGCTCCGCCCCGCAGGATCGCTGCGGGCGGAATGATAAACAGCGGTCGGATAGCCGTGCGATTCGACAGGCAATTTTGCCTCCGCTTTGCTCGCCGGCATCGTTCCGCAAACGGCGCCAATTCTGCAAATAAGACCCCGCTGACGTCACTCAGGGAATCCACTGATTTGGAGTTCATTACTTGTCGTTTCATTCGCACACGTAGCCGAAGCGTGGGCTTGCCTTTGAAAAAATCTCTTTTGCATCAATCCGTTAGGCCGATTTATATTCACGCCTCTTAAATCGGACTTACACGGCGGATACTCCCGCTTTTACCGAATGCCCTTACGACGACCTGAAAGCCGCCGGTCAATTCGTCTGATGCGAGTTTCAATTCTGGCAACATAAGCGTATTGCTTCAAAATAATGCGTTGTTTGCATCACCGGAGCCAGCCGGCCGACCGGCTCAAAACCGTCACCGTATCAAAACATATTTACCTTTACCAAACAAATTTTGACGGGCTCACTTCCACTCGCTATGGCTACGACAATTCAAACAAGCAATCCCGCACTCGAAATCGGCAGCAAGATTCGCGCGCTGCGGCAACGGCTCAAGCGCACGCTGGACGACACCGCGACTGCGGCAGGCATTTCCAAACCGTTTTTGTCGCAGGTCGAGCGCGGGCTGGCGTCGCCTTCTCTCACGTCGCTGGCGGGAATCGCGCACGCGCTCGGCGTCAACGTCCAGTATTTCGTCGACACCCCGAGCGAAGAACGCAGCGTGAGCCGGGGCGATCATTTGAAGTTCTTCGGCTTTGCCGATTCGGCGAATCTGTTTGCGCGCCTCACCAACCTGACAGGCGGCCGTCAGCTCGAAGCGATCCTCGTCAAGATGCCGCCGGGGCAGAAGCGTTCGGAGGTCACCACGCACGCGGGCGAAGAATTCCTTTACGTGCTGGACGGAGAGATTTCGCTGACGCTCGAAGGCAAGACGTTCGTGCTGGCAGCGGGCGACACCGCGCACTATGAATCGACGGTGCCGCACAGCTGGGCGAACACGGCGCGCAAGGAGTCGGTGGTGGTGTGGGTAGGAACGCCGCGCCTGTTTTAACGGGCAGTTGAAAACCGCTGGGCACGTTCCACGCGTTCAGCGGATAACCGCGCCGTTCAGAAGATCACCGACAGCGCCACCGCGAGCCAGAGCGCTATCACGCCCGACAGAAACAGATGTCGCGCAATGCGAACGCGCGAATCGCTGGTTTCCGGCTCGACCGGACTCGTGGCCATCCAGGGCACGAGTCCGAGACAGGCGAAGCCGATCAGCGCAAACACGAAAACGAAAATGTCGATGACGCGCCAGCGTGTCGGCTCATACATGCCCCAGTAGCCGAGAAACACGATACCAATCGAGAAGATGGTTGCCGACGCCCCACTGAGTGCGGGCACGGATCCGGCTGGACTCGGCATGCTTCACCTCCGGTGATTAAGCTGTGACAAGCTTCCTTCTCCGCTTTGCTCGTGCTTTCCTCGTGCTTCCGTCATGCTTCCCGCGCTACCTCACCCGCTCAGGACGTGCGGGTCTGCCGCGCTTCATACGTCTTCAGATGACTATAGGCGATACGCAGCAACGACACGCCATGCTCGCCCTTTTGCGCATCGCCGCCGCGCGAGATCAGGTCGCCGAGAATGTGATCCGCCTCGGTATGCGAGTGATTTTCGACGTCGCGCAGCATCGACGCAGTGAGCGGCGTCGGCGTAAAGAGCGTTTGCGTGGCGCGGGTGTCGAAATCCGGGCCCATCGTGAAGCCCTGATGCTCGGCCACCGCGCGGCACTCGCCCAGCAGATTTTCTATCACGCGCTTGCCGTCGGGCGCAGCCAGAATATCGCCGATCGAACCACGCATCAGGCACGTGCTCGCCGCGAGCGTCGCGAGGAACACCCACTTTTCCCACATGCGCAGCAAAATATTGTCGCTGACCGACACGTCGAAATTCGCGCCGGCCATCGCGTCGGCAATCGCCTGAACGCGTTCGGACGTGCCGCCCGTCAGTTCGCCGAATGTGACGGCCTGCATGTCGTTCAGATGCACGATCTGCTGCTGCGCGTTCAGCGTCGCGGCAATCACGCACTGGCCGCCGAGCACGCGCGACGCGCCGAACTTCTCCTTGAGCACGTCGATATGGCGCATGCCGTTGAGCATCGGCAGAATCAGCGTCGACTCGCCGACCAGCGGCGCGAACGAATCAATTGCGTCGTCGAGGCTATAGGCTTTGCAACTCAGCAGCACGAGATCGAAAGGCTCGGCATTGACGCCCGCGAGAATGGTTTTGACGCCGTGCAGCGTGAGATCGCCGCGCACGCTTTTGATGACCAGTCCATCGCGCTGCAGCTTTTCCGCACGGCCGGGGCGCACGAGAAACGTCACGTCTTCACCCGCCGCCGCGAGACGTCCGCCGAAGTAACCGCCTACCGCGCCCGCCCCAACTACTAGAATTCGCATCTTTGGCCTCTTGATAGATTTCAGTCACGCGCGCTGCGGCGATGATCTCCTGCTGGCCGCGCGCGCAGTGCGTGTGCTGAAATGTAGCAAAGAATGACGCAGGGCATCGCGCACGATTGCGGGCTTCGACATGCTGCAATGCACTGTTGCGAAAGGCGGCTTAAATCAGATCAATCGTGCGATTGTGCTGCGCGGCACGTTGCAGCGATCGCCGCGCGCGAAACGGGCCGTGTGCAGTTCCAGCGCATCAAGCCGGAAGCGTGCCGCAGATCGTGTCTTCGTAGAGCGCGAGCATGCCGGGCACGTCCACCGCGATACACACTTTGCAGTCGGGCCGGCTGTCCCACTCCGGCGCGGGAACGGGCAGGGTCGACGGCTTCTGGATGGTCTGCCCGACCGCGATGCCGTCGGTCAGCACGCGCACCGGACCGCTGCGCGTCGTATAGAGATGCGGTGCGATGACATACGCAACCGCTGACGAATCGTGCACGTAAATGCCTTGCAGTTGCGCGCTCTGTTCGTGAAAAGCCTCATAGTGCCGCGACACTTGCCACACGAACTCACCGGGCACGCCGCCGCGATCGCGCAACGAAGCGAGATACTCGCGACTCATGATGGTGGGTTGCGTGACATCGAGCCCGACGATCGCAACCGGCCACGCTGCGCCGAGCACGATATCGGCCGCATCGGGATCGCCGAGAATATTGGCCTCCGCTGCAGGCGACACGTTGCCGAGCACGCCGTCGATGCCGAATGCGCCGCCCATGATCACCACCTGCTTGACGAGCGGCGCTATCTGCGGATCGTCGGCGAGCGCAAGCGCGAGATTCGTGAGCGGCCCCACCGCGAGCAAGGTCACCTCGCCCGGATGCGCGCGTACGGTGTCGATGATGAAGCGATGCGCGGGACGGGCGTCGAGCGGCGCTTCGTCCGTTGTATCCAGTTCGATATTGCCCAGACCGTTGTCGCCGTGAATCCATGCGAGCGGTTCGGGCGCTACGCGCCTGAGCGGCGCAGCGGCGCCCTGCGCAACCGGCACGCCCTGTGCGAAACGTCCGGCCAGAAAACGCGCATTACGTGTGGTCGTTTCGATCGTGGCGTTGCCGAATACGCTCGTCAGCCCCAGCAATTCGACATCGGGATGCAACGCCTGAAACACGAGCGCCATTGCATCGTCCACGCCGGGGTCGGTGTCGTAGATGATCTTGTGCTTGCTCATAGATAGAACGCGTCCGGTAATTGCTCGCGCGCGGTGGTGTCGCGTGTCGCGCCGTGCAGATTGCCGAGGCGGATCGGCAGATCGGGGCCGCCCAGTTCGATGATCACCTGACGGCACGCGCCACAAGGCGAAATCGGGCCGTCCGTATCGCCGATAACAGCCAGTGCCGCAAACTGGTCACGCTGATACCCCGCCGCAATTGCGCTGAAAAACGCGGTACGTTCCGCGCAATTGCACAAACCGTACGACGCATTCTCGACATTGCAGCCGTCGAATACCTTGCCGTCTTTAGTCAGCAGCGCAGCACCGACCTTGAATTTCGAATAAGGCGCATAGGCCTTTTCTCGCGCGACGCCCGCGCGTTCCAGCAATTGTTCCATCTTCATACAGCGATCCTCGATTCAGTTCAGCGTCAGGAACATGCCCGCAATCGTCGCGCTCATCAGGTTCGAGAGCGTCGCGGCGAGCACGACACGCAGTCCGTAGCGCGCGACTTCGGCGCGGCGTTCGGGCGCGACGGCGCTAAAGCCGCCCGTCAGCACCGCGATCGACGCGAAGTTCGCGAAGCCGCACAGCGCGAACGACAGGATAGCAATGGTACGCGGATCGAGCACCTGCAAACCGGCCGCCGTCACGCTCGCGGCGTCTTTCAGATACGGCGACAGCGACGCATATGCGACGAACTCGTTGAGAATCAGCTTCTGCCCAAGAAAATTACCGGCAATCGCGGCCTCGTTCCACGGCACGCCGATCAGATAAGCGAGCGGCGCGAACACGGTGCCGAGGATCGATTGCATCGACAGTTGCGGATGGCCGAACCAGCCGCCGATGCCGCCCACGATGCCGTTCACCAACGCAATCAGCCCGACGAACGCAATCAGCATCGCGCCGACCATCACAGCGATTTTCAGGCCGACCGTCGCGCCGGAACTCGCTGCTTCGATCACGTTGGCCGGGCGCTTCTCGTCGAAGCTGAGGTTCTCCAGATGCACGCGGCTCGGCTCGGTGGTCGGGTGAATGATCTTTGCGAACAGCAAGCCGCCGGGCACCGCCATGAACGACGCGGCGAGCAGGTACTGGATCGGTACGCCAAGGCCCGCATAACCGGCCAGCACCGAACCGGCGACCGCCGCCATACCGCTCGACATCACCGTGAACAGTTCGGCGCCGGTCATGTCGCGCGCAAACGGCTTGACCACGGCGGGCATTTCGCTTTGACCGAGGAAGATGGTTGTGACCGCCGAAAACGATTCGAGCTTCGATACACCCAGCAGTTTCTGAAACACCGTGCCGAGTACGATCACGATCCAGCGCATGATACCGATGTAGTACAGCACCGAAATCAGCGCGGTGACGAAGATGATGGCCGGCAGCACGCGCACCGCGAAAACGAAACCGCCGTCGCCGAATACCTCGAACATTTTCGATTGAACGAGTCCGCCGAACAGGAACTCGATACCGGCATTGCCGTAGCCGAGTACATCGTTGACGCCGGACGCGGCGGCCGAAAGAATCGTCTTGCCCACCGGCACAAAAAGAATGAATGCGCCGATGCCGATTTGCGCAAGCAGCGCACTGATTACAGTTCGTAAGCGAATCGCCCGGCGATTGGTGGAGAAGAGGTAGGCAATGAATAGCAATACGACTATAGCCAGAAGGTTTCGCGCGATAAGTGCCATGTCTCGTGATCTTTTCTTGTTTGTTTAAGTGGCACTGATGCTAAACGAAACCGGCGCGGATTAAAAAACTTTATCCAGATCTTTTGGCTCTATTCGACTCTATCTGGCAGAGAATTTTTACGGTTGATGCGTAGCGAATTTTCGACTGAGGTGTTTGAGGTTTCAGGGCGTGGCACGAACCGGAAGCCTGCAATGGAGCCTCCGGCCGCGCAGTTCCAAAACCTCAGTGTGCGACGAAGCCGCCATCCACGGGCAACGCTACGCCGACAATCAGACTGGCACCGGGGCTGCATAACCAGAGCACGGCCGCCGCAACCTCTTCGGACCTCCCCATCCGACCGATAGGCTGATCCTTGAGGAACACTTTCATCGCCTCTGGATCGATCTCGCCGCCCATCGGCGTGTCGATGCAACCCGGGCAGATTGCGTTCACGCGTATGCCCTGCGCCGCGACGTCGAGAGCGGCGCTCTTGGTTAGACCGATCACGCCGTGCTTACTGGCGTGATACGCCGCGCGACCCGCGAGGCCGACCAGGCCGCCGAGCGACGAGCAGTTCACGATTGCGCCGCTACCCTGCTTCTTCATCTGCAGCAGTTCGTGTTTCATGAAGGTCCAGATGCCGCGCAGATTGACGGCCAGCACTTCGTCATAACCGTCGGCGGGTTCCGCTGACATCTCGCACATCGGGCCGAGGATGCCGGCGTTGTTATAGGCCATGTCGAGGCGGCCGAACTCCGCGACGGTGCGATCGACTGCGGCCTTGGCCTGCGCTTCATCGGTGACGTCGCACACAATGCCGATGGCCCGGTGTCCGGCGGCTGTCAACATCCCGGTTGCCGTGTTGAGTTTTTCCGCGTCGCGGTCGACGAGTGCAACGGCAGCGCCTGCTTCGGCGAAAGCCTTGGCCGTTTCCAAACCCATTCCCGAGCTGGCGCCCGTCACTAGCGCGACCTGACCTCTGAAATCGTAGGTGGGATTCATATCAATAGTCCTGGAGGTTGATGTTGTCGTCAGCGCATGGGCTGACGTTCCCCCAATTGAATTGGGGCTGATTAGATATGGCGCGAAGCGGTTTGGCCGGCTCTTACCCGGCCCGCTTGCACAGCAGAAAATCCAGCATCATTTGCTGGACCGCATCGACCATCTGCGCGCCGTTCGCTGTCTTGCAGCCTGCCGACTGAGCCGCTTTCAGAAACGGCGTCACGCCGTGCCCGGCAATCACGTCGCCGACGAACATGGATGAATCCAGCAGATCCGCGCCAACAGGAAGAGGATCGGTGTCGGCGAATCCCATTGGAGTCGCGTTGAATACCAGCGTGCATCCTGTTGGATCGGCGGGGCCGACACGCACACGCCCCTCGCTAACACGCGACACGATCTCCGTCAGATGTATTGCCCGGGATTCATCTGTATCGCTAATGATCAGTTCGTGCACACCCGCTTTGAGCAATGCGATTGCTATCGCGCTACCCGCCGCACCGGCGCCGACCAGCAATGCGCGGCCATCCTTCACGTGAGCGCCGTGGTCCGTTTGCGCTTTCACGAACGCGAGACCGTCGAGCATGTCGCCATGCCATGTACCGTCCACGTTGCGGCGCATGACACTGACACAACCCAGCAGCCGTGCGGTATCGGAAGTGGTGGCGCAGTAGGCGAACGCCGCGGATTTGTGCGGCATCGTGACCAACAGTCCGTCGACGTTCGCTGTCAGCGTCAGTGCCTGCATGGCCGTTTGCAGATCGGCCTTCGCGACCTGCATCGGCACGCATAAACCGTTGTAGTTGCGAGCTGCGAAACCACGGCTCAACTGCTGCGGTGATTTCACGAACCTGATCGGATCGCCGATGATCGGAAACAGACGCGTCGCGCCATCGAGCTTTTCAGGCATCCGGTTTCTCTCTGGTCGAGCATTGCAAGCCGTGTTCGCTTCAAGCGGATCAACCGGGTCTCTTTTCAAGCACGTCCTTCACCACAGGAAGCGCAGTGAAAACATTCGGCCAACCCGTATAGAACGCCAGTTGCGTCATGACTTCAGCGGCCTGTTCTTTGGTCAGTCCGTTATCCATTGCCCGGTTCAAATGGTAAGTCAGTTGCGCGACCTGCCCGCTTGCAACCAGCGCGCTGACCGTCACCAGGCTACGGTCGCGCGGCGCAAGTCCCGGTCGCAGCCACAGGTCGTTGAACAGCGCGTCTCGCGTGAATTGAACGACACCTGGCGACACCGCGCCGAAGTTGTTTTGCACCGTGCTCTCACGTTGTGCTTCTGCGGCCTTGTCGAGGGGAAGAAATTCAACGGACGCCTGCGGAAGCTGCGCCGTCGTAATTCCACGCCTTTCGAATACGGTGCTCGTTACCTTCACAGCCGCAGTCGCATTGGCCCAACCGGAATAGAACGCGAGGTGCGTGACGATCTCTGAAATCTCGCTGGGCTTGAGACCGCTGTCGAGTGCGAGATCGAGGTAGAACGGCAACTCCGTGCTCTGATTGCGCGCGATCAGCACCGACAGCGTGACCACGCTTCGATCCCGTGCCGAAAGTTGCGGCCGCTTCCAGAGGTCGCCCAACACTATGTCAGTCGTATAGCGCTCGAGAGCGGGGGAAACGGCGCGCATTCCTTCGAATGCGTTCGCGGAGGTGGAGCGGTTCGAATTATCCATATCAGTCTTCCTATCGATTTGCGAACAGGCGGCGACGCCGAGCGCGAGCGTCAGCATCGTTACAACGAGTGATTTCATGAGTCGGCTCCTCATTGGTGCTCGCGCGTCCCTGCGATTCACCGCCTACCCTTGCAAATGTAATGTACTCACTCATGTACGACTAGGCGCTAGAATCGGCAAACACCTATGAAGTGAGTTCATCAATGCGTCGCGAAAGTTATAACGATCTGCTGGCTCTCATCGTCGTCGCGCGGGAGCGCAGTTTTACGCGGGCCGCCGCGCAACTCGGCGTATCGCAATCAGCGCTGAGTCACACCATTCGTTCGCTCGAAACCCGTCTCGGGCTGAGGTTGCTGACCCGAACTACACGCAGCGTCGCGCCGACCGAAGCGGGCGAGCGCCTTCTTCAAACCATCGCGCCCCGGTTTGAAGAGATCGATGCGGAACTGGCGGCCGTCACCGAGTTCCGGGACAAACCGGCGGGCACGATCCGCATTACCGCGACTGACTACGCGACCGAAACGGTCCTGTGGCCGAGATTGTCGAAAGTCCTGCACGACTACCCGGATATCAAGGTCGAGATTACGACGGACTATGGTCTCTCCGATATCGTCGCGGATCGCTATGACATAGGCGTTCGCCATGGCGATCAGGTCGCCAGGGACATGATCGCGGTACGCCTCGCGCCGGAAATGCGTATGGCCATCGTGGGCACGCCGGAATACCTCGCGAAACATGCGCGGCCGAAGAAGCCGCAGGACCTGACGCGACACCAATGCATCAATTTGCGTTTGCCGACGCTGGGCGGGTTCTATCCATGGGAACTCAAAAAGGGCAGCCGGGAAGTGCAGGTCCGGGTCGATGGACAACTCGCGTTTAACGGGACCTACCAGATGCTGGCGGCTGCGCTGTCGGGATATGGCCTCGCCTATATCCCGGCCGACCTGGCCCAGGAACACGTCGAAGCGGGTCGTCTCGTCAAGGTACTCGAAGAATGGTGTCCGGTCTTCCCCGGCTTGCATGCCTGCTATGCAACCCGGCGCGAATTCTCGCGGGCGATGACAGTAGTGATCGACGCAATCCGTTATCGCCATGACGAATCGAAAACATGAAATACGATTCATGAACTCAATTCATGGGAGCTTGCAGTTTTAGGGGCTTTATCGCTAGATATAGGCTCTCTATCATCTCTCTCTAACGACGAACGGGCGCTCACGGCATCGAGCACGAAGCGCTCTCGCAACCGCAGGCCCACCCTGCATGGAGAGATGATGATGGACTATGGATATCTGGGTCGCAGCGCCCTCAAGGTTTCGCCGCTCTGCCTGGGCGCGATGATGTTCGGCGGCGAAACGGATGAAGCCACCTCGCGCCGGATTATCGACAAGGCGTTCGATCAGGGCGTGAATTTTATCGACACCGCCGACGTGTATCACGCCGGCCGGTCTGAAGAAATCGTCGGACGCGCGATTGCGCAGCGACGCGACGATTGGGTCGTGGCGACCAAGTTTGGTTATCCGGCTTCCGCTACTGCTCGTCCCAACGAACAGGGACAGTCGCGCAAATGGATTTGCCAGACAGTCGATGCGAGCCTGAAGCGTCTGGGCACCGACTACATCGACGTACTTTATTTTCACCGCTCGCTGAACGATGCGCCTCTCGAAGAGGGATTGCGCGCGATTAGCGACCTGATTCGCCAGGGCAAGGTGCGTTACTTCGGATTGTCCAATTTCCGCGCGTGGCGTATTGCGGAAGTCGTGCGTCTCGCCGATCAGCTCGGCATTGATCGCCCTGTTGCACTCGAACCGGTGTACAACATGGTCGACCGCACGGCCGAGGTCGAGCTGATGCCTGCTGCGGGACACTACGGCATTGGCGTCGTGCCCTACAGCCCGCTCGCGCGCGGGGTGCTGACCGGCAAATACGCGCCCGACGGCGCGCCGCCTGCCGATTCGCGCGCGGGTCGCGGTGACAAGCGTATTCAGCAGACGGAGTGGCGTCCCGAATCGCTCGCTATTGCGCAGAAAGTCGCGGCACACGCTGCTGAACGCGGAACGACTTCGATCGCGTTCGCTATTGCCTGGGTGTTGAAGAACAAGCTTGTGAGTTCCGCTATTGCCGGTCCGCGCACGGAAGCGCATTGGGACAGCTATATGGATGCACTGACACTGCAACTCGGTCCTGACGATGAGAAGTTTGTGGACAGTCTGGTGCCTCCGGGTCATGCGTCGACGCCGGGATATACGGATCCCAACTATCCGGTTGAAGGCCGACAAGTGACGGGTTGATCTGCTGGTTTGCGCAAACCGTAGCAGCCTGGTACAGCAAAGATGTGATTGTGCGTTGCTGCTACGAGGACTTAATGCGTGGCTTTTTTTGGCAATTCATACTTGAAATCATCGAATAACTCGATGTACCAAGGAATTTGTTACCGCATTAATCCAGGTCGTGTATTGCACAATTGAATCAATGCAATTAGCGACGGAAAAATCGTGCCTGCACCGCTGTATGGGTATACAGTCCAAGCATGGATCGCACCCGGTGGTCCTCATTTCTGGAGACATCATGCGACCATCGACTAAAGGTATTGCACATACGGCGGATAAAGTGAGCGAGTTTGCTCTGTCGCGACAGGCCCAGGCGCAAGCGCTCGACAAGGCCGACCGCGCAAGAGCAGAACAACGAAGCGCCAACGATGCGCGTATCGATTCCAATGCGAGCAAATGGCGCTATGCGGTAGCAGAAGAGAAGGCTTGATGTTGCGAAGCCGAAGCTCATGTCCTGAATGATGTGGGCACCTCTTCGGTTCGCCGGTAAATAACATCGCACCATTGAACCCTGTCGACAGCGGCTCTACACGTGCCGATTCGCCTTAACGCTGCGGATCGTGGCAGCAAACGCAAATCTTGTTTCCTTCCGGATCGCGGAAATACGCGCCATAGTAATCGGGGTGGTACTCGGTTCGTAGACCGGGTGCCCCTTCACAAGCACCCTCGTTATCCAGCGCGCTAGCGTATGTGCGGTCCACCGTTCGTCGATCGGGCGCGAGCAACGCCACCATTTGCCCGTTTCCATGTTCTGCCGCATTGCAGTCGTGTGGCCTGCCAATCAGAAACAGTGGGCGAGTTGCCCCATCGGCCACCCAGCCTGCCCATGGTCTACCGGGCTCGCAGAACTTCAGCTTGTGCCCGAGCGAATTCATGATGCTCGAATAGAATTTGAAGGCACGATCAAAATCGTTCACGCCGATAAAAACATGTGAAATCATCGTGTACGTCTCCAGAGCAGGCAGTGATGTTGATCCACATTACCACGGCGGAACTGGAGTCGACTTCCATCATCGTTCCTGCGCTCCGCGCGCTATTCCCTCACTGACCTGTCGATGCCGTGGCCACCGTTTCCGCCGCATCCCACCCGCCTCCGAGCGACCGATACAAAGCAACCGCCGCAAGTGCGTGTTCGCGCTTCGCCTGGTTTAGCGACTCCGAGTCACGCAAAAACGCCTCCTGTGCAGCGAGAACATCGAGGAAACTGGATGCACCATTCTTGTATAGTTCCGTCGACAACTTCAGCGCATGATTCGATGCATCCAATGCGCCACCCAGCCGTTGCACCTGAACTCCACCACTCACCAGATCGCTACGGTTGTCCTCGATTTCCTTTAGCGCCTGCAACATCGTCTGTTGCAAACCGAGTTGCGATTCGCGCATGCGACTCTCGCTTGCGTCGATGTTAGCGGTAATTCGACCGGCGTTGAAAATCGGACTCGCTGCATTCAATGCGGCGCTAAAGAGATTGTCGGTCAGCGTCGGCATGCCGAGATACGACGAAGCAAGCAGGCCGTCCACGAGATTGATCTTGAACTGCGGATAGCGCTGCGCTTTCGAAACCCCCACTTCCGCCGCACGCTGTTCGACCGTCGCATATGCGGTGCGCACATCGGGGCGCTGCAATAGCGCGTCGGACGGCAGCACCTGAGGCGCGCTCTGCGCGGGCACGGGAATATCGCGGGCATTGGCGAGCAGCAAACTGTCGATGCTCTCGGGCGTACGCCCCGAATACACCGCAATCAAACTCAATTGATGTTGCACGGCAGACTGAATCCGCGGAATCTGCGATTGCAAATCTTCGAGTTGATTCTGCGCACGCGCGACGTCGAGTTGCGTCGACAGTCCGTAGTGCAGCCGCTCCTGCGTGAGCTTCAGCGCGCGAGCGCGAATCTGCTCGTTGTCGCTGAGAATCTGCAATTGCGATTGCGCCCAGCGCAGATCGATATAAGCTGCTGCGGTGTTGGCCGCGAGAGCAAGCCTCACCTGATTCAACCCGGCCTGACGTCCCGACACTTGCGCCTGAGCCGCGAGAACCGCGAGACGTTCGCCGCCGAACACATCAGGCGTCCAGCTCGCCGTCAGTCCAATACCCGCCTGACGCACATAGCCGAGCGGTGGCGGCGTGTTCTGCCGTGTGTTCGACGCGGTGGCGTTCGCATTCAATTCGGGCAGCAATGCCGAGCGATTCTGCGTGACCAGATCCTGTGCCTGCTTCACGCGCTCCACTGCCGCTTGCACATCGAGATTACCCGTCAATACCGACTCGACCAGTTGATGCATCACGGGGTCGCCGAATTGCTCCCACCATGTATTGGCATTCACACTGTCTTGCGGCGCATCGACACTCCACGCGGCCGGCGCGATGGTCTTCACGGTTTGCGGCAAATCCGCGTGCGTTGCCGGTTGCACCGCGCACGCAGCGAGCGTCAACAATGCAGCGCTCGCCAGTACTTTCATCAGAATGGGCTTCATGTCGATTTCCTCAGTGAGCTTCCGGCGGCGGCGCGGTATTGCCGAATGGGCGAGAGAACAGCACGCTCAACAAACCCACCACGAAACAAAGTGCTACGGCGAGAAACGCGTCGGAGAAAGTGAGCACGAGTGCTTCGCGCATCAGTACCGAATGCAATTCGCCGAGTCCCGCGTTGGCCGCATTCAACACGTTTCCGCCAACCGATGCGAGATAGTCGGCCTGCTTCTGCAAGATGGATTCGACTACGGGGCGTCCCGCGTTCAGATGTTCATCGAGACGTTCATAGTGAAAGTTCAGGCGATCGTTGAGCATCGTGCTACTCACTGCAATGCCAATCGCGCCGCCCAGATTACGCATCAGATTGAAGAGACCGCTCGCGGAGCGCAGCCTCGACGGCGGCAATGCGCCGAGCGCCATCGTCACAATCGGCGGAATACAGAATTGCTGGCCGATACCGCGCAATGCTTGCGGGATCAGCAACTGTTGCCAGCCCCAGTCACTCGTCAACGGTACATACAGGTAGCAGCCGATGCCGAACAGCGCGAGTCCGAACACCATCAGCAGGCGCATATCGACAAAGCGCGCCAGCATCGAATAAGCTCCCAACGCCAGCAACTGAAAACAGCCGACCGATAACAACGCGAGGCCAATCTGCAACGAATCGAAGCCACGTACCCGCGCTAAAAACACCGGCGTCAGAAACACCGTGCAGAAAATTCCAATGCCAGTAATGAACGACAGCAAACTGCCAATGCCAAAATTGCGGACCGCGAGTGCGCGCAAATCGACAATCGGCTCTTTAGCGGTGAACGCATGCACGAGAAAAAGAAAGCCGCATATCGCCGACACCCACGCACAGAAAACGATCACGTCGTCGCCGAACCAGTTCTTGCGCGGCCCTTCTTCGAGCACGTATTCCAGGCAACCGAGAAAGCCCGACATCAGCAGAATGCCGAGATAGTCGCCTCTTTTCAGCAGTGAAAGATCGACCCTGTCGATGTGGACATACTTCGGCACCAGTACCGTGACGGCAATACCCGGCAGCAGGTTCAGATAGAAAAGCCAATGCCACGACCATTGCGACGTAATCCATCCACCGATCACAGGCCCGATAGTCGGCGCGAGCGACGCCAGTGCGCCGATCGTGGTCGACGCAATCAGACGCTGTTTGCCGGGGAAAAGAACGAACGCTGTCGTGAACACGGTAGGAATCATCGCGGCGCCGAGCGCGCCTTGCAAACCGCGAAACAGGATCATCGAATTGATGTCCCACGCGAGGCCGCACAACATGCTGGTAATCGTGAAACCGAGTGCGGAAAACGTAAATAACCAGCGCGTCGAGAACACACGGGTGAGCCACCCGGACATCGGAATCACGATGATTTCCGCGATCAGATACGACGTCTGCACCCACGAGAGTTCATCCTGACTCGCGGACAAACCGCCGCCAATATCTCTGAGCGATGACGCGACGATCTGGATATCGAGTGTCGCCATGAAAAAGCCGACGCACATCAGCGCAAACGCCAGTACTTTGGTGCGCGTCGGTTGGTCGGCGGGATTGTCGAGAACCTGAGTCATGATCGTGTTATCCATGAGCGGGGGCATTGCTGGAATCGCCGGCACCGAGGTGGACTTTCACCGTGGCCGAGAGGCCGGGCCGCAACACGCCTTGCATGTCTTTCGGAACATCGAGACGCACTCGCACCGGCACGCGCTGCACGATCTTCGTGAAGTTGCCGGTGGCGTTTTCGGCGGGCAGCACGCTGAAAGTTGCACCGGTCGCGGGAGCCAGGCTTTCGACCACGCCGTGAATCCGCTTGCTCGATGCATCGAGATCTACATCAACCCCATCACCGACACGCATTTTCTTCAACTGGTCTTCCTTGAAGTTCGCGTCGATCCACAACCCGCTCGACGGAACCACCGTGAGCAGCGAAACGCCCGTATTCGCCAGCAGGCCCACGCGCGCGGTGCGATTGCCTACATAACCATCGATTGGGGAGCGGATCGTGGTGTACTCGACATTCAGCGCTGCAACGCGCTGAGCGGCCTGCGCGGTGGCGATGCGCGCCTCGGCGTCGCCGATCTGCGCATCGAGCACCGCGATCTGCCGCTGCGCTGCGATCAATGCCGCGCTGCTGCGATCCACGGCGGCGTGCGCCTTGGTCAGATCGGCGTCGGCCCGCTCGACCACCTGGCTCGATACCGCGTCGTCTTTCACGAGTTCGCGATAACGCGTCTGATCGGCGGCGCTGCGGGTCAATTCCGCGCCCGACGCGCGAACCTCGGCGGCCTGTTCGTTGATCGTCGCAAGCTGCAGCGATTTCTTCGCCTGCAACTCGGTGACGGCCGCCTGCGCGCTCTGAACTTCCGCGCTGGCTTGTGCGAGGCGGGCATCGTAATCGCGTGCATCGAGCCGGATCAGCACCTGGTTCGCGTGCACGAACTGGTTGTCCTGCACCAGCACGTCCGTGACGAAACCGTTCACCTTCGGTGCCATCACGGTGACGTCGCCCCCTACGTACGCATCGTCGGTGGTTTCGACGAAGCGGCCGACGAAGAACCAGTACGACACGGCCAGCGCCAGCGCGATCAGGACCGTGATGACCGAGAGCAGCATCCACGGAATGCGTCTTGCCTGTCTGGCGGTCTGAGCCGCGTTGGGCGGCGCGATAGTCGAAGGTGTAGTGGACATGATGTCGATATGTGCGTATGCACTCGGTGCGTTGAAAAAAACGGCGCAATGCGCCGGCCTTCTTTAACTCTTCATTCGTGCTTCAAACTGAATCGCGCGTGATCGCGAACAATTCCCCGCGCAACGCCGCCGCGCGCTGCTCGCCGAAGCGGTTTTCAAACTCGGCTTGCGCGGCATACCAATGCGTGCGCCCCGCTTTCAGGCGCTCCTCGCCTGCCGCCGTGAGCACGATTGAAAGCGTACGTCCGTCTGCGCCGAGGGTCTCGCCCGAGATCAGGCCATTGCGGCGCAGCGGCTGAATCGTGCGGACCAGCGTGGTGCGTTGCATCCGCATCGCTTCGGCCATTTGCTTCATCGTCATCGGACCTGTGCGTTTCAGGCGGCCTAGCAACGAAAACTGCGTGATGGTCAGCCCAACATTCGCCAGATGCCGGTCGTAAAGCTGCGAGACGTAACGCGCGGCCTGACGTATCGCAAAGCAGTCGTCGTCGAATAGACCTTCCATTGCCGTGCTTCCCGGTTCATGAGTGCGTATGCACATAACAGCGCGAAATAAAGCCCGCCGGAACGGGCATATACGTGCCGACTAACCTGTGATGCTGAACAACTCAGCGCGCAGTGTTTTAGCGCGCCCCTGTCCGAACTTCTGCTCAAACTCGTCCTGCGCCGCGCGCCATGCAATCGCGGCCTGATCGAAGGTCGCTTCGCCTTTCTCCGTGAGACTGAACAGAAACGTACGACCGTCATGTTCCGCCGATTCAGTCGACACCAGGCCATCGCGCTGCAACGGTTTCATTGCGCGGACCAGCGTGGTGCGTTCCATCACCATCGCGTCGGCGAGATCCACCATGGCGAGGTTCGGCGTGCGCGCGAGCTTGGCGAGAATCGTGAACTGCGCAGCCGTCAGCCCGACCACGCCGAGATGGCGCTCGTAGATTTGCGTGACGTGCCGCGCCGCCTGGCGCAGCGCGAAACAGTTGCATTCGTCGTAAGAGATGGGACGTGTCATGAAAAGCAGTGTATGTGTGCATACGCACAGAGTCAAGTTTCTTTTGAATCTCGACGCTGACTGCTGACCTGCGAACCCACGGCCTACCCGCGCATCAAAAACGGCTCTTCATACATACGTCCGTTTGAAATTTCGCCGCAAGCCGCACCGCGCGTAGCGACAACGCACGCCCGGAGTTTGGATTAACGCCACTATATACAATTGCTCAGTAGCGGCTTAATGTTCAGCCCGCCAACATTAAAAATTAAAAACAGATCAAGGAGACGTTAATGTCATCCCACGCCGCATCATCGAGGACCGCAATCCAGGTGGCATATGCCGATGCGGATTTCCGTATTAATACCGCTTCAACCGCATTGATCCCCCACTGGTTTACCTGAGAAAGGCGTAATCACCGGTATTGCCGGTGGCCATTGGTGCGTAGGGTTCATCACGCCCGCCAGTCATGGCTCCGCGTATTTGAGAACTGCAAACCGTGCCGATCCGGCCAGCACTCACGGTAATCGTTTCGCGCGCATTTTCAGCCGATTATCCCGCGACTCGCCCGCCAATCCGCGCACGTCGCCACTTGGGCAATTAGCATTCGCCGAATAACCAGAAGTATTCGCATGGTTCAGATATTCCATGCGCATTAATAACGAAAGACAGCATCGAGGAGACACACCATGACATTCAGACTGCGGAAAGCGTTATCCGCTCCAACTGTGCTCAGCGCACTCGCGCTGTCCGTATTGCTAGCAGCTTGCGGCGGCGGCAAACCCGACGATCCGGCCGCTGTCGCGGTCCCGCAATGTTCGGGCAGCACCTGTCCGGCCCAAGGCCAGCCGCCGAGCACGCCGGCAGTCGCCGCGAAGCTGTGCCCCGACACGCTCGACTACTCGACCACCTATACCGGCGGCTCGGGCAGCGGCGAATATGTGAAGGTGAAATTCGACTCGACGAAGAAGCAATACCAGATGACCTTCATCGATTCCGCCGTGCCGACCTCGGCGGGACAGGTGAACACCACGCGCGCGGGCCTGACGATCACCGGCGACTACGACAACCCCAGCGGCGCGCTCGCATTGCCGACCGCCGAACAGAATCGCTGCGCGATCGTGCTGAAAAACGGCGCGACCGCCGACGGCAGCTATAGCGTCACGATCAATCCGCAAGATCCGCCGATGCTGTTCGTCGGCCAGGGGATTCTCGGCGGCGGCATTCCAGGCGCGACGATCCAGTTCGACGGCATCAGCACACTCGGCTTCCCGATTGGCCTGGTGCCGTCGCGCACCTTCGACTCATATCCGTTCCTCGGCTTCAGCGAGACCGTCACCGATTTCACGCAGGTTGCCGGCACCTATAACGAAGTCGGCTTCCGGGTGAATCCCGAAGGCTCGACCGTGCAGAGCACGGACGGCGGCATCACCATGACCGGCTGGGCGCCGACCGCCATTCAGACCACCGAGACGCTCAACGCTGACGGCACCTGCACGTCGAGTTCATCGCTCTACTCGTGCTCGCTGACCGGCACGCCGTGGACCTTGCGCACCAATGCCGACGGCACGCCGGACAATGTTTTCATCAGCAATACGCCAGCCACTTCGCCGACCCTCGGCTACCCGGCAGTCGGCGTGGGCACCGAGCAGGTGCTGTTCGCGCAGAGCCTTGCGCACGGCATCATGATTGTCGGCAAAGTGAACAACCAGCTTGTGCCGGTGATGATCCGCGTCGGTTACGCGCACACCGATGCCGGTACCGATATCGCCAGCATCTTCAACAACGCGCTCGACGATCAACTCGGCATATCGCTGCTGGCACCCGCGACCACGGTCGATCAGACCACGCTGACGGGCGGCTATATCGGCGCGAATAGTGCGTCGGCGTGCGGCGCGGTGACCACGATCGGCCAGAATCCGTCGACCATTTACGACAACGGTACCTACGTCTATGCGGCGACGGGTTCGTGCAGCGACGGCAGCGCGTCGTTCAATGCGGGCGTGAACTACGGCGCCACGTTGTTCCAGAATCCGACGGCGGCGTTGCTGAATCCGTTCACGTCATCGGTATCGAGCAATCTCGCGCTCGATTACACGCAGACGCAACCGGGCTTCATCAACGTGACCGCGAACAAAGACCTGATGTCCGGCAGCACGTCCATCTTCAAGGCGGGCGATACCGGCGTGATGGTCAAGGTCGGTCCGGTGTACGGGCTGCTGATGAACGGCATCAACCCAACGTACCTGACCAACGACCCGAGCAACGTCTACCACGTCAACCCGTTCCTCGCGATCGGCGCGTTTGTCGAGTAAGTCCGCATCGGCCTACTCGAAATGAAAACGGCTCGTCGGGATAAACCGGCGAGCCGTTTTTTCATTCACGCCAAACTCAAAGCGCGAGTACCGTCACCCCTACTTCCACGCGATGCGCGCCGCCGCCGAGAATCATCCCGCGCAATAGAGACACGTCGCTGTAATCGCGGCCGATGGCGAGCGTCACATGATCGAGGTCGGCGAGCACGTCGTTGGTCGGATCGAGATCGATCCAGCCGCTGCCGGGACAATACACCGAGACCCACGCATGCGACGCGTCCGCACCAATCAGGCGTGGCTGCCCCGGCGGCGGATCGTTACGCAGATAACCGCTCACGTAACGCGCGGGCAACCCTAGCGAACGCAGACAGCCGATCATCACCTGCGCGAAATCCTGACACACGCCGCTCTTCAATTCGAAAGCGCGCTCGGCCGGCGTATCGAACATCGTGGCCGACGGCTTATACGCGAAGTCTTCGTGAATGCGATGCATCAGATCGATCGCGCCCGCCGCCACCGGCTGGCCGGGCGGAAAACTCGGCAACGCATAGTCGCGCAGCGACGCACGCAGCGCGATATTCGGCGACGCGAAACAGAACTCGACCTCCGCCCGAAACTGACCGCCGACACGAAACCGCAATGCGTCGGCCACTTCGTCCCAGGCGGGCGTCGCGTCGGGATCGAGATCGGTCCAGCGCGGCGTGAGCGCCACCGTCGTTTCGCTGACGAGTTGCAGGCGCTCGTGCGGCGTATCGAGTGCGAAGTACAGCACGTCGTTGCCGAATGCATCGATACGGCTATTCAGATACGACGGCTCCGGCTCGATCCGCTCGTCGTGCGAGACGACACGCTGCCACGAACACGCAATCGGACGGATCGTCGCGAGATGCTGCGCGGTCTCGACATACGTGGAATAACGATAAGTAGTGCGGTGCGAAACCGACAGGACGACGGGTGCGTTTTTCATGACCATACCTGTGACGCCACCGTGCTCGCGTGACTGAAATAGCGCGCGCTGATTTCATGCGCGGCCGCGCCGACGAAGCCGCCGATCAGATCGCACACGCCGGTCAGACGCTCGTACGAACCGTTTTCGTCGACGCTGCACAGCGATTCGAGCGACGGCAACGACGAAGCCGGCGGCATCAATTCCGCAAACGGGCGATGCCGCGTGCTGCCCGCCGCCACGGCGATCTCATCGAGCTTCTTGCGCAAACGGTCGTACACACCGTAGATGCCGCGCGGATTGGTCGGCTCGATCACCAGCAGGTCGAGCAACGCCGGCACTTCGAAACGGCCCGGATACAGCGAGCGATACGTCAGCGTGCTGTCGAACAATTGCAGCAGCAGGTCGAAACCGGCGGGCGTCGCGAGCTGACCTTTGTCGGCGATGACGCGCAGAAACGATGCCATCGACGAAACGCGCTCGATGTGACGTCCGACGAACAGCAAACGCCATGCTTCGTCGCGTGTCATGCGGTCGCCCTGCGCGCCGCTGATCGCCGATAGCTGCACCGACAGGTGTTCGAGCGCATTCACCAGCGTGACGCGGTCGTAGCGGTCGTGACGCTCGCCGCGGCCATTGCTCTGCGATTGAGATTGGGATTGAGACTGCGCCTGCGCTTGCGACAAACCACCGCCGTTCAACCCGGCAGCCACCGGCATCAACGTCTGCAACGCATCGCGAAAATCGTTACGCGCGGCGAGAATCGTGCGCCAGTGATCGTTCGACAGCCGCCCGCGCACTTCGCCGTTCGAGCGTGCCTGACAATTCAGGTTCTGGCCGATGCTGGCCATCCCCGCGCTTTCGCTCAGATTCGCGATCAGCGCGCGTTCGAAGTGTTGGGGCGAATGCGGTGAAAACAGGTCGCCGGATTGCACCAGCCCGCACTGCATTGCAAGTTCGACCAGGGTCGGGAACATCGCGTCGGCGTCGTTGCCTTCCAGCGAGCCGAGAATCAGCCGCAGCAGGCGCACGTTGTTTTCCGCGCGTTCGCCATAACGTCCGGCCCAGAACAGATTTTCCGCCGCGCGGCTCGACACGGTGCGATGCTTGCGCGCGAGGTCGGCGGGTTGCATCGGCGAAGGCAGCAGCGTGAAGGTCGAAGTCGGCTGGCTCGACAGCACCCATGTATCGACGCTGCTGCCGCCGTACTGCATCGATACCGTGGTCTGCCGCTCGGCGGCCATCCGCGTGAAGCCGCCTGGCATCACATGCCAGCCGCCGTTGGCGTCGGCGATTGCATAGACGCGCAGCACACTCGGACGACGCCCAATAGTGCCCTCTTCGTAACGCGGCGTGCACGAAAAGCGCTGCGGCTGCTGGATGGTGAACGTATCGGGCAGCGCTTCGATCCGCTCTCGCCATGCGTCCAGCTTCTGCCGGCCCTGCTCGATGCCCGGCGGTGCATCGCGCCCGCTGACCGGCCATGTCGGCACGATGAACGCCTCGTCCAGCCGCGCGAACGCGTGCTCGCGCGCCGCCGTTTCGCCGCACCACCAGGTCGCGACGCTCGGCAATACGAGGTCTTCGCCAAGCAGCGTTTCGGCGATGCCGGGCAAAAACCCATGCAACGCGGGCGACTCGACAAAACCCGACCCCGGCACGTTCGATACGATCACGTTACCCGCGCGCATCACCTGCAACAAACCGGGCACGCCGATGCTCGAATCGGCGCGCAATTCGACCGGATCGCAGAACGCGTCGTCAAGACGGCGCAGCACCACATGCACGCGCTCCAACCCCGCCAGCGTCTTCAGATACAGCTTGTCGTCGCGCACGGTCAGGTCCTTGCCTTCGACCAGCGTGACGCCCAGATAGCGCGCCAGAAACACGTGCTCGAAATACGTTTCGCTATACGGCCCTGGCGTGAGCAACGCGATATGCGGCGACGTATCGGCGCGGCTGCCCTCGGCGCTGTCGTCGTGCCGCATCGTGGCCTGGGCCGCCTGCGCGAGCGTCGCGATCAGTTGCGAATAGGTTGGCGCGAGACGGCTCACGCGCATCGAACGGAACGGATCGGCGAACAGCGACGACACGATGAGCCGGTTTTCCAGCGCATAACCGAGACCGGACGGCGCTTCGGTGCGATGCTGCATCACCGTCCAGTCGCCGCCGGGCGTACGCGCGAGATCGACCGCGACGACCTGCAGATACTGGCCGCCCGGCGGCGTATAACCTTTCACCGGGCGCAGATAGCCGGGATGCCCGAACACCAGCGCGGGTGGCAACTGCCCGCGTTCGAGCAGGGTCTGCGGCCCGTAAATATCGGCGACGATTGCATTGAGCAGATGCGCGCGCTGCATCACGCCCTGCTCGATATGCGCCCACTCGTCCTCGCTGATCAGGAACGGCAGCAGGTCGAGCGCCCATGGACGCGACTCGCCGTTATCCGCGTAGACGTTGTAGCTGATGTCGTTATCGCGGATCTGCTGCGCGACCGACGCGACGTGATCCTCCAGCCGCGCCACGCCATCTTCGCCGAGCCGCTCGAAGAACTGACGCCACGGTTCGCGCAGTGCGCCCGTGGCGTCGCGCAACTCGTCCCAATGTCCCTCGTAGCCCGGCAACAGGCGTAACAGGGACGAAGCGTCCGCGTGGGCCGCGGACGTTTCGAAGGGAAAAGTCGATTGAAAAGCCAAGATGGTGTCGTTTTAAGAGTGGTTGGATTTCACCAGTAGCGCAGATCGAGCGTGAACGGAAACTCGAGACTGCGATGCGGCGCATCGGCCCTGAGCGGTCCCGGCGTATGACCCGACGCAAAGAAACGCGAGCGCCGCCGGCTTTCCGCCTCGTAGGCGTTCACCGGGAAGGTCTCGTAGTTGCGCCCGCCCGGATGAGCGACATGATACTGGCAACCGCCCACCGAGCGGCCAGTCCAATTGTCAACCAGGTCGAAGGTGAGCGGCGCGTCGACCCCGATCGTCGGATGCAGCGCCGAAGGCTGCGCCCACGCCCTGAAGCGCACGCCCGCCACATACTCGCTGACGCGGCCGGTCGGCTGCAACGGCACCGGCACACCGTTCACCGTCAGCACATGACGGTTCCCGTTCAGCCCGAGCGCGTGTACTTCGAGCCGCTCCACCGACGAATCCACATAGCGCACCGTGCCGCCCGGCGAGCCCTCTTCGCCCATCACATGCCAGGGTTCGAGCGCATTGCGGATCGTCAGCGACACGCCGTTCACCGTGGTCTCGCCGACCAGCGGAAAGCGGAATTCGAAGTGCGGCGCGAACCAGCTGCTGTCGAACGCGAAACCGGCGCGGTTCAGTTCACCGATCACATCGTCGAAATCCATCTTGACGAAGGTGCCGAGCAGGAAGCGGTCGTGCAGCTCGGTGCCCCAGCGCGTGAGCCGCTGCGTGTACGGTGTGTGCCAGAAACGCGCCACCAGCGCGCGCAGCAGCAGTTGCTGGACGAGGCTCATGCGCGCGTGCGGCGGCATTTCAAAACCGCGCAATTCGAGCAGGCCGAGGCGGCCGGTCGGGCCGTCGGGCGAATACAGCTTGTCGATGCAGAATTCGGCGCGGTGCGTGTTGCCGGTCACGTCGATCAGGATGTTGCGCAGCGAGCGGTCGATCATCCACGAAGGCAGGTTCGCGCTGTCGCGTCCGCCGAGCAGGTCGATCTGGCGCTGCAATTCGCGGAACGCGACTTCGAGTTCATACACCTGGTCGTTGCGTGCTTCGTCGACGCGCGGCGCCTGGCTGGTCGGCCCGATAAACAGCCCCGAAAACAGATACGACAGCGACGGATGGTTGTGCCAGTAAGCAATCAAACTCGCGAGCAGATCGGGGCGTCGCAGGAACGGACTGTCCGCGGGCGTCGCGCCGCCGAGCACGAAGTGGTTGCCGCCGCCGGTGCCGGTGTGCCGGCCGTCGGTCATGAACTTTTCGCTGCTCAGATAGGTTTCGGACGCCGACTGGTACAGATACTCCGTGTGATCGACCAGCTGCTCCCAGTTCGCGGCCGGATGAATGTTCACCTCGATCACGCCCGGGTCCGGCGTCACCTGCAGCACTTTCAGACGCGCATCGCGCGGCGGCGGATAGCCTTCGAGCACGACCTGCATCTTCAGATCGGCGGCTGTGGCTTCGATCGCGGCGAGCAGGTCGAGGTAATCGTCGAGTTCGGTCAGCGGCGGCATGAACACGTGCAGCAGCGTGCGACCGCTGCCGAAGGTCTTCTCCTCGGCCTTCGGACCGGCTGCGCGCTTCGGATCGCGCGCCTCGACGCAAATGGCCGTGCGCAACGTTTCCTTCGACGACACGCCGCGCGCCGGCGGCTGTTCGCCCGGCTGACGGGCATAAGCCAGCACGCTGCTGCCGGGCATCCCGCTCAGCAGATCCCCCGCGGACAACGACAACGCGGCGGCCCGGCGCGCGTTTTCCGTAGTGAGCGCGGGGCGCTGACCGGCGGCTTCGGTGCCGTCGTATTGCAGACGCAACTGTGAGGCGGCGCGCAACGGCACCGGCGGCGCGAACGGATCGTGCGCGTGCTGATACGGATAATCGGTCTTCGACACCCACGGCAGCGAGTCGAGCGGCAGGCGGTAGCCCATCGGCGAATCGCCGGGAATCAGGTACATGCGTTCGTCGCGGAAAAACCAGCGGCCGCTCACCCACTTCGGCGCTTCGCCCGGGATATCGCGCTCGCGTCCGAGCGGCAGCACATAGCCGGTCACGCCGCTCAAACCCGCATCGAACACGCGACGCAGGCGCAGGCGCTCCAGTTCGTCGTCGAGTTTGGTGTCGAACGGATCGACGTTGACCGGCAGACGGCGCTCGCGCCACAGGTAGTACCAGGTGTCCTCGTAGCCGGGCTGGATGGTGTCCGTTTCGAGCGACAGCTTGCCTGCCAGATGCGCGAGGAAACGCTGCGCGTCGGCGGCGGTGTAGCGGCCCGGCTCGCGTTCGTCGGCGAACAGCGACGGGTCGTGCCAGCACGGCTCGCCGTCCGCGCGCCAGTAAAGCGACATCGCCCAGCGCGGCAATTGCTCGCCCGGATACCACTTGCCCTGGCCGATATGCAGGAAGCCGTTCGCGCCGTAGCGCGCGCGCAGCTTTTCCATCAGCGCGACCGCGTAGCCGCGCTTGGTCGGCCCGAGCGCGTCGGTGTTCCATTCGGCGGCGTCGCGGTCGCGCACCGACACGAAGGTCGGCTCGCCGCCCATCGTCAGGCGCACGTCCATATTGGCGAGTTGCCGGTCGACCTCGGCGCCCATCTTCAGCACGTCGCCCCACACTTCTTCCGTGTACGGCCTGGTGACGCGGGGCGTTTCCAGCACCCGCTCGATCGACATCTCGTGGCTGAATTCGACCTCGGACTCATCGACCGCGCCCGAAATCGGCGCCGCGCTGCCCGGCTCCGGCGTACACGCGACCGGAATATGCCCTTCGCCCGCCAGCAGCCCCGAGGTCGGATCGAAACCGATCCAGCCCGCGCCCGGCAGATACACCTCGCACCACGCGTGCAGGTCGGTGAAGTCGACTTCGGTGCCGCTCGGGCCGTCGATCGATTTGACGTCGGGCGCAAGTTGCAGCAGGTAACCGGACACGAAACGCGCGGCCAGTCCCAGTTGCCGCAACGTCTCGACCAGCAGCCAGCCCGAGTCGCGGCACGAACCCGCCGCGCTCACCAGCGTTTCCTCCGGCGTCTGCACGCCAGGCTCCATTCGGATCAGATAGCGGATTTCACGTTGCAGCCGCTGGTTCAGCGCGACGAGGAAGTCGGCGGTCACGGTCGGCGTCAGGTCGATACTCGCGACGAACTCGGCGAAACGCGGCGTCATCGGACGCTTGATGCGGTACGGCGCCAGTTCGACGGCGAGCCCTTCCGAATACTCGAACGGGAACTGCTCGGCCGACGGCTCCAGGAAGAAGTCGAACGGGTTGTAGACCGCCATCTCGGCGATCAGGTCGACGGTGATCTTGAACTCGCGCGTCTTCTCGGGAAAGACCAATCGCGCCTGATAGTTGGCGAATGCGTCCTGTTGCCAGTTGATAAAGTGTTCGGCCGGTTCGACTCGCAGCGAATACGAGAGGATCGGAGTACGGCAATGCGGCGCAGGCCTGAGACGCACGACCTGGGGCGACAGCGCGACCAGCCTGTCGTAGCGGTAATGTGTGACGTGATGCAACGCGACGCGTATGGACACACCGGACTCCTGGATGAAGGATGGCAGCCCGCCAAAAAGCAAGCTTCATGCCGTTGATCGAAAACCGCGTGAACTGTGATGAACTGTCGTACCGCTTCTAGCTTGCCTTATCTGCCCGGATCACCGCCTGTTGCGAAGTGTGCCGCATGCCATGCGCGCCCGGTCGGACGATTAACGCAGCTTTTCCCCGCCTTTTGCGCCACTGCGGCGACACTGATGCAAGACCGCCGCGAGCCCGCCTCGGGACTTCTGCAAGACCGCCGCCGCGCCACGCACCAAAGCGGCGCAGCGCCCGTGCACGATCATGCACGTAATGTGCGTTAAACGAGTGACGGATGGCAAACGCGGCATGAAGATTGCGGCCTCATCGGCTCGTTCACGTTATTCATCCCACTTACGACTGCCACCCATCACCCCGGGCCCGATCGATGAAAACTTTCCACTGCAATCATTGCTCGCACCTCGTTTTCTACGAAAACGTCCGCTGCGAACGCTGTGAGTCATTGCTCGGCTATGTGCCTGAATGCGAGGAAATCAGCGCCTTCGAAGATGCCGGCGAAGGCCGCTGGCGCAGCCTGCATCCAGCCGCCGAGGGCGCGCTGTTCCGCCAGTGCCACAACTACGCGGTCGAGAACGTCTGCAACTGGATGATTCCCGCCGATTCGCCCGACACATTGTGCCGTGCGTGCCAGTTGACCCGCACGATTCCGAACCTGAGCGCGCCGGATAACCGGCTCTATTGGTATCGGCTGGAAATGGCAAAGCGGCGCCTGCTTTACACGCTCGCGGAACTCGGTCTCGATGTGAAATCGCGTCAGGCGGACCCGGAGCACGGCCTCGCGTTCGAGTTTCTCGAAGACGGCGGCGACGGCGCGCACGTGATGACCGGTCACGACAACGGGCTGATCACGCTGAACATCGCCGAGGCCGACGACGCTTACCGCGAAAAGGTGCGCACCGCGATGGGCGAACCGTATCGCACGCTGCTCGGCCATTTTCGTCATGAGACAGGGCACTACTATTTCAGCCAGCTGGTGGAGAACAATCCGCGCTGGCTCGAACCGTACCGCAAGCTGTTCGGCGACGAAAGCGCCGACTATGGCGAGGCGCTGAACGCGTACTACCGCGACGGCGCGCCGGCCGACTGGCAGGCGTCGTATATCAGCGCGTATGCGACGATGCATCCGTGGGAAGACTGGGCGGAGACGTGGGCGCACTACATGCTGATCGTCGACGTGCTGGATACGTCTACTTCTTACGGCGTCGCCCTGCTGCCGGACGATCCGAGCGAGCCGACGCTGACGGACCGTACGCCGGTCGAAGACGCGAGCTTCGAGAATCTGATGAAGCGCTGGTTTCCGCTCACTTATGCATTGAACAGCCTGAACCGCAGTCTCGGCATGGCGGACGGATATCCGTTCACGCTGGCGGTTCCGGTGGTGGAAAAGCTGCGTTTCGTGCATCGCGTGATTGCGGGTGCGGGGGACAAGTCGCAGCCAAGGGAAGCGGCGACGCCTGCGGGTGAGGTGGCGCAGGGGAAGGTTCAGCTCGACGCTGCGGCTGCGGTTGCGCCGGTTGCGGTCGCGGCGCCGAACGCAGGGCAAGCAGATGCTCAATCCGGCGCACAGGCTGTCGTGCCGCCATCGCCACCACCGGCGCCCGCGCCCGCAACCAATTCAGCGCCGGTCGCTCCTGTTCAGCCTCCGGTTGACCCAGCTGCACCGGTCGCGCCATCGGCATCGGAGCAAACCGGCGCACAACCCCAAACGACACCGCCCGCCACCGGCGAAGCTCCTGTGCCGCAGAGTCAATGACGCAAAGGCATAGCTTCTGCCGAGGCTTTTATCGAAGCCTCCATCAAGCCGCCATGCCAACAAGAAAGCCCGCCGCCGGATCAACCGGCAGCGGGCTTTCGTCATCAGGATGAACGCTTGACAACCATCAATCAGTAAGCCACGTATGGCCCCGTTCCACCGGGCGTCGGCTGCTGCTCGACGGCGGCGTAGACGGTGCGGCCATAAAAGAACGGTAGCCCCCAATCGAATACCGACGACGTCACGAAAGCCGGACCGGCCAGCAAAGGCAGCGCCGAGTCGCCCGCATAAGTCTGCGCGATCGACGTCGCATTGCCCACCGAGAAGCTCACCGCGCTCGTCACGCCGTTCACGCCTTCGATCGTCGCGCCCAACTGCACCGTCGACAACGGACAGTAATACGCGCTGTTCGGGCTGGCACACGCAGGCATCTGACTGGTCTGGAAGAACAGCCCGGTCGAGCCGCTGTCGAGGATACTGCGCAAATACGTCGTGCCGTTCTGCACCGTTGTGAACGTGCCATTCGACGCACTGACGCCGATCACCTGCGCACCGCCCAACGTGTTGTTGCTCTGCGTGCCGATGCCGAATATGAGTTGACCGCTGACCGATTGCGCGCCGCCCGAAACCGTCGGCAGGCTCAGCAACGAGCCGTTGTTGTCGGTCGCAAAGTACGGGATCGGATTGGCGACCTGATATTTCTCGGCGAGCGGAATCGACGTACAGGCGGTGCCGGTGCAACCGTAGTACGTACCCGCGAGTGCCTGCTGCACGCAGTTCGCGCCGCAGTCGTGCTTGAATACGCCGATGCCGAGAATCCCGTTGGCCTGCAACGTGGACGGCGTATTACGCGACGCGCCGACGCTCGCGCAATCGGAAGGCACCGACGCGTAGCTCGGGTCGATCACCTGAATCGGCAACGACGCGGCAGTTTCGCCCGCAATCTGCACGTCGGCGAGCTTCACCGAACCCCACGTGTAGCCGTCGAAAAACTGCATGCACTCGGCCACCAGATTGCCGGACGCGTCCTGCTGCTGCGGCAGGGTCATCGACGCGGGCAACTGATTGGCGAACACCCGCACTCCCCACGAACCGGTATCGACCAGCATATGGTCGATGGTCTGACAGGTGCTCGTGCCGGGCGCGCAAATCGTCACGCTGACAAACGGCATGTTGGGCACGTTGCTGACGCCGGAATCGACCGTCACGCGCACCGCATTGGCCGCGAGCACCTGAGACGAAGGCGCCGCGCTGGTCACGCTGGACGTCGTCGACGAACCGGTCGAGTTGCTGGAATTAGCCGTGGTGCTGGCGCCGCTGGAACCACCGCCTCCGCCGCCGCAAGCGCTGACCACCAGCGCGAGCAGTGCCGCGCCGACCAGGGTAATGAACGAAGAGCTATGACGCATGATCTGCTCCGTTATTGAATGACGCTGACGTCGACGCCAGCGGGCACGGCTTGCGGCAGATACGCGTGGCCGGAAAACGCCCGCAGATGTCCGCTGGAGAAAATCACCAGGTCGCTGTTCGACACCGCGAGCGGGGTGCCGCGCCGGGTCGCGGTAGCCGCGACGTAGGTGTCGAACGAAGCGCCGAGCATCGACTTCAGATCGGGCAGCGTCGGGCCGTCCCACGCGACCCCGAACACGATCCCGTTCGACGCGACGTATTCGCGAACCTCGGTGCCGGACGGCATCGTGATCAGATGCACCGAATACGCGCTTTGCGTAATTGCCGAATGAGCGACGGCGCGCAGGCGCGTCTGGTCGCTATCGACGGTGCTGACGTTCTGGCCAAGCGTGGCGTGCGCGGCAAACGACAGCGCACAACCCGCCCCGAGCATTGCGCGAGCAATGCAGGTAAGGAGCATCGGTTTCAAGAGATTTCCTTCGACGTGAAACGCTCGCGGCCCTGGCGATAAAAACGGATCGCGAGCGTGAATTCAGGGGCGCTCGACTGACCGGGAATACCGTGACTGCTGTCGGGTCAGTCGAGCTGCGTGAATGCGTCTACGGAGTGGCGGCGCGAAACTTTAGTGGGTGTGAGCGCCTCGGGCAATCGTTTGCGGGACGATTCAAACCTTTGCAGGTTGCCGCACCGTTCGAACACGTGCGGTCGCACGGGTCGTAACCAGCCGGGGCTGGCGATGCAGCGGTTTTTGATGCGTTTCGTGGCGTTTGAACCAAACAGCCGTTAGGTATGGCGAGGGCACATCAGAAATAATTCCATCCGTCCCGCATAAGTTGCAATTTGTAAATATATATTTAAAAGATAGGCCGAAAACACGGTTTTCCTCTGACAATACGCGGCATTCAAAAGGGTTTTGTGTGAAGAGAAACTAGCCCCATGAGCATCTCTTTCTACACGCAAAAAAATGCCGCGAATGACCTGGCGGTCATTCGCGGCTGGCATCTTTTTGTAACGACACTCGCCGTGCTCGAATCACCGATTCGAGCACGGCAGGCGCACTACTTCTTCTGCTGCTGCAAAAGCGATTTCAGCTCCTGCACATTCTCTTCTACGCGTTTTGCGATCACCGCATACGACTCCGCCTGCGTCTGATACGCCGCTTGCGCGAGTTGCTGCATGTCGGCGAGCGACTTGTGCAGGCTTTGCTGAATCAACTCCGCCGTTTTCGTCGAAGGCGATGCGCCGCCGGCCGACAACTGCCCGGTGAGCGACTGCAATTCGCCGAGCGTCGAGCGCAACATGTCGGCCTGCTTCTGCGCGAGCGACTGCATGCCCTGAAAAGCCGTCTGATTCGCCTGAACCAGCGCTTCCATGTCCTTGCGTCGCGCTTCCATGATGGCGGGTACGTCGAAGCCGGGGAGCTTGAACTGCTCCAGCATTTTGGTGAAATCGCCAAACGGATTGGCGGCGTCAGGTCGGTCCATGCGAAATCCTCCTTAACGGTTAAATACTCGCTGCCCGTACATCGTCGTGACATGTTTCTGTGACGTACACGTGGCCGCGACGTGTGCCGCGCGACCCGCAAAGCCTTGCCGGTTCTGGGGTCGGACGGCACATCGGGTCAATCATGCGCTATCCGGAATTATTGCGCCAGCGGACTCTCCCTGGCTCGCCCGCGTCATTGCGCCGGGCCGGTCCGCGCAAGATGCGGCACATGCAAGGCTTGGTAAGTTACATAACGGCTTCAGTAACCCTACGAATCCGCAGGTCGTCTATCGTTGCTCATGTGTTGGCGCACTGTGGCGCCGACGTTGTCCCGAAGGGAGCGACATCATGAAAAAAGCAATTTTCGGCGCGGCAGTAGCCGCCTTTCTGAGCATGGCCGCGACGGCCGCATTCGCGCAGGATGCGTCCGCGCCTCCTGCTCCGCCTCAAATGCACGGCGGTCCCGAACACGGCGACGGCCCGCATGAACAACATGGTCCGATGGGTCCGATGATGGGACCGCGCGGCCCCGGTTTTGCGGTCATCAACGATCTGGAACAACTGCGCCGCCTGTACGCAATGAGCGGACATGAAGGCGAGATCATCGCGGTATATCACGACGTGTTGAGCAAAACGCAGGACCCGATGCTGCGTCACTACGTCTACGATTCGCTGGCTCGCGAGCAGCTGAAGCCGGCCAATCCCGAACAGGCGATTGCCACGCTGCGTACCAGTCTCGCCGAAGACCTGACGGCGGCGAACAAGCCGCCTCATGGCGCGCCGCCGGCTCAGCCTCAGTAAGCAAAAAAGCGCTGTACAGAAGAGGTGCGCCGTTCGTGCGCGCCTCTCTCGCTTCAGTTGCAAGCGCTCGTTGTGACGACGCTCGACCGCATCAAAATCCCCACCCGATGCGCGCCCTTTTTCCCCTGCAACCTCTCGCTGTTCAGTCCTTCTTTTCCGTTTTGCGAAACAGGAAACGGCAATTCCGATCCAACAACCGTTTGATCTGAAGCGCCCCGCCGACTCGCGCGAAGAACATTGGGTTAATGCGTTAGCTGCCCCACACTACCGATTACTGGCGACTTTTCATCTTCGTTCAGCTGGCTAGGATAAGAGCACTGCAACGTGAGTGCCTGGTGAAGAATGCGCTATCCGCTAAATCTGATCGTCGCTGCCGTGCTGCTTGTTTTTGTCCTTGGATGCATCGTCAAGCTCGCATTGAACTGATCGTCGAACCCGCTCGCCAACCTCCTCCCGATTCACGACCGCATCCAGCGCCTGGCTGAAGGCGGTCAATCCAAACTCCCCTGTTTTCGCCTTTACGTCCGTTCGTTTTTCGTCGCGACATCGCGCGAAATAATTGTTGAATGGAGTTCGGCAAGCGGCTCGCCCATACTTCGTTTCGCTGCCGGTGCGCGAGAAACAACGCGCATGAGATCAAGAGTGCTTCACGTGCGAATCGCTTCGCCGATGATCAACGATCCTACGGTTGCCCGATCATCGGCGAGTGCGTTCGAACTACCGGCATTGCGTGCCGAGCCAGGAATGACCATGTTTAATTCAGTGAATTTCATCAGAAAAAATGCCGCACGTTTTGTTGGCGTGACGATGGTTTGTTGCAGCGCGCTGCTCACCGGTTGCGCCGGCAGCGCGATCACGAATGCGAGCACGGCAAGTTCGGCGAGTGTGCAAGCACCCGTGCGCCCCGACACCATTTACGTCTACACGTTCGACGCCAATCCCGATCAGGTGAAACTTGACGGTGGCATGTTGCAGAAACTGAAAACGCAACTCGAAGGTTCTTCTGCCGCGCAAAAACAGGTCGCCGATGCGGACCAGGTGCGTGAACAGGTCGCGAACGAAATCGTGAACCAGTTGCAGTCGATGGGCCTGCAAGCGATTCGCTCGGACGTCCCCGCTCCCGCCGATCAGAACGTGCTGCTGGTGCAAGGCAGCTTCGACACGATCGACTCTGGCAATCGCCGTCGCCGCATGTTGATCGGCCTCGGCGCGGGCAAGAGCCAGGTCAGCAGTTCCGTGCAGATTCTGTACAAACCGGCGGGCGGCGCAGCGCGTCTGGTGCAAAGCTTCACCGCCGATGCCGACAGCGGCAAGGCGCCCGGCATGGTGGAGACCGCGGGCGTGGGTGCCGCAGCGGGTGTTGTCGCGACATCGGCGGCAGTGGGTGGCAGCTTGCACGCCGTATCGGAAACGAAACGCGCGGGGGTGTCGGCGGATGCAAAACGTCTCGGCGATGCCGTCGCGAAACAGATCGCGCAGATTGGCGTCGCCGGTGGATGGCTTTCTACCTCACGTATGAAGGGCTGATCGCGGCGAATCGCATCACACACAAGCGCGCGTTGGGCAATGCAGCACTCGCCCAGGCGCGCTTCATTCAATTTCAAGCCTTCGTATAGCGCAGCCACACAGCATCGTGTTGCTGCTTCTCGACCGAGGTCAGCTTCAGATAAGCGGGTTTCTGCCACTTCTCCATCGCCACCTCGAACGACGATGGATGCTCGCTTCGACCATCCACCAACGGCACGATCAGCACGCTGACTTCGTCGACGAGACCGGCGTTCACGAACGCACCGCTCACATGCGCGCCGCCCTCGACAATCAGCTTCTTCACGCCGAGTTCGCTGGCCAGCGTTTGCACCACCTTGCCGAGATCGATCTCGCTCTTGCCGCCGAACACGTAAGACACGCCGATCGATTGCAGGTACGCGAGGAAGTCGTCGGGAACCTGCTCGGTCAGCACTTCGATCACATGCGATTTCAGCGCCGTGTTGCTCTTCCACGCGACACGTCCCTGCGGATCGATCGAAATCGCGTATTGCGACGCGTCGCGTTCAACGAAATGATCGGTGCGCGGAATCGCGCATTTTGCGAGGCCCCTGGGATAATCGGTGCCGTGCGAAATCTCCTGCATCGTCACGCGACCGCAGATCCAGCCATCGGCTTCGAAGGTGGCGGCGGTGGTTTCGTAGAGATCGCTGGCGAAGTCGAGGTTCCAGCCGTCAGTCAGACTGCGACCGTCGAGCGAGGACATCATGTGAGCGATGATATAGGGTTTCATGCGGGAGCCTCCGTGTAAGGTCGACGCGCGGGTTTGCGCGCAAGTCGATGAAAAGACCTTGCAGCAAGGGCTGTTCCGCGATCGACCGGCTACCCGGAAGCACAGCGTTTAACTCAGTACGACCCGCCATGATGCGGCGCGGGCCGTGCGTCGATCATCACGCGCAACGATTCGAGCCCACGACTGATCCAGCTTTTGACGGTGCCGATCGGCGCATCGAGCGCGTAGGCGATTTCCGATTGCGATTGCCCCCGAAAATACGCGAGCGCAATCGCCTGCCGCTGAACCGGCGTCAGACGGCCGAGATAGAGCGACAGCCGTTCGGCGTCCACGGAAAACTGCAGCGCAAAATCGTCGTCGGGATCGACCGGTGCGAGGTGCTCGTCGATATCTTCGACATAGAAACCGGAATACGCGTTGCGCCGCAAATAATCGAGCGCCTGATTCTTGACGATGGCCGACATCCACGTAGACGGCGACGACATCGCGCAATCGTACGTGCCGGCAAAGCGCCAGATTTTGATAAAGCCATCCTGCACCACTTCTTCCGCAGATTCGGTGGTGCGCGTCACCCGCAACGCGAGCCCGAACAGCGATTTCGCGGAGACGCGGTACAACGCCTCGAACGCGCCCGCATCGTGCTTCGCGACGCGCCTGAGCAGCGCCGCGAGATACGCGTTCTTTTCCTGCAGCCCGAGCGCGCCCGCGGCCGCATCCTGCGAAGCATCATGTTGCATGGCGCCTCCTGTGCGACGGTGCGTGCTACTCGTGAGCGTCGTGAGCGGACTGCGGCGGCTGCGGTTCGGCGAACCCGAACCAGCCTTCTTCGCGCGCGACCCGTTCGAGCGCGGCTTCGACCATCGCGCAGGCCCGATTGCTGACGTCGCCGAGGTAGCGATGCAGCGCGGCGTCCTGAGCGGAGCGCGATGTGCATGTGTCGCTATAGCGTTCGAACGCCGACAGCTTCATCACCAGTTCTACGAGGTGGCGCGGACATTCGCATGCAATCGTCGACGAGCGGGTTGCCATGGATTCGAGTTCGCTGTCTTCGTAACGGCGGCCGACGCGCGACCACACGACGTCGTCGCCACTACGTTCCTGAAGATGGACGCGCTCGCACAGGTCGGCCAGCATCTGGCGGAATTCGGTGCGGCTTTCCGCCTCGCGATGCAGACGCACACCCGCCGCGCGCAATATTTCCGCTGCCGGGCCGGTGCCGAAGCCGTAGACCACGGCGATCGCCTTCGCGCGAACCACGCCGCCGAGCGCGATGATCTGCGTGGCCACGTCTTCCTGCAGCGAGTCGACGCTCACCAGCAGCGCGTCGAGCGCCCCCGGGCGTTCGCCGTTGTCGTTTGCGGCGGTGGCTTCAGCGAGATCGTCAAAGGTGGTCAGCGTGGTTACGCCGTATTGCTGCAAGTCGACACCCGCACTTTGCAGATGCTGCGCAAGCTGACTACCGACGAAGGCCATGCGGATTTCGCCCGGCACGCCGTGGTCCACGTGCGCAGAAGCGCCGTCACCCGGATTACGCGATGCGAGCATTTGCAACTGTTCACGGTCGAGCCGCGCAATCGCGCCGATTGCGTGACCCCGGTTGACCAGCAATTTGATCAACGTGAGTCGCCGGACGTCGTCTTCCGAATACAGACGCTGACCTGATGCGGTCTTGGCCGGCCCGACCACTCCGTAACGACGCTCCCAGATGCGCAGAGTCGTGACCGGCATTTTTGCCAGACGGGCTGCTTCGCCGCTTCGGTAGCTGTGCTTATCGGAATTACGCTCGATATTTGAAGTCATGATGAAACGTCCCATAATTCGTTTTTCGATTCAAGAATACGCGAATTAGCGGTCTTTTGAAACGTTTTATCGATTCAATATCGATATTGAAACGGGGTTTTGATGCACCGGTGTTTCGAAGGCTGTTCTGCTTAAGACGCGCAGGCGCAGCCAGCCGGGATGGTCGCGCGGAGCAAGAGACCGCGCGGTCAGATTGGGCTACCTGGAGGGCTTTAGATTTCGTAACGCCGCCGCGAGGAGTGGCGAGCAAATGAAGGTCAGGCGGCCGAGCGCGTTGCGTCCGCAATCTCAAAATCGCCACCGAAAGCGATTCAGCGAAACAATTACGAGTCATGACGAAACGCATTACGAGACACAGCGACCACACTCATATCAAAACAATTTTTTAACCCCGCCAGAGATTCCGCATCAACGCCAGCAACGCAGTCGGCGCCGTGCCTTTTTGACAATAACCATCGAAATTGTGGCGCGCCTTACCGGTCTCCTTGACGTGATCCTCGTCGAGCGACGTAAACGCGACGATCCCCAGACTGGGCGTCGGCAGATAACTGCGTAGCGCACTCGCGGTTTCGTAACCGTCGCGCTCCGGCATCATGATGTCGAGCACCACCACGTCGGGCACCCAGTCTTTCACGCAGCGCAGCGCCGCCGCGCAGCCATTGGCCGAGCGGGCCTCCACGCCTTCATAGGACAGATAGGTGGCGAGCGCCTCGGCCGCACCCGCGTTGTCGTCGACGACAAGAACGCGCGGCACTTCGTGTAACAACCGGACCTCGCGGGCGCTCCATCTTTTGCAGGTAGACGGTGTTCGGGACATGCAGGCAACTCGCGATCAAAAAACGTCTGTTGCAACCAGCAAACCACGTGCCAACTTGTCTTCCCCGCAGGCCCCGACACGCTCTCCGCCCACCAGCGCAGCGCACCGGAAGCGCTTCCAGACTAGCCATGTTGCATAGCCGCAACATAAGCGACGTCAACGTTATTTTCAATAATAATGATTCGCATTTGCACTATAATTCTCGCCGACCACGAGTTGTAAGCGTGTACAGAATCGCGCGAAAGCCGTGCCAGTACGCGTAAGCAGCCAGAAAAATGCCGCCCGGATTCCACACGCGCCCCGGGACGGAAGATCGACGACCACCCAAATTTCCACTTCATGTCAGCTTCACGTTTGCACGAACCGCAGGTTGCGCCTGCCAAAACGGCCGCCAGCCGCGCCGCTATCCTCGCCGCCATCGCAGTCGCGTTCAGCATGCCGGCAGTGGCATTTGCCCAGTCGACCGACACGACTTCCGCTCCTAACAGCACGTTGCCCGCCGTCAAGGTTCAGGCTGCTAAAGACACGCTCCCCGGCGATCTGTCGCGTGCGCTGCCAGGTGGACAGGTTGCGAGTGGCGCGCAAATCGGCGTGTTGGGTCAGCAGAAGCTGATTGACGTGCCGTTCTCGGTCACAAGCTATACATCCAAGCTTATTCAGGACCAGCAGGCGCACACGATTGCCGACATCGTCGCCAATGACCCTGCCGTCCGCACTGCGTTGGGTTACGGCAACTTCGCCGAGACTTACATCATTCGTGGCTTCGAAGTCTATTCGGACGACATCGGCCTTAACGGCATGTACGGCCTGACACCGCGCCAGATGCTCAACACGGGCGCAATCGAACGTGTCGACGTCTTCAAGGGCGCCAACGCTTTCGTCAACGGCGCAGCGCCCGGCGGTTCGAACGTCGGGGGAAGCATCAACGTTCAGACGAAGGTGGCTGACGACAAGCCGCTGACTCAGGTCACGGTCGAGGGCAGCGCATCCGGCGAGCTTGGCACGCATGTGGACGTGGGTCGCCGCTTCGGCTCGAATGACCAGTTCGGCATTCGCGTCAATCAAACCGTCGAAGGCGGCGACACGGCCGTGGACCGCGAAAGCCGCAACGATCAGCAGACCGCCATTTCGCTCGACTACCGCGGCGACAAGCTGCGTCTGTATGCCGACTTCCTTTATCAGAAGGAGCACATCACAGAAGGCCGGCCTGGCGTCTTCGTGACGGGTGACGAGGTCCCGTCCACCCCCTCCGCGAGCTATAACTACGCGCAGCCGTGGACCTACTCGACGATGGAAGACACCGTCGGCATGCTGCGTGGCGAATACGACATCGCCCCGAACTGGACCTTTTACGCAGGCCTTGGCACGCGCCACACCACTGAAAATGGTGACTACTCGACGGTGGCCTACGACGAAGGCAGCGCGCTCGGCTATCGCATGGGCACGATTCACAAGGAGTACTCGCTGGCGGCGCAAACCGGCGTGCGCGGCAAGTTCGACACGGGTCCGGTCACGCACGCCGTGAACTTCGGCTGGCAGATCAATCGTCTCGCGGCATATAACGCGTACAACTTCTCCGATTTCGGCGCCGAGTTCCCGACCAGCCTGTACAACACGCCGATGGTTCCGCGTCCGGAAACCGCATCGGGCGCGGGCGATTTCGCGGACCCGGGACTGACCAGCACGACGCTGATGCGCAGCTTCGTCGTGTCGGACACGATGGGCTTCTTCGGCAACCGCTTCCTGTTCACAGTGGGCGCGCGTCATCAGAACATCGTCCAGAACGGTTACGACTACGGCACCGAAGTACAGAACGCAGCGTACAACCAGTCGGCCACCACGCCGATTCTCGGCGCGGTCTACAAGATCCAGCCGAATCTGTCGGTCTACGCGAACCGCAGCGAAAGTCTCGTGCAGGGCGGCACCGCGCCGAGCACCGCGATCAACGTCGGCGCGATCACGTCGCCGTTCCGCGCGAAGCAATATGAAGCCGGTATCAAGTACGACGCCAATCATTTCGGCGGAGCCTTCGCGATCTACCAGATCAAGCAGCAGGTTGCTTACACGGACAGCGCGACGGGCATCTACGGCGCCAACGGCGAGCAGCGTCATCGCGGCATCGAGTTTTCGATGTACGGCGAACCGCTCAAGGGCTTGCGCCTGATCGGCGGTGTGTCGTATATCAACGCGACGCTGCAGGACACGGACGGCGGCACGGAAAACGGCAATCGCCCGATCGGCGTACCGGCATGGACGTTCAATGCCAACGTCGAGTACGACATTCCCCACGTCAACGGTCTGACGCTGATGGGACGCGCGCTCTGGACGAGCACGCAATATCTCGATCAGGCAAACACCCAGCAGGTGCCGTCGTGGACGCGCTTTGATGTCGGTGCGCGCTACCAGACCAGCGTGTTCAAACACAACACCAGTTTCAAGGTCATGGTGACCAACCTCGCCAACCGATCGTACTGGTCGTCGGCCCTGGGCGGCTATCTGACGCAGGCTGAGCCTCGTACGGCCTGGTTCTCGGTCACGACGGACTTCTGATGCAATTGATGCCAGGGGGCAGCATTGCCCCCTGGCATCAGCCGCGTACCGTACCTGAACATCGGTCCACGGTTCGCGGTTTCAGCCCGAACCAAAGGCTTTAGTTTTGTTCGCGTGAAGACCGGGTCCGGTCCGCGCATTGTTTCTTTTCTGTGCTTTCACGAATCGCGCAATGAGTTGCGAGTCACTCGCGTCGCTCACGTTCGTATGATTCGACCGCCGGCCCAAACGTCGAGCAGTCACAGCAGTCTGCCGAATATCGCTCACCGCCCTTGGCGCGTTTCAAGAGCTTCCTGCACGTCGCTTCTCTCCGCCTCATCCAGCACTGCGCCCCTCCCCCGCACCGACCACACACTATCCCCCCGACCCTCCCCAACCCGCTGCCGCGTCTTCCACCCCATCCACGCGAAACACAGCGCGCCGATTGCCGCGCCGAGATCGACACCAAGCGGCCCGGCATTCGCGGAAAACCATAATCCGCTCGACGGCGCCAGCGCACCGATCACGCTCAGCAGAGGAATCGCCGCCGTCGAAACAGTCGCCAGCGCGAGCAATTCCACCGAGCCGCGCGCCGCGCCGCGCACCATCGCCCAGACGATCGCGGCGATGAACGTCGTGTAGTAAATCCACACATGCCACGCGTGCAGCGTGTCCACGCGTCCGGCGAGCAGCTTGCCCGCCGCCAGCGTCAGCGAGATTCCGCAGATGCAGCCGAGCGCCACGCCCACGGTCAGCGAGGCCATCACGAACGTCGCGCGACGCTGCGTGACCGGCACGCCGTCGCGCCGCATCGCCTTGCGCCGGCTTTCGATCCACAACAGGTTGCCCGAGTAGAACAGGAACGCGCCCGCGAGCCCGAGCGCGAAATAGCCCCATTGCACCGGCGCGCCGCCATAGGTGCCGAAATGCAGCGCGTAAAACGCGCTCGTCGCCGACGACCAGTTCGTGCCGCCGCCTCCGTCGGGCAGGAATTGCGCATTCAGGAACTTGCCGCTGAACGGGTCCATCAGCGCAAAGCCGCCGTCGCGCGCAAGAAAACGCGCATCGTCTCCCGCGACGAACACGGTTGCGCCCGCCTCGCCCGCGCGGCGATAACGCAGCGCCGTGGGTTCGAAACGCGGCGCGCGTTCACGCACGCGGGCGAGCAGTTGCGCCGGCGGCAGCATCGACGGAGCGGGTTCGGACGCGGCATGCGTCGCGACCGGCGCCTTCGCGAAGTACGGGTTTTGCGCGACCATCATCGGCTGGAGTGCGCCTTCGTAGATCAGCTTGTCCTGCACGTCAAAGATATAGTCGCTCAGCCCGAACGCGACCACCGAGAGCGCCATCACCAGATGAAACGGCAGGCTCAGAATGCCGACCGCGTTGTGCGCGTCGAGCCACATCCGCTTCAGATTTTTGCCGATGCGCAGCGCGAACAGATCCTTCACCAGCGTCGGCAGCAGCACGATCACGCCGGACACCAGCGCCAGCCCGTACAGCAGCGACACCACGCCCATCACGCCGACGCCGACGTTGTAGCCGCCCGGCACGCCGCCCGTCATGTGGATGAGGTCGATAAAACTCGCCGCGTCGGATGGACGGCTGGGTGTCGTCTGCAATTGCCCCTGGTCGTCGAGCCACGCATCCTGGCGTTGCCCGGACGCGGACTGCCACGACATCCGCACACGCCCGCCGTCGACGAGCGCCAGCGTGAACAGCTTGCGCGCGGCCGGATACGCGTTGAGCGTGCGGTCGATCAGAACATCCGCGCGATCGAGCGGCACCGACGGCGCGGCACTGACGGCGGGCGGCGTCGTCCAGTCGGTCAGCGAATCCTTGAACATCGTGATCGCGCCTGCGTAGAACGCGATGAAAAGCAGCAGGCCGGCAACGATGCCGGTCCACGTATGAACGGTCTTATAAACGCGGAGAATATCGCTGCGCATGCTGAACGGAAGGTGAGACAAGCGGCGCGCCGCTCGAAGAATGGAGGGCTAAAGCACGAAAAAAACGTTCAGAGCGGCACGCGCTGAACGAGCAGAACCAGCGCAAACGCGACCAGGTTGGCTAACCCGAGCCAGCCGAACGCGCGCGCGCCGCTGCGAAACATGAACGAGGCGGAAGCGAGCGCAATCCACAGCGGCGGCACGAGCCACATGGCGACGTGAAATTTGCTCGCCGCAGTCAGGCCGCCCGGCGACAGACGCACGAACAGCGCACTCGCCGCCAGCGCCAGCCCAAAGCCGCCGATCACACCGGCGACGAATTTCATCATCAGATCGCGTTCGATCGATCCTGCCGCGCGGCGGGAAGTGGATGCGCGCGTCATGATGCGGCGCGCTTTGAACGGCTGCGGTCGATCAGCGCGCCGATGAACGGCGCAGCGGTCAGACACGCCATCAGCACGGTCACGACGACCGACAGCGACGTCGCCGGTTGCAACGCGCGAGCCGCGCAAACCAGCGATATCGCGACGCACACTAGCGCGGCCAGACGTGCGGACCTGGCGGGCCACGGCGCGCGCAGCCAGCGCTGCGCGGGCGAGCTGACGTACAACAGCAAAGCGCCGGCAAAAGCCGGCGCGACGATCAAAACAGTGCCCATGATTCAACGAAACGCGTGCGTGGCGGCGAAGCCATATTAATGAGAATGATTATCATACACGCAAGCGAGTCGTTCGGCTGAGTGGCCGATGGGCGTGGGACCGCCTAACCTGGGCTCATTCGCGGTTAAACCCGCGTCGATCCGGTTCTGGAAGTACAACGTTTACAAACCGTGGCGCAGTCTCCCAACACCACGGCGACCGGCAACAGCGGCCCGAACCGGCACCGCCATCCCTATCAGCAACATCAAAAGCATCAGAAGCGGTGACGCATCCCCGCTGCCACCACCACCTGCTGATTGGTCGACGACGCGGTTTGTCCGCTGACATCGGCGGTCAGGCCCGAGCCATCCGCGCTGATGTGCTGGTAGCTGCCTTGCAGATACACGTCGGTCCGCTTGGACAACGAGTAGTCGGCCATCAGCGACACCTCATGCCACTTCGGATGATGCGCGCCGGTATCCGTCGACATCGCGCCCGACGTGTACGTGTACTCGCCCTGCAGGCTCAACGCGGAAGTCAGTGCATAGCTCGCGTTCGCTTCGTAGTTGTTGAAGCTCATGCCCTGCCCGTTCGCCGCGATACCCAGGCTGTTCGCACCATTGATCGTATCGAGGCCGCCGAGTTGCGTACGCGTCCACACGAAACCGAGCGTCGCCGCGCCGATCGTGTAGTTCGCGCCCGCGCCGAAGGTGCGCTGACGCGCCGCGATGAAGGTCCGGTCGGTCAGCGTGATCGCGCCGCTGGTGTTGGTCGTGCTGCCGCCGTTGTTCGCCTGCAGATAACCCGCGCCGAGGCTCAACGGGCCGTTGTTATACGACGCACCGAAGCTGTACAGACGGTTGTCCGAGAAACCGCCCGCTTCGTTCGAGAAGCCGTACAACGAGCCGAAATGCAGGCCGTGATAGTCGTTGCTCGCAAACTTCACCGAGTTGTTCACGCGGAACGAGTTGTTCAGGTTGTCGTTGTCGAACGGATGCGCGGACAGGTTGTTGCCGCCAGGATGGTGCCCTGTGAAGCTCAGCGGTGCGAGATAGTCCACCACCGAGTCATACTGCCGGCCGAGCGTGATCGTGCCGAAGCGGTCGTTCGTCAAACCCGCGTACGCCTGATAGCCGAACATCCGGCCGCCCTGGCGCAGCGTACCGTTCATCACGCTGAAGCCGCTTTCGAGCTGGAAAATCGCGGCGGTGCCGCCACCCAGATCTTCACGTCCACGAAAGCCCCAGTGACTGCCCGTCACCGTGCCGCTGCCCGCCTGCACGTTGCTGCTACCGCCCTGGTTATTCGTGTACGACAGCCCCGCATCGATAATCCCGTACAGCGTCACGCTCGACTGCGCATGCGCCGCCGTCGCGAAACTCGCGGCATACCCCGCCGCGCATGCGGCAATCACAAGAACCTTCTTCATCTTTTTCCTGGTCTGTTAATCGTCTATGAGATCGAGATTGCAGTTCGCGCGCGAACACGCAGCGCCCTGTTTAAAGGGCGCCACGAGAAGCACGGCAAACGGCTTGAGAAGTGGGCTGGCTGGCCGCGTGGTTATGGGCTGACGGCGCCCATGCGGTTGGCGATGCCCGTGCGATCGGCGAGACCGTCGATCAGCACTTGATGGTGTCCGCGCGAGCACGGCTCGATTCGCGCGAGAACACCGAAAACGCGTGCGAGGCTCGCCGCCGTGACGACGTCTTGCGGCGGCCCGAAATGCACGATATGTCCGTCATGCAGCAGCATCGCGCGGTCGCACGCACGCATCGCGACGTTGATGTCGTGCAGCACGACGACCGTCACGATGCCGCGCTCGCGTGTAACCTCGCGCAGCACCTGCATCACGTGAAACTGATGGTTCAGATCGAGCGCCGACAGCGGCTCGTCCAGCAGCAGCACTTGCGGGTCGCGGATCAAGGCCTGGGCGATGCCGACCAGCTGTCGCTGTCCGCCGGACAATTCGTCGAGCGAACGGGCGGCGAGTGCTTCGATGCCGAGGCGTTGCAGCACCGCGTGCGCTTTTGCGGCGTATTCGCCATTGCTTGCATGCTGTCTGCCACGTGCCTGAAGTGACCCGTCCCGCGTCGCGCGAGCGGCCACCAGCACCGACTCCAGCACCTGCAGACGCACGCCCGCAGGCAGCGCTTGCGGCAGGTACACGACGCTATGCGAACGCGCGCTGACGGCCGACAGCGCGAGCGTCTCGCCATCGAGCGACAACGACCCGCCGTTCGCCTTCGTGAGACCGGCCAGCGTGCGCAACAACGTCGACTTGCCGCTGCCGTTCGGGCCGAGCAACGCGGTGATCTGTCCGCGCGGCAACGGGCCGGCATCGAGCGAAACGAGGACCGGGCGCTTGCCGTAATTCACGCTCAGATCGTGGATGTGCAGGCCGCTCAATTGAGTTGCCCCTGCGAACGCACGACGATGCCGAGAAACAGCGGAATGCCGACCAGCGCCGTGACGATGCCGACCGGAATCAGCACGCCTGGAATGATCAGCTTCGATGCAATCGACGCGAGCGACAACATCAGTGCGCCGATCAGCGCACTGCCCGGCAGGTAGAAGCGATGATCTTCGCCGAACAGCGTACGCGCGATATGCGGCGCGATCAGCCCGACAAAACCAATCGTGCCGACGAACGACACCGCCAGCGCCGACAAAACCGACACGCGCAGCAAGGTGCCGAGGCGCAAACGGCGCACGTCAATCCCGAAGCTCGCCGCGCGGTCTTCGCCGAGGCGCAGCGCGGTGAGCGTCCACGCGTTGCGCATCGACAGCGGCAGCGCGATCGCGAGCGCCGCGCTCAATACGCCGATCTTGGTCCAGTCGGCGCGCGCCAGCGAACCGAGCGTCCAGAACACGAGACCCTGCAAAGCATCGGCGGACGCGATGAACTGCATCAGCTCGACCAGTGCATGAAACGCGAACACCAGCGCAATGCCCATCAACACGACGCCCGCCGTGCTCATGCCGCGCCAGCGCGCGACGCCGTCCAGCACCAATGCCGACAGCAACGCGAACACGAATGCGTTAGCCGACACGATCCACGTTTGCGACACGCCGGGAATCGCGATGTCGAGCACGATCGCCAGCGACGCGCCGAATGCAGCCGCCGCCGACACGCCCAGCGTATAAGGACTCGCGAGCGGATTGTTGAGGATGGTCTGCATTTCCGCGCCCGACAGCCCCAGCGACGCACCGACGATCAGCGCCATCACCGCGTACGGCAAGCGGATCTGCCACACGATCACGCTGGTCGCGGGATCGGCGGAACCTCGCTCGAACACCGTGCGCAACAGCGTCGCGACAGGCAGCCCCGAAGGCCCGGAGCGCAGATCGAACAGCAGCGAGCCGAGGATCAACAGGGCCACCACCAGCAGCCACACGACGCGCCGCTGCACGAGCCGCCGGTAATCGCGGACTACGGCGCCGTGCATCGACGCGGAAGGTTCAAGCGTGGACATCGGCGAATCTCTTAGCGTGCGGCCAGCGGAGCGGCTTTGGCCGGGCTGTCGACCCAGTACGCGCCATCAGGCGGCACTGCGAGGAAGCGGCGGTACAACTCGGTTTGCGTCGCGTGCACGTCGAGGTCCTTGAACTGCTGCGGATAGAACCACTTCGCGAACGCTTCGATTGCGACGATGTTGTACGGCGAGTCGTAATAGTTGTGCGAGATGCCATGCACGCGGCCGTCGTGGATCGCCTTGATCGTGTCGAAGCCCGGACGCGACACCAGCGTGCCGAGGCTCGCGCGCGCATCGGCGTCGCTCGTCAGCGCGCCCACGCGCAGCGACGCGAGACCCGGCTTCGTGCGGCTGCCCGTTGCGACGTACACGTCCGGTTGCGACGCGATCACCTGTTCCATGCTGATGTCGCCGAGCACGCCGGGCACGAGGCCCGCAGCGATATTGCGGCCACCCGCCGCGGTGATGAACTCGCCGAAATTGCCGTTGCCCGCGGTGTGGCAGCAGCCCGCATCCCACACGCCCGCGAGCAGATCGACGAACACCTTCGGACGTTGCGACTGCGGCACCGCGTTCACAACGCTCTCCACCCGCGCCAGATGCTGCTGATAGAACTGCGCGTACGCATCGGCCTCTTTCTCGCGATGCATCACCGCGCCGAGCAGCTTGATGCTCGGAATGGTGTTCTGCATCGGATGCAGACGGAAGTCGACGAACACCACCGTCGTGCCGGTCGCTTCCAGTTGCTTGACCAGTGCGCTATAACGGCTCGGACCGTGGCCGGCGAGGCTGAAAATCGCCAGGTCCGGCTTCAGGCTCAGCGCTTTTTCGTCGCTGATGCTGTCTTCGGTCGCCTTGCCGATCAGCGGAATCTGTTTGATGCCGGGGAATTCTTCCGCGTACGCGTTGAAGGTCTGCGGGTCCATCGCCGGCAGATCGCCCTGCCAGCCGACAATGCGCGCGAGCGGCTGCTTGCCTTCGAGCAGCGCAGTCGCCATCAGCAGACGGCTTTCGCCCAGCAGGATGCGGTGCGGATTCGCGGGAATCCTGACGGTGCGGCCCGCCAGATCGGTGACGGCGCCTGCTGCGGACGCAGCGGCCGTCGTATCCGTGGCGGTCGCGGCGAACGCGTCGGCCCCGGCGAAACCGAGCGTGAACACCGCGCAAACCGCGACGGCGCTTGCCAGCCGGGCAAAAGCGGGCCGGCTCGAAGATGTCTTAAAAATCGACATGATATAGTTAGTTAATGAGAATGATTGGCATTTGGCGTCACTTTAGCCGCGCAATGTAATGGCGATGTGTTGAAAACACGCTGTTTTGTAATGGAATGTGTTGGAGCGGCCTGGCCGCGTCCGACGCCCTGCTGCCCCGCCTGGAAACACCACCCGGCACCGGGCACCAGGGGCAAAAAAACAAGAGCCTGAAGATGGACCACATATTGATCGTCGATGACGATCCCAACATCCGCCAACTGCTGCGCGACTATCTGCGCGAGATGGGTTATGACGCGAGCACGGCGGGCAACGGCGCCGAAATGACGCGGATCATCGGTTCGTCGCAAGTGGATCTGGTCGTGCTCGATCTGATGCTCGACGGCGAAGACGGACTCGATATCACCCGCGAATTGCGGCGCGAACACAGCGTGCCGATCATTATCCTGAGCGCGCGCGGCGGGCTGCTCGACCGCATTCTCGGACTCGAAATGGGCGCGGACGATTACCTGCCCAAGCCGTTCGATCCGCGTGAACTGGTCGCCAAGATCAAGGCCGTGCTCAAGCGCACGCGCGCCATGCCCGTCACGCCGCGCGCGGACGCGAGCACCTATGTCAGCTTTGCCGGATGGCGGCTCGATACGCGTATGAAGCAGATGCTGTCGCCCGATGGCGTGATCGTGTCGCTCGGCGGCTCCGATTACCGGACGCTGCGCACGCTGCTCGATCATCCGAACCGGCCGCTGTCGCGCGAGTTTCTGCTCGACCAGGTCTTCGGCAAGGAACGCACGCCACTCGACCGTTCAATCGATGTGTGCGTCAGCCGGTTGCGTCAGCATCTGAAAGATCAGGCGCGGCAGGCGGCGCTGATCCGCACCGTGCGCAACGAGGGCTACATGCTGGTCGCCGATGTCGGTTATGAAGCGTGAAGCGCGCTCTGTGATGAAACTGCGCCTGTGGCCCGACACGCTTTACGGACGGCTCGTGCTGATTCTGGTGGTCGGCATGTTCGGCGGCCAGTTGTTCACCAGCACGATCTGGTTCGAGACGCACGACAACCGCACGCTGGAAATTCCCGCGCGACTCTTCGCCAGCCGTCTCGCGGACACAGTGCGGCTGCTGCAGCACGCACCCGACGACGCCATGCGCCACACAATCATCGATCAGCTTGGCGATGCGCGCTACCGGCTACGCCCGATCGACACACCCGCCGATCTGCCCGACGCGCCGGACAGCGGTTCGGTCGCGCGGCACACGGTGAGCAATCTGGTGTCTGGCGTGATCGCGCGGCGGCTCGGCGAACCGGTCGAGGTACGCCTGCTCGACGCGCATCTGCGTGACGAATCCGGCCACCATAAGGGCATTTTCAGCTTGTTCGATTCGCGTATGCCAACCGGCGATTTTCACGTTCAGCTAAAAGTACCGGACGGTCCCTGGCTCGATGTCGAGGCCAATGAAGGACAGGCGGGTATGCAGACGCAGCCGTGGTCGCTGGTGCTCGACTATCTGGTGCGAATCTATTTCGTCCGACTGACCGCCGTCTTCCTGATCGCGCTCGTCGCGGTGCGTTTCGCCGTGCGGCCGTTGAAACAGCTTGCAAAAGCCGCCGAGGCTTTAGGCCGGAATATCTACCGTTCGCCGTTGCCCGTAGTGGGGCCGCTCGAAGTGCGCACCGCCGCGCAGTCGTTCAACCGGATGCAGGAACAGTTGACCGAAGGCATCGCCGCACGCACGCGTTTTCTGACCGCCGTATCGCACGATTTGCGGTCGCCGCTGACGCGCCTGCGTCTGCGCGCGGAGATGCTGCCCGATCCCGAATGGCGCGAGCGCCTGCGCGGCGACCTCGACGAAATGGAAGCGATGGTGCGCGCGACGCTGCACGCCGTGCAAGGCGCGGAGATTACCGAAGCGCGTCACGACATCGATCTCGCGTCGATGCTCGACAGCCTCGCCGAAGATGCACGCGAGGCCGGGCACTCGGTGACGGTCGAAGGAAAGGTATTGAAGCCGTTTCCGGGGTATCCACGCAATCTGAAGCGATGTCTGCAAAATCTCGTCGACAACGCGATCCGTTATGGTGGAGACGCGGCGATAAAGGTGAGCGATATAGGCCAAGTCGTGACGATTGTTATCAGCGACAACGGTCCCGGTATTGCTGACGAAGCGATGCTCGAACGGGTTTTCGAAGCTTATTTCAGGCTCGAAACGACGCACGCGGAACAGGCGCACGCACAGACCGGCACCGGACTCGGCCTGACGATTGCACGAAGCATCGCCGCCGCGCATGGCGGCACGCTGATCCTGCGAAACCGCCCGGGTGGTGGTCTCGATGCGGTATTGACACTTCAGCGCGACAGCTAGACGCGCGGCCTTGCAAACTCACGTCAATGCAGGCACCCGCTCAACCAGTGAAGCGAGAATCATCGCATTGGCATTCGCGGGCACGACACTGCGCGTGCGCGGCTTATAGACGAAATCGTGCCGGCGGATCGTCGTGCCGCTCAACGCGCAACGGCCACCGCTGCGCGCGCGGCAACTGATCCAGATCTGATCGTCATAGCGGCAACGCGTGGCATCGCGCCATCGAACGGACACCGACGTATCCGACAAACGTTCGATCACGTTCACCTGTACGTGCGGCGACAGAACGTACGGCCGTTTGCAGTCCGCGCGCGGCTCCAGGTACCGCGCACCCTCGCCCGCGTTGCCGAAGCCGCCCACTAGCGCGTCGATCACGTGACTCCACACGGCAACCCCGCTCGCGTGAAATGCGGCGGGCGCAGCCGGTGCAATCTGAGTAATCGCGATCCTGTCTGTATCCATTTATCGTTTCCTCCAAATCATGAGAGGACTGGCATGCGCAGGAATCATCGACCTGGCGCGGATTCGTAGTTGACCGGCACCCAGTCGTACGTGCGGCCGTTTTTCCGGATGTGCCCCAGGCCCGGAAACGCGATATGCGCGGCGCCCACCAGATAGTGTTTATCCGCCGCGAGTTGAAGCGCGTAACGGCGCGAACGTTGCGCGGATGCCGCGTCGGTGTCGTATTCGACCGATGCCTTCGGGTTCTGCAACTGGATCGCCGCAACGTGGACGATATCGCCCCAGACCAGCAGATCCTGCTTGCCGCTGTCGATCAGATAAGCGACGTGCCCCGGCGTATGGCCCGGCACTGGAATCACGCGAATGCCAGGTTCGAGTTCGAATTCGCTATCGGCGTTGAACGGTTTAAAGCGTCCAGCAGCGACATAAGGCGCAACCGACGCAATCGCCGAATCGAAAAAAGTACTCAGGAACGCAGGCGCTTTGATCTTGTTCGCCGGATTCAGCCAGTAGTCTGCCTCGGTCTGACTCGTGCGCACTACCGCATTCGGAAAGACCATCGCGCCATTCGAGATCACACCGCCGACATGATCTTTATGCAGATGCGTCAGCAGTACTTCATCGACCTGTTCGGGTTGATAACCCGCTGCGCGCAGATTCGCGAGCAGTCGTCCGCAGCAATCGCCGTACAGCACGCCTGCACCGCTGTCGATCAGCACGAGCTTCGAACCGGTATTGATCAGAAACGCGTTGATCGACCCCTGCACGGGCGCCTGAAGAAAGTCGCGCTGAAGATCGCGGGCGATTTCAGCTTTCGGCACGTCCTGAACCACCGTGTCGATGGGAAACGGATGCGTGCCATCGCTTAACGCAGTGACTTCGACATCGCCGAGCATCACGCGATAAAAACCCGGTGCCTGGGTTTTGACCTGCGGAGCCGCAGCCGATGCAAGCTCGGGTAAAAACGCCGCGCCGCAGAATACCGCTGCAATCAGGCACGCGCTCCACCGTACAGACCATTTCTGGCGATTCATGACTGACTTTCTCCCGGCACCCTGATTTCCGTCGAACAAGCATAACGGCGGCGACCAGCAGCCGTTATTAATCTTCTATTAATTGTCCTGAACCGGCGTCGCCATTCGACTCAGGTACGCATGAATCTGGCTGACAACAGCCGCGCCATCGCCCACTGCCGACGCCACGCGCTTGGCCGATTCCGAGCGCACATCACCGACCGCGAACATGCCGGGCAAACTGGTCTCAAGCGGGAAACGCACACCGGTATCGGGCGATTCATGCGCGCTTCTGGCGAAACCGGTCACGACAAAGCCGCGATTATCGAGTTCGACGCCGCTCGGACTCAGCCAGTCCGTCTTCGGATCCGCGCCGATAAAGAGGAACAGGTGCCGCGATTCCAGCACTTCCACTTCGCTTTCATCTTCATGACGTACGTGGATTTGCGTGAGCCCCGCATCGTCGCCGTCGAGTTCTAGCAGGCTACAACCCGTGCAAAGCGTGACATTAGGCAACGAGCCGATCCGGTCGATCAGATACTTGGACATGCTCGCGTTCAGATCCTTGCCGCGAATCAGCATGCGGATACTGCGCGCGAAGTTGGCAAGAAACACCACCGCCTGGCCCGCGGAATTGCCGCCGCCCACCAGAACAATGTCTTGCCCTTTCACCAGTTTCGCTTCGATCGTGGATGCCCAATAGTAGGTGCCGCGCCCTTCGTAACGCTCGAAGCCGGGCACAGTCGGCTTGCGATACGCCGCGCCGCTCGCAATCACGACCGTGCGCGCGTTCACGCGTTGTCCATCGAGTAGCGTCAGCGCGAACGCATTGTTCTGTCTTTTGACTTCGGTCACCTTGCCGGGAATCGCCAGATGCGCGCCGAATTTCAACGCCTGCTGGAACGCGCGCGCGGCCAATGCGTGGCCTGAAATTCCCGTGGGAAAGCCGAGATAGTTCTCGATTCTCGAACTCGCCCCCGCCTGGCCACCCGGCGCACGCTGATCGAATACGGCGACCGACAACCCTTCAGTCGCGGCATAGACAGATGCGGCGAGCCCTGCCGGCCCCGCACCGATAATCGCGACGTCGTACACATGCGAAGGCTCGAAGGTCGGCACGAGCCCCAGGCACGAAGCCAGTTGCACTTCGTCAGGCGCGCGCAGCACATTGCCGTTCGGGCAGAACACCAGTGGAAAATCGTCTGGGCCGGCCGTCATGCCGCTTAAAAGCGTGATCGCTTCCGGGTCGTTGCGTGCGTCGATGACCGTCGCCGGATAAGCATTGCGGCGCAAGAAACCTTGCAAGCTGACCAGTCGCGCATCGTCGCCATTGCCGACGATGATCGGGCCGAGCCCCTGTTCAATCAGACCGAGCCGCCGCAAGATCAACGCGCGCATGATGTGCTCGCCGAGTTGCGCATCGGCGACGATCAACGCCCTGAGCTTGTCCGGCTCGATCACCAGCGTCTCGACATCGGTCAACGCAATACCGTCGATCAACGCGGGCTTGCCCGACAGTTGCGCCATCTCGGCCATGAAGTGGCCGTCTTCATGTTCGGTGACGAGCGTGGACCGGCCGAAACTATCGCGCGAATAGATGCGAACGCGCCCGCGCAACAGGACAAACAGCCCTATCGCGACACGTCCGGTTTCGAAAATCAACTCGCCTTCGTTGAACGACATCGGCCGCGCAAAACGACGCACGCTTTGAATCTCCGCCGCCGACAAGCGTGGAAACATCTGATGCTGGCGATATTCCAGCGACGAAAAAGGCAGTTCGAGTTCGGACGGTGCAAACGCGTCAGAAGACAAATCCGGGGTGCTCATAGTGTCGACCTCGTGTCGCCCATCGCGCTCGCCATGGGCTCATCTGTAAAGCTATTGCTACCAGCTGAATTTCAATTCGGCGCCGACGTAGTCGGCATTTTTTGCGCCCACGTCGCGCAGCGAAGGTCCCACCTGGAAATGCACGGCTTCGAGCGCAGCGGCGAGATTCGCATTGATCGCGTAATCGGCCCGAAGTTGCGTGTAGAACCCGGTCCAGCGATTACCCGTTCCCGCCGTGCCCGGCACGACCGACGACCCTTGCCCATACACTGCATCCGCCGTCGTCTCACGCCATTGCAGACCCACGCCTGCCAGCAAGGTCAGCTTGCTGCTCGGCTTGACGATCAGCGACGGCTTGACGTGAATCACGTTCGTGTAGCCGGTATAACCCGCCAACGCAAAGTAATAGCCGTTCGGGAACAGCGGATTGAATGTGCCGATCCTGCCATCGCCGGGATGAGTGTCACCGGAAGCCGCGTCGACCTGGAGACCGAAACGCGGTGTCCACGGCACGCTCGCCAGCGTGTAGCCGGCCAGCGATCCCACCGCCCACGCGCCGATCGTTTTGCTACCGACATGTCCTGACTGATACATCGCTTCCACATCCCAGTCGATGTGGTTCACGTTGCCCGCGTAACGCGCGTCGAAAACATCGCGGTGCTCATTGCCGGTCGCATCGAGAAACTTCGCGTTGCTGCGGTTATATCGCGAGTAATACGCCGACAGGTCGCCCGGCCCCACACTCTTGCGCTCGACGCGTACGCCGCTGAACGTCAGATCGCGATTCGAAACGTCGTCGAAATCGGACTGGTCGCGGTATTGAACCGGCTGCGTGGCATAAGCGATCCAACGCCATGGACCCGTTTCATAGTCGGCCCAGATCGCGTCGAAAGCCTGACGGACATTCGGGCCGTCGCGCACCGATACGAAACGCTGCAAGTCGAATGCCATCTCCTGGCGGCCCACGCGGAACTTGAATTCGCCCGGCCCGAGCGGCTCGGTAATCGCGACAAACGCCTGGCGCAAATCGAGTGGATTCCTGTCGACCGGCGTGACGTTGTCCTTGCCGAACGGCCGCGCGTCTTCGAATTGCGTGAAGATCTGCACATGCGAGTTGAGATGCACGTCCGCGTGAACTTCGAGACGTTGCAGCACGTACGTGTCGTCGCGTCCCGAGCCGAGGCCGAACAGCGGTGCGTCGTTCATTTCAAGCCGCTCGCGAAGCACCATCCCGAGCGAGATATACGCGTCGGGATTACCGAATAGCGGAATGTACTTCAGCGAGTCGAATGGGCGCTTCGGCACGCACGGGTTCGCCAGTGCCGACCAGTTCTCCTGCCAGCGATTGAACATCACCGTGGGACGCGCGCACGATTTGTCCGACGCAGCGGCTGCACTCGCGGTGGTGGCCGCGCTGCCTGTCGTGGTGTCGTCGGCGCTGCCCACGGCCATATCTGCCGCCGAGGCGGGCAGCGCCGCCGCCAGCCCCGAGCTGATCAGCAGCACGCGGACCGCGTGCAGCGGCCCGCGCTTTTTTCTCATGACGGCATTACTGGCCATCGTGAACTTCAGCAATATAGCCACCCGGGAATTCGAGCATTGCCGTCTTGCCCGACGCGCTGCCGTACGCCGGATACAGCACCTTCGCGCCCGCCGCTTGCGCCTTGTCCAGCGTCTGTGCAACGTCCGCGACTGCGTAGCCGGTCGTTTCGCGTCCGAACGGGAACGGCAGCTTGCCGTCCGTGACGAACACCACCATCTTGCCGAAGCCCGAATCGATACGAATCTCGCGCACAGTCTCGCCCGGACGACCGATCACACCAGCGTCTGCATGCGCGTTGTCCGACACAACCTTGCCGTGCGAGAAGTGCAGCCAGCGACGCACGAAGTTCTTCGCCTCATAGCGCGACACATACACGCGGTTATCCGGCACGCTTTGCAACGGCGCATAGTTCGGCGCCTTCGTGTGCCAGTAGAGTTGCATCGTCAGACCGCCCGGCCATTGAATGATCGCGTCCTTGCCGATGGGATCGTCGAACGAATCGACCAGCACGTCGGCGCCCGACGCACGTGCCGCTTTCAACGCCTGATCGATATTGGTGACGAGATAGCCGGTGCGCTCATTACCGAACGGATACGGCACCGGCGTTTCGAAGCCGAATACCGACAGCATGCCGACCGGCGTCTGCACATATTGCGATGCGGTTTTGCTCGGCGTCGGCGTGACCGTAAATACTGCGCGCGGCGACGCCTTGCCGCCAAACGTCGCGAGAAAGCTGCTGACGAACGCGTCCAGATCAGCGGAAGCAACATACACGTGCGTGGTGTCGTATTGCGGACCAACCGCCACATTCGGCTGTTGCGCGGCCATTGCGCTCGACGCATTCGCGACGTCGCGCGAATCCGCATCGGCAAATGCGGAGGAGAACGGCGCGAGGCCAATGACGAGAGCGGCCGACAGAACGCTAACGGAACGGAGTCGATAAAGCGATTTGAGCATTGAATTACCCAGTAGTGTTGGCAATGGTTGAACCGGCAGCGCTCACACGGAACGCCGCTGTAAAAGAAACTTATTGGCTGTTTTTCAGCGCTCTTCTGCTCCAGGCCAGCAACAGCAATAGGCAAACTGGCAACACGATGGCGATAAACGAAATGCGCACGAAAGCCAATGCGCCGCAAATCGCTCCGACGGCAAACCCCGCCATCGCCGCGAGCGTCGACATGAGCCGTTCACGCACTTGCTGCCCATGTCCGCCGCGCGCACCACGATGAATCAGTTCGATGACATCCAGTACAACCTGGGTGACATTGCCGGTCATCACCGTGTTCGGTAGTCCCGCGCTCTGTAGCAGTCGACCGCGCGCGTTCTGCACGCCCATTGCCATCGTTCCCACTACACCGCTGAGCAACACCGCCGACGCAGTGGAATTCTCGATAGGCATTGCGGCCCAGCCTGCGATCATGAACGCGATCAGCAATACCGCCTGGAGCAGATAAAGCGCACTTGCAGCATGTTCCGCGTGACGCCGCTCAAGAAATTTGAACATCACGCTACTCAGGGCAATGCCGACAATGAACGACGGAAACGCCAGCAACTTGAGCAGTACGCCTTGCCCGACGCCTGCGACTTCCGCGCCGATCAGCACGAAGTTTCCCGTGACGTGCGCAGTGAACAATCCGAACAACGCGATAAAGCCAAGCGTGTCGACGTACCCTGCGATCCACGCAAGAATGGTGTCCTCGTGCTTGTTCACGCGAACACCTCCGATGAGCGGCGATGGATTTGCCCGTGCATTAACTACGGCCTTTTGCATTGGATGCGTTGGCCGGGTTCGCTGATAACCTCGCTTCAGATACTGTCGCGCTTGTGGCTTCCCCGGCGACCTGAACCTCAGCAGCCTGCGCAAAGAACTGCGCCTTCACGACCGGAATCGCGTGCTCTCCCAGCACCATGCCAAGCAATCCGGCAAGCGCGATCAGCGGCGGCGCTGGCGACTGTACTTTCAGCAGCCAGTAAAGGAGCCCGACGCCAAATCCGACACAGAGTGAAATGATGTAACCCATGCTGTTGCCCTCAAAGTTTCCCGTATAGCGCTGCCGCGTTCAGCGCATCTTGCTGACGGTCAGTCAGGCCAGTCCGATCCCAGTACCAGCCCACAAAAATTCAGCCGCCGATAGGTCGGATCCCAGCGATCCAGAACATCGGCGTTGACCGTGCCGAAAGTTGTTTCAGGCCGCTGTTCCATACCACGCGCATACGCTTCGATAATCGACTTCTTGAAACCCGTCTCGCGCGGATAAGCCCGCACGATCTCGTCGCGCTGCTGCGCACTGAGATCGTCATAGCGGGCACCCCGCACATCCATCTGCACGCCGGCGCTAACCAGCGCCACCAGCGGCGACATGTACTCGGTTATGCCCGGGGTGGTATGCAGTGCAATCGCATCCCACACCTCCTTGATCGCCGCTTGCGCCACGCCGTACTGCAGTAAAAAGTCGCGCGCTGCATTCGCGCTGTCTACTTCATATCTGAACGGCGACCGGTAATACTGCGAGTTCAAACCGATGTTGTGAAACATCGCCGCGACATACAGCAGGCCCGGATTAAACGCCAGTTCGTCGCTGTATCCGATGAGTGCGCCGAACAGAAACGTCCTCAGCGAATGATGAAACATCGACTCCGATTGCATCGCGCAGACGTGACTGGTCGCTGCCTGCGCCATTGCACTGTCGGGAATGTCGACCCCCGCAATGTTTTTTTTCATGTCAACTCATCCGTGTCAGACACGCGGTCAATCGCTCCCCCCAACTCTGGCGGGCAACGATCAGGACCGCGCGAATGCCAGAAGATCCTGATTGAGCCGGTCCTTATGGGTGACGTACAGCGCATGCGGTGCGTGTTCGTACACGAGCAGCGTCGCGTCCTTGATCAAAGCCGCAGCGGCCTTGCCCGTTATGTCGAAGTTCACCACGGCGTCGCCATCGCCGTGCACGACCAGAGTGGGTACATCGAATCTGGCGAGATCAGGCCGGAAATCGGTTTCAGAAAAAGCCGCTACGCAGTCATGCGAGCCCTTCAGTCCGCCTTGAAGTCCTAGCGATAACGTCCAGTCCAGCATCTGCTGCGTGACGTTGGTGCCCTCCTGATCGGAGCCCATGAAGAGCGGGCCGAACTCGTCGAGAAACTTCGGACGATCGCTCAACAGTCCCGCACGAATGCCGTCGAAAATCGCCGGGTCCATGCCCTGAGGATGATCCTCGCGACGGATCATCAAAGGCGTCACCGCGCTTAGCAACACCGCCTTGGCGATTCGCCCCGTACCGTATCGCCCGATATAGCGGGCCACTTCGCCGCCGCCCATCGAAAAGCCGCCGAGAATCACGTCCTTCAGATCCAGCGCTTCGATGAGTTCGTGGACGTCGCGCGCGAACGTGTCGTAGTCGTAACCCGACCACGGCTGATCCGACCGGCCGAAACCGCGACGGTCATGCGCAATCACGCGAAAGCCGTTATCCGCGAGAAACTTCATCTGGTATTCCCACATGTCGGCATTCAGCGGCCAGCCGTGAACCAGAACAATTGGCTGACCGGTTCCCCAATCCTTGTAGTAGAGCTGGACGCCGTCCGATGTGGTGAAAGTACTCACGTGAAAAACTCCCTGGTCGATTGTGTGATTTCATGCCCGAATGCAGCGTAACGAATTATTCGGATAAAGACCTTGGCGCACTATTAAAAAGCCTTAAGACCTGCTGCATTTTTTTCACAGCTCATTGCGTGAGTTGGTGGAACCGCCTCATGCCGTCGCGAAACCAGCCGAATAGCCCACCGGCTTCGTCAACGACGCTTTCAGCCGATGCCAGCAACAGCTTCTCGGTTGCGTGATGCTCCGATAACAGCCGGCACATTTCTCTTGCGATTTCGGGGCGTCGATCGAGAATCGGCGTCAATGCCGTTTTGTCCAGCCGGAATACCGTTGCGCGGGTCATCGCGCGAACCATCACATCCGTTCTGATACCGGTGAGAATGCCCGATTGCCCGATCGAGTCGCCGGGCGCAAGTCTGCGCAATTCGATCTCGCCATCGCTCCTGGGCGCACTCACCTTCGCCACGCCGCGCGCCAGGATATGAAGCTCGTGACCGCCTTCATCGGCGGCGTCGTAGATGGTCTGTCCGGTGTCGAACTCGTGCGTCGTGAGCTTCGCTTCGAGTTCTGCGATCTCATCGTCGCCGAGCGTCTGGAAGATCGCGACATTACGCAACAGGCGACGCTTTTCGTCCACGGTATTCAACTGCGTTTCAGGCACGGACAATGATCGCAATAGAACGCCACGTGAAGCCAGGTGACGGTGCGCCAGATCGAACAGATCGTTTCTCACGGCATTCTTTTTACTCAATTCGCCGACATAGCAAACGATCTCGTACTCGATCGAATCGTTCGTTGCGCGGCGCACGCTCACCATTGGCGTGGGATCGTCCAGTACATCGTCGGCACTGGCGGCGGCGTCTTCAAGCGCCGCAAGCACCAACGCGGGGCGAATAGACGGCTTGACCGGCAACACCACACTAATGCCATGCGTATGCGACGGCTGATTGGCATTGATGATGTTGGTCCGCGCGGCCACGCTATTCGGAATGACGACGAGATTGCCCTGAGCATTCAACAACGTGGTTGCACGCCAGTTGGTTTCGACGATCTTGCCCTCCACCTCGCCTATCGTCACCCAGTCGCCGAGCGCAAAAGGTTGTGTTGCATTGAGCACAACGCCCGAAAAAACGTCGTTCAGCGTGCTCTGAATTGCGAGTCCGAGTACCACGGCGAGCGCACCCGACGTCGCGAGCAAACCTCGCACCGGCAATTCGAGTACATAGGCAATGGCTCCGACTGCCGCGGCGAGAAACACCAGAGCGCCCAGCACATCCTGAAACAGCCGCTCTCTATGCCACGCTTCGGGCAACACCAGCCGATCCAGCAGAACTGTCAACAAGCGCGCGCCCTGTAACCACCAGACGAGTTCCAGCATCTGCGCGAGCAGATGCCGCAACGGCTCATTCGACCACGGCGCCGCCCGCAGCGGGTTCATCCCCGAACTGAACAGCACGTAAGACGACAGGCCGAACATCAGTGCGCGAAACGCGAGACGCAATTGCTGGCTCTGGCGTCCCATGAAACGCCATGCGAGAAAGTCGAGGACCAGTATGCCGATTCCAAACAGCACACCGTCGTTCAAGGTCGGCATCGTGGCCCTCTATCCTTCGTTCTCGCTAGTCGGCTAGTCGCGGATTCGTATTGGTCAGAACGCGAAACAGCTACAGCCCAACGCGCCCCAGAAACCGTTCGAATCGCTGACCGGCACGTTTTTACGCCATGCCCAACCATGTGCATGCGCATGTACCCCGCACAGGTTCACGCAGCCATCCACGCAGGCCACCGCTGTCGGCTTGTAGCGGCTATAGCCGCCAAACTCCGCAACCGGCGACCACGACGGACTGACCGGCAAATCGGGCGGTGCGAGCGGCGCAAATTCGTCGTCGGCATAAACGACCTTGCCGCCCACCACCGTCAGATTCGACGTGAGGAACTTGATGCGATCTTCTTCGATAGAAAAGTAGTCTTCGCTGAGCACGGCAAAGTCTGCGAACTGGCCCGGAACGAGTGCGCCCTTGCGCTCTTCTTCATTCGAGAACCACGCACTGCCGACCGTGTAACGGCGCAAGGCTTCCATACGATCGAGCCGGTTTGCGCTGCCATACATGGCAGTACCGCCGACGGTCTTACCCGACACCATCCAGTACAGCGACACGAACGGATTGAAACTTGCGACTCGCGTGGCGTCCGTACCGGCGCCTACCGGCAACCCGGCATCGAGCATCAGACGCATCGGCGGCGTGTGCTTGACCGCCTCTTCGCCGTATTGCTGAATGAAGTACTCGCCCTGATACGCCATCCGATGCTGAATCGCAATACCGCCGCCGAGTGCCCGAACACGGTCGATATTCTTCTGCGTAATCGTTTCGCAGTGGTCGAAGAACCAGCGCAGCCCATTGAACGGAATTTGCGCATTCACCCGTTCGAACACATTGAGGAAGCGATTGATCGATTCATCGTAGGTTGCATGCAGGCGGAACGGCCAGCGGTTCGCGACCAGCAGCTTGACGACCGCTTCGAGTTCTTCTTCCAGCGAATCGGGCAGATCTGGCCGCGGTTCGAGAAAGTCTTCGAAGTCGGCGGCGGAGAACACCAGCATTTCTCCCGCGCCATTCATGCGCAGGAAATCGTCGCCCTCGCCGGGCTTCGTCAGCTTCACCCACTTCGCGAAATCTTCGATTTCTTTTTTCGCGTTCTGCGTGAACAGGTTGTAGGCGATCCGCACAGTCAGTTCGTTGTGCTTTGCCATGTCCATGATGACCGCGTAGTCGTCGGGATAAGCCTGATAGCCGCCGCCCGCGTCGATCGCACTCGTTACGCCGAGCCGGTTCAATTCGCGCATGAAATGGCGCGTGGAATTGCGCTGATCGTCCGGCGCGAGCTTCGGCCCTTTAGCGAGCGTGGCATACAGCAAGCCCGCATTCGGGCGCGCGATCAGCATGCCGGTCGGATTGCCGCGCTTGTCGCGCTGAATCTCGCCGCCCGGCGGATTCGGCGTGTCTTTCGTATAACCGACTGCACGCAATGCAGCCCCGTTCAACAACGCGCTGTCATAAAGATGCAGAATGAAAACCGGCGTATCCGGTGCAATTGCATTGATCTCTTCCAGCGTCGGACCACGGCGCTCGGCAAACTGGAATTCGTTCCAGCCGCCCACCACGCGCACCCATTGCGGCGCCGGAGTTCTTGCCACCTGCTTGCGCAACATGTCCAATGCGTCGGCTAGCGACGGTACGCCGTCCCAACGCAACTCCATGTTGAAATTCAATCCGCCTCGAATCACGTGCAAATGCGAGTCGTTGAGGCCGGGAATAACGGTGCGCCCTTTGAGGTCGACCTGCTGGGTACGCTGCGTCGCGTGGCGCATCACGATGTCGCGCGCTCCCGCTGCGATAACGCGGCCGTTCGCCACTGCTACCGCGTCGGCAAACGAGCGCTTGTCGTCCTGAGTGGCAATCTTGCCGTTGAAGAAGACGACGTCGGCTGGCGTCGGCTCGTGAGTATTCGAAGTCATGGCGATCCTCATAGGGAGCGCTCCGCGTTTTCAACGCGCGAGCTATTCCAGGAAGACAAAGCCCTCACGGACTGCCTCCCTTGCTGCATTCAGAAACTGGTTGTTGGCGGTGGCAAACGTCGAACCTGCTTTTCGTTTGCCACCGCATCGATCGGGACGGGTACGCCGATCGACGCAGATCAGCCCGCTTCGCTCGCGTGCTCGCCGAGAATCGACTTCGCGTAGCGCACGCCAATGCCATACGCGCTGTGCGCCTTCAGAATGTCCATGCAGCCTTCGTACGTCTCCGAGCGCGCCCAGTCACGTTGCAATTCGAACATGTACTGGAACGAGGTCATCGGGACTGCGCCCGCCTGGATGATGCGTTGCACTGCGCGCTCGTGAGCTTCGGTGCTGACGTCGCCGCATGCATCGGTCGGCACGTAGATTTCGTAGCCTTCGTTGATCATCTGGATGGTCGGGAACGACACGCACACTTCCGTCCACAGACCCGCAATCACGATCTTCTTGCGACCCGTTGCTTCGATGGCCTTGCGGAAGTTGGAGTCTTCCCACGAGTTCATCGACGTGCGGTCGATCGGCGTGTATTCCGGGAATACCGATTGCACTTCCGGCACCATGTCGCCGCTAAACGACTTGGCGGCCACGGTCGTCAGGATCGTCGGCACCTTGAAGAGCTTCGATGCCTTCGCGATAGCCTGCACGTTATGCAGGATCGTGGTGCGTTCATGCGACATCGTGCCGAAGAACATCTGCGGCTGATAGTCGATGAGTGCAACGGCGCATGAATCGGGGGTCAAGAGTTCTTTCGGCATTACGGGCTCCGTATTAGATGGATATGGCAGTCGCTGAACGATCTGCCTCACTCGCTTGAGTAGCGATAAAAACTGAGAGCGATTCTAGCGACGGATTTTTGCGCGGTCCTTGTCCAGAGCCCTTAATAGTTCTTAAACAGAATGAGTACGAAGATTGGCCTATCGAAGCAGAATTCGAAATTGATGCATGAAACTCGAATCAGAAGAATTCATATTTTTTGAGGGACTTTATCGAGGTTGCGTTCCTACACTTGTCTTTGCCAGATTCGGAAATTGACCGCATTCCATCCACACTTCAAAGGACAATGATGAAAGACGAACTCAAGGCCATCGCGCATCGTTCGGCGCCGCTGAAAACCACAACCCGTCTAAGTGAAGACGCAACCCGCGACATCTCAGCGGCATTGACCACGCTGCTCGCCGACATGTTCGCGCTCTATATGAAGACGAAGAACTTTCACTGGCACATATCCGGGCCGAACTTCCGCGACTACCACCTTCTACTCGACGATCAATCCAGCCAGATCTTCGCGACGACTGATCCACTCGCAGAACGTGCACGCAAAATTGGCGGAAGAGCGCTCCATTCCATCGGTCAGATTGCAAAGCTGCAACGCATTGCCGATAACGATGCGGGATTCGTCACGCCGTCGGACATGCTGGCGGAATTGCGTGAAGACAATCTCGCGTTGCGCGGCTATATGAGCGAGACCCACGCGCTATGCGACGAATATGGCGACGTCGCTACGGCCAGCCTGCTCGAAGAATGGATCGACGAAGCAGAACAGCGCGTCTGGTTCCTGTTCGAATCCGGGCGCAATACCTGAATGTTATTCGAGGCGGCCGCCGCGACTGCGTCGTTTCATAAGAATTAATCGTTCTGAAGTTCGTGACTGGTATTGATGCAGTACGATTCGAGCCCACGAACCGTATATCAACAACAACACAAGAGTGGAGAAAGTTAGCTGAACCTGCTTCTGGAGTTCCGTCGGCTAATCGCGGTCAACTCCGGATTGCGGGCGCGGGTACGACTGGTGCGGGTGCGACCGCACCAGTCGCACTGGCCGTCGCGTCCGCGATCGGGAACCCCGCACCCATATATCGCATTGCCATGTCATTCGCAATCTTCTCCAATGGTTTTATTTCAGATAAATTTCGGCTAGCCTTTACACCTTTGCGCATGCCAGCGCAAAGATGCAGTCGCCGCCCATCTTTATCATCGCCCGGCACTTACCTGATTGAGAAGTTCCGGTGCGCGGCCGCAATTCGGGAAGAGTAGAAGAGTCGCCGGCTTCGCCACTGCACAAAGTACATGCATAAGACATGCTTCCCTGCAAAGCACAAAACAAGATTTCAATAGAAAAATTTGCACAATGCATGCAATCTGTCGCGCGGCTATCTCGTTCGCGCATATCGGCAAATTGATTTCACGGCAATGCGCCGCCTGGCACGAATACTCGGGATGGACTTTCTTACAAAGCACCGCACTAACATTCAAGACGTACAGATTCTGCCAGGGTAAGTTCAATCATGTTGGTAATGTTCTGAAAGGCTCACTCCGGCGTGCGAGATAATCTTGCATCGCCCACACGTCAATAAACGACGCGCCTTCAGAAATTCGCTGAATCACCGTCTTTATCGACATCTTATCGACATCCCGCGACCGGCCTTGATGCTTCATCGGCCAGTAGCAATTAGTGCAATCGGCATTGGCGGATACTACCCATTATCCGTATGAGGATAGCAGGCAAAAAAGAGCCCATGCGCGATGCGGTTCGTCACACGACGACACCCGCATAGCCATGGCTTCGCCATTCCTTTTGTTGGCATGCTCCTTTTTCTGAATCTGAAATTGACATGATCGAAATAGGCCGCTTCACAATCGATCTGGAAATGCGCACTTTGCAGCAGGACGGCAAAGTCGTGCCTCTTGGATCTCGCGCCTTCGACATCCTCGCCACGGTCGCGTCGGCCGGTGGACGTCTCGTCACGAAAGACGAGTTGATGAATACAGTGTGGCCCGAAACGATCGTCGAAGAAAACAACATTCAGGTTCACTTATCCGCGTTGCGGAAAATACTCGGCCCGGATCGCGATCTGATTCTGACCGTGCCCGGGCGCGGTTATCAGTTATTGCAACGGAAGAAAGAATCCGCGCCGGACACGCAGGCAGCGGCCAATGCGCAACTGTTGGGAACAGGTCGTTTGCCACGCCCCAACGCGCAGCTTGTCGGACGCGACATCGAGGTCGCGCAAATCCGCGCGATATTGAAAAACACCCGTGTTCTGACGCTGGCCGGTGCAGGCGGCATCGGCAAAACCAGTCTCGCGATCGAGGTCGCGCGCCAGTCGGCGCAGGACTTCCCCACCCCGGTCTGTTTCGTCGAACTGGCTGCATTGACGAGTAAAGAGGCGATCGTGCGCGCAATTGTCGACGGCTGGGGACTGCCGTCATCGCCCAATTGCGGAAGCGAAGCCGAGCAACTCGGGTTTGCACTGCCCGAAGCACACCGGTTACTGCTGCTCGACAATGCCGAACATGTCGCCGACCACGTCGCGGAAATCGTCGAGTTGCTTGTCGCGGACAATGAAGCGTTGCGCGTGCTCGTCACGAGTAGAGAACCGCTGCGCATCATGCCGGAGACGGTGTTCAGAGTCGATCCGCTCGACGTGCCGCCGCCGCACGCCACGGATGCGGAAATTCTCGCGCGCTCGTCGGTCAATCTGTTCCTGCTGCGCGCTCATTCGATGCAGAGAGAGACTGGCCCCGAAAGCACGGAGATTCAACTGGTTGGCGAAATCTGCCGGCGACTCGACGGCATTCCGCTGGCTATCGAACTGGCTGCGGCGCGCGTGCTCACACTCGGCGTAGAGGGCGTGCATCAGCGGCTCGACGACCGCATGGCGATCCTCGCTGGCGGCTACCGGACTGCATTACCGCGTCATCAAACCCTGCGCGCCACGTTCGACTGGAGCTTTGCGCTGCTCGATTCGAGTACTCAGGCGTTGTTCCGGCGACTCTCGACATTCGGCGGCGTTTTCACTTTCGAGGCGATGTGCGCGGTCGCCTGCGATATCGAGTTGACGGTCGGCAATTCTATCCACGGTATTAGCGAGCTGGTTTCGAAGTCGCTTGTGAATGTCGAGTTCGACGGACCGGTTGCCAAATACCGGCTTGCCGAATGCACGCGCGCGTACGCGTTGGAGAAGTTGCAGGCAGAAGGAGAAGCGCGCAGGATCGCCGCACTTCATGCGCGGTATCTGTCCAACTGTTTCGAGGCGCAATCGGCGGAAACGCGTCAGGCCGCTTCAGGCAGTCCGTCAGACGTTCAACAGACATTCGACGACGCGCGCAGTGCTTTCGACTGGGCTCTCTCTTCCGATGGCGACATGCAACTCGGCATCGAACTCGCGTCGAATCTGGCTGGCGCGTTGCTCGACCGGGGCTTGATGGAAGAGTGCTGCGCACTCGCCGAACGCGCTGTAGAAGCGATCGAACAGCTTCCCGCCTGTACTGTCGACGTCACCGGTGCACTACGCGTTCGCGCGGCACTGGCGGCCGCGCTTACGCATGTACGCGGCCCTGTGCGGAGGTCGCTCGAACTTTGGCGTAAGGTGCTCGACCTGGCCACCCAGGCGGGCGACGCCGAGTTTCACGCGCGTGCATTGTGGGGCATGTGGAACGCGCTGCTTTCGAGCGGACGCGTCAATGAATCGATGCAGGTCGCCACGCAATTCCAGGCATGGGCGCAGTCGCACGGCACGGCGTGGCAGCAGATTCTCGCGGACCAACTGGCGGCCATTTCGATGCACTGCCTCGGTCAGCATGCGGAGGCTCGCGACGGGTTGATGAATGTGCTGGAACGCTCAGCGTCGCTGCGTGACGACGCGCGGCCGGGCGGCCGTTTTGCAGTCGATCCGCTCGTGTTCTGCAATGGCACGCTGGCGCGCATCGTTCTGCTTCAGGGCGATCCCGAGAAGGCCATGATGATCGTCGACAAAACGGTCGATCTGGTCGGCGCGGAAACCATGGAGCCGTCGCTCACGCATGTGCTCGGCACGGTGGCGGTGCCGCTTGCGCTGATCTCGGGCGATGTTCGGCGCGGTCGGCACTATCTTGAGATCATGCGCTCGCAAGCCGCGCTGCATCGCTTCGACACGTGGAACGACTGCTGCGAATGCCTGGCCGGTTGCAGCGACATTCTCGACGGTCAGATCGAAACCGGTTTACCGCGCCTCGAAGCCGGTCTCGACGCGCTGCTCGCACGCGGCTTCAGACGACTCGTCACGCCGTTTATCGTCGCGAGCGCGGAAGCACTCGTTGCTATCGGACGGTTGGCGCAAGCCTCCGCGCGACTGCGCGACACGCTCGAATTCTGCAGAAACAACGGCGAGCTGTTTTTCTTGCCCGAGGTTTGGCGGGCACTCGGCATCGTGGCGCAGGCTCAGGCGAACGAGCACGTTCGCGGAGATAAGGCATTCGTCGAGAAGATCGAGCATGCGTCCGCGTGTTTTCGCGAATCGATTGAATTGGCGCGAGAGCAAGGTGCACGACTTTGGGAGTTGCGATCGTTGATTGCGATGGCGAAGTTGCTGCACGAACAGGGCCGCAATGGCGAAGCGCTCGACCTTCTCGACGCGCTGGCGCCGTGCTTCAGGCGCACATCCACGGCGAGCGATGTTCAGGCGCTATTCGACTTGATCGATTCGTTGCATGCGCGCACTTGCGATGCGTGTGCGTCGGGTGGAATAAAAACGGTGCTGGCGATGCATGCCGTAGCATAGCGCGGCACAGTTTTCGATTTCTGAAAATACAGCGCCCCGTTGTCCACTTATGAACGTGTCGGGGCGTTGTCGTCAATTCTGTTTAAGCTATCCCGCGATGCGTTTGAAGCTGGTGTAGTAATCCTCGGTGTAATAGCAATCGCCGGTCTGTTTGCGTGGTCCGCCACACACGATGCGGCGCTGCCCACGATCCGCCGCGCCCGGCGTGCGAACCGTGTAAGCGTGGTAATAGCCGCGTGGATGTTCCGGCAGCAATGCCGCGCTATTGCGAAACAGCACACCGTCCTCACCGAAAGGGTAAGGACCGCCAGCCTTGATCAGACGCAGTGTTTCGGCGGCTTCGCCCGGCAACTGCGCCTGAGTGACGGCAGGCAGCGCACCCGGCACCTTGGCGCCCGATGCGGCCGCTGCGTCGCTCGCGGTTTGCCCAGGCTGGCTCGCCGCCTGACTCGCGGACGCGCCCGCGTCCTGAGTCGCATTTTGCGATCCGCCTTTGCCGCATCCACCGAGGATCGCGCTCAAGGCAAGGATGCAGGAAAAAACCCATGCTCGTTTCACGAAACGGTGCCCCCGGGTTGACCAGCACTCGACAACTACGACCGGTTTCAGGGTATCGCTAATCGGCGGGTGAATCAACGTGCCGTAGCACCAGAGGCGCTTTACGCAATGTGCGGACCCAACCGCTCTTCCGGGCTTCAGCGAACTACCCAAATCACGCAGGTTTCAAGCCCGTCGTAAATCTCCGCCCGCACGTCGACGTCCAACGCGAGCGGCGCTGCACGATCTCCGCCGTTGGGCGATACTTGCGCCCCTTCAAAGAACCCGGAGCAAGTTAATTGTCGAAGTTTCTGGATTTTCGCCGCGAGATGTTAGGGATCGCGCTTCTTACGCTTCTGGCAGGTTGCGGCGGCGGGAGTAGTGATGCCACGACATCGTCGACTGCGATTGCCGTCACTAACGTATCCGTCGCCCCCACGTCGGTTACTTTGGCGCTGGGTAACAGCGGCACCTTCGCAGCAACCGTCACGCCCGCCGACGCAACAGACGCGGCCGTCACGTGGACAAGCAGCGACGCAACAGTCGCGACCGTTTCCGGTAGCGGAGTAGCGACGTGCGTCGCGCAGGGATCATCGACGATCAAGGCATCGACGGCAAACGGGCAGGAAGGCGATGGAACGCTCACCTGCGAAAAACCGTTTTCCGTGCTGGAGTTTCTCAAGCTGAAGTCGTATCAGGACTCGACGGGCGTGCACTCGATCACCGACGCCTGGTTCGGGACGCTCGGCATCTCGCCGCTGAATCTGATCTACTCGAGCAACCTGGTCACGTGCCCGCTCACGACTTGCACTGACGAATACGAGGTCGATGCGACGAAGGTCGCTGCGGAGGCGGCGAGCGCGGATTCCACCGGCAGCACTCCGGTGTCGCTCGATCTGGAAGTGTGGGATTCGGACCGCTTCACGCCGACGGTGGCAACCGGAAACGGCAAGACGATCGTACAGAATCTGAGCGATGCCGTGTCGGCGTTCAAGGCCGACAATCCCGGCGCCGTGGTGGGCCTCTACGCCGAGGTCCCGCAGAACACGTTCACCTGGAGCGCGACGTCGGAACAAACCTATGACAGTCTGAATCCGCAATACGCATCGGTGGCGGCGCTGGTGGACTACTACAGTCCCTCGCTTTACAACTACGGGTATGACGGAACCGCGAGTGGCGACGCAACCTGGAATTCAGCGGCGGTGTATGCCGTTGACCAGTCGCGCGCGTTCGACACCCTCAATGGCACGAGCAAGAAAGTCCTTCCGTATATCACGCCGGTCTGGACCGACAGTACCGGAACGACCCACATTCTGACCTACGATCAGATGATGTACCGGCTGAACGCGCTGAAGGCGGCCGGCGCGGACGGCTGCATTCTGTGGATATCGAGTGAGCAGATCGACCCGTCAACGGGCGTGCTGCTGATTATCGACACCACGGCAGGATGGTTCAAGGCGGTCATCGATTTCAAGGCGGCGAATCTTTGAAGGCAGGCAGCTTTGAACGCAGGTTGACACGCGGACGATGCCTGCGTGAGAACCCGCCTGGGATCGGCGCTTGCTCCTCCAGTAGACATCAACTCAAGGAGGACGAATCATGTCGACCACACCCAACAAAGACGAAAATCCGATCCGGCCGGATCAGTCGGATGTCGTGCAAACGGATCTGCCTGATATAGGGCCGTCTGCCGATCCAGATGATCCGCCACTCGATCCGTCTATCGACCCCGACGTCGAGGACGATCAACCGTAGGCGGCGCCGACGCCCTAAAGCACTTCGGCCCCTGGGCGTCGGCCATGCCATCTCTGCTTGCGGTCGGCCTTACCGCCGCCGTTCGTCCATCGCTGCCGTGCTAGCCAATCATCTTGTCCAACGTGATGGGCAAATCGCGAATGCGCTTGCCGGTCGCATTGAAAACCGCGTTCGCAACGGCGGCGCCCACGCCCGTGATGCCGATTTCACCGACGCCACGCGCGCCCATCGGCGTATGCGGGTCCGCTTCGTCGTTCCAGATGATGTCGATCTGCGGGACGTCAAGATGAACCGGCACGTGATAGTCCGCCAGCGATGGGTTCATCACGCGGCCCGTTCTCTCGTCGAACAAGGTCTCCTCCATCAGCGCGAGACCGAGACCCATGATGATCCCGCCGCGAAACTGGCTCGCAGCAGTTTTCGCATTGATGATCCGGCCGCAATCGAACGAGCCGAGAAAGCGGCTCACGCGAATCTCGCCGATAATCGCATTCACCCGCACCTCGCAGAACAGCGCGCTGTGGCTGTGCATCGACCAGTGCTGCAACTCGAAGGGCATCGGCGCCTCGGCCTCGACACTGAGTTCCTGCTGCCTCGCCCGCGCCAATAAGGTGACGTAGCTCTCGAACCGGCTTTCGTCCTGAAGCGCGCAGAGACCGCCGTCGCGGCCGCCCACCTCGTCCGCCAGCAGGCCGGACAGCGGCGACGTATTGCCGGCGAACTGCAGCAGTTTGCCGACCAGCTTGTGATGCGCCGCGATCACGGCCGCGCCTATCGCGGCAGTCTGCTGCGAGCCCCCCGCGAGCACGACGCCCGGCAACGTGGAGTCGGCGTAGTCGAAGTCGATGTCGTCCATCGTCAGGCCAAGACGCTCGGCGATCACCTGCGTTTGGGCGGTCGAGGTCCCCATCCCCATTTCGTGCGCAGCAATGCTGACTTTCGCCCGACCTGCGTTCGTCAGCGTGATCCGCGCGGCGCCGCCCGGCATCCGGTAGTAAGGATAGGTGCCCGTGGCGCAGCCCATGCCGGACAGCCAGTCGCCGTCGCGCCGCGCACCTGGCAGCGCGCGCGAGGCCCAGCCGAATCGCTCACGGCCTGCCTTCCATGCATCGACGATACCGCGCTGCGAAAACGGCAGGCCCGAGGTTGGGTCCTTGTCGGGCTCGTTCGCGATACGTAAGTCGATGGGGTCCATGCCCATCGCGTGGGCCAGTTCATCGATCGCCGATTCGAGCCCGAACGTGCCAACTGCCTCGCCGGGCGCACGCATGAACGTGTTGGCCGTCATGTTCATTTTGACGGTCTCCACGTCGAGCAGGAAACTGCGGGACGCATAGGCGCTCTTCGCCGGAAGGATGAACGGCTCCGGCATGTTGTTGTGCGGCGTCATCGCGACCGTCCCCGTGTGGATCAGCGCATCCAGCGTGCCGTCGGCCTGAGCGCCCAAAGCGACGCGCTGCTCCGTGAGCGTACGACCGCCGACGATACGGTAAACACCCTCACGCGACAGCATGATCCGCACGGGGCGCTGCGCGAGCCTCGCCGCCGCTGCCGCAAGCACCTGATGCTGCCACAGCGTCTTGGAACCAAAGCCTCCGCCGACATACGGCGAAGTCACATGCACCTGCTTCTCGTCGATGCCGAAAACATGCGCGATGGTCCACGCTTCGTGCGCGACCGCCTGAACCGTATCGTGGATACGCAACGTGTCGCCTTCCCACGCGAGCGTCGCCGCATGCAGTTCGATCGGATTGTGATTGTGGCGCGGGGTCGTGTAGCGAGCATCGATTCTGTGCGGCGCAGCAGCCAGCATCGCCTCGGCATCGTTGATTTCGAGCTTGAGCGGCTCGCCCTGAAACACGCCCGGCTCCGAACCCTTCGCTTTCGCCGCCTCGAGCGACGTAACGGCGTCGCTATCCTCCTCGTAGCCGATCCTGATCAGCGACTGCGCATAGTCGGCCTGCTCCTGCGTGTCGGCGAGGACCAGCGCGACGGGCTGGCCATTCCAGTGAACCTGGTCATCCTGCATGATCGGCAGATCGTCACCGCCCGCCGCTTTAGGCTGCGTCATGAATGCCGGCATCGGCTTCAGACGCGGGGCGTTACGGTAGGTCATCACCAGTACGACACCTGGCGCGGCCTGCGCATCATCGGTGTCCATCTGGACGATGCGGCCACGGGGAATGGACGAGTACCTGAGCGCGGCGTAAGTCATTCCCTCCAGCGGAAACTCCGCAGCGAACGCTGCGCGGCCCGACACCTTCAACGGTCCATCGATCCGGCTAATCGACGCACCGATCAGACCGTGCTTGTGATTGATCAGCGGATCAGGCCGGCCGCCGGGGATAAAGCTGTCAGGGGCGAGAGCAATGGCCTTTTTCATCACCGCCTGCATGGCGTCCTTGAGGATAGGCATCAGCGAGTCTCCTGGAGAGCAGTCAACTTCACCAGCATGTCCGTGATGACGCGCTGGGCCAGTTCGATCTTGAACGCGTTGTCGCGCAGGCCTCGCGCGGAAGCGAGTTCTGCCTGGGCGGCCGCGCGGAAAGCGGCTTCGGTCGCCGGAGCGCCCTTGAGCGCCGCCTCCGCGATAGCGGCCCGCCACGGTTTGTGAGCGACGCCGCCCAGGGCGATCCGCACTTCACGCACTATGCCGCCCTGCACGTCCAGAACCGCCGCGACCGAAATCAGCGCGAACGCGTATGAGGCCCGATCGCGCACCTTGCGATAGCTGGAACGTCCCGGGAGACCAGCCGGCAGAGTCACCGAGGTGATCAACTCGCCTTCGTCGAGTACTGTTTCCCTGTGCGGCGTTTCGCCGGGCAACAGATGAAAATCGACCAGCGGAATGATGCGTTCGCCATGGCGGCCCTCGACGGTGACTTGTGCGTCGAGGGCGGCAAGTGCAACAGCCATGTCGGACGGATGCGTGGCAACGCAGGCAGCGGAAGCGCCGAGAATCGCGTGCATGCGATTGAAGCCTTCCAATGCGTCGCAGCCCGTGCCGGGTTCGCGTTTGTTGCAGTGTGCGGCGTCGTCATAGAAATAGCCGCAACGCGTGCGCTGCAGGAGGTTGCCGCCCACCGTCGCCATATTGCGGATTTGCGCCGACGCCCCTGCCAGGACAGCTTCCGATAACGCCGGATAGCTCTCGCGCACGCGCCGGTCGGATGCCAGCGCAGTGTTCCTGACCCCGGCGCCGATACGCAGGCCGCCGTCATCGGTCGCCTCGATGGCGCACGACAGGCGCGTGACGTCGACGAGCACCACCGGATGTTCGATGGTTTCGCGCATCAGGTCGACCAGATTGGTGCCGCCGCCGAGGTATTTGGCGCCCGGTTGCGCGCCGAGCTTAAGCGCTTCCTGCCGGTCGGAAGCGCGTTCGTAGGTGAATGGATTCATCAGGCGGCCTCGCGCTTGTTGGGGTCGCTGCCGGACGTGCCGAAAGTGTCCTGGATTGCATCGACGATGCCGTTGTACGCACCGCAGCGGCACAGGTTGCCGCTCATTCGCTCGCGCAGTTCTGTGTCGGTCAGCGAGAAGCTTTCCGCCGCGACGTCTTCGCTGACATAGCTCGGCACGCCGCACTTCAACTCTTCGGCCATCCCGACTGCCGAACATATCTGTCCGGGTGTGCAGTAACCGCACTGGAAGCCGTCGTGCTCGACGAATGCCTGTTGCAACGGATGCAGTCTGCCCGGCTCGCCCAGTCCTTCGATAGTGGTGATCTCGCAGTCCTGATGCTGCACGGCGAGCGCGAGGCAACTGTTGATGCGCGCTCCATTCACCAGCACGGTGCACGCGCCGCAAGCGCCTTGATTGCAGCCCTTTTTTGCGCCGAACAGATGACGTTGCTCCCGCAGCAGATCGAGCAGCGACGTCCTCGGATCGAAATCGAGTTCGAGCTCGCTGCCGTTTATGACGAAATGCATGATTGCACTCCCTGTAAATTCGGGCATGCGTCGCGTACGGTGACGCGTCCCGGTTCGTGCGGCAAATACACCGGAAATGACCGGCGGTGTTTGGCTGCAGTTCCTTGCTGGACTTGCTTCGATGGGGAATGGAATGTCCGCGCGGAGCGAGACCGAATGTGCAATTCGGGTTGGTGGGACCAGTTGCCGCCCGGGTCGCGCAGCCCCAGTTTGCGATTGGAGCAATTCGCGGGCCTTGCGACGGGTATGGCGAAAGCGGACTCGTTTTGCGGACGAGATTGGCGAGCGCTTCATTCGACTGATGAATGGCTGCGCGCGTTTGAGGAGAGTTCTGTTGATAAGCGGCCAGGCGGGCGCTCGGCCTATGTCACCGGCCGCTACAACGAGTGCGAGGAAGTTATCGGTCGAGAAATGCGTTGTGGCATCCGTCGCTCATATCGTCCAACGCGCCCGCTGCCAAAAAATCTATTCCAGCAACGTTCACTTTCCCGGCTTGATTGCGCTGAGATAAGCGGTTCGTTCCGGCCCGAAAAGTTGACCCGAATCGACACGAGGCCGGAATATTTTCTCGAACAGCATGCGATCGTCATCTGAACACGCCTGTTCCAGAAACGCCCCTAGCGGCGGTGCCCACGGAAACGGCGTGCTCTTCAGAAGAAGGTCCCACGAGCGGATCAGCGAACGGACAACGTCAATATGAAACTCCATGTGGATATCGGCGAAACCGCTGTCCAATGCATGACGAACCAGATCGCGCTCGTTGAAGTTGGTCATCGGATTGGCGGCAATATCCTCTTCGGTATCGGGAAGCTGGGTAGCCTTCCAGCGATGCAGCAGCCGGAAAAAACGATCGTCCGAAACCGCCGGTCCTGCATCGATGAATTTGCGCAGGGCAAGTGTCTCGAAGGCCTCGTCGCGGCGAATAGGCTCAGCGATGGAGATTCGGCCACCGGGCTTCAATATGCGATGAAACTCGCGCAGTACTTTCGCCTTATCTGGAAGATAGGCGATCACCGCGCGCGTGGTGACAGCATCGACAGTCGCATCCGGTATCTCTTTCAGATCATCAGCGGAACATTGAAGGAACGTGCATTGATCCGCAATGTTTCGTTCTGTCGCAACGGCATGGCAGTCCTCCAGCAACAGTGGAGAAACATCGGCTAGATACACGCCAAGAGTTGCGCCAATTCGCGCAATTGCCCGAAACGCCAGCAGGCCGTCGCCGGTTCCCACATCCACTAGCGTTGTACCGGGCGCAAGTTTCGCTGCATCCAGCACGCGGTCTGCAATTCTGGCGACTTCCGCGCGCAATTGCCGCTCGTGCTCATGGTCGGCAGCAAAACGGTCGCATAGCAACCACTGTCGCCACAAGTCGGGGTTTGCGTGCAGCGGAATGTTCATTGATCGTTTTTCGAAGATTGGTTAGATCGCCAGCGCGTCCTGGAGAGAATGCTCGCGTCAACCGGGGATTCACGCGATTCGTGAATATAGTGAATGGACCTTAAGAAAGCCTGAGGTTAAAGGCGACTCTGTGGAAAGCCGGCTTGAGGATGAATCTTCTCTGCCATTGTTTCGAGTACCCGGATGCGAATGTCGTCGATGCTGAAGTTTCAACGCACGGGTTTCAGTTAAACAACGCGCGTCCATAAAAAAATGTCGCCAGGTCTCGGACCGGGCGACATTCTCAATTACCACTCTCTCTACTGCGATAGCGTTATCAACGCCCAAGCCTGTTTAAACCGCCGCCGGACGCCACTTCAACAGCCGTTGTTCGACGGCAGTCAACAGATAGTCCGCAGCGAGTGCGACCACCGCCAGCACGATCATCGCGGCGAACACGCCGCTGGCATTGAACGCACCTTGTGCGGTCGAAATCAGCAGGCCGATGCCCTGCTTCGAACCGAGAAATTCGCCGACTACCGCACCGACCAGCGCGAAACCGAAGCTCACATGCAGGCTCGCGAGAATCCAGCTCAGCGCCGACGGAATCACCACGGATGTGGTCACCTGGCGACGCGATGCACCGAGAATCTGCGCATTGGCGATCATGTAGCGATCGGCCTCACGCACGCCCTGAAACGCGTTGGCGAATACGACGAAGAACACCATCACCACCGCCAGCGCCACCTTCGATGCCATGCCGAGTCCTAGTGCAATCACAAACACCGAGCCGAGCACCACTCGCGGGATCGAGTTGGCGATCTTGATGTAGAGGCTGAATACGTCGGAGAGAAGTTTATTGCGGCCCAGCACGATGCCGCAAAACACACCTGCAACCGAGCCGATAATGAAGCCGAGCCCGGTTTCTTCGAGCGTGACCCACACTTGCGTCAGCAACGGACCCTGCGACGTGCCGTTCACGAACCAGTCGACGATCTGTTCGAAAATCGCGCTAGGCATCGAGAAGAAAAATGGATCGATCCACTTAAGCCGCGCGGACAGTTCCCAGCCGCCAAGAACGATTACGAGAACGAGAACGCGTAGCGAAATCACTAAAGCATGACGCTGACGGATACGCTTCTGCGCAACCCGTTCGACCTGAGCGAGCGACGTGGGATCGATACCGGAAGGCATCATCTGTTGAGGGGTAGTAGACATGTTTGCCGTTCCTTGATTAACCGATCTGCACTTCTTCGCGCAGGTCATGCCAGATATCGCGCGAAATCTCGATGAAACGCGGGTCGTAGCGAACCTCCGATGTGACGCGCGGACGCGGCAGATCGATTTCGTACACCTTCTTCAACGTGGCGGGACGCGCCGTCAACACGAACACACGATCGGCGAGCGCAATGGCTTCTTCGAGATCGTGCGTGACGAACACGACAGAACCGGCACCGCCCCACAATTGCAGCAGTTCATCCTGCATCAGCGTGCGGGTCTGCATGTCGAGCGCGGAAAACGGTTCGTCCATCAGCAGGATTTCCGGCTTGTTGATGAACGTCTGCGCCAGCGCCACCCGCTTGCGCATACCGCCCGACAATTGATGCGGATAGTGCTTGCCGAACTTGTCGAGGCCCACGCGGCGCAGCCATTCGTTGGCTTCGTCATAAGCGGCCGATTTCGAGCGGCCGCGATACAGCGGGCCCGCTGCCACGTTGTCGAGCACCGAGCGCCACGGGAACACCGCGTCGGCCTGAAACACGAAGCCGATGCGCGGATCGATGCCGTCCACCGGTGCGCCCATGACGCGCACTTCGCCGGTGGTCGGCTTCAGCAAGCCGGTAATCATGCTGAGGGTGGTGGACTTTCCGCAACCCGTCGGCCCGACCACGGCGACGAACTCGCCGCGTGCCACCGACATGCTGAAGTCGCGCAATGCGATTGTCGCCTTGCCGTCGGGCGAGATGAAACGGCACGATACGTTGCGCATTTCAATGGCGGGCGTATCGCGTGACATAGGTTGATTCATCGGCTGATGCCTCGCTGTTTTCGTGATGTTGAATGGGCGTTATTTCGCCGCCGTCCTGACTGGGGCCGACAGGTAGTCGTTGGTGTACGTCTTCGCCAGATCGATATGCTTGCCCTTCACCGAAGGATTGAACGCCGACAGTACTTTCAGCACGGTATCCGGGCCATCGGCGGGCATCTTGCCGTCCTTCGTGAACATCGGCAGCGACGCCTTCAGCGCGCCGACGTACAGGTCCCGGTTGCTGCCGTAGTAGTCCTTCGGCATCTTGTCGGCGATCTCTTCCGCGCTGTGGGTCGCGATGAAGTTCAACGTTTTTGCGAAAGCGTGCGAGAGCTTCGTCGCGTCGTCCTTATGCGACTCGGCCCATGCGCGCTGAACATAGAAGCTCGACGCCGGATAAGTGCCGCCCAGCGCGGCCCGTGTGCCATCGAGCGTGCGCATGTCGACCAGCACCTTCGCGTCACCCGTTTTCAGCAGCTGGGAGACGGTCGGCTCAGTGGTCATACCCGCATCGATACGGTTCTGCTTGATGGCCGCGATAAAGCTGTTATCGGCGCCCACCGGCAACAATGTGTATTGAGTCGACGGCACGCCCGCGCGCTGCGCGAGGTATTGCGTGAGGAAGCTGGTCGACGAACCGAGTCCGGTCACGCCAAGCGTCTTGCCCTTTGTGTCGGCCATGCTTTTGAGCGTGTCGGCGGATTTGGTCGCGACCATTTCCACTTCACCCGGCACCTGGCCGAAAATCACGAGTGCCTGAATCTCCTTGCCCTTGCTTTGCAGATCGATGGTGTGGTCGTAAAAGCCCACCACGCCTTGCACCGCGCCCGCCAGCAGTTCGTTTTCCGCATCGACGCCCGCCGGTTGCGAGAGAATTTCGACGTCGAGCCCTTCGTCCTTGAAATAGCCGAGCTGTTCGGTGAGCTTGGCCGGCAGGTAGATGATCTTGGTGGCGCCGCCGACCATGATCGTGAGTTTTTCGGCGTGAGCGACGGCCGACGCAGCAGCAAGAGCAAACGCAACACCTGACACAGCAGCGATCTGGCGCAAGTTACGCATGATGCAGTCTCCTTAGGTTTGGTCGCCGCTGGGCAGTGCACGCGGCGCTTTCTGAATAGATGACGGCGATTATAGAAATGCGAAACCTTCTGCCAGCTTTCTGGGGAGTACCCAATTCATGGGTGTTAACCCGCAACGCCGCGACAGGTCACCGGGATGCGCGAGCATGTGTACTCCCAACCACACGTAAAGCGCGCAAAGCCCTTGTTTTACGGCACAATCGACGACCTGACTTTTGCCGTGTCCGTGATGAAACTGCTGCTCATAGAAGACAATCCGACCCTGGCGCACTGGCTCGCGAAGATGCTGGAGCAGGAAGCGTTCGCGCTCGACACCGTGCAGGACGGCGACGCCGCCGACCGTTTGCTGAGCACCAGTCGCTACGATGTGATCCTGCTCGACCTGAATCTGCCGAAGCTGTCGGGCAAGAACGTGCTGCGCCGTTTGCGTCAGCGCGGCGATGCGACACCTGTGCTGATTCTGACCGCGAGCGGGTCGATCGACGAAAAGGTGGAACTGCTCGGCGCGGGCGCCGACGACTACCTGGTCAAACCGTTCGAAGTGCGCGAGTTGATTGCGCGAATCAAGGTTGCGATCCGTCGGCAGTCGCCGTCGAAAGCGAGCGAGGTGATCTGCGGCGATCTCGCATTTCACATCGACACACGCCAGTTCACGCTGAAAGGCGCGCCGCTCAATGTCACGCCGCGCGAACGCTCGGTGCTCGAAGCGCTGATTCTGCGGCTCGGTAAAACGGTGACGAAACCGGCGCTGGTCGACGCGATCTTCACGCTCGCCGACGAGCCGAGCGAGGACGCGGTCGAGATCTACATTTCGCGTCTGCGCAAGAAGCTCGACGGCAGTTCGGCCGCGATCGTGACGTTACGCGGGCTCGGTTATCTGCTGCGCAAGAAAGACGATGACCAATAGCCTGCGCATGCGCCTGCTGTGGTGGCTGCTGGTGCCGCTCGCGTTATATGTGTTCGTCACCGGCAAGGCCGAATACGACAACGCCAGGCGCACCGCAGATCTGGTGCAGGACAATCAGCTGATTTCGTCGGCGCGCATGATCGCGGGCGAAGTGGAATGGCTGGACGGTTTTCTGCGTGTCGATGTGCCGCCCGCCGCGCTCGAAATATTCGTATCGCCGTATCGCGATCAGGTTTTTTACAGCGTGCGCGTCGAAGACAGAGCCTTGCTCGCGGGTACGCCGGATTTCCCGCAGCGTCCCGCGCAGGCGCCCGACACGCCCGATCACTACGATACCGCGCTGCAAGGCAAGCCAGTGCGCGCAGTCGGCCTCGTGCGTCTGATGTACGACAATGGCGTGACGCGCCGCGTGCGGGTGACGGTCGGCAAAACTGTCCGCTCGCGCGATGCGATGGCCCAGCAGCTATGGCAACCGCAACTCGTGCGGCAGATCGAGATGATCGTGCTGGCAGTGGCGCTGGTTTGCATCGGGCTGACTTTCGAATTGCGGCCGCTGATGAAGGTGAAAGACGATGTCGCCGACCGCGATCCGATGCAACTCGAACCGATTCGGGTCGAACGGCTGCATACCGAATTGCGGCCTATCGTCGAAGCGATCAATCAGTGCATTGCGCGGCTCGGCGTGCAGGTGGCCGCGCAACGCCGCTTCATCGCCGATGCCGCGCACCAGTTGCGCACGCCGCTCACGTTGCTCGGCACGCAGTTGCAGTTCGCGCGACAGCAGGACGGGCTGAATCCCGCGCTCGACGAAGCGCTCGCTGCGATGCATCGTAGCAATCGTTCGATGGTCGGGCTCACCAACAAACTCCTGCTGCTGGCGCAAGCCGAAGCGGCCGACACGACGCAACTCGCGGTAGAGAGCGTCGACCTCGTGCCGCTTGCGATGGAGGTCGTGGAAGACCTCGCGCTCCTCGCGCAGGCGCGTGGTATCGACCTGGGCGCCGAACTGACCGGCGTTGCACCGGTGGCGGGTCATCGGGGCTTGCTGCAGGCGCTGATCCAGAACCTCGCGGAGAACGCGATCCGCTATACCGGCAGCGGCGGTCACGTCACTGTCGCCGTCAATGCCACCGCGCATACCGTCGCCGTCAGTGTGCTCGACGACGGTCCGGGTATTCCAGCCGAGTCGCGCAGCCGGGTGTTCGAACCGTTTTTCCGGGCCTCGACAGATACCGACGGCACAGGTTTGGGCCTTGCGATCGTGCGTGAAATCGCCGACGCGCATCAAGGCGAGATCAGCCTGAAGCCGGGCGACGGAGGCAAAGGCGTCGACATCAGCGTCACGTTTCCGCGCGCCAATGCCCTTCACGCGTCGACCGGCTGAATCCGCCGCCTCAAATAAAAGTACTCGGGATAAACCCGCAATCAGAAAGAAACGCGCACTGGCGAAAGCATTGCGAAGGATTTGAGCCGCTAGAATTTCTGGCAGCACGCCATCGAATGCCACTCGACGACGCGCGATATAACGGAGACAAAACTCACAATGACTCGTCCTTCGACGCGACTTTCGCGCGCCGCCCACGCCACGGCTGCGACGTTAGTCACGCTCTGTCTGCTCGCGCAACCGGCTTCGCCGGCGCGCGCAGACGTGCCGGAAAAGATCGTTGTCATGGTAGGCGGTATCTCCAAGCTCATCTATTTGCCGGTGCAACTCACCGAGCGGCTGGGGTACTTCAAGGCCGAAGGACTCGACGTCGAATTGCAGTCTCAACCGGCCGGTATCGACGCAGAAACCGAGTTGCTGGCGGGCAGCGTTCAGGCGGTGGCCGGCTTCTATGACCACGCTATCGATCTGCAAACCCGAGGCAAGGAAGTGAAGGCGATTGTCGTATTCGGCCAGGTGCCAGGCGAAGTGATGATGGTTGCCAGGAATGCCGCCGGCTCGATTAAAAGCATGGCGGACGTCAAGGGTAAAACACTCGGCGTAACCGGCCTCGGGTCATCGACCAATTTTCTGACGCAATATCTGGCGAAACTTAACGGTGTGCCGGCTTCGCAGTACAACGTGCTGCCGGTCGGCGCGGACCATAGTTTTATCGCAGCAATCAGGCAGGGACATATCGACGCCGGCATGACCACTGAGCCGACCGTCTCGCAGTTGCTGAAGACCGGCGACGCACAGGTTCTCGTGGATATGCGCAATGTCGAAGGAACCCGCGCGGCCCTCGGTGGCACGTATCCGGCTTCGAGCCTCTACGTGCAAAGCACGTGGCTCGACAAACATCCCGCCGAAGCTACCGCACTCGCGCGTGCCTTCGTGAAGACGCTGCAATATCTGCATACGCACAGCGCCGAAGAAATCGCCGCGCAAATGCCGAAGGATTATGCCGGCAACGACAAGGCGCTTTATTTGAGCGCGCTAAAGGCTTCGCTGCCGATGTTCACAGTGGACGGCAAGATGCCTGCCGACGGACCGGAAACTGTGCTGAAAGTGCTGTCGGCGTTCAAACCATCAGTGAAGAGCCGGCATATCGATCTGTCGCGGACATTCACCAATCAGTTCGTCAACGGCGTCAAGCCGTGAACGGATCGCATGACGCGCCGGCTTGAAATAACAAGGGACAATCCATCGTGTTTTCAGGCAGTTTGCGCGGACGATTGCTGTGGTGGCTTCTGCTGCCTCTCGCGGCATTCGTTTCCATTTCCGGCGCGATTTCATACCGCTTCGCGCAGACCACGGCCGATCTCGTGCAGGACAATGCGCTGCTGTCGTCGATGCGGATCATTGGCGAGGATATCGATTGGGATAACGGCTCGGTGTCGATCCAGGTGCCGCCTGCCGCACTCGAACTGTTCGAGTCGCCGGAGCAGGACAGTGTCTTCTATCGCGTCGAGGCGAGCGGCCACCGGCTGCTGGCAGGTAATCCCGAGTTACCGTTGCCGCCGCACGCAGGCGACGCGCCCACGCTCTATTCCACCCGTCTCGAAGACGGACGCGCGCTGCGCGCCGTCGCGTATGTGAGGCAGCTTTACGATTCAGGACGCACCGAGGAAGTCGTGGTTGCAGTCGCGAAGACCGAAGGCTCACGTGACGCGATGGTGTGGCATCTGCTGCGTCCGCAATTGTTCAGCGAAGTGCTCACGCTAGTGCTCGCGATGGTATTCGTGTACCTCGGGCTGACCTTCGAACTGCTGCCGTTGATGAAAGTAAAAGACGATGTCGCCGATCGCAAACCATCCCAACTCGAACCTATCCGCGTCACACGTTTGCACGTCGAATTGAGGCCGATTGTCGACACCATCAATCAGTGCATTGCGCGAATGGGGCAACAGACCGCCACCCAGCGGCAATTCATCTCCGACGCTGCGCACCAGTTGCGCACGCCGCTCGCACTGCTGGTGGCGCAAATCCAGTTCGCACGACAGCGCGACAACCGTGATGTACCGCTCGCCGAAGCGCTGGCGGGCATGCACAAAAGCAGCCGCAAGCTGACCACGTTGACCAACAAACTGCTGTTGCTCGCGCAGGCCGAATCGGCGGCGCCGTCCGGTGCGCGCGAACGGGTCGATCTACACGCTTTAACCGCCGGTGTACTGGAGGAGTTGATTGCTTTCGCGCAATCCCGCGACATCGATCTGGGTGCCGAGCTTGACGACGATCTGTTCGTCACCGGCGACGAAGCATTGACCGCCGCCCTCGTGACGAATCTGGTCGACAACGCGTTGCGATATACGCAACCGGGCGGACGCGTCACCGTCCAGACGCAGCGTTGCCGCGACATGGCAATCGTGCGCGTGATCGACAACGGACCCGGTATCGAAGCCGAAGCGCAAGCGCGTGTTTTCGAACGATTCTATCGTGCGTCGAGTCACGCGGAAGGAACGGGACTCGGCCTTCCTATCGTGAGGGAAATTGCACACCGACAGGGTGGAACCGTCACGCTTGAATCGAATGCCGACGGCGTCGGCCTTGTCGCGACAGTCGAAATGCGCGTATGGGCGGGCGCAACGTAAAGCGCCACACAACTCGCCGAATGAGGGAGAACCATGAAACTGCTGCTCGTTGAAGATGACGCCGATCTCGCGCGCTGGGTCATGAACCTGATGCAGGTCGAACAATTTTCGATCGACTGGGCGCAGACCGGAGAACGCGCCGAAACGCTGCTCAGCCTTCAGTGCTACGACGCCGTGCTGCTCGATCTGCGCCTGCCCGGCATCAGCGGCAAGGCCGTGCTTGCGCGTCTGCGACGCAAACGCGATAACGTGCCGGTGCTGATGCTCACCGCGAACGGCTCGACCGATGACAAAGTGGCCTGCTTCTCTGCTGGCGCGGACGACTATGTCGTCAAACCGTTCGATGCACGCGAACTGGTGGCACGCATCAAGGCATTGATTCGCCGTCAGGCGACGGGGGACAAAGGGCAGTCCATCGAATGCGGCAATTTGCGTTATCTGTTCGACTCGCGTGAATTCGTGTTGCGAAACGAGCCACTGCCTTTGCGCCGCCGCGAACATGCGATTCTTGAAACGCTGATGCTAAAGCAGGGCAAGACCGTTTCCAAATCCACGCTCATCGACAAAGTCTTTGCTCTCGACGATGAACCGAGTGCAGACGCGATCGACATTTACATTCACCGCCTGCGCAAGCATCTTGCCGATTCGACGGCAAAGATCATGACACTGCGCGGACTCGGCTACATCTTGCGCGAAGAAGAACCGCGCGAGGTGTTTGCCGCCGCGTGACCATTCTCGGCATCGTTAATCGGCTCGCTTGACCCTACTCTGTCAACCGTATTGTTTCTGGTGTTTTCACTGACATTCGTCGCACTTCCGCGAAAGAGGCGTGAAGGGTTGGTCTGACTATCCTTGGCTCTGCTACTCAATGGATTTCAAATCAATTCAACATAGCTGCATTGGAGGAGACGATGGTGAAAAAAACCAGGCTGTTGCTGGTGGCAAGCAGCAGTGCATTGGCAGTGGGCAGTGTTCATGCTCAATCGAGCGTACAGCTTTACGGTTTGATGGATCTCAGCGCAGTGTCGTATCAAACCAATGCGAACGCAGATGGACGGCATGCCATTTCAATGGGGATCAACGGCGAGCCCTGGTTTAGCGGCAGCCGCTTCGGTATGAAAGGCTCGGAAGATCTCGGCGGCGGCCTGAAAGCGATCTTCCGTCTCGAAGCGGAATACCGCGTGAGCGACGGCGGCATGGAAGACCCCGGTCAGCTATTCGACCGCGACGCGTGGGTCGGCGTCGAGAGCAAGACCTTCGGCAAATTCACAGCGGGCTTCCAGAACACCGTGGCACGCGATGCAGCCGCCATTTACGGCGACCCCTACACCAGCGCGTCGCTGAGCACCGAAGAAGGCGGCTGGACCAACACCAATAACTTCAAGCAACTGATCTTCTACGCGGGCAGTGCAACCGGCACACGCTATGAAAACGGCCTGGTGTGGAAAAAGCTCTTTACGAACGGCATCTTCGCCGCCGCAGGTTATGCGTTCGGCAACAAGACAAGCTTCGGCAACAACGCGACCTACACAGGAGCACTGGGATATAACGGAGGGCCGTTCAACCTCTCCACGTTCTACAACCACGTGAACAACAATGGCTTCACGAACAAAGCCTATTCGATCGGCGGCAACTACACGTACAGCATTTTTCGCGTGAACGCCGGCTATTTCCACTACACCGGCGATCAGGGCGCACTCGGTCAGCGTCGTGACAATGCATGGACAGTCTCGTTCAAACTGTCGCCGAAAGGACCGCTCGACTACGCAATCGGCTATCAGCAGATGCACGCTTCCAATGCCGCATTCGACGACAACGGTGGTACGGCCAATGCCAACCTCGGTTTCAATCCCGATACCGGCACGGGCAGCGGCTACAAGGAAACGTTATACGCGTCGGTGTTCTATCACCTGTCGCGACGCACTGAACTCTATGTTGCCGGTGACTACATGAAACTGCACAACGGTTACGTCGTCGCAACGACGTTCGGCGCAAAGAACCAGTTGGAGCTGACCACGGGTATTCGTACCCGCTTCTAACCCGCTCCACTTTTCCCTCCAGATGGGCTGCCGCCACTCCAGCGCGGCGGCCCCCTCCTCCGTTAAGCATCCCCTAAGGTTCTTCGCAAAATTCAAGAACTCCCGCAAAAGAAACCTCTGTCGCAATCACAATTCAACCCATTCCTTCCATAAGCCTTACTTAAGGTTCTCGAATGCATAGTCGGTTCATTAATTGAGTTGCAAATGCATTGATCGGCATACCGCATCCGGTACTTATCGACAGGAGAATCAAGTTGCTCGAAACCTCGACATATCGCGCTGCTCTGATGAGCAATAAAGTACCCGAGGCGACACTCGTTTTCTGGGCGATCAAGATCATGGCAACGACAGTCGGCGAAACCGGTGCGGACTATCTCGCTGTCCACGCGGGCCTGGGTGTCGCATTGACCGACGGCATCATGGTGACGCTTTTATTGACGGCGCTCGCGCTTCAGCTTCGACAGCGCAAATACGTACCGTGGATCTACTGGCTCACGGTAGTCCTCGTGAGTGTCGTCGGAACCCAAATCACCGATGCACTGACCGACAAACTCGACATCAGCCTTTACGTCAGCACAATTGTTTTCGCTCTCGCGCTGATTGTCGTATTTGCGCTCTGGTATCGCCGCGAGGGAACGCTCTCCATTCACACCATTTTCACGACGCGCAGAGAACTTTTCTATTGGGCCGCCGTGCTTTTCACTTTCGCGTTGGGTACTGCCGCCGGCGATCTCGCTACTGAAGCACTCGGACTCGGCTTCATGATCGGTGTCGTGGCATTCAGCGCGCTGATCGCGTTGATTAGCGCGATCTACTATGCAGGCGGCAACCCGGTTCTGACATTCTGGCTCGCGTACATCCTGACACGACCGCTCGGCGCATCGTTCGGCGATCTGCTGTCGCAGTCCCGTACGTACGGCGGAATGGGATTGGGCACGATCAACACGAGCGTGGTCTTTCTTCTTGCCATCGTCGTTCTGGTTCTGCTCGCCACCTTCACCGGACGTCGACCCGATCAGCCTGATACCGCGCGCGAGTCCTGAACCAGAAACACCTCGATCATTCTCCCGTCAACTTTAAGAGCACGACCTATCATGAACCAACGAACCCTCAGCCAAACCATCATCGGCTCGTTCATCGCATTGTCCGCCATCAGCTTTGGACATATCGATAGAAATGGCATCGCTGTGTTATCCGCGAATGCCGCCGAGTCGGTCAGTGCGTCGAAGCTCGGCGACCTGTCGCCGTTCCGCAAGATCGCCGCGGATACGGCGGCGCTGGTCGACAAAGGCGACCTGAAGGGCGGCAAGGCGCGAATCAAAGATCTCGAACTGGCGTGGGACGATGCCGAGGCTTCGCTCAAGCCGCGCGCGGCATCGGACTGGCACGTCGTCGACAAGGCAATCGACCGGTCGTTGAGTGCGTTGCGCGCGAGCACGCCCGACGCGGCGCAATGCAAGCAGTCGCTCAGTGAATTGCTCGCAACCATGGACCGGATGAACGGAGCCCGCTGAAGCGCTCTGCCTGGCCTGCGGGGAAAAGTTCGGTTGCCTTGGCGGCAACGCACGTATTTCGCAACAGAAAGCAGATCAGATATCGACGACCTTCGTCGCGCAGAACGCGTCGTTTTCCCAGCGAATCTGCTTCGATACGCCGCCGCAATCAACCGCTAACGGATAGCCGCGCGGATTCGCAACGACGCGCGCTTTACCGTGACGATAGTCGAAAGAGTCGTGTACGTGCCCATGAATCCATAAATCCGCCTGATCGAGCAGATCACGACGATCGCTGAGAAATCCTGCATTAACCGGATGGTCGAGAAAGCGAGGGTGGATCGAATCCGGGGAAACACCATGGTGCGTCACCACAACCGTCTTGCCATCGAAAGGCACCGCCAGTTCACGAGTCAGCCAGTCAATCGATGTGCGATGCTCGACCAATGCGTGCTCAGGCGCAAAGCGTTCGTGATGCGTCATCCAGATCAACGAATGGTCGGACATATGCTGCCGCGCGTAGTCCATCGACAGTGCGCTGTCTCCATACAGTTCGTAATCGGTCCAGAGACAACTGCCGAGAAACCGCACACCGTTTATCACGATCGCCTCACGCTCGACGTATCTGACCTGTGTGTTTGCTGCTTTTGCGCGAAGTCCGTCCACGAGCGCGGAGTAGCGTGATCCGTATGCCTCGTGATTCCCCGATACGTAGACCACAGGGACCGGCCAATTCGCGAAGGCTTCGACCGCACCGGTGCCGCGATGAATGTCGCCCGCAAGTACGAGGACGTCGGCATCGGTTGCAACGTCCAGCGGCGATATGTCGATGCATCTGCTCTCCACGACATCGAGATGCAGATCTGAAGCAATCTGTATGCGCATTTATTCTGATCGGGTGATGGGCCGGAATGGCCGACAACGCAGGCATCGTTTGCCGGCGGCCACAACTGATGTAAGTCACTTGCGCCACGGCGGTACGATCAACGGCCTGCAGCAAGGCTCCGTTCTACAGCAAACAGCTTAAGAAGCGCTTATTCCGCCGATGCGAGGCAGCACCGCGGCTTTCCAGCCAGGCACGAGCCTCCAGACAATGCATACGGCGAAACCCGTACCGGACACCATCTCACAAACCGTACAGGTACTGTACCGGGCGGTGTCGCTAGAATGACTTCACCGTTCTATCGCCGACCCCGGAGCTTCAATGTCTTACTTAAGCCTCAGCGCGCTGCCCGCCGGAATCCTGTTCGCGCTCGTCACCTCCGTCACGCCCGGTCCAAACAATACGATGCTGCTGGCCTCGGGCGTGAATTTCGGTTTTCGCCGCACCTTGCCGCATCTGTCCGGCATTAGCGCCGGCGTTGTCCTGTTGATGCTGTCGGTCGGTATCGGCCTCGGTGAAGCTTTTGTCCATTTTCCCGTGCTGTACACGGTGCTCGAAGTCGCGAGCGTCGCGTATCTGCTGTATCTCGCGTGGAAAATCGGCACGTCGGGCGAGTTGAAAGTGAAAAACGGCGAGCGCCGCCCGATGAAATTCCACGAGGCCATCGCGTTCCAATGGGTGAATCCGAAGGCATGGATGATGGTGCTGACCGCCGCCACGACCGTCCACCTCAGCGAGAGCTACAGCATGAACGCGGTCGCGATGGCGGTCGTGTTCTACGTGATCGGCTTTCCGTGCATCTGCCTGTGGGCCGGTTTCGGCACGGCCATGCGCGAGGTCCTGTCGGACCCGAAGCGGCTGCGCATTTTCAACATCGTGATGGCGCTGCTGCTGGTGTTCTCGCTCTATCCGATCGCGCTGAAACTGCTGGGCCACGGCGGCTGAACGCGGCCCTCGCCGTCATAATTTTCCCTGCCCGACTCGCTCGATGAAGCGCCACAACGCGTCGTCGGTCGAGTACGGGGCATTGAAGCGGAACCACGCGCTCGGGGCGTCGTCTGGACGGAAGTAGGAGCCGGGCGCAAGCCAGATGCCGTGCGTCAGCGCCGCCGTCGCGACTTCGCCTGCACGCTCCGGCTCGATCGGCAAACGTGCCCACAGGAACAACCCCGCGCGCGGCCGGTGAAACACTTCCAGCCCCAGCGAATCGAGCCGCTCCTCGACCGTCGAGTGCGCCAGTTTGAGACGCTCGTTGACGGTTTCGACGTGACGCGCGTAGCGCCCTTCCAGCAACACCTTGTCGACGATCCGCTCGATCGCCTCCGACGACGTCAAACCCACCGCCATCTTCGTGCGCGCCAGTTCGCGCAGCACCGCCTGCTCGGCGACCACGTAGCCGCAACGCAACCCCGGCGTCACCGTTTTCGAAAATCCGCCGACATACAGCACGCGCTGCAAGCCTTCCATCGCGGCGAAAAGCGGCGCACCGGACGGCGCGAGTTCGCGGCTCACGTCGTCCTCGATCACCCACATACGCTGACGTTCGGCGATCTGCAGCAGACGGAACGCGGCGGACATGCCGAACGTCGCGCCAGTCGGATTCTGCAAGGTCGTGTTGACGAAGATCGCCTTCGGTTTGTGCTGTGCGACCAGCGCTTCGAGCACCTCCGTATCGATGCCCGACGGCGTACGCGGCACGCCATGCACCACCAGTCCGGCGAGCTTCAGAATCTGCAGCAGGTTGCAATAACCGGGATCTTCGACGATCACGGCATCGCCCGCGCGCAGCAACGTACGCACGATCAGATCGAGCCCCTGAGTCGCGCCTTGCGTGAGCAGCACGTTGGAAACGTCCACGGGCAAGCCGCGCCGGTCGAGCTGTTCCGCGATCCGCTCACGCAGCGGCGCGAAACCGTACGGGTGCCCGTAATCGCCGAGACGCGCCGCCGGCACCCGGCTGGTCGCGCGCAATGCATGCTGCAAGCCGGTCTCGTTGATCCACTCGTTCGGCAGCCAGCCGCCGCCGGCCTTGATCGGCACCGAATGATCGGCGAATACGTCGGATAGCAGCCAGGTCGCGGTGAGGCTCGGCGGCTGCCAGTGGGTCGCGGCCGGACGCACCGGCTGCGAGCGCGCCGCCACGCGATAACCGGAGCCGCGCCGCGCGATCACGAGGCCCATCGACACCAGACGGTTGTAAGCCTCGGTCACCGTAAAGGTGCTCAGTTCGTGGCTCTGCGCCAGTTGCCGCACCGACGGCAGCAACGCGCCCGCGCGCAGCGACTGCGCCTCGATGGCGCTCGCAAAGCCTTGTACGACCTGCTCGACAAGCGTGGGGGCCGCGCGCCGGTCGCGCTCAAGTTCTAGTTCGATCATGGATTCAGGCGAAGTCGGAAACGAAAACTGCGGGCTGCATCGATCGACACAGTTGGCAGCAATCCACCAATACAGTTAGCACCACACTACGTCAACTGTTTATGCCGCCATTAAACCGCGGACGCTACAGTTTCGCCATGCCCCGACGCAGGTTCCCATGGGGCGCCACTTTCCGGAGATACCCATGACTTCGCGCCCCGTGATCGACGACCTGTCCTCGTTCTGGATGCCCTTCACCGCCAACCGTCAGTTCAAGGCCGCGCCGCGCCTGCTGGAATCGGCCAAGGGCATGTATTACCGCAGCACGGACGGGCGCGAAGTGCTCGACGGCTGCGCGGGTTTGTGGTGCGTGAACGCGGGCCACGGCCGCGAGGAAATCGTCGCTGCGATCACCCAGCAACTGTCGACGCTCGACTTCGCGCCGACGTTCCAGATGGGCCACCCGCTCGCGTTCGAAGCGGCCACCAAGGTCGCGGAACTGATGCCGGAAGGGCTGGACCGCATCTTCTTCACCAACTCGGGTTCCGAATCGGTCGATACCGCGCTGAAAATCGCGCTGGCTTATCACCGTTCGCGCGGCGAAGGCCAGCGCACACGGCTGATCGGCCGCGAGCGCGGCTATCACGGCGTGGGTTTCGGCGGCATTTCGGTGGGCGGAATTGCGCCGAATCGCAAGACGTTTTCGGGCGCGCTGCTGCCGGCGGTCGATCATCTGCCGCACACGCATAACCTCGAACACAACGCGTTTTCGAAGGGACAGCCCGCTTGGGGTGCGCATCTCGCCGACGAGCTGGAGCGCATCGTCACGCTGCACGATGCATCGACGATTGCCGCCGTGATCGTCGAGCCGGTGGCCGGTTCGACCGGCGTGCTGATTCCGCCGCAAGGCTATCTGCAGAAGCTGCGCGAAATCTGCACGAAACACGGCATCCTGCTGATTTTCGACGAAGTGATTACCGGTTTCGGCCGCGTCGGCAAGGCAACGGCGAGCGAGTATTTCGGCGTGACGCCGGACCTGATCACGATGGCGAAGGCGATCAACAACGCGTCGATCCCGATGGGCGCAGTGGCAGCGAGCCGCACGATTCACGACACGGTCGTCAATAACGGCGCGCCTGGCGCGATCGAACTGTTCCATGGCTATACGTATTCGGCGCATCCGGCGGCGGCTGCCGCTGCGGTGGCGACACTGGATCTGTATCAGCGCGAAGGTCTGTTCGAGCGCGCGGCCACGCTCGCGCCGACGTTCGAAGCCGCCGCGCATTCGCTGCGCGGCGCGAAGCATGTGAAGGACGTGCGCAACCTCGGGATGATCGCGGGCGTGGAGGTCGAATCGCGCGACGGCGCACCGGGCGCGCGGGCTTACGAGGCGTTCGTCAAGTGCTTCGAGGCGGGTGTGCTGGTGCGATTCACCGGCGATATCCTCGCGTTTTCACCACCGCTGATCATCAACGAAGAGCAGATCGCGCACATCTTCAAGACGGTCGGGGACGTGCTGGCGACGGTGCAATAACGCAGGTCGGTAGAAGGACCGCATGCGGTCCTTCTACGTTCGCCGGGACGGGTTCCAGAATCGCCCTACCCGCTTTTTCCCCACGCCGAAAGTCGGCAATGAGTGCGCTGCGAAGTCCACATGGGCGCCTCGCTTCACCCGATGCGCGGCAAACTCCACGCCGCGCACCCTCCTCCCTCCGCCTAATGATGCGCACGCGAAGCCCGCGTATGCGCTGCCTTCTTCGCAGCGGCTGATCGTCCCGCAGCTCCCTTCGTCGCAGCCGCCTTCTTCGCCGCCGCCGAGCGGCTAGCGGCCGGACGTCTGGCCGCCGCAGCCCGGGTCTGCTTCGCCATCGCCGCAGGCGACGCGCCCGCCGTGCTCTCGCGCTTCAGCGCATCGGTCGCGGCGCGTGAGCGCTTCGCAGTCGATTCGGTACTCGCGCTCTTTCTCGCCGTACTTTTGTGCTGTCCGGCGGCGTTGTCCTTGTCCGCTTTCTTGCGGGTCGCTTCGCTCGCGGTCCCCTTCTTTGGCGACTTCACCGCGACGCCCGCGCGACGCGCTTCCGACAGACCAATCGCAATCGCCTGTTTCGCCGACCGGACACCGTGTTTGCCGGCGCGAACCTTATCGACCTGTTCCTTGACGAACTCTCCCGCCTGGGTGCTCGGTGCCTTGCCGGCACGCTTGTCGGCCTGGGCACGCTTGAGGGTTTTCTGCTCGGGCATGACGGTCCTCCAGTTTGGCTAAGGTGTTTTGTCATGCAGCAACGGCTGTGCCGCGCGATCTGAACGCCCGCAACGTGTGCCCAGATTGAGAGCGGCGGATTGGAAACCCACGCTCAACGCGAAGCCCGGCAAGTTTCAAAGTCACTCGCCATCAATTCAAAAGAATCCAATTACTTTCGACAGAAATTCGCCAATCGATTCGAATCGCAGCCGGATTCGCGCGAATTGCCGCGCAGCACTCGCGCACGCCGGAAGGACGGCGTATGGTGTCAGCAAGGGTTGGCGCCGTGGTCCGGCCCGACGGGAGACGTCACATGAAGATACCGACCGTTCGCGCAGGTGCGCACATCGAAGGCGTGCACTGGATCGCCGAATACGCCGAAGACGTTCACGAGATTCGCGTGTTTCGCGAAGGCCAGGAGGTGGATGTGCACAACGCGCCGTCCACATTGTTCGGCGACGAAGAGAATGCGGGGTCCAAAAGCACCGCGGATCACCGCGCTGTCGAGGCGGCCGTGCTGGCTTATCTGAAGCGCTTCGTGATCGAGCACGACGCGGAAGAGTGAGCAGGCGGCACTGCGCTTTTTCATGGAGCCTGAGACGCTCCTTCAATACAGCCTGCGGCGTCACGCGCCGCAGGCCTTCAAACACGAAGCATCGTTACATCGGCGGCCGCTTCAGTCCGCCGGCCGCAGCTTCTTCACTTCGGCATCCGATGGCTGCACGCTCGCGCCATCGATATAGCGGTACGACGTCATCACGCCCTTGCCGTCCTTCACCGCCGTCACGCCGACATACGCACCCATCGTCGACTGGTTGTCCTGCGCGCGGTACATGATCGGCCCGAACGGCGTATCGACATTCAAGCCCTTGAACGCAGCGGCGAGTTTGTCCGGATCGGTCGAACCCGCTTTTTTGATGCCGTCCGCAATCGACATCAGCGCCGAATAGCCGACCACCGAACCCAGTCGCGGATAGTCGTGATACTTCGCCTGATACGCGTCGACGAACTTTTTGTTCGCGGCCGTATCGATCGAATACCACGGGTAGCCGGTGACGATCCAGCCGGTCGGCGCTTCAGCGCCTAGCGGGTCGAGATAGTCCGGCTCGCCGGTCAGCAACGACACCACGCTGGTGTTCTTGAAGAGACCGCGCGTATTGCCTTCACGCACGAACTTGCCGAGATCCGCGCCGAACAGCACGTTGAAAATCGCGTCCGGCTTCGCATCGGCAATCGCCTGAGTGACCGCGCCCGCATCCACCTTGCCGAGCGGTGTTGCCTGTTCGACGACGAACTGCACGTCGGGCTGCGCCGCCGTCAGCAGCTTCTTGAACGTCGCGACCGCCGACTGCCCGTACTCGTAGTTCGGATACACCAGCGCCCAGCGCTTCTTGTGCAGCTTCGCCGCTTCGGGCACCAGCATCGCCACCTGCATATACGTCGAAGGACGCAGACGGTACGTGTATTTGTTGCCATCGGCCCAGACGATCTTGTCGGTCAACGGCTCGGCGGCGAGGAAGAAAATCTTCTTCTGCTTCGCGAAGTCGCTCAACGCAAGGCCCGTGTTCGACAGGAAGCCGCCGAACAGCAACTGCACCTGCTCGCCCGCGATCAACTCCTGTGCGGCGCGAATCGTGTCGCCGGGGTTGCCGTTGTCATCGCGCGACACGACTTCGAGTTGTTTGCCGAGCACGCCGCCCGCTGCATTCACCTGCTCGAGCGCCAGATTCCAGCCGTTCTTGTAAGGCCCGAGAAAGGCGGGCTGCGCCTTGTAGCTGTTGATCTCGCCGATCTTGATGGTCTGCTGTGCGCTCGCGCCCAAGGCGGCAAACGAGAACACCGTCGACACCGTGAGGCGAGAGATCCATCCTGCGCGCGTGGTCATGCGTTTCTCCGTTATCAGAAGGATTGCGTGAAAGCTGTTCGTTGTTGTTGCGCTCGCTGTTCCGCGCGCTTTTCCGCTTTATATCAGGCGAAAAAACGGCCGGCGTTTCATTCCGCTGGCGACGTCGCGCGAATTCTGGCGACGCTTGCCGTGACGTCCTGCCACGCGGGTTTGCCACCGGCGAATTGCTGACGCAGGTACGACACGAGTTCGGCCACCTGGGCGTCGTTGAAACTGTCGCGATAAGCCGGCATCGTACCGAGTTCGGGGCGCGCAGGCGAGCCGATGCCGTCGAGAATCACGCGGATCAGGTTATCGGGTGTCGCGCTGTGCAGATTCGTGTTAAGCGCGAGCGACGGATGCGCGCCGAACAGTTGCGGCCCGCTGCCCGTGTGATGACACGCGGCGCAAGCACCGTCAAAGAGACGCGCGCCGGGCGTGGACGGCGCGCCGCTAATCGCGCTGGCCTGCTCGTATTGACGCGCGACCGCCTGCGGATCGGCGTTCGCCTCGAGCGGACTGAGCGACGCGAGATACGTCGCCATCGCGCGAATATCGCTGTCGGGCAGCGCCGCCAGATCGCCGACGACGGGCGCCATCGGCCCCGCTGCAACGCCGTGCAACGGCGCGTGACCGTGACGCAGATAGCTGAACAGTTCGTCCTCGCTCCACGGAACGGGCGCGTTCGAAAGCGTGGATAAAGCGGGCGCTTCCCAGCCGTCCGCAACACCGCCGCCCATGAAAGCCGCACCGGTTTTCTCGGCGCCGAACGCGTTGCGCGGCGAGTGACACGCGCTGCAATGGCCGAGGCCGTTCACGAGATACGCGCCGCGATTCCATTGCGCGCTTTGGGCCGCGTCCGCGCTGAACGTGGTGCGTCCGAGGAACAGGCCGTTCCATGCCGCCATCAGCGGACGCACGCTGAACGGGAACGCGAGCTTCGTTTCGGGCGGCCGTGAGCGCACCGGCGTTTGCGACATCAGATACGCGTACAGCGCCTTGAGGTCGTCGTCGGAAGTGTTCCTGAACGACGTGTACGGGAACGCCGGATAAAGCCGGTGACCGTCACGACTGATGCCCTGCCGCATCGCGCGCACGAAGGCTTCCAACGACCAGTTGCCGATTCCGGTCTGGCCGTCCGGCGTGATGTTGGTGCTATAGACGGTGCCGAACGGCGTCGCGAGCGGTTTGCCGCCCGCGTTCGGCACGCCGTTCTGCGCGGTATGGCAAACCGCGCAATTCCCGAGCGACGCAAGCACCTTGCCGCGTGCCACCAGATCGGGGGCGAACGCGCTGGCAAGCGGCGGCGTGATCGGTGCGATCGCGTGCGGCGTGAGCGACAACGCACCGAGCCAGCCCGCCGCGCCCGCTGCGAATGCGCCGAGAAAACCCAGTCGCCAGCGCTTTTTCCTGCGGGCTGCGGCGTCTTCGGCCTGCGCGTCGGCAAGCGCCGCGCGGATCGTTTCCGGCGTGAACGGAGGTCGACGAAAACGCACACCTGTCGCGTCGAAAAGCGCGTTGGCGATTGCCGCCGCGCCTGGCAGCGACGCGGATTCGCCCGCGCCCATCGGCGGCTCGCCGTGACGCGGCATCATCACCACGTCGATCACCGGCACTTCGCGGAACGTCAGGATCGGATACGCGCCCCACTCCTGGCTCGTCACCGCGTTTTCACCGAACGTCACGCGCTCTTTCAACGCACGGCTGGTCGCCTGAATCACGTTGCCGTGTATCTGATGACGCACGCCGTCTGGATTCACCATCGTGCCGGTGTCCTGGCCGACCACCACGCGCGTCACCGCGAGTTCGCCGCTTTTGCGGTTGACTTCGACGTCGGCGATCCACGCGGACCACGCCGCGCCGAAGCCGGGAAATTTGCTATGCACGTAGCGGGCGTACGCGATGCCCCTGCCCCGTGCAATATCGCCTTCCTGCTCCCGCGTTGCCGATGGATCGCGCGGCTCCCAACCCGCTCTTTCAGCGACCGCCTTGACCAGATCGACCGCGCGCGGATCGGTCAGATGCCTCAGCCGGAATTCGACGGGATCGACGCCCGCCTCGGCCGCGAGTTCGTCGATGAACGACTCGTGCGCGAACGTGTTCGGCAACGCGGACACGCCGCGCAACCAGGCAGCACGCACGATCGGCGGCGTATCGTCGCAAACGATCCGCATGCTGCGATAGTCGTACGGCGGCACGGCCGTGCGGTCGCCCATTTCGAACACCTGCGGCTGCGCGGGGATCGTGCCGGTCAATAGCAGCGCCAGCGTAGGCGCATCGTTCGACGGATAACGCGTCGCGAAATCGTACGCGGCCAGTTCGCCTTCGGCGCTCAACGCGCCGCGCACATCCATCAATTGCGCGGCGCCTTTCGGCTCCCACGTGTGTTCGTCTTCGCGCGACAGTTGCACGCGCACCGGCGCGCCGGTTGCACGCGAGAGCAACGCGGCGTCGGCGGCGACGTCGTCCGCGCAATTGCGGCCGTAGCATCCTGCGGCATCCATTCGCACGATCTCGATGTGCGCCTCGTCCATTGCCATCAGCAATGCGAGATCGGCGCGTAGCGAATGCGGATTCTGCGTGCCCGACCAGACCTTCAACGCGCCTTCACGATAATCGGCGACCGCGCACGACGGCCCAATCGACGCGTGCATCTGGAACGGCCATACATACGTACGCTCCAGAGTGCGCACAGGGTCTTGCGCGAGCGTGGCATCCACATCGCCGTCGATCAAAAGATCACGACGTGTAGCAGGATTCGCGCGCAACGCGGCTTCCACCTCCTCGCTCGTTTCAAGCGATGGCAAACCCTCAACCGTTTTCCACTGCACGTCCAGTCGTTTTACCGCTTGCTGCGCGACTTCTTCTCGCTCGGCGACGATGCCGACGAAATCGCGAATCACCACGACCTTGACGATGCCGGGCAACTCGCTGACGGAGTTTTCGTCGACGTGCAGCAGGCTATTGCCCATGAAGTCGCCCTGCGCAATGCCCGCATAAGGCGGCCTCACCACGCGGCCATGCAACATGCCGGGCACGCGTACATCGTGCACGAAAATCAGTTCGCCCGTTGCCTTCGCGGGGATGTCGACGCGCGGCGTGCTCCTGCCCACGACTTTGTACTGGTCGGGCGACTTCAACGGTGCATCGGCGGAGAGTTTCAGTTCGACGCGCCGTCCGCTGACCAGCTCCCCATAGGGAATGCTTTTCGCGGCGACGCCTTCGCTTTTTGCATCACGCAGAAATACTTTGCCATCCTGCACATCCAGTTGGTCTGCATCAGCGCCCAGACGCGCCGCCGCTTCGGCGAGCAAATATTGACGCGCTTGCGCCGCCGCCTGCCGCAAGGGCACCGCCGAAATCTGAATCGTCGCGCTGGCAATCGTCGGCCCCTGATTCGGCGCTTCACCCGTGTGGCCGAGCACGATCGATACGCGCGTGAGCGGTACATCCAGTTCTTCCGCGACGATCTGCGCGAGCGCCGTGCCGATACCCGTCCCGAGATCGACGTGACCGTTGAATGCAACCACACTGCCGTCATCACGCACGACGAGAAACAGATCCGCCTCGGTCGGCACGAACGACGAACGCGAACCCGGCTGTCCGATCGCGGCCTTCACCGGACCTTGCGGCGGCCGCGTCACGATCAGCACGCTCTGCGCGTCATACAGCTGTTTGCGCGACGGCGGCGGCGTGCGTCGATCGACGCTGAAGTCCGGGCCGGTCATGTGCGCGCTCCTTCATGCACGAGCGGCGCAGTGGTTGGCGCAACTTGCGCGGCCAGCAATTGCGCAGCGCGTTGCACCGCTCGCACGATTTCGACATGCGTGCCGCAGCGGCACAGATTGCGCGACAACTCACGCTGGATCGTCGCGACGCTCGGCTGTGGATCGCGATCGAGCAATGCTTTGGCCGTCATGATCATGCCGTTCAGACAGTAGCCGCATTGCGCGGCCTGTTCTTCGATAAACGCCTGTTGTACGGGGTGCAACGCGGCGCGCGTGCCGAGTCCTTCGAGCGTCGTGATGTCGCGGCCCAGTGCGACCTTTGCGGTCGTCACACAGGCGCGCGTCGGCACGCCGTCGAGCAACACCGTGCACGCGCCGCACTCGCCCAAACCGCAGCCGAATTTCGGCCCGTTCAACGCGAGGTCGTTGCGCAACAGGTAGAGCAAGGGCGTGTCGGCATCGGCGTGGACGAGATGCGTCGCGCCGTTCACGTTCAGCACCAGTGGCGCGGGGCGTGTCATCGCGATGCCGCCCACGCGTGTCGGCGCGTACTCACAGCACGACCGGCACTTCAGTGGCCGGCGGCGTGTTGCGGCTGCGGCGACAGCGGATCAGACCGTCGATCATCACCATGCCCACACCGGGAATATCGCCAAGCTGGACGCTTTCGAGCAGCGTATCGGCGGCCGTGTGTTGCGCGCGGTCCATGAAGACGAGGTCAGCGGGACGGCCCACTTCGATCAACCCCTGGCGCAGATTGCGTTGACGCGCGGTGTTGCCGGTGGCGAAGCAGAACGCGATTTCAGCGGGCACGTCGGCGAGGCTGGAAATCAGCGCGATCATTCGCAGGATGCCGAGCGGTTGCACGCCGGACCCTGCCGGACTGTCGGTGCCGAGAATGATCCGGTGCGGGCACTTCAATTCGATTGCATGACGCGCAGTCAGCAATGCGATCCGCTCGTTGCCGTTGTGAACGATCTCCAATGCGCGGCTCGATTGCTCGCACAAATCGCACACATGCTTATACGACAACGATGTATGCCCACCGTTGATATGGCCGATCACGTCGGCGTCCGCCGCGAGCACCACGTCGCGATCGATCAGCCCCGAACCCGGAATCGACGGACCGCCCGTGTGAATCGTGCTTTGAATGCCGTACTTGCGCGCCCACGCGACCATCTGCGCGGCTTCCTCGCCGCCCTTCACGCTGCCGAGCCCGACTTCGCCCAGCAGCTTCACGCCCGCCTCGGACAGCTCCTTGAAGTCCTCTTCGACCATGCCCTTCTCGATGACCGGCGCACCCGCCATCACCTTGACGCCGCCGCCGACACCCGCGCCGCGCATCCCTTCGAACGAACGTTGCGCGGTAATCGCCAGCGCCTTCACGCCAAGCACGTCTTTCGGGCGGCCAGGCAGATGCACTTCACCGGCCGAGATCATTGTCGTCACGCCGCCGTTCAGATTCGATTCGATCCAGCCCATCTGATTCTGGCGCGGCGTCCAGTCGCCGAATACAGGATGCACATGCGAGTCGATCAGGCCGGGCGCAACCGTCGTGCCCTTGCAATCGATCGTGGTCTTCGCGCCTTCGAGGTCGCAATCCTTTTCCCGGCCGACCGCGACGATCACGCCGTCGTCGATCACCAGCGTGGTCGCGTCGAGAATCGGCCGGTCGATATCGCCCGATAACAGCAGCCCGATGTTCGTGATAGCGACCTTGCCCGACAAACCCGTCAACGTCTCTGCTGCCATCTGCCTCTCCTTTCGCAACGACTGCCCGGCTACGCGTTACATGCGTCGAGGATGCACGCCACGCCCGCCAACGGAATCACACGCTCAGATAAGCGCGCCTGACTGTTTCGTTCTGTGCGAGTTCGCCGATCGTGCCGCTGAAGCGGATCTGCCCTTTTTCGAGCACATACGCGCGGTCGCTGACCAGCTCGGCGAAGTGCAGATTCTGTTCGGATAACAGAATCGACAGCCCTTCGCGCTTGAGTTCGAGAATCATGTTGGCCATCTGTTCGACGATCACCGGCGCCACGCCTTCTGACGGTTCGTCGAGCAACACGAGATACGGATTGCCCATCAGCGTGCGCGAGACGGTCAGCATCTGCTGCTCGCCGCCACTCATCTGTCCGCCGGGACGCGTCGGCATTTCGCCGAGATTCGGGAAGAGCCGGAACAGCTTTTCCGGCGTCCATCGCGGCGCGCCTTCGCGCGGTGGCTGACGGCCGGTGTCGAGGTTTTCCATCACGGTCAGATCCGCGAACACGCGGCGATCTTCGGGGACGAAACCCATACCCATCCGCGAGATTTTGTACGGCGGCAATGCCGTGATGTTCTGTCCGCGAAACGTGACTTCGCCCTGGCGGCGCGGCAGCAGTCCCATCACGGCTTTCATCGTCGTCGATTTGCCTGCGCCGTTGCGGCCCATCAGCGCGACCACTTCTCCGCGTCCGACTTCGAGGCCGACATCGAACAGAATATGCGCGCGGCCATAAAACGCGTTGAGGCCGGAGACTTTCAGCATCGGCTCGCTCATTGCAGCGCTCCCTGTCCCTGATGACCGCCCGCCGTGTCATGCAACGGCGCACGCGGCTGGAAGGTCTTGCCGGTGCCGAAATACACTTCCTGCACGCGCGGGTCGTTACGGATCGTCTCGGCATCGCCCTCGGCAATCAGCTTGCCGCGCGCCAGCACGATCATGCGATCGGCGTACGCGAATACGACGTCCATGCTGTGCTCGGTGAACAGCACGCCGATCTTGTGCTCGGTGACGAGCCGCTTGGTCAGCGCCATCAATTCGTTGCGCTCCTTCGGCGCCATGCCGGCGGTGGGTTCGTCCATCAGCAGCAGCTTCGGACGATTGGCGAGCGCGATAGCGAGTTCGACGCGCTTCACGTCGCCATAAGCGAGCACGCCGCACGCACGATTCGCGTCGGCGGCCATGCCGACCTGTTCGAGCAGCGCGATCGCTTCATCGGCATAGCGCGAGCCTGCGGGCTTCCAGAGTCCGAAGGTTTTGCGTTCGCGCGACACCAGCGCCATTTGCACGTTCTCAAGCACGGTCATCGAATTGAAGGTTGCAGCGATCTGGAAAGTGCGGCCGACGCCGAGCCGCCAGATATCGCGCGGACGCATGCCGACCAATTCATGATCGTTCAGCCTGATCGAGCCGGACGACGGCGACAGTTGACCGTTGACCATGTTGAAGCAGGTGGATTTGCCCGCACCGTTCGGTCCGAGCAGCGCCAATAGCTGACCTGCTTCGAGATCGAAGGAAACATTGTCTACCGCTTTCAAGCCGCCAAATGATTTGCACAACGAGGAGACGCGCAGCAAACTCATAGCCCCTCCTTGATCGCAGCCGCGCGTTGCGAAGGCGTCGCCGCGCTACTGTCGCGCTGATCGGCGGTATCGTCACCGGGGTCGCCGAAACGTTCGCGGATAAAGCCGACGATACCCTGCGGAAACGCAATCACCAGCAGCAGGATCGCGAGGCCGAGCAGCGCCTGCCAATAGTCTGTTTGTCGCGCGACGGTGTCCTGCAGCCACGTGAAGACAGCCGCGCCGACAATCGGCCCGCTGAGCGTCTGCAAACCGCCGAGCAGCACCATCACAAGGCCGTCGACGGAGCGGCTGACGCTGATCACCTCCGGCGAAATCGTGCCCTTGGAGAACGCATACAGCGATCCGGCGAGCCCGCAGAACAGCGACGCGATCACGAACGCCGCCCACTGCACGCGCTTCACGTCGATCCCGATCGCCTCGGCGCGCAGCACGGAATCGCGCGACGCGCGCATTGCATAGCCCAGCGGCGAGAACAACATTCTGCGCAACAGCCATACGCCGATCACCGCGCAAACCAGCGTGAGGTAATAAAACGCCACCGGCGACGCCAGCCAGTTCGACGGCCACAGCCCGAGCAGCCCGTTGCTGCCGCCCGTCACGTCGTCCCACTGGAACACGACGGACCAGACGATCTGCGCGAACGCGAGCGTCAGCATCGCGAGATAGACGCCGGAGAGCCGCACGCAGAACCAGCCGAAGACGAGCGCGCCGGCTACCGCCAATAACGGGCCGAGCAGCAACGCAGCTTCCATCGGCAGATTCAGGACTTTGAGGAACAGCGCCGCACCGTACGCGCCCAATCCGAAGTAAGCGGCGTGGCCGAACGAATGCATGCCGCCCGGTCCCATGATGAAATGCAGGCTCGTTGCAAACAGCACCGCGATCAATATTTCAACCAGCAGCACCGGCATGTACGGGAACGCGCCCGCTGCGAGCGGCGCGAGCACCAGAACCAGCAGCACGATCGCCGCAAGCCACTTCACGCGCTTTCCTGCGGGACGTAATGGCGTTTCCGGCGCAGCCATGCCGCGCACGGCGGCACTCGCGCGGCCGAGCAGTCCCCAGGGCCGCACCACGAGAACAATCGCCATCACCACGAATTCGGCGACCAGCGTGAAGCGGCTCAGCGACAGATCGACGCCGAACAGCGACACGTGTCCGATGCCGATGCACAGCGCCTTGATCTCCGCGATGATCAGCGCGGCAACGAACGCGCCCGGAATCGACCCCATGCCGCCGACCACGACCACGACGAACGCATTGCCAATCGTCTCGAGATCGAGCGACAGGTTCGCCGACATGCGCGGCCCTTGCAACGCGCCGCCCAACCCCGCGAGAAACGCGCCGACGAAAAACACACCGGTAAACAGCCACGCCTGATTGATGCCGAGCGCGCCGAGCATCTCCCGATCCTGGGTCGCGGCGCGCACGAGCGTGCCCCAGCGTGTGCGCGTCAGCGCGTACCAGAGGATGAGCAGAACCACCGGGCCGATCACGATCAAAGCGATGTCGTAGGTCGGCAATTGATGACCGAGGAATTCCACTGCGCCGGTCAGATGCGGCGCGCGTGGGCCGAACAGATCGTCGGGGCCCCACAGCCATAATGCGGCGTCGCGAAAGATCAGTACCAGTGCAAAAGTGGCTAACAGGTGGAACAATTCGGGCGCCTGGTAGATACGCCGCAACACGATCATTTCGACCAGCGCGCCCAGTACCGCAACGACCAGCGCTGCGGCCAGCACCGACAACCAGAATCCCCCCACCGTGTGCCCGAACCGGCTGGCGATGCTGTACGCGACATAGATGCCGAACATGTAGAACGAGCCGTGCGCAAAGTTGACGATGCGCGTCACGCCGAAGATCAGCGACAAGCCGGCGGCGACGAGAAACAGCGTCGACGCATCGGCGAGTCCGTTGACCAGCTGTACCAGCAAATTCGAAAGCATCACGCCCCTCGGCAGATTGCCGAACGGCACATGCGCGGCGTAGCGCATGCTGCACGATCGGCAGATATTGCAGCGCGTGGGGCGACATGCACGCACGCGTCAACGGTAAAACAGCCTGTCCGGTTTGGGACTGGATTCAGCGGGCCTGCAAATGCAAACAGCCGGGCGATTCAGCGCAAACCGTCTTCGCCCTTGATCTCGCTCACCTGCAAGCCGCCGATACGCGGCAACGGTCGGCCCGAAGCCGTCACGGCCACCGCCACGACAATTTCGTTCGCACGCGGCGCATCGGCAACGCGTGCTTCGATTGCATCGAAGTGACTGCGCACGAAGGCGGCGTCTTTATGACCGAGCGGCACGTCGATCGCGGTGCCGAGCGTCCCCATTTTTTTCGCCGACGGCACCAGCGCCGCGCCCTTTTCAACCGCGACCCGCAACGGCGCACCCAGCTTCGGATGCAGGATCGCGGCGGCGTGCTCCAGTTCGCCCGCCTCGCCGACAATCGCCGCCTTGCCGTAACTTTGCGCGTCGCCTGGCTCGATGCCGAGCGCTTCCACGCATTTGTTGCCAAGCAACGCGCCTAATTCTTCACCGGCTTCGATCAGCGCGTCGAGCTTCGCTTCATAGCGGCCCGCATACGGATTGTCGATCACCGCAATCGCCACCGCGCGACGGGTCGGCGGATCGATAGTCTGCCCCATTTCAATGCGCGTTTCATCCACCTGCACGATCAGCTTGCGAAGCTTGATTGCCATTTCACTCTCCGGGTTTCGATGCTCGTTCCGAGTTTCCACGCCAACGTGTCAGCGCAAGCCGTCCTTGCCGACAATCGCTTCTTTCGCCAGCCCGCCGACGCGCGCATGCACTCGCTGCCCCGTACTCATCACGAGGATGTACACGAGTTCATCGGCGGCGGGCGCGCCTGGCACGCGCACTTCGATCGCGTCGAAATGACTGCGCACGTAGCTCGCGTTCACGTGCGTGAGCGGCACGTCGAGCGCGGTGGACGGTGCGCCGACCTTCTTCGTCGACGGCACGATCGCGTTGGTCGGCACGCCGTTTTTCTCCAGCAATTCGCGCATCGCATAACCGCCGGGCACGTGCCACAACGCGCCGTGTTCGAGTTCGCCTCGCGAGCCGATAATCGCGCCCTTCCCGTAACTTTCAATCGATGCATGCGGCACGTTCATCGCCGCCAGCAGCCGCTGCGCCATGTCGAAGCCGATGGGCTTCAGCGCTTCCATCGCGGGTTCGATTTTCGCTTCGTAGCGGCCAGCGAACGGATTCGTCATCACCGCGGCGATTGCACCGCGTCTCAATGGTTGCGCGGGCGGGGGACCGAACTCATGAAAGATATCTTCGACGTGCGTCAGCACGCGGCGTATTTCGAACACGTTGCCTCCGTTGTTGTATCGGCGCGAGGTGTTGGCAACGCGCCATTGCGATCCATGCCGACGACGCGAACCCGCCCTTGCAGGAACAACGCGGCGCATTCTATCAAGCCAATTTCCCGCAGATGCTGCGCGGCCTGTGCGCCGCGAGACAATGCGAAATCGACGAGCGGTTGCGGTAAAGATGGGACGTCGACGGTGACGGGCAGGTCGCCGAGATCGCTATCGTCTTTCAGCGACGACGCCGGACGGCGCACGATTGCCGCGTGGTCCAGATCGACCGCGTTGGCGATGATCGTCGCGGCGGCGTCGGCGATGGCAGCCGTGCGTGCGAGCACGGTCACGCTGTCAGCAATGCCAAGGCTGAAACTTCGGCCGCGCCAGCCGCTGGTCGCAACGCCGCGAATGGGGCGACTGGCGTCGAGCGTGAAGTTGGCGTCGAGCGCGAGGTTTTCGTCGGCCGCGCGTTTGCCGGCGTACTGCGCCAGATCGGCGAATACGCCAATGCGGTATTGCCGCCCTTCCGCCAGATACAGCGCAATATCGCCGCCGTTGTTGATGTAAGCGCGCTCGATGCCTTTACGATTGAAAGCCGCGATCAGTTCATCGGCGACACTGCCTGCGACTGCTGCCATCGGTGTGATGTAGCGCGCACGGTGCGGATGGCACGCGGACCACATGCGTCGCGCAACCGGACCTTTCAATGCGGTTTCCATTTGTACAGGCTGCCGCAACAGCTTCAACTCGCTGACCAGTTCGGGCAACACTTCGGTGAAACGCACCCAGCAGGCGTCATACGCGGCCTGCAATGCGGCAGGCTCGCCGTCCGCGCTAAGAATCAGATCGATCGGCCCGTGTTGCCAGTGCCAACGGCTTGCATCGAGTCGGGTGCGGGTGGGGTTCATGACGTTTTGTGTTGATCCGGGAAGCGGTTAGCCGAGCATTGGCGGCATCGAGGGCGGCCACGGATTGTCCGGATTGCGCGCCAAGGTTCGACGCGCGAGCGGCGCCCCTTCCGTATGTTCCGGCCCATTTGCCAGCACGCTTTCCAGCGAGCGCACCGCGTCGAGATGACCGCCGAGATCGCGATACGCGTCATACGTCATGGTGAATTCGATCGGCGCGACAATCGCGGGCGTCGGCACCGTGCCGAACGAACGATCGGGCATACGCGACACATCGACCATGACCGTAATGCCGCCGCCCGGCCACACATAAGCCGGCGCACCACCGCACGTGACGTTGACCAGCTTCTGTTTGATCGCGCGCGTGAGCAGCACGGGGTTCTCCGTGGCGCCGGCCCGCAGACTGCCGCCCGCGCCGCCGAGAAACAGCACGGTAGCCAGTGAAGGCTCACAGTTCTCACCAATCCGCTCGACCGTTCGACGCACCGCGTCAGGCATCTCGGCAATACGCGGCACGAGATCCTGATCCAGCTCATACCATTGCGCATGCTCGCCGGTGGTCGACACCATCAGCAAACGCATGCCCGGTTTTGCGACGCCAGGATCGAAACCTTCGACAATCGCGAGCGGGTCCTGAATGTCGGTGCCGCCCCAACCGGTGCCCGGATTCGCCACCTGAAAATAGCGGCCGGGCGTCGATTTACGTCCGCGAATTTTCAGACCCGAACGCGTCATGCCGAGGCATCGGCCCGCCTGGTGTTCGGTGAGCACGCCGGTAATGTGATCGTCGACGACGACCACTTCGTCGGCATGACCGAACCATTGCTTCGCGAAGATGCCGATGGTCGCGGAACCGCAACCCACACGCATGCGCTGCTCTTCCACCCCGTCGACAACCGGTGCGGCGCCCGCGCGAATCACGAGGCTTGCGCCGCCGTCGATGCTCAACTCCACCGGCTCCTTATTGCCGAGCGCGAGCATCATGTCGCAGGTCACGCGGCCTTCTTTCTTGCTGCCGCCCGTGAGGTGATGCACGCCGCCCAGGCTCAGCATCTGCGAGCCGTATTCCGCAGTGGTGACGTGGCCAACAATCTCGCCATGACAGCGCACGTTCGATTGCTCCGGCCCGAGGAAGCGGTCGGTGTCGATCTTCACCTTGAAACTGCAATAACTGAAAATGCCCTCGGTGACGACCGTGATCATGTCGACATCGTCGAGCTTCGAAGCGACGATAAAAGGTGCAGGCTTATAGTCGGGATAGGTAGAGGATGCACCGACGCCGGTGACGAATAGCCCCTGTTCAGCGGCATATTCCTGCTCTTTCGCTTCGGACGAAGCATCGAATTCGACTAGTGTGTCGGTCGGCTTTGCGCCCGCTTCAGCAGAAGCCGCACGCGACAAAAACACCACGGGATCGACGCGAATCAGCCGCCCCTCCGCATTCGCATAACGATCGCACGCGCCGGTGCGCCCCTCTGATATCTGGCACAGCACAGGACACGCATTGCATTCGATCTTGTTCGACGCCATCCGCTCGCTGCGCGGAGCCGCCTTTTCGAGCACGGTCGGTCCAGGCGTCGACGCGGTTTCGCCGTCGACACTGTCCGCACCGAAATCGACCTTCGTGTGTTCTGTCATGGTGGGGTTCCCATACGACATTACAAGCGACGACATCACAAGCGGTCCTGAGCGGCTGACGAATAGCCCTTATTTCAAGGCACTTTCGCGTGACCTTTCTATTTTCATGTTGCGGTCACTCACCGTTCATGTAGTATCTTCTACACCAAACTTGAATTAAATCTACCCGATCAAAATAGACTGTGCAACGGGTTTCCCGATGTGCAACGTAATGGTGCAACGCGGCATCGCCAGATGAATCGCGGTTCGGCCAGCGCTTCAATCTACGCCTGTGCGATGAATCGCGCAGCGCCTGCCGCAAGCGCCAATGCGGGCTGTATGATGAAGACGCGCTAGTGCGTGACCGGCCAGCGCGCATGTCGTTTTAATCTGACGCTAACAAAGCAATTCGAGGCCGCCATGAGTTCCACCGTCGCCCGCAAGCCGGGTGCTACCGGCATCCGTGCGAAACAGGCGCAGGATACGCGCGCCAAGATTCTGAAAGCGGCCATCAAGGTCTTCGCCAAGCAAGGCTATGCGAGTGGACGTGTCGAAAGCATTTCGAAGGCCGCGCGCTCGCACGACCGCATGATCTATTACTACTTCGGCAGCAAGGAGCAATTGTTCGTCGAAGTACTCGAAACGATCTACACGCAATTCAACGAAGCGGAAAGCAAACTCGATCTCGATCTGAACGACCCTGTGCATGGCCTGGAGCAGATGGTCGAATTCGTCTGGCAGTATTACCTCGATCACCCCGAGTTCGTCACGCTACTGTCGAGCGAGAATCTGCATCAGGGCAAGCACGCGAAAAAGTCCGTTAAATTGAAGGAGATTTCGGGCTACGCAATTTCGGTCGTGCAGAAGTTGCTGGATGCGGGGCAAGCGCAGCAGGTTTTTCGCACTGACGTAAAAGCGCGCGATGTGTATCTGATGATCGCGTCGCTCGGTTATTTCTATAACGCCAATCAGTACACGCTGGGGGCTTTTCTCGGCGAGCCGTTAATGGACAAAGCCGCGCTGGCGCATTGGCTCGATGTCATCAAGGACACGGTGTTGCGCGCAGTGCGTTTGCAAACGCCCGTAGCTGCGAGTGCAGCGCCGACGCAAACCGGCAATAGAGAACAGCAGAAGGAAAGCGCCCACGGCGCGGTATAAAAAAACGCGCACCGTTTTACCGGCGCGCGTTTTTTCAAAGCAACCCGGCAGTTCGCGTTACGGCTTCGCAGCGCTCGCCGCCGCAGCGTCGTCTTCACGGAACAGCTTGTCGGCCAGGTGAAACGCCGAATTCGCCGCAGGCACGCCGGCATAAATCGCGGTTTGCAACAGCACTTCCTTGATCTGCTCGCGCGTCACGCCATTGTTCTTTGCAGCACGCAAATGCAGCGCGAGTTCTTCGCTGCGGTTGAGCGCGACCATCATCGCAATGGTGATCAGGCTGCGCGTGTGACGCGGCAACCCTTCGCGCGTCCAGATTTCGCCCCACGCGTAACGCGTTATCAGGTTCTGGAATTCGTCGGTCAATTCGGTGCGGTTCGCGAGCGACCGGTCGACGTGCGCGCTGCCGAGCACCGCGCGACGCACGGTCATTCCGGCTTCGTAACGGTCTTCGTCGTTCATTTCTTCTCCGTCAGGAAATCGAGCACGGCCTTGTTGAAAGCGTCGGTCTTCTCGATGTTGGAAATATGCGAGGCGTCCAGTTCGACATAGCGCGCGCCGGGAATCGACTGCGCGAGTTCGCGGCCTTGCGCGGGCGTCGCGGCGAGATCGTGCGTGCCGCTGATCACCAGCGCCGGCACCTTGATGCCCGCCGTTTCGGGGCGCAGGTCGGTGGCGTCGATCGCGTCGCAATTCGATGCATAGCCTTCCTTGTCGGTATGCACGAACACGTCGCGAATCATCGACAACACCACCGGCTCGCGTTCGAAATAGTCAGCGGTGAACCAGCGCGGCAGAACCGCGTCGGCCAGTGCGAGCATCCCTTCGCTGCGGGCTTTCGCGGCGCGCGGCACCCACACTTCCGGCGAACCGATACGCGCCGCCGTGTTGCACAGCACGACGCGATCGAAGCGATCGCCATGACGCGCGGCCAATGCGACGCCCGTGAGGCCGCCCATCGACAGTCCGCAGAAATTCGCGCGGGCGATTTTCAGCGTGTCCATCAGGCCGAGCACGTCGCCGGTCAGTTGTTCGATCGTGTACGGCCCCTTCGGCGCTTCCGAATGACCGTGACCGCGCGTGTCGTAACGCAGCACGCGGAAATGTTTCGACAGCGCCGCGACTTGCGGCGTCCACATGGACAGATCGCTGCCGAGCGAATTCGACAGCACGATCCACGGTGCGTTGCCGTGACGGTCACCGTCGATTCGATAGTGAAGCTCGGTACCGTTGACTGCGGCGTAGGGCATGCCGGTTACTCCTTGGAATGGGCGCGCTCGATGCGCGCGGTGTGAAGTGCCAGCGCGGCGTCCACATAAGCGTGGGCCTGGCCGACATATTGAGCGGGATCGAGCAACTGCTTCAGACGCTCGAGCGGAAGATGTTCGGTGACGGCCGCGTCGGCGGCGAGCACTTCAAAAAGCGTTTTGCCGTCGCGAATCGCAGCCTTCGACGCACGCTCGACCAGATGGTGCGCGTCGAGCCGGCCGATGCTGTCGCCGAGCGCGAGCATCACCGCTTCGCCGAGAATCAGCCCGTGCGTGATGTCGAGATTGGCGGCGAGGCGCGGCACGTTCACGTTCAGGCCCGACGCGATCTGCTCGATGTTGGCGAGCGCGCCGCCCGCGAGTCGCGCGAGATCGGGCAATGCGTCCCACTCGGCTTGCCAGCCGCCGAGCGCGCGTTCGTGCTCCTGCACCATCCCGGCGAAGACCGTGGCCACCAGCCCCGGCGCGCGCGTCGCGGCGGTCAGCACGGCGGCACAGCCAACCGGATTGCGCTTGTGCGGCATCGTCGACGAACCGCCCTTGCCTGCCGCGGCGGGCTCGGCGAGTTCGTCGATTTCGGTTTGCATCTGCAGCGAGATATCGCGCGCGATCTTGCCGAGCGTGCCGATCAGCATGCCGAACAGCGACGCGGTTTCGGCCATGCGGTCACGCTGCGTGTGCCACGGCAACGTGGGAACGGCCAGGCCGAGTTCACGCGCCAGCGCTTGCGTGACTTGCGGCGCGGCGTCACGCAGACTCGCGAGCGTGCCCGCCGCTCCGCCGAACTGCAGCACCAGCACGCGAGCGCGCAGCGCATCGAGCCGCTCGCGATGACGCAGCAACGCGTCGAGCCATTGCGCGAACTTCAGACCGAGCGTGATCGGCAGCGCCTGTTGCAACCAGGTGCGGCCGATCATCGGCGTCGCGCGATGGGCGGTGGCGAGTGTCGCGACCGCGTCGCAAGTGGCTTGCAGACCGCTGTCGAGCAGGTCGAAGGTGTCGCGCAGTTGCAGCACCGTCGCCGTGTCGATGATGTCCTGGCTCGTCGCGCCCCAATGCACGTATTTCGACGCTTCGGCGTCGGCCGCCTTGACGCGCGCGGTGAGTTGCTTGACGAGCGGAATCGCGAGATTGCCGCCGAGCGCAGCGTCACGTGCGAGCGCGTCGGCGTCGAGTTGATCGGCGTGGCAGGCGGCTTCGATCGCGGGTACGGCGGAAGCGGGAATGACCTGGTGCGCCGCCGAAGCGCGCGCGAGAGCGGCTTCGACGTCGAGCATCCGTTGCAGCGTGGCGCGCGGCGCCCAGATGTCGTTCATCGGCTGTGTGCCGCAGAGAAGGCCGGTCAGACGGGCACTGGAGTCGAGCATGGTGACGTCGATGATCGAGAGAATCGGAAGTGATGGAGTCGCGCGGCGAGCGGTCCGATGTGTGCGACGAGATACCCGCGATCAATCTCGGGCATCCGACGCAAAACACCGCTCATACCGCACGAATCGTGAACGGCGCGGCGAGCGCGAAGTAGCGACGTATTGTGCGCCAAACGCGGCGGCGCCGTCGCTGAAGCTGACACGCCAGCACGAAGGAGGCTTACCTCGATGCGTGCTGGCGTGACGGTGAAACGCGCGCGTCGCCACGTGCGGCAATGCACCTGGCGATTGACGCCGAGCGCCGCGTTAAGCCGCGCGAGCCGCCTGCGTACCGTCGATCAGAGGCACGCCGGTCAACTTGTGCAGCGCATCGAAATCGATGTCCGAGAAAATCTCGCGCACCACCAGACCCTTGTCGGTCACGTCGATCATCGCGAGGTCCGTATAGATACGGTCGACGCAGGCCACACCCGTCACCGGATACGAACATTCAGCGGCGATCTTGCTTTCGCCCTGCTTGGTCAGGTGTTCCATCATCACGTAGACCTGCTTCGCGCCGATCGCCAGATCCATCGCGCCGCCCACAGCCGGAATCGCGTCGGGCGCGCCGGTGTGCCAGTTCGCCAGATCGCCCTTCGCCGACACCTGGAACGCGCCGAGCACGCAGAAGTCGAGGTGGCCGCCGCGCATCATCGCGAACGAATCCGAGTGATGGAAATACGCGCCGCCCGTCAGCAACGTGACGTGCTGCTTGCCGGCGTTGATCAGTTCGTCGTCTTCCTCGCCTTTGGCGGGCGCCGGGCCCATGCCCAGCAGACCGTTTTCGCTGTGCAGGAAGATTTCCTTGTCGGCGGCGAGGTGGTTCGCCACCAGCGTCGGCACGCCGATGCCGAGGTTCACATAAGCGCCTTCAGGGATGTCCTGTGCAACGCGCTTGGCCATTTCATCGCGGGTCAGTTTTTTCATGTCGGGTCTCCGGTTCAGGCGGCAGCGTCGTGAGGATTGGGCATCGGGGCGTGAGCCGCTTGCGGCACTTCGATCACGCGTTGCACGAAAATGCCCGGCGTCACGATGTTTTCCGGGTCGAGCGCGCCAAGCGGCACGACTTGCGACACCTGCACGATCGCGGTTTTTGCCGCGCTCGCCATGATCGGGCCGAAATTGCGCGCCGTCTTGCGATACACGAGGTTGCCCCAGCGGTCGCCCTTGTACGCCTTGATCAGCGCGAAGTCCGCATGCAGCGGCGATTCCAGCACGTAATGCTTGCCGTCGATCAAACGGGTTTCCTTGCCTTCGGCGAGCTTGGTGCCGTAAGCGGTCGGCGTAAAGAAGCCGCCGATGCCCGCGCCCGCTGCGCGGATACGCTCCGCGAGGTTGCCCTGCGGCACGAGTTCCAGTTCGATTTCGCCGGCGCGGTAGAGCGCGTCGAACACATACGAATCGGTCTGACGGGGGAACGAGCAGATGATCTTGCGCACGCGCTTCGCTTTCAGCAGCGCAGCCAGGCCGATGTCGCCGTTGCCTGCATTGTTGTTGACGATGGTGAGATCGCGCGAACCCTGCTCGATGAGCGCGTCGATCAATTCCGACGGCATGCCGGCCGTGCCGAAGCCGCCGATCATGACGGTCGCGCCGTCCTGGACATCGGCAACCGCCGACTGAAGTGACTCGAAAATCTTGTTGATCATGTCGAATTTCCTTGTGGGGCGCTGCGTGCCGCGAGGCTGACTGCCGTGGCCGGCAGGGCTTCTACGGGACGGTCTCCGGGCCAATGCTGGCGGCGGCTCGCCGGTGGGAGATGCAAGCTGGCGCCTTCGGTTTGTCCGCTGCCGGCCGGCTCAATATTTGTTCGATATATGAACATGGATTCGGTTAGCGAACGCTCAGGCGATTATGGTTGTCCTTCGGGCGGCTTGTCAAGGCAGGGAAATCCCCTTAATCATAGGTTCTTGCGCGCAAAAATGGCGGCTTGCGTGCATTGCCAGGGCGCGCGAGGCGGGGTTAAGCACAGGCTTCGAAAGCCCGGCAAGGTGCCACCTGCAGGCCAGGAAAAATTGAACTCCACTATCCTCCGGGCATATTTTTAGACTACCCTCTATGCGGATAACAAATAGACCCACCCCGCTTCGCAGGCGATAAAGCATGTCCGAGACACAACTGGATCTGAATCTGATCCCCTATCTGGTCGCGATGGAAGACACCCGCAATGTCAGCCGCGCCGCCGAACAGCTTGGCGTCAGCCAGCCTCGCGTGAGCACCGCGCTGGGCCGTTTGCGCGAATATTTCGACGACCCGCTATTCGTGCGCACGTCGAAAGGCATGGAGCCGACGCCGCGTGCGCTCGCGATCCTGCCCGCCGCGCGCGACGCGCTTCTGCGTATCGAGAAAGGCATGCTCGACGTGCAGGACTTCGAGCCGGCCACCAGCACCCACACGTTTTCGATTGCGCTGTCCGATGTCGGCGAAATCGTCTTCCTGCCGCGTCTGCTGCAGCTTTTCTCCGAGCGCGCGCCATTCGCGAATCTGCGCTCGGTGACGCTGTCGCCATTGCAGGTGGAACGCGGCCTCGAATCGGGCGATGTCGATCTGGCGGTCGGCTACTTCCCCGATCTGGCGGGGAATAACTTCTTTCAGCAACGGCTGTTCACTCACCGGTTCATCTGCCTGATGCGCTCGGGGCATCCACTCGCGAAAGCGCCGCTCACGCTCGCGCAATATGTGGCGGCGGGGCATGCCGTCGTACGCTCCGAGGGACGCAGCCAGGAAGTCCTCGAACAGTATCTGGAGAAGAAGCGCATCAAGCGTCGCGCGGTGCTGGAAACGCCGCACTTCATGAGCCTGCCGTTCATCCTCGCGCACACCGATCTGCTCGCGACCGTGCCGCACGCCATCGGCTTCGCGTACGTGTCGGAGCATGCGTCGATCATGCTGGTCGAACCGCCGCTGCCGTTGCCGCGTTTCGATCTGCGGCAGCACTGGCATCGCAAGTTTCACAACGATCCGCGCGCGAGCTGGCTGCGCGGCGTGGTCGCCGAACTGTTCAACGACGCGATGGACGAGTGGCCGAAGTGATCGGGATGAATCAGCGCCCCGACAGCAACAAGGGACATCGGCACGATGGACCGCAAAACATGGAACAATGGCCGCACTCATTGAACCCGCGCGCTCCGTACGGCGTCGACGCGCGATCCCAGAGGAGCGACGCATGACCAGCAGCAAGGCAAAGAAGAAAACTCAACCCGCAGCGGAGCGTCCGAGCCGCGATGAAGCCGAAGCCGCCGTGCGCGTGCTGTTGCGCTGGGCTGGCGACGATCCGGCGCGCGAAGGTCTGATCGATACACCCGCACGCGTCGTGCGCTCGTACGAGGAGTTCTACGCGGGATATCAGGTCGATCCGCGCGAGATTCTGGCCCGCACCTTTTCCGAAGTGGACGGCTACGACGAAATGATCGTGCTGAAAGATATCCGCTTCGAAAGCTATTGCGAGCACCACATGGTGCCGATCATCGGGCGCGCGCATGTGGCGTATCTACCGCAGCATCGGGTGGTCGGCATCTCGAAGCTGGCGCGTCTGGTCGATGCATTCGCCAAACGTCTGCAGATCCAGGAAAAGATGACCGTGCAGATCGCCGATACGTTGAACGATGTACTGCAACCGGCGGGCGTCGGCGTGATTCTCGAAGCCGCGCACCAATGCATGTCGACGCGTGGCGTGCATAAGGCCGGCGTCACAATGGTGACGTCGCGGATGCTGGGCACGTTCCGCACCGATCCGTCGACACGACGCGAGTTTCTGTCGATCGTGGGTAATCCTGGCGTGGTGGCGGTGGCGAATACCTGACAGGTTGGGAGGGGGGCAGCGAGGCGGGCTGGTGGTTTGCTGCGCCTGCCGCCGCTTGAACCGCGTTGTTCATCGTTGGTGCTCACGCCAGGTGCGCCACCGCCCTCCTTCCAGCAACACACATCACGTCTTAGCTCCAACCCCTCCAGAACTCCCGCCTCTCCGCCGCCCGCTACCGCCTCATCCATCGGTTATTCTCACCAGACAAAGCGCCTGCCGATCTGAAAACGCGCCCGATTCGCGCCGTCAGGAACGCACTTTGCGTGCCGTTGAACCATCCACGAAACCAGCCCGCCCAACCGCAATAACAGGAGCGTCTCAATTGCTAGAGATTCCGACTTCGGCGGTGGTCACCTGGGGCGGCGCGGTCGTCTTCGTCAACGTGCTATTGACGCGCCTCGGCGTGCCGATCCCCGCCGTCCCGGTTCTGCTGTTCGCCGGCTCGGCCATCGCGGCCGGCACGCTGTCGTTCTGGCCGGTGCTTGGCTCAGCCGTGCTGGCCGCCGCTATCGGCGACGGCGCGTGGTTCGCCGCCGGTCGTCTCTATGGCCGCAAGCTGCTGGCCGCGCTCGGCCGCCTGTCTCCCGCCGTCGATTCCAAAGTCGAAACCGCCCGCTCGCTATTCGAGCGCTTCGGCGTGCCGCTCGTGTCCATCTCGAAATTCGTGCCGGGGCTCGGCCTCATCACCCCGCCGCTGATGGGCACGACCGCCGTCGATATCCGCATCTACGCGCTGTGGGATATCGGCGGGGCCGTCGCGTGGGCCACATTCTGGCTGCTTGGCGGCGCGGCGGCGGAACGGGAACTGCACATGCTGCTCGCGTTCGTCACGTCGCGCGGCGGCACGGTGTTCGACATTCTGGTGATCTCGGCGGCCGCCTTTCTGGTCTACCGACTGTATCAGCGACGCCGCGAGCGGCGCCTGTTTGCCAATGCGGCGTCGGCCGAAGCGGCGGCGCGGGCGGCCGGCGGCAGATGGCGGCGCGTCGCGCCGTCGCGGATACTCGATGCCCGCCCCGACGAACCCGCCTCCGGCGCGCAGTCGCGCATTCCCGGCGCGCTCGCGCTCGATCCGCACTCGCCTGAACAGATCGACGGCGCACTTCGTGCGTACGACATGGTGATTTACTGCATCTGCCCGGACAGCGCGACCGCTGTCGAACTGACGCAGCGTATGCGCAGCAACGGCTACACGCGGATTCGCGCGCTGCGCGGCGGCCTCGATGCGTGGCAGCGGCGCGGCTTTCCGGTGGAACCACTCGCTCCCGCCGACGACGTGACCACCGGCAAACGCGCACCCGCTACTCGCGGCAATGCGCAAGGCGCGATCACCTTGCGCGGCTTCGCGCCACGCAGCAGCCAAAGCACTTGATTTCGCGACCCGCGCGAACATCGCGCTGTGCAGGTGGCCACGAAGCGCGAATAAAGCGCGCATTCACGACGACGAGTTCTGCTCGACCGACTGCGCCGCCTGCAACTCCGAGCAAACCCGGTTGCGGCCAGCTGCTTTAGCGGCATAGAGCTGACGATCGGCGGCAGCCAGCAGATCGAGCGCGTGGGCGCCGTCAATCGGAACAAAGGTCGCGCAACCGATACTCACCGTCACCGGAACCGTCTTGCAGTCGCTTTGCACGACGGTCTGCGCCTGCACTTTGCGACGGATTTTTTCCGCGACGACGAGCGTGCCTTCCGCCGAGGTCTCCGGCAACAGCACCGCGAATTCCTCGCCGCCGTAGCGCGCGGCCACGTCGACGGAACGCCGTACGGTCGCCGAAATGCATTCGGCCACGGCGATCAGCGCTTCATCGCCCGCTGCGTGGCCGTAGGCATCGTTGAACTGCTTGAAGTGATCGATGTCGATGAAGAGCGCCGACAGCGGCTGCTTCGTGCGCCGCGCGCGCCGCCACTCTTCGTCGAGCCGGTTGTCGAGCACCCGGCGATTGCTGAGACCGGTCAGCGGATCGGTCGCGGCGAGGCGAACTAGCGCCGCCTGCGCGCGCTGCCGGTCGCGCAGCGCGAACGCCAGCGCCCACGACACCATCACAAACGCCGCGCCGAGAGTCAGTGTGAGCAGACCCGCTACCCGGCTGCGATGCCACCACGGCGCGAGCACTTCGTCCACGGCGGGCGCGACCGACGCGATCCACGGCGTGCCCGGCACGCGCGCATACGTGTACATGCGGCGCACGCCGTCCACCGCCGAGACCGCCACGTACGAGCCGGTGGCATGCGCGGCCATCATCTGGAAGGTCGGCGACTTCGCGATGCTCGAGCCGATATCGCGCCCAATCAGCGGTTTGCGTGCGAGCAGGGTGCCGTCGTCCATCACGATGAATACCGCGCCGAGCTGTCCGGTGTCGATCCGCTCCAGCAAATGCTGAAAGTATTCGATGCGAATCGCAAGCAGCGCGACGCCGGCAAATTCCCCTTTGGCATCGTCGATACGGCGCGTCAGGCCGATCGATAGTTTTCCGTCGCGTAGTCGCGAATGGAATGGATGCGAGAAGTACAGTCCCACGACAGGGCTGCGTTGATGCGCCAGGAAATAATCGCGATCGGCGAGGCGAACGGCGGTATTGATGTCGGCATTCTGCGATGCGCTCACCTCGCCCGCCAGGCCGATCACATACGCGCCGCCCAGATAGGCAGCGGTGGTCGCGCGGTCGAACAGCACGGAGCGCCGCAGATCGTCCGGCAGAGCGTTGACGACTGGATCGCGCGCGCCATCCACCATCGACTGCAATGACAGGTCGTAGATTTCGACGTTGCGCGCGAGATCGCTGGAGATGATCGAGACGAGATTCTGCGAAGTCTGACGCGCGTGATCGAGCGCGTCGGCGCGGCCCATCTGAAGGGTAAGCAGCGTCAGTCCTGCCATCGCCGTCGCGATCAACGTGCCCGCCACGCCTGCAACCATCGGATGGTTGCCCACATTTCGCGTCACGCTGTCGCGGGTTCTGCGCAGCAATCTGCGCCACCGGCGACGCCGCGAAAGCGTTTGATGTACCACGTGCGCGTCGCCTCCTTCGCAATGGGTTTGCATCGCCGGATGGCGGGATGCGTGGTTTACGTCGTTGCCGGACTGTCCTGCGCGCGGCTTCACGCGGGCTTCGTACAGGCTTCGTATGGCGGAGGGCAGGTGCGAACGCAAGGGCTACCGTCTTTCCCGCATCGACCCAAAAGCGCTCACGCCTTCACAGCCCATCTCTTTCCGCCTTTATCAAAGCTTGTGCAGCAGCCGGACCGCCGAGCGTATGCGGCGTTTGCGCTCCGTCCTGAGCCAATCGAGCGCGGCGCTGGGATCGGCTGAGCCGGGAATCGACGTGGCATTGTCACGCAACAACTGTTCGCTGGCGACGACATCGTTCAGCGCACCGAAGCGTTTCTGGATCTGCTTCAGCCGCTTGAGCGTGCGTTTGTGCGCGCCCTTCAAAACCGGCTCGAAAAATTCGAGCAGATAACGCACTTTTTTGCCCGCTTTCCTGACGTTGTGAAAGGCGATGTAGTTGGACTTTTTGGCGCCGCGCGCACGCTTCATCCGTTTTTTCAGCGAGCGCTCGGCAGCCGCCACGCGTTTTTCGGCGAATTTGCGCAGCAGCACCCGATCGTGCGAAGTGTTCAGTTCTCTGGCGGTAATCGACAACGCGTCGTGCAGCAAATGTTTGACGTCGGCATTTGACAGCGTTTCGCGACTCGTGGCGAGCGCCGCGCCGCGCGCGTCGTGGAGCCGGGGCGTGAGTTCGCCAGCGCCGCTTTTTTTATTCGCGAGCAGTTCGATCAGGATGTCCCAATCGCGCGTTTTGCCGGCTGCAGTTGCCAGAAATTTGTAGACAGCCCGTTCGCGCGACGCCTCGGCCTGGTCCTCGCTTTTTTCCAGCAGCGGCTCGAATGCCCACCACAGCGACCGCAGGCGACGCAGCGAAACGCGTAATTTGTGCAGCGCTTCCGGCGATGGATCATCGCGCAACGCACCGGCGAACTCGACCGCGTGATCGACGAGCGGCGCGGCATACGACACGAACGCCGCCTGCGCCGAGGTGTCCCGCTGGGCGGGCTCGCTGACGGCAGACTGCTTTGTCTCCTTCCCGTGGTCCCGCTTCATCGATCCTCCTTTGAATGGGCCTTTCAGGAAAGGTAGCAAAAAAGAGACCCTGCCGGTGTTTGCGACGCATGGGTCGCGCTTGTCGGTGTTTGTCGGCGTTCGTCCGCGTGCGAAAGATGCTGTTTCGCCTGCATCGACTTATCTCCAAACCCGCGTCGCAAGCCAGCTCTTTTCGGACCGCCGCCCGCCCGTATCCGCCACTCGCAAACTCCTCCGGCGAATCGGCGCGAAGCCTTGCTGCAAGCCGCTCCCCGCGCGATGCGGCTCTCCCGGCGTGTCACCTCGCTGTCATCATTACGACACACGGCGCACGCAGGATCGGAAGTTCCGCGACAAACTTTGGGGCTCACGTCATGCCGGAACTTTCGTACCCGCAGCCAGGCGCAGCAAGCGGTAAAGGTCGCAATATCGGCCTCTTCGTCTTTATCGTAGTCATCCTCGCGGGCGCCATTTACTGCGCGGTCCATTTGCTGGACGATCTCGCGCCAGTCCGCGAATCCTCGTTCATGCCGTACCTGCTGCTCGGAGTGGCGCTGCTGATTGCGCTCGGCTTCGAATTCGTGAACGGTTTCCATGACACCGCCAACGCGGTCGCCACCGTGATCTACACCCATTCGCTCACGCCAAACCTCGCGGTGGTGTGGTCCGGCGCGTGGAATTTCCTCGGCGTGCTGACGTCGAGCGGCGCAGTCGCGTTCGGCATCCTGCAACTGCTGCCGGTCGAGCTGATCCTGCAAGTGGGCAGCAGCGCCGGTTTCGCGATGGTCTTCGCGCTGCTGATCGCCGCGATCATCTGGAATCTCGGCACGTGGTACTTCGGCCTGCCGTCGTCGAGTTCGCATACGCTGATCGGCTCGATCATCGGCGTGGGTCTGATGAACCAGTTGATGCACGGCACCAACGGCACCAGCGGCGTGGACTGGAACCAGGCGCTCGGCGTCGGCAAATCGCTGCTGTTTTCGCCGCTGGTCGGCTTTCTCGCCGCCGGTTTGCTGCTGCTGATCCTGAAGGCCGTGGTGCGGGTTCCCGCGCTGTATGCCGAGCCGAAGGGCAAGGAGCCGCCGCCGTTCTGGATTCGCAGCCTGCTGATCCTGACCTGCACGGGCGTGTCGTTCGCGCACGGTTCGAACGACGGCCAGAAAGGCATGGGCCTCATCATGCTGATCCTGATCGGCACGGTGCCGACCGCGTACGCGCTGAACAAGGCGGTCACGCCGTCGGAAACGCTGAACTTCGTGGCTGTGGCGCAGCAAACCGCCACCGCGCTCGGCAACTACACGCAAGGCGTGGCGGCTCCGGCCAATCCGCGCGCGGAAGTCGAGACGTTCGTGCGCACGCATCAGCTGACACCCACCACGGTGCCGGCGCTGCAGCAACTGACGCTGCTGATCGGCAAGCAGGTCGGCGACTCGGGCTCGATGGCCGCCGTGCCGCAAAACATCGTCGATAACGTGCGCAATAACATGTACGTGGCGTCCGAAGCGATCCGTCTGATGAACAAGGCCCAACAGCCAGCGTTTTCGCCCGAAAACGCGAAGATCATCAACAACTTCAAGGCGCAAACGGATCACGCGACGAAGTTCATCCCGACCTGGGTCAAGGTGGCGGTGGCGATTGCGCTCGGCCTCGGCACGATGGTCGGATGGAAGCGGATCGTCGTGACGGTCGGCGAGAAAATCGGCAAGCAGCATCTGACGTATGGGCAAGGGGCATCGGCCGAAGTGGTGGCGATGCTGACGATCGGCGCCGCCGACATGTACGGTCTGCCGGTCTCGACGACCCACGTGCTGTCGTCGGGCGTGGCGGGCACGATGGCGGCCAACGGCTCCGGGCTGCAATGGGGCACGGTGCGCAGCCTGATCATGGCGTGGGTGCTGACGCTGCCGGTGTCGATTGCGCTGGCTGCGGGCTTGTACTGGGTGTTCCGCGCGGTGTTCTGACGATGTATTGCAGGCGAGGCCGGTCGTCAGTGACGATCGGCCTCAGCATGAAAAAAAGCGCGGCCCGAATGGGCCGCGCTTTTTTATGGTCGACTGCTGGCTGAAAACGACGCGTGTCAGAACACCTCGGGCACGATCATCGACGCCGGCACCGGTTGACGGCTGTATTCGTCGTGATAGACGCGGTCCGGCAATTCGATGGTCGGATGCTCGATCTCGTGATACGGCACCTGACTCAGCAGATGCTGGATGCAGTTCAGGCGCGCGCGCTTCTTGTCCACCGCCTGCACGACCCACCACGGCGCTTCGGGAATATGCGAGCGCTGCAGCATCACTTCCTTGGCCTGCGTATAGGCTTCCCAGCGACGCCGGCTCTCCAGATCCATCGGGCTGAGCTTCCACTGTTTCAGCGGATCGTGAATGCGGTTCTGGAAGCGGATTTCCTGCTCTTCGTCGGTGATCGAGAACCAGTACTTGAGAATCTGCACGCCGCTGCGCGCCAGCATCTTTTCAAATTCCGGCACCGAGCGGAAAAACTCTTCGTACTCTTCATCGCTGCAAAAATTCATCACGCGTTCGACGCCCGCGCGGTTGTACCAGCTGCGGTCGAACAGCACCATTTCGCCGCCCGCCGGCAGATGCGACACGTAGCGCTGGAAATACCATTGCGTGCGCTCGCGGTTATTCGGCGCAGGCAGCGCCGCGACCCGGCACACGCGCGGATTGAGCCGCTGCGTGATACGTTTGATCGCACCGCCCTTGCCCGCCGCATCGCGTCCTTCGAAGATCACGACCAGCCGGTGGCCGGTCTGCACGATCCAGTCCTGCAGTTTCACGAGCTCGCCCTGCAGGCGGAACAACTCGCGAAAATACATCTTGCGGGATTCGCGGTTCTCCGCCGTCATTGCATCCGCGCCGTCGATGATGCGGTCATCGACCTCCATCTCGAGTTCCTCGTCGTACGCATCGATGAGGTCTTCCTCGAAACGGCGTTGCCGCTCCGCGAGCCATTCGGCTTCAGGTCTCGGATCCTGCTCTTTCATTGCGGCTCTCCTGGCAACAGAAATGGTTAGGCGCGCGGCGATATGCGCGACGCGAACGCGTTCGATTATCGAAGCGCCAGGTGTCAGCCGTGTTACCGCGACGGCTACGTTCGCGGCCATTAACGGCGAGTTTTCCGGCTACTTCGCGGTTTCCTGCTGGAATTGACGGCTGGCGCCATGCGCCGGCGCCTGTACGCTATCCGCTATCAACTATCAGCGACCACGTGGATGCGGGGCGTCAGTGGGCGGGCCATCAACCATGATAGCGAGTTTTACACAGGACGCCCGGCACTAACGCAATGGCCGCGCGAAGCTGATCTCGTGGCCGTCCGGATCGGTGAGGTGGAAATAACGCTCGCCCCAAGGGGCGTCGGATGGCTCCAGCGACGGTTTCAATCCCGCTGCCAGTGCCTTGCGATAGAGCGCATCGACGTCGGACACGTAGATGATCACGCGGCCCCACCAGTTGACCGGCGCGCGCGTATCGACGATCAGGTTCAGATACGAGCCGCCGAATTCGAACGAAGTGAAGGCCTCCTGCGGGCCGCCGAATTTCATCGGAAAGCCGAGCGCCCCGTAGAAGGCCACGGCGCGCGACATGTCGCGCGTGGCAAGTGTGATGGCGCTCAGGGACTGGATTTGCGGGTCGTCGGAGGCGGCTGGTTCGCCCGATGAAGAGAATGGCTTGGCGGAGTTCATCGCGGGGGCTCCTTGGCTTGGTGAGGGCGGTTGAGGTTTGATGCGGCATTTGCGGATTCGGTTCTGGCTCCGAGCGTGGGCAACGCCCGGGTTCAGCTTCTGGTCGACGCTATAGAGCCAGCCGGGAGGTGCCTCCGATCCGGCCACAGCGGTTTGCCGATACATAACACTTTGCCATTCGCAGAACGCGTGCCCGTAAAAAACATCTCACCGCCGCCGCGCCGCCCATCGCGGCGGCTGCCGACCGCGCCGCTCAATCACCCTTGAAAACGCCTGCCGCGCCCCGCATCTGCGGGTCCGTTTATCCGGAGCATCGCCATGGGAAGCCGTCCACGCTTCATCGATGACCTGTCGCGCGCCGCATCCGACGCCCCCGGGCCAAATCCGCTCAACCCCTTAACCGACGACGCCCTGCTCGACGCCTATTCCCGCACCGTAATCGGCGCTTTGGAACGCGTGCAGCAGGCGGTCGCCTTCATTTCCGTCGAACGCCGGCTGCCCGGCGAATTGTCCGGCCGCGTGCCCGAGCGCGACCGTGGTCGAGGCGGTCGCGGCGGCACCGGCTCCGGCTTCATCTTCACGCCCGACGGCTACCTGCTGACCAACAGCCACGTCGTTCACGGCGCGACGCACATTCAGGTAACGCTCGCCGACGGCGCGAAGTTCGACGCGGATCTGGTCGGCGACGACCCCGGCAGCGATCTCGCCGTGCTGCGTATCGGCTCGCCGGAACCGCTGCCGCACGTCGAACTCGGCGAGTCGTCGAAACTTCGCGTCGGGCAGATTGCGATTGCCGTCGGCAATCCGCTCGGCCTCGCGCAAACCGTCACGACCGGTGTGGTGTCGGCGCTCGGCCGCTCGCTGCGTTCGAACTCCGGCCGGATGATCTACGACGTGATCCAGACCGACGCCGCGCTCAATCCCGGCAATTCCGGCGGTCCGCTGATCAACTCGGCAGGCCAGGTGATCGGCGTGAATACCGCGATCATCCCCGGCGCGCAGGCAATCTGTTTCGCGACCGCGATCGACACGGCCAAGTGGGTCATCATGCAGATCTTCGCGCATGGCCGCGTGCGGCGAGCCTATATCGGCGTGGCCGGCACGACGACGCCGCTGTCGCGTCGGGTGCAGCGTTATTTCGGCCTGAATTCGGAAAGCGGCGTGCATGTGATGGAGATAGTCAAAGGCAGCCCGGCCGCGCTCGCGGGCGTGCGCACCGACGACACCATCGTCGCAATCGACGCGCTGCCGGTGCAGGACGTCGACAGCCTGCAACGCACGCTCGATGTTTCGCGTATCGACAAACCGGTCAACGTGACGGTGCTGCGTGGCGCGCAACGGCTCGAATTGACGCTGACGCCGGTCGAGCAGACCGCCTGACGCAACCCGGTTTTTGTCTTTCATCGGCCGGCTCGTTGCACAGTAAAAAAACCTCGCGCTTTACTTAGCCGCGAGGTTTTTTGTTTGCGTGCAGCGAATCTGCCGCGGTCGCAAAAGACGCTCCATGCGTGCGACCAGAAGCGTTACGGAATCACCCGCGTCACGCCTCGCCCACGCGGATCGGCAGCGGCCTCGGGCGTATCCCCGTTCACCTTGATCGCCTGGATATCGCCGCTGAAATCCTGCCCTTCGAGCTTGTAACCCTTGGCTTCGATCTGCTGCGCAAGCTCGCCTTCAATCGGCTTGTACGGCTCCCAGAAAATCGTGTTCGGCGGCAACAGTTGATGGTGGAAGCGCATCGCGCCGACCGCGTCCTGCAGCGGCATGTTGTAGTCGTACACGTTGTTGATCACCTGGAAGATCGACGTGAAAATGCGCGAGCCGCCCGGCGTGCCGATCACGAGCGACACCTTGCCGTCCTTCGTCAGAATGGTCGGGGTCATCGAAGAAAGCGGGCGCTTTTTCGGCTCGATCGAATTCGCGTCCTTGCCCACCACACCGAACTCGTTCGCGACACCAGGCTTCGCCGAGAAGTCGTCCATCTCGTCGTTGAGCACGATGCCGGTCTGATCCACCACCACGCCCGAGCCGAAATAACCGTTGATGGTGTACGTATTCGACACCGCGTTGCCCCATTTATCGATCACCGAGAAGTGCGTGGTTTCCGCTTTCTCCGGCATGTTCGTGCCGAGACCCGGTTGCACGCTCTTCGTGTCCGACGGCGTAGTCGGGTTGACTTCAGCGGCACGCTTCGCGTTGTACGAGTCGTCGATCAACTGCGAAACAGGTACCTTGTAGAAGTCTGGATCGCCGAGATATTGCGCGCGATCGGCAAACACGCGCTTCTCGATTTCGGCGATCAGATGCACGTATTGCGCGGAATTGAGCGGGACGTCCTTGAAGTCGGGCGCAATATCGGCCTTCATTTTCAGCAGTTGCACGAGGCCGACGCCGCCCGAACTCGGAGGCGGCGCGGTGATCACGCGATAGCCGTTCCAGTTGGCCTGAACCGGCTCACGCCAGACGGCTTTGTACTGCTGCAAATCATCCTTCGTGATGAGGCCGTGACCTCGCATGGACGCCGCGATCAGATCCGCCGTCCTGCCCGAGTAGAAGTCCTTCGCGCCCTGATCGGAAATGCGTTGCAGCACGGCGGCGAGATCCGCCTGCTTGAAGTTGACGCCCTGTTTCAGATTGCCGAAGTAAGTGTCGAAGTTGGTCTTGCCCGCGAAGTCTTTGGCAGCATCGTCACGGCGCTCCTGCAATTGCTGGCTCACTTCGAAACCATCGCGTGCATAGTGAATGGCCGGGGCGAGCACCTGCTTCCACTTGAGCTTGCCGAAGCGGCGCTGTGCCTGCCACATGCCGTCAACGGTGCCCGGCACACCCACCGCGCGATAGCCGATCACGCTCATGCCTTTGATGACCGCGCCCTTGTCGTCGAGGTACATGTTTTTCGTCGCGGCCAGCGGTGCGCGTTCGCGATAATCGAGGAAGTACGGTTTGCCGTCCACGTACAGCGTCATGAACCCGCCGCCGCCGATGTTGCCCGCTTCCGGATAGGTCACGGCCAGCGTGAAGGCAATCGCCACAGCCGCGTCAACGGCATTGCCGCCTTCCTTGAAAATCTGCTCGGCGGCGTCGGCGCTGTATTTGTCGGCGACCGCAATGGCAGAGGCCGAGAGAACGGCCGGCGGGGTTTTGGCGGGCGCCTTGGCTACGGCGGGCGAGGCTTCGAGAAAGCCAGTCGAAACGGAGACGAGTGCGACCAGCGTGAGACCGCTGGCTGAAGACTTGGCGCTGCGGAACAACCTCATTGAAAATCCCCCAGAACAACGATTCGTCAGACGATAAGCGATTCGCGTTTTTCTTACAACGTGCAAGTGGATAGTCGGGCGCGAGGTGCATCGCGCGTGACGCGCTCACGAAAGAGTGCGCGGTGGCACGACAACGCGCGCAGCAACAAACGTGCCGCGCGGATTCGGAACAATGGGAATCAGCAGGAACAGGAAGGGGAAATGTGCAGGCGAACGGAGCCGCTCGTCTACATCAAACCGCGGCGCAGCGGCTGACCTGACGTAGCAACGGAGGCGTGAAGGGAGGCGCAGCTAAACCCACGCCCCCGCACTACTCATGCGGTGCCGCGACTACCGCGCGAGAGTTCGTCGCCTGCGTTGTGCGGCAAGCGCGCGGTGACCGGAATCGACAGGAACGAGAACAGACCGACTACGAGAAACGCCGGCCAGAAATCGGTGAACACGATCTTCGGATGGCCCTGCAGGTTGTGCGAAATCTGCAGCACGATGCCGGCAATCGTCACGCCGAGTCCCAGCGATATCTGCTGGATCACGCTCGCAACACTCGTTGCACGGCCGACTTCGCTGCTCGGAATATCCGCATACGCCAGCGAGTTCAGCGACGTGAACTGCAACGAAGGGAAGAACCCGCCGACCAGCACGACACACCAGATCAGCCAATGCGGTGTACCGGGAAAGAACAGCCCATAGCCCGCGATGACAAGACCCGCGCACGCCGCGTTGAACAACAGCACGGTGCGAAAGCCGAAGCGCCGCAGAATGCGCATGGCCGCCGTCTTCATGAAGATCGCGCCGAACGCGGACGCACACGTGATCGAACCTGCCTTGAACGCCGTCATGCCGAGACCTTCCTGCAACGCAAGCGGCAACAGAAACGGCACAGCGCCAAGCCCGATCCGGAACAGCGAGCCGCCCACCACGCTCGCGTGAAAACTGGGGATGCGCAGAAGCCGCAGATCGAGCACAGGCAGTTCGACGCGACTTGCGTAGAGCACATAAAGCAGCAGCAACACGACGCCGCTCAGGCACATGATGACCGACACGCTCGTCGTCACAAGCTCGCCGCCGATCAGCGAAAGCCCCAGCATGAACAGCGACGCTCCACCCGCCGACAACACGAAGCCGGTCCAGTCGAGCCGTCCGGGATGCGCCTCGCGCACATTGGCAATGTGCTTGTTGGCAAGCCAGATACCGAGCAGACCAATCGGAATATTGATGAAGAAAATCAGACGCCAGTGCAGATACGTCGTGATGAAACCACCGAGCGGCGGCCCGACAACCGGCCCAAGCAGCGCGGGCACCGTCAGATAATTGACCGCGCGAATGAAGTCCGATTTCGGCACCGAGCGGAAGATGATGATGCGGCCCACCGGCACCATCATCGCGCCGCCGATGCCTTGCACGAAGCGCGCAACCACGAATGTGCCGAGCGACGTGGAGGCCGCGCACATCAGCGAGCCGGCCATGAAAATGCCGATGGCCGTGCGAAACACCGTGCGTGAACCGAAGCGGTCGGCGACCCAGCCGCAGATCGGAATGAACACGCCGAGGCCGATCACGTAGGCCGTGACGGCAAGCTTCAGCGTGATGGGGTCCTGACCGAGATCGCGCGCCAGAACAGGCAGCGAGGTCACGATGACCGTGCCGTCCACATTCTCCATGAACATCGCGCACGCGACGATCAGCGGAACGATGAAAGTGCCTAAAGCGAGAGGCATTGGCATGACGACGGGGTGCTAGGCCGTCGGTGTAAAGCGTCGATTATGGCATCGCAGCGGCAACAAATGTTGTTGCTCTGGCGCTTTTAGTGAACTTGCATTTCCCAGGCACGTAAGCCGCGGCGTGAGTTATGCCCATCGACAGCGCACGAAAAAAATGGCGAGCCGGCATCACGCCGGCTCGCCACATCATGCGGGGAAATACGCCTGAAAGCCGCTTAGCGCGACGCGCTGACCAGCGGTTGCAGTTGCGGCAGGATCTCGGTGCTTGCCCGCGCAACGTCGTTCGGGAAGTCGATTTCGATCCACGGAGCGCCGGTCACGTCGGCGGTATCGAACACCTGGCTGCGCTCCAGCAGCAGGTCGCGCACCGCTTCTTCGTGCGGCAGATTCGCGCGGCCGCTGTCGATATAACCGGCGACGATCTGCGCGAAACGTTGCGCCGCTTCTTCGCGGAAACGGAAGAAGCCGACAGATTCGCCAATCGTGTCGTACTCGAGATTGACGGCCAGCTGCTTGCGCAACTCGACCGGCACGCCGTCTTTCAGACACAGCTTGACGGGCTCGTCGCCCGCTTCGAAATCACGGTCGATCAGCAGACGGTTGACCGTCTCGCCCGCCACCAACGCGCTGAGAATGCGCTCGTCATACAGCACGTCGGCGTCCATCAGCAGCACGTCGCCGCCGCGCGTAAGCGCGTCTGCAACGGTGTGCACCGTCAGCACGCTGCCCAGGTCGTAACGCGTGTTGAGCACGGTCTCGACCTGATGCGGCCAGTTGATGCGCTCCAGTTCCGCCTGCACCGATTCCGGCTGGAAACCGAGCGCGAGAACGACGTCGGTCACGCCTGCGGTTTCGAGCATTTGCAGATGCCGTTCGAGCAGGCTCATACCGTCGAACTGCAACAGGCACTTCGGGAACTGGGCTTGCGGCGGTTGCTGAAGACGCAGGCCGAGGCCCGCAGCGAGGATGATGGCACGCATGCGCGGTCCTTTGAAAAAATACGGAGATTAATCGATAACCGGCACGCGCCCCAGGGCGCGCCGCCGTTGCCAGCTTCTTTCGCTGAAGTGCAAAACCAGCAAACCCGGCAAGCCTAGCAGGATTTCGCGTGCGCGCTTGGCGAGCGACAGCGCCAACGCCGCGTCGGGCGGCAACCCCACGAGCTGTGCGAGCAGCAGATAACCGCCTTCCTGCACGCCGAGCGAGCCCGGAATCATGAACGCAGCGCCGCGAATGGCCTGCCCGATACTTTCGAGCAACAGCGCGTCGACCCAATCCACCGGATGACCGAGAAAGCGCAGCGCGAGCCACACCTCGACCGTACCGACGATCCAGCCCACGAGACTCAACGCGAAGCTCGCCGCAACGCGGCCGCGTTCGCGGTACATGGCCTGCACGGCGGCATCGACGGCTTCCGCGCGATTCATCAGCGAGGACCAGTCGCGCTTGCCGAATACTTTCGACACCACGCCGAGCAGCCGGCCAAACAGGCCGCGCCGCTGCGCATAGTAGAAGCCGACGATCATCGCGCCGAGCACGCCGGTTGCGATCAGCGTTGCGGTTTGCAGATCGTGCAGCGCGCCGTGCGCCGCGTACGCGCCGAACAGCATCAGGCCGCCGAGCGCAAAGACGATTTGTGCGAGCGCCTGCAAGGTCGTGCTGACCGTGATCGCCGCAGCGGCGTCGCGCATGCGCATGCCGCGCTGCGAAAGCTGCCGCACCATCACGACGGGACCGCCGATCTGCCCCGCAGGCAACAGGCTATTCACCGATTCGCCAACCCAGCGCGCGAACAGCGCATCGCGCAGCGACAGATCGTGATGCACGCCGTCGCGGCGAGGATGGAACAACACGGAGATCGCGCCCGCATCGAGCACGAGCGGCACGACGTGGAACGCCGCGACGAGCGCGAGCCCCCAACCGGCCGCAAGCAGCGTCGACGCAACCGAACCGAAGCCTTGCCAGGCGAGCAGGCCGACAAACAGCGCCGTCCCGATCGACAGCAGAAGCAGGGCCGCGCGACTCATGCGCGGCCCTTGCCGGCGGTCTTGCCGCGCGAAGTCATCTGACGGAACACCTGGCGGAAACCGAAGTACGCGATCGCGTCCTTCATGTTCGAGATGAAACGGCGCCACGGCCGCATGTTGGGGTCGGTGACGTATTCGAACGTGAGCGACACGCGCATCTCGTTCGCGCCGGCCGGCGTGATGCGATGACGCAATTTGTCGCCGTCGAAAAATACGAGGCTGCCGGGCGGATATTGCACCGAGCCGGGTTGATCCGGCACATCGGGATTGCGGGTATGCAACTCGTATTCGAGGCGGCACGACGAATCGTCGATCACGCCGAGCAGCAGCGTGTAGCGGCGGCCGTCGTAATACGAAGTGTCGTAGTGCCAGCCGATGTGATCGCCCGGCCGCGTGTAGTAATACAGCGCGTACGCATGCGGGTCGTCGGCGGGAGAGACCTGCAGTTTGTCGCCGCTAAGCTGTTCGAGCCAGCCGATCAGTTCCTTCGAGCGATACAACTCGGCGATGAACGGCGCGAGCGTGTCGATGGTATGGCGGCTCACACTGCCGCCCTGCTTGTGACCCGGCAGATAGTTGCGGTTCACCTCGTCGAGCAGCGACCGCGCGCTGTGCGCGAGTTGCGCGGTGACTTCAGGCGCGAGGAAATCTTCCAGATACAGGAACGCGCCCTGGTCGGCGAAGTCCTTGCGCAAGCGCGGCGTGTCGAGCTCGCGCGTCTTGCCCGCGACCGCACGGTCGGCGTTCGGCGCGGCCTGCGCCGCCATGGAGGAAGGTTGAATCGATGCTGGCGCGACCACGTCATCTTCGGCGTGTGTACTCATTCACTGGCCCACATTTGACTGTTTTCAGAAGCACTGCCGACTGCAACCGCAGGGCGAGCGGCACGGCGCGACACGCGCCAGTAATCCACCACGACCCACGCGGCAAAAAGCGGCGCGCCGATCGAAGCGACCACGACGAAAGGCAGCACGACGCTCGTCAGCGTGACAATGGGTAGCAGGTACAACACGTCTTCGGTTTCGAAGCCGCCCACTGCGGCCTGCTTCGTGCCCGCCTTGCCCGCCATTTCCTCGATGCGCATGCGCAGGAAAAAGATCAGCGCAATCGCCACACCGGCCACTGCGCCGAGCACGCCCGGCATCACCTTCAATCCGCCGACATGAGTTGCACCGGCTGCGGTTCCTGCCCCAACGCCCATGCCGATAAACAACATGATGGTGACGATCGCGTCACATGCGAGGTCGTAAAAATGACCGATCCGGCTCGACTTGCCGCCGATGCGCGCAAGCTCGCCGTCGGTGTGGTCGACGAAGTTCGACAGCACGATCAGCAGAGCACCTGCATTGGTCCACGCGAAATCGCCATGAGCGAGGCACAGCGCGCCTGCAAGCCCGATCAGCAGACGCAGCGTAGTGAGGTGATTCGGCGTGACCCAGGTATTCACCAGCGGAGTCACAAGCCGGCGAGCGAGCCGGGCGTCCCAGGTACGGGGCGGCGGAACATTAATTGGAGTTTGGGGTCGCGAAGTCATAACCCGGAAATATATACGGGATCGAAAAAGATTGCTTTCTTCCTGCTCGTTTCTTTGAGGTCCGTCCGTGACCTGGATGTGCTAGCAGCAAAGCAAGATTTGCCGAATCGCGATAAAGTGCAAACCCAGTTGCGCCCGTAATGCGGAATTCCTTCGATGCGCAACGTCTTTTGGGTCACGGCCACTCGCCGCCGCCCGTTGCGAAACCACTACATCGATCGAGGTCGCCGACTGCACTTATGAAACGCCTTTTTTCATCTGTACTCCTTCTTCTGGCAACTGCCGCACTGCCCCAAATAAGTTTCGCCGCGGCCCTCGACACGCCGCTCACCTGCAACGAAAGCGGCCATCAGTTCATCGCCGATCTGCTCGACCAGCAGATGATCGAGCCGAAGCCGATGCGCGTCGAAAGTAACTCGATCAATGCGTTCTCGCCCGCGTCCGGCGCCGATCTGACGGCGTTTGGTTTTCACGTGTTCGCGGTGGTCGGCTATGAAAAAGACGACCCGATGTTCCGCGTCGGCGACGGCGAACCGGTCGCGAGTTCGGCCTACGGCGTCGTGGTGCTCGGCAGCGAATCGAAGGTGCGCCACGCGATTGCCGGGAGCGGCAGCACGGCGATCGTGCATCACGTCGCGCCGCTCGTTACGGCGATTTTCTGCAAGCGGAGTTAGGCCGACGCGGGTGTTTGCACGGCGGCTCGTTTCTATAGGCTTCTATAAAAGAGTGGTCGTTCGTGCGTAGGTCGAAGACCTTTCGACAACCCTATTCCGCCATACCGTGCAGCAGAGCGCGATTCGATTGGATCACGCGTTGCAACGGAGTTTCTCAATCGCCGACACGCTGAATTGAATTTTCGTGGTCCCGAAACCACTCTCGCGCAACCTGAACGGCAACGCCGGGGAAACGCGAAAGTCTTTCGTAATACCGCACCAGGCGGTCGGTCGGCGTCGCCTAGCCCGGACGCCTGAATTCGTTCTCGACCCACGCCGACGCGCTCGCCTTGCTCAGATTGAAATTCGGCGCGACCTGCACCTGTGCGATCTGTTCGCCAAAAAGATCCAGCGCGGTCAGCAACGCGTAGGGTTCGATTTCGTCGGGGATGATGTCTAGCGTGATGTCGAGTTCGTCGTTGCCGTCCGCGCTCGCGACCCGCACTTCCTTATGCAGCTGCGCGCGAAGTTGCTGCTCGTGACGGCGCAGCACTTCCGACGCGGTTTTCACCAGCGTGTTGAACGCCGACGTGTCGAGCGGCTTCGGGTCCTTCTTGTTGCGGCCCATGGTCCACGGACCGACGAGCGCGGGTTCGGCCTCGCCGTCCTTGATCATCGCGACGGCCCAGCCTTCGTCGTCTTCGTTCTTGATGACGCGCGCGGTCCAGCCGTCGTCGCGCCACAGACGCGGTTCATGCACGCTTTCGTCCAGCTCGGACGAACCTTCCGTCGTGAAATCTTCAGCGCTGTCGGACGATGGAAGGGGTGTATCGGTCATTACAGGTTTACTCACGTTCGCGGGGCGGAAACACATCTCAAGCCCGCAATTCTACCTGCCCCGGGCGTGCCGGCCCTCGCCCCCTGACGAACGGACAAGCCTCATTGCGCCTGACCCGGCTCCCATGCAATCGCACGCGCAATCGAACATCAATCAATCTTGCGCTGAAATTCTCTATTTCGGCTTTTTCAGGAACTTATTTGTTTATTACAGAAAACCCATAAAAAAACGCGGCCCGAAAGCCGCGTATAAAGAATGAAAAAGACACCCTCGGTCAAAGGGTGACGCGAATTGTAAAGCCGCCATTCCCTCGAATAACCACTGTTATTCGTAAAATTGCGTTGCGAAAAACACAATGAATCGAAGGATTCGACGTAATTCTCCGTAACCCCCGTCTCGCAAGGCCCGACAAGGATCGTCGCGATTGAGCAACACGCCGATCATTGACAGCACGCCGCGTTGACCATTTTCAAATACATTTTCCGTTTATTTATCTGCACTTATCTAATTCGAATTCACTTTTACAGATTCAAAAACACATTGTTGCGTCAGACGGGATTAAAGATTCGAATGGCCGAAATACACTTCGCAGCGAATCGCCGGACTGCCGGCGCAATAAACGGTAAGCACTGGCTTGCGATTCTCCATGCACTGTCCCGGAGTTATCTGAATATGAAAAAAATCCTCTTTGCCGCAGGCATCCTGAGCGCGTTGGCCATCAACGCTCACGCACAAAGCAGCGTCACGCTGTACGGCACGCTCGACGCGGGCCTCGTCTACTCGAACAACCAGGGCGGCCACAGCAACTGGCAACAGGGCAGCGGCTCGGTGTCGAACACGTACTTCGGCCTGCGCGGTAGCGAAGACCTCGGCGCGGGTCTGCACGCGATCTTCACGTTGGAAAGCGGCTTCAACATCAACAACGGTCAGAATTCGGAAAGCAGCACGTTGTTCAACCGTCAGGCTTTCGTCGGACTGAAGAGCGACCAGTACGGCGCGCTGACGCTCGGCCGTCAATATGACTCCGTGGTCGACTATCTGGCGCCGTTGTCCGAAGCGGGCGCGGGCTACGGCAACAACCTCGCGGCTCATCCGTTCGACAACGACAACCTCGACAACTCGTTCTCCGTGCGCAACGCGGTGAAGTACTCGAGCGCGAACTATGCGGGCCTGAAGTTCGGCGGCTTGTACGGCTTCAGCAACTCGGCCGGCGAGTTCTCGAACAATCGTGCATGGAGCGCGGGCGCTTCGTACGACAACGGTCCGTTGAGCGTCGCGGCCGCTTACCTGCAACTGAACCAGTCGGGCAGCTCGAACCTGAGCGGCGCGGTGACGCAAGGCGACGGCACCGCGCAGATCGCGGCGAACCTGCAGCGCACGTTCGGCGCTGGCATCAACTACACGTACGGTCCGGCTACGGCGGGCTTCGTGTACACGCACACGCAACTGGACGGCATCACGGGTATCGATGTCGGCGGCGCGACGCTGCCGGGCATCTCGGGCACGAACCTGCATCTGGATAACTATGAGTTGAACGGCCGCTACGCATTGACGCCGGCGCTGAGCCTCGCGGCGTCGTACACGTTCACCGATGGCAAGATGAGCGGCTCGAACGGTTCGGGCGATCCGAAGTGGCATACGGTGTCGCTGCAAAGCGACTACTCGCTGAGCAAGCGTACCGACGTGTACGTGGAAGGTGTGTATCAGCATGCTACGGGCGAGCTCGGCAACTTCGGCGCGAACGTTGCGTCGATCAACTCGCTGGCTCCGTCGAGCACGGGCAACCAGGTGGCGGCGGCTGTCGGTCTGCGTCACCGCTTCTAAGCTTTTTCGATGTGGTATCGGCAGCGCGGATTGATGAGTCTGCGCTGCGTCGAACCCGCGCGTGACACGATCACGTCGCGGGTTTTTTATACGCTCAACCCGTTCGATATGAACATAACGATGCGTCGCGATGATCGCGGATAGTGACTACGCGTACCTGCGGTGGGTATACTCACTTCGGCTATCTCGCTTGCCTTCATGCTTGCATGTCGGTTGCAAGTGAATGACAGCTTCGTCGCGAAGCATGACGCCGAGTCGGGTTTCGAGTTGAACCGCGTC